>JAUWAC010000008.1 GCA_030602245.1 Marinobacterium sp.
ATCGTTTCCCCTCGGTCAACTGCTGATAACTCATGGTGATACTTGCTTCTATCTTTGGCGAGATGAAGCGTACCACCATCAGCAGTTGGCTACCTCTCGCCGTTCAACCATGAGTGTCGCACTTATTATCTGAATTCCCGAAGAGGTGACACTTTGTCACCCCGGCTGTCAGTTTTTGACAAACTATCGTTTGAATCCTTGAGCACTGTCATCACTCGAGTTCGTACTTTTTGATGCGGTAGCGCAGCTGACGCAGCGTCAGCCCCAGGTCGCGGGCAGCGGCGGTGCGGTTCCAGCGGTGTGCTTCCAGCACGGCGATCAGCTGCTCCCGGTCGTCGCCCGCGTCTGCGCCATGCTCATCGCCGCTGAACGATCCCATCGACGTGCCCGGCACTCTTGGCTGCGCTCGGGCATCCAGGGCCAGGTCATCCGCGACGATCAGGTTGCCGTCACAGAGTGCGGCCGCGCGCTCGAGGATGTTTTCCAGCTCACGCACATTGCCGGGGAACGGGTAGTTCAGCAGGGCATCCAGTGCGTCGTCCGACAGCTGAAAGCGTGCCGTCGAGCCTTCCTCCGCATAGTGCCCGTTGATCCGCGCCAGCAGCGCTTCGGCCAGCAGTGGAATATCGTCAGACCGCTCACGCAGGGGCGGCACCTGAAGCTCGATGACGTTAATGCGGTAGTAGAGGTCTTCGCGGAAGCGGCCGGCCTCCACTTCCGCCTGCAGCGGCTTGTGGCTGGCACTGAGAATACGAACATTGACGGGCTGCTCCTGCTCGGCCCCCACCGGACGCACGCGGCGTTCCTGAATCGCGCGCAGCAGCTTGACCTGCATCGCCAGCGGCATGTCGGCGATCTCATCCAGAAACAGCGTCCCGCCGTCAGCCGCCTGAAAGAAGCCGCTGCGATTATGGCTGGCGCCGCTGAAACTGCCCTTTAGGTGACCGAAAAACTCAGACTCCATCAGCTCCGCCGGAATGGCGCCACAGTTGACCGCCACGAACGGCTGATCCGCCCGGTTGCTGAGCGCATGAATCATCCGCGCCGTGACCTCCTTGCCGGTACCGGATTCGCCGCTGATGAAAACCGGCGCCTGACTGCGTGCGAGCTTGGCCACCCGCGCTCTGAGCTGGCGGATCGCGCGGGACTCGCCCACCAGACCATCCCCCTGACCAGCAGCACCTCGCGCCGGCGCCTGCCGGATCGCCTGGGCAACCAGCTCACGCAGCACATTGATATCAAGCGGTTTGCTGACGCAATCAAATGCACCGGCACGCAGCGCTTCCACCGCCAGCTCCATATTGCCAAAGGCGGTAATTACCGCGACCGGCAGTTGCGGGCACTGCTGCTGAATCTCCTCAACGAGCTCCATGCCGCGCCCATCCGGCAGGCGCATATCGGTCAGGCAGAGATCGAACGCCTGCCCCTTCAGGGCCGCCCGCGCCTCGGCCAGATTGGCCGCACTGACCACCTCCAGCCCCATGCGGCCCAGTGTTATCTCAAGCAGTGTGCGCAGATCCGCCTCGTCATCGACGACAAGGGCACGCCCCTGAAGAGGATCGGGCGGTTGGCGCGGTGCAGATTTACAGGTGTCACTCATCGGAATCGTCGTGTACCGGGCGTTCCATCGGGAAACGGATCTGAAAGCAGCTGCCGCTGCCTTCGCCACTATAACTTAACTCGGCATAATTCGCCGCGCACAGCTCCTGCGCCAGATAGAGCCCGAGCCCCGTACCACCGCTGCTGGTGGAAAAAAACGGCTCGAAGATCTGGTTCTGCAGCTCGGGCGCAATGCCCGGGCCGTTGTCGCACAGCTCGATACAGGGGGTTGCCGTCGCGCCGCTGCGGATCAGTTTCAGCACCAGCTCGGGTTCACCCTCCGGCGGGCGGCCGTGCAGCAGCGCGTTCTCGACCAGTATCGTCAGCACCTGTCGCAGATGCTGCGGATCCACACAGACCTGCGCTGGCGGCAGGACATCGGGCTGCACCTGCAGATGCAGATACCGGTGCGCTTCCGGCCAGCCAAGACGCCACTCCTCCAGCAGCTCGCGCAGCCAGCTTTCAAGGGTCAGATCCTGCCAGTGCGATACCTTGCGTCGTGACAGGTGCAGGATATCCTCCACCAGCCGGTTCAGACGCTGCGACTGGTTCGCGATAATCTCGAGCAGGCGCCGATCCTGTGCATCGACGACGCTGGACTCCTCCAGTAACTGTACAGACTGGCTGATCGCGCCCAGCGGGTTGCGGATCTCATGGGCCAGACTGGCGGTCAGACGCCCGAGCGCTGCCAGTTTTTCGCGTTGCAGGCGACTGTTGCGCTCGCGGGTATCCTCGAGCAACAGCAGTGCATGCTGATCGCGGGCGGGTTCGGGCGCTGTCATCTGCACGTGCAGCGGCGCCAGAATATCGGTTTCGACCGGGTGGCCGGCGCGCCAGTCGCGCAGCGCCCGCGCCAGTGCCGGTGACAGCTGCTCCAGCGGATAGGGCAGTTCATAGCCTGCTTGTGGTTTAAACAGCTCCGCCGCAACCGGGTTCAACAGGCGCACCTGATCGTCCGCATCGACGACGATCACCCCCTCCTCCATCCGCTGCACTATATAGGCATTGAGTTCGGTGAGGCTGGCGAGGTGACGCGCGCGCTCCGAGGCGACCGCCTGCGTCGCGGCGGAACGCCGCCCGATCAGTCCACTGAGCAGCGCAATCGACAGCAGCACCGAAGCCAGCGCACCGAACCCGGCAACCGGGTAATCACGGTGGCCCAGCCACTGATGCGCCAGCGTCGAGGCCAGCAACCCCAGCAGTGCCAGCGCGGTATAAAACTGCGCCATGCGCCCCGGTTGCCAGAAACCGGCAAACGCCACCGGAATCAGCAACAGGCTGCCAAATATTTCTACCGGCCGTCCGCTGGCAAAGCCGAGCAGCGACAGTGCGATGATGTCGACGATAATCTGCAGCCGAAACTGCTGATGACGGGAGTGCTCGCGGGCGCGAATGGTGAAACTGAACCCGACGGCGGCGACCAGATACAGCAGTGCGACCGCACTGAACAGCTGTGGCGCCCAGAGCGCCTCGGCCAGTTCAACATCGGGCAGGATCAGCAGCGTGACGAGCAGACCACTGAGGACCGTGCGGTACAGGTTGAACAGCCGCAGAGCCTTCCAATCGCGCAATTCATGCATCGAGATCAACCATACCGCAAACAGGGTTATCGATATTTGCCAGCCCCCGATACCTGCTATAGAGTATCGAGTCAGCTCTCATCCTTCTGATCGCACAGATTAAGGTACGGCAGTTGTCAAACGGATTTCAACCACTCAGCGGTCTTGCCAAGCGCCTTGTCAATGACGGCGTTTTTTCCGCTGAAGTCGCCATGGATGCCCTGACGTCGGCCCGCAATGCCAATCAGAGTTTTGTCAGTTACATCATCGCCCAGCGTCTGGTCAGCGCCCACCGCGCGGCCAGTGCAGCCGCCGAAGAGTTCGGCCTGCCGCTGCTGGATCTGGACGCGTTCAATGTCGAATCGATTCCACAGGGGCTGATCGCCGAAAACCTGATCACGGCCCACCGCGCGCTGCCGCTGATGCAACGCGATAACCGCCTCTTTGTCGCGATCGCGGATCCCACCAACCTGCAGGCGCTCGACGAGATCAAGTTCCACACCGGCATCACCACGGAAGCGGTGATCGTCGAGGAGGACAAGCTCGCCCGCAAGATCGACGCGTTCCTGGACAACGGCTCCGAAGCACTGGAAGAGCTGGACGATGCCGACCTCGACAACATCGAGACGGAAGACACCGGCAAACGTCAGGAGGAAGAAAGCGCCGAAGAGGCCACCTCCGATGCGCCGATCGTCCGCTTTATCAACAAGGTGCTGCTGGATGCGATCAAGAACGGCGCCTCGGACATCCATTTCGAACCCTACGAGAAGACGTACCGGATCCGCTGCCGTATCGACGGTATTCTGCAGGAGGTCAGCACGCCGCCGACCAATCTGGCATCACGCCTGTCAGCGCGTCTCAAGGTCATGTCCAACATGGACATCGCCGAACGCCGGGTACCGCAGGATGGCCGTATCAAATTGAAGGTGTCGGAGAAGCGCTCGATCGACTTCCGTGTCAACACGTTGCCGACCCTGTGGGGCGAAAAGATTGTACTGCGTATTCTGGACCCGACCAGCGCGACCATCGGCGTCGACGCGCTCGGCTTCGAGCCGGACCAGAAAGAGATCTACATGAGCACGCTGGAGCGCCCGCAGGGGATGGTGCTCGTCACCGGTCCGACCGGTTCCGGTAAGACGGTCACGCTGTATACCGGCCTCAATATTCTGAATACCGAAGAGCGCAACATCTCCACCGCCGAAGACCCGGTCGAGATCAATATGGAGGGGATCAACCAGGTTCACGTGAACCCGAAGGTGGGTCTGACCTTCGCCGAGGCACTGCGCGCCTTCCTGCGTCAGGACCCGGACGTGGTCATGGTCGGTGAGATTCGAGATCTGGAAACCGCGGAGATCGCCATCAAGGCGGCCCAGACCGGCCACATGGTACTCTCGACCCTGCACACCAACAGCGCCCCCGAAACCCTGACCCGTCTGCGCAACATGGGCGTGCCCTCGTTCAACATTGCCACCTCGGTCAGCCTGATCATCGCACAGCGTCTGGCCCGTCGCCTGTGCGAGTCCTGTAAGCAGCCGGCTTCCATACCCGAAGCGACACTGCTGGAAGAGGGCTTCAAGCCGGAACAACTGGCGGGTTTGCATATTTACGAAGCCAACCACGACGGCTGCCCCAAGTGTAACCGCGGCTATAAAGGCCGAGTGGGGATCTACGAAATGCTGGTCATGACCACCGAGATTGCCGAATGCATCATGGAAAACGGCAACTCACTGGATATACTGCGAGTAGCACGCGATCAGGGCTTCAAGACGCTGCGACAGTCGGGCCTGCTGAAAGTGGCGAACGGCCTGACCAGCCTCGAAGAGATGAACCGCGTCATCAAGGTCTGATCGACGCGAACAGGAACAGCTAGAAGGCGGCACCTATGGCGACAAAAACCAAGGAAGCGAAGCGGATCACGTTTGCCTGGCAGGGAAAGGATAAAAGCGGCAACAAAAGCAAGGGCAAAATCGACGCCGAAAGCATCGCCGCCGCCAAGATGCTGCTGCGCAAGCAGGGCATCAACCCGAGCCGGGTCGCCAAGGATCGTGGTTCGCTGTTCAGTGGCGGTCGTAACAAACCGATCAAACCGCTCGATATCGCCCTCTTCACACGCCAGATGGCGACGATGATGAAAGCCGGCGTGCCGCTGATTCAGGGCCTTGAGATCGTCGGTAACGGGGCCGAGAAGGTCAAGCTGAAGGAGCTGATCTACAAGATTCGCGCCGATGTCAGCGGCGGCAGCGACTTCTCCAGCGCCCTGGCCAAACACCCCGACTACTTCGACGACCTGTTCTGCAGCCTGGTCAAGGCCGGTGAATCGTCCGGTCAGCTGGAAACCATGCTCGACCGTATCGCGACCTACAAGGAAAAGATCGAGTCGCTGAAGGCGAAGATCAAGAAAGCGCTGACCTACCCGACCGCGGTTATCATCGTCGCGATCATCGTCACCGCGATCCTGCTGGTGAAGGTGGTACCGGTATTCGATGATGTTTTCAGCAGCTTCGGTGCCGAGCTGCCGGCATTCACGCTGTGGGTCATCGGGCTATCGGAGATCGCACAAAAATACTGGTTCTTCGTCCTTCTTGGCATCATTGCCGGTATCGTCGCGTTTGTGCAGGCTCGCAAACGATCGGAGAAGTTCGCCGACTTTGTCGACAAGGCACTGCTGAAAATCCCGATCATCGGTCCCATCATCCGCGAGGCGATCATCGCCCGTTTCGCCCGCACCCTCGCCACCACCTTCGCCGCTGGCGTGCCGCTGGTACAGGCGCTGGATTCCACCGCTGGCGCGGCCGGTAACGTGGTGTATCGCAACGCCACGCTGCAGATCCGGAACGGCGTCTCCACCGGCCAGTCGCTGACCAATGCGATCAACATGACCGGTGTGTTCGATGTCATGGTGGTGCAGATGGTGTCGATCGGCGAGGAAGCCGGTTCACTGGACATGATGCTCGATAAGGTCGCGAGCTTCTACGAGGAATCGGTGGACAACGCGGTCGACAACTTGTCGAGCCTGCTCGAGCCTCTGATTATGGTGATTCTCGGTATTCTGGTCGGTGGCCTCGTTATCGCCATGTACCTGCCGATCTTCCAGCTCGGTAACGTCGTCTGAGGCATGGCAACGCTTGAACTGCTCGGCCACGGCGGCCTCTTTGCACTGATCATCGCACTGCTGCTGTCACTGATGGTGGGCAGCTTTCTCAATGTGGTGATCTATCGCCTGCCGGTGATGATGGAGCGTGAATGGCAGGCGATGACCGCATCCGAAGAGACGGCGGAAGATGCAGCGCCTTTCAACCTCGCCGTTCCGGCATCGCGCTGTCCCCACTGCGGCCATCTGATTCGCTGGTACGAAAACATCCCGCTGCTCAGTTATCTGGCCCTGCGCGGGAAATGCAGTGATTGCGGCACCCGCATCTCTGCGCGCTACCCTGCCATCGAACTGCTGACGGGCCTGGTTGGCGCCTATATCGGCTGGCAGTTCGGCCTGGGCATGACCGGCATGGCGCTGCTGCTGCTGAGCTGGACGCTGATCGCCCTGACGTTCATCGATATCGATCATCAGCTGCTGCCGGATCGGCTCACGCTGCCCCTGCTCTGGCTCGGTCTGCTGCTCAACAGCGTCAGCCTGTTCACGACGCTCGAGCACGCCGTGTATGGAGCGGCCGCCGGTTATCTCGTGCTGTGGAGCGTCTACTGGCTGTTCAAGTTGCTGACCGGCAAGGAAGGGATGGGATATGGCGATTTCAAGCTGCTGGCCGCGATCGGCGCCTGGGGCGGATTTGAAGTCCTGCCGCTGACAATCCTGCTCTCATCGGTGGTCGGCGTCGTGCTCGGCGTCACCCTGATGGCGCTGCGCCGACACCAGATGGCCAACCCGCTGCCGTTCGGCCCCTATCTGGCCATCGCTGGCTGGATTGCCATACTCTGGGGCGATCAGCTCAACCATTGGTACCTGAGCCTGCTGCTCTGAGCTGACGGACCTATACGGGCTTAGGAGGTAACAGCGGGCCGCCCGCTCGCGTCGTCGGTCACACCCACTGCCACATCCCCTTTTTCACCGGGCATGCGTCCTGGCACAACGCCGGTAACGCCGTATCAGTGCCGCGTTGGCGTAAACGCCTGCTCTTCCGGCTCCAGACCGGTGCTGTAGTCATCCAGACTGGGCTCTGCCGGGATCTGATAACCTTCGCTGGCCCACTCTCCCAGATCGATCAGACGGCAGCGCTTGCTGCAGAACGGACGGTAGGCGTTGTCGGTGCTGTACTCGGTGGGTTTGCCACATTGTGGGCAGTCGATCTTGCGGCTCATGCATGACCTCCGTGACCGGTATGAATTTCAGTACTGCATTCAGAACGGCGGCTGATCGTCTCCAGCAGCTGCCGGTGGAGCTTATTAACCTGCGCCTTCAGCGCGGCGAGATCGCCGCTGTTATCGAGCCGGTAATCGGCACGGGCAACACGCTCGTGGCGCGCCATCTGGCTGTCGATGATGCGGCGGATCTGGGCACGGTCGGCATGGTCGCGACGGCTGGCACGCTCAAGCTGCAGCGCCTCATCGACATCGACGACGATCACCGCGTCCACCAGCTGATCCTGTCCGGTTTCGAACAGCAGGGGCGAGACCAGCAGCACATAGGGAGGGCCGGCGTCCTGAGCACGCGCGAGCTGGCGCTGGATCCGCTCACGGATCAGCGGGTGCAACAGCGATTCCAGCCACTGTTTTTCGGCCGCAGCAGTAAAGATGATCTGCCGCAGAGCGGCGCGGTTGAGCGTACCCTCCACGGTCAGCACGTCGGGACCAAAATGCTCGACAATACGTGCCAGTGCCGGCTCGCCCGGTGCCACGACATCTCGGGCCACCACATCGGCATCAACGAGCGGCACCCCGAGGGCGGCAAAGCAGTCGGCCGCGGCACTCTTGCCACTGCCGATCCCGCCAGTCAAACCAAGCCTGAGTGATCGCCCCGGCTGCGAAGCTGTAGGACTGGATGCCACTGCGTCTCTCCCCTGTTTATCGGGCCGCCCAATCGCTGCACTCAAGCCGATTCAGGTGACGACCACCAGGCCGAGATCGAGGCAATGCCCTGTGCACCCATACGCCATGCCTGCGGCAGATCATCGGGCCCCAGCCCTCCGAGGGCGTAAATTGGCAACGGGCACTGCTCGGCCAGCTCATGGAAACGCTGCCAGCCGAGCACCGGCGCGCCCGGATGGGATGCGGTTGCCGCCACCGGCGACAGCGTGACGAAATCCAGCCCGAGCCGTACCGCCTGTGCCAGCTCAGCCTCATTATGGCAGGACGCACTGAGCAGGCGTCCGCTGAAACGCGCCCGGGAGTCCAGTGCCATCAGGCGTCGGGCACTCAGATGTACGCCATCAGCGCCGATCGCATTGGCCTGCTCGATGCTGCCGTTCAACAGTAACGTCGAACCACGCTCGCGCACCTGGGGCACCAGTTCCTGATACAGCTGCGCCAGCAGCGATTCGTCCGCCTGCGGGTCACGCAGCATCAACAGCCGGGGTTCATCTGCCAGTGCCGCGGCAACGTTGTCGCTCAGCGCGCGGCGAGCCGCAGGCGTTGTGCAGGCAGCAAGTGACCCGGTAATCAGCAGCTGATCGGGCAACTGCGCAGCGCGCACGATCGGTGCGTTGGCGGCCGGGAAGGCGTAATCATCCAGCGCCGCCGGCGCTACCCAGCGGATCGGCTGCCCCTCACGCCCATGGGCCTCACCCTCAAACGCCTCGACACGCCAGACATCGAGCAGAACCGACTTGTCGGGGTAATCGTGGCGAATCCGGATCTGCGGCCGCGCCTGACGTACGCGAATCCCCAGCTCCTCGTCCAGCTCACGCGCCAGCGCCTGCTCGACCGGCTCACCCGCTTCCACCTTGCCACCGGGAAACTCCCACAGCCCGCCCTGATGCTGGTTGGCAGCACGGCGGGCGATCAGTATGTCACCGCCAGCCTTGACGATAATCGCTGCCGCGACGTGGATCAGGTCAGTCATCGCTCAGCTGCGGTAGTCCGCGTTGATGTGGACATAATCGGTGGACAGGTCAGTGGTCCAGACCGACTCACGCACCTCGCCACGCTTGAGCACGACACGGATCAGAATCTCTTCACCGTTCATGACGGCCTGCCCCTGCTCTTCGGTATAAGCGGCGGCACGGCCCCCCTTCTCGACGATACAGACATCGTTGAGATAGATCTCGAGCGCATAGAGGTCGAGCTTTTCGACGCCGGCACGACCGACGCAGGCGAGAATCCGGCCCCAGTTCGGGTCGGAGGCGTACAGTGCAGTCTTCACCAGCGGCGAGTGGGCGATGGTGTAAGCGACATCCAGCGCTTCCCTGACCGACGCCGCTTCTTCGACCCGCACCTCGACAAACTTGGTCGCGCCCTCGCCGTCACGTACGATCGCCTGCGCCAGCGAAAGCATCAGCCGGTTCAGTGCGGAGACGAACTTTTCGGTCAGCTCCGGATCCTTGCCATCGATCTGCACCCCGCTGCGGCCGGTGGCGACCAGTACGCAGGAGTCGTTGGTGGAGGTGTCACCGTCCACCGTAATACGGTTGAACGACTGCTCGGTCGCCGCGCTGAGCCACTGCTGCAGCAGCTGTGTTTCCACCGCCGCGTCGGTGGCCACGTAGCCCAGCATCGTCGCCATGTTGGGCATGATCATGCCGGCGCCCTTGGAGATACCGGTCAGGGTCACGGCGCGTCCATTGTGGATAAACTGCTCACAGGCGCCTTTCGGGCGGGTATCGGTGGTCATGATGCCGTAGGCGGCATTGAGCCAGTTGGCCTCGTTCAGATCGGCTTTCGCCGCATCCAGCGCAGCGATGATCTTGTCCACCGGCAGCGGCTCGCCAATGACACCGGTGGAAAACGGCAGCACCGCTTCGCGGGCGACACCGGTGCGCTCTGCTACGGCGTCGCAACAGCGGGTCGCATCGATCAGCCCCTGCTCACCGGTGCCCGCGTTGGCGTTGCCGGTGTTGACCAGCAGATAACGCGGTGCACTCATGCCCAGGTGCTTCTTGCACAGCGTGACCGGCGCGGCACAGAACGCGTTTTTCGTAAACACGCCCGCCACGCTGGCGCCTTCGGGGATTTCCATCAGCACGATATCGCGCCGTCCGGGTTTCTTGATGCCAGCGGAGGCGACGCCGATACGGAAACCGTCGACCGGCTTGAGCTCAGGCAGGGTATCGGGACCGACAGCCATGGGGATTCCTCGTTTCAAATGGATAAAACGCCGGCTCAGGGCCGGCGCAGTTGTCTGGTTTTCAGGCGCCTGCCACCGATCCAGTGGAGCGCCTGAGCGGGGTTCATTGCAGACGCCAGGCGTCATGAACCTCGCTTATTCAGTCACACACCCGCCATCAGAGACGGCCGTGGCATTGCTTGTATTTCTTGCCGGAGCCGCAGGGGCACGGGTCGTTGCGGCCCACCTTGGGCTGATCACGGACCACGGTTTTCGGCGCTTCTACAGCCGCTTCGGCGCCACCGGCAGCGGCCTGCGCCGCGGCCTGCTCACGCTCGGCAGCAACCGCTGAACTCTCTTCATGACGATAGTTCATCTGCTGGCGCTGTGCTTGCTCGCGACGCTCACGCTCCATCGCCTCGACATCTTCAGGCTGACGCACCTTGACGTGCGACAGGATGCGAACCACATCGCGTTTGATGTTTTCCAGCAGGGTCTGGAACAGGTTGAACGCCTCGCGCTTGTACTCCTGTTTCGGGTTCTTCTGCGCGTAGCCTCGCAGATGGATACCCTGACGCAGCAGATCCATCGTCTGCAGATGTTCCTTCCACAGCGTATCCAGCACCTGCAGCATCACCTGCTTCTCGAACATGCGCATGGTTTCGGCGCCAACCTGCGCCTCCTTGCTGCGGTATTCGTCGACGACCGCGGCCAGAATCTTCTCGCGCAGCGGCTCCTCGTGCAGCGTTTCATCCTCCTCGAGCCACTGCTGCAACGGCAGGCTGACGGCAAATTCGCTGGTCAGCGCCTTTTCCAGCCCCGGCACATCCCAGGTTTCCGACAGACTCTGCGGCGGGATGTAGTCGTTGATCAGGTTTTCCACCACTTCGGCGCGAATCGCCTCGACCGTCTCGGAGACATCTTCGGTGGCCATCAGCTCGTTGCGCTGGTCGTAAATCGCCTGTCGCTGGTCGTTGGCGACATCATCGTATTCCAGCAGCGTCTTACGGATATCGAAGTTGCGACCCTCGACCTTGCGTTGCGCCTTCTCGATCGCGTTGCTGACCATCTTGTGCTCGATCGCCTCGCCCTTCTCCATGCCCAGCGCCTGCATGAACTGACGCACGCGATCGGAGGCGAAGATGCGCATCAGATCGTCTTCCAGCGACAGGAAGAAGCGTGACGAGCCCGGGTCGCCCTGACGGCCGGCACGACCGCGCAGCTGGTTATCGATACGGCGTGACTCGTGGCGCTCGGTACCGATGATGTGCAGACCGCCGGCCTTGATGACGATATCGTGACGCTTGCGCCACTCCTCGACCGCCTTGTCGACGTCGGTCTGGCTGCTGTCTTCGGCCAGTGCCGCCAGCTCCGCCTCGAGCTTGCCGCCCAGCTTGATATCGGTACCACGACCGGCCATGTTGGTGGCAATGGTCACGGCCCCCGGACGGCCTGCCTCGGCAATGATCTCGGCCTCGCGACTGTGGTTTTTGGCGTTGAGAACGTTATGGGCGATCCCTTCACGCTTGAGCAGGGCCGAGATCAGCTCGGACGACTCAACCGATGCTGTGCCCACCAGCACAGGGCGCTGCTGCTCCTGACAGTGGCGGATCTCCTTGACGATCGCCTGATATTTCTCCTCCATCGTCAGGTAGACGAGGTCGTTGTAATCGATACGGGCCACCGGACGGTTGGTCGGTATCACGACCACATCGAGGCCATAGATCTGACGCAGCTCGAACGCTTCGGTGTCGGCCGTGCCGGTCATCCCGGCCAGTTTGTCGTAAAGACGGAAGTAGTTCTGGAACGTGGTCGACGCCAGCGTCTGACTCTCCTGCTGGATGGTGACCCCCTCTTTGGCCTCGACCGCCTGATGCAGCCCCTCGGACCAGCGACGTCCCGGCATGATGCGGCCGGTATGCTCGTCAACGATGACGACCTGACCGTTCTGTACGATGTAATCCTTGTCGCGCTGGAACAGATAATGTGCGCGCAGACCAGCGAGCACGTGGTGCAGCAGGTTCAGGTTCTGTGGCGCATACAGACTCTCGCCTTCCTGCAGCAGACCGGCTTCAATCAGCAGATCCTCGACCAGCTGGTGGCCCGCTTCGGTCAGCTCGACGGTACGGTTCTTCTCATCGACGAGGAAATGCTCCTCGATCACCTGATCGGGATCCTTGGGATCGATCTCGCCATGGAACTGCTGCAGCTTCGGAATCAGTTGGTTGACTGCCCGGTAGGTGTTCGAGCTGTCTTCAGCGGGGCCGGAGATAATCAGCGGCGTGCGCGCTTCGTCGATCAGGATGGAGTCGACTTCATCGACCACGGCGTAGTGGAAATCGCGCTGCACCTTGTCGGCGATGCTGAACGCCATGTTGTCGCGCAGATAGTCGAAGCCGAATTCGTTGTTGGTACCGTAGGTGATATCGCACTGATAAGCCGCGCGTTTCTCGTCCGGGCTCTGGCCGGCACGGATCACGCCCACGGTCAGACCCAGCCCTTCATAGACCGGACGCATCCAGTCCGCGTCGCGGCTGGCCAGATAGTCGTTGACCGTCACCACGTGCACGCCTTTGGCCGGCAGCGCATTCAGGTAGACGGCCAGGGTGGCGACCAGTGTCTTACCCTCACCGGTCTTCATTTCGGCGACCTTGCCTTCGTGCAGGGTCATACCGCCGATCAGCTGCACATCGAAGTGGCGCATCCCCATGACCCGCTTGGAGACTTCGCGCACCGCCGCGAAAGCTTCCGGCAACAGCTCATCCAGCGTTGCCCCTTCCTCAAGCCGCTTGCGGAAGCTTTCGGTCAGTCCTTTGAGCTCGGCGTCGGAGAGTTTCTCGAACTCCGGCTCCAGCTCGTTGATCTGCCTGACGACCCGCCCCATCCGTTTGAGTTCGCGATCGTTCTTACTTCCGAATACTTTCTTGAGTAGTGATGTCAGCATAATTCGACTTTTAACCGTTTGAATGCAAAGCGGATCGGGCTCGATTCATCCCGCGCGGGTATGACCGGACATTCTACCTATATTGGGCCGCAGAATAGAATGCCAAGGGGTAATAAATAGTCTCAGCGCAATAAATGGCAGCGACCGGACCGCCTGTCACATGAAGGCTTTTGACTGACCCGCACACGACGGCAGGTTTAACGAGAGCCGCCCCTGCAGGGCGGCAAAACAGGGAGAGATAAAGCCGGGGCGCACCGAACACTGATGCACCCCGTGAGGCCGCTGGAAACGATCAGACCGCAGCGGCAGGGCGCTGGTAGGAGATCGGTGCGGTCTCTTCGGCGTCTTCGAAGGTGACGACTTCGTAGGCGTCTTCGGTTTCGAGCAGCTTGCGCAACAACATGTTGTTCAGGTAGTGGCCTGACTTGTAGCCGTAAAACTCGCCAATCAGACTCTTGCCCAGCAGGTACAGATCGCCCACGGCGTCGAGAATCTTATGCTTGACGAACTCGTCGTCGTAGCGCAGCCCCTCGTCGTTCAACACCCGGTAGTCATCGACCACGATGGCGTTGTCAAAGCTGCCGCCGAGTACCAGATTCTGCGAACGCAGGTACTCGATGTCACGCATGAAACCGAACGTGCGCGCACGTGATACCTCCTTGACGAAGGAGGTGCTGGAGAAGTCCAGCGAGGCTTCCTTGTTGCGGCTGGCAAATGCCGGGTGATCGAAATCGATGCAAAAGCCGACCTTGAAGCCGTTGAACGGTTTGAAGGTTGCCGTTTTGCCGTCATTGCTGACGCTGACTTCTTTCTTGATGCGGATGAACTGCTTGGGTGCATCCTGCTCTTCGATACCGGCGGACTGCACGAGGAACACGAACGGCGCGGCACTGCCATCCATGATCGGCACTTCTTCGGCGCTGAGCTCAACAATCACGTTGTCGATGCCAAGGCCGGCCAGTGCCGACAGCAGATGCTCCACCGTGGCGACGCGCACGCCGTTGCAGGAGAGATTGGTCGACAGCGTCGTATCCACCACATTCAGTGCTTTCGCCGGAATGTCGACCATCGGGTCGAGGTCGGTGCGACGAAAGACGATGCCCGTATTGGCGGCTGCAGGCTTCAGGGTCATGTAGACCTTTTGACCGGTGTGCAGGCCGATACCGGTGGCTTTAATGCTGTTTTTCAGTGTGCGCTGTCTGATCATCCGTCTTGCCGTAAATTGATCGGTCAAAAATTCGCCTTATCGTAACAGAAATGCGTTAAGGCGGCCACTGGCCGGGGCTCCTGGAGAGCACCCGGCGACCACACTCCGGCCGGCGTCGATCCTGTCCGACAGCGCCTGCCTGCAGCGGCTGTTCGGCCGCACGTGCAGGCAGCCTCAAGGGTGCCGATCAGTCCGCCTGACGGCGCAGGAAAGTGGGGATATCCAGCATGTTGTAATCGCTGTCACCCTTGTTACTCCCGGCGCTTTTCTGCTCTGCGGGCTTGTCCATCAGGGCTTCCTCGCGCTGACGGCGCAGAATGGTCGGCAGCTCGATCTGTTCCAGATCCAGCGAGCCGTCAGCCTTGCGTCCGGACGCCGGCTTTGAATGCACCACTTTCAGTGCGGCGTCGTCATCACGATCGAGGCCGGTTGCGACCACAGTGACCTTGATATCCTCGCCAAGTTCCGGATCGATAACGGTACCGACCACAATGGTGGCATCCTCGGAGGCGTACTCCTCGACGATGTTGCCGACCTCGGTGAACTCACCCAGGCTCAGGTCTTCGCCCGCCGCGATGTTGACCAGAATCCCGCTGGCACCCTTGAGATCGATATCCTCCAGCAGCGGGCTGCGAATCGCCGCCTCCGCTGCTTCCTGTGCACGGTTCTCGCCCCGGGCGACCGCGGTTCCCATCATCGCCATGCCCATTTCGGACATGACGGTACGCACGTCCGCAAAGTCGACGTTGATCATGCCCGGCCGGGTGATCAGGTCAGCGATCCCCTGTACCGCGCCCTTGAGCACGTTATTGGCGGCATTGAACGCATTGATCAGCGAGCAGTTCTTGCCCAGTACCTGCATCAGCTTTTCGTTCGGGATGATGATCAGGGAATCGACGTTTTCCCGCAGCTCGCGAATACCCTCTTCCGCGATCTTCATCCGCTTCTTGCCCTCGAACGGGAACGGTTTGGTCACCACAGCCACGGTCAGGATACCCAGCTCGCGCGCCACTTCGGCCACGATCGGTGCCGCCCCGGTGCCGGTACCGCCCCCCATGCCGGCAGTAATGAACACCATGTCGGCGCCGCGCAGCGTGTCGGCGATGCGATCGCGATCCTCCAGCGCCGCAGTGCGGCCCACTTCCGGGTTGGCACCGGCGCCCAGCCCCTTGGTCAGCTCACCACCGATATGCAGCGATACCCGCGCCGCCATGCGGCTCAGTGCCTGGGCATCGGTGTTGGCACAGACAAACTCGACCCCTTCAACCGCGTTGTCGACCATGTGCTGGACCGCGTTACCGCCGCCACCACCAACGCCGACCACCTTGATGACCGCGTTCTGCTGGATGTTTTCAATCAGTTCAAATTCCATTGTAATCCTCCCCCACCAGGGCCTGCGACTACCTTCCGGCGCCTGGTCTTACACATTAAAAAACCGTTTAGAAATTGCCCTGCAGCCAGGTTTTGATCCGGTGCAAGATGCCTGGCCCGCTGGGCCCTGTCTTGTCCACGTCCACCTCCTGTCGCATCAGTTCTGACGTCACCGGACCTTGATCGGCCCGCGCATAGTGCAGCAGCCCTATGCCGGTGGCGTAGATCGGATTGCCAAGCAGATCTTCCATCCCCCTGACGCCCTGCGGGCGGGCGAGCCGAACCGGCATGTGGAAAATCTCCTCCGCCAGTTCAACCGCGCCTTCCATCTTTGAGGTGCCGCCGGTCAGTACGATGCCCGCCGCCACCAGATCCTCGAAGCCGGAACGGCGCAACTCCGCCTGTACCAGCGTGAACAGTTCCTCGTAGCGCGGCTCGACCACTTCGGCCAGCGCCTGTCGCGACAGGTCGCGTGCCGGGCGCTCACCGACGCTCGGCACCTTGATCGTTTCCTCCGGACGCGCCAGCTGGGCCAGCGCGCAGGCGTATTTGATCTTCAGCTGTTCGGCGTTGACCGTCGGCGTGCGCAGCGCCATCGCGATATCGTTGGTGACCTGATCGCCCGCCACCGGGATCACCGCGGTGTGACGAATCGCACCGCCGGTGAACACGGCGATATCGGTCGTACCGCCGCCGATATCGACAAGGCAGACCCCCAGGTCTTTCTCGTCGTCGGTCAGCACCGCGTAGCTCGACGCGAGCTGCTCCAGTACCACCGCGTCAACCTCAAGGCCGCAGCGGCGAATACATTTTTCGATGTTCTGCACCGCGTTGATGGCACCGCAGACCAGATGCACCTTGGCTTCGAGGCGCACACCGGACATCCCCAGCGGTTCGCGGATGCCTTCCTGATGATCGATCAGGTACTCCTGCGGCAGGATGTGCAGAATCTTCTGATCCGCCGGAATCGCCACCGCGCGCGCGGCATCGATCACGCGTTCCAGATCGTATTCCGATACCTCCCGGTCACGCACGGCCACGATGCCGTGCGAGTTGTGGCTGCTGATATGGCTGCCGGCAATCCCCACCGTCACCGAGTGGATCTTGCAGCCGGCCATCAGTTCCGCTTCCTCCACGGCGCGCTGAATCGAGTGCACCGTCGACTCGATGTTGACCACCACACCGCGCTTGAGCCCGCGCGAGGGGTGCGAGCCAACTCCGACGATTTCGATCGCACCACTGTCGGTGATCTCGCCAACCAGACACACCACCTTGGATGTTCCGATATCCAGCGCGACGATCATGTTGCTCTGGCTCATTGCCCCTTTACCCTGCATTTTCACTCTTCTCTCCGGGTCGCCAGCGTACGGCGACACCGTTGGTGTAACGGATATCAATCTGCTCGATCTGTTCGGCACGCTCGGCCAGCTCGAGCTGGTAGATGGTCAGGAACCGGCGCAGGCGCGGAATCAGCTGCTCGCGCCCGGCCACGACGCGCACGCCGTTGCTCAGCTCAATCGTCCAGGCCCCGCGCGGCTCCAGCGTCAGCCCCGAAAGACGCAGCCCGCTGGCCGCGAACATCCGGTTCAGGTCATGAAACTGCTCCATGATCCGCACCGTCTCGTGCGCCGGTCCGCTCAGGCGCGGCAAGGCGCGATATTCAGGCTTCAGCGCCGGCCAGAAAATATCGCCCTGGTGGTTCAGCAGCCCCTTGTCCCCCCAGCGTGCCACCGGCACCTCTTCGACGATCGCAACCTCCAGCGCCGGCGGCCAGCTGCGGCTGATGGCGGCGTCATGCACCCAGGGGTCACGTATCACCTGCTCCCGCAGCTGTGCCAGATCCAGCTCGAACAGCGGCGCCTCCAGCCGCGCTGCCAGCGCGCCCGCGATCGCCTGCTTGTCCAGATGACGCACGGCACCGTGCAGGCTGATCTCGCGTACCGGCTGATCCAGCCAGCGCCAGACGTCACGGGCCGCGGAGCTGAGGATGCCGATGAACACCACCAGCAGCGTCATCAGTACCAGCGGGCGCCAGTACCAGTCCGGATCCAGTTCACGTTTCTCCGCCGGCGCTGCTCGCGCAGCACCGCGCTGAGGAGCTGAAGGCTCCTCGGCAGGGCGCTGTTTCCACGGCAGCGTCATCAGCATCGTCGGTTACTCCCCGCCTTCGGCGTCATTCAGATCCAGCGCCGCACCGCGCAGAATACGCACCACCAGTTCGGCGAATCCGATACCGGCTTCACGGGCCGCCATCGGCACCAGACTGTGATCGGTCATCCCTGGCGCGGTATTCACTTCGAGCAGCTGGAAACAGCCCTGCTCGTCGAGCATCACGTCAACGCGCCCCCAGCCACGACAGCCGACCATTGCAAACGCCTGCTCGACCAGTTGCTTGAGTTCATCCTCTTCGGCCGATGACAGCTGGGTATCGAACAGGTAACGGGTGTCATTGGCCTCGTACTTCGCGTTGAAGTCGTAAAACGCATGCGGTGTTTCCAGCCGGATGATCGGCAGCGCCTTGCCATCCAGCACCGCCACCGTGTATTCCGGCCCGCTGATCCAGCGCTCGGCCAGCACACAACGGTCGTAGCGGCGTGCCTGAGCGACCGCCGCCGCCAGCTCGTCGGCACTGGCAACCCGCGCCATGCCGATGCTGGAACCTTCATGCACCGGCTTGATCATGATCGGGAACCCGAGCTGCCCGGCCACTGCGTTCAGATCGGTGCGCTCATCGATGACGGCAAACGCCGGTGTCGTCAGACCACCGCCACTCCAGAGTCGCTTCGTGCGCAGCTTGTCCATGCCCACCGCCGATGCGGCGACGCCGCTGCCGGTGTAGGGCTTGCCCATCATCTCGAGCACCCCCTGCACCGTACCGTCCTCACCGCCACGGCCGTGCAGCACCAGAAAGGCACGATCAAACTGCGCCGATACCAGTTGCTGCAACGGCTGCTGGCCGTCGCCACCGAGATCGATACCAAACGCATCGACGCCTGCAGACTGCAGGCCTTTCAGCACCTCGGCACCGCTTTTCAGCGACACCGAACGCTCGGCCGACAGCCCGCCGTAGATGACCGCAACCCGACCAAACGCCGTGGCTTCCTCGGCACTGATTCTGAACTCACTCATCGGCACCTCCCGCTGTGCGAAGATCGCGCTGCGCCAGATCGTGTGAAATCGCCGTCACGTTACCGGCCCCCTGCGTCAACAGCAGATCGCCGGGTCTGAGCAGATTACGCAGCGCATCCGGCAGCTCCGCCGTGTTCTCGATGAACACAGGCTCCTTGCCGCGCTGACGAATACTGCGGCACAGGGCTCGACTGTCGGCACCGGGGATCGGCTCTTCGCCGGCGGCGTAGACATCGAGCATCACCAGCTGGTCGACCCCCTGCAGCACCTGTACGAAGTCTTCGTACAGATCGCGGGTACGGGTAAACCGGTGCGGCTGATACACCATGACCAGCCGCCGCCCGGGCCAGCCCTCGCGCACCGCATTGATCACCGCCTGCACCTCGCGCGGGTGGTGGCCATAGTCATCGACCAGGGTGACGCTGCCACCATCCACCGGCAGCTCGGCCAGCACCTGGAAGCGACGCCCGACCCCCTGGAATGTCTCCAGTGCGCGCAGAATCGAACGGTCATCGACCCCTTCGTCGCTGGCCACGGCGATCGCCGCCAGTGCGTTCAGCACGTTATGACGCCCCGGCATGTTCAGCGTCACGTCCAGCGGCGCCAGCCCATCGGGGCGACTGACGCTGAAGCGGCTGCGAAAACCATCCTGCTCGACATTGAAGGCACGGAAATCGGCCCCCTCGTCAAAACCGTACGTCAGCACCGGGCGGCTCACATCCGGCAGCAGTTCACGCACCACCGGGTCATCGCTGCACATCACCGCCAGACCGTAAAACGGCAGGTTGTGCAGGAAGCTGACGAAGGTCTGCTTGAGCTTGTTGAAGTCGCCGTCATAGGTGTCCATATGGTCGGCGTCGATGTTGGTCACGATCGCGACCATCGGCTGCAGATGCAGGAAGGACGCATCACTTTCATCGGCTTCCGCCACCAGATAACGGCTGTCTCCAAGCCGGGCATTGGTGCCGGCACTGGTCAGACGGCCACCGATAACGAAGGTCGGATCCTTGCCGGCCTCGGCCAGGATCGACGCCACCAGACTGGTGGTGGTGGTCTTGCCGTGCGTACCGGCCACCGCGATACCGTGGCGATAGCGCATCAGCTCGGCCAGCATCTCGGCCCGTCGCACCACCGGCGTGCGCTGCTCGCGCGCGGCGGCGACTTCCGGATTATCCTCACCAACCGCCGACGAGATCACGACCACATCGGCGCCATCGATGTTCTGCGCACCGTGTCCGATAAACACGCGCGCACCGAGACTCTCCAGATGACTGGTCGCCGCCGAGACCTTCACGTCCGAGCCGGTAATGCTGTAGCCCTGATTGAGCAGCACTTCGGCAATACCGCACATCCCCACCCCGCCGATACCGACGAAATGGATCTGGCGGATGCGTCGCATCTCCGGCACTTCGTATTCTCTGATCGCCGCACTGGCCGCTTTCACTTCATTACCTCCACACACACCCGGGCGACGGTTTCGCTCGCCTCGGGTCGGGCCAGCGCACGCGCGGCGTTGGCCATGTTCAACAGTTGCTCGCGGGAATTGAGCGTCTTGAGCAGTTCAAGCAGGCGCGCCGGCGTCAGCTCGCGCTGCGCCACACGAATGCCGGCCCCCGCGGCATCGAGAAAGCCGGCATTGGCGCTCTGGTGATCGTCAATCGCATGCGGCAGCGGCACCAGAATCGACGCAACACCGGCAATGGCCAGCTCGCTCACCGTCAGCGCCCCAGCGCGACAGAGCACCAGATCGGCCCAGCCGTAGGCCTCATCCATCCGTTCGATGAACGGCACCACCCGCGCCTCCACGCCCGACGCCGCGTAGGCTGCCTGCGCCTCATCGATGTTGCGCCGCCCGGCCTGATGCCACACCTCGGGACGCTGATCGCCGGGCAGCTGCGCCAACGCGGCGGGCACCAACTCATTGATCGCCCTGGCGCCAAGGCTGCCGCCGATGACCAGTACGCGCAGCGGTCCCTCACGCCCCTCAAACCGCTGCTGCGGCGCGGGCAGCTCAAGAATCGGGCCGCGCACCGGATTTCCCACCACCTCACCGCGATCCGCACCCTTGAAGGCGCGCGGAAACGCCTGCAGCACGCGGGTGGCAAAATGCGCCAGTATCCGATTGGTGGTGCCGGCCACCGCATTCTGCTCATGGATCACCAGTGGCATGCGCAGCAACCATGCCACCAGCCCGCCGGGCCCGGAGGCAAAGCCCCCCATACCCAGCACCGCGTCGGGCCTGACCCGGCGCAGCACGCCGAATGCCTGCCACAGCGCCAGCAACAGCCCGAACGGCGCCAACAGCTGGCGCACGCGTCCCTTGCCGCGCACGCCGCGGACATCAATGCAGTGCAGACGGATGCCGGCCCGGGGCACCACATCCGCCTCGATACCGGCAGCCGTGCCCAACCATTCGACCTCAACGCCCTGAGCCCGCAGTGCATCCGCCGTCGCCAGTGCCGGAAACACATGGCCGCCGGTGCCGCCCGCCATGATCAGTACGCGGCGCGCACGCGTTGTATCAGTCATCGCCCGCCCCCCGTCGTGTGCGACCGCGCTGCGCCGGCGTGGTCTGAGCAAGCCGCAATCGTTTCAACTCGTAATCGATCCGCTGCACGATCGCGATCATGCCGCAGCAGACCAGCAGGCTGGAGCCCCCATAGCTGAGCAGCGGCAATGTCAGCCCCTTGGTCGGCAGGGCTCCGACATTGACCCCGATATTGATCATCGCCTGTCCGGCAATGATGAAGCCGAAACCATAGGCGACATACGCCATGAAAAACTGCTCCTGCTTCTCCGCCTGTCGCCCGATCAGAAAGATCCGCGCCACCAGCACCGCGTAGAGCACACACACCAGCAGCGCACCGATCATGCCCAGCTCTTCGGCCAGCACCGAATAGACGAAATCGGTATGCGCCTCCGGCAGGTAAAACAACTTCTGCACGCTGTTACCCAGTCCGGCACCAAACCAGTCGCCGCGACCAAATGCGATCTGCGCCTGCGACAGCTGATAACCGGCACCGAACGGATCCGCCCAGGGATCGGTAAACGTCTTCAGACGCTCCAGACGATAGGGCTGGGCCACCGCCAGCGCGCCGACCAGCGTGCCGGCCACGCCGACCAGAATGAAGAACTGGAACGTGCGCATGCCACCAAGGAAGATCATTCCCATCACGGTGCCCACCAGCACCACCGTGGCGCCGTAGTCCGGTTCCATGATCAGCACGAACATGTACAGCGCCAGCGGAAATGCCGGCTTGATCACCCCCCACCAGCTCGAGCGCACCTCATTCAGGCGGCGCACCAGATAGCCGGCCATGAACAGCACCATGCAGACCTTGGCGATCTCGGATGCCTGCAGGTTGATCGGGCCCAGTCCGATCCAGCGTCGACTGCCATTGACCTCACGCCCGATCCCCGGAACCAGTACGATCGCCAGCAGCGCGAGCCCCACGAACAGCAGCGGCACGCTGTACTTCTCCCAGATCCGCAGCGGTACCATCACCGCGATCGCGGCGCCGATCAGCGCCAGCAACATGAAGCTGCCATGACGCACGATGAAGTAGCTGGCGGAACCGAAATTCTTCGCCGCCACGTCCATCGATGCCGACGTAATCATGACGAATCCGGTCAGCACCAGCGCCGCCGTCGCCAGCAGCAACCAGGGATCGAACGGCAGGATTCCCTGTGGTACCGGCTTGTTGCCGAGTCGCCCGGTCAGCGCCTCCGGCAGACGCAGTGCCGGGAGGCTCAGCTGCAGTTTCGGTACGCTCAGTCGCATCTCAGCCCCTCCACTGCATCAACAAATGCCCGCCCGCGGGCCGGGTAGCCGCTGAACATGTCAAAGCTGGCACAGGCCGGCGACAGCAGCACGATGTCACCGGGCTGAGCCTGCTGCACAGCCAGTTCGACCGCCGCCGGCATATCGGCGGCGACCTGATGCTCGACCGATGTCACCGCGCGGGCGATCGCCGGTGCATCCTCACCGATCAGGATCAGCGCACGCCCGAAACGTGCCAGCGGCGCGTCCAGCTCATCGAAACGCTGTCCTTTGCCGACGCCGCCGGCGATCAGCACAATGCGGGCGTCCCCATGCAGCGTTGCCCCCAGCCCATTCAGGGCGGCCAGCGTGGCCCCCACGTTGGTGCCTTTGGAGTCGTTAAACCATGCCAGCCCGCAGCGATCGGCAACCCACTGACAGCGGTGTTCGAGGCCGCCAAACGCCTTCAGCGCGGTCAGCATCGCCGCCATCGGCAATCCGGCAGCCTCGCCCAGCGCCAGCGCAGCAAGGGCATTGGCGTAGTTGTGATTGCCCCGGATCTTCAGCTCACGGGTATCCAGCAGCGGCTCCAGTCCACGAGCCAGCCAGCGCGAGCCCTGATGCTCCAGCAGTCCGTACTGGTTCAGGTCCGGCCGGCCAAGACCAAAACTGATCTTCTGCACGCCCTGCGGCAACAGCGGGCGCGTTAGCGCATCGTCGCGGTTCTCCACCGCATACCGGCAGCCGCGATAGATTCGATGCTTGGCCGCATGGTATGCCTGCATCGACGCATAGCGATCGAGATGGTCCGGGCTCAGATTGAGCACCGTCGCCGCCTGCGCGCGCAGCTCGTGCGTCGTTTCGAGCTGGAAGCTGGACAGCTCCAGCACATAGAGCTCGGCTGCCTCATCCAGCAGATCCAGCGCCGGAGTACCCAGATTGCCCCCCACTTTTACGTTCAGCCCGGCCGCCTGCGCCATGTTGCCCACCAGCGTTGTGACGGTACTCTTCGCGTTGGAGCCGGTGATCGCCACGATCGGCGCCTTGGCCGCGCGGCAGAACAGGTCGATATCCCCGCTGAGCCGTACTCCCGCCGCCAACGCCTGCTGAATCGCCGGATCCGCCTGGCCGACACCGGGACTAAGCAGCATTTCCGACGCCTGACCCAGCACCGCCGCGTCGAGCGGGCCACAATGCAGCGCGACCTGTGGATACTCACGCCGGAACTGCTCCGCCGCCGGTGGCTGCTCGCGGGTGTCACAGACGAAGAACGGCAGCCCACGGCTGCTCAGATAGCGCGCGCAGGCCAGCCCGGTCTGTCCCAGACCGATAATGACGCGCGCTGTATCTGTCGCTATCAGGCTCATCGTCGTTCCTATCGAATCTTCAGGGTCGCCAGACCGATCAGCACCAGGATCACGGTAATGATCCAGAAGCGCACGATGACGCGCGGTTCCGGCCAGCCCTTGAGTTCAAAGTGATGGTGAATCGGCGCCATGCGGAAAATACGCCGCCCGGTCAGCTTGAACGACGCCACCTGCAGGATCACCGACACCGTCTCCATGACGAACACGCCGCCCATGATCACCAGCACCAGCTCCTGACGCACGATCACCGCGATCACGCCCAGCGCCGCCCCCAGCGCCAGAGCACCGACGTCACCCATGAATACCTGGGCCGGGTAGGTGTTGAACCAGAGAAAGCCGAGCCCGGCACCGACGATGGCGCCACAGAAGATGATCAGCTCACCGGCCCCGGCCACGTAGGGGATATTCAGGTAGTTCGCGAACTGCACGTGCCCACTGAGATAGGCGAACACCGCCAGTGCGCCGGCCACCATCACCGTCGGCATGATCGCCAGCCCGTCGAGGCCATCGGTCAGATTCACGGCGTTGGAGCTGCCGACGATAACGAAGTAGGTAAAGATCACGAAGCCGATACCGAGCTCGAGCGCAAAATCCTTGACGAACGGCAGGATCAGTTGCGTCTCGACCGGGCTTTGCGCGGTCAGGTACAGCAGCACGGCGGCGCCGAAGCCCCCGACCGACTGCCAGAAATATTTCCAGCGCGCCGGCAGGCCACGCGGATTCTTCTCCACCACCTTGCGCCAGTCATCGACCCAGCCCACAGCGCCGAAGATCAGCAGCACACCAAGCGTGATCCAGACATAGCGGTTGCTCAGGTCGCTCCACAGCAGTGTGCTGATCGCAATCGACAGAATGATCAGGGCGCCGCCCATGGTCGGCGTACCGGCTTTGCTCAGATGCGTCTGCGGACCGTCATCGCGCACGGCCTGGCCGATCTGTTTGAGTTTCAGATGATTGATCAGGCGCGGCCCCATGAACAACGACAGGCCAAGGGCGGTCAGCACCCCCAGGATCCCGCGCAGCGTGATATAGCCGAACACGGCAAACCCGCTGTAGAACTGGGACAGAAACTCGGTCAGTAGAAGCAGCATCTATCAGTTTTCCCCTTTCAGCAGGGCGTTGACCGCCCTGTCCATACCGGCACTGCGCGACCCCTTGGCCAGCAGCGTGCCGCTGTGCAGATCCAGTTGTGCCAGCGCCGACAGCAGATCTTCGAACTGCGCGAAATGACGCGCCGCGATGCCGGCCTCAGCCGCCGCCTCTGCCGCCTGCTGCGACAGCACTCCGCAGGTCAGCAGCCTGTCGATACCGCGCTCGGCCGCATAACGCCCGACGCCGCGGTGCAGCTCGACAGCCTCGCTGCCCAGCTCGGCCATATCGCCCAGCAACAGCGTACGCGGCGCCGGCAGTGCGGCAAGCACGTCGATCGCGGCTTTCACCGCGCCCGGGTTGGCGTTGTAGCTGTCATCGATCAACAGCGCGCCCTGTGGCAATCGATGCGGGCAGAGCCGACCCGGCACCGCGCGAAACGCCTCGAGCCCCGCCTTCGCCGCCGCCAGCGGCAGCCCGGCGGCCACCCAGGCCGCCGCCGCGGCAGCGGCGTTGGCCACGTTGTGACGTCCCATGACACCGAGCGCCACCGAGACCTTTTCCCCGCCGTGTGTCAGCTCGAACGACCAGGTACCGGACTCGGTCAGACGCAGATTGCGGGCGTAAAGTTCAGCCTCGTTGTCGGCGATCGTAAAACGCAGCGCTCGACGCCCCAGCTGCTCCAGACGCTCGAGCCAGTAACCGGCATGAGGATCGTCGGCATTGACGACGCCCACCCCCTGCTCCGGCAGCCCTTCATAGATCTCGCTCTTGGCGCGGACGATGTTGTCCAGGCTGCCAAACCCCTCGAGGTGAGCGCCCAGGGCGTTGGTCAGTATCGCCACGTGCGGCAGCGCCAGACGGGTCGTGCGGGCAATTTCACCCACCGCGCTGGCACCGAGTTCGACCACGGCGTAATCGTGTTCCGGCGCGAGACGCAGCAGCGTCAGCGGAACCCCGATCTCGTTATTGAGATTTCCCCGCGTTGCCAGCGTGTGGCCGCGGGTTGCCAGCATCGCCGCGAGCATCTCCTTGACGCTGGTCTTGCCGCTGCTGCCGGTGACGGCAAACAGCGGCCCGGCAAAGCTGAGCCGGTTATGCCGGCCCAGCTGTCCAAGCGCCTGTAAGGTGTCGGCGACAACCAACTGCGGCAGATCGCTATCGACCCGATGGTCGACCACGGCCGCCACAGCCCCCTTCCTGATGGCGTCGCCGACATAATCGTGGGCATCGAAACGGGCACCCTTGAGCGCCACGAACAGATCGCCCGGTTGAATCGTACGGGTGTCGGTACTGACCCGCAGACACTGCGCCGCGGCGTCAAGCGCCACCGGCTCGGCATTGAGCAGATCGATCAGTGTCGGGAGACTGAAGTCGCTGATCATGCCTCGCTCCTGTTCTGCTGTGCCGCGCGTACGTGAGCCTGATCCGAAAACGGATGCCGCACCCCGTGAATCTCCTGATAGGTTTCGTGCCCTTTGCCGGCAAGCAGGATGATATCGTCCCGCTGCGCCTGCCTGACCACCTGTGCGATCGCACGGGCGCGATCGGGCTCCACCTGTACCGACTGACCGGCCGGCACCCCCTGCTCGATCATGCTGATAATGGCGTGCGGATCTTCGGTGCGCGGATTATCACTGGTCAGTACCACTTCGTCAGCCAGCTGCGCGGCTATTTTGCCCATCAGGGGACGTTTGGCACGATCACGATCGCCGCCACAGCCGAACAGCGCCCACAGCCGCGCCTGCTGGCCGAGGTGCTCCCGTGCGGCCTGCAAGGCTTTTTCCAGCGCATCGGGCGTATGCGCGTAATCGACGATCACCGTCGGTGCGCCCTCATGGGCCAGACACTCCATGCGTCCGCTGACCGGCTTCAGCGCTGCCAGCGCCGAGGCGATATTACCGAGCTCATAGCCAAGCCCGCCCAGTACAGCCGATACCAGCAGCAGGTTGGCGACGTTGAAACGCCCCAGCAGCGATGCGGTCACCAACACCTCGCCCCAGGGCGTATGCAGTTCGAACATCAGCCCCTGCGGCTGCAACGACAGCTGGTCGGCACACACCGGCGCCGCGCCCGGGGTCAGTGAAAAGCCGATGCGTTCGCCGCCGGCCGGACAGGAGCGCGCCAGCAGGCGCGCGCACTCGGCATCATCGGCGTTGAGCACCTGAATCGGTGCACCATAGTCATCGAACAGGCGTGCCTTGGCCGCGGCGTAGCTGGCCATGTCACCGTGATAGTCAAGATGGTCATGGCTCAGATTGGTGTAGCCCACCGCCGCAAAGCGCACGCCCGCCACCCGCTGCTGATCGAGCGCGTGACTGGAGACTTCCATCACCACCGCCTGAGCCCCTTCGGCGCGCAGACGCGCCAGCTCCGCATGCAGGCGAATCGCATCCGGCGTGGTATGGGTGGCTTCGCGCAGCTGACCGGGAAAGCCGTTGCCGACCGTGCCGATCAGCGCGGTGCGCAAACCGCAGCTGTTCAGCGCCTGTGCCAGATAGTGTGCACAGGAGGTCTTGCCGTTGGTGCCGGTAATCCCGATCACTCGCATGGCCCGGCTCGGTTCACCATAGAACCGGCTCGCGACCCGCCCGATCACACCGTCGAGCGCCCCCACCCGGATCACCGGCTGCGCAAACGCAGCGGCGTCTTCGGCACTCATCTCGGTCGCATCGACCAGTGCAGCGACGGCACCACGGGCAAATGCCTGCGCAATGAAATCGGCGCCCCGATGGGTGACCCCGGAGCGGGCAAAGAACAGATCCCCCGGCCGCACACAGCGGCTATCAAGGCAAAGCCCGGAAACGCGCAATGCCGCAAGCGATTGCGGCATCTGCGGCGACTGTTCCGGGAGCAGCTGGCCGAGGCTGAAGTCGGTCACATCGGTCATTTTTGTGCCACCTGCTGTTTATCCGGTTCGGGCCATTTGTCGGGTGGCACATTGAGCAGCCTGAGCGCGCCGGCCGCGACCCGTGAAAACACCGGCGCGGCCACTTCGCCACCGTAATATTCCTGGCCCTTGGGGTTATCGATCATGACGGCCATCGCAATGCGCGGTTTGGAAGCGGGAGCGATGCCGGCAAATACCGAAATGTAGCGGTCCTGTGCATAGCCACCGCCGCTGGCCTTGTGCGCGGTGCCGGTTTTACCTGCGACCCGGTAACCGGTCACCGCCGCGCGCCGCCCGGTGCCTTGCGGGGTGATCACGGTTTCCATCATCGCCAACACCTGGTCGGCGACCTGCTCCGGCATCACCCGCTCGCCACGCGGCACTTCGTCAGGTGCCAGTCGCAGCAGGGATACCGGTTTCTGAACGCCGCCGGCCGCCAGCGGTACATAGGCATGGGCCAGCTGCAGCGGCGTCACCGACAGACCGTAGCCGTACGACAGGGTCGCACGCTCGACGGTCTGGCGTTCGCTCAGATACGGCAGCACCCCGCTGCGCTCGCCCGGGAAGCCGGTGCCGCTGACCTGCCCCAGCCCGAGGTTATGCATCAGGTTACGCACGGCGTTGGGCTCCATGTCCAGCGTCAGTCGGGTCACACCGACGTTGCTCGACTTGGTGATGATGCCGGTCAGATCCAGCTCGCCGTAGTTGCGATGGTCGCGAATCGTCGCATTGCGCACGCGGATATAGCCGGGCGAGGTATCGATCACGGTATCCGCGCTGTAGCGCCCGCTCATCAATGCGGTGGCGACCGTCAGCGGCTTCATGGTCGAGCCGGGCTCGAACAGATCGGTCATCGCCCGGTTACGCAGCGCATCGGTCCGCAGGTTGGCCCGGTCGTTCGGGTTGTAGGACGGCTGATTGACCATCGCCAGCACCTCACCGGTGCGCACATCAATCACCACCACTGAACCGGAGTCCGCCTGATGGGTGTTCACAGCGTCCTTCAGCTCTCGGTAGGCCATGTACTGCAGGCGCAGATCGATGCTGAGCGCCAGATCCTTGCCCGGCTGTGCCGGCGCCAGCGAACGGATATGCTTGATGGTGCGCCCGGTACGATCCTTCATCACCAGCTTGCGACCCGGCTCGCCCCGCAGCCAGTCGTTGAACGCCAGCTCCAGTCCTTCCTGCCCTTCACCGTCGACACTGGTGAAGCCGACCAGATGCGTCGCCACCTCGGCTGCCGGGTAATAACGCTTGTATTCCTGATCCACGTGAATGCCGGCGATATTCAACGCCGACACGCTCTCCGCCAGTTCCGGTGTCACCTGACGCTTGAGGTAGAGAAAGCGACGTTCCGGATCAGCATTGAGTTCGCGCAGCAGCGCCTCTCGCGACATGTCCAGCAGCTGGGCAAGCTGGCGCAGGCGCGGACTGTGCAGGTCGGTCATTTTCGGGTCGGCCCAGATCGTCGCCACCGGCGCACTGACCGCCAGCGGCTCGCCGTTGCGGTCGGTAATCAGTCCCCGATGGGCGGGCAGCAGCATGGTACGCAGGGTGCGGGCATCGCCCTGACTCTGCAGGAACGCCTGATCCTCGGTCGACAGCGACAGCATCTTGGCCAGAATCAGCGCCGCGATCAGCACCAACAGGGCGAACACCAGCCACAGCCGCCAGCCACGGGCAGCCAGAGCCGGCGCATGTGCGCCAGTGGCGGTGTCGGTTGTGCGCTTATCGCGGCTCATGACGTACGATCTCGATCCCTTCAGGTTCCGGGACTTTCATGTTGAGTTTTTTGTCGGCCAGCCGCTCCACGCGGTTATTGGCGCTCCAGGCACTCTCTTCGAGCAGCAGCTGCCCCCACTCCACCTGCAGGTCATCGCCCTGCGAGCTCAGTATCTGATGCTGGTTGAACAGCCGGCGGTACTCGTAGGCCGAGTAGATCACCATCAGCGCCGAGGCCAGCACCAGCAGCACCAGCAAGGCCAGCGTACCCGCCGGTCGCGCCAGCTCCGACAGGGTCAGCAGGGACTGACCGGCGCCGGACACATCCCCCTTCGACTCGCGCGGCCCGACCGCCGGCTTGTCGCGCCAGGCGCCCTGCAGACGCTCCAGCCACTGGCGCCATGCCGTCATGCCTTTTTAACCGCCACTCGCATCACGGCGCTGCGCGCACGCGGGTTCGCTTTTACCTCGGCTGCCGACGCCTTGACCGCCTTGCCGAGGCTGCTCAGACGCTGCTTCAGCATCTCATCGGTGACGGGAATCCCCGGCGGCAGATGCTCATCACCCTTTACGTGCTTGCGGATAAAGCGCTTCACCAACCGGTCTTCCAGCGAGTGGAAACTGATCACCACCAGCCGTCCGCCGATGGCCAACACATCCAACGCTTGTTCAAGCACCTGTTCGATATCGTCCAGTTCGCGGTTGATGTGGATGCGGATACCCTGAAACGCGCGCGTCGCCGGATGTTTGCCCTTCTCCCAGCGCGGATTCGCCTCGGCGACAATGCTGGCCAGCCGCGCCGTGGTCGTGATCGCTTCCTCTTCGCGCGCCTGCACAATGGCGCGCGCCATGCGACGGGAAAAGCGCTCCTCGCCATAGTTGAACAGCACGTCGGCTATTTCGGTTTCACTGGCCCGGTTGATCCACTGCGCAGCGCTCTCGCCACTGCTGGTATCCATCCGCATATCCAGCGGACCTTCATTGAGAAAGCTGAAACCGCGCGTCGGGTCATCGAGCTGCGGCGAGCTGACGCCGAGATCGAGCAGGATGCCGGATACTTTGCCGCGCATGCCCACGTCGTCGACGAACTGCTCCAGCTGCGCGAACGAACCGTGACGGATCTCGAACCGGGGCTCGTTGGCAAACTGTTCATTGGCGTACGCAATCGCCGTCGGATCCTTGTCGATCGCCATCAGTCGACCGCGGTCGCTGAGCTGCTCAAGAATACGCGTTGAATGGCCGCCACGACCGAAGGTTCCATCCACGTAGAACCCATCCGGGTCCGCAACCAGAGACGTAACCGCCTCCTCCAGCAGCACCGTGGTATGGCTGAAAGCTTGTGGCATGGCGCAAGGCCCCTTCGTTTACAGTGACAGTGTTTGCATTTCGTCGGGCAGCGCCGCGCCGGAGTCGACATCCAGCAGGTACTCGTCCCGGGTTTCGTTCCAGAGTTCTTCACTCCAGATCTCGAACTTGTTGCCCTGCCCAAGCAGTACGATCCGCTTCTCAAGCAGCGCGTACTCGCGCAAAGGCGCCGGCACCAGCACCCGGCCGGCGGCATCCATGTCCAGATCAGTGGCGTGACCAACGAGGAGGCGCTGAATGCGCCGGGCCGCCTTGTTGAAACTCGGCAGGGCATCCAGTTTGGCCTGGATAACGTCCCATTCGGGCTGGGGATAGAGCAGAAGGCACTTGGATTCGGTATCGATGGTGGCAACCATTTTACCGTCGCAGTGGTCGTTGATCGACTCACGATAGCGGGCCGGGATCGCGAGGCGTCCCTTGCCATCGAGGTTGATCGGATTGACTCCGCGAAACATGATCCCCACCGGGCTCTCCAAAATTACCCACTTTTACCCACTATTAACCACTATGCGACACTATAGGTGGGAGGGGTAGTCAAATCAAGGTCGTCACCGGCCTGAAAGGCGCATGATCTGTATCATTCAGGTAACCATCGCGCCGGCATCTGAGCCCTGCCCACGCAGCTGACGGAAATCCTTGAGTTAAAAGTGGTTATTTCAAAAACTGGAAACTGGACCCGAGGCCGGTCAGCGCCCAAGCTGTACAGAATTCATGCAGAAACAGTCACGCGCTCACGTCGGATCGACGTGTGCCGGCACTGAACAGGGGAGAATACGATGTCGAAATTAACGGCCTGCATGCTGAGCCTCAGCATCGCCCTTGCCACCGGCTGCACCCAGATCAGCCTGATGAGATCCAGCGAGCAGACACGCAGCCTCGCCGAGCAGGCCGCCACGGGTGACGCCGAGGCCCAGTATCAGCTGGGGCTGCGCTTTACCGCCGGTGCCGACTCGCCCCAGAGCTACGCACTGGGCCTGCAACACTTCCGCCAGGCTGCCCGCCAGGGGCATACGCAGGCGCAATACATGCTGGGAATGGGTTACTACACCGGCCGCGGAGCCGCCATCGACTACGCTCAGGCACAGCAGTGGCTGGAACCGGCGGCGCGGGCGGGTCATGTCGAGGCGATGCATTATCTGGGCGACATCTACTTCAACGGTCATGCCGGCAAGGAAGAACCCGCCTGGGGCATCCGCTGGATCGGTCAGGCAGCGGAGCGCGGATTGCCACAAGCACAGCATCTGCTGGGCATAAGCTTCCTGACCGGCATCGGCAGCCCGAAAAGCCAGCCCCAGGGCGTCCGCTGGCTGCGCACCGCCGCCGCTAACGGCAACGCTGCCGCTGGCGAACTGCTGAACAGGCTCGGCGTATCGCCATCCGGCGCGACGGTTGCACCGAGCACGGCCAGCAACGCGACCCTGACAGCGCGACACACCACCCGTTTCATCCAGCAACGCCTGACGGAGCTCGGCTATCGCCCCGGACCCGTGGACGGCGTGCGTGGCGCACAAACAAACAAGGCGCTCACGCGCTTTTTGCGCGATGAGCGCCTTGATATCGATCAGGATGATGCCGACGCGATCATCCGGGCGTTACGCGCCGCCGATCACTCCGCGGCAGAGAGCTGAGCATCGACCTCGTCGGCAACCGCAGAATTGATGCCCAACAGGTCATTGACGGCCGCCACGACCTGCGGCGACAGGGACTTGTTAGCCGCTTCTGCCAACGCTTCAACCTCCTGCTGAGCCTGAGAGTCCAGCGACGTCTCCGTTGCCGCAAGATCAGCTTCAGCACCGGCAAGCTCATTTGCTGTCGCTTCCACTTCGGCCTCCACCGCGCTCAGCTGTGACGACAGCGATGCAACCTGCGCCTCGAGCGACTCGACCGTCGCCGCCAGCTCAGTGTTTTCCGGCTCTTCCGCAGCCGCCTGCTGAGCGGCGGCAAGCTCATCCTGCGCTGTCGCCAGCTGCGCGCTGATCGACGCCTGATCGCTTTCCAGTGCCGACAACTCCGCATTCAGCTCATCCACACTGGCCGCCAGAGCATCAATTTCCGCTGCCAGCGCCACCCCCTCATTGACAACACTCTCGTAGGCCGCAATCAACCCAACACGGGAATTCGGAGCAGCATGTGCACGCGCCGTTGGCGATGCATGGGCCGCATTCAGCGCCCCAAGCGAGCTTGCGATCGCCCCCCGGCTGTTACCCAGCCCGTGGCCATTAGCCGCAGGACCACTGCCGCTGCGACCGAAGGCGTTGCCGTTACCCGGACCACCGGCGGCTGACGCACCGACACCCTGACCGCCGCCGTTGCCATTACCACCGCCGTTGCCGCCGCCGTTACCGCCGCCGCCATTGCCACCGCCATTACCGCCACCATTGCCACCGCCATTACCGCCCTTGGCGAAGGCGATACCACCGGCATTGACGCCCGGCAGCTGATCAACGACGAGGGGCGCAGCAACCAGACCTGCCGCGACGAAACAGGAGAACGCAAAATTACGTACAGACATGAGACACCTCCGAAACAACAGCTGAAGGCGAGTCTAGCAAAGCAGAACAGGCGAAAAAGAGGATTGGCGACAACTGAGCAAAAAATACTCGCTTTCGTCGCCAGCAAGTGACAGTTTAACAGCAGGAAATGGGAGTCTGCCGATAAGCCGGGTTTTGTCGTGGACAATCATTCATCTAGGACCGGCGTCACCGCCGGCCTCAAGCGACCTACCCGGACCCGGCGCGGGCCACGCCTTAAAGGGTCCCTATTTGGTCTTGCTCCGGGTGGGGTTTACCATCGCCGTGGAGTGTTGCCACCCACGCGGTGCGCTCTTACCGCACCATTTCAACCTTACCGGCATCCGAGGATGCTTAGGCGGTATACTTTCTGTTGCACTTTCCGTCGGCTCGCGCCGCCCAGACGTTATCTGGCACCCTGCCCTGCAGAGCCCGGACTTTCCTCCCCTGCGCACGCGCAGCAGCGATTGTCTGGCAGACTCCCGGCGCGCAGTATAACGGTTGGGCCATCGAGCGCAAGCGCCGGCCTACTCGCTTCTGCCGATCAGCGCCTGATAGAGCTGATTCTTTTTCAGCCCCGTGATGCTCGCTGCCAGCCCGGCGGCCTTTTTCGGCGGCAGCTCCTCGGCCAGCAGATGCAGTATCCGCAGCGCCTCGCCGTCAATATTGTCCGCAACCGATTGCGGCGCCCCCTGCACCAACACGACAAACTCGCCCTTCTGCTGCATCGGATCCTGCTCGATCCACGCCAGCAGCTCGGTCAATGTGCCGCCCTGAATGGTCTCGAACGTCTTGGTCAGCTCGCGCGCGACCACCGCATAGCGCTCACCGCCGAACGCCTCGGCCATATCGGCAAGACTGGCCAGGATCCGGTGCGTCGATTCATAGAACACCAGCGTGGGTGACTCACTGGCCAGCGCCTTGAGGCGCTGCAGACGGGCACCGCTTTTGGCCGGCAAAAAGCCCTCGAACAGGAAGCGATCCGATGGCAATCCCGATGCACAGAGCGCCGCGATGAAGGCGCAACAACCGGGCACCGGCGATACTCTGAAACCGGCCTCGCGCACGGCCCTTACCAGCACAAATCCCGGGTCGGAGATCAGCGGCGTACCGGCATCGGAGACCAGCGCCACTGACTCGCCATTACGCAGGTGCTCAATGATCAGCTCCGCGCGCTGCCGCTCATTGTGATCATGCACTGAAATCATCGGGGCTTTAATGTTAAAGTGCGCCAGCAGGCGACCACTGTGGCGGGTATCCTCGGCAGCAACGCGATCGACGCTGCCCAGCACTTCCAGAGCCCGAGGTGACAGGTCACTCAGGTTGCCTATAGGTGTCGCGACTATATAAAGAACGGCTTCCGACATCTTTATCCATCCATACATCCGGGTGTCCGAGTATATGATGAATAGAACCAGACTGCCTCTGTGTATCCTGCTGGCCACGCTACTCACCGCCTGTGCGATGCCGCCAGCCACGCCCACCGCAACCGACACCCGCCCCGGCGCAGAGCGCCTGCTGCAAGAAGCCGCCAACAAGCCGCCGATCGAAGCGGCGCGCCTGCGCCTGAGGGCCGCCGAGCTGCTGCAGACCGAAGGCCGCAGCGATGAAGCCAATGCGATTCTGGACGCCATCGACACCCGACTGCTGCCACCGGCGCTGGCGTTCGATATCGCCCGCCTGCGCGCCTCCCGCGCACTGGAGCGCAGCGACAGCGATCGCGCGCTGCGCTATCTCGACCGCGCGCAGCTGCCGGCGATGCTGCCACCGACACAACAGGCGCAATTGAACGAACTGCGGGCGCAGGCCTACAACGAACAGTCTCAGCCGATTGCGGCGGCACGTGAACTGATCGCCAGCACTACGCTGCTGACGGAGGGTCAGGAGCGCCAGCAGCTGCACGATCAGATCTGGGCCACACTCACCACCGTAACTGATGAGCAGCTGACCCAGGCGCTGAGCGCCAACAACAGCTATTACGAACAGGGCTGGTTTGAACTGGCACAGGCCGTCCGGGCACCGACCAACCTGCTGGCCGCCGGCGGCGACCTGACCGAATGGCGCACACTCTGGGGCAACCACCCGGCCTACACCCAACCGCCGTCCCAGCTCGCAGCACCGGACCGGGGTGAAACGCTTACCGCCCGCCGCATCGGCCTGCTGCTGCCGTTGAGCGGGCCGTTGGCCGAGCCCGCCCGCGCGATCAGCGAAGGCTTTTATGCGGCCCTCTACAGCGGCATCGGTCACACCCAGCAACCGGAAGTCATCAGTATCGACAGCCAGTCGATCAACACCCCGGACCAACTGTTCAGCCTCGCCACGCAGCAACAGCTGGACCTGATCGTCGGCCCGCTGTCACGGGATTACGTCGAGCGCCTGAGCCGGATTGCCAATCCGCCGCTGCCGGTACTGGCCCTGAACCAGGCAGCGATCGACAACCCCAGCCTGTATCAGCTCGACCTGGCATCAGAACAGGAAGCGGCGCTGGTCGCTCAGCGCGCCTGGGCCGACGGCCATCGCCGGGTTGCCCTGATCACACCCGACGCCGAATGGGGCCAGCGGCTGGCAGAGCTGTTCGGTCAGTATTTCATGGCGCAGGGCGGTGAGGTCGTGACCCATCTGGCGTATCGAATGGATGAGGACCTGTCCGGCCAGATCGCCGGCCTTCTGCTCACCGATCAGAGCCAGGCCCGTGCCCGCGAGGTTCGCCGCATCATCGGCCAGAGCGTCGAGTATGAAGAGCGTCCGCGCGACGATATCGACGCCATTCTGATGACGGCATTGCCGCAGGACGCGCGCCAGATCAAACCGATGCTGGCGTTCCACTTTGCCGGTGATCTGCCGGTCTACGCCACCTCACACCTGTACGAGGGCACCCCCGATCCTGTGCGCGACGTCGACCTCAACGGCATCCGCTTCCTCGACCTGCCCTGGGTACTCAAGCCCGCCAGCGCGACCCACCAGGCACTGGCGACAACCCGCGGCGACGTGAACAGCCGTTTTGGCCGCCTGTACGCACTGGGGATCGATGCGTACAGCCTCTACCCCTACCTGAGCCAGCTGGCGGCGACGCCCGGCGCCTTTATCGAAGGCGAAACCGGCACCCTGATGTTGAACCCGCAGGGACGCATCGTGCGCGAACTGCCATGGGCCCGTTTTGAAAACGGCGTTCCGGTGACGCTGGAGGTCAACCACATCGGCCCACAGGAGGTGGGCGCCAACTGAAGATGGAGAGATGCGATGGATCGCAAACAGATCGGCAGGGACGCCGAACAACACGCCGAGCAGTTTCTTAACCGCCACGGCCTGCGCACACTGTTGCGCAACGCGCACTGCCGCCTCGGAGAGATCGACCTGGTCATGCAGGATCGGGACACACTGGTCTTCGTCGAGGTACGACAGCGCCGCCACAGGCGCTATGGCGGTGCCGCCGAGTCCGTGGATTACCATAAGCAGCGCAAGCTGATTCAGGCCGCCCGCTACCTGCTGGCCCGTTATCCACACTGGAGCACGTGGCCCTGCCGGTTCGACGTGATCGCCTTTGAAGCGGACTCGGCCCCGCAAGCCCCGTTATGGTATAAAGACGCCTTTCGTCTCTGAACTTTCGCTTCTGAACGCTGGATAGACCCTTAATGGAACTCGAAGACCGCATCGTCAGCCAGTTTCACAACTCGATGGAGATCAATGCGCAGACCATCGAGCACTACACCCCCCTGATCGCCGAGGCGGGTGAACTCCTGCTGCACTGTCTGGTCAACGAAAGCAAGATTCTCTGCGTGGGCAACGGCGGTGCCGGTGCCCTGAGCCAGCATTTCGCGGCCCTGTTGTTGAGCCGCTTCCGCCACGAGCGTCCCGGCCTTCCGGCGCTGGCGCTGAACGCGGACAGCGCGGCGATGAGCGCGATCAGCGAGGACAGCAGCTTCGCCGAAGTGTACGCCAAACAGATCCGCGCCCTGGGGCAGCCGGGCGACGTTCTGCTGGCGATCTCACCGGACGGACGCGGCGCCAGCATGGTGCAGGCGATTCAGGCGGCACATGATCGCGAAATGCAGGTCATCGCACTGACCGGCGGCGACGGCGGCAACATGACCGCCCTGCTCGAGCGCGATGAGATCGAAATCTGCGTTCCCAGCGACGATGAAGCGCTGGTATATGATGCGCAGCTACTGGTTCTGCACTGCCTGTGCGACCTGATCGATTACCAACTGTTTGGAGCCTGAACGTGAAAAAAGCATCGCTTCCCCTTCTGCTTACACTGGGCATCACCCTGGTCAGCGGCTGTTCCACCGTGATCAGCACCGTGCGCGAAGAACCGATCCGCGAAAACCACGGACAGCGTACGCTGGGCAACTACGTCGAAGACGAGATGATCGAGACCAAAGTCCTGGTCAACCTCAGCAAGGGCTCAACTCCGCTGGCCGAATCCCATATCGGTGTCACCAGCTTTAACGGTCAGGTGCTGCTGACCGGCCAGGTCCCCAATGAAGCCGTCAAAAACGAGGCCCAGCAGATTACCGCGGCGACGCGGGAAGTCCGCAAAATACACAATGAGCTGGAAATTGCCGGTCCGACGTCGACCATCGTCCGCACCAACGATGTATACCTGACCAGTCGCGTCAAACTGCAACTGCTCGCCGATAAAAGCGTCGCAGGCAGTCGTATCAAGGTGGTGACGGAAAATGGCGTGGTCTATCTGATGGGACTGATCTCACGCAGCGAGGCGGAAACCGCGGTCACGATCGTGCGCAGCGTTCCCGGCGTGCGCAAGATCGTGAAAGTGTTCGAGTATATCGACTGATCGGCCGTTACTTCACGACCTTCAGTGACGGTCGACGCCCGCCGGGGCTCGGCTCCGGCGGCTGCGGCTCCGGGTCGGGCGCTGCGGTGCTCTCCAACAGCTCCGCCCCCGGCTCCATGCCGAACCCCATACCCATACCATTTTCCCGCGCATAGATCGCGAGTACCGCCGCCATGGGTACGTAGACATTCATCGGCACGCCGCCAAAACGGGCATTGAAACTGACGCCCCTGTCATCCATCAACAACCCCTGCACCGCACCGGGTGCGATATTCAGGGTGATCTGACCGTCCTGGACGTACTGCGGCGGCACATCCACGCCGCTGACGGTAGCATCCACCACCAGATGCGCCGTCAGACCATTATCGTTCAACCACTCGTACAGCCCTCGCAACAGGTAGGGCCGACTCGGTGTCACAGACATCTTCGTCTCCTGATTTTTCCAGCTGTTGCTGACGTGCAGCACTCGCCCCCCTTACCCGCAGGAGACGCTGACAGCGCTGCACTCCAACACGTCCGCTTTCACATTTTACCCACAGGGCACCCGACGCGCGCGCCCCGGCTCGAGCCGTTCTGCATCACACGCCGAACCGACGGTCGTGGGGTAACGAATGTAAAAAAGGGATGAAGCAGTACTCCATCCCTCTTTTCTGTTATGACGCCAACGTCAATGCGTTGCGGCGATGGCGACCTCAGTCGCGCATTTCACGCTCGGCATCGGACAGGCTGGCCTGGAACGATTCACGCTCGAACAGACGCTTCATGTAGCGGATCAGCGGCTTGCACTGCGCCTCCGGCAGTTCGATCCCCATCACCGGCAGACGCCACAGCAGCGGCGCGATGCAGCAATCGACGAGGCTGAACTCCTCGCTCATGAAAAACGGCTTCTCCGCGAAGATCGGCGATACGGCAATCAGGCCGTCACGCAGCTCTTTGCGCGCCTGCTCGATTTCGGCCGGTTTTGCCTGACCAGCCAGAATCAGATCGGCAAGGCGACACCAGTCACGCTCAATACGATGGATGAACAGACGACTTTCGGCACGCGCAACCGGGTATACCGGCAGCAGCGGTGGGTGCGGGAAACGCTCGTCCAGATACTCCATCATCACGTTGGGTTCATACAGCACCAGCTCCCGATCCAGCAGGGTCGGCAGGCTGTTATATGGATTCAGCGCCGCTACATCTTCTGGCAGCTCGCCTTCCTTGCAGTCGACGATGTCAACCGCCACACCCTTCTCGGCCAGAACGATGCGCACTCGATGGCTGTAATGATCGTCACCACTCGAGTAGAAGGTCATGGAAGAACGCTTGGCCACTACGCCCATCTAATAGTCCCCATCAATTTAACGGAATGCTGAAACAAAAAATCTACGCGGCCCCGGGGACCGCGTAGTTTTGTGGTTCACGAACGCCTGCGCACTCAGTGAACGTCTTTCCAGTACTCTTTCTTCAGCGCGTATGCGAATACGAACAGGATCGCCAGGAAGATCAGTACATAGGTGCCGATCTTACCAGAGACCATCGCTGACGGCTCACCCATGTAAGCCATGAAGTTGACCAGATCGTAGACGTACTGGTCGAACTCTTCTTCAGTCATGCTGCCGGTTTCCGGCTCAACGCTGAAGCAGCCGCCGATGCGCTCACCGGTCAGCGGATCAACCTTGGTTTCATGACCGGCGTGCAGCTCTTCCGGCGTACAGTGGTTGATCACGGTACCCTGCAGATCTTCCAGCACGTTCGGCATGCCGACATCCGGGAATACCACGTTGTTGACGCCCCACGGACGCGCTTCGTCCTTGTAGAAGCTGCGCAGGTAGGTGTAGACCCAGTCCGGACCACGCAGACGGGATTCCAGCGTCAGATCCGGCGGCGGGTTACCGAACCAGTTAGTGGCATCTTCCTTCGCCATGGCGATGGTCATCTGCTCACCGATCTTCTTGTCGTTATCGAAGATCAGATACTCCTCGACCAGATCAGCCGGGATTTCCAGATCGGTCGCGGCGCGCTCAAAGCGCTGGAACTGAGCAGAGTGACAGCCCATGCAGCGGTTGACGAAAGCCGCCATACCACGCTGCAGAGACGCCTTGTCGGTCAGATCGATGTCGATCGAATCCAGCGGCACAGCGGCGCCGCCGGCAGCGCTGGCGGTCATGGGCGCCAGCACCATCATCAGAGCAATCAGATACTTTTTCATTATCCTGTAACCCTCTCCGGAACCGGTTTAGTGCTTTCCATCCTGGTGTAGAAGGGCATCAGAATGAAGTAGGCGAAATACAGCACCGTACAGATCTGAGCCACGATGGTACGACCCGGAGTTGAGGGCAGCGCGCCCAGTACACCCAGAATCACGAAGCTTACGGCGAAGATCAGCAGCCACAGCTTGCTCAGCCAACCCTTGTAGCGGATCGACTTGACCGGGCTACGGTCGAGCCAGGGCAGCACGAACAGAATCGCAATCGCCGCACCCATCACCACGACGCCCCAGAACTTGGCGTCAAGGCCGAACAGCGGGAAGGTTACGGCACGCAGCATCGCGTAGAACGGTGTGAAGTACCAGACCGGAGCGATGTATGCAGGCGTCTTCAGCGGGTTAGCCGGTTCGAAGTTGGGCTTCTCGATGAAGTAGCCACCCCCTTCCGGGAACCAGAAGACGACGATACAGAATACGAACAGGAACACGACGACACCGACGATATCTTTCACGGTGTAGTACGGGTGGAACGGAATACCGTCCAGCGGCACGCCGTTTTCGTCCTTGTTCTTCTTGATCTCGATACCGTCCGGGTTGTTGGAGCCCACTTCGTGCAGCGCGATGATGTGCAGCACAACCAGCGCCAGCAGCACGATCGGCAGCGCGATAACATGCAGCGCGAAGAAGCGGTTCAGCGTAATGCCGGAGATCAGGTAGTCACCACGAATCCACTGCTGCAGGTCCGGACCGATAACCGGGATCGCACCGAACAGGGAAACGATAACCTGAGCGCCCCAGTATGACATCTGACCCCACGGCAGCAGGTAGCCCATGAAGGCTTCCGCCATCAGCGCCAGGTAGATGGTCATACCGAAGATCCACACCAGCTCGCGCGGGTTACGGTAAGAACCGTACATCATGCCGCGGAACATGTGCAGATAGACAACAACGAAGAACGCGGAGGCACCGGTAGAGTGCAGATAGCGCAGAATCCAGCCGTACTCGACATCACGCATGATGTACTCGACGGAAGCGAAAGCGCCTTCAGCGGTCGGCGTATAGCTCATGGTCAGCCAGATACCGGTCAGGATCTGGTTAACCAGCACCAGCAGTGCCAGAGAGCCGAAGAAATACCAGAAGTTGAAGTTCTTCGGAGCGTAATACTTGGAGAGATGATCTTCCCACATCGCCGTGGCGGGGAAGCGGTCGTCGATCCAGCCCATCAGGCCCGGATTTCCTTTATTGCGGTTGCCAGCCATTACACTGCCTCCTGATCGACACCGATAACCAGCGTGTTATCGTCTTCGTATGAGTGCGGCGGGATCACCAGGTTGGTCGGTGCCGGTACGCCCTTGTATACACGACCGGAGAGATCGAACTTGGAGCCGTGACAGGGACAGAAGAAGCCACCCAGCCAATCCGGACCCAGGTCTTCCGGCGCCACTTCCGGCCGGTAGGTCGGTGAGCAGCCCAGGTGGGTACAGATACCAACCATCACCATGATTTCCGGGCGCAGCGCACGAACCGGTGTATTCGGCACGTAATCCGGCTGCTGCGGTTTTTCCGAGAGCGGGTCCGCCAGGCGATCGTTCAGCTTCTCCAGATTTTCCAGCGCCTCTTCGCTGCGACGCACAATCCAGACCGGCTTGCCGCGCCACTCAACGATCATCTGCTGGCCAACTTCAAGCTTGCTGATATCCGCCGTTGCGGGCGCGCCAGCGGCTTTCGCCTTGGCACTCGGATTCCAGGAAGCCACGAACGGGACAGCAGCTCCCACGGCACCCACTGCACCTACGGCAGAGGTGGCACCGATCAGAAGCCGGCGCCGACCCTTGTTCACGCCGTCATTGCTCATTAACTTCATCTCCCCTCAATCGACGAGCCGCTTTCGCACACACACAAAAGACAGGCCGCCTTTTCAGTCATGAAAACCACGAAAACCGGATTTTTCAAATGGCGGAAATCTTAAAGAAATTACCCTATGGATACAAGGTAAAATGGTCCGCTTCGACCAATTAACGACCCTGTAAAATTCGGATTTTCGGACAAAAAAAACCCGCAACCATAAGGCCACGGGTTTTTTTCGTACAGCCGTTTGCGGCCCAGGACCGCAACGCTGATTAACGCTTGGAGAACTGCGGACGCTTGCGCGCTTTGCGCAGACCGACCTTCTTACGCTCAACAGCACGGGCGTCACGAGTGACGTAGCCAGCCTGACGCAGCGTCGGACGCAAAGTCTCGTCGTACTCCATCAGTGCACGGGTGATGCCGTGACGGATCGCACCGGCCTGACCGAAACCGCCACCACCGGCGACAGTAACGTATACGTCAAACTTTTCCTTGGTCTCGGTGAGTTCCAGCGGCTGCATGACGATCATGCGCGCAGTTTCACGACCAAAGTAATCTTCCAAGGTGCGCTGGTTGATGGTGATTTTGCCAGTACCCGGGCGCAGGAAGACGCGCGCGGTAGACGTTTTACGACGGCCAGTGCCGTAATACTGAGTAGTAGCCATTATTCGCCTTCCCCTTAGATATTCAGTTCTTTAGGCTGCTGTGCCTGGTGCGGGTGTTCAGCACCGGCGTACACTTTCAGCTTGGTGTACATAGCACGACCGAGCGGGCCTTTCGGCAGCATGCCCTTAACGGCAAGCTCGATAGTACGCTCAGGGAAGGTCTGTACCATCTTGTTGAAGTTGGCTTCCTTCAGGCCACCCGGGAACCCGGAGTGACGGTAGTACATCTTGTCGTTACGCTTGTTGCCGGTCACATTGACCTTCTCAGCGTTGATAACAACGATGTAGTCGCCGGTATCAACGTGCGGAGTGTATTCCGGCTTGTGCTTGCCACGCAGACGACGTGCGATTTCAGTCGCCAGACGACCCAGAGTTTTACCCTCGGCGTCAACAACATACCAGTCGCGTTTTACTTCGGCTGGCTTAGCGCTAACAGTTGTGCTCATTGTATCTATACCTTGAACTTTAAGTCTCGAATCCGGGCACAGCCCGATTTCCGACTTACCTTATAGTTATTGGTTGCCACCGACCCGAAAGCCTGCAACAACGTACACTATCCCCTGCCCCTTGCAGAGGAGCGCGAATTATAGACAAGCGCACCGGTGAAATCCAGTGCCTGAACGCTCCAGAATGCCCCCTCGCGTTCAACAGCATCAACCGGCGCGATGGGCCTTTTTCAGGTACTCATGTGACTGCATTTCGAGCAGGCGACTCTGGGTCCGCTGAATCTCGAATTCCAGCCGCCCTTCGCTGTAAATCTCCGGAATCGGCACCGCCGCCGACAGAATCAGCTTGACGCCACTGTCGTAAAACTCGTCCACCATATTGATAAAGCGGCGTGCCGCATCGTCATTCGACCGTCCCAGCTGAGGCACATTGCTGACGATAACCGCGTGGAAAATCTTCGCCAGCTCGATATAGTCGTTCTGCGAGCGCGGACCGTTGCACAGCGCATCAAAATCGAACCAGACCACATCTTCACAGACGCGACGACACTCGATTTCGCGACCGTTCACTTCGATACGCACACCTTCCTCGACCTCCTCGAGATCCGGCGCCAACGCTTCGAAGCTGCGATTCAGACTTTCATCTGCGCTGCTGTCGAGCGGACAGTGATAGAGCTCGGCCTGCTCCAACGTACGCAGACGATAGTCGATGCCACCATCGACATTGACGACCTCCGTATAACGTTTGATCAGATCGATCGCCGGCAGGAAGCGCGCACGCTGCAAGCCATCCTTATAAAGGCCGTCGGGCACGATATTGGAGGTCGCCACCAGCGACACACCATTGTTGAACAGCTGCTCCATCAGCCCGCCAAGAATCATCGCATCGGTGATATCGGAAACAAAGAATTCGTCAAAACAGATAATGCGCGCTTCGGCCGCGTATTTACGACCGATCTCGACCAGCGGGTTTTTGGTACCATCGAGCAGACGCAGTTCATGATGCACGCGCTGCATGAAACGGTGGAAGTGAGTGCGCATTTTGCGCTCGAACGGCAGACTGTCGTAGAAGGTATCCATCAGATAGGTTTTGCCACGACCGACCCCGCCCCAGAAGTACAAGCCCTTGATCGGCTCCTGTTTGGTACCGCGCAGCTTGCCGGTAAGCCGCTGCATCAGCCCGGGACGCGGCGCCTGCTCGGCTGCGACCAGCTCGTCATAGAGTCGCTGGAGGTGACCGACGGCCATCTCCTGAGTCGGGTCATAGGAAAAGTCATCCCGTTTCAGATCCTGCTTGTAACGCTCCAGCGGTGTCATCTGACTCGATTCCTCGTACCACAGCCCCTTCGTTCACAGCACGCACCAGAGCGCGCCGAAAGCGCTGCAAAATTGACCAGTATCAAAAGCAGCGAACTTTACTGCTGCGCAGCATTTTAATCAAATGGCAGCCCGCCGGTCGGCGTTTTAAACACCCACCAGCGATACCAGCAGCGGCACCAGAAACGCCGTCACCAGACCGGTCACCGCCATCGCCAGACCCGCAAACGCGCCGGCCATACTGCTCAGTCCAAGGGCATACGCCGTGCCAATCCCGTGCGCCGACAGCCCCAGCGTAAAACCACGCGCAATATCGTTATCGATCCGCAACAACCGGAAGATCCAGGGCGCCATGACACAGCCCAGCATACCGGTCATCAGGACCAGCCCTGCTGCCATCGACGGATAGCCGCCAATTTTCTCGACGATGCCGATCGCGATCGGCGACGTCACCGATTTCGGCGCCAGCGTCAGAATGGTGCGCGTTTCGCCGCCGAGCAGCCACGCAATGCCCGCTGCGCTGACGACCGCAACCGTTGCACCGGAAAGCGTTGCGACCAGTATCGGCAGCCACATCCGCCGAATGCGGTCGAAATAATCATACAGGGGCACCCCCAACGCGACGGTCGCCGGCCCGAGCAGGAAGTGGATAAACTGGGCGCCGTCGAAATAGGTGTCGTAGTCGGTATCGGTCAGCACCAGCAGGCTGATCAACATCGCCATCGAAATCAGCACCGGATGCAACAGAGACAGCCCGCCCAGCTTGCGGTTGAGCCAACGACTGAACATGAAGACCACGATTGTCAGCACAATCCAGAACAGCGGACGTGCCGCGAAATAGACCCAGAAGGCGGTCATGACTCCTCGCCCTCCGCGATCATTCTGCGCGCCAGGCGCGATAACACCCAGCCGGTCACGGCCATCGTAATGGCCGTGCTGGCGATCAGCGTTACCACCAGCACCAGCCATTCCCGCGCCAGCAGCTCAAAGTGCGACATCAACCCCACGCCAGCCGGCACAAACAGCAGCGCCAGGTGACTCAGCAGATTATCCGATACCCGACGCAGAGCATCCGGCACCCTGCGTTTCATCACCAGCAGCCCGATGACAAGCAGCAACATGCCCATCACGGGCCCGGGAACCGGCAGCCCCAACGCGACAACCACCCACTCACCGGCAAGCTGACACCCCAACAAGACCACTACGCCATTCAACATATCCCTCTCCTTCACGACTGACCGCCACAGCCTTCCTGGCAATTTTTCTGCAAAGGCTATTGGCAGGCTGCGGCGGCCTCACTATAATGCGCCCCGTCGATTCGGCACAGGCCTGTTAGGCCAAAGTCGAGGCGATCCGGAAGCGTCGATCCGACTCTTCCATCACAGCGTCGGGGTGTAGCTCAGCCTGGTAGAGCACTGTCTTCGGGAGGCAGGGGTCGTAGGTTCAAATCCTGTCACCCCGACCATTTCTTCACCGGTCAACCAGAACCTGTTCCTTACCTGATCAAAGCATCTGATCAAAGCACCAGCCCTGTTTTCCAGGCGTTTCATATGCCTGTTCATGTATCCGGCGTGCGACCTGCCCAACCGACACCGCGCAACCGCCTGCGCGCGCAAAGAATCTTCCGCATGTTGTTGACAGCCAAAGAAAAACCCTTATAATTCGCGCTCACTTGATCGACGCGGGCAACCCGATCCGCAGCGGCCTGTGTAACCACAGAGCTGTACAGACATCGAATCAAGCAGGCGCTGCGACAGCCAATCGCTGCGACAGCAATCGCTGCGACAGCAGATCACGCCAGAAAGTACCAGAGTCGTATCCGGTTCCGGATCGACAACCACGTCGGGGTGTAGCTCAGCCTGGTAGAGCACTGTCTTCGGGAGGCAGGGGTCGTAGGTTCAAATCCTGTCACCCCGACCATTTCTTCACTGGCCACTTCGGCCGAGATCATCCAAACCCATTGGGCCTGCAAACGTACGCTACCCGAGCGGAACAGTTGCGCGCCACAAAACCCAAACATTCATTACGAATGGCCCCGCATCGGCACGCCCCTGCTGACACGCGCGATAGCACATACCCATAGCAGGCCGCCTCGCAACCCCAGCACGCCTGTTCAGACCCACAGCGCTGAAACAACCATTTGCCCCTGACAGAAACAGAAAAGGCTCCCGCAGGAGCCTTTTCGTTTCACCGTGCCACCATCAGAGCAGCAGGCGACGGATGTCGCTGAGCAGGCCATTGAGCTCAGTGAGGAAGCGACCTGCGTCACCACCGTTGATCGCACGATGGTCGTACGACAGACACAGCGGCAGCATCTGACGCGGCTCGAACTCCTTGCCATTCCAGCGCGGCTTGATATCCGCCTTGGACACCCCGAGGATCGCGACCTCTGGCGCATTCACGATCGGCGTAAAGCCGGTGCCGCCAATGCCACCCAGGCTCGAGATCGTGAAGCAGGCACCCTGCATCTCGTTCGGCTTGAGCTTGCGATCCTTGGCCTTGCCGGCCAGTTCCATCGCCTCATTGGAGAGTTCGTAAATACTCTTCTTGTCCGCGTCCTTGATGACCGGAACCATCAGGCCGTTCGGCGTATCCACCGCAATACCGATGTTCACATACTTCTTGTAGACGATGTGTTCACCATCCGCATGCAGCGATGCATTGAACTTCTGATGACGCGTCAGCGCGATGGCAGCGGCCTTGATCAGGAACGGCAGCGGCGTCAGCTTCACACCGGACTTCGCAGCCTCGTCCTTCATCTCCTTGCGGAATTTCTCCAGCTCGGTGATGTCCGCCTCATCAAACTGAGTGACGTGCGGGATATTGAGCCAGCAGCGCGTCATGTTATCGCGCGTGATCTTGTCGACCTTGCTCAGCTTGTGCAGTTCGATTTCACCAAACTTGCTGAAATCAACCTCCGGAATCGGCGGAATACCCGAACCAGCTACCGGCGCCGCTGCACCAGCACCTTTCTCAAGCTGCTTCAGTGCGCTCTTGACGTAGGCCTGCACATCCTCTTTGAGGATTCGACCCTTGCGCCCGCTGCCGCTGACCTTGGTCAGATCAACACCGAATTCACGCGCCAGCGCTCGTACAGCCGGACCGGCGTACACACTGCGATTTTTCTTCTCGAGCGCGTTCAGATCTGCTGCTGACGCCGGCGCAGAAGGCGCAGCTGTGGCCGCTGCCTTGACGGGTGTCGGCGCCTCAGCCTTAGCCGGTGCAGCAGGTTTGCTCGGCGCTGTCGCCGGCGCTGCGGCACCCTGCACTTCAAGCTCGAGCAGCAGGTCGCCCTCGTTGACCTTGTCGCCTTCCTTGATCTTCATCGACTTGACGACACCGCCTTTCGGTGCCGGCACTTCCATCGATGCCTTGTCGGTTTCCAGGGTAATCAGGCTGTCGCCTTCGGCGATCGTATCACCGTCCTTGACCATGACTTCGATGACATCGACATCGCTGGCACCGCTCAGATCCGGAATCCGGACCTCTTCGATACCGCCAGCGGCAGGTGCCGGAGCAGCGTCCTGCGTCGCCGGCTGCTCTGCCGCCGGCGCAGCGGTTTCAGCCGGTGCCGCGGCCGCGCCACCACTGACCTCAAGCTCCAGCAGCAGATCACCTTCGTTGACCTTGTCGCCTTCCTTGATTTTCATCGATTTGATAACGCCGGCCTTCGGCGCCGGCACTTCCATCGACGCCTTGTCGGTTTCCAGCGTAATCAGGCTGTCGCCCTCTTCGACGCTGTCGCCCTCCTTGACCAGAACCTCGATAACATCGACGTCGCTGGCGCCGCTCAGATCAGGAATGGTCACCGCTTCAACGGCACCGCCGGCAGCCGGCGCCGCAGGCGCCGGCGCGCTTTCGGCCGCAGCCGGAGCGGCAGCTTCGGCTTTCGGCTCTTCCGCCACCGGCTCGCTTACACCACCCTCGGCTTCAACCTCGACAATGGCATCGCCTTCACTGCAGGTGCCGCCTTCGCTGACCAACACCTTTTTGACAACGCCGCCAACGGTAGCCGGGACTTCCATCGAGGCCTTGTCGGTTTCCAGCGTGATCAGGCTGTCGCCTTCGGCGATAACGTCGCCTTCCTTGACCAGAACCTCGATGATGTCGACACCGTCGTAGCCGCCGATATCCGGCACTGTAATGGTTGTTGTGCTCACAATACTGTCCTCTCGTTAACCTTCAGATGTTCAGGTGCCGGTTTACACGGTCCACGGGGCCGGTTTTTCCGGGTTGATATTGAACTTCTGCATAGCCTTGACGACGACGGCCGGCTCGATCTTGCCCTCCTCCTGGAGCGCCTTGAGCGCCGCAACGCAGACGTAGTGGCGGTTAACTTCGAAGAATTCACGCAGCTTGGTGCGAGTATCGGAACGACCGAAGCCATCGGTACCCAGCACCTTGTAGCGGCGCGGGATATATTCACGCAGCTGATCGGCGTACATGCGCATGTAGTCGGTAGACGCAATGACCGGCCCCTCATGCCCTTCCAGCACCTGTTGGATGTAGGGAACGCGCGGCTCGTCTTCCGGATGCAGCAGGTTCCAGCGCTCCACTTCCTGCGCTTCGCGGCGCAGTTCGTTGATGGAGGTGGTGCTCCAGACATCCGCTTCGACACCGAACTCTTCGCGCAGCAGTTTGGCCCCTTCGCGCACTTCGCGCAGGATCGAACCGCACCCGAACAGCTGTACCTTCAGTTCCGCATCCTTGCCCTCTTCGAGCAGGTAGATACCCTTCACGATGCCTTCTTCGGCACCCTGCGGCATCTCCGGATGCTGGTAGTTCTCGTTCAGCGTGGTGATGTAGTAGAACCGGTTTTCCTGGTCCTGATACATCCGCTTCAGACCGTCCTGTACGATCACCGCCAGCTCATAGCCGTAGGTCGGGTCGTAGCTGACGCAGTTCGGAATCATCTGCGCCATCAGGTGGCTGTGACCATCCTGGTGCTGCAGACCTTCACCGTTCAGCGTGGTACGACCAGAAGTCGCGCCGATCAGGAAGCCGCGCGCCTGCATGTCACCAGCTGCCCAGCACAGGTCCATGACACGCTGGAAACCGAACATCGAGTAGAAGATGTAGAACGGCACCATGGTGCAGTTGTTGTTGGCATAGGAGGTCGCTGCCGCGATCCAGGCCGACATGGCACCCGCTTCATTGATACCTTCTTCCAGGATCTGACCGGTCTTGGATTCCTTGTAGAACATGATCTGGTCATGATCGTGCGGTACGTAGCGCTGACCGGCAGAAGAGTAGATACCCAGCTGACGGAACATCCCTTCCATACCGAAGGTACGCGCCTCGTCGGGCACGATCGGCACCAGACGCTTGCCGATATTCTTGTCCTTCGCGATGGTGCTGAGAATGCGGTTCAGCGCCATCTGAGTCGACAGCGTACGCTCACCGGAATCCTTGAGCTGACCGGAGAAAGCCTCCAGCGGCGGCGTTTCGAGCTTTTCAAACTCGGTGCGGCGTACCGGATAGAAGCCGCCCAGCTTCTTGCGACGCTCGAACATGTACTTCATCTCCGGGGAGTCCGGAGACGGACGGTAGTACGGCACTTCCTTGAGCTGATCGTCGGTCAGCGGAATGTTGAAGCGGTCACGGAATGCCTTCAGGTCATCCATCGCCACTTTCTTCAGCGAGTGGGTGTCGTTCTTCGCCTGACCGGACTGGCCGGTACCGTAGCCCTTGACGGTCTGCGCCAGAATAACGGTGGGCTGGCCCTTGTGGTTCATCGCCGCATGGTAGGCCGCGTACACCTTGTACGGGTCGTGACCACCACGGTTCAGGTTCATGATTTCTTCGTCGGACATATCCTTGACCATTTCGGCCAGCTCCGGATATTTGCCGAAGAAGTGCTCACGGGTGTAAGCGCCGCCGTTGGCCTTGTAGTTCTGCAGCTCACCATCGCACACTTCATTCATGCGCTTGACCAGCAGACCTTTGGTGTCCTTCTCGAACAGCGGATCCCAGTGACGGCCCCACAGACACTTGATCACGTTCCAGCCGGCACCACGGAATACACCTTCCAGCTCCTGGACGATCTTGCCGTTGCCGCGCACCGGACCATCCAGTCGCTGCAGGTTACAGTTGATGACGAATACCAGGTTTTCAAGCTGCTCACGACCGGCCAGCGAGATCGCCCCCAGGGTTTCCGGCTCGTCACACTCACCGTCACCGAGGAACGCCCATACTTTGCGCTCGCCACGCTTGACCAGGTCACGCGCTGACAGGTAGCGCATCATGTGCGCCTGATAGATCGCCTGAATCGGACCCAGACCCATGGATACGGTCGGGAACTGCCAGAAGTTCGGCATCAGCCAGGGGTGCGGATAGGACGAAAGGCCATTGCCGTCCACTTCGCGACGGAAGTTGTCCAGTTGCTCTTCGGTCAGGCGGCCTTCGAGGTAGGCACGCGCGTAGATACCCGGCGCGATATGGCCCTGGAAGAACACCATGTCCGCTTCACGATCGCCTTCCGGCCCGTGAAAGAAGTAGTTGAAACCGATGTCGTACAGCGTTGCCGACGAGGAGAAGCTGGAGATATGACCACCCAGCCCTTCATCGTTGTCATTGGCGCGCATAACCATCGCCATCGCGTTCCAGCGAATGAACGAACGAATGCGGCGCTCCATGAACAGGTCACCGGGCATGCGTGCTTCGTCGCGCGGCGAGATGGTGTTCACGTAGGGGGTATTGAGGGTGCCGGCGCTGCCTACACCGATCTCGGCCGCATGGGTGCCGAGCTTGGCGAGCAGGTAGCGCGCGCGTTCGTTGCCGTCGTTTTTGGCGACAGACTCAAGCGCCTCCATCCACTCACTGGTTTCGATCGGATCGATATCGTCAATCATCTCGTCTTGCACTGTGCTTTCTCCGATTCCTAGCCGTCGGTTTGCATTCGACGCACCGGTCCGTGATCAACGTGACCAATCCGCGCCGCTTCGCCTGTTTTCGGCCCGGGGCATCGTTTTTTTGTAGTGATGCACCGCACAACCGCTTCGGGCGTTTATTATGTGTAAATATACTACACAGAGTATTTCAATCAGTCTACAAACTGGCCACACCGGCACATTTGTTGCTGAAATAACGTAAAATACCCTGTAGTTTTTGTACAAATTACCGGGTCATGTCGGCCCGGCGCAGCGCTCGCTCGAGGCGCGTGTTCTCCCGCCCCTGCTCCAGCAATGCTTCCTCAACATAGACCAAATGATCGTGCGCTGCCTTGCGCGCACGCTCCGGATCCCCGTCACAGATCGCATCCATCAGCAAGCGATGCTGATCGTGAATGCGCGTACGCATCTCGTGCTTCGGGTAGATGTTCTGCAGGTTATCGCCGATATGCTGATGCAGCAGGCTGAACAGCGCCCTCATCATATGCAGCAGAACGACGTTATGCGTCGACGCCGCGATCGCGAGATGGAACTCCACATCAGCCGACACTTCCTTATCGAACGCCTTTTGCTCGTGATAGTTCTGCAGATCATCGAACCGGGCGCGGATCGCTTCACGGTCCGCTGCCGTCGAGCGCAGCGCAGCATAATACGCCGAGACGCCTTCAAGCGCGTGACGGAATTCCAGCAGGTCATACTGCGCTTCCGGATGGGTACGAAACAGATCCAGCAGCGGATCCACCAGCCCGGCGCCCAGGTTTTCCGCGACATAGGTGCCGCCACCCTGCCGGCTCACCAGCAGGCCTTTTGCCGCCAGTTTTTGCAGCGCCTCACGCAGCGACGGGCGCGACACATCAAACTGCTGCGCCAGCTCACGCTCCGGCGGCAGCCTCTGGCCCGGGCGCAGGGTTCCCTCCATGATCATCTCTTCGACCCGCTGCATGATCACATCCGACAGTTTCGGCTGTCTGACACTTCGATAGCTCATCTCTCACACCCGACCGCTACGCCTCCCGAGCCGACGTCGGGAGAAACCGATTGACAAGACTCGCCCATTAAAAATAGAGTGGCGAATAACCGATGGTAAATTGGTATTACCAATATTGCAACCACCGGCGATTTCAGAACACCGGCTCGCCACTGAGCGATAACGAACAAGGGAGCACACAAAGACTCCCACGACATCAGCAGAGGTACCCCCGCGCGATGAGACACGAGTACCGTGAATTCCTGAGCAGCCTGCAGCAGTTCATTCCCGCCGAGCGACTGATTACCGACCCGTTGCGTACGCTGGCATACGGCACCGACGCCAGTTTCTATCGTCTGATTCCGCAGATCGTCGTGCGGGTTGAGTCCGAGCCGGAACTGGCCCGCATCATCGGTACTGCGCGCGAGCATGAAGTGGCCATTACCTTCCGCGCGGCCGGCACCAGCCTGTCGGGGCAGGCGATCACGGACTCGGTGCTGCTGGTCCTCGGTGATGGCTGGAACGGCCATCGGATTCTCGATAACGCCGAGCGGATTGCGCTGCAGCCCGGCGTCATCGGCGCGCAGGCCAACCGTTACCTGGCCCCCTACCAGCGCAAGATCGGCCCGGATCCGGCGTCGATCAATGCGGCCAAGATCGGCGGTATCGCGGCTAACAATGCCAGTGGTATGTGCTGCGGCACGGCACAGAACAGCTATCGTACGCTCGACTCCATGCGTCTGATTCTCGCCGACGGCACCCTGCTCGATACCGGTGATGCCGACAGTGTCGCGGCGTTTCGCAAAAGCCACCGCGGTCTGCTGGATGCGCTGGATTCGCTGGCACGGCTGACGCGCGCCAACGAGGCGCTGGCGGCACGCATCGCGCACAAGTACCGCCTCAAGAACACCACCGGCTACGCCCTGAATGCACTGATCGACTTCGATGATCCGATCGATATTCTGCAACACCTGATGATCGGCTCGGAGGGTACGCTTGGCTTCATCTCCGAAATTACCTATCGTACCGTGCCGGACCACCCCCATAAGGCCTCCGCACTGGTGTTCTACGATCGTCTGCGCACCGCCTGTGAAGCGGTGGCCCGCGCCAAGCCGGCGCCGGTGGATGCGGTCGAGCTGATCGACCGCGCCGGTCTGCGCTCGATCGAAAACAAGGACGGGATGCCGGCGTTCATACGTGAATTGCCGGACGATGCCGCTGCCCTGCTGATCGAAACGCGGGCTGAAACGCCCGCCCTGTTGCAGCAACAGGTCGAGGCGATCAAAGCCGCCATCGCCGATCTGCCCACCAGTCGCCCGGTCGAATTCACCACCGACCCGGATCTGTGCGCACGCTACTGGGCGATCCGCAAGGGTCTGTTCCCGGCGGTCGGTGCAGTGCGTGACACCGGCTCAACGGTCATCATCGAAGACATTGCCGTACCGGTCGAGAATCTGGCCGATGCGGTTGCCGAGTTGCATGAGCTGTTTGCCCGCTGGGGCTATGACCAGGCGTTGATCTTCGGCCATGCGTTGGAGGGGAATCTGCACTTCGTGTTCCCGCAGGCGTTCGATACCCAGGATGACATCGATCGCTACGCCGGCCTCATGGACGACGTCTCCCAACTGGTGGTGGGCCGCTACGACGGCTCTTTGAAGGCCGAACACGGCACCGGCCGCAACATGGCACCTTACGTGGAGCTCGAGTGGGGTGAAGACGCCTACCGCCTGATGTGGGAGTTGAAGAACCTGCTGGATCCGCAGCATATCCTCAACCCGGGGGTAATCCTGAACCGGGATCCACACGTGCACCTGAACAACCTGAAGCCGATGCCGGCGGCCGACGCACTGATCGACAAATGCATCGAGTGCGGCTTTTGCGAGCCGACCTGCCCCTCGCGCGCACTGACGACGACACCGCGCCAGCGTATCGTTATCTGGCGGGAAATCGCGCGTCTGGAGCGCAGCGGAGAGGATCCACAACGCCTGAAGCGGCTGCGCCGGGACTACGATTATCAGGGCGAGCAGACCTGCGCCGCCTGCGGCCTGTGCTCGACCGCCTGCCCGGTCGGCATCAACACCGGCGACCTGACCCGCTCAATCCGTCACCACCGTAACGAGGAGCGCAGCGGCGTGGCGAACTGGATCGCCGACCACTACGCCGGCGTTTCACGGGTCGGCCGGCTCGCGCTGGGTACAGCTGATCGTCTGCACGGCGCACTGGGCAGCACCAACATGGCACGTCTTACCGGCACCGCCCGCAAACTTTCCGGCGGCCGTGTGCAGCAATGGCTGCCGACGATGCCACGTCCCGCCGCGCCGATACGTCCGTCATCCGTCTCCAGCGATGACAGCCCGCGCCGCGACAAGGTCGTTTACCTGCCCAGCTGCGCCAGCCGGATCATGGGACCACAGCGCGGCAGCGCCAGCGACCGCTCGCTGGCCGAGGTCACCGAAACACTGCTGCGCCGGGCCGGCTACGAGGTGATTTATCCACAACAGCTGGAGTCACTCTGCTGCGGCATGCCGTTTCAGTCCAAGGGGATGTTTGATGCCGCCGACCGCAAGGCCGACGAGATCAACAAAGAGTTGTTGCGTATCACGAAACGCGGGCAGATTCCGGTCTATTCTGATACCAGTCCCTGCAGTCTGCGGATGAAAGAAAAGCTTGATCCCGCGATCAGGCTTTACGACAGTGTCGAGTTCATCGACCGCTTTGTGCTGGACCGCCTGACGATCACGCCCAGCGCCGAAACGGTCGCATTGCATGTCACCTGCAGTGCCAACCGCCTCGGCCAGACCGACGCGTTGAAGCGTATCGTTTCGCGCTGCGCACAGGAGGTGGTGATTCCTGAGGGAATCAGTTGCTGCGGTTTCGCCGGCGACAAGGGCTTCAGTACTCCGGAACTCAATGCCAGCGCGTTGAGAACGCTGAAAGACAGCGTACGCCAGTGCAGCAGCGGTTACTCGACCAGCCGTACCTGCGAGATCGGGCTGAGCCACCACAGCGGACTGGAGTACCGTTCAATCGTTTACCTGCTGGAGCAATGCACCAGCGACGCGACACAAAACCGAGCATGCGAAACTCAGTCCATCGGCTGAGCGCGACAGAAGGAGAGCATCATGCCATTGCCGGAAATCAAGACCATCCTCTACACCACGTCGCTGGGCAAACATACGCGGCCGGTGTTTCGCCATGCCGTTCAGCTGGCTCATCAGCTGCAGGCGCGGGTGATCATGCTGCACGTCATCGAGCCGGTCGGCGAAATGGGCCGCGCCCTGCTGCACAGCTACCTGCCGGAAGACACCATCCGCAAGATGCATGACGAAGGCATCAACCGCGTTCTCGAGCAGATGCGCGCACGCCTCGAAAAATACCGCGATGAAGAGCTGAAGGCCCTGGGTCGCGATTTCGACTTCGAACTGGAGCCGGTCGTCGCTGAAGGCCCGCATGCTGAAACCATCCTGGCACAGGCCAAACAACAGGGCGCCGACCTGATCGTTATGGGTCAGGAGAACACCTTCGGCCACCACAGCCCGACTACCCATCACGTGGTCAGACAGGCTAAGATCCCTGTCTTTGTCGTACCGACCGGCAAAGCGTATCTCTGAACACCGACGTCCTTCCGGCGCGACGCCCAAGGGCGTCGCTTTAAGGACATCGAATGGACGCCTCCCCGCTACAACTGCTCGAGCGCATCGCTGACACCGTCATCCCGCTGCTGATCATCGTCAGCCTCGGCTATTTCTACGCCCGCCGCACTCACACCGATATGTCGGTGGCCAATCGGATCAACATGGATCTGTTCACCCCGGCGCTGATTTTTTCGGTCATGTCGGCGGAATCGTTCGATGTCATCAGCCATATCGATCTTGCTATCGGTGCCGCGGTCATCGTGCTGGGGTCGGGCCTGCTGGTCTGGCCACTGTGCCGGCTATTGAAGGTACATCCGAAAACCTTTGTCCCGCCGATGATGTTCAACAACAGCGGCAACCTGGGTATCCCGCTGATCGTACTGGCGTTCGGCGAACACGCCCTGCCCGCCGCGGTGATTCTGTTTCTGGCGGAGAATCTGTTGCACTTCACGGTGGGCGCGCTGATTATGGATCACCGCACCCGCCTGCTCGCGCTGGCGCGCAACCCGATGATTCTGGCCACGGCGGTCGGTCTGGTCTGGAGCCTGCTGGATCTGGAAATGCCCACCGCCATCGATACACCGATCGACATGCTGGGCCAGATCGCCATCCCGCTGATGCTGTTTGCGCTCGGTGTACGTATGACGTCCATCGATTTCAGCAACTGGAAACCGGGGCTCTGGGGCGCGATTCTGGCACCCGCCAGCGGTCTCGTGATCGCCGTGCCACTGACCTACGTGCTGGGCCTCGATGCCGAGCAAAGCGCCTATCTGATTCTGTTCGGCGCGCTGCCGCCTGCGGTGCTGAACTACATGGTGTCGGAGCGATACAATCAGGAGCCACATCAGGTGGCGTCGATCGTACTGATCAGCAATATGGCCAGCCTCGCGATTATCCCGCTGACACTGGCATTCATTCTCTGAAACAGGATGGGCGCCCGCGTTGCAAACGCCCATCCGCCGGCTTATTCAGCCGGCGTCTTCTCCGGCTCCAGCATCAGCTGATCGCGGTTTTTCTCCAGTGTGACTGCGCCGATACCCCGCACCTGAAGCAGCTGCTCGACACTGGTAAACGGCCCGTGCTGTTCACGGTACTTCACGATCGCATCCGCTTTGGCCGGCCCGACACCGTTCAGTGCCGCTGACAACTGCTCGGCACTGGCAGTGTTGATATCGACCGGCGCTGCCTGAAGAAACGGTGAGAACAGAGATACGCTCAGAACGAGCGCCTTGAGAAAGGTACGCATTTGGAAACTCCTTTTCCTGATTGGTTGAGCCGAACTCACTCGGCGACGCTGATCATCCGTTGATCAGCGTCTTCACTATATTACGCACTGCATGACCAATCAATGTACGCCGCCGGACTGCGCCTGACGGATCTCGTCCACGACAGCGGCCGCCGCCTGTGCCGGCTCGGCCGCCTGCGTGATCGGTCGCCCCACCACCAGATAGCTCGCGCCGGCAGCGATCGCCTGCGCTGGCGTCAGAATGCGGCGCTGATCACCGGCAGCGGCGCTGGCCGGGCGAATACCTGGCGTTACCAGATCAAACGGCTCGCCGATCGCCTCACGCAACGTCGGCGCCTCCTGTGCCGAACAGACCACACCATCGAGGCCACACGCCTGGGTCAAACGCGCGAGCCGCACCACCTGATCGAGCGGATCCAGATCCAGCCCGATCTCGGCCAGATCCTCGCGCTCCATACTGGTCAGCACCGTCACCGCGATCAACCGGGTACGGGCACCGGTCTGTGCCAGCTCCTCACGCGCGGCTTCCATCATGCGGCGTCCGCCGCTGGCGTGCACGTTGACCATCCAGACGCCCAGCTCCGCAGCAGCCCGCACCGCCTTGGCTGTGGTGTTGGGAATATCGTGAAACTTGAGATCGAGAAACAGCTCGAAGCCAAGCGCCTGCAGCTGCTCGACCACGGCGGGACCGACGCGGGTGAACAGCTCCTTGCCGACCTTGACCCGGCACAGCTCGGGGTCGAGTCGTCGCGCCATCTCGAGCGCTTCACGCTGGTCCGGATAATCCAGTGCAACAATCAGAGGTTTGTCTATGGTCATGATGGTCTCTTGAGTCATTTCGTCACTCGCCTTCCAGCCCCTGAATCGGCCGGGTCGTATCCCACTGACGGCAGGAAGGGCATTGCCAATGCAGCGTGCGGCCGGCGAATCCGCACTGATCACAGCGGTAGACCGGCTTGCTGGCCTCGAGCTGGCCGGTCAGGCCGCGCAGGACGCTGAGACTTTCACGCGCACTTTGCGAGCCGTATTCCAGATGCAGATCGATCAGACGGTTAAAGCCGCGGATTGAGGGACGGTTCTTCAATTCATCGGTGATGAACTGCCCCGCGGCGCGAATCCCTTCCCGCTCCCGAATGCGCTCCGCCAACGCCAGCAGCAGCGTCGTCGAGGACGCCTTGACCAGCGATTCCCTGAGCCAGCGTTCAAACTCGTCCGGCCGCCCGAGCTCCCGGTAGCAGCGCGCCAGCGGCTCGACGGTTTCCGATACCAGCCGTGCATCCTGCTCGCGCACCTGTTTCAATGCCTGGATCGCACGACGCCACTGCTGCTGCTGTATCGCCACTTCGGCAGCCAGCAGGCTGGCACGCACCGAGTCAGGATTGTATTTCAGCGCCTCTCGCAGACTGCCCTCGGCGCTGCGCCAGCGGCGTGTGGCGGCCGCTTCCTGCGCCAGCTCACAACAGTAGTGCGCCAACTCATGCCCGATCCGCTCGCGCTCCTCGGTATCGAGTTTACGCGCGACATCCAACGCCTGCTGCCACTCCGCTTCCTTCTCGTACAGTTTGATTAACAGGCGCTGCGCTTCCGAGCGCAGTTCACGGGCGGGGTTCTCGCGGATGATTTCTGTCAGCAGATTCTCGGCCCGATCCAGCAGTCCAATCGCCTCGTAATCGCGCGCCAGCGCCATCTGGATGCGGATGAAATCATGATGACTCAGCCCCGGCCGTGCCAACAGTGTCTGGTGAACCCGAATCGCGCGCTCGACATCGCCTTTGCGCCGCAACAGGCGTGCCAGTGCCAGATGGGCCGGAATGGTATCAGAATTGACTTCGAGTGCCCGCATGAAGCTTTCAATCGCTTCATCCGTGCGATCACTCATCAGGTGGTTGAGGCCCTGAAAGTACTCGCGGCTGAAGTCGCCGCCGGATACATCAGAGAATGCGTCGGGCCTGGAGGCGCGGGACTGCCAGCGGCCAAGCCCCCAGCCGATCGCGATCGCCGCGACCAACAGCCCCAGAAGCAAAGGGTCGAGCGTCATTTCAACCCGAGTCTTTCAGTGCCGCGGCTCTGAGCTTTTCGATCTCCTGCCGGCTCGCACTGACCTTGCGTTGCGCGCTGCGCAAGCGCGTGCGCAACGTCAGGATGGTAACCCCTGACAGCAGCAGGCCGACGACACCGCCGAGCAGAAACGCGATGATCAGCCACAGCGACAACGTCATCTCCGGCAGCTGCACGAAAACCAGGTCGATCGCGACCGGTTCGGTGTTGTGTACGGTAAAGAGGATCCCGACCGCCAGTATGATCAGACCGATCACGGCGGCCAGCAGCGTTTTCAACCAGCTCACGTCTGTGTCATCTCCAGTGCCGGGCGCGCGGCTCAGCTTTCGTCATGCAGGCTCTGATTCACCTGGTCACGCAGCTCCTTGCCGGGCTTGAAGTGCGGGACATATTTTGCCGGCAGCGGAACCGACTCGCCGGTCTTGGGGTTGCGCCCCATGCGGGGCGCACGGTAGTGCAGCGAAAAACTACCGAAGCCGCGGATCTCGATGCGCTCCCCTTCCGACAACGCCTCGGTCATGTGATCGAGCATGGTCTTGACCGCCAGCTCCACGTCCTTGACCGACAGCTGGGGGTGAGCATCGATCAGACGCTCGATCAGTTCGGACTTTGTCATATCAGCTCCTCGCCGGGATTGCAGGCCATTTCAGCCGCGCCCCAGGCCGGCTGACCTGAGAGCCTGATCAGGAATCTCGCTTTTCCATCTGCTGCTTGATCAGATCACCGATCGTGGTCGGACCGGCCTCTTCACTCTGCTCCTGCACCGATTTCAGCGCTTCCCGCTGCTCGCGCATCTCGATCTGCTTCACCGACAGGTTGATCGTGCGGTTGCGACGGTCAACACTGGCGATCGCCGCTTCGATTTCACTGCCAGCGCTGAGTTCGGTGGTCATGTCCTCGATACGGTCACGGGACAGTTCCGACACCTTGAGCACACCCTCGATACCATCGGCCAGTGCGACCGTGGCCTGACGCGGCGTGACGTCGGTGACCTGTCCGGTCACGACGGCGCCTTTGGGATGCTGCTCGACGTATTCGAGGAACGGATCAGAATTGAGCTGCTTGATACCGAGTGCGATACGCTCGCGCTCAGGATCGATCGACAGCACCTGAGCATCGACTTCCTGCCCTTTACTGTACTGTTTGACCGCCTCTTCGCCGGGTTCATCCCAGGACAGATCAGACAGATGCACAAGACCGTCGATACCGCCTTCCAGCCCCACGAAGACACCGAAGTCGGTGATCGAGCGAATGGTACCGCTGATCGTATCGCCCTTGTTGTAACGGGACGCGAACGCCTGCCACGGGTTCTGCTGGCACTGCTTCATACCCAGCGAGATACGGCGGCGCTGCTGGTCGATATCGAGAATCATCACCTCGATCTCTTCGCCGATCGAGACCACCTTGGAGGGGTGAATATTCTTGTTGGTCCAGTCCATTTCGGAGACGTGCACCAGGCCTTCGATACCCTCGGTGATTTCCGCGAAGCAACCGTAATCGGTCAGATTGGTGACCCGCGCCTTGACCTTGTCGCCCACCGTGTACTCCTTGGTGAGCTGGTTCCACGGGTCTTCCTGCAGCTGCTTGAGGCCCAGCGAAACGCGGTTGCGCTCGCGATCGAACTTGAGCACCTTGACGTCGATCTCATCGCCGATCTTGAGCACTTCGCTCGGGTGTTTGACACGCTTCCAGGCGATATCCGTGATATGCAGCAGCCCGTCGATACCACCGAGATCGATAAAGGCACCGTAGTCGGTCAGGTTCTTCACCACGCCCTTGATGACGATGCCTTCTTCCATTTTCTCGAGCAGCTTTTCGCGCTCTTCGCTGTAGGCGGCTTCAAGCACCGCACGACGCGATACAACGATGTTGTTGCTGCGGGCATCGAGCTTGACGATCTTGAATTCGAGATCCTGATTCTCGAGGTGGGAGGTATCGCGCAGAGGACGGATATCGACGAGGGAGCCCGGCAGGAAGGCGTTGATACCGTTAACATCAACGGTCAGACCGCCGCGGACCTTGCCGGTGATATGACCACTGACGGTTTGTTCGTTGGCGTATGCGCTTTCCAGCACCGCCCAGGCTTCGGCACGCTTGGCTTTCTCGCGCGAGAGCTGAGTCGAACCGAAACCGTCCTCGAGTGCCTCGAGTGCGACCTTGACCTCATCGCCGACTTTCAGCGTCACGTCACCGTTTTCATCCCGGAACTGATCCAGCGGAATCACGCCTTCTGACTTGAGGCCCGCGTTGACGAGTGCGTAATCGTTGTCGATCGAGACGACCGTGCCGGTTACGATCGACCCCGGAGCCATGTCCAGATCTTTCAGACTCTCCTCAAACAGCTCTGCAAAACTCTCGCTCATCACCATCGGTCCTCAAAATGGAGCCGCGTCAGCGCAGCCCTCTGTGTCTAGCTTCGTCCAGCACCGCCAGCAGAACCTCATCTATCGTCATCTTGGTGCTATCAAGAATTATTGCATCCGGCGCCGGTTTGAGAGGCGCGACCGCCCGATTCATATCGCGGTCATCACGCGCCTTTATATCGTCCAATATATGTTCAAGGCTAGCACCCACTCCCTTGCCAATCAACTGCTTATAACGGCGCCGCGCGCGCTCCTCAGCACTGGCATCGAGATAGATCTTGAGCGCCGCATCGGGGAACACCACGGTGCCCATATCACGCCCGTCCGCGACCAGTCCCGGCGCCTGAGCAAAATCACGTTGCCGGCTCAGCAGTGCTTCGCGCACCGGGCCCTGCGCAGCGATCACGGACGCATCGGCACCGACCTCCTCGGTACGGATCGCGCCGGTCACCTCTTCACCCTCGAGAATGATCTGCAGCTCTTCCTGTTCGCTGGCAACAAACTTCACATCCAGATGGGCGGCCAGCACTTCCAGCGCCTCGGTATCATCCTGTGCCACGCCGTGATGACGGGCTGCCAGCGCCGTAAGCCGGTACAGCGCGCCGCTGTCGAGCAGGTGCCAACCGAGCCGCTGCGCCAGCAGCCTGCAGATCGTGCCCTTGCCCGATCCGCTCGGTCCGTCGATCGCAATCACCGGCACCTGTTGTTCCTGACGGGACATCAGTCCTCCTCCCTATAAAGTTCAATTCCTATACGTCGCGCCTGATCGGCAAACTCGGGGCAGAACAGTGCCACGGCGGCACAGCCATCGATCGCGACCGGCCCTGTCGCACGCAGACCGGCCAGCGTCAGCGCCATCGCGACACGGGGATCACCGCCACTGTCGAGCCGCGCCGCGGCGATCGGGCCGCCCTGTATCCGCAGCTGCCCCTGGCTGCGGGTCAGTTGTACGCCCATCGCCCGCAGCCCCCGCTCCATGGCCTGCAGCCGCGCACTGGTGGCGAAGGCACCGGACGAAGGCTCGGTCAGTACGGTTTCGCCACCGGCACAGGCTGCTGCCACCAGCAGCGCCGGACACTCATCCAGCGCCAGCGCTCGCCACTGGGGCGCGATGTCGATTCCGTGCAACTCGGCATGGCGAATACGGATATCCGCGACCGGCTCAGTACCGGCATCGCGGACATCAAGCAGCGTGATATCGGCCCCCATCGCCTGCAGGATGTGGACAAGGCCGATACGGGTCGGGTTGATACCAACGTGCTCGAGCACGATATCGGAGCCCGGTGTAATGGTTGCGGCAACGATGAAGAAGGCTGCAACACTCAGATCACCGGGCACTCGCAACCCGGTCGACTGCAGCCGGGTACCTGAGGGCATGCACAGCGTTTGACCCTGGCGTTCGAGCTCAGCGCCAAACTGCGCCAGCATCCGCTCGGTATGATCACGCGAGGGGCTGGTCTGCTCGATACAGACCGGTTCCGCAGTATAGAGTCCTGCCAGCAGCAACGCGGATTTGACCTGCGCGCTGGCGACCCGGAACGGTTCTGCCGTGCCTTTCAGATTCGGATTGCCGCGGATACGCAGCGGGGCGCACTCGCCCGCTGCGGTTTCGATCTGTGCGCCCAGACGACGCAACGGCTCCACCACCGACGCCATCGACACACGGCTCAATGCTTCGTCACCGCACAGTTCTGTATCGAACGGTTGCGCCGCCAGCAGTCCGCACAACAGCCGCATCGAGGTGCCGGATGAGCCCAGATAGATCGGCCCCGCCGGCGGCTGCAAGCCTTCCAGCCCCACGCCGAAAACCCGCACCAGCCCCTGGTGCGGCCCCTCGATGACGACGCCCAGATCACGGAACGCCTGCAGCGTCGCCAGACTGTCCTCGCCCTCGAGAAACCCCTCGATATCGGTGACCCCGTCGGCCAGCGCCGCGAGCATCACGGCGCGATGGGAGATGGAGCGATCACCGGAGATATCCACACGCCCCGTCAGTCCCTGCCCCGGACGTATGCGGAACCTGACCGGTCGATGGTGCAGATCCGGCGAGTAGGCAGAGCGCGCCAGTATGCGGGAGAAATGCTCACGCGCCGATTTCGCTCGGGTGAAGATACCGAGCAGCTGCTGACTGTCGCCACGCGCGACGGCATCACGCAGCCGCGCGACCCCGTCGGTAAAGCGATCGATCTGCGTCAGCAGCTGGTCACGGTTGGCAAAACAGATGTCATGCCACATGCTCGGATCACTGGCCGCTATACGGGTAAAGTCGCGAAAGCCGCCCGCTGCATAGCGGAAAATATCGGTATTCTCCGCCTCATGTGCCAGGGTATCGACCAGTGAAAACGCCAGCAGATGAGGCAGATGACTGGTTGCCGCGAGCACTTCATCGTGACGCGCCACCTCCATCTGCAACACTTCGGCACCGACCGCCTGCCACAGGCGCGCAATCGCGAGCACAGCACCGGAATCAGACTCGGGCAGCGGCGTCAGGATCACTTTGCGACGCACGAACAGATCCTCGTCGGAGGCCCCGACACCGCTTTTCTCGGCGCCGGCAATCGGATGCCCGGGAACAAACCCCGGCGGCAGCTCACCGAACAGCGCACGCGCTGCGGTGACGAGATTGCCCTTGGTGCTGCCGACATCGGTAATCAGCGTCTGCGGACGCAGCCAGGGCTTTATCTCCGCCAGCACGGACTCCATCACTTTGACCGGCACCGCCAGCAATACCATGTCCGCGCGCCGAACCTCCTGCTCGAGATCCTCGCCGATACGATCGATAACCCCCAGCGACAACCCCAGCTCGCACTCGCTGCGACTGCGGTCGTAACCGACGACCTCATCCACCAGTTCACGACTGCGAAGTGCACGGGCAAGCGAGCCTCCGATCAGCCCCAGACCGATCACCAGCACCCTGCGCGTAGAGAACTTCAGCACGACAACACCTTTTCCAACGCGGCCAGACAGCGGCGGTTTTCATGCTCCAGCCCGACGCTGATTCTGAGATGGCGTTCCATACCGTAGGGCTGCAGCGGCCTGACGATCACACCTTCACGCAGCAGCGCGTCGAACACCGGCTGTGCGGGACGATCAAGCTCAAGCGTCAGGAAGTTGCCGTATGACGGCAGGGTGCTCAGGCCAAGCCGGGTGAAGCCTTCACGCAACTGCTGCATGCCGGCCCGGTTAACGGCAACCGCACGCGCCAGATAGTCATCATCCGTCAGCACCGCCTGTGCAGCCGCCAGCGCCGCCATATTGACGTTGAACGGCTCACGCACACGATTGAGCAGATCGGTTATCTGCGGATTGGCAGCAGCAAAGCCGACTCTGAGGCCGGCCAACCCGTACGCCTTCGAGAAGGTTCGGGTGACCACCAGATTGGCATACTGTCGCAGCAGTTCGAGGCCGTTCGGCAGCTGCGCCTCGGTGTCCACATACTCGGTGTACGCCTCATCCAGCACGACCACGACATGGGGCGGCACCTGCGCCATGAACGCCAGGAACTGCGCCTGGCTGAAGCCGGTTCCGGTCGGGTTGTTCGGACTGGCCAGGTAGATCACCCGGGTGCGTTCGGTAATGGCGCTCGCCATCGCCTCCAGATCGTGCGCATAGTCGCGCGCCGGTACCTCGATCCCGCGCCCGTTCACGACCTTTGCGGCCAGCGCAAAAACCACGAACGCATACTGCGAATAGATCACTTCGTCACCGGGCTGCACGAACACGCGCGCCACCAGATTAAGCAGCTCGTTGGAACCGTTGCCCAGTGTCAGCCAGTCGCCCGGAATGCCGTAGCGCTCGCTCAGCGCAGCCTTGAGCGCAAAGCCGGCCGGATCCGGATAACGGGTCATGTGGGTGATCGCGTCCTGCGCCGCCGCCAGTGCGACCGGGCTCGGCCCCAGCGGGTTTTCGTTGCTCGCCAGACTGACGATGTCGGTCAGTCCGAGTTCACGCTGCAGCTCGCTGGCCGGTTTGCCGGGCCGGTAGGGTGTCAGATCAGCGGCACCGGGTGCCGCCAGAGCGTAAAAATCAGTTGCCACGCATCTGCTCCGTCATGGCCAAATTCACAGCACCGCCTTCGGGTATGACCCCAGCAGTTTCAGCTCGACCGAGCTCGACTGCAGCTCCGCCAGCAGCTCGGCGATCGCGGCCTCGTCGGCATGCCCTTCGAAGTCGACATAGAACAGCGTATCCCAACGCGACTGCGACGAGGCGCGGCTTTCGATGCGGGTCAGGCTGATATCGCGGCGGCGGAACGGCTCAAGCAGCTCGTACAGTGCACCCGGACGATCGTGGACCATCAGCAGAATCGACGTTTTGTCATCACCGCTGGGGCCCACGTGCTGCCGCCCGATCACCAGAAAACGCGCCGTGTTGTCACTGCGGTGACTGCGCCATTCCACTTCACCACAGATGCTGACATTGAAACGGCTGAACAGATCCAGCGTATGACTGATCATGCCATCCGCCACGTTCTCGATCGGCACCACACCGTAGTGCGCGCGTCCCGCCTCGACATCGCGGAACACCGCTTCGAGGCTGTCCAGCGCCGCGCAACGCACGGAGTGACCGAAGTGTTTCTGTGCCGCCTGCTGGGTAAAGGTCGCCTCGGGGCCGAGAAACACCACATCCAGCGGCTGCTCCAGCGCCAGACACACCGACATGATCTCGCGAAACAGGCGTGCGACTTCCGCATCCGGCAACGGCCCCTCGTTGCGCGCCATGACCCGGCGCAGCACCTGAGCTTCTCGCTCCGGCCGGTAGAACACCGCATCGTCGCTGTCGAAGTGCGACTTGATCTCGGCCACCCGCTGCGCACAGCGGGCACGCTCGTTCAGCAGACGGTGGATTTCACGATCGATCGAGTCGATCTGATCGCGCACCGTTTTCAGCGCCTGCTCCTGGGTCTGCTGTGCACTCATCCCCTTCTCCGATCAGCCGCGTGTCCGCTCGAACTCCTGCATGAACGCCACCAGCGCGTCCACGGATTCTTCCGGCACCGCGTTGTAGATACTGGCGCGCATGCCGCCCACCGAGCGGTGCCCCTTGAGGTTCAACAGCCCCGCCGCTTCAGCTTCCTGCAGGAACAGCGTGTCGAGGCTGCTGTCGGCCAGCGTGAACGGTACATTCATGATCGAACGGTTACGCGGCTCGATCGGGTTGGCATAAAAGTCGGAGGCATCGATCGCGGCATACAGACGTGCCGCCTTGCGCGCATTGATCTGCGCGATCGCCTCGACCCCACCCTGCGCCTTGAGCCATTTGAACACAAGCCCGGTCATGTACCAGGCGAACGTCGGTGGCGTGTTGCTCATCGAGCCCGCATCGGCATGCACCTTGTAATCGAACATCGTCGGTGTGCCGGCCACGGTCTGACCCAGCAGATCTTCGCGCACGATGACAACGGTGAGTCCCGCCGGCCCGATATTCTTCTGGGCACCGGCATAGATCAGACCGTAGCGGGTGACATCGATCGGCCGCGCGAGAATATCGGATGACATGTCCGCGACCAGCGGGACGTCGCCGGTCTCCGGCACGTAATCGAATTCGACACCGCCGATGGTTTCGTTGGTGGTGTAGTGGACGTAGGCCGCATCGGGATTCAGCACCAGCTCGCCCTGTGTCGGCACGCAGGTATAGCCCTGTGCCTGAGTCGAGCCCGCGTCATTGACGGTGGTGTAGCGCTGCGCTTCCTGGATCGCCTTGCGTGACCAGATACCGGTATCGATATAGTCGGCGCTGGCGTGACCACGCAGCAGGTTGAGCGGCACCATGCTGAACTGACTGGTGGCGCCGCCCTGCAGGAAGAGCACCTTGTACTCGGCCGGAATCGCGAGCAGATCGCGCAGATCCTGTTCGGCGGTTTCCGCCACCTCCACAAACGCCTTGTCGCGGTGACTCATCTCCATCACCGACAGACCCCGGCCCTGCCAGTCGAGCATCTCCTGCTGCGCCTGGGCGAGAACCGCTTCCGGCAGCGCGGCGGGACCGGCACTGAAGTTATGCTTGCGTGTCATCGTGTTGTTTCAACTCCAGAAGTGGAATACGCAGGCCGGGGCATTCGCCCCGGCTCGATCAGTTGTCGCTGTCGGTTTCGGTGCTGCCATCAGCCTCACCGCTCTCGGCGCCCTCCGCGCTGACATCAGTGTCATCAGCCACGTCGCCGACGCTGTTCTCTTCGTCCTCGTCCGGCTCTTCAATGCGCGCCAGCCCCGACAATTTCTCTCCCTCGGAGAGGCGGATCAGCATCACGCCCTGTGTATTGCGGCCCAGCACCGAGATCTCGCTGGTGCGGGTGCGCACCAGGGTACCGCGGTCGCTGATCAGCATGACATCGTCACCCTCGAACACCTGCACGGCACCGGCGAGATCGCCGTTGCGTTCCGTGCACTGCATCGCGATGACCCCCTGACCGCCACGGCCGCGCAGCGGGAACTCGTCAACCGCTGTCTGCTTGCCGTAGCCGTTGACCGATGCGGTCAGGATTCGACCGCCCTCACGCGGGATGATCAGGGCGATCACTTCCGCACTGCCATCGAGCTTGACGCCGCGTACACCGCGCGCGGTGCGGCCCATGGAGCGGACATCAGCCTCATTGAAACGGATCGCCTTGCCGGCGCTGGTCACCAGCATGACATCGTCATGGCCGCTGGTGATGGAGGCACTGATCAGGCGGTCACCTTCAACGATATCCAGCGCGATCAGACCGGTGCTGCGCGGGCGCGAGAACGCTTCCAGCGGGGTCTTCTTGACGGTGCCGTTAGCGGTCGCCATGAAGATGAACCGTTCGGAGTCGAACTCCTTGACCGGCAGAATGGCGCTGATGCGCTCATCGTCGGCCAGCGGCAGAATGTTGACCACCGGACGCCCGCGGGACGTGCGGCTTGCCGGCGGAATCTCGTAGACCTTACGCCAGTACACCTTGCCATGGTTGGTGAAGCAGAGGATGGTGTCATGGGTGTTGGCGATCAGCAGGTGTTCGATGAAATCCTCATCCTTCATCGCCGTCGCTGACTTGCCCTTGCCGCCACGGCGCTGAGCCTGATAGGCGGTCAGCGGCTGCGTCTTGGCATAACCACCGTGGGAGATGGTCACGACCATGTCCTCTTCGGTGATCAGATCAGCCACGGTCAGATCCTGCATCGATGCCTGAATCTCGGTGCGCCGCTCGTCGGCATATTCAGCCACCAGCGCCTCGAGTTCTTCGCGGATCACCTCCATCAGACGCTCATAGGAACCGAGAATCTCCAGCAGCTCGGCGATCTTGTCGATCAGCTCGCGGTATTCGCCGATCAGTTTTTCGTGCTCAAGGCCGGTCAGGCGGTGCAGTCGCAGATCCAGAATCGCCTGCGCCTGTACCGGCGACAGGTGGTAACGGCCTTCACGCAGGCCATACTGCGGCTCCAGATCGTCCGGACGGCAGGCGTCTTCGCCGGCGCGCTCGAGCATGTCGAGCACAGAACCCGGCGACCAGGGTGTCGCGATCAGGCGTTCTTTCGCTTCCGCCGGCGTCGGGGAGGTCTTGATCAGCTCGATCACCGGATCGATGTTGGCCAGCGCCACGGCCAGACCTTCTAGCACATGGCCACGCTCGCGCGCCTTGCGCAGTTCGTAGACGGTGCGGCGGGTCACGACCTCACGCCGATGACGGATAAAGCACTCCAGTACCGACTTCAGATCCAGCACCTTCGGCTGGCCGTCAACCAGCGCCACCATGTTGATGCCAAAGACGCTCTGCAGGGCGGTCTGCGCGAACAGATTATTGATGATGACTTCGGGCACTTCGCCACGGCGCAATTCGATGACGATGCGCATGCCGTCCTTGTCGGACTCGTCACGCAGCTCGCTGATACCCTCGATCTTCTTCTCCTTGACCAGCTCGGCGATCTTTTCGATCAGGCGCGCCTTGTTGAGCTGATACGGGATCTCGGTGATCACCAGCATCGGACGACCGTGCTTGGGATGCTCTTCAACGTGGTGACGGGCACGCACATAGATACGGCCACGGCCGGTGCGGTACGCCTGCAGAATGCCGGCGCGCCCGTTGATGATACCGCCGGTGGGGAAATCGGGCCCCGGAATGAACTCCATCAGCTCGTCGATGCTGAGGTCCGGATTGCGAATCAGTTCGATACAGCCACGTACGACCTCGCCCAGATTGTGCGGCGGGATATTGGTCGCCATCCCCACGGCGATACCGGCGGAGCCGTTCACCAGCAGGTTGGGCACCCGGGTCGGCAGCACCGCCGGGATCTGCTCGGTGCCGTCGTAGTTATCCACATAATCGACGGTTTCCTTGTCCAGATCCGCGAGCAGCTCGTGCGCGATCTTGGCCATGCGGATCTCGGTGTAACGCATGGCGGCCGCCGAGTCGCCATCGACGGAACCGAAGTTGCCCTGACCGTCGACGAGCATGTAGCGCATCGAGAAGTCCTGCGCCATACGCACGATGGTGTCATAGACAGCACTGTCACCGTGCGGATGGTATTTACCGATCACGTCACCAACGACACGGGCCGATTTCTTGTATGGCTTGTTCCAGTCGTTGTTCAGCTCATTCATCGCGAAGAGCACGCGGCGGTGCACCGGCTTGAGGCCATCGCGTACATCCGGCAGCGCACGTCCAACGATTACGCTCATCGCATAATCGAGGTAGGACTGTTTGAGCTCGTCTTCGATATTGACTGGCAGAACTTCTTTGGCTAGATCACCCATTCGCTCAGCGTTCCTTGATTCATCAGCGTCACGAAGCACCTGATGCGCTCCGTTTTGAAACCGGCGAATTATATCACAGTGCGGCGGGTTTCACGCTAACCACAGGTCGTATACCCGTTACATTTCATGCCCTTTGCTCTGTGGTGCTAGAATGCGCGCCTATCAACCAGACAGCGCGCAAGAGCGAACCGATGACCCAGAAGCAGACGCCCAATATCGACCCCGCCGAAATCGCCAAGTTCGAGGAATTGGCCAGCCGCTGGTGGGACAAGGAGAGCGAGTTCAAACCCCTGCACGACATCAACCCGCTGCGGGTCGGCTTTGTCGATCGCCTCGCCCCACTCGCCGGCAAGAAGGTGCTGGACGTCGGTTGCGGCGGCGGCATTCTGTCCGAAGCAATGGCGAAACGCGGGGCAGACGTCACCGGCATCGACATGGGCGAAGCCCCGCTCAAGGTGGCCAAGCTGCACGGACTGGAGAGCGGCGTCAGCGTGCGCTATCGCCAGATCCCGGTCGAGGAGCTGGCCGATGAAATGCCCGGCGCATTCGATATCGTCACCTGCATGGAGATGCTCGAGCACGTACCGGACCCCGCATCGATCATCAGCGCCTGCGCGCGTCTGGTACGCCCGGGGGGTCAGCTGTTCTTCTCGACGCTGAACCGCAACCCGAAAAGCTACCTGTTTGCGATCCTCGCTGCCGAGCGGGTCCTGAAGCTGGTACCGCAGGGCACACACGACTTCCAGAAGTTCATTCGCCCCGCCGAACTGGCTCGCTGGCTGCGCCAGAGCGGCCTGCGGATCGACGAGATGACCGGACTGGTCTATAACCCGCTGACCCGCCAGTACCGCCTCGACGCGAACGACGTCAGCGTCAACTATCTGGTTGCCACAACCCGCGAGGCACACTGATGGCAGGCTTTCGCGCCGTCCTGTTCGACCTGGACGGCACCCTGCTCGACACGGCGCTGGATTTTCAGTGGATTATCGACGAGATGCTCAGCGCGCGCGGGCACGACCCGGTCAACCCCTCGCAGTTCCGCCAGCACGTCTCGGAAGGCGCGCGAGCCATGGTCAGTGCGGCGTTCGGCCTCCCCACCCACAGCGCGGAAACCGACCGCCTGCTGGATGAATTTCTGACCCGCTACGGCAACAATCCGGCCGCCCGCAGCCAGCTGTTCGACGGACTGGATCAACTGCTGAGCTGGCTCGATGCCGAGTCGATCCCCTGGGGCATCGTGACCAACAAGCCCGAGCGATTCAGTCGAGCCATCCTTGAAACGCTCGATCTTTCCGCACGCTGTGCCAGCCTCGTCTGCCCGGAGCACGTCAGCCGCGTCAAGCCCGACCCGGAGCCCCTGTTGCGGGCCTGCCGGGAGCTTGGCCTTGAGGCCGGCGATACCCTCTACATCGGCGATCACCGCCGCGATATAGAGGCCGGGCAGCGTGCCGGCATGCGCACGATCGCCTGCGGCTACGGCTACATTCCCGACCACGAGGATCCGGCCGAGTGGCGCAGCACCCACCTGGTTCAGGATGCGCAGGCACTCACCCGCCTGCTAAAATCTCTCTATCTTGAGTTTCGGGCCTGAGGAGTTCTGCCCCCATGTTCAGTTATGAAGCACCGCAAGATCTGCTGAAGGATCGCGTCATTCTGGTCACCGGTGCCGGCGACGGAATCGGTCGCGCCGCCGCCCACGCCTATGCAGCCCACGGCGCCACCGTCGTTCTGCTTGGACGCACGCTGGAAAAGCTGGAAAAGGTGTACGACGAGCTCGAAGCCGCCGGCGCCGCCCAGCCGGCAATCGTGCCACTCAACCTGGAAACCGCCGCTGAACACGATTACATCGAGCTGGCCAATCAGCTGGATGACACCTTCGGCCGTCTGGACGGCCTGCTGCACAATGCCGGCATTCTGGGTGTGCGCACCCCGCTCGACAACTACGACCCGATCATCTGGAACCAGGTGATGCAGGTTAACGTCAACGCCCCCTTCATGCTGACGCAGACACTGATGCCACTGCTCAAGCGTTCCGACGACGCCTCGGTGATCTTTACCTCCTCCGGCGTTGGCCGTAAGGGACGCGCCCACTGGGGCGCTTACGCCATATCCAAGTTCGCGACCGAAGGCATGTCGCAGGTACTGGCAGACGAGCTGGAAAATATCAGCGCCATCCGCGTCAACTGCATCAACCCCGGCGCCACCCGCACGGCGATGCGCGCTTACGCCTACCCCGCCGAAGACCCGGAGCGCAACCCGACGCCGGAACAGATCATGCCGCTCTACCTGTACCTGATGGGCCCGGACAGCAAGGCGGTCAACGGCCAGTCACTGGATGCACAGGGCGACGGCCACGCCTGAACCACTCAGACTCAGGTACCGGCACCCCACAAAAAACGCTGCCTCAGGCAGCGTTTTTTAGTCCGGCTTCAGCGCTTCGGCACCCTGCGCGCTTTGCTGACCGTGCGTCGCCCAACCGAGCGACCGCGCGGACGCGCACCCGGCTTATGACGTTCGGATGTCGCCGGCGCATCGGTGGACTGACGCGCGCGCTGGCGCTTGTAGCGACGCTGCTCCTCGATCGCCTCCTCCCGCGTCAATGCAGCGGGTTTTACATGCGGCAACCCGACCTCATCGCACAGGATATTGATCTCACGCACGCCAAGTTCGCGCCAGGTCCCCACCTTGATATCGCTGGGCAGGAATACCGGCCCGAAGCGCACCCGCTTAAGGCGGTTCACCTGTACCCCCTGCGATTCCCAAAGTCGGCGCACCTCGCGATTACGTCCTTCCATGACGACACAGTGGTACCATTTATTGGCCCCCTCGCCGTCAAAAAACTGCACATCGGTGAAGTTTGCCATGCCATCATCAAGCAGCACGCCCTGCTTGAGTCGCTCCAGCATCGCTTCATCCACATCACCCAGCACGCGTACCGCATATTCACGGTCGATATTGGCTGACGGATGCATCATTCGATTGGCCAGTTCACCGTCGGTCGTAAACAGCAGCAGCCCGGTGGTATTGATATCCAGGCGGCCGATGATAATCCAGCGCCCCTGCTTGAGCGGCGGCAGATTATCAAACACGGTCGGACGCCCTTCCGGATCATGCCGGGTACAGACCTCGCCCAGCGGCTTGTTGTAAATAAGGACGCGACATGGCGCCTCGGATGGAAAAACAAGACGGGCCGGACGCCCATCCAATTCGACCTTATCCCCTTCTTTTACCCGATCCCCCAGACGCGCACGCTCGCCATTGAGCATCACGCGCCCTTCATCGATGAAACGCTCCATCTCACGACGTGAGCCAAAACCGGAGCGCGCCAAAACCTTCTGTAGTTTCTCATCTTGCATTCTGACGTCGCCTCAAACTAAAAGAGCTCTTCAGACTGGAGTGCTGAAGAGCTCTCGAAAGCATGTATGGCAGCTGCTCAGTTAACAGTGGGCAGCTGATCCTTGGTGATATTGTGTTTCTTCATGTATTCGGCAAATGCTACCGGCGTGCGGCCACGACCGGACCAGTAGTGCTTCTCGCCGCTGTCATCTTCAATCTGATACTTGGCTTTCACGCTCTTGCGCGGCGCCGCTTCTACCTGATCTGCCAGCTCACTCAGCTCAATGCCGGCTTCACGCATCTGCTTGCGGATCGCCTCGATCGCTTCCGCCTTAGCGGCCTCGATGCGCGCCTTCTCAGCCTCTTCGGCACGCTTCTCTTCGATAATATCGCTCAGATCGGACATTACCTTCTCGAGCTCGGCAACGCCAAGCTCCTGACACTGTTTCCGCAGCGAGTTTTTACGGGTCAGATTCTTAATAAAATCGCTCATTATGCTCTCGATACCTGTCCGGTTTATTAATAACAGCAATTATCGTGAACAATTTATCTTTTGCAAGAGAATGAATAACAATTTCAGTCAGCTGTTTTAAACCATTTTACCGTAGCGCTAAAAATCACTGGTATCACCAGCTCCCTGACGCAGAACTTCGGGTACGGTGTCGAGCAAACTGATCACACTGGTCGCTTCCATACCACAATATCCGCCGTCGATGACGAGATCGACATGGTGCTGCAACAGCTCGCGAATCTCGTACGGATCGGTCAGCGGAATATCATCACCGGGCATAATCAGTGACGTGCTCATTATGGGTTCAGCGAGGCTCGCGGTCAGCGCCAGCGCGATCGGATTATTGGGAATACGAATACCGATGGTACGCCGCTTGGGGTGTAAAAGACGACGCGGCACCTCGCTGGTCGCATTGAGTATGAAGGTATAGGCACCCGGCGTATGTGCTTTAATCGTGCGATAGGCCTGATTATCCACCTTCGCGTAGGTCGCGATTTCCGAAAGGTCGCGACAGACCAGCGTAAAATTATGCTTGTCGTCGAGCTGGCGAATCCGCTTTATCCGCTCCATCGCCTTCTTGTCACCAAGGTGACAGCCAAGCGCGTAGGCACAATCGGTCGGGTATACGACAACGCCGCCCGCATTGATGATCTCCACTGCCTGCGCGATCAGGCGAGGCTGCGGGGTTTCGGGGTGTATCTGAAAGAACTGACTCACAACAGACTCCTGATCTGTATCCAGCATGACGCCACCTCCAGCCACTGCCGGCTGCTACTCCTTTTATAGCCCTTTTGCAGCTCGCGAGCGCTCGGTGTCGTTACACAGCCGATCGAGCAGATGGCGTTCACTGTCGAAGTGGGCAAACCGACCAAGCGCGGTCCAGCGCTGTGAAGGTGAATGAAAGTCGCTGCCGGCGCTGACCCAAAGCGCCTGCCGATCCGCCAGTTGCAACAGATCACGCAGATGGTTCGGTGTCACGCCGGGATAACTGACCTCGATGCCGTCGCCACCGGCGGCGAGCAGATCCGCCACCAGCGCACGCAGCCGGGTAAAGGTCAGATTGTATTTGGTTGGGTGCGCGATCATGGCATAGCCTCCGGCGCGCTTGATTTGCGCGACTGCCTCCGCCAGCGCCGGCCACTGCGCTTTGACATCGCCAACCTGCCCCTGTCCCAGCCAGGTGTCGAATGCCTGCTGCGCACTGCCGACCAGCCCGGCATCGACCATCGCCTGAGCAAAGTGCGGCCGTCCGATCGGCGCCTCCCCCGCCAGTGCCCGCGCCGCGCCCAGAAGATCGGGCAAGCCTCGCGTCACCAGCTTGTCGGCGATCGCCTGAGCACGCGCTTCGCGCAGCTCGCGCAACCCCTGCAGATAGGGTCCCCACCCCTCGGCCTGCGGATCGATACCCAGTCCCAGCAGGTGAATGACGCGGCGATGCCAGAGGCAGGTGAGCTCAACCCCGTCCACCAGCCGGATCTGCTCGGCACGAGCCGCCGCTCTGGCCTCATCCAGCCCGGCCAACGTGTCATGGTCGGTCAGCGCCAGCACGCGCACACCGGCCTCTGCGGCTGCCCGGACCAGTTCGGCGGGTGCCAGACTGCCATCGGAGGCACGGCTGTGGCTGTGCAAATCGTAACCGGCTGACTGTTTCACTCTATTCAGGGGACCTTTATACTGGGAGAAAATGATCGAAACCTGCGGAACCCATGAAAATCTTACTCGATTTCCTGCCTATTATCGTCTTTTTCATCGTATACAAGGCCACCGGCGATATCATCATCGCAACCGCCGTGTTGATTCCCGCCACGCTGGCGCAAATGGCCTACACCTGGTTCCGTCTCCATCGTATCGAAAAAATGCAGCTGGTCACGCTGGCACTGGTTATTTTGCTCGGCGGCGCGACCATTCTGTTCAAGGACAAGACCTTTATTCAGTGGAAGCCCACCATCGTCAACTGGCTGTTTGGCATCGCCTTTCTCGGCAGCCACTTTATCGGCAGAAAAACGGTGGTGCAGCGCCTGATGGAAAGCAGCATCGAGCTGGCCCAGCAGACCTGGCGGCGCCTCAATTTTGGCTGGGTGGTGTTTTTCATGGCGATGGGAGTGATTAACCTGATCGTCGCCTACGGATTCAGCGAAGATACCTGGGTCAACTTCAAGCTGTTCGGCATGCTGGGGCTGACGCTGCTGTTTATCCTGGCCCAGGGAATTTATATCTCCCGACACCTTCCGCAGCAGAATAATCAGGATTAACATTGACGGGGCAAAAGCATGTATTACGCTATTGTAGCCGAGGACATTGAGGGCTCTCTGGAGAGACGCCTTCAGGCCAGACCTGAACACCTGGCCAGACTGGAGACACTGAAACAGGAGGGGCGGCTGTTCGCAGCCGGTCCGCTGCCAGCGATCGACAGCGAAGATCCGGGCCCGGCCGGCTTTACCGGCAGCCTGGTGATCGCCGAATTCGAATCGCTGGAGCAGGCGAAGGAGTGGGCGGATCAGGATCCGTACATCAAGGCCGGCGTATACCGGTCGGTAACGGTGAAACCGTTCAAGAAGGTACTTCCCTGACGTTCTTCAGCCTGGGTTCGCCCCTGACATGCCATTTTGTTGGCGTATCAGGAAAAAACCGTTTAAATGGTCTATACGTAGTAGACAAACATATCACTACAGTCACAAGGATATGATGATGAAAAAATTCGCGATTGCAGCAGGTCTGACTCTGGCTATGGGTGCCTCCATTGCACAGGCACACGAAGTCAATGCCGGCTATGTCACCACCAGCGACGACACCATCTGGCGCACCAGCTACGGCGAGTGCTGGCACACCGGCTTCTGGACCGAGTCTGACGCGGTCGTTGGCTGCGACGGCAAGGTCGCTGCCGCTGAAGCGGAGCCGGCTGCACCGGCCGAGCCGATGTACGCCATGGTTGAGGAAACCAAGAAGTTCGCGCTCTACTTCGATTTCGACAGCACCAAGGTCGGTGATGTCTCCAACATCGTCAACTACATCGGTACGCTGTCCAGCCTGAAGGAAGTTGATCTCGTCGGTCACGCCGACCCGATCGGCTCCGAAGACTACAACCGCGACCTGTCCAAGCGTCGTGCTGAAGCGGTTGGCAAAACGCTGGCTGACGCCGGCGTGGATGCCAGCAAGATGAGCATCAGCTACCTGGGTGAATCCGCACCGATCGCCAACTGCACCGGCCGCGGTGCTGAGCTGATCGCCTGCCTGCGCCCGGATCGCCGCGTAGACGTTGAGATCATCGGCACCAAGCGCGTTCAGCAGTAAACGACGCCTGAGTCCGAATCAATAAAGCCGGCAATTGCCGGCTTTATTTTTATCCACACTCCGCCGCTGCAGGCCACGTTGATCTGCTCCATAGGCGAGCACAAAAAAGGCGACCCGTTGCGGTCGCCTTTTTGTATTGATCAGCATCGCTTAGCCGATATGCACCCGCGCGTTGCGGAACATCCGCATCCAGGCGCCATCCTCGGACCACTCATCCGGCGCCCAGGAATTCTGGATCGCACGGAATACACGTTCCGGATGCGGCATCATGATCGTCACCCGGCCGCCCGGTGTGGTAATACCGGTAATGCCGTTGGGCGAACCATTCGGGTTGGCCGGATAACGCGTGGTGTGCTGGCCACGGTTATCCACATAGCGCAGCGCGATGGTGCCGGCACTCTCAAGCCCGGCCAGGTGAGCATCATCGCGGAACTCGGCGCGCCCCTCCCCGTGCGCTACGGCGATCGGCATGCGTGAGCCCGCCATACCGGACAGGAAGACAGACGGCGATGATTGCACTTCGACCATCGCCACACGGGCCTCAAACTGTTCGGAGATGTTGCGCACAAAGTGCGGCCACAGCTCGGCGCCCGGGATCAGCTCGTGCAGGTTGGAGAGCATCTGACAGCCGTTACAGACCCCCAGCGCGATCGTGTCGTCACGCTCGAAGAACTGTGCGAACTGCTCGCGCGCACGTGTGTTGAACAGAATCGATTTCGCCCAGCCTTCACCAGCCCCCAGTACGTCGCCGTACGAGAAACCGCCGCAGGCCACCAGCCCCTTGAAGCCATCCAGCGTGACCTTGCCAGCGAGGATATCGCTCATGTGAACATCGACCGCGGCAAAACCTGCTCGATCGAATGCGGCCGCCATCTCGATCTGACCATTGACGCCCTGCTCACGCAGGACGGCGATCCGTGGGCGCTCGCCCCGGCCGATAAAGGGTGCGGCCACGTCTTCGTTGATGTCATAGGTCAGTGCTGCATGCAGCCCCGGATCCTCGCGATCGAGCAGGCTGTCAAACTCCTGCAGAGCGCACTCGGAGTTGTCGCGCAGTGCCTGAATCCGATATGAGGTTTCGGCCCACCAGCGCTGCAGCTGGACGCGACTGGCCGAATAGATCTCTTCATCATCGAACGAGATGTTCAGCTGATCATCCGGGTTCAGCGAACCGATCACCTTCGCAATCTCGCCGATACCGGCGGCGTTAAGCTCGGTCAGTACCTGCTCGGTGTGTTCACGGCGCACCTGCACGACGGCACCCAGCTCTTCAGCAAACAGCGCTGCCAGCACCTCATCGCTGTCGGCCGCCAGCAGATCCAGCGTCAGATCGACACCGGTACGACCGGCAAAGGCCATCTCCGCGACGGTTGCGAACAGACCGCCGTCGGAGCGGTCATGGTAGGCCAGCAGCAGCCCCTGACTGTTCAGCGCCTGTACCGCTGCAAAGAAGGTGGCGAGCTGATCGGCATCGTCCACATCCGGCACTTCACGGCCGACGCGGTTGTATACCTGAGCCAGCGCAGACAGACCGAGACGGTTACGCCCATTCCCCAGATCCAGCAGGATCAGGTCGGTCTCGCCCTGATCCGTGCGCAGCTGCGGCGTCAGCACTTTACGTGCATCGGTCACCGGCGCAAAGCCGGAGATGATCAGCGACAGCGGTGCGGTCACACTCTTCTGTTCATCGCCATCCTGCCAGACGGTGCGCATGGACATGGAGTCCTTGCCGACCGGAATCGTGATACCCAGCTGCGGACAGAGCTCCATGCCCACCGCCTTGACGGTGTCATACAGTTTTTCGTCCTCGCCGGGGTGACCCGCCGCGCACATCCAGTTGGCCGACAGCTTGATATCGGAGATATCGCGGATCGGAGCTGCCGCCAAGTTGGTCAGCGTTTCACCAATCGCCATACGGCCGGAGGCCGGCGCATCAACCAGCGCCAGCGGCGTACGCTCACCCATGGCCATCGCTTCACCGGCATAGGTTTCATACCCGATCGTGGTCACGGCACAGTCGGCAACCGGCACCTGCCACGGGCCAACCATCTGATCCCGTGCCACCTGGCCGGTGATCGAGCGGTCGCCGATGGTGATCAGGAAGCTCTTGGACGCGACAGCCGGCAGCTTCAGCACCCGCTCGACGGCATCGCCAAGATCGATATCGCGGGTATCGAAATCCGCCACCTCGTACTCAACACGCTCCACGCTGCGATGCATCTTCGGCGGTTTGCCGAACAGCACGCTCATCGGCAGGTCGACCGGCTTGTTTTCGAAGTGGCTGTCGCCCAGCGTCAGGTGGTGATCCTCGGTCGCCTCACCAACCACCGCGTACGGGCAGCGCTCCCGCTCACAGATCGCCTCGAAACGCGGCAGATCTTCCGGTTTGACCGCCAGCACATAGCGTTCCTGCGCCTCGTTACACCAGATCTCCAGCGGCGACATGCCGGGCTCGTCATTGTTGACGTTGCGCAGTTCGAAATGACCGCCGCGGCCGCCATCCTTGACCAGCTCCGGGAAGGCGTTGGACAGGCCACCGGCGCCAACGTCGTGGATGAAGGCGATCGGGTTCGCATCACCCAGCTGCCAGCACTGGTCGATGACCTCCTGACAGCGGCGCTCCAGCTCCGGGTTGCCGCGCTGCACGGATGCAAAATCCAGATCCGCCGACGAGCTGCCGGACGACATCGACGACGCGGCACCGCCACCGAGGCCGATCAGCATCGCCGGGCCACCCAGACAGATCAGTTTCGCACCGACGCTGATCTCGCCCTTTTCGACATGCTCGGCGCGGATATTACCCATACCACCGGCGATCATGATCGGCTTGTGATAACCGCGCACTTCCTCGCCGGCAGCACCGTTCACCCGCTGCTCGAAGGTACGGAAATAGCCGGTCAGGTTGGGACGGCCGAATTCGTTGTTGAACGCTGCCCCGCCGATCGGGCCTTCAATCATGATCTCAAGCGGAGAAACGATGCGCTCCGGCTTGCCATAGCCGGATTCCCACGGCTGCTCAAAGCCGGGAATCTTCAGATCGGAGACGGTAAAGCCGGTCAGACCCGCTTTGGGCTTGCCCCCCCGTCCGGTTGCGCCTTCATCGCGGATTTCGCCGCCGGAACCGGTCGCAGCACCGGAGAAAGGTGCGATTGCTGTCGGGTGGTTGTGCGTTTCCACCTTCATCAGGATGTGGATATCTTCCTCTGAGTACCCGTACTGATGAGTCTGCGGATCCGGGAAGAAACGACCGGCACGATGACCGACCATGACAGCGGCATTGTCCTTGTAAGCGGACAGAACATTTTCACCGCCCTGGTTGTAGGTGTTGCGGATCATGCCGAACAGCGAGTGCTCCTGCGCCTCGCCATCGATATCCCAGGACGCATTGAAGATCTTGTGGCGGCAGTGCTCGGAGTTGGCCTGCGCGAACATCATCAGCTCGACGTCATTCGGATTGCGGCCAAGCTCGGTAAAGCTCTGTACCAGATAATCGATTTCGTCTTCGGCCAGCGCCAGCCCCAGCTCGGTATTGGCCTTGACCAGTGCCTCGCGGCCACCGCCGAGAATATCGACGCTGGACATCGGCCGGGGCTGTTCGTGACGGAACAGCACGCTGGCGGCATCGATGGCATCGAGCACGGCTTCGACCATGCGGTCGTGGATCAGCGCGCTGATCTGTTCACGCTCTACGCTGCTCAGCGCTGCGCTGCTCTGGATGTAATAGGCGATACCGCGCTCGAGGCGCAGCACCTTGTCGAGACCGCAGTTGTGCGCAATATCGGTCGCCTTGCTCGACCACGGCGAGATGGTGCCCGGACGCGGCACGACCAGGCAAAGCTCGCCTTTCGGCTCTTCGGTACTGGCATTGGGACCGTAACGCAGGATACGATCAAGCACCTGCTGTTCATGTTTGTCCAGATCCGCAGACAGATCGGCAAAGTGAACATATTCAGCATAGACGCCGGTCACCGCGCTGACGCTCTGTTGCAGCGACGCGAGAAGTTTGTCATGGCGGAAAGCTGAGAGAGCGGGCGCTCCACGCAGTACGAGCATGTTGGTTTCGAGCCTCTTGATGGTCCTGACGATCAGGCATTGACAGCGGAATACGAGAAGCCACGAATTTTACCCGATCGCGCTGATGGGAACCAGAAAAGCAGCAGATGTTTGAACTCCGGCAGAAACCCTACTTTCGGGAACTGATCTACTTCTGGGGCCTGACGTTCGTCGCCTTCCTGATGACGCTGATAAGCCTCAACACACCCACGCAGCTGGAGGCGATTCAGCAAAAGGGCGTGCTGCGCGTGGCAACCCGCAACACCCCGATGACCTACTACATCGACAAGGGACAGCCCGCCGGATTCGAATACGAGCTGGCGCAGGCGTTTGCCGACTACCTCGGCGTGCGCATGGAACTGATCTTGCCAACCACCTTCGCCGATCTGTTCACGACGATACGGCAGCGCAACGCTCACCTGGCCGCCTCCAACCTGACTATCTCCGAGGCGCGCCTTGAGCAGTTCGAGTTCGGGCCGCCCTACCGGTACAGCGCACCCACCGTGATCTACCGCATCCGTCAGGGGCAATCGCGCCCGACCCGTATCGACGACCTGTACGACAGCCGCATCCTGGTACTGGCCGGCTCCGCCCCTGCGGAGTTGCTGGCACGGATGCAGCAGACCCACCCGCAACTGAAATGGGAAGAGTCGGACAACGACACGGCCACGGATCTGCTAGACCTGCTGCACGAGGGCAGCATCGACTTCACGATCATGGACTCCGCCGTCTTCGATGCACAGAAATCCTTCTACCCGGGGCTGGCGAAGGGACTTGCTCTGGAAGAGCCGCAACCGATCGCGTGGATGCTGCCGCGTCATCACGACGGCACACTGAAGGAGGCACTGAACCGCTTCTTCAAGCGGCCCGAAACCCAACAACTGATCGAGCGCCTGGAAGCACGCTATTTCTCGCGTCAGAACCAGCTCAACTTCTTCGATACCAGCGAATTCCGGCGCGCCCTCGAAGAGCGCTACCCGCCGCTGGAGCAGTATTTCATGCTCGCCTCACAGGAAACCGGCATCGACCACCTGCTGCTCGCGGCGATCGCCTATCAGGAATCACACTGGCGTGAAGACGCGGTCTCGCCGACCGGCGTCCGCGGCGTGATGATGCTGACCGAAGATGCCGCCAGCGAAGTCGGCGTCGGCGACCGTACCGATCCGCGCCAGAGCATACTGGGCGGCGCCGAATATCTGGTCCGGATTCGCGCCAAAATCCCCGACCGGATTCCCGAACCGGACCACACCTGGTTCGCACTGGCAGGCTACAACGTCGGCTTCGGCCACCTCGAGGATGCCCGCATCCTGACCCAGCGCGCTGGCAAGGATCCGGATCGCTGGCAACACGTGCGCGAGTATCTGCCGTTGCTGGCCAACGAGAAGTACTATTCGACCGTTCGTTATGGCTATGCCCGCGGCTACGAGCCGGTCGCCTACGTGGCCAATATCCGCAAGTATATGGAGATGCTGCGCTGGGAAGAGCAGGTGTCGCAGGCCCGCCGCAATCACGGCGAAAACGATTCGACGACCGACCCGGACGTGACGACCGAAGCGCCCGCGGCGCAGGACGCCCTGCCGCCGCACGCGACTGAAGAGGGGCAGGACGAGCCGCTAACCGAGCCCGCCCCCACCCTCTGATGACGGCGCCTGCAGTTGCCGCTGACGCCGCCGCTCCTCGCGCCGGGCGCGGAAGAAGGCACTGATCCGCTCGCTGCAGTGCTCAGCCAGCACACCACCCGTCCAGCTCACGCGATGATTGAGCCAGGGCTCATCGAGCAGCGACTGCCGACTGACCAGCGCCCCCGCCTTGGGCTCGCTGGCACCAAACACAACGCGACGAATACGCGCATGCACGATGGCGCCGGCACACATGGTACAGGGCTCAATCGTCACATAGAGATCGGCATCGACGAGCCGATAGTTGCCGACACGGCGCGCGGCATCGCGCAGCGCCATGATCTCGGCATGAGCGGTCGGATCCTGCCCGCTGATCGGCTGATTCCAGCCCTCACCGATCACCTCGCCGTCCCGCACCACCACCGCCCCGACCGGCACCTCGCCCAGCGCTGCAGCGCGCTCGGCCAGCGCCAGCGCTGCGCGCATCCAGCGCTCGTCGTCGACATCCGGCGTCATCACAGATGTTGTCTCCATCCGCCACTCTCCGTCATGTCACAGAATCTGATGACCTCTGACAGCAAAAAGCCCGCACATGCGGGCTTTTGCATCGATCGAACGAGGCCCGATCACTCCCACTCAATCGTGGCCGGCGGCTTGCTGGACACATCGTAGGTGACACGGGATACATGCGCGATCTCGTTGATGATACGGCTGGAAACCTTCTCCAGCAGTTCGTACGGCAGGTGCGCCCAGCGTGCGGTCATGAAGTCGATCGTCTCAACGGCACGCAGCGCAATCACGTATTCATAACGGCGGCCATCACCGACCACACCGACCGACTTCACCGGCAGGAACACCGCAAATGCCTGGCTGGTCTTGTGATACCAGCCTGCGTTGTGCAGCTCTTCGATGAAGATCGCATCCGCTTCACGCAGGATGTCGGCATACTCTTTCTTGACCTCGCCGAGGATACGCACTCCCAGACCCGGGCCCGGGAACGGGTGGCGGTACACCATGTCGTACGGCAGACCCAGCTCGAGACCGATCTTGCGCACTTCGTCCTTGAACAGCTCACGCAGCGGCTCGACCAGTTCGAACTTCATGTCTTCCGGCAGACCACCGACGTTGTGGTGCGACTTGATAACATGCGCCTTGCCGGTTTTGGATGCCGCTGACTCGATCACATCCGGGTAGATCGTCCCCTGCGCCAGGAAACGGCAGTCGGTCAGACGGTTGGCCTCGAAATCGAACACTTCGATAAAGGTGTTGCCGATGATCTTGCGCTTCGCCTCCGGGTCTTCAACCCCGGCGAGACGGCTCAGGAACTGATCTTCGGCATCGGCGCGGATCACGTTCACGCCCATGTTGCGCGCAAACATCTCCATCACCTGATCGCCTTCATGCTTGCGCAACAAGCCGTTGTCGACGAAGACGCAGGTCAGCTTGTCGCCGATCGCCTTGTGCAGCAGCGCCGCAACAACGGAGGAATCGACACCGCCGGACAGACCCAGCAGCACTTTCTCGTCCCCCACCTGTTCGCGTACTTTTTCGATCAGGTCGTTGATGATGTTTTCAGCGGTCCACAGCGCCTCGGCACCGCAGATCTCGCGCACGAAACGCTCGAGAATGCGCTGCCCCTGTTTGGTGTGGGTCACTTCCGGATGGAACTGAACCGCATACAGGTTGCGCTTCGGATCGCACATGGCGGCCACCGGCGCCGACTCGGTGGAGGCGATAACATGGAAGCCTTCCGGCAGCTCCACCACCTTGTCGCCGTGACTCATCCAGACATCCAGTGACAGCGCACCGTTGTTGGCGATGTGATCTTCGATCCCTTCCAGCAGTCGGCTCGGGCTGTCTGCCAGACGCACCCGCGCATAGCCGAACTCACGCTTGTCGGAGCTGGACACACTGCCGCCGAGCTGCTCGGCCATCGTCTGCATGCCGTAGCAGATACCCAGCACCGGAATCCCCATATCGAACACGCACTCAGGCGCACGCGGCGAATCCAGTTCGGTCACCGATTCCGGACCACCGGCGAGGATGATCCCCTTGGGCGCAAACTCACGAATCGCCTCTTCGGTCATGTCGAACGGATGAATTTCGGAGTAGACGCCGATTTCGCGCACGCGACGGGCGATCAGCTGCGTGTACTGGGATCCGAAATCGAGGATCAGAATACGTTGTGCATGAATATCTTTGGTCATCTCAAGTGACTCCACCGAAACACGGGGTGCTAACAGCAACAGAATCCGAGCAGCAACAGAAACGAAAAGTGGGGCGGCACCCGCCCCACTCGCGTGACTGTCTCAGCTCAGCAATCAGCCGACACGGTAGTTCGGCGCTTCTTTGGTGATGCTGACGTCGTGAACATGGCTCTCGCTGACGCCGGCGTTGGTGATGCGGACAAACTTCGGCTTGACGCGCATCTCATCGATCGTGGCACAGCCGGTGTAACCCATGGACGCGCGCAGACCACCCATCAGCTGGTGCACGACGCCGCTCATCGGTCCCTTACAGGGCACGCGGCCTTCGATGCCTTCCGGTACCAGCTTGTCGACACCGGCCTTGGCATCCTGGAAGTAACGGTCGGACGAACCGGTCGAACCGGACATCGCACCCAGCGAGCCCATGCCACGGTAAGACTTGAACGCACGCCCCTGGTACAGCTCGACCTCACCCGGCGCTTCATCGGTACCGGCCAGCATCGAACCGACCATGACCGCAGAGGCACCGGCCGCAATCGCCTTGGCAATATCACCGGAGAAACGGATGCCACCGTCAGCGATCAGCGGCACGCCACGATCCTTGAGCGCCTCGGCCACATTGGCAACGGCACTGATCTGCGGCACACCGATACCGGCTATGATCCGCGTGGTACAGATGGAGCCCGGACCGATACCGACCTTGACGCCATCGGCCCCCGCCTCGGCCAGCGCGATCGCGGCTTCTGCGGTTGCGATGTTACCGCCAACCACCTGCACCTGCGGGAAGTTTTCCTTCGCCCAGCGGACGCGATCGATCACGCCCTTGGAGTGGCCGTGCGCCGTATCCACGACGATCAGGTCGACGCCGGCATTGACCAGTGCACGGATACGCTCTTCGGTTTCCGGACCGGTACCGACCGCTGCACCGACAATCAGACGGCCCTGGCTGTCTTTCGCCGCGTTCGGGTACGCCTGGGCCTTGTTCATGTCCTTGACGGTAATCATGCCGCGCAGCGCGAAGTTGTCGTCAACCAGCAGAATCTTTTCGATGCGGTGCTTACGCAGCAGTTCACTGATGACGCTCATGTCCTCGCCTTCACGGGCGGTGACCAGTTTCTCCTTCGGCGTCATGATGCTGCTGACCCGGGCGTCCAGATCGCTTTCGAAACGCACGTCCCGACTGGTGACAATACCGACCAGCTCGTTGCCATCAACCACCGGGAAACCGGAGAAACCGTACTGACGTGACAGCTCGAGGATTTCACGCACGGTGGTGTCGGAGGCGCAGGTGACCGGATCGGTCACGACACCGGACTCGAATTTCTTGACCTTGCGCACCTGGCCGGCCTGCTCCTCGACCGTCAGGTTCTTGTGAATGATCCCGATCCCGCCTTCCTGGGCCATCGCAATCGCCAGTCGCGCCTCGGTTACGGTGTCCATCGCCGCGGAGACCAGCGGGATATTGAGCTCGATCCCCTTGGTCAGCCGGGTCTTCAGCGAGACGTTCTTCGGCAGGACTTCAGAGTAACCAGGCACCAGCAAAACATCATCAAAAGTGAGTGCTTCCTCAACGATTCGCAACATTCTCAGCCAGCCTGTCTATCTGTGAAAAATTAAACGGGCAATTCTACAGAAAAGCCCCGTTAATCTCAATTTAACTGAACCCTGTGACGTGACTTTTTCACCGCCGCCAACCACTCGGCAGCGAACCGCCGCGCCGGCATTTTACACGAGGGGTCACCCGTGCCGCGATCCACGTTAGAATGGGCACATGACGACTCTTACGCCCAACCAGCACGCCCTCAGCGTCAGCGATCTCAACCGGCAGGTGAAGTCCCTGCTCGAACACTCGTTTCTGTCGGTGCAGGTGATCGGCGAAATCAGCAACTTCGCCCGCCCCTCCTCCGGCCACTGGTACTTTACCCTGAAGGACGCCCGCGCCCAGGTGCGCTGCGCCATGTTTCGCAATCGCAATCAGTTTGCCGGCTTTGTGCCCCGTGAGGGTGACGAGGTCGTCGTCACCGCTCGCGTCAGCCTGTATGAGGGCCGCGGCGACTACCAGCTGATCTGCGAGCGACTGGAAAAAAGCGGTCTTGGTCAGCTGCAACGGGCGTTTGACGCCCTCAAGGCGAAACTGGATCAGGAAGGACTGTTTGCCAGCGAGCGCAAACGCCCGCTGCCCACGCACCCCGCCCACATCGGGGTCGTCACGTCACCGAGCGGCGCCGCGATCCACGATATTCTGACCGTGCTGCGGCGCCGTTTTCCGGCCTTGCCGGTGACCCTCTACCCGACGGCCGTTCAGGGCCGCGACGCCGCCGATCAGATCACCGCAGCCATCGATCTTGCCAACCGTCACGGCCAGTGCGACGTCCTGATCGTCGGCCGTGGAGGTGGCTCGCTGGAAGACCTGTGGCCGTTCAACGAGGAGCGGGTTGCCCGGGCTATCGCCGCCTCCGGCATCCCGGTGGTATCCGCCGTTGGTCACGAAGTCGATATCTCGATCAGCGATCTGGTCGCCGACCAGCGCGCCGCCACACCGTCCGCCGCCGCCGAACTGCTCAGTCCCGACCGCCATACGCTGACGCTGCGCCTGAACCAGCTCAGCCGCCGCCTGATCAATCGTATGCACTGGCAGCTCGAACACAAACGCAACCGGGTACAGAGCGCCCGGGCACGCCTGCGCCACCCCGGCGAGCGCCTGCGCGAACACATCCAGCGCGTCGATCGCCTGGAACTGCGTCTGAATCAGGCCGCGGCACGCTATCTGGAGCAACGTCGACTGCGACTGGAGCAGCTGACACAGCGCCTGCGCCGGGTCACCCCCCTGCTGCAGATCCGCGCCCGACGCGAGCGACTGCGACAGATCGACGCCCTGCTGCCACGCCTGATGCAACGCCACCTGGAGCGCAACCGCCTGCGTCTGGCCGAGCAGAGCGGACGCCTGCACTCGGTCAGCCCGCTGGCCACACTGGAGCGGGGCTATGCCATTTTGCTGAACCCGAACGGCGAGGCGGTGTCTTCAGCACAACAGGTCAGCGTCGGCGAGCAACTGGAAGCCCGTCTGCATCAGGGCCGTCTGACCTGTACCGTAGACCGTATCGACACAGGAGATTGATCGCATGAAAGCACGCCTCTGGCTGGGACTCAGCCTGCTCTGCCCCACCCTCGCGCTGGCCGTGCCGGAAGAGGCCCGTATCCCCGGGGGCGTCGCTCTGGTACCGCTGAGCGGTGTCACCAGCGCGCAGGCGCCCGACGTCCGTTACGGTGACGATCGCGTCATGGTCCTGCCCGGTGCCGAACTGGGCGAAGATGAGCGCTGGGTGGCGGTGGTCGGCATTCCGCTCAGCGCCAGCGCCGATGAGCTGCAGGAACTGCACTTCGCCGACGGCGGCGCCGCGTTCCACATCCGCCATAAGGAGTACGAGGCCCAGTACCTGACCGTTCCCAACAAACGCCACGTGGAGCCGAACCCGGATGACATCAAGCGCTGGCGGCGTGAGTCGGCCGAGATGAAAGCCGCGTTCAAGCGCTGGTCGGAGCCCGCCGAACCGGTGACATCTTTCATTCTGCCCGCGCAGGGACCATTCAGCAGCCCGTTCGGCCTGCGCCGGTTCTTCAATGAACAGCCCCGCAACCCCCACAGCGGGCTCGATATTGCGGCCCCGCACGGTGACCCGATTCAGGCCCCGGCACCGGGTGAGGTCGTGGCCGTTGGTGACTATTTCTTCAACGGCAAAACGGTCATCATCGACCACGGTTACGGTCTCACGACGATGTACTGCCACCTGAGCGAGATCGACGTTGCGCTGGGTGACCGCCTCGAAACCGGCGATCGCATCGGCGCGATCGGTGCCACCGGGCGCGTCACCGGCCCGCACCTGCACTGGAGCGTCAGCCTCAACAACACCCGGGTCGATCCACTGCTGTTCGTCGACGGGCACTGAACGCCCTGCTGTGGTAGCCTTAGCGGCCCATTTGATCTGATACGGATACACGAAAAAGCATGACTGACCTGACCCTGGAAACGGTAGAGCAGCGCGCCAGCTACGGCATCGGCCGTCAGATGGGCGACCAGCTGGCTCAGAACGGTTTTGATGGCGTTGATATCGAAGCGGCTGCAGCCGGCCTCAAGGACGCCTTTAACGGTGAGCCACTGCGCGTCGATGCCGAAGCCCTGACCGCCGCCTTCAACGAACTGAGCCAGCGCCTGCGTGAAAAGCAGGAGCAGGAAGCTCAGGCCGCCATCGAAGCCGGCCAGCAGTTCCTCGCCGACAACGCCAAACGCGACGGCGTGGTCGAGCTGGAGTCCGGCCTGCAGTATGAAGTGATCGAAGCAGGCGATGCCGCTGCCGCGAAGCCGCAGCGCAACAGCAAGGTCCGCGTGCATTACCACGGCACCTTCGTCGACGGCCGCGTTTTCGACAGCTCCTACCAGCGCGGCACCCCGGCCGAATTCCCGGTCGGCGGCGTCATTGCCGGCTGGACTGAAGCCCTGCAGCTGATGAATGTCGGCGCCAAGTGGAAGCTCTATATCCCCTACCAGCTGGCATACGGCGCTCAGGGCTCGCCCGGCGGCATCCCGCCGTACTCAACGCTGGTATTCGACGTTGAGCTGATCGACATTCTCTGACCGCTGCCGGAGGCCGTATGGAACTGAACTATCACCGTACCGGTAACGGACCGACGCTGATGATTCTGCACGGCCTGTTCGGTACCTGGGAGAACTGGGGCGCCCAGATCAAGATGCTGGCGGACCGCTACGATATCATCGCAGCGGATCTGCGTAATCACGGCGCCTCACCCCACAGCGACACGACCGACTACCACCTGATGGCCGAGGATGTCATCGAGCTGATGGACCGCCTCGACATCGACAGCACGCTGATGCTGGGCCACTCCATGGGCGGCAAGGTCGCGATGCAGTTGACACTGGATCACCCCGGCCGCATCGACAAGCTGATCGTCGCCGATATCGCACCGGTCGACTATGGCCCGCACCACGAAGCCGTCTTTCGAGGGCTGTTCAACGTCGATCTGGCCGCGATCAGATCGCGCGCCGATGCCGATGCCCGTCTGGCCGAGCACATCGACTCCGCCGGTGTGCGCGCGTTTCTGCTGAAGAACCTGCAACGCAGCCGCGACGGCGGCTTCAGCTGGAAGATGAACCTGAAGGCGTTGCACGACGCCTACGACAGGATCACCGCGGCGCCCTCCGCCAGCGGCCAGTTCGACGGCCCGGTGCTGTTCATCAAGGGGGGCAATTCCGAATATCTGCTGCCCGAGCACGCCGATGCGATCAAGGCCCGTTTTCCCAACGCTCGCTACAAGGTGATTGAAGGCACCGGGCACTGGCTGCACGCGGAGAAACCGGCCGCGTTCAACCGCCTGGTCGAGCGCTTCCTGTCAGAGTACGGGTAAAGGCTGAAGGGACGATCCGGCTCAGGCCTGATCGTTAATGAACGCGCCGATCAGATACTCGGGATCAAGTACACCGACCTCGGCCAGCTTGCGATTGATCTCTGCCAGACGCTCCTGCACCTGCGCCATCTGCTGCTGATATTCGGCCAGATTTTCGGCACGACGTTCGCGCTGAGCCTCGAGCTCATCACGCAGCTGCTGGCTGCGCTCACGCTCGCTGCTCTGCTGTTCCAGCTGCTCGGCCAGCGTCGCGCCCGCGGCTGCCTGAGACTCAGGGTTTACCGTCTCGACCGCGTCGTTGCCGGCGCCGGCGCTGACAACCGCCGCAGCACTGTCCGGCTCTGGGGGCCGGTCAGCCGCATTGGCGCTTGCGCTCACCGTCGGGGGATCGCTGTCAGACGGCTCGGTGCCCGCATCCATCCGTTCCGATGCCAGTGCCGCGCGTGACTCAGTCGCCAACGCCCGGGCCGACGCCGCCACCTGCATATCCTGAGTCGAGGGCTCTGCCGGCGCCAGCGCAGCTCGCAAAATCGGGTATCCGGAATTTCTGGTTGATAAAATGCCAAAGATGTAAAGAAGAAAATCTTTCTCAGCGGATTATCTGATTGATCCTCTTCAGCCTACTCTACTGCCAATTTTCTGTTTCCACCTTCGCCTGAGTCTTCATAGCGAT
>JAUWAC010000026.1 GCA_030602245.1 Marinobacterium sp.
GAAGCGCTGGAAACGGATCAAGGGATTTGATCTGCTGGCCCTCGTGGTCAACAACGTGAAATTCAAGGATGGGGAACAAGTACAGGATCAGTCAGACAGGAACGCCGCCTGAGCCCGTACACCAGATTTGACAATAACTCCCGAACGTCAGCAACCCACATTTGCGCTGCCCGGCGAAGACAGCATCACCCACGGCGAAATCGGCGGTTTCTACCGCAGCAACAACAACGCGGTGCGCGCTCATCTCAACGCCACCCATGCCACCGACCGCCTGAGCCTGAGTTACAGCGGCGCCTGGAGCCGCGCCGACAACTACGATGCCGGCGACGACTTCAAGGACTTCAGCGAAAGCGGCCGCGCCGGTCACACACTGGATCTGAACGAAGTCGGCTCGACCGCCTACGAAACCCGCAACCACGCCCTCGACCTGGCGTTCAAGGCCGGTGACAACCTGTTCCAGGGCCAGCTCAGCTATCAGGACATGCCGGAGCAGCTCTATCCCAACCAGCGCATGGACCTGCTCGACAATACCCAGAAACTGGCCAACCTGAACTGGAGCCGCCGCTTCGACTGGGGCGAGATGGAAGCGCGTGTCTACCACGAGACGGTCGATCACTTCATGGACTTCGGCGATGACAAGCGGTTCTGGTATGGCGCCCTGTCCAACACGGTCGATCCGACCGTCGGTGTCGCCTGCAGCCCGATCGGCTTCATGGTCGACGGTATGATGAACACCTGTGCCGCCGGGATGCCAATGTACTCGGAGAGCGAAAACAGCGGCCTGACCCTGAAAGCGGATATTGACCTGAACGCCCGGCAGGTCCTGCGCGTCGGCACCGAGCTGCAGCGCTATCGCCTCGATGACTACTGGACCGCCTCCGGCGGCGGCATGGGCCCGGATACCTTCCTCAACATCAACAACGGCCAGCGTGACCGCACCGCCCTGTTCGCCGAAGTGGAAACCCGCCACGATCCGCGCTGGACGACCCTGCTAGGCGGCCGTTACGAGCGCGTGCAGATGGATGCCGACGCGGTACACGGCTACAGCGCGCTCGCCGGTCAGGCCGCCGAGTCAGCTGCATTCAATGCCCAGGAGCGCAAACAGACCGACGATAACGTGGATCTGACCGCGCTGGCCCGCTACCGCTACAGCGAGCAGCTGGACATCGAGATGGGGCTGGCGCGCAAGGTGCGCTCACCGAACCTGTACGAGCGCTACACCTGGTCCAGCTGGCCGATGGCCGCGACCATGAACAACTTCGTCGGCGACGGCAACGGCTACGTCGGCGATATCGACCGGAACCCGGAGACCGCGTATACCCTGTCGGCCACCTTCGACTGGCACGCCGCCGATCGCCGCTGGAGCGTCAGCGCGACACCGTTCTATACCCATGTCGACGACTATATCGACGCGATTCCGACCGCCAGCTGGAACGATGACGCATTCAACGTGCTGCAGTATGCCAACCAGTCGGCGCGCCTGTACGGTATCGACCTGTCGCTGCAACTGCCGCTGGCCGAGAATGATTGGGGACAGTGGGGGCTCAAGGGGGTCGTCAACTACACCGACGGTGAAAACCGCGACACCGGTGATGCGCTCTACAACATCATGCCGTTGAACGGCCGCTTCACGCTGACCCACCGCCACAACGGCTGGGACAATGCGCTGGAGTGGGTGGTCGTGGACGAGAAGGACAATCTGTCCGACGTGCGCAACGAAATCCCGACCGCAGGCTACAGCCTGCTCAACCTGCGCGCCAGCCACCGCTGGGAGCAGGTGCGCCTCGATTTCGGGGTGGAAAACCTGTTCGACCGGGCGTATGCGCTGCCGACCGGCGGTACCTATATCGGCCAGGGCAAAACCATGTCGATCAATGGCATTCCGTGGGGCATTGCCGTACCGGGCATGGGCCGCTCGGCCTATGTCGGCGTCAACGTGACGTTCTGACGCCCGTTATACAAACAACGCCGCGTTCGGCTCCCCGGGCGCGGCGTTATGGCGATGCTGTCAGTAACGGTACTGCCAGGCGACGCCGACAATATCCTGCGACATGGTGAGGTCGGCCTCGCCGTCACCCAATGCCCCCGGAATCGAATCGCGGCCGGCAACGGTTTCCTCAAACGCGTGCGTGTAGGAGAGCGTCAGGCTCTGACGCGGAGACAACGCCCAGCTGGCACCGACGCTGACATGATCTTCGATCACCCCCGGCGCCAGTACATTGAGCAACGTCTGATCCGCCGGAATCGGCTGATCCGCATGACTGATACCGGCACGCAGCGTCAGTCGTGCATTGGCCTGATAGATCACGCCCAGCTTGTAGACATCGATATCGTCCCAGCCAAAACCGGCGCCATCATCCGCCCCCAGTGCAGCCGGCAGCACCAGCGCATTACCGACCGAACGCACGTCGCTGTACTCGATCCGCTCCCAGTCCCCGGCCAGGGTCCAGCGCGGGCTCAGCTGCCAGGCAAAGCCGACACCATAACTTTCAGGCACATCGAAACCGCCCTGCTCGGCAAACAGCCCGCGGTAGCGCTCGAACTCACTGGTGTGGATGCGTGAGGACCAGCTGGCCCCCAGCGTCAGGGTGTCGCTGATCTGCCCCTGCCAACCCAGCTTGATGCCCCAGCCACCGGCACTGTCGTGACCATTATTGCTGACCGCACCCGGTGCGGTACTCATGCCGGCAAAGGTCTGAATCCCCTCGGCCGCAAACCGCTGGTGCACGTAGGTCACACCCACGCCGAGGCTGTGACGCTCGCTCGCCTTGTAGGCCAGTGAACCGGTTACAAATGCCTGCGTCAGGTCGACCCCCGCAGGGCCACTGCTACCGATCGACAGGAACGGCGTCTGTGCATAGGAGGTGTTCATGCCACCGTTGGCGTAGATCGCAACGCCGTACGCAATCCGGTCGTTATGGCGGCGGGCGAAGCCGCCCTCGGGAATCCAGAAATGCGACTCGTCGTTGCCATCGTAATGGCCGTTGAGACCGGCGCCATTGCCGCTGATCTCGGCGCTGCGCTGCGGCTTGAACCAGGTCAGGCCCAGATCGTACTGATTGCCCAGTGCGATCAGTGACGCCGGGTTACTGGCGGACTTGATGCTGTCATGAGCCAGCGCGTAGCTGACGCCCGCCATGCCCTGCGCCTTCACGCTGCTGCCGTGCATGAAATAACCGTTGGTCGCCTCGGCTGCCAGAGGAACGAACGCCAGCGCGGCGGCCACTGTAAAACGGGTTGCAGGTGTCATTGTGTTTAATCGTCTGGTGAAATATTGTTCGGGCCGCGCATATTAGATTAAAATGATATAAGAATTAAATTCCCTAATGTTATAGCGATATAACAGCAGACAAATTCATTCACGTAGTCCCGAGACCCAACGCCAACATGACAATCGTCAACTTTACGCCCGTACCCGCCCTGATAGGGGGCGCCCTGATCGGCCTCGCGGCCGCTTTTCTGCTGCTCGCAAAAGGACGTATTGCAGGCATTTCCGGTATTGCAGGACGCATCATCTATCCCGACTCACCGGGTGAGATCAGCTGGCGGGTACTGTTCATCGCCGGTCTGATTATCGGGGGACTGATCTACCAGTGGCTCGGCCTTGGTGCCGGTGTCTCCCACATCACCGCGATGGTGGACAAGCCGATGCTGATTCTGGCCGGGTTGCTGGTCGGTATCGGCACCCAGATCGCCAACGGCTGCACCAGCGGTCACGGGATCTGCGGTCTGGCCCGGCGCAGTCCGCGTTCACTGGTCGCCACCCTGAGTTTCATGGGCAGCGCCATTGTCACGCTGTTCATTGTCCGTCACCTGCTGGGAGGCAACTGATGAGCAACTCACTGCGTCTTGTCTCGGCTCTGGTTGCCGGCGTGCTGTTTGGTCTTGGCCTGTCGGTCGCCCAGATGATCGACCCCGCCAAAGTTTTGAATTTTCTCGACTTCACCGGCACCTGGGACCCGTCGCTGGCATTCGTCATGGCCGGCGGTCTGGCCGTCAACGCACTGGTCACGCCGCTGATTCTGAAACGCCAAAAGCCGCTGTTCGCCGACCAGTTCCAGCTGCCGGCACAGCAGCAGATCGACAGCCGCGTCATCGTCGGGGGACTCATCTTCGGCGCCGGCTGGGGCATCGCTGGTTACTGCCCGGGGCCGATGCTGACCTCACTGAGCTTCGCCAACAGCGACATCCTCACCGTGACCGCCGCCTTTCTGGTGGGCACCTTCGTCACCCGCTGGGTCATCTCACGCCGTGGCCAGTGCGCGGCCTCCGGTACGGTCAGTCCCTGACCCGCCCGCATCGGCAGCCTCTGCCACGGCTGCCGATGCGCCTTTCCGCGTCCACATCACTGCCGGCCCATCTGTCCGGTATCCGCGATACGCTGCCCGGTGATAGTCACGGGAAGGATCTGCGCAGGCCCTGTCGGGGGCCTTAATGCAGGGCGGCACGCTGACAGCTGCCGCCCGCTGACTCAGGCCTGATACACCCCGTCATGACTGTTACGCTTCATCTCCCGGTAGACTGTGGAGCGATGAACTTCAACTACAGTGGCGATCGCTGCCGGCGAATATCCCTGCGTAAGGAGAGCCGATATCTGGTATCGTTTCCCCTCGGTCAACTG
>JAUWAC010000023.1 GCA_030602245.1 Marinobacterium sp.
GAGATGCCGCCGTGGCGGATGTGCAGGCTTACATCGCCTATTACAACTCATTTCGGCTGCATACGACGCTGGGCGACCTGACACCGATTGAATTCGAGCAATGTGCTTAACGAAGTGTCCGGAATCACTTGACCACTACACACAGCGGTGGGTCTGCTTCTACATTGCTGCTTCCACAGAGCGTAACGGGTGCACGGGCCTTGATCGCTTCTGTGCGAGCCAACATCAGCAGGCCATTGGTCTCGTTGATTCGCCCACTCAAGCGGGAAGAGGTGATAATGCTGTTATAGCTGGGGCCAGCCAGAGCCACCACCACTGCCAACACGGCAAGCGCAACCATCAGCTCTATCAGCGTAACACCTCGCATTGAGCGCATAAGCGAACAACCCCGTTGAATTATCCTCTACGTTCAGAGTCTAGCTGAATGAAAGCCCTCACAGATCGCCAGATCAGCCAAACCTTGCGCCAGCTCATGCAATAAGGGAAGTGACATGATCACTTTATAGACACTATTTTGACTTCGAACAATAGCGTTTTTCCCGCCAGGGGGTGGTTGAAGTCGACGGACACCTTGTCGTCGTTGAATTCCGCGATGACTCCGGGGATCTCACCTCCCGGTTCCTGAAAGGAGACCACCAGGCCGGGCTCAAGCTCCATGTCATTGAAATCACTGCGCGCCATCACCTGCACATTGCTCGGGTTGTGAAAGCCGAACCCCCGTTCCGGGGCGATGGTCAGCTCCTCATGGGCCCCCACGGGCAGCCCCAGCAGGGCCTGTTCAAACCCTTCCGGCAAATTGCCATCACCGAAGGTGAAGGTGGCTGGGGAGCCGTCGAAGTTGGAATCGATGATCTGCCCATCCTGAAGCTTGATAGCAAAGTGCAAGGTAATGGTTTTACCGGGAGCTACGACCGGGTCACTCATGATCTCTCCTCGTTGGCGGTCGCTCCGCCGAACAGCATATCGAATATCAGCAGACCGGCGCCCAGGGTGATCGCGGTATCGGCGATGTTGAACGCGGGGAAATACCAGCCTGCGTAGTGCAGCGAAATGAAATCAACTACATGGCCGTGCACGATGCGGTCGTACAGGTTGCCCAGGGCCCCACCGAGCAGCAGGGCCAAGCCACAGCCGGGCCACCTGGGGCGCGCCGGGGTGCGCCGCAGCCAGACCAGCAAGAGCGCCGAGACGGCCAGCGCAATCAGAATGAACAACCACCGTTGCCAGCCACCGGCGGCCGACAGGAAGCTGAACGCCGCGCCGGTGTTATAGAGCAGCGTCAGATCAAAGATCGGCAGCACGGCGACCGGGTCGGCATAGGCAAGCCGGCTGTCGGCCAGGTACTTGGTGCCCAGATCGAGCACCAGTACCACTACCGTCAGCCAGAGCCAGCGCAACGCGCTGGCATTCAGGGCGGGCTTTTCCATTAGCGGCATGAGTCCATCAGGCGTAACGGCGCTGCTCGCCCTCGCCTTTGACGTTTTCGACACAGCGGCCGCACAGCTCGGGCTCGTCTGCGTGGCTGCCCACATCTTCTCGATGGTGCCAGCAGCGGGCACACTTGGGCTGTTCAGACGCCTTGACCGCGACCCTGAGACCCGGCACGTCGGTCGCACGGGCTTCGCTGCCGCCGCTGAGCGGCTCGAGACGGGCGACGGATGTAATCAGGACGAAACGCAGTTCATCACCGAGGCGTTCAAGATCTGCATGCAGCTGATCGTCGCAGTACAGTGTGACTTCAGCCGCCAGAGACGCTTTCACCAGCTTCTCGTTACGCGCATCTTCAAGACATTTGTTGACCGCATCCTTGACCGCCATGACGCGCTGCCAGAATTCGGGCCCGAATTCGTCGTCGAAGGCGCTTTCGAACAGGCCGTCATACCAGGTGGTCAGCAGCACGCTGTCACGGCGCTCGCCCGGCAGCACCTCGTAGATCTCTTCAGCGGTAAAGCTGAGGATCGGCGCGATCCAGCGAGTCAGCGCCTCGGCGATATGGAACAGCGCGGTCTGACAGGAGCGACGTGCCAGACTGTCTGCCTTGGTGGTGTACTGCCGGTCCTTGATGATGTCGAGGTAGAAACCGCCCAGCTCACGAACACAGAAGTTGTGCACCTGCTGATAGACATCGAGGAAGCGGTAGCTGTTGTAGGCATCGATTACCTTCTGCTGCAGGCGGCAGGCGGCATCGACGGCCCAGCGATCCAGCGCCAGCATCGCATCCGGCTCAACCTTGTCGGTCGCCGGATCAAAACCGTTCAGGTTGGCCAGCAGGAAGCGTGCGGTGTTGCGGATGCGGCGATAGCTGTCGGCAGTACGCTGCAGAATCTGCTTCGACACCGCCATCTCCCCGGAGTAGTCGGTCGAGGCCACCCACAGGCGCAGGATGTCGGCACCCAGCGTGTCGGTCACTTCCTGCGGCGCGATCACGTTGCCGAGCGACTTGGACATCTTGTAGCCCTTCTCGTCGACGGTGAAGCCGTGGGTCAGCACCTGCTTGTACGGTGCGCAGTCGTTGATCGCAATCGAGGTTTTCAGTGATGACTGGAACCAGCCACGATGCTGATCGGAGCCCTCCAGGTACATGTCGGCCGGGAACCGCAGACCGTCACGCTGGCGCAGCACCGCATGGTGCGTAACCCCGGAGTCGAACCAGACATCCAGCGTATCGGTCACCTTGTCGTAATCGGCCGCCTCGCTGCCAAGCAGCTCCTGCGCCTCCAGTTCGAACCAGGCATCGATACCATCGACTTCGATCTTCTGTGCCACCTGCTCGATCAGCTCCTGCGTCCGCGGATGCAGCTCGCCGGTCTGCTTATGGGTAAACAGCGTGATCGGCACCCCCCAGGTACGCTGGCGGGAGACACACCAGTCCGGGCTCTGCTCGACCATCGCCTCGATTCGGTTCTGACCCCAGTCCGGGAACCACTGCACACCCCGAATCGCCTCCAGCGCCTGCTGCTTCAGCCCCTTGGCTTCCATTGACACGAACCACTGCGGGGTGGCGCGGTAGATCAACGGCGTCTTGGTACGCCAGCAGTGCGGGTAGCTGTGCTGGAAGCGCTTCTTGTGCACCAGCTTGCCCTCGCGCGCCAGTGCATCGCAGACCGGCTCGTCCGCCTTGTACACGTGCAGACCAGCAAACTCACCAGCCGCATCGGTGTAGGTACCGTTGGCCTGCACCAGATTGAGCGTACCCAGACCGTACTGCTGGCCGACCATGAAGTCTTCCATGCCGTGGTCGGGCGCGGTGTGCACGGCGCCGGTACCGGCATCGGTGGTGACATGGTCGCCGAGGATCACCGGCACCTGCTTGTCGTAGAGCGGGTGTTGCAGCTGCAACAGCTCGAGTGCGGCACCATTACAGGTCGCCAACACTGAATACTTGTCCACACCCCAGCGCGCCATGATGTCATCCACCATCTCCGCCGCCAGCACCATGCGATCCAGCCCCTGCTCGGTGTGGGCTTCGACCAGTGCATAGTCCAGAGCGCCATTCAGCGACACTGCCTGGTTGGCCGGAATGGTCCAGGGCGTGGTGGTCCAGATGACGACGGAAACCGGCGTCTCGATCGCGTCGATGCCGAACAGACTCAGCACCTTCTGCTGGTCGACGAAGGTGAAGCGCACATCGATCGCGGTGGAGGTTTTCTCCTGATACTCGACTTCAGCCTCGGCCAACGCGGACTGACCGACGACGCTCCAGTACACCGGCTTGTAGCCCTTGACCAGATGACCGTTCTCGATGATCTTGCCCAGCGCCCGGACGATGTCGGCTTCGGTCTGGAAGTTCATGGTCAGGTAGGGGTTGTCCCAGTCGCCGATGACACCGAGACGGATAAAGTCTTTCTTCTGCCCTTCGACCTGCTCCGCGGCGTACTCACGGCACTTCTGACGAAACTCGCGGTAGGGCACCTTCTCGCCCGCCTTGCCGATCATCGTTTCGACCTTGTGTTCGATCGGCAGACCGTGACAGTCCCAGCCCGGCACGTAGGGCGCATCGAAGCCACTCAGCGTCTTGGACTTGATGATCATGTCCTTGATCACCTTGTTGACCGCGTGACCGATGTGGATATTGCCGTTGGCGTAGGGAGGGCCGTCATGCAGGATGAACTGGGGCCGCCCCTTGCCCTCTTCACGCAGCTTCGCGTACAGGTCGATCTGCGCCCAGCGCTCCAGCCGCGCCGGCTCCCGCTGGGGCAGATTGCCGCGCATCGGGAAGGCCGTTTCCGGCAGGTTCAGTGTCGGTTTGTAATCGGTCATGTTGAATCTCTTCCCAGTCTTAACTCTGCGCCGATACCGAAGCGAGCCACTCGCGCCCGGCGTCGATATCCGCCTTAATCTGTGCCTTCAGCGCGTCCAGGTCGTCGAAGCGACGTTCCTCGCGCAGGAAATGCAAAAATTCCACCTGCATCAGCTCGCCGTACAGGTCGCCGTCGAAGTCCAGCAGGTGCACCTCGAGTACCGGCTGACGTCCGTGCACGGTCGGACGCACGCCCACATTGCAGACGCCGCGCCAGCGACGCCCGCGGACAATACCATCCACCACGTAGACCCCGCGCAACGGGCAGGCAAAGCGGTGCATGCGCACATTCGCCGTGGGCGAACCCAGTTCGCGGCCGAGCTTCTGGCCGTGCATCACCCGGCCCGCGACGCGATAAGGACGTCCAAGCAACCGCGCGGCCAGCGCGAATGCGTGAGCCTGCAGCGCCGCCCGTACCCGCGTGCTGCTGACACGCTCGCCGTCCACCTCGTAGGTCGCCGTTTCCTCGACACTGAAGCCGTACTGCCGGCCCGCCTGCTGCAGCAGCTGAAAATCGCCACGCCGGTCGCAGCCGAAGCGAAAGTCATCGCCAACCACAAAATGACTGACGTTGAGATGCTTCACCAGCAGCTGCTCGATGAACTGATCCGCCGACATACTGCGCAGCCGCGTGTTGAACATCAGGCACAGCACCCGGTCCACCCCCTGCGCCTCAAGCAGACGCACCTTCTCGCCGAAGCGGGTCAGGCGCGGCGGCGCCGCATCCGGCGCGAAAAACTCACGTGGCTGCGGCTCGAAGATGATCACGACACTGGGCAGCCCCAGCGCACGCGCCTTGGCCTGCACCTGACGCAACACGGTCTGGTGGCCAAGATGAACGCCGTCGAAATTGCCGATGGTGGCAACACAACCCTGATGACGTTCGCGCAAATTGTGTAAACCGCGGATCAGCTCCATAGAGGATTCAGCCCTTGATCAGCCCTTGCAAGCCTCGTGCAAACGCCGAAGTATACCGTACAACCAGAGCCCGGATTAAGTCCTGTCCGCCAGTCAACCCCGCAGGTGGCGCAGTCGCACGCCGAGCGCCGCCAGCACCGTGACATAGACCACCACACCGGCCACGACGAGCAGCGTCATCCACTGAGCACGCTGCACCAGCCCGGCCGCCAGCCAGTCGGAGGCCGGCCGCGCCAGCCAGAGCAGCAATGCTGCCAGCGCTGCGTTGGCCAGCAGCATCCGCAGCACAAACAGCCCCCAGCCCTGTTGCCAGCGAAACACCCCATCCCGGATCAGCCCACGCAACAAAAGACCGGCATTCAGGAACGCGGACAACGCCGTTGCCAGTGCAAGACCTGCGTGCGCCAGCGGCCAGATCAGTATCAGGTTGAAGACCATATTGGCCGTCATCGCCTGCACCGCAATCCGAACCGGCGTGCGCGTGTCCTGGCGCGAGAAAAAGCCGGTCGCCAGCACCTTGATCAGCATGAACGCGACCAGTCCCAGACCGTAGGCTCGCAGGCTCTGAGCGGACATATCAATGTCACGCGCGCTCATCTCGCCATAGTGGAACAGCGTCGTCAGCAGCGGCTGCGCCAGCACGATCAGCGCCAGCGCCGCCGGCACCCCGATCAGCAGCACCATACGCACGGCCCAATCCAGCGTGCGACAGAACTGCTCGGACGACTTCTCCGCATGCCGACGCGACAGGCTGGGCAGAATCACCGTGGCGATGGCGATACCGAACACGCCCAACGGCAGCTCCGACAGTCGATCCGAGTAGTAGAGCCAGGACACACTGCCGGTCTGCAGAAACGACGCCAGTACCGTATCGAGCAACAGATTGATCTGCGCCACCGAGACCCCGAACAACGCCGGCAGCATCAGTTTCAGAATGCGCTTCACACCCTCGTCGTGCCAGCCGGCGCGTGGCACCGGCAGCAGCCTGAGGCGGGCCAGAAACGGCAGCTGGAACAACAGCTGTATTGCACCCGCCATGAACACGCCCCAGGCCAGCGCCATGATCGGCTGCTCAAACCAGGGACTCATGACCACGGCTGATGCGATCAGCGACAGATTCAGCAGTACCGGAGTGAACGCCGGTACCGCAAACCGCTCATAGGCGTTGAGAATGGCACCGCAGAACGCGGTCAGCGAGATCAGCATCAGGTAGGGGAAGGTGATCCGCAGCATGTGCGCCGCCAACGCAAACTTTTCCCCGCCGGCGAGATAAAAACCGGGCGCAAACAGCGCCGCCAGCAGCGGCGCCCCCAACACCCCGACCAGCGTCACCAGCAGCAGCACCGACCCCAGCGACCCGGCCACCCGGTGCACCAGCTGTTGCACCGCCGCCAGATCGCGCTGACTGCGATATTCCGACAGCACCGGCACGAACGCCTGTGAAAACGCCCCCTCGGCGAACAGTCGGCGCAGGAAATTGGGCACCTTGAAGGCAACAAAAAAAGCATCCGCGCTGCCGCTGGCCCCGAAATAGCCGGCAATGACGACATCACGCACCAGACCCAGCACCCGTGACAGCATCGTCATCAGGCCAACGACACTGCTGGAACGCAACAGACTGGCGGCAGGCGAGCGAGATTCGGACACGAAGAGTTCCCTGAGCTGATGACGTTAAAACGGATGGCGTTAAACTAGCCGTGACGGCGTTTCGCTGGGCCGATTCTACAGTGCCTGCCAGCGCACGCGAAATGCGCGTTAATTGCCCAGGCCGGGCTTGACAGCATGCCGGCCAGCAGGAATAATCTCGCGTCTAATTTTTCGGCACTACTACCGCCGTCTATTGATCAACCCAAACTCTAAGGAGCCAGATCGTGGCGAATTCCGCAGGATCCCGTAAACGTGCTCGCCAGGCGGAGAAGCGTCGTAAACACAACGCTAGCCTGCGCTCCATGGTGCGCACTTACTTCAAGAAAGTTCTGAAAGCGATTGCAAGCGGTGACCAGGCAGCAGCTCAGGAAGCCTTCAAGACCGCTCAGCCGCTGCTCGACAGCTCAGTCAACAAGGGCATCTTCAAAAAGAACAAGGTCGCCCGCATCAAGAGCCGTCTGAACTCCAAGATCAAGGCGATGGCATAAGCCAGCCTCGATCTTCGCTGCAAAAGAACCGGCTGCGGCCGGTTTTTTTGTGCCCATTTTTTGCCATTTTTAAGAAAAATGGGGACAGACCCCTTTTTCGACGAAAAAGGGGTCTGTCCCCATTTTTTCAACCACGGACGAGACCTCAGGCGAGCACCAGATTATCCCGATGCACCAGCTCAGGCTCACCAACAAAGCCGAGTCGCTCGACGATTTCACTGCTTGGATGACCGATGATACGGCGCGCATCCTCGGCACCGTAATTGACCAGCCCGCGAGCAACAATCGCCCCCGCCTCATCCTGCATCAGCACCATCTCGCCGCGAGAGAAATCACCGGATACCGATTTGACACCCGCCGGCAACAGACTCTTGCCGCCCGATACCAGCGCGCGCACAGCGCCCGCATCCAGCACCAGTGTACCCCGCGCCTGCAGATGACCCGCGATCCACTGCTTGCGGGCGGCCATCGGCTCGGTCTCCGGAATCAGCAGCGTACCGATCGCCTCGGCCGCAAACAGCCGCAGCAGCACATCCGGTTCACGCCCGCTGGCGATCACCGTCTGCGCACCGGAACGGGCCGCCAGCCGCGCTGCCCGCACCTTGGTTGCCATGCCACCGCGCCCCAGTTTGCCGCCACCGCCGGCCATCGCAAGCAGACGATCATCATCCGCGCGCGCCTCGTGCACGAACGCCGCATCCGGATTGGTGCGCGGGTCCGCCTCATAGAGACCGTTCTGATCGGTCAGCAGAATCAGCGCATCCGCCTCGATCGCGTTAGCGACCAGTGCACCGAGGGTATCGTTATCACCGAAGCGAATCTCGCTGGTGACGACGGTATCGTTTTCATTGACGACGGCAATAACACCCAGCTCGATCAGCGTATTCAGTGTCGAGCGTGCATTCAGGTAGCGCTTGCGGTTGGACAAGTCGTCGTGGGTCAGCAACACCTGCGCGGTGTGCAGACCGTGACGCGAAAAGCTCGCCTCATAGGCACGCACCAGTCCCATCTGACCGACCGCGGCGGCCGCCTGCTGCCGGTAGATCTCTCTCGGCCGCTCACTCCAGCCCAGTCGCTTCATACCCTCGGCGATGGAGCCGGACGACACCAGCACCACTTCAACGCCCTGCTGGCGCAGCTGCGCCACCTGATCGACCCAATGACCGATCGCCTCGAGATCGAGCCCCTGACCGTCATTGGTCAGCAGCGCGCTGCCGATCTTAACCACCCAGCGCCCACGCTGTGCCAGCCCCTGTCGCCCCCTGGTCACCTGCCCTGCTCTCCGTAAAACCCTGTTATCAGCGAACCCACTCGACTTCGACGTCGTAATCGTCATCGTCGAAATCGTCGTCATCCAGCCCATCTGCCTGCGCCTGACGACGCGCCCGCGCTTCAGCCTTGAGCCGCTCCAGATTCTCGCGCGCTTCCGCATCGATGATACGGCGCGTTTCGCGTTCCTGCTCAAGCAGCTCCGGATCCTCCGCCACGGCCGCTGCACGGGCATCGAGGAAGTCCTGCAGATCATGCACCAGAGCCTGCAGACCTTGCTTGTTCAACGCCGACACCCGGTATACCGGCCCCGTCCACTCGAGCGCATCGATGACCGCCTGACAGGCCGCATCCCGCTCCTCTTCGGCGATCATGTCGAGCTTGTTCAGCACCAGCCAGCGCGGCTGTTGCGCCAGCGTGGGACTGAACTTGCGCAGCTCGGCAACCGCCGTCACGGCAGCCTCCGCCGGCGTGACCTCATCCCAGGGCGCCATATCCACCAGATGCAGCAGCACCCGGTTGCGCGCCAGATGCTTGAGGAAGCGAATACCCAGACCCGCCCCTTCCGCGGCACCCTCGATGATGCCCGGTATATCCGCCACCACGAAACTGCGATGCGCCTCGGTGCGTACAACACCCAGGTTCGGCACCAGCGTCGTGAACGGATAGTCGGCAACTTTCGGCTTGGCCGCAGAGATGGAGCGGATCAGTGTCGACTTGCCCGCATTCGGCAGACCCAGCAGCCCCACATCCGCGATCACCTTGAGCTCCAGACGCACATTACGCAGCTCGCCCGGCGAGCCGTTGGTGGTCTGACGCGGCGCCCGGTTCACGCTGCTCTTGTAGCGCGTATTGCCAAGGCCATGAAAGCCACCCTGCGCGATCTTTTCGATCTGACCAATCTGCGTCAGATCCGCGAGCACCTCGTCGGTATCCACATCCACCACCGTGGTCCCGACCGGCACCTTGAGCACCAGATCCTCGCCCTTGGCACCAGTGCAGTTGCCACCACGCCCGGGCTCACCGTTCTGCGCCTTGTAGCGCCGTGTGTAGCGGTAATCGATCAGCGTATTCAGGCTTTCGTCCGCCTCGACGTAGATCGAACCGCCATCACCGCCATCACCGCCATCCGGCCCCCCTTTCGGGATAAACTTTTCGCGCCGGAAGCTCATGCAGCCGTTGCCGCCCTTGCCGGCTTCAACCGTAATGACCGCCTCGTCGACAAATTTCATTTTTACCTCCCGAAAGGACAGATATAAAAAAAGCCCCGCCTTGGCGGAGCTTTTTTCGTCTTCAGCGTGCCGCTCAGGCAGGAACCACGCTGACGAACTTACGGTTGTTCGGGCCCTTGACCTCGAACTTCACAACGCCGTCTGCCTTGGCATACAGAGTGTAGTCTTTGCCCAGACCAACATTCTCACCGGCGTGGAACTTGGTGCCACGCTGACGGATCAGGATGTTGCCGGCAACGACGTTCTGGCCGCCGAAACGCTTGACGCCGAGGCGCTTGGACTGTGAATCGCGACCGTTGCGCGTTGAACCACCAGCCTTCTTATGAGCCATTGTTCAATCTCCTGTCTGATTAGCCACTGATACCAGTGATCTTGACTTCAGTGAACCACTGACGGTGGCCCTGACGCTTCATGTGGTGCTTGCGACGACGGAACTTGATGATGTTCACTTTCTCGCCACGGCCGTGAGAAACGACCTCAGCCGACACCTTGGCACCCTCAACAACCGGTGCACCGACCTTGATATCGTCGCCGTTGCCGACCAGCAGGACGCGATCGAACTCGACGCTGGCACCCGCTTCGGCAGCCAGCTTCTCCAGCTTCAGAGTCTGGCCTTCCTGAACGCGGTACTGCTTACCGCCGCTCACAATAACTGCAAACATGATTTTCTCCAGTGTTATGCCTGCCCGGCTACTAGTCACAAAACCTACTTCTAAGGGCCCCGCTCGATCTCGAACGCCGACACCCTATGGTAGGGAGCAAAGATGGACAGGCTCAGGGCGCGCAATTCTACACAACCCCCGCCCACTGCTCAACCCTTATTCAATTGACGGCACGCGATACACCGCACGACAGCGGGCGGGCGTTTCTTGACACCCCCCGGGCTTCTCCCTAGCATTCGGCGAACCTACTTGTCCACAGTTGCGCCGTACCATGCTGCCACACCAGATCAACCCGCTGATTGAGCCGCAGTTCGATGCGGTTACCGACTATATCCTCAACCACCTCGGCTCCAACGTACCGCTGGTCGAGAGCATCGGTCACTACATCGTCGAAAGTGGCGGCAAGCGACTGCGCCCGCTGCTGGTTCTGCTCGCTGCCAACGCCTGCGGCTACAAGGGTGAGCAGCATATCCCGCTGGCCGCGGTGATCGAGTTCATCCACACCGCCACGCTGCTGCATGACGACGTTGTGGACAACTCCGAGTTGCGCCGCGGCAACGCGACCGCCAACGCCAAATGGGGCAACGCGCCGAGCGTGCTGGTCGGCGACTTCCTGTATTCGCGTTCGTTCCAGATCATGGTGGAAATTGGTGAGATGGCGATCATGCAGGTGATCTCCAACGCCACCACGGTGATCGCCGAAGGCGAGGTGCTGCAGCTGCTGAACCAGCGCAATCCGGACACCACCGAAGACGCCTACATGAATGTGATTCTGGGCAAGACCGCCATGCTGTTCGAGGCTGCGACCGAGTGTGGCGCGATCCTCGCCGGCAGCGACGCAGCGTCACGTGAGGCCCTGCGTCTGTATGGCCGCCACCTCGGCATCGCCTTTCAGTTGGTCGACGACGTGATGGACTACCTCTCCAGCAGCGAGGAGATGGGCAAGAACGTCGGCGACGATCTCGCCGAGGGCAAGGCCACGCTGCCGCTGATCTACGCCATGCGCGTGGGCAACGATGAAGAACGCGCGCTGGTTCGCGACGCGATTCGCAGCGGCGGACTGGATGATCTGGCACCGATCCTCGAGATCGTGCAGCGCACCGGCGCCATCGACTACACCCGCGCCAAGGCGCAGGAACAGGTCGATCTGGCACGCGACGCACTCAAGCGCCTGCCGGCCAGCAGCTTCCGCGACACCCTAGACACACTGGCGACCATGGCCGTAGTCCGCACCAGCTGAACACAGGAGCCGCCCGGCTGGCGCCGCCTGTGCTCGCCGTTACATCAGTGCCGCCTCACTGGCGGTGCAGCAGATAGACCACCTCCCGCTCATCGTCGCGCCGCGCATTCGCCGGCGCTTCGGCGGCGAGACGGATCACCGTAAACGCGGGCTCAAACAGATCACGCACCTCGTTCTCGAACACCGCAAACGGCGGCCCGCTCTCGTCGCCAAACTCCAGCGTCACCAGCAGCATCTCCACACCCGGCTCGATCCGCTGTACCAGACGCTGCGCGTAGCGGCGGCGCATGGCCGGGGGCAGTGCGATCAGTGCCGCGCGGTCATAGACGGCACCGATGCCACGAAACACCTCCCACGGCAGCTCGAACAGATCCGCGGTAATCAACGTAATGCCATCGCGCTCGCGACGGTGGTAGTTATCCACCGTTACCGGCGTGACCTCGACGCCCTGCTCGTAGAAAAAGTCACGACAGGCGATGTCACTGAGTTCGACCCCGAGCACGGCGTGGCCCTGCTCGCGCAACCACAGCATATCGCGCGACTTGCCGCACAGCGGCACCAGCACCCGGGCGTCCGGCGCCACGTTCAGTCGCGACCAGTATTCCGTCAGCCAGCGATTAAACGCCTGCTGATGAAAGCCGATCCGCCCCTCGCGCCAGCGCTGATGCCAAAAGTCATGTTCCATGTTCGTACCTGCTCCGTTCGCCTGCAAAAGCTGCAAATTAGCTGACGCAGTCCGTGCCTCGCGGACAGCTAACCGGTATAATATTGCGCTATTCTGAATAAAAATGGATGTGGATTAACAGTTTTCTCATGACCAGACCTTCCTCCTTTGAACGCGAAGACCTGCTCAAATGCGGTCACGGCGAAATGTTTGGCCCGGGTAACGCACAGCTGCCCGTCGACAATATGCTGATGATGGATCGTATTACTCACATCAGCGCCGAAGGTGGCCTGTACGGCAAGGGCGAAATCATCGCCGAGCTGGATATCCATCCGGATCTCTGGTTCTTCCAGTGCCACTTCCCGGGCGATCCGGTCATGCCGGGCTGCCTCGGCCTGGACGCCATGTGGCAGCTGGTGGGCTTTTTCCTCGGCTGGCGTGGCAACGAAGGCCGTGGCCGCGCACTCGGCTCCGGTGAAGTGAAGTTCACCGGTCAGGTGCTGCCGAGCGCCACCAAGGTGACCTACCACATCCACCTCAAGCGCGTAATCGAACGCAAGCTGGTGATGGGGATCGCCGACGGTTCCCTGTCGGTGGACGGTCGTGAGATCTACACGGCGAAAGATCTGCGGGTAGGGCTGTTCACGAGCACAGAAGCGTTCTGACAGCGATCTGCCCACGAGCATGAGCGGCGTTCATAACGGTAATTGAACCCAACCGTGCTCGGCATATCCAAGCACGAAGCTCCCTGACACGGAGCGCTGAAACGAGAGTTCCAAGAGCTCTGCAGAGTTATCCAGAGTTCTATAAAAAGTTCGATAAATAGAGAGGCTACACATGCGACGCGTCGTGGTGACCGGTATCGGCATCGTTTCCTGCCTGGGGAACGACAAGGAAACGGTTCTGGATTCGCTGAAACAGGGGCGTTCCGGCATCAAATATCAGCCGGAATACGCCGAACTGGGTTTTCGCAGCCAGGTGGCAGGCAGTATCGACATCGACCTCGATGCACTGATCGACCGTAAACTGCGCCGTTTCATGGGCAATGCGGCAGCCTACGCCTACGTGGCGATGGATCAGGCGGTAAAGGACTCCGGTCTCAGCGAAGATCAGGTATCCAACGTACGCACCGGTCTGATTGCCGGCTCCGGTGGCGCCTCTTCGGCCGACATCGTGGAAGCGGCCGATATCCTGCGTGACAAGGGTGTCCGTCGTGTCGGTCCCTATCGCGTCACCCGCACCATGGGCTCCACCGTATCGGCCTGTCTGGCGACCCCGTTCAAGATCAAGGGCGTCAACTACTCCATCACCTCCGCCTGCGCCACCAGCGCCCACTGTATCGGTGCGGCGATGGAGCAGATCCAGCTCGGCAAACAGGACGTGATCTTCGCCGGTGGCGGTGAAGAGCTGCACTGGTCGCTGACCTGCATGTTCGACGCCATGGGCGCGCTGTCGAGCAAGTACAACGACACGCCGGAGAAGGCGTCCCGTGCCTACGACGCCAACCGTGACGGCTTCGTCATCGCCGGCGGTGCCGGCATGCTGGTGCTGGAAGAGCTCGAGCACGCGAAGGCGCGCGGCGCGAAAATCTACGCCGAGCTGGTGGGTTACGGTGCCACCTCCGACGGCTACGACATGGTCGCACCGTCCGGTGAAGGCGCCGTACGCTGCATGCAGCAGGCGATGTCCACCGTCGAAGGCAAGATCGACTACATCAACTCCCACGGCACCTCGACACCGGCCGGCGACATTCAGGAGCTGAAGGCGATGAAGGAAACCTTCGGCGACGACATGCCGCCGGTGAGCTCCACCAAGTCGCTGACCGGTCACTCACTGGGCGCCACCGGTGCACAGGAAGCGATCTACTGCCTGCTGATGCAGCAGAACGATTTCATCTGCGCGTCAGCCAACATCGACCAGCTGGACCCGGAAGCGGAAGGTCTGCCGGTGGTCACCAGCCGTCAGGATGGCGTCAACCTGGAGCGTGTCATGTCCAACAGCTTCGGCTTTGGCGGCACCAACTCCACACTGGTATTCCAGAAATACCGCGACTGATCCGATCGCACCGTGCCGGAGCGGGAGCCGACAGGCGCCTCGCTCCGGCCGCGCGCTCGCCTGATCGCTGAGTTCAGGCAACGTCCCTGTCACCCACCCCCTTACGCCTGACGGCTGCTCAGCCAGGCGCGCCAGCCACCGTAGGCGGTGATCTCCTCGGCACCGTCCAGCCCGCAGGGCTCACAGATGAATCCGCTGACCTGACGTCCGTCGGCCAGACGCACTTTACCGATGCCCAACGGCGCCGGAATGCCGGCCACGAAACTGCCGAACGCGCATGCCGGCACCGACCAGACCTCGACGTCGATCGCCTGCCCGGCCTGCTCATCCAGCACCAGCCCCGGCCGCAGCGGCGGTCCGCCGGCCAGCGCATACATGCGGTACGAAGGTGCCGTACGTGTTTTCTCCTTCAGCACCGCGCCGCGTTCGGTCAGCTGCCAGTTCAGCGGCAACCCCTCGAGGTGCGCCCCGCAGACCAGCACATCGATCCATTCCGGGTCGCTGACCCGACTGCGGCTCAACGCACTGCCCGGCCCCGCCTCGCCGGTCGCGCCGGGCACGCCGAGCGGCAGCCCCAGCCCCTGCTGAATCCGGTTGGCGATCGATAGCAGCGCACGGTCGCTGAAGCAGTGCCCGACCAGCGTGATTCCGAACGGCAGACCCGCCTCGGTAAAGGCGGTCGGCACCGCCACCGCGGTCATATCGAGCAGGTTCATGAAGTTGGTGTAGTAACCGAGCTGGGAGTTGTAGAGGATCGGCTCGGCCAGCAGCTCGTCGACGGTGAACAGCCGTCCCGCGGTCGGGGTCAGCAGGCAGTCCACCTGCGCCAGCTGAGCCAGACACTGCTGTTTCAGCGCTTCCAGCCGATACTGTGCCTTGAACAGCTCGGTGGCGCGCGGTTCGCCGCCGGGGGCGACAATCGCGCGCACCACCGGATGGATCGCCTCCGGTTGCTCATCGATCAGCGGCTGACAGGCGATGTAGCGCTCCGCCACCCAGGGGCCTTCATACAGCAGCAGTGCCGCCTCGTTGAACGCTGTGTAGTCGATCTCGACGAACTCCAGCCCCAGTCCGTGCAGCGCCTCCAGCGTCGCCGCATACGCCTGCTCGTACCCCTCATCGCCGAAGAACCTGAGCTGATCGGCGGGGATCACGCCGACCTTGAGCATACCTTCGCGCAGGCCGTACTGGCGGCTGCGATTGTGGAACGGGTTTTCACGGCTGTAGCCGTCGCGGGCGTCAAAGCCCTCGGCACTGGCCAGCACGGTGTTGGCATCATCCGCCGTCAGCGCAAAGATGCTGATGCAGTCGAGGCTGCGGCAGGCCGACACCAACCCGGTGCTGGAGAGCAGGCCGCGGCTGGGCTTGAGGCCGATCAGGTTGTTGAAGCAGGCGGGCACCCGCCCGGAACCGGCGGTGTCGGTGCCGAGGCTGAAGCTGGCCAGCCCCAGCGCCACCGACACGGCGGAGCCGGCACTGGAGCCGCCGCTGATGTAGGCCGGATCGAAGGCGTTGCGCCCCGGTCCGTAGGGCGAGCGGGTGCCGTTGAGGCCGGTGGCAAACTGATCCAGATTGGTCTTGCCGACCGGGATCGCGCCGGCATCGATCAGCTGCTGCACCACCTGGGCGCTGGCCTGCGGTGTATAGGCAAACTCGGGGCAGCCGGCGGTGGTCGGAATACCGGCCAGATCGATGTTGTCCTTGATCGCAAACGGAATGCCCCACAGCGGATGGCTGGCCGGGTCTTTCTGTGCCAGTGCCGCCAGCCAGGGCGCCTGTTCCGCCTCGCTGAGCAGGTGGATCCAGATGTTGCGGTCCTGGTACTGCGCCGCACGGGCGCGAATGTCTGCCATCACCGCGGCCGGGTCGATCGTGCCGGCGGCGTAGGCGGCGCGCAGGTGCGCGATGCTCATGCTGATACTCATCTGTTGTCCCTCATACGGATGCTTCGATCACGACCAGCGCCTGTCCGGCGCCCACCCGGTTGCCGGCACTGAGCAGCAACTGGCTGACGACGCCGGCACAGGGGGCGTGGATCGGGATTTCCATCTTCATCGATTCAAGAATCATCAGGGTCTGTCCTGCCGTCACGGTGTCGCCGACCTGAACCTCGGTCTGCCAGACACTGCCGGATACCGGGCTGTCGACAACGGTCGCGTCCTCCGGCCAGTCCACCGTCTGCTCGTCGGCGACCGCCTCTTCGGCCTCGAAATTGAACTGGCCGTTGGCGTGCCAGCGCGCCAGCTCCTGCTCGAACGCGGCATTGCGCTGCGCCTTGAACTGATCGATCGACGCCGCCTGATCGGCGATGAACTGCTCATACTCCGCCAGCGAGAAGGTCGTCTCCTCGATCTTCAGCGGATAGCGCCCCTGCGGGAAATCGCGCCGGATCTGCTGCAGTTCTTCATGGCTGACCTCGTAGAAGCGAATCTGGTCGAAGAAGCGCAGCAGCCAGGGCTGCTCGAACTCGCGGGTTTGCCGGTACCGGTTCCACATCTGCAGGGTGCGACCGACGAACTGGTAGCCGCCCGGTCCCTCCATGCCATACACACACAGGTAGGAGCCGCCGATGCCGACCGAATTTTCCGCGGTCCAGGTGCGGGCCGGGTTGTACTTGGTGGTGACCAGTCGGTGGCGCGGGTCGATCGGCGTCGCCACCGGCGCGCCCAGATAGACATCCCCGAGGCCCATCACCAGATAGGAGGCATCGAACACCACCCGCTTCACGTCGTCGATGCTGTCGAGTCCGTTGATGCGGCGGATGAACTCCAGATTGCTCGGGCACCAGGGCGCGTTCTTGCGCACCGACTGGGTATATTTCTCGATCGCCAGCCGGCAGGCCACGTCATCCCAGGACAGCGGAATGTGCACGATGCGCGACGGTACGCTCAGTTCCGCCAGCTGCTGCGACAGCTCGCGCTCGCCGCGCTCGATGTGGGTCAGCAGTTCGGCATGGCTGAGCTGCTGGGCATCGAAGTGGATCTGCAGCGAACGGATGCCCGGCGTCAGTTCACGCAGCCCCGGCAGCGGATTGCGCTGCAGCCACTGCATCAGCGCATGGGCGCGGAAACGCAGGCGGATATCCAGCATCTGTTCGCCATATTCGACCAGCAGGAAATGATCGCCGGCAGCCCGGCAGACGATCTCGTCGCCGAACTGCTGTGCCGGGAAACGCGCCAGAATCGGGGTGGTCGGCACGACCGGCTCACCGTCGTCGACGGCGCAGGGCGCCAGCTGCTCCAGCTCGGCCAGCTGGGCCGCCTCCGCCTGCACCGCCTGCTCGATCGACACCGGCACGAAACGCACGCGATCGCCGGCGCGCAGCTGGCCCAGTTTCCACAGATCCGCGGTGATCACCGTGGCCGGGCAGACGAAGCCCCCCAGCGAGGGGCCGTCCGGGCCCAGAATCACCGGCATGTCGCCGGTGAAGTCCACGGTGCCGAAGGCGTAGGCGTTGTCATGGATATTGGACGGGTGCAGACCCGCCTCGCCACCGTCCTTGCGCGCCCAGTTTGGCTTCGGACCGATCAGGCGCACGCCGGTGCGACTGGAGTTGTAGTGGATCTCCCAATCGGTATTGAAGAAGGTGTCGATATCCTCCGCGGTAAAGAAATCGGGGGCACCGTGCGGGCCGTAGATGACCCGCAGCGTCCACGCATTGCCCAGCGCCGGTCTCAGACTCGCCGGCAGCGTGCGTACGGCCACCGGCGCCGCGCCGGCATCCAGTCGGAGCACATCGCCGGCGCGCAGGGCGCGGCCGTTATGGCCGCCGAACTGCCCCAGCGTGAAGGTGGAACGCGAGCCGAGATAGTGCGGGCAGAGGATACCGCCGCGCACCGCCAGATAGGCCCGCGCGCCGACGTCTCGGATCCGCCCCAGTGTCAGCGTCTGCCCCGGCGCCACCTCCACCACCTGCCACAGCGGCAGCGGCTGATCGTCGAGGCGTGCCTCGATCTCGGCGCCGCTGAGGACGATCTGGGTGGCGCTGGCAAAACGCAGGGTCGGCCCCTGCAGGGTGATCTCCAGCCCGGCGGCATCGCGCGGGTTATCCAGCAGGCGGTTGCCGAGACGGAAGGCGTAGTTGTCGAACGGACCGGACGGCGGCACGCCCACATCCCAGTGGCCCTGCCGCCCCGGGTAGTCCTGAATCGTGGTCTGGGTACCGCCCTGCAGCACATCGATCCGGGCCGGTGCATAGGCAAAACGGTTCAGGTAGCGGGTGGTGACCTCGCCCCGCGCCAGCACCGGATCACGACTCAGTGCCCGCAGGTAATCCAGGTTGGTTTCGCTGCCATAGAGGCGGATAGCGTCCAGTGTCTGCTGTAACCGGGTCAGCGCCGCCGGGCGATCCTCGGCGTGCACTATCACCTTGGCCAGCATCGGATCGAAGAACGGCGGCACCTCGATACCGGCTTCGATCCAGTGATCGATACGGATACCCTCGCCGTGCGGAAACGCCACCTCGGTCAGCAGACCGGCACAGGGCTGGAAGTCACGGTACGGATCTTCGGCATAGACGCGGACCTGAATCGCATGCCCCTGCGGCCTCAACGCGGCGCGTCGGGCGTCCAGCTCCAGCGCCTCACCGGCGGCCTGACGCAGCATCCATTCCACCAGATCGACGCCGTACACCTCCTCAGTGACGCCATGCTCGACCTGCAGGCGGGTGTTCACTTCGAGAAAATAGAACGCATGGGTATCGGCATCGTAGATGAATTCGACCGTGCCGGCGTTGCGGTAGCGTACGCTGGCCAGCAGCTGCTCGGCGGTGGCGTGCAGCTCGGCGCGCACGGCGTCGCTCAGGTGTGGCGCGGGGCACTCCTCCACTACTTTCTGGTTGCGCCGCTGGCTGGAGCAGTCACGTTCGCCCAGCGCCAGCGCTGCGCCCTGCCCATCGCCGAACACCTGCACTTCGATATGGCGCGCGCGCTGAATGAACTTCTCCAGAAATACGCCATCGTCGGCGAAGTTGTTGGCACCGAGGCGTTTGACGCTGTCGAATGCACCAACCAGCTCGGTTTCGTCATGGCACAGCTGCATGCCGATGCCACCGCCCCCGGCGGTGCTCTTGAGCATCACCGGATAGCCGATGCGCCGGGCTTCGGCTTTCGCGGCGGCCAGATCGGTGAGCAGATCGGATCCCGGCAGCAGCGGCACGTCGGCCGCCTGCGCCAGCTCACGGGCACGGTGCTTGAGGCCAAACGCCTGCATCTGCTCGGCGGTCGGACCGACGAAGGCGATCCCGGCCGCTTCGCAGCGCTCGACAAACCCGGCGTTCTCGCTGAGAAAGCCATGGCCCGGGTGGATCGCCTCGGCACCGCTCCGGGCCGCGATCGCCAGCAGACGGTCCATGTTCAGATAGGTGTCGGCGGCACCGCCCTCGCCGAGGCAGTACGCCTCGTCGGCCAGACGCACGTGCAGGCTGTCGGCATCACACTCGGCATAGACAGCCACGGAACCGATTCCGAGCCGCTTCAGGGTACGGATGATACGGGTGGCGATGGCGCCACGGTTGGCAATCAGCACTTTGTTAAACATGGTGTTCAACCTGTGCGGGTCGTCCCGGCTTGTTGAAAATACGACAGCGGTCGTCCGCTGAAGAGTCCGATTCTTCGACCCTGCGCGTTCCGGCCGGAAGGAAGACTGCCTCCGGGACCGTCGCCGACAGGGATGTCGGCGTCGAGCGTACAGGGACGTATTCACAGCGTGTCACGGCAGGCAGTTGCCCTTGCGGCCACGCCCGCGGTCAGACGTTCACTCATTCCACACCAGCAACTCGACCGGCGTCGGGTTGTAGCCGTTGCAGGGGTTGTTCAGCTGCGGGCAGTTGGAGATCAGCACCACCACATCCATCAGCGCGGTCAACTCCACGTACTTGCCTGGTGCGGAAATACCGTCTTCGAAGGTCAGGCCACCGGCCTCGGTCACCGGCACGTTCATGAAAAAGTTGATGTTGTGGCTGATGTCGCGCTTGGTGATGCCGTATTCCGGATGTTCGGCGATCGCCAGCATCCAGCTGTCCCGGCAGGCATGCATGCAGCGCTTTTCGAGGTCGTAGCGCACCGTGTTGCTCTCGGTGGCGCAGGCGCCGCCCAGCGTGTCATGGCGGCCACAGGTGTCGGCAACGATCTCCAGCATCGGCCGGTTCTCATTGGAGCGCAGCACCGAGCCGGTGGTCAGGTAGACGTTGCCCTGCTCGCGGATGGTGTCCATCGCGCTGTAGCGCTCGGTCGGATCGGCGGCGCTGTAGAACAGAGTATCGGCGGCCTGATTGCCCTCCAGATCGAGAATGCGCAGGGTCTGGCCCGCCTTGACGGTGCCGATGTAATAGTCGCCGGCGTCGATCCGGGTGCGGGAAACGGCCTGCTCCGGCTGGCGGGTACTTGCGGTCAGCATGGGGCTCTCCTTATTTGCCAAGGTGGTACAGGGCGTTGTTCTGGAAACCGCGCCGGTTTTCCGGCCGGAAGTTCAGGCAGTAATCGTCATCGCGCACCGGCTCCGCCACGCCGAGTTCGATTTTCACCGGCTTGCGCGGATACTCGGGTGCGCCGTTGAGCGGGTGCGGACAGGTGTGCAGCAGCACCAGCGTGTCCATCTCGAAACGCAGGGTGACGCTGCTGCCCGGCGCACTGTGGCCCTCGACCAGCGCCAGATTGCCCTCGGCATCGGTGGCCACCTTGCTGAACCAGTTGATGTTGGCGGCCATGTCGGCGCGGCCGAGGCCGTATTTGGCCAGCTCGACCAGAAAGGCGTCGTAGCCGTTCTGGTGCCAGTCGTTGCGGTCGCGCTGATAGTCGCGCTCGCCCCAGCGGGCGCTGACCTGCTCGGCATGGCTGTTGCCGCATACGGTTTCGTGCCAGCCGAGGCTGTCCTCGACGATGGAGGCGAAGATCCGCCCCATGTCGGAGTAAAGACAGTTGCCGCGGGTCAGCTTGAAGGTGTGCTGACACTTCAGCGTGTCCGGCGCGTTGTAGCGCTCGAGCAGGTTTTCCGGGTTATAGAACAGCATGCCGACATTGGCGCCGCCGTCGATATCGGTCAGGCGCATCAGCGTGCCCTTGCGCAGCCGCAGCGACCAGTGGCCACCGGGTGCGATCTCGGTGCTGTAGTGAATCTCGTTCATTTCCATCGTCCTTCAGCCACACTCGACCGGTTATGCCGCGCCCTCAGACGGGCGCCGCCACCGGCCGCAGGTTGTCATCAATCTCTTCGTACAGGGCGCGGTCCAGCTTGCCCACGGGCAGGTCGTAGGTGATGCTGGCACCGTAGGCATGCGGGGCCTGCGGATCCTGGCGCAGCTTGTCGAACACCCACAGCCGGGTGCCCAGATAGAACCCCTCTTTCAGATCGTGCGTGACCATGAACACGGTCAGCTTGTGCTCGCGCCAGAGGTTCAGCACCAGTTCGTGCATGTCGGCGCGAATGCCCGGATCGAGGGCGCCGAACGGCTCGTCCAGCAGCAGGATGCGCGGCTTGCCGAGCAGTGCCTGGGCGATCGCCAGACGCTGTTTCATGCCGCCGGACAGCTCATGGGGATACTTCGACAGTGCATTGCCCAGACCGACCTGATCCAGCATCGCGCGCGCTTCATCCCGCGCTCGACGTTGCGCGGCACCGAACAGGTAACCGGTGATGCCCTTGCGCGCGAACGCACGGGCCGCGGTCACGTTTTCCAGCACCGTCATGTGCGGGAATACCGAGTACTGCTGGAACACGATGCCGCGATCGGGGCCGGGCTCATCGGGAATCCGCGCGCCATCAAGCAGCAGCTCACCGCTGGACGGCGCTTCGGTACCCAGCAGCATCTTCAGGAAGGTACTCTTGCCACAGCCGGAGGTGCCGACCATGGTGATGAACTCCCCTTCCGCCACCGTCATGTTGATCCGTTCGAGCACCACATTGTCGCCGTAACGCTTCCACAGATTGCGGGCTTCGATCATCACCGACCTCCTTGCAGATTCCAGGGGAACAGCCGGCGGCTGAGCCAGGCTAGCGCCAGATCGAGCAGGAACGCCAGCAGCGTGATCCAGGCCACGTAAGGCAGAATCACATCCATCGACAGATAGCGCCGCACGAGGAAGATGCGATAGCCCAGACCGTCGGTGGAGGCGATCGCCTCGGCCGCGATCAGGAACAGCCAACCGGCGCCGAGCGACAGCCGCACCGCATCGATCAGTTTCGGCATCAGCTGCGGCAGTACGACACGGACCAGGATCTGTGCGGTACTGGCGCCCAGTGTCTGCGCCTTGACCAGCTGCTCGGTCGGAATCTCCTCGGTGCGACGCTGAATGTCACGGGCGATGAATGGGGTGATACCGATGGCGATCAGCACCACCTTCGACAGCTCACCCAGACCGAACACGATGAACAGGATCGGCAGTAACGCCAGCGGCGGTACCAGCGAGATCACGGTCAGCAGCGGCGACAGTCCGGCCCGGATCAGCGGCAGAGCGCCGGTCAGCATGCCCACGAACAGGCCGACCACCGCCGCAAAGGCCACACCGAGACCGAGCCGCGTCAGGCTGCTGGCGGTATCGACCCAGAACAGGTACTCGCCGGTGCGCTTGCTCGGTTCGAACGCCATGCGCTGGATCGCTTCCCCAATCTGGGTAAAGCTCGGCAGCAGCTTGTCCGCCGCGTTCTCGGCCAGACGCGCCTCGGAGCCGGCGATGTAGACCAGCAGCAACAGCACGAACGGCAGCAGACCCAGTGCCAGCCCGAGCGTTGCGCCGGGCCGTTGGTTGATCAGTCGTTTCATCGGAGTCCCCTGCGGGGGCCGAAAGCCCCCGTTTGGTACGCGAAGTGTCAGAGCTGACCGTCAGCGGCCATCTGCATGTAGGTCGGGTCGAAGCGCAGCTTGATGTTGCCTTCGCTGCCATACACGCCAGCCGGCGTCTCGATGCCGATAAAGCCGGCATCCGGCGCGCCCTCGCCGAGCAGACCGTGATCGAAGGAGAACTCGGCCACGTGCTGCATCGTGGTCATCAGCTGTTCGCTGTTGGTCAGCGCCAGCGCACTGGTCGGGGTGTAGAACATTTCGGTGCTGGCGAGCTGAGCATCGTAGCCGGCCAGATCGGTGCCGGACGCCTGTGCCATGTAGGTCCGCGCCGCTTCTGCTTCAGCGCCGTCAGCACTCATCAGCGCCATGATCTCGTACCAGGCGCCGGTCAGCGCCTTGCCCAGTGCCGGGTTCTCGGCCAGCGTCTCGGTGTTGACCACCAGCAGGTCGATGATCTCGCCCGGAATCTGCGACGAATCGAACACCTTGTAGCTGTCCGGCATCGCGGTGATCTCACTGAGCAGCGGGTTCCAGGTGGTCACGGCGGTGACATCGTCGGTGCCGTAGACGGCAACCATATCCGCATCGGACGTGTTGACCACCTGCACATCGGCCTCAGACAGGCCGACGCTCTCAAGGCCGCGCGCCAGCAGATAGTGGGACACGCTGAGCTCGACCAGATTGACGTTCTGGCCCTTGATGTCCGCCAGCGACTGCTTGCCCTTGAGCACGACGCCATCGTTACCGTTGGAGAAGTCCCCGACGATCAGTGCCGTGCTGTCGACCCCACCGGCGGCCGGGATGGTCAGCGCATCCATATTGGTCATGGTGCAGGCATCGAATTCACCGGCGGTGTACTGATTGATCGACTCGACGTAGTCGTTGATCTGCACCACTTCGATGTTGATGTCGTACTTGTCGGCCCACTTCTTGACGATGCCCTGCTCGGCACCGTACGCCCAGGGCATCCAGCCAACGTAGATTGACCAGCAGATCTTGAAATCGTCTTTTGCGAAGGCAGGGGAAGACAGCAGGGCTGTCGAGAGGGTGAGCGTGGCCGCTTTTTTCAGGAAGTGCTTCATCTGTCGGACCTCATCAACTTGATTGTCGGATTCGCGTCTGCGTTTCGGGTTATCGGCTATCGGAGCACTCTTGGCGATACGCCAAACAAGTCTCCCGGGCTTTTGTCCCGCCGTGTAACCCATCACCGCGCCGAATCGCTGCAGTTGAGAGGTCGAGTGCTCTCGGACCAGCCATCGTGCGTCTTCTGATGCACGACCGGAACCCTAGCGCTCTATTGCCAGATTGTAGTGAGCCGTATCGCCAAGAGTACGTGTGCTCGACTGTCAGGGGAGAGTATTCAAGGATCGGGCCAGCTTGGGACAGGTGCCGGCCGGGCGCGGGATTTTGCCGCCATGATAGCTTGTGTAACAGGGCGTTAGCGGCTAACGCCGGGGACAGGCAGGGACACGGGAAAGGCTCAGGCTGAGCCGGGCGGCCCAGCCCCGTCTGGCACCAAAATAGTGCTAACGCATCATAGTGGCGCAATGTCGCGGAGCGACGCCAGTCACTCAATCGATGGCGCCGATCTCCCGCATCGCCTGCTCCATCCAGGCCGCGGCGACCTGATGAACGTCGTCTGCGCTGCGCCCATCGATCGGAATCGGCTTGCCGACCCGTACCTTGACCGTACCCGGATACTTGGCAAATGACTTGCCCGGCCAGTACAGGCCGGCGTTATGCACCACCGGCACCACCGGCACATCGGCTCGGCAGGCCAGCATCGCGCCGCCCTTGTTCATGCGGCCGAGTTTGCCGACCGGCAAACGGGTCCCCTGCGGGAAGATCAGCACCGGAATGCCGTCCTGCAACCGTTTGGTGCCCTGATCGAGCAGTTGGCGCAGGGCGCCGCGGCGGTCAGAACGGTCCAGAGCGATCGGCTTGAGCAGCGCCAGCGCCCAGCCGAAAAACGGAATCTTCAGCAGTTCGCGCTTGAGCACCACCACCTGCGGCCTGACCAGCAGCTGCAGATAGAGGGTTTCCCACTCGCTCTGATGGTTGGCAACAACAACGTAGGCGCCCTCGCGCGGCAGGTTCTCACGCCCTTCGACCTCGACGCGCACGCCGCAGCAGATACGCAGCCAGGCGATATAGAAATAGTTGATGCTGCTGAGGACGCTAAAGCGCGCCCGGAACGGCAGCAGTGGTCCGACGATCAGACAGAAGATCGCGTACAGAATCGTCACCGGGTACATGCCGGCGTAATAGAGTGCGGAGCGAAACAGAATCAGCGGTGTCGGCCTGGCGTGCACATCAGCCTCCCGTAACCGGTGGAAAAAACGCGACCTCGTCGCCATCGGCAATAACGCTGTCCAGCGCCGCCATCTCCTGATTCACGGCACACAGCAGCCGGCTGTCGCGCAGCACTCGCGCCCAGGGCTCCCCACGTGCGCTGGCCAGCCAGTCGACCAGATCAGACACCGTGGTCACACCCTGCGGCAGCGCCAGCTGCTCCTCGTCACAGCCAAGCTGCTCGCGAATGCTGGCGAAATACACCAGTTTCATGCCGGTTCCTCCCGCCGCCAGTGGCCACTCTTGCCACCCTGTTTTTCGAGCAGACGCACGGCATCGATCTGCATGCCGCGATCGACCGCCTTGCACATGTCATACAGCGTCAGCGCAGCAACCGAAGCCGCGGTCAGGGCTTCCATTTCGACGCCGGTCTGACCGCTGACGCGGCATCGGGCTTCAACATGAATACAGCTGCCCTGCTCGTCCGGCTCGAACTCGACCTTGATACCGGTCAGCAGCAGCGGGTGACACAGCGGAATCAACTCATGGGTACGCTTGGCCGCCTGAATACCGGCGATGCGCGCCACCGCCAGCACGTCGCCCTTTTTGTGGCCGCCGTCGAGAATCAGTTTCAGCGTCTGCGGCTGCATCCGTACCGTCGCTGCGGCCACCGCCTCGCGTGTGGTGACCGCCTTGTCCGATACATCAACCATCGCCGCCCGCCCCTGCTCGTCCAGGTGCGTCAGTCTGCTCATAGATCTGCCTCCGCCCGTCTGCGGTTGTATACCGGGTTGGCGTACATCTGCCGCATGATCTCCCGTGCCGGCCCGTCGACCCGCTCCAGATGAGCATCGAAGCGCGCCTTATCCTCCGGCGAAACCGGCTCACCGGCTGCGGCCAGATTGGACGGATGCAGGTGGTAGTTCAGGTAGATCTGGCGATCGATCTCCTGCGCCAGCGCTTCCGGCGTTTCAAACTCACCCCGGATCGGCGAGCCGAAGGCCACATGCACATGCCCTTTGTGGCCGGTAATGCCAAGCACGATGCTGTCGATATCCTCGAACTCTTGCTTCTCATAACGGCCGGTGGTGGCCTTAGCCGCCAGCTCATTCGCCTTGTTGGCGTCGCAGGGGTCGTACTCGTAGGAGATCGACACCGGCACGATATTGAGCCGCTCCACCGCCTCACTGAAGCTGCGCTGCTTGCGCTGGGACATGTAGAACATCTTCAGCAGCGCGGGATCGGTACGGTCGTTACCATCCTTTGCCCGCCCCTCGCGCTGAGCGATCCAGATCGAGTGGCCGTTCTGAATGCTGTGGTCGATGTAGCTCGACAGCAGCGTCAACGCGGTCATCATCTCGCGGCCACGCGCCGAGCGGTTGACGATGAAACTCTTGTTCAGACGCATCAGATCGGACACGTAGGGCTTGCGCAGCAGGTTGTCGCCGATCGCAATCCGCACCGTGCTCATGCCGTACTGATAGCGCACCCAGTTGACGAACGCCGGATCCATCGCGATATCGCGATGGTTGGAGACAAACAGGTAGGCCTCTTCGTCATCCAGCTGCTCGATACCGGAGCAGGTCATCCGCGTCGTCGTGCGCGAAATCATTTTCGCCATGTAGTCGGCGACGAGTTTCTGGAAATCGTGCACATCGGCCACGTCGCCGATGCGCGCCGCCAGCACCATCCGGACGATCGGACGCAGTGCCCAGCCCGCCCACTCCGACAGGCGGGGGAACTGGTAGTGGGTGATGGCACGCACAAACTCGTCGTTGTAGATCAGGCCGGTCAGGACCTCACCGACTTCATCATCCCGGTAGGGGCGGATCGCCTGATAGGGATCCTTCACCAGATCTTGCTCACTCATGCGCTCGCAGCAACCTCGAACATCGCGTCAAAAGGGCGCACATTTTAGCCAAGTATTCCCTTTTTTTCATGTCGTGATCGGCTGATGCGCGCTTATTGCAACAGCGTTGCCAACGGATAGAAGTCCAGCGGCTGCCCGCGCTCCACCGCGCTGCCACCCGGGATGCGTACCAGGCCGTTGCTCAACAGCAGTGACGACAGCACGCCGGAACTCTGCCCGGCATGCAGGTGGGCCACCCCCTGCTGATCGCAGCTGACACGCACGAACTCATCGCGGCTGATGACCCGGCTGCGCGCAAAGCCGGCCCTGACCGGGACGCTGAACGGCGCATCGACCCGTGCCCCCTGAGCCGCCAGCAGGCAGGGTTTGGCGAGCAGCGCAAAGGTGACCAGTGCCGAACCGGGATTGCCGGGCAGACCATAGAGCGGCACGCCGGCCACGTCACCGGCCGCAAACGGCTTGCCCGGTTTGATGTTGACCTTCCACAGATCCAGCGTACCGAGCCGTTCGATGGCCGCCTTGACGTGGTCTTCCTCTCCCACGGATACGCCGCCGGTGGTCAGAATCAGATCGGCTTCGGCTGCGGCCCGTCGCAGCGCACTTTCGGTCGCCTGCGGTGTGTCGGCGACCGCGCCCAGGTCGACGACCTCCATCCCCATCCCGTGCAGCAGCCCCTGCAGCAGATAACGATTGGAGTTATAGATCTGTCCCGGCGCCAGCGGCTGTCCCGGCTCGACCAGCTCGTCGCCGGTGGACAACAGGGCCACACGCAGCGGCCGATACACCTCGACCTCGGCAATGCCGGCCGATGCCAGCACGCCAAGCGCCACCGGGCTGAGTCGACTGCCCGCCGGCAGTATCCGCTCGCCGCGGTGGATATCCTGGCCGCGCGGGCGGATATTCAGTTGCGGCTCAATGCCGGCCGGCAGCCGTACCCGACCCTCTTCGGCCAGTGTGCGCTCCTGCGCCACCACTGCATCGGCCCCCGGCGGAATCTCGGCGCCGGTGAAGATGCGGGCTGCGCTGCCGGGTGCCAGCGGCTGCGGCGCCTGCCCGGCCGGAATGCGCTGACTGACCGGTAACCAGATATCGCCCGCGGCGGTCAGATCCGCCGTCCGCACGGCATAGCCGTCCATCGCGCTGTTGGCCGCCGGCGGCACGTCGACCGCCGAGTGAACGTCGCGCGCCAGCACTCTGCCGGCCGCCATACCCAGCGCGCAGGTTTCCACCTCGACCCGGCATCGGGCCCGCGCCAGCAGCGCCTCGCGGGCCGCTTCAAGCGAGCGCAGCCCCGGCTGATCGCAGCCCGGCTGGTCGCAGCCCGGCTGATCGCAGCCCGGCTGGTCGCAGCTATCGACAGTGGTCCTGGTCATGGCAGCTCCCGACGCAGATCCCGGGCACGAAGCAGAGTATCGACGAAGTTGCACGGTCGGTGCCGGCTGTCGAGCTGCTCGCTGATAATCCGGTCCCAGCCGGTACGGCAGGCCCCGGTGGAACCGGGCAGACAGAAGATCAGGGTGCCATTGGCAAGCCCGGCGATGGCACGTGACTGGATCGTCGAACTGCCGATCTCCTCCCAGGAAACCTGGCGGAACAGCTCACCGAACCCCTCCACCTGCTTGTCCAGCAGCGGCGTGATCGCCTCCGGCGTCGAGTCACGATGGGAAAAACCGGTGCCCCCGGTCATCAGCACCACCTGTACCTCGGGATCAGCGATCCACTGCGAGACCTGCGCCCGCAACCGGTAGATGTCATCCGCGATCAGCGCGCGGTCGGCGAGACGGTGGCCCGCCTGCTGCAAGCGCTCGACGAGCAGATCGCCGGAGGTATCGGTGTCCGGGGTTCGTGTATCGGAAACGGTCAGCACCGCAATATCGAGTGGAATAAACGCTTTTTCCGCCGTGTGCGCCATGGTTGTCTTGTGCTCCTGCAGTTCGGGCTGGATGGGGAAAAATAGCATGGGGACCGGCGGCGCTCCATGTTGCGTCATGCGCCTGACCGGCCGACATCGGGTAGCGGCTCAGCCGCCGGTCATATTCATGAAGCGAAGTATCTGCGGCTCCTCATCAAGGCGGAACTCATGCTTCTCCGGTTTGATCGCCATCGCCTGGATCAGCGCCTCTTCAAGCCGCGCCGTATCGCCGGGATAGCGCCGCAGAATCTCGCGCAGATCGACCGAGTGTTCGTTGCCGAGGCAGAGCAGCAGGCGCCCTTCGACGGTGACGCGGACGCGGTTGCACTCGCTGCAGAAGTTGTGACTGTGCGGCGAGATAAAACCGATACGCGACTCGGAATCCGCCATGCGGAAGTAGCGCGACGGGCCACCGGTGTTGTCGGTGGATTTCAACAGCGGGTAACGGCTGCCGATCAGCTCACGCAGCTCGTCGCTGGAACAGAACGTCTCGTCGCGACCGTGCTCGCTGATCTGCCCCAGCGGCATCTCCTCGATGAAGCTGATATCGAGTCCGCTGTCGCGCGCGAACCCGACCAGATCGAGCACCTCATCCTCGTTGCGCCCCTTGAGTACCACGGTATTGAGTTTGATCCGCTTGAACCCGGCACTGCGTGCCGCTTCGATCCCGGCCAGCACCTTGTCGAGCCGGCCGGTGCGGGTCAGCTCGTGGAAACGCTCAGGCTGCAGTGAGTCGAGGCTGATATTGAGTCGGGAGACGCCAGCCCGTGCCAGATCCTGCGCCATTCGGGGCAGCTGGGAGCCGTTGGTGGTCATCACCAGCTCCACCGGCAACCGCCCGAGCCGCTCGACCAGCGTCAGAATATCGCGCCGCACCAGTGGCTCACCGCCGGTCAGGCGGATCTTGCGCACGCCCAGACGGGTAAAGGCGGCGCCGACGTCATACAGCTCCTCAAGCGACAGCACCTCGCTGCGGGGCAGAAACTCCATCTGCTCGGCCATGCAGTAGACACAGCGGAAGTCACAGCGGTCGGTGACCGACAACCTCAGGTACTCGACCGTGCGACCGAAGCGGTCGATCAGTTGGGATGGCATGTGACTGTTCATACGGATGGCCCTGACACGTTGCGAAAACATTATTATTGTCTGGTTTGACTCCACTGAAACGATAGCGCATTGTCAGCGCCCCGTTCCAACAATGACCAGCCTGTGAAGCCCAAGGAGTTGCGATGCTCTATGTCGCGCTGAAGCACCTGCACCTGACCACCGTTGCCATCACCATCGTCCTGTTCCTGTTCCGTGCCACGCTGATGCTGTGGTGGTCCAAGGGGCTGCGCTGGCGTTGGGTCCGCATTGTGCCCCATGTCAACGATACGCTCTTGCTTCTGAGCGGCATCGGACTGATGCTGCAGATCCAGCAATACCCGTTCGTGCAGCACTGGCTGACCGCCAAGCTGCTGGCCCTGCTGGCCTACATTCTGTTGGGTACTGTCGCGATCAAACGCGGGCGTTCGCGCCGGATACGCATTCAGGCACTGATCGCGGCGCTACTCAGCCTGGGCTACCTGATCGCCGTCGCCCGCACGCACTCGCCGACCCTTGGCCTGTTCTGATTCGACCGCATCGTAGAGCTGCCGAATCAGCCGCTGCAGTTCGGAGCGCCAGGGGCGCTGGCGGATACCGAAGGTGTTGAGCAGTTTTTTGCACTTGAGCACCGACGACGCCGGACGCTCCGCCGCTTCCGGCAATTCCTTCGACGACACCGGCACCAGCTCGTGGACGGCCAGCGCCTCGTACTGGCGTGCCGCCGCCAGTATCGCCTCGCTGAAGCCATACCGCGTGGTGATTTCCGCACCACAGTAGTGGAAGGTTCCCCAAGCGTCGGCACCGTTGGCCAGCTGCTTCAGTATAGCAACCAGCACCCGCGCCACATCATCCGCCGAGGTGGGGCAGCCACGGCGGTCATCGACAGCGAGAATGCGCGTTTCATGGCGCGCCTGTTCCAGCGTCCGCAGCAGAAAGTTGCTGCCGCTGTCACTGAATATCCAGCTCACGCGCAAAATGATATGGCGCGGCTGCAGACGTCGGACGTGTTCTTCGCCCTGCCACTTGCTGTCGCCGAAGATCCCCAGCGGCGCCGGCTCGTCATCTTCGCTGTAGCCGCTGGCATAGTGGCCGTCGAAGACGTAGTCGGACGACAGATGCAGCAACGGAATCGACAGCTCCGCACAGACTTCCGCCAGTTGCGCGACCGCATCACTGTTGATCGCATAGGCCTGCTCCGGCTCACGCTCGGCCGGATCGACGCGGTTGAAACCGGCACAGTTGACGACGTAATCCGGCAGCTCGTCGGCGAGTTGCTGCTCCAGCTGGGTACGGCGGGTTATGTCGAGTTGCGCACGGGTGCGCGGAATAGCAATGAAATCCGGATCCTGTTGCAGTCGAGCCGTCAGCGCCCGACCGATCTGGCCATCAGCACCGGTAATCAGAATGCGGCTGGGATCAGCAAAGCGTGCAGCACTCATCAATAGGATTCATCGCGCAATAAGACGTGGAGTTCAACGGGCACAGTGCCCGTCCGACAGGCCATGCGGCCGCTACCGCCTAAGCTAGCATAGGCACCCGATGCGGGCCAGACTCTGGCTTTCGACACCGGACGCAAAGACAGGAATGGCCGCGGATGCGGCCATTCGGGGTGCTGGACAGCGGATCGATCAGAACGGTTAACTGCCTAATAGTCTGACCACCACCGGCCCCGGAGTCAGATGACAGCAGTTAACTCATTGAAAGTATTGTATCATTTTCTAGCATTCGACCCAATTTTTTGGTTCATCGCGCTTTACCGGGAAAGGCGGCTTTAATCTTCAGGAAGAAGTAGTCGCTATCCCGGTATCCATAGGCCATCCGCTTGATCACCTTGATCCGGTTATTCATGCCTTCCAGCACGCTCGTATTGAGTCGGTAGACCGCACTTGCAACGATTCCGTGCAGATAGCCTCTCAGACGCTTGGCGAAGAGAATGAGAGGCTTGATCCCGCTCTCCATGGCCATACGGAACCACTCGTCCCAACGCGCACGAGCCTCCTGTTCACTGGGGGCATACCACAGCTCTTTCAGGTTAGCTTTCAGTAGATAGACGGTTGTCAGCGGGGCATTGGCGGCCAACAGCTCATCCAGCTTGATGCTCTGTTCCCCGGATAGGTTGGCTCGGTTGCGCAACAACAACCAACGACTGCGCTTGATGACCTTTCGATCAGCGGGGCTTTCACGCAGCCGGTTAGCCTGATCGACCCGAACCCGGTCGATCACCTCGCGGCCAAATTTGGCGACAACGTGGAACAGGTCGTAGACCACGCGGGCGTTGGGGCAGTGCTGCTGCACCTCCAGGTCCATGGCGGTATTCATGTCCATGGCGACCGCTTCAATCTGCCTGCAGACCTTTTTACCCAGCCAGACAAAGAACGGTCGGACGGCTTTGCGGCTCCGTCCCTCGCCGATCCACAGTACCTGCTGGGTATCAGCGCAGATGGCGACGGTCGCGTATCGATGGCCTTTGAAGAGGGCAAACTCATCCATGATCAGCCGCCGTACCCGGCTGAGATCCGGTGTGCTCAGCTCACGTCGCAAGCGCTGATGGTCAATCGCCCTCACCGTATGCCAGTGCAGCCCGAGCAGGTCTGCCACGTGCTTGACCGGCAGCAGGGAGACCAGGGCCTCCACATGGCGGATCATGGCCTGAGTAAGCCCGCGGCGTCCGGGGAGCCAGCTGATCTGTTCGCGCCGAATACCGCACTGTGCGCAGCGCAGGCGGCGCACGGGCACATCCAGCCACACCCTATGGTCG
>JAUWAC010000024.1 GCA_030602245.1 Marinobacterium sp.
CTGAGCGCTGGAGCGGTGGCACCCGTAACTGGGAACCGGTGACATTCGTATCGTTGAATCCAGAGCGGAAAGTGGTCACTGAGGCAGTGAGAGTGGCTGCATAAAAATCAGACAGGGCGACAGATACCTTGACAGTTACCGCCAGCAAATCGCCATAATCCTCGACCGCTAGTCTCGATCCCATATCGGCAAATTTGCCGTAGCTGGCGAACGAACCCGATAGGGATTTCACGCCGTAAATTGTGACCTCCTCAGCCGAACAAACCGCAGTGGTCGCTGAGAGTACGGCTACCGATAGAAGCTTCTTCCATGTTGTCACTTGCATTCTGATTACCTCTTTTTCGAGCTTTAAAGTGTTTTTATTTTTCGCGTTGAGGTTGGGCACTGGGGTCCTGTTCGCCGGACCTTTTCTTATCAATAATTGCTATCAATGATTCTTATCTATGATTGATATCGGTGTTACATTTTTCGGGAGATCTGGCCGTCAAGCGCGACAAAGTGTTCTTCGGCCTGACACATGTGCTCACCCATCAGTCGGCGCACAGCGTCCTCGTCCTCATAGCGGTAGGCCGTTACCAGCTCAAGGTGGTAATCCACATTTGAACGGGTGAATTCGTAAGCGTCGATCTGGTAGGACTTCTTTAGAACTACCAGATCGCGCAGAGTCTCGTTGAGGAAACGGCCTATAAACCCAAGCAGCGGATTCGGGCAGGCATCGGCCAAAACATTGTGGAACTCCAGCTCGGCTATGCGTTGCTCGCGCTGCTCTTCTTCGGAAACCGGCGGCACACTGCAAGCGCGGATATATTCATCAAGCAGTTCGAAGTCCCGTTCCGTCAGATGACCGACCACCGACACCGCCAGCTCAACCTCGATCAGCTTACGCATCTGGTAAACCTGCTCGGCAGACAAGTGCTTGAAGTAGAGGTAGTTACGCAGAGCTTTACTGGCAGGCTCAGTACCCACTTCTGAAAGCCAAGCGCCACCTCCAGGACCAGGACGGGTCCAGATCAGTCCTTCAACTTCGAGCGCCTTCTGCGCTTCCCGCACCGTTCCCTTGGAGCAACCAAACTCCTCAATCAGCTCCTTTTCGCTCGGCAGACGATCACCGGGCAGCAGTTTTTCCGCCACGATCATCGCCTTCACTTCATCAACGATCAGGTCGGATAGTTTCTGCTTGCGTCTTTTCCTGGTAGGTCTGCTGCCCATCTGATCTCCCAAATACAGGCAATTAATATAAATAATTATTATTAATTATTAGAGCCTGAAAAAACGGCAGTCAAGCTGCCGTCTCTGTAAGTTCAGATCGAGTATCCATAGTCGAACAAGAAAAATAAACAGTGCAGAGCTAAACTTTATTTCAGAATTTGCTCAAGAATAAAGCGAGCTTGCTTCACCCCCCACACAAATAAAGGCGCAGCCATCCCAAAAACAGATTAGCGACTTTTAGCTGATCTTGGATACTAAATCACTGCTCATCAATGTAATGCCGGGCATCAAAGGTGCGAATCCAGTCGGGGTGAAACACCATCATACCGGTCATGATGATGCCGTTCAGCAGCCCCTCGGGGAACATGATCAGCGGCAGATAGCGTACGTACTCGTGGTAGATCTTGCTCCATGGGTACACGTCTGACAGCCAGAGCAGACTGCCCATGGTCATGCCGCCGGCAGCGGCCGCGACCCCGCCGCCGACGAAGGCACAGAGGAACAGATAGACGAAGAAGTTGCGCGGCAGGCGCCACTCCACAAGGCGCAGCACGGCATAGCTGACCAGTGCCGGGATGACGACAAAACAGAGCCCGTTGGCACCAAAGGCACTCCAGGACTCGCGTCCGATCAGCGTCATGCCGAGCAGCGCCGCGGTGCCCGCGCAGATCGCCAGATCCCAGCCAAACATCAGCGTCAGCGTGGTCATACCGACGAAGTGGATCGACAACCCCGGCGAGATGCCCGCCCGCAGCGTCCACATCAGCATCAGCGCCACCGTGGCGCCGAACAGCAGGTGCTGTATGCCCCTCTCCCGCGCCAGCACGCCCCACGGCAGCCGCCACAGCGCCAGCGCGAGAATCGCGATATAGAAGAAGCCGGTTATGCCCAGCCAGACGCCGGAAAACAGCTCATCACCCGGGTTCATGCTCGTCTGTCCCCAATACGAGAGATCCGTTCAGTTTACTGCAACGCATCAGCGGCTCCGACCGGGTGGCGCTGATCCAGGTCAATCGAGGATGCGGCTGAACAGCAGCGCATCTTCGCTGCCATCGTCGCCGGCATAGTAGTTGCGCCGCCGCCCGCTGCGCTGCCAGCCGCAGCGATGGTACAGCTGCTGCGCACTGCTGTTGGAATCGCGCACCTCGAGGTGAAAGGAACTGACGCCGTCGGCCTCGAGCTGCGCCTGTGCATCACTGAGCATCTGCCGCGCCAGCCCCTGCCCACGCCAGTCGCTGTGCAGACCGATACGCAGCAGCTCCGATTCATCGAGGATACGACTGAACAGCACATATCCGATCGCTTTCCCGTCATCGTTGACCAGCAGCCAGCAGCGGTAACGTTTCGGACTCGACAGCATCTGCTGCCAGGTTTTCGCCGCCCAGCGATCATCGAAACAGTGATCGTCGAGCGTCAGCAGCGTCTGCAGATCGGCGGGGGTCGCGGTACGCAGTTGGGTCAAGGGGTCTCGGCTCCGGTCGCAGTGAGCAGCGGTTGCAGGTCACGCCAGATCTCGGCCTTCACGTCCGGCAGCTGCAGTGCCTCGCTGAGACTGGCCGTCGCCACGCAGGGTACCCCGGACTGCAGGCTGAAACGGATGCCGCGCAGCGCATCGAGCCCGTCCTCACGTCCCAGCAGCCACTGCGCGGCCGCCTCACCAAGCAACAACGCCCGGCTCACCGGACGCAGTGCCAGCGTCAGCGCCAGCTTGCGCTGAACCGCCTTGGCCAGCTCTGCGGGGCCCTGATCCAGCGTGGCGCCGGCCAGCACCGGCCAGGATAGCAGCGATGCATCGCTCGGGCGCTCCTGCACGCCGAGCGCACGTACGATGCCCTGCAACAGGCGTTGATGAGCGTTACCGAACCCCTGACGGCTGGCGGGTGGCAGACTGTCGACGATCAGCAGATCGCCCGCCAGCACGAATGCGAGTTTCACCCGTGGCGCCGGCTGCGCGCTGCGACGGGGCTCGGTTGTCGGTGCCGCACCGGACACCGGGGCAGCAGGTGCCTGCGGGCTATCCGGCGCCGGCTGTGGCGCCGCTCGCGACGGTGCGGGCTGTCGCGGCGCTGTTTCGCTCAGCGCCGCCAGACTGTCACGCGCCTGCGCCCGTGCGGCCGCTCCGACGCCCGGCTTGGCCGTGCCGCTGGCGGACGGCGACGTAACCGCCGGCGCCGCCTCGGGCTCGTCGGAAGCAAAACCGTCGTCATCAAACGCGGCATCCTGCGCCGGCCAGGTAAAGTGCTCCACCCACTGCGGTGACGGTGCAGCGCCCGGCAGCTGCGTGCGGGGCAGCCAGCTGGAGATGCCCATCGCCTCCAGATACTGGTGTCGCAACTGCTCCTGTTGCGGCGCGTTCATACGGGCTCCGTTACACCTGCGGGTGTGCTTTCTGGACGTTGGCGTCGAGCATGTTCAGCGCATGCAGATAGGCTTTCGCCGACGCGATGATGATATCGGTATCAGCGCCCAGACCATTGACGATACGGCCGGCCTTCTCGAGTCGCACCGTCACTTCGCCCTGTGAATCGGTGCCCTGGGTCACGGCGTTGACCGAGTAGATCTGCAGATTGGCACCGGAGTCGACAATCTGCTCGATCGCCTTGAAGGTGGCATCGACCGGACCGCTGCCCGCGGACTCGCCGGCGTATTCGACGCCGTCGACCATCACTTTCAGGCTTGCCACCGGCGTTTCGCCGGTCTGGGAGGTCACGCTGAGGCTGCTCAGGCGGTAGCGTTCGCTGGCCGCTTCGGCCCGTGCATCGCTGACCAGCGCCATCAGGTCCTCATCGAAGATCTCGTGCTTCTTGTCCGCCAGCTCCTTGAACCGGGTAAAGGCGGTATTGAGCTCGGCATCGGTGGCAAAGGTGGTGCCCAGCTCCTCGAGGCGTGAGCGGAATGCGGCACGGCCGGAGAGTTTGCCGAGCACCATGCGGTTGGTGTTCCAGCCCACATCCTGCGCCGTCATGATCTCGTAGGTTTCGCGATGCTTGAGCACCCCGTCCTGATGGATGCCGGATTCGTGTGCAAACGCATTGGCACCGACGATCGCCTTGTTCGGCTGCACCGGGAAACCGGTCACGCTGGAGACCAGACGCGAGGCCGGCAGAATCTGGGTGGTGTCGATTCCGGTCTCGACACCCATGACATCACGACGGGTGCGCAGCGCCATGACGATCTCTTCCAGCGCCGCATTACCGGCACGCTCGCCAAGGCCGTTGATGGTACATTCGACCTGACGCGCGCCGGCACCGACCGCCGCCAGCGAGTTGGCCACCGCCAGCCCCAGGTCGTTGTGACAGTGCACGGAGAACACCGCCTTGTCCGCGTTCGGGATCCGTTCGATCAGCTGACGAATCACCTCGCCGAACTGCTGCGGCACCGCATAGCCAACGGTATCGGGAATGTTGATCGTGCGCGCGCCGGCGTCGATCACCTGCTCGATGATGCGGCACATGAAATCCATCTCGGAGCGACTGGCGTCCTCGAGCGAGAACTCCACGTCGTCGATCAGATTGCGGGCCCGCTTGACCGCGCGCACGGCGTTTTCGACCACCTGATCCGGCTGCATCTGCAGCTTGTATTTCATGTGGATCGGCGAGGTCGCGATAAAGGTGTGGATACGGCCGGAGTTGGCATCACGCAGCGCTTCGCCGGCGCGGTCGATATCGGCGTCGATGGCACGGGACAGCGAGCAGACGGTACTGTCCTTGATGCTCCGCGCGATCGCCTGCACCGCTTCGAAGTCGCCCACGCTGGCGATCGCAAAGCCTGCCTCGATCACGTCCACGCGCAGGCGCTCGAGCTGGCGTGCGATGCGCAGCTTTTCATCCCGGGTCATGGAGGCGCCGGGGCTTTGCTCCCCGTCACGCAGAGTGGTGTCGAAAATGATGACGCGATCCGGACTGGTCATGGCGGTTACTCCGATTACAAGGGGCGGCCGGGCGGTGGAAAATGATGCGGAAATTGTAACGAACTCGCGGCCACCCTGCAGCTGAATTAGGCCGCCGGGGCCGCTTGACCTTCCGCGACCGGCGCGCAACAGTTACAGCTGTTTGCAGGAACAGAACAGCAGGATCGCCCATGCCACCGACCAACTTTGACCGTCTGATCGACCGCCGTAACACCGCCAGCCAGAAGTGGGAGAAGTACGGCGACCGTGAAATTCTGCCGATGTGGGTGGCCGACACCGACTTCATGGCCCCGTCGGCGGTACTCGAAGCGCTGCATCAGCGCGTTGACCACGGCGTGTTCGGCTACACCAACACACCGACACAGCTGAACCTGCAGGTCGTCGAGCGCCTTGAGCGGCTTTACGGCTGGCAGATCACGCCGGACGATCTGGTCTGGCTGCCCGGTCTCGTCTGCGGCCTGCATCTGGCCTGCCGCGCGCTGGCCGAGCGCGGCGATGCCGTCATGAGCCCGAAACCGATCTATCCGCCTTTCATGAGCGCCCCGCACCTGTCGGAGCGCGAGCTGATTACGCTGCCGATGCAGCGCGTCGGCAACCGCACGCTGATCGATTTCGATGCACTGGAGGCGGCGATCACACCGGCGACACGGCTGCTGCTGTTCTGCAATCCGCACAATCCCGGCGGCACGGTGTACCGACGCGAAGAGCTGGAACGGCTGGCGGAGTTGCTGATCCGGCACGATCTGCTGGTCTGCTCCGATGAAATTCACTGCGATCTGGTGCTCGAGCCCGGTCTTGTGCACACGCCAATCGCGTCGCTGGGCCCGGAGATTGCGGCCCGCACCCTAACGCTGATGGCGCCGAGCAAGACCTACAACATCGCAGGACTCGGCTGTTCGTTCGCCGTCATTCAGGATCCGCAGCTGCGCCGCCGTTTTCAGCGCGCGCGCCGGGGCATCGTGCCGGACGTCAACCTGCTCGGCTATACCGCGGCCGCGGCCGCATACGCGGATGGCGATGAGTGGAACCGGGCGCAGCTGAATTATCTGCGCGGCAACCGTGATTATCTGCTCAGGGAGATCAACGCGATCCCCGGCCTGAAGCTGGATCCGATCGAAGCCACTTACCTGGCCTGGATCGACGTCAGCGCCGCCAAGCTGGAGAACCCGGCCCACTTCTTCGAGCAGGCCGGGGTCGGCCTGTCACCGGGGCGGGATTTTGGTGACGACCGCTTCATGCGCCTGAACTTCGGCTGCCCGCGCGCTCTCGTCGAGGAAGCGGTCGAGCGCATCCGGCGCGCACTGCTCAACCACCTGCCGGCCTGACGCGCCGGCCGGAAACGACAGCACTGATGGTCTGATTTCGGCGTGCGGCTCAGGCGCGCTCGAACGCAAACGGAATCGCCTGCTCGATGCGCTCCAGGCCCAGCGCCAGCATCACCAGACGGTCAAACCCGAGCGCCACGCCGGCACAGTCCGGCAGCCCCGCATCAAGCGCGGCCACCAGCCGGGTTTCCAGCGGCCGCTGCGGCAGACCGAGCGCCTTGCGACGGGCCTGGTCCTGCTGCAGCCGCCGCCGCTGTTCCGTTGCATCCGTCAGCTCACGATAACCGTTGGCCAGCTCGACACCGGCGACGAACAGCTCGAACCGGGTCGCCACCGGCACGCCCTGCGCATCCTCGACCACCTGCGCCAGCGCCGCCTGTGATGCCGGGAACGCATGCACGAACACCGGCGCCGACAGGCGTGGTTCGATGACATGGGACATCAGCAGATTCAGCCAGGTATCGCGGCAGTCATCCTCGAACGGCGCATCGACATGCTGCCGGCACAGACGCTGCAGCTCAGCCCGTGTCGCCCGATGCGGATCGATCCCCAGCTCGCGCTCGAACAGCTCGCGGTAACTGAGCCGCTGCGCCGAGAAACCGGGGATCGCCAATGCCACCAGCGCCTCCACTTCGTCCATCAGCTGCGCGGCAGCGAAACCGGGCCGATACCACTCCAGCATCGTGAATTCGGGGTTATGCCGCGAGCCCACTTCACCGTTGCGGAACACCTTGCCGAGCTGGTAGATCGCGCCGCTGCCGGCCGCCAACAGGCGCTTCATCGCATACTCCGGCGAGGTCTGCAGATAGAGCGTCTGCGCCGGCTGATCCGGTGCCGGGCGATACTGGGCTTCGATACTGTCGATAAACGGGTCGCTGACGGCCGCGTGGGACAGCAGCTGCGTATCGACTTCGAGCACATCACGCTCGGCAAAGAACTGACGCACTCGGGCGAGCAGCGCTGCCCGGGCACGCAACGTATCGATCGACGCCTGCGGGCGCCAATGGTCGTCGAGTACCATATCGTGATTCATCCGGGGACGGTATTACGCGGGCGACGCGGGCTGCGTGGCCGGCAGGGGGTGAATCTCTCTTTCGGTAGCCCGGCGGTTCAATTCCGTTCGACCCGTGGCTTTGCGCCTCCCGCGGGAGTTGCCTTTTCGGGAGAGATTCGTTCGCTGGAAAGCGGCGCTGTACCGCCGGGCGGAGCAATCACGCCCGAGCAGCCAACACCTTGGATCATCGTAGCAGCAATCGCCGGCGCACGCCATTATGCACGCGCCGGCACAGCGTCAGGCGCGGCTGACGTACTCGCCGGTACGCGTATCGATTTTCAGCACTTCACCCTGCTCGATGAACAGCGGGACACGTACCACCGCACCGGTGCTCAGCGTTGCCGGCTTGGAGCCGCCCTGAGCCGTATCGCCCTTGAGGCCCGGATCGGTTTCGACCACCTCGAGCTCAACGAAGTTCGGCGGTGTCACGGCGATCGGGTTGTTGTTCCACAGCGTGATCAGGCACTTGTCCTGTTCCTTGAGCCATTTCGCAGCGTCAGCGACGGCATTCTTGTCGGCGGCATACTGCTCAAACGTATCCGGCTCCATGAAGTGCCACATTTCGCCGTCGTTGTAGAGGTACTCCATATCACGGTCCATGACATCGGCACTCTCCACCGATTCGTTGGACTTGAAGGTACGCTCCCAGATACGCCCGGTAATCAGGTTACGCAGGCGCACGCGGGTGAATGCCTGCCCCTTGCCGGGCTTGACGAAATCGACGTCGACCATGGTGCAGGGATCACCATCGATCATGACCTTGAGGCCGTTTTTGAACTGGTTGCTGGAGTATGTTGCCATCGGGGTTTCCACTTCTTAGCTGGATGGGCGCCGGCCCAGCGGCGCAAAAAGTGGCGTAAAGTGTACTAGGGAAGCCGTGAGCAAGTCGATAGCGGCCCCGATCACCCGGATAAAGGACTTGATCAGGACCCGGCGACAGCTTCAGAATGCCGCCCTGTTCAGCCGATCTGACCTGATATCCGATGCATCCGACCTGGCCCTCCGCAGATGCCTGGCAGCAGGCGCTGCGCACACTGATCACAGACCCCGCCGAACTGCTCGAGCTGCTCGGGCTGCCATCGACGCTGGCCGATGCCGGCGCCGACGGCGAATTCCGGCTGCAGGTCCCGCGCAGCTTCGCGGCCCGCATGGAGCCAGGCAATCGTCAGGATCCGCTGCTGCTGCAGGTGCTGCCGCAGCAGCAGGAGCGGGTCAGCGTGGCCGGTTTCGGCGCCGACCCGCTGGCCGAGCGGGTCAGCAACCCGCGGCAGGGACTGATTCACAAGTACCGTGACCGGGTGCTGTTGATCGCCAGCGGCGGCTGCGCCATCAACTGCCGCTACTGCTTCCGCCGCCACTTCCCCTACCAGCAGAACCAGCTTGGCCCGGAGCAATGGCAGCAGGTGCTGGACTACATCCAGACCCACACCGAACTGCGCGAGGCGATCCTCTCCGGTGGCGATCCGCTGGTGACACCGGACAGCCGGCTGTCACGCATGATCGAGCAGCTCGCGACGATCGACCATCTGCAGCGCATCCGAATCCACAGCCGGCTGCCGATCGTGATTCCCGAGCGCGTTACGCACGCGCTGGTCACGGCCCTGGCAGCGACACGGCTGCAGCCGGTTATCGTGCTGCACTGCAACCACGCCAATGAAGTCAATGACGAGGTTCGCGCTGCCATTGCGCGACTGCGCAGTGCCGGTATCACGGTGCTGAATCAGGCGGTGCTGCTGCGCGGTATCAACGACAGTGTCGCAGCCCAGCAGCAGCTGAGCGAGACCCTGTTCAGCAGCGGCGTACTGCCTTATTACCTGTTCGTGCTCGACCCAGTGGCCGGCGCCGCCCATTTCGATGTCCCCGATGCCGAGGCGCAACAGCTGGTCGGCGAGCTGCAGGCACGCCTGCCCGGCTATCTGGTGCCGCGACTGGCACGCGAAATACCGGGCCAGCCGTCGAAGACGCTGCTGATGCCACGGCGCCCGCGCTGAAACAATTGTTTGCAGCGGGAACTCCGGACGACTATAACGATCACACAGACCAGCGGGTCCCTCGCCCGCCCTGATAACGCTTTCGCCGGAGCCCGGAACATGAACAGAATAATCGGTCTGAAAGCCCTGCCCGCCGTGGCAGCGGCGCTATTGCTCGCCGCCTGTGCCCAGAAACCCCAGCCGGTCGCCAAGGCCCCGATACCGACGAAACCCGCACCACCGCCGGCACTGGTGATCAAGGACTACCACCCGGCCGCACCCGAAGCGCGCGGCGTGGTCGCGGCCCATATCGATTTCATCAACGGTACGCCCAATACGCTTGAATACGTCATGTTCAAAACCACCGCCTTCACCGACGACGGCCGACTGGTGCGGTCGAAAAAAAGCGGGCGCGAGAATGCCTGGCTGCGGGTGGCCGGTCCGTTTGCACCGGGCGAGTCCAGTGGTGACAAACGCTGGGATCAGGTGTGGCAGAACGCCGAGCTGTCCTGCTTTCGCATCGAGGGCGCGGAGCTGATCGACATCAACGGCGTCGTCGAATACTACGACGCCGATCGTATTGCGCTGCTGCCTCAGGCCGCTGCCCGCGGCGATTGCGATGGCAGCGGCTGAAACAGCGTCCGTCAGCTGCGTTTGGGCGGGATCGTGGGGAACGGCGTCACGATCCCCTTCGCATCGCTGATCTTGGCGACGCCCTCTTCTCGCACTTCATCGATCCGCACGATCGCATTCATCGGCACGTAAGAGCGCTGGACACCGGCAAACTGCTGGCGCAGCTTTTCCTCGCTCGGGTCCACCAGCAGCTCGGTACGGTTACCGAACACGAACCCTTCGAGTTCGATAAAGCCCCACAGATCACTCGGGTAGACATGACGGACATACAGCTCGTACACCTTGTCCTGATTGACGAAGGCGACGCGGTAGATCGGATTATCACTGGCCATGGACTGCAGCGTCTCCTGCTCGGTTGGGTCTGATGGGCTGCGATATGTGGTCGCGCGGGCCAAAATCAAGGGCATACCCGATCATCCCTGTACATTTTCTGGTCTGCCGCACGGCCGTTGCGTATAATGCGCGGTCCGATTTTTACCCTCCCCAATCGACAGGTGATTCATGGCGAAAAAGCTGTTTATCAAGACGCACGGCTGTCAGATGAACGAATACGATTCGGCCCGCATGGCGGATCTGCTGGGCGAAAGTCACGCACTGGAGCTGACCGAGAATCCGGACGAAGCGGACGTGCTGCTGCTCAATACCTGTTCGATCCGGGAGAAGGCGCAGGAGAAGGTGTTCCACCAGCTCGGGCGCTGGCGCAAGCTGAAGGAGGAGCGGCCCGATCTGGTCATCGGGGTCGGTGGCTGCGTGGCCTCACAGGAGGGGGCCGCGATTCTCGAACGCGCGCCCTACGTCGACATGATCTTCGGCCCGCAGACCCTGCACCGGCTGCCGGAGATGATCCGCGAGCGCCAGAAAGGTACCGTCGGCATCGTCGATGTCAGCTTTCCGGAAATCGAAAAATTCGACCACCTGCCGGCGCCGAAGGTGGAGGGGGCCGAGGCGTTTGTCTCGGTCATGGAAGGCTGCAGCAAGTACTGCACCTTCTGCGTGGTGCCCTACACCCGCGGTGAAGAGGTCAGCCGCCCGTTAGACGACGTCATCGCCGAGTGTGTGGAGCTGGCCGAACAGGGGGTCCGCGAGATCAACCTGCTGGGTCAGAACGTCAACGCCTACCGCGGCGCCACCGCCGACGGTGACGAAGCCGATCTGGCCGAGCTGATCCGCATGGTTGCCGCCATCGACGGCATCGACCGTATCCGCTTCACCACCTCGCATCCGGTGGAGTTCAGCGACGCCCTGATCGAGGTCTACGCCGAAGTACCGGAGCTGGTCAGCCACCTGCATCTGCCGGTGCAGAGCGGCTCCGACCGCATCCTGATGGCGATGAAGCGCGGCCATACGGTGCTGGAGTACAAGTCCAAGCTGCGCCGCATCCGCAAGCTGCGCCCGGATATCAGTTTCTCCTCCGACTTTATCGTCGGCTTCCCGGGTGAAACCGACAGCGACTTCGAAGCGACGATGAACCTGATCGCCGAAATCGGCTTCGATACCTCGTTCAGCTTCATCTACAGCCGCCGTCCCGGCACCCCGGCGGCCGACCTGCCCGACGATGTCTCGGAAGAGACCAAGAAAGCGCGCCTGCAGATTCTGCAGGACCGTATCAGCGCGCAGGCGATGCAGATCAGCCGGCGCATGGTCGGCACCACGCAGCGCATTCTGGTCAACGGCTATGCTAAGAAGGATCCGGGCCAGCTGTCAGGACGCACCGAGAACAACCGCGTCGTCAACTTCCGCTGCGACAACCCGGAACTGATCGGCCATTTTGCCGATGTGAAAATCATTGATGCCTACGCCAACTCGCTGCTCGGCGAGCTGGTGAGCTCCGAACTGGACTGAGAGCCCATCCTGTATGACCGAACGCGAAGCCGTGAGCGCGCCACCGTCCGTCAAGCTGCAGCTGGAGCCGGAAAACCCCGATGCTCTGGCCAGCCTGTGCGGACAGTTCGACGAACACCTGAAACTGATCGAGCAGCGCCTGGAGGTCGAGATCCGCAACCGCGGCGGTGCCTTTCAGCTGCTCGGCGATCTGGACCTGATCCGCGCTGTGGCCGACATTCTGCAACAGCTGTATGCCGACGCGGTGGCCGGTCAGGCAGTCACGCCCGAGCGTGTGCACCTGCACCTGCAGCAGGCCGGAATCGAGCAGCTGCAGCACGAGCTGGCGCGTGAGGACAAGGAGGTCAGCATTCGCACCCGCAAGATGCTGATCCGTCCGCGCGGCCAGAATCAGCAGGCCTATGTGCGTTCGATCCGCCAGCACGACGTCAATTTCGGCATCGGCCCCGCCGGTACCGGCAAGACCTACCTCGCGGTTGCCTGCGCGGTCGAGGCGCTGGAGCGCGACGAGGTCAGCCGCATTCTGCTGGTCCGCCCGGCGGTCGAGGCCGGCGAGAAGCTCGGCTTCCTGCCCGGCGATCTGGCGCAGAAGGTCGATCCCTACCTGCGCCCCCTGTACGACGCCCTGTACGAGATGATCGGCTTCGAGAAGGTCGCCAAACTGATCGAAAAGAACGTCATCGAAGTCGCGCCGCTGGCCTATATGCGCGGCCGTACGCTGAACGGCTCCTTCGTCATCCTCGACGAGAGCCAGAACACGACCCGCGAGCAGATGAAGATGTTTCTGACCCGCATCGGCTTCGGCTCGACGGCGGTCATCACCGGTGATGTGACGCAGGTGGACCTGCCCAAGGGTACCAAGTCGGGTCTGGTTCATGCGATCGAAGTGCTCAAGGGCATCAAGGGCATCGGCTTTACTCACTTCAGCGCCCGCGACGTGGTGCGCCATCCGCTGGTACAGCACATCGTGCAGGCCTACGAAGTATTCGAGCAGCGCGAAGCCAGCCGCGAACAGCAGGCCGGCCACAACAGCAAACGGGAGCGCCACAGTTGAGCTATCAGGTTGATCTGCAGATCGAGGCGGACGCCGCCGGCGTCCCTGACCCTGCGCACTTCGAGGAATGGGTAACGCTGGCACTGCGCGGCCGCCGCGCACGCGGCGAAGTCTGCATCCGCATCGTCGAGCCGGACGAGAGCCGCACCCTTAACCGCGACTACCGCGGCAAGGACAAACCCACCAACGTGTTGTCCTTTCCGTTCGACGCGCCGCCGGGCATTCCGGTCGATCTGATCGGTGACCTCGTCATCTGCGCTCAGGTCGTCCACGACGAGGCAAAAGAGCAGGGCAAAAAACCGCTCGATCACTGGGCGCACATGGTGATTCACGGCACCTTGCATCTGCTCGGTTTCGATCATATAAATGATGACGACGCCGAACAGATGGAAGCACTGGAGCGCGAGCTTCTGGCCCGTCTGGGCATCGCCGACCCTTATGAATCCGCCTAGAGGAACAGCATGAGCGAAGATCGATCGGGAAGCTCATCGAAAAGCTGGTTCGAGAAACTGACCCACGCCTTCTCCGATGAGCCTCGCACCCGTGAGGATGTACTGGAAGTCCTGTACGAAGCCGGAGAGGAGGGCATCCTGGATCAGGATGCGGTCAGCATCGTCGAGGGGGCGATGCAGGTATCCGACATGAAAGTGCGCGACGTCATGGTGCCGCGCTCGCAGATGTCGGTGGTTCACATCGATCAGTCGCCGCGCGACTTCATGCCGCTGATCATCTCCAGCGCCCACTCCCGCTTCCCGGTCTGCGGCGAAAACCCTGACGAGATCGTCGGCATCCTGCTGGCCAAGGACCTGCTGCCTTATCTGCTGGATGGCCGCCTGGACGAATTCGACCTGCGCAGCTGCATGCGCAAGGCGACGATGATTCCCGAGAGCAAGCGCCTCAACGTGCTGCTGAAAGAGTTTCGTGTCACTCGCAACCACATGGCGATCGTCGTCGACGAATACGGCGGCGTGGCCGGTCTGATCACCATCGAGGATGTGCTCGAGCAGATCGTCGGCGAGATCGAGGATGAACACGACGCCGACGACGGCGAAGGTAACATCAAGCCGTTCGATGATGACGGCTACATCGTCAAGGCGCTGACGCCGATCGAGGATTTCAATGAATACTTCGACGTCGGCTTCCCCGACGACGAATTCGATACCATCGGCGGTATCGTGACCCAACACTTCGGCCACCTGCCGAGCAAGGATGAACAGGTGGAGTTCGACGGCTTCAGCTTCAAGGTGCTGAGCTCCGACAACCGTCGCATCCGACTGCTGCAGGTGAACCGGCTGGCAGACTGAGCATGCGCCGCTTTCGCGTTCTGCTGTCACTGCCAGCCGGCGCCAGCGCCACCCTCGCCTTCGCGCCCTTCTCGCTGCCCCTGTTTGCGCTGCTGTCGCCGGCGCTGCTGTGGTGGCTGCTGCGCGGACAATCACCGCGGCAAGCACTGCTGTACGGCTGGCTGTACGGGCTTGGCTTCTTCGGCGCCGGCGTGTCCTGGGTCTATGTCAGCATCCACCAGTATGGCGGCGCACCCGCGCTGCTGGCCGGTGGCCTGACCTTCGCCTTTTGTGCCGCCCTGGCTCTTTTGTTTGCCCTGCAGAGCTGGCTCGGCACGCGCTTTGTTGCACATCCACGCCACGGCTGGCTTGGCTTTGTCGGGCTCTGGTGGCTGTTTGAGTGGTTGCGCAGCTGGCTGCTGACCGGTTTTCCGTGGCTCTATCTCGGCTACGCCTTCACCGACACCCCGATGCGCACGCTGGCCAGCGTCACCGGGGTCTGGGGGCTGTCACTGCTGGCGCTGCTGCTGGCGGCCGGCACGGTGGAAGCCGTCCACCATCGACGCCTGCAGCCACTGCTGCCCGGCACGCTGCTGCTGGCACTCACATGGCTGCTGCCGGCACAGTGGACAACCCCGGCCGGCGCGCCGATGAGTGTCGCCGTGGTCCAGCCCAATGTGCCTCAACTGATGAAATGGCAACCGGCGCAGCGTCAGGCGATCATTGACCAGTTGCTGGCACTGAGTGCGCCCCATCTTGATGCCGACCTGATCGTCTGGCCGGAGAATGCAGTGCCGGCACTTTATTCGCAGGTCGCTCCCCAGCTGAGTGCATTGAGTGCCGCACTGGCGGATGCGCAGGCCACGCTGATTACCGGTCTGCCGACCCGCCGGCCCGACCCGGACGCCCCCGGCCGCAGTCTGTTCCACAACAGCCTGTTGCTGCTCGGTCACGACAGCGGCGTCTATCACAAGCGCCGACTGGTGCCGTTTGGCGAATATGTCCCGCTGGAGCAGTGGCTGCGCGGGGTCATCGCCTTCTTCGACCTGCCGATGTCGGCCTTCAGCCTGCCGCGCGAGCCCCAGCCCCCGCTGCGGGTCCAGGGACAGGTGCTGGCAGCAGCCATCTGCTACGAGATCGCCTATCCGGAGCTGGTGCGGCGCAGCAGCACGACGGCCGGTTTGATTCTGACGGTTTCCAACGATACCTGGTTCGGTCGCTCGATCGGTCCGGACCAGCACCTGCAGATGGCGCGCATGCGTGCGCTTGAGAACGGTCGCTGGGTGATCCGCGGGACCAACAACGGCATCACCGCGCTGATCGATCCGCAGGGGGACGTGCGCGCCCGCGCGCCGGTGGATGAGGTCGCCGTACTGACCGGCGAGGCGGTGCCAATGCAGGGCCGGACGCCTTACCAGCGCTGGGGCATCTGGCCGCTGCTCGGCGCCGATCTACTGTTGCTGCTGACGCTGCTGATCACGGGCGTCCGAACAGCGCCGAAACAGTACCGCCCCGCATCGACAGGGCTGGATCGCTGAGGTCCGTGTCAGGCGCTGGGTTTCACCGCACGCCAGACACTCAAGCGTCCCGGGCGCGGTGATTTCGCCGGCCAGATACTCGTTTTCACTGTGGCCCAGCTGTTCGCGCAGCAGCTCGTAATCAACCCGCGTCCGATCCGCCAGATCGAGCAGGCGCTGCAACATCTTCTGCTCCAGAATATCGAGATCGAAATTGAGCCAGGCCGCAAGGCCGGAACCGGTCTCGTGGATGTAGTAGCCGAGCTGATCCAGATCGCGCCGGATGTACGCCTTGAGCAGATCCATCTCATCGCGCGTCATCTCCTCGGCCGCCAGTTCAATCTCGGCCGCCTCCTCGATCTGCTGCTGCAGGTAATCCCAGGAGTATTCGCCCGCCCGATCGAGCCGTTCGCGCAGGCGATCCAGTATCCGGTTGTACGCCTCTGGAGCGCCGGACGAATGCTCGGGGGTACGGTTGTTGTTGTCGTTCATGGAGGCTCCTTAGCGCATCTTGGGGCGCACGCTCTTGCTGTATACCTATAGTACAGTCGCCCGGTCTCGCAAAGTCATTGCCAAAGGTCAGCGAAAACGGGTGAAAACTGGCCTTGCCCCTTGAAAGCGCTGTATCCTATGCGCCATTGATTTCAACATTTTTCGAACCTTGGACCGGCGTCCGGGCCTCCCGCCATCAGTGATCCGGCGGGGCCGGGTTGGCGCCGGTTTTATTGTGAACAGACTTCAACGGACCCCAATGAACGAACAGTATCAGCCCCGGGAAATCGAAACCAAGGCCCAGCAGTATTGGGAGACACACGACAGCTTCAGAGCGGTCGAAGACAGCAGCCGCGAAAAGTTCTACTGCCTGTCCATGTTCCCATACCCGAGCGGGCGCCTGCATATGGGGCATGTTCGCAACTACACCATCGGTGACGTCATCTCCCGCTACCAGCGCATGCAGGGCAAGAACGTACTGCAGCCGATGGGCTGGGATGCGTTCGGCCTGCCGGCTGAAAACGCCGCGATCAAGAACAAGGTCGCACCGGCCAAGTGGACCTACGAAAACATCGACTACATGCGCAACCAGCTGCGCCAGATGGGCTTCGGCTATGACTGGTCGCGCGAGCTGGCCACCTGCCACCCGGAGTATTACCGCTGGGAGCAGTGGTTCTTTACCCGCCTGCTCGAGAAGGGGCTGGTCTACAAGAAGGAAGCGGAAGTCAACTGGGATCCGGTCGACCAGACCGTACTGGCCAACGAGCAGGTCATCGACGGCCGTGGCTGGCGTTCCGGCGCCGTGGTCGAGCGCAAGAAGATTCCGCAGTGGTTCCTGAAAATCACCGATTACGCCGATCAGCTGCTCGATGACATCGAAAAGCTGGAGCACTGGCCGGAGCAGGTGCGCACCATGCAGCGCAACTGGATCGGCCGTTCCGAGGGTGTTGAACTCAGCTTCCATGTCGACGGCTGGGGTGATCTCGAAGTCTTCACCACGCGTCCGGACACCCTGATGGGCGTCACCTATGTCGCCGTGGCTGCGCAGCACCCGCTGGCTCTGAAAGCCTGTGCCGGCAACCCGGAGCTGGCCGCCTTTATCGAGGAATGCCGCCACACCAAGGTCGCCGAAGCCGACATGGCGACGATGGAGAAAAAAGGGATGGCCCTCGGTATCGAGGCCACGCATCCGATTACCGGTGAGAAGGTGCCGGTCTGGGTCGCCAATTTCGTGCTGATGGAATACGGCTCCGGCGCGGTCATGTCGGTCCCCGCGCACGACCAGCGCGACTGGGAGTTTGCAAAGAAATACGGTCTGCCGATCAAGCAGGTCATTGCACCGCTGTCACCGAAAACCGAGGTCGATCTGGAGCGCGAAGCCTTCACCGAGAAGGGTGTTCTGATCAACTCCGGCGACTTCGACGATCTGGAATTCGAGGTCGCGTTCAAGGCGATCGCCAAGGAGCTGTCGAGCAAGGGCCGCGGTCAGGTGACGATCCACTTCCGCCTGCGTGACTGGGGCGTGTCGCGTCAGCGTTACTGGGGTGCGCCGATCCCGGTCATCAACTGCGACAGCTGCGGTGCCGTGCCGGTACCGGAGGATCAGCTGCCGGTTCTGCTGCCGGAAGAGGTGGCATTCGATGGCGTCGGTTCGCCGATCAAGAAGATGGAAAGCTTCATCAAGACCGAGTGTCCGAAGTGCGGCGCTGCGGCCGAGCGCGAAACCGACACCTTCGACACCTTCATGGAATCGAGCTGGTATTTCGCCCGCTACGCCAGCCGTTTCTCCGCCGACCGCATGCTGGACCCGACGGCGGCGAACTACTGGCTGCCGGTCGATCAGTACATCGGCGGCATCGAGCACGCGATTCTGCACCTGCTCTATTCCCGCTTCTACCACAAGCTGCTGCGTGACGAGGGACTGGTCGACTCGGATGAGCCGTTTACCCGCCTGCTGTGCCAGGGCATGGTGTTGGCTGACAGCTACTATTACGAAGACGAGCAGGGCGGCAAGGTCTGGGTCTCGCCGACCGATGTCGAGGTCGAAACCGACGACAAGGGCCGCATCACCGCGGCACGCAGCAAGGTCGATGGTCGCCCGCTGATCCACGACGGCATGTCGAAGATGTCGAAGTCGAAGAACAACGGCATCGACCCGCAGGTGATGATCGACCGTTACGGGGCCGACACCGTACGCCTGTTCATGATGTTTGCGGCGCCGCCGGAGCAGTCACTGGAGTGGTCCGACTCCGGTGTCGAGGGCGCCAACCGCTTCCTGCGCCGCCTCTGGAAACAGGTGTACGATCACCTTGCCGAGGGTCGTGAAGTCGCACCGCTGACACCGGCGGATCTGACCGATGCCCAGCGCGAGCTGCGCCTGAAGGTGCATGAGACGATCCAGAAGGTCAGCGACGATATCGAACGCCGCCAGACCTTCAACACCGCGATCGCCGCGATCATGGAGCTGTCCAACAGCATCGGTCGTTTCGTCGATGCCAGCGAACAGGGCCGCGCGGTGATGCGTGAGGCACTGGAAACCGCCGTCCTGCTGCTGTCGCCGATCGTGCCGCACTTCAGCCACGAACTCTGGCAGCAACTCGGTCACGAAGGTGCGATCCTGGAAGCCGACTGGCCCAAGGTCGATCCGGATGCGCTGGTTCGTGCCAGCATCGAGATGGTGGTTCAGGTCAACGGCAAGCTGCGCGCCAAAATCAAGGTGGCCGCCGATGCCGACGAAGACGTGATCCTGCATCTGGCGCTGGCCGAGGACAACGTGCAGAAGCACATGGACGGCAAGACGATCCGCAAGAAGATTGTCGTGCCCGGCAAACTCGTCAACATCGTCGTCGGCTAGGAGGCCTCAGGATGTCACGCTTTCGGATCTCGTTGCTGGCGCTTGTGAGCACTCTGCTGCTCACCGCCTGCGGCTTTCGGCTGGCCGGCTACTACGACGTACCGGATGAGCTGCGCCAGGTCGAACTCGTCATCCCCGGGGAGCGACCGAGCGACATTCGCCCGTTCCTCAACAACCTGATGACAGTCAACGGCATCGAGGTCCGTGACGGCGCCGACTACCGTCTGGAGATTCTCAACGAGTCGATTCGCCGCCGCACCCTGACCCTGACCCTCGGCGCCGACGCCGTCGAATACGAACTGGTCGGTACCGCCCGCTTCAGCGTTTTCGACCGCAACGGCGACCCGATCATCGATGATCGCGAGGTGCGCACGGAGCGCGCCTTCAACAACGATGACAACACCACGGCGCGGGATGCGCTCGAAGCTCAGATCCGCCGTGATATCCAGGAGCAGCTGGCGCAGCAGATCGTGCGCCAGTACCTGAGCCTCGGCAACCTGCGCTGAGATCACGGCCATGAAGGTACGTGCCGAACAGCTCGACGCCCAGCTCAAACGTCAGCAGGAGGCGCTGCCGGTCTACCTCGTGACCGGTGACGAGCCGCTGCTGTGTGGCGAAAGCGTCGATGCCGTGCGTGCCCATCTGCGTCGGCTCGGTTTCAGCGAGCGCGAAGTGATGCACGTCGACAGCGGCTTCAGCTGGGACAGCCTGCTCGAAAGCGCCAACGCGCTGTCGCTGTTTGCCGAACGTAAGCTGATCGAGCTCCGCCTTGGCAGCCAGAAGCTCAATCGCAGCGCCAGTGATCTGCTGCAGCGCTATCTCGCCAACCCGGCTCCCGACAACGCCCTGCTGATCATCTGCGATCGCCTGGATCGCAGCAGCAAGCAAAGCGCCTGGTTCAAGACCATCGAGCAGGTGGGGCTGGCCGTTGAGGTCTGGCCGGTCGAGCCTGAGCAGCTGCCCCAGTGGCTCGGGCAACGCGCCGCCAGTCAGGGCGTGGAACTCGACAACGACGCCCTGCAGCTGCTCGCCGACCGCATCGAGGGCAACCTGCTGGCCGCCCGTCAGGAGCTGGACAAACTGGCCCTGCTCTATCCCGGCCAGCGCATCGGCGCCGAAGAGGTGATCCAGGCGGTCAGCGACAGCTCGCGCTTCGACATCTTCGCGCTGACCGACGCGGCGCTGCTGGGCCAGGCACCACGCTGTCAGCATATCCTTCAGGTACTGCGTCAGGAGGGCAACGAGGCGGCGGTCGTACTGTGGGCGCTGACACGGGATATCCGCATGCTGCACGCGGTGAGTCGCGGCCTTGCGTCGGGCCAGTCCTACGACACCCTGTGCCAGCGTGAACGGATCTGGGGTAAGCGCAAGCAGTTGGTGCGCAACGCCTGCCGCCGCTTCGACAGCGGCCTGCTGGAGCAGCTGTTACAGCAGGCGGCCGAAGTGGATCTGGCGATCAAGGGACAGCGACCCGACGATCCCTGGTTGCTGTTGAGTCAGATTACACTTGCGCTGGCCGGCTGCGCACAGCCCTGGCGTACCCTGCACTGACAAGCCTCGGGAGGGCAGATGAAAGCAGCGCGCTATCTGGCCACGGTGGTGATGATGTCAGGCCTGGCCGCCTGCAGCCCACAGGACCCGACCCGGCTCAAGGGCGGCGACGAGCTCTACGATTACTACTGCCGCAGCTGCCACCAGGACACGGCGGTCGGTGCCTACCTTGAGCAGGCGGTGCGTGCACCCGAGGGCCTGCGGCCGCATGAGATCGTGCTGATGATTCGGCACGGCTACCGTTTCGATCACCCGCCGGTGCATCTGCCACAGCTGACGCCCGAACAGGCGGATGCGATCGCACGCTACGTACAGACGCTGAAACAGGTACGCGCCGAGTAACGCGTATAACCGGCGTTCAGCACAGCTGCGCCGACACAGCTTCCAACAGGCGGTCCCCCTCCTGCCGATCGAGCAACGCGGCGATATCGGCACTTGCCATTGGCACCACGGCAATCAGCGCCTGCGGCGGTACCTGCAGCATGCCGGGAAAAGGCTCCAGCAACTGGTCAGTGAGGATCAGCAGCGGCGTCTGCTGAAACTGCAGCGTCGTCGCGTTGATCCGCTGCTCCGGTTCCGACTCGAACCGTACCGAGCGGCCATCGTGGGTCACGGCGCTGATCTGCTCGACACGGCCATCAAGGCCGGTTTCAGGGATCAGACGGTTGAGTATCAGCGCGTGCTGCATCAACAAGTTCTCCTTCATCAACGCATCCTTACCCTGTCACTCGGCGGCACCGGCAAAACCCAGCTGCCGCCAGGCCTCGTATACGACCACGGCACAGGCGTTGGAGAGGTTGAGACTGCGGCTCTGGGACCGCATGGGCAGTTTCAACATCTGAAAGCGGGTACGCACCGGCTCAGGCAGTCCTCGTGTTTCGGGGCCGAACAGCAGGACATCACCGGCCTGAAACGACACCTCGGAATAGGCTGTCTGCGCCTTGGTCGTCAGCGCCCAGACCCGGGCCGGCTCGAGCGCCGCCAGACACTGCTCCAGCGCAGGCCAGGTGCGCACCGGCGCGTACTCATGATAGTCGAGCCCGGCCCGGCGCAGCCGTTTGTCATCGAGGGAAAAGCCCAGTGGTTCAATCAGGTGCAGACGAAAGCCCGTGTTCGCACACAGGCGGATGATATTCCCGGTATTCGGCGGGATTTCAGGCTGGTAAAGAATAACGTCGAGCATATCCGGCTCCTGAGTGCAGGCAGCCGGATATTACCGTTTGCGGGACGGGTAAGGCCAGCGCTTCAGTCGTCGCCTTCGTCATCAGACAGCCCGTCGGAATCCATGCCCAGCTCCTTGATCTTGCGGGTCAGCGTATTGCGCCCCCAACCCAGCAGCTGAGCTGCGTCACGACGGCGACCGGCGGTATGCTTGAGCGCCACTTCGATCATCACCTTTTCGAACTGGGGCACGGCTTCGTTCAGAATCCCCTGCTGACCACGGGCCAGCTGCTGGTCAGCCCAGGATCGCAGGGCCTGCTCCCAGGTGCCGTTCACGACGGTCCCTTCTTCCTGCGACTCGAGCAGCTCAGTCGGCAGATCAGAGATCAGTACCTCACGTCCGGACGCCATCACCGTCAGCCAGCGACAGGTGTTTTCCAGCTGACGCACGTTACCGGGCCACGGCAGCTCACACAGGAACTGCTCCGTTTCCGGCTTCAGAATCTTCGGCTCGACGCTGAGCTCCTCCGCCGAGTGCGCGAGGAAATGCCGGGCCAGACGCGGAATATCCTCGCGCCGCTCCGACAGCTTGGGAATGTGAATCCGGATCACATTGAGGCGATGGAACAGGTCCTCACGGAAACGCCCCTCTTTTACCAGCCGCTCCAGATTCTGATGCGTGGCTGCGATAATCCGCACATCCACCTTGACCGGCGTATGCCCGCCGACGCGGTAAAACTCACCGTCCGCAAGGACGCGCAGCAGCCGGGTCTGGGTATCCGCCGGCATATCGCCGATCTCATCAAGGAACAGCGTGCCACCGTCCGCCTGCTCGAAACGTCCGCGCCGGGCCGCCTGAGCGCCGGTGAAGGCACCCTTCTCGTGACCAAACAGTTCGGATTCGATCAGATCCTTTGGAATAGCCGCCATGTTCAGCGGAATGAACGGGCGTGACGCCCGCGGGCTGTGACGATGCAGCGCATGCGCCACCAGCTCCTTACCGGTGCCGGATTCGCCGTTAATCAACACCGTGATGTTGGAGTGAGACAGGCGTCCAATGGCGCGAAACACCTCCTGCATGGCCGGCGCTTCACCGATGATCTCGGCGGAGGCATCGACCTCCTGCTCGGTGACCTTCTCGCGACGCTCGTGGGCATGCTCGATGGCGCGCTTCACCAACGCCACAGCCTCGTCCACGTCGAACGGCTTGGGCAGATATTCGAACGCACCGCCCTGATAGGACGCCACTGCGCTGTCCAGATCGGAGTGCGCCGTCATGATGATGATCGGCATCTCCGGATTGACCCGTTGCAGGTGACTGAGCAGCTCCAGACCATCGGTCCCCGGCATGCGGATATCACTGATGACGGCGTCCGGCTGTTCCCGTTCGAGGCGCCGCATCAGTTCATCAGCGGTCTCAAACACCTGGGTGTCGACCCCGGCGGACGTCAGCGCTTTCTCCAATACCCAGCGAATGGAACGGTCGTCGTCGACGACCCAGACGTTACCTGAGGTTCTCATGATTCTGCTCCAGCGGTATAAACAATTGGAACCGTGTTTCGCCCGGCTCGGTGTTGCACTCGATCAGGCCGTGATGGCGGTTGATGATTGACTGTGCGATCGAGAGGCCGAGCCCCGAGCCGTCGGGACGACCGGTTACCATTGGATAAAAGATCGAGCCAAGCAGTTCGCCTGGAATGCCCGGTCCGTTGTCGATGATTTCGACCGAGCACACCAGTCGGTGGCGCTCGGTACCCAGCGTAATCTGGCGCAAGGCGCGCGTGCGCAGCACGATCCGGGGATCGGGCGTACCCGCCCCCTGCAGCGCTTCCATCGCATTACGCGTGATGTTCAGCGTGGCCTGAATCAGCTGCTCGGTATCCCCTTCAAATTCCGGAATACTGGGGTCGTAATCGCGCACCAGATGAATTTTGCCCCCTGACTCAACCTGAATCAGGCTGCAGACACGCTCCAGAATGGCGTGGATATTGACCAGTTCGATATTGGGCAGCTTATGCGGCCCGAGCAGACGATCCACCAGGTTGCGCAGGCGATCCGCCTCTTCGATGATGATGCGGGTGTATTCGTGCAGCGACTCGTCATCCAGCTCGCGCTCAAGCAGCTGCGCCGCCCCCCTGATACCACCCAGCGGGTTCTTGATCTCGTGGGCCAGACCGCGTACCAACGTGCGGGCGGTCGCATGACGCGCCAGAATCTCTTCTTCCCGCTCGATCCGGATCAGGCGATCGCGTGCCTGTATTTCCAGCAGCAGGCCATGCTGCGGGACGGGATTGACGCTGTAATCGACGATCAGCTCCTGACCGGTCTGCGTCACCAGACGGGACTCGCGCTTGCTGTACGGGTGACCGCTCTGCAGCGACTGACGCAGCACGCGCACCTCCTCCTCGCTGGAGGAGAGCCACTCTTCGATCGGACGTTTTTTCAACCGGCGCAGGGTTGCTTCCAGCAGCATTTCGGCTGCCGGGTTCATGTACTGAATGCAGAGGGAATCATCCAGCAGCAGTACCGACGAGGTCAGGTTATCGAGAATCTGCTTATGAGACTGTTGGCGAAACATCAGGGGCTCTCTGTATCTGATACCAGAAGGAATGCAAGATAAAAGCCAACCCACAAGTGCCCGCAAAACTAGCACCCATGCGCATCGAGGGCGCATGGCATGGCAATTACCGGGGCACCCCACCCCAACAATGCACCATATTAGTGCCCCACGCTACAGAAACCGCACCCGATAACGGCACCCGCCCCCGCCATTCCTGTCGAACGGCAACAAAAAAGGCCTCCCGCGGGAGGCCTTTTTCAGCGACGATTCGATCGATCAGACAGAGAAGTACAGATCGTACTCGACCGGGTGAGTCGTCATGTTGACCTTCTGCACCTCTTCACGCTTGAGCGCGATGTAGGCATCCAGCATGTCGTCGGTGAAGACGCCACCCTTGGTCAGGAACTCGCGGTCCGCTTCCAGCGCGTCCAGCGCCTCGGTCAGAGTCGAGCAGACCTGCGGGATTTCAGCGGCTTCTTCCGGCTCCAGGTCGTACAGATCCTTGTCGGCAGCGTCGCCCGGGTGGATCTTGTTCTGGATACCGTCAAGACCCGCCATCATCAGCGCAGCGAACGCCAGGTACGGGTTAGCGATCGGATCCGGGAAGCGGGTCTCGATACGGCGACCTTTCGGGCTGGTCACGTACGGGATACGAATGGAAGCAGAACGGTTGCGAGCAGAGTATGCCAGCATGACCGGCGCTTCGAAGCCCGGTACCAGACGCTTGTAGGAGTTGGTACCCGGGTTACAGAGGGCGTTCAGCGCCTTGGCGTGCTTGATGATACCGCCGATGTAGTACAGCGCGGTTTCGCTCAGGCCGGCATAGGCATCGCCTGCGAAGATGTTGACACCGTCCTTGGACAGGGACTGGTGAACGTGCATGCCGGAACCGTTGTCGCCAACGATCGGCTTCGGCATGAAGGTCGCCGTCTTGCCGTACGCGTGAGCAACGTTGTGTACGCAGTACTTCAGGATCTGAACTTCGTCAGCCTTCTTCACCAGCGTGTTACCCGCTACACCGATCTCACACTGACCGGCAGTCGCAACTTCGTGGTGGTGAACTTCAACGGACAGACCCATTGCCGTCATGGCGTCGCACATGGCGGCACGCAGGTCGTGCAGAGAGTCAACCGGCGGAACCGGGAAATAGCCGCCCTTGACACGCGGACGGTGGCCGATGTTGCCGCCTTCGATCTTGTGAGAGGACGCCCAGGCAGCCTCTTCGGAGTTGACGGTGTAACCGCAGCCGCTCATGTCAGCGTGCCACTCAACAGAGTCGAATACGAAGAATTCCGGCTCTGGACCGAACATGGCGGTGTCAGCGATGCCAGTAGACTTCAGGTATTCTTCGGCACGCTTGGCAACAGAACGCGGGTCACGCTCGTAGCCCAGACCGGTCATCGGCTCGACGATGTCGCAGCGAACAATAACGGTGGCGTCTTCAGCGAACGGATCCATCACAGAGGCGCTGTCGTCCGGCATCAGGATCATGTCGGAGTCGTTGATGCCCTTCCAGCCGGCGATTGAGGAGCCGTCGAACATCTTGCCTTCTTCGAAGAAATCTTCGTCGATTTCAGTGACCGGCAGCGTCAGGTGCTGCTCTTTACCCTTGGAATCAGTAAAACGCAGGTCGACCCAGCGCGCTTCGCTTTCTTTGATCAGATTCAGAGTTTTCTCTGACATTTGGCTCTCTCCACTCGATGAATTTGCCAGACGCTTCTATTCTTCTCAGCCGTGCGCTTTTTCAACGCACTAACCATGCAATGTACGAAGCAACATATATGCCAGCACTTAAATTGTGCTAAGCGCCTATTTTGTGGTCGTTCAGGCGGCACCAACCGGTCGACACTCGCACCATTAACGCGCAAGCCTGACCAATCGCGCACCATGTTGGCGCACAACCTTCCCCTGTCGCCAGCACGGCCTCAAAAAACACCCCATCATACCCCATGGAGGCTGTCCGATGTCCAGCGCGGGCGCCTTGTACCGGTGTTTTTGCGCCGCAGGCATGACCCGCAACAGACCACCATTGCCCGGTCGAAACACTTTGCTTACGGAATAATCGATTGTTCCTCGCCCGTTACGTATAATGCTGACCCTTTAGCACTAACCAGGTAATTCCGTGTGATCGAAAACCTCAGAAACATCGCCATCATCGCACACGTCGACCATGGCAAGACCACGCTGGTGGACAAGCTGCTGCAGCAGTCCGGCACCCTGACCCGCCGTGACGAAGGCGCCGAACGCATCATGGACTCCAACGATCAGGAGCGCGAGCGCGGCATCACCATCCTCGCCAAGAACACGGCCATTCGCTGGGGCGACTACCGCATCAACATCGTCGACACCCCGGGACACGCCGACTTCGGCGGTGAGGTCGAACGCGTGCTGTCGATGGTCGACTCCGTGCTGCTGCTGGTCGATGCGGTCGACGGCCCGATGCCGCAGACCCGATTCGTCACCCAGAAGGCATTTGCGCGCGGCCTGCATCCGATCGTCGTGATCAACAAGATCGACCGCCCGGGCGCGCGTCCTGACTGGGTCATGGATCAGGTATTCGATCTGTTCGATAACCTGGGCGCCACCGACGAACAGCTGGACTTCCCGGTCGTCTACGCCTCCGCCCTCAACGGTATCGCCGGCAACGATCCTGACGAAATGGCCGACGATATGACGCCGCTGTTCGAAGCCATCGTCAAACACGTGCACCCGCCGATCGTTGACACCGAAGGTCCGTTCCAGATGCAGATCTCCGCACTGGACTACAACAGCTATGTCGGCGTCATCGGGGTCGGCCGCGTAACCCGGGGTAAGGTTAAAACCAACACACCGGTCAAGGTCATCGATCGTCACGCCGCCGTGCGCAGTGGCCGCGTACTGAAAATCATGGGCTATCACGGTCTGGAACGCGTCGAGGTCGACAGCGCCCAGGCTGGCGATATCATCTGCATCACCGGTCTCGACGAGCTGAACATCTCCGATACGTTGTGTGACCCGGATGTGATCGAAGCCCTGCCCGCACTGTCCGTGGATGAACCGACCGTGTCGATGACATTCCAGGTCAACGACTCACCGTTCGCCGGTCAGGACGGCAAGTTCGTCACCAGCCGTAACATCAAGGAGCGCCTTGAGCGCGAACTGATCCACAACGTGGCCCTGCGCGTCGAGCCGGGCGACTCACCGGAGAAGTTCAAGGTCTCCGGACGTGGTGAACTGCACCTGTCGGTGCTGATTGAAAGCATGCGCCGTGAAGGCTTCGAACTGGGCGTCTCTCGCCCGGAAGTTATCCAGAAGGAGATCGACGGCCAGCTGCAGGAGCCGTACGAGCTGGTGATGCTGGATGTCGAAGAGCAGCATCAGGGCTCGGTGATCGAAGAACTCGGCAAACGCCGTGGTGACATGACCAATATGGAAGTGGATGGCAAGGGCCGCGTGCGCCTGACCTTCATGATTCCGTCCCGCGGTCTGATCGGCTTCCGCAGCCAGTTCCTGACCATGACGTCCGGTACCGGCATCATGACGTCAATCTTCGACCACTATGGCCCGGTCAACAAGGGCGAAGTGGTATCGCGCAACAACGGCGTACTGGTATCGATGGTCAACGGCAAGGCGCTCGGCTACGCCCTGTTCAGCCTGCAGGAGCGCGGTCGCCTCTTCATCGACCCGAACATCGAGGTGTACGAGGGCATGGTCATCGGCATTCACAGCCGCTCCAACGACCTGGTCGTCAATCCGACCAAGGCCAAGCAGCTGACCAACATCCGCGCCTCCGGCACGGATGAAAACATCGTGCTGACACCGCCGATCAAGTTCTCTCTCGAGCAGGCGCTGGACTTTATTGAAGATGACGAGTTGGTCGAGGTCACCCCCTCGCACATCCGCATCCGCAAAAAGCTGCTCAAGGAACACGAGCGCAAGCGCGCCGGTAACAAGAAGTAAACCGACGACAGCAAAGCAAAAAGGGTAGCCCAGGCTGCCCTTTTTATTGCCTTGTTTGTGAAGGATACAGACGCGCACGTATACTCTGACGATGCCGTTAAAGGAGAAACCGATGCGCACGCTTTACCCGGACATCCAGCCCATCCGACAGCATTACCTTGATGTCAGTGACGGACACAGAATCTATGTCGAGGAGAGCGGTAACCCCGCCGGCATTCCGGTTCTGTTCGTACACGGAGGCCCGGGCGGCGGCTGCGCCCCGAACCATCGCCGTTTCTTTAATCCGGATCGCTACCGCATCATCCTGTTCGATCAGCGCGGCTGTGGTCGCTCGACGCCACATGCCTCTCTCGATCACAACGACACTCGCAAGCTGGTCGCTGATATGGAAGCGATCCGCCTGTTTCTTGGCGTTGACCGCTGGCTGCTGTTTGGTGGCAGTTGGGGCTCGACACTGAGTCTGGTCTACGCCCAGGCGCACCCGGACACTGTATGCGGCCTGATACTGCGCGGAATCTTTCTGTGCCGCGAACAGGATATCCACTGGTTCTATCAGTCCGGTGCCAATGCCCTGTTTCCGGACTTCTGGCAGGACTATCTCGCCCCGATCCCGGAGCACGAACGCCATGATCTGCTGGCTGCCTACTATCGTCGCCTGACCTCCGATAATGAGCTGATCCGAATGGCCGCTGCCAAGGCCTGGTCGGTGTGGGAGGGGCGGTGCTCGACACTTGACCCGAATCCGGATGTGGTGGAGCACTTCGCCGATCCCCACTTCGCGCTGGCCATGGCACGGATAGAAGCACATTACTTCACGCACAAGGCGTTTCTTGAAGCCGACGAAATTCTGGATAACTGCACGCGGCTGCAGGAGATCCCTACCGTCATCGTGCATGGCCGCTACGACGTCGTCTGCCCGCTGCAGCAGGCATTTGCGCTACAACAGCGCATGCCTCATGCCGAACTTCATATCGTGCGCGATGCCGGCCACTCCGCTTTTGAGCCCGGCATCATCGACAACCTTATCCGGGCAACCGATCAATTTGCACTTAGCCAGGCCTGAACAGAGCGATGAAAGGACTGATCCAACGTGTTAACCATGCCCGCGTCACCGTCGACGGCGAAACCGTCGGTGAGATCGGGCGCGGCATCCTGCTGTTACTGGGTGTTGAAAAAGGTGATAACGAAGCCACCGCAGACAAGCTGCTGCACAAGATCGCAGGCTACCGCATCTTTCCAGACGACGAGGGACGCATGAACCTTAGCCTCGCCGACACCGGCGGTGAACTGCTGATCGTTTCCCAGTTCACGTTGGTTGCAGATACCCGTAAAGGGATGCGTCCCGGCTTTTCCCGCGGCGCATCCCCGGCCGATGGCGAACGCCTCTACAACTACTTTACCGAACAAGCCAAACAGCGACTGAAGCGGATCGCGACCGGACGCTTTGGCGCCAATATGCAGGTTACGCTGGAAAACGATGGGCCTGTCACCTTCATGCTGGAGGCAGAGCCTGCTAACTGAGCAGGCTTTCAGCCACATACCCCGCAAGCGAGTGGGAAGCGACCACGACAGCCGGACACCGCTAAATGTCAACGCCGACTGAATACTGACCCCTTTTAGGCGTAAAACGCCGAAGTAATTCTGACCCCCTGGGCCCGTCTGGTTATTCCGCTGCTGTGGCCGGTGATGGGGTCGCACCGGCTTTGCGTTTATCCTTGAGGCGATAGCTCTCGCCGCTGATTTGCACGATGTGCGCGTGGTGCAGGAGACGATCGAGCATGGCCGC
>JAUWAC010000011.1 GCA_030602245.1 Marinobacterium sp.
AAAAGCGACAGCACAAAATACGGAATCGGTTGACCCATCGTGACCGCTCAGAGTACAAAACCGACTCCAGCGTGATGGCCGTGTGCAAATCGGTCACGATCCCCGGAATGACCGGTCACGTTCGCCGGAATACGCACCATCCCCGAAATACTGACCGACGAGGATCAGTACACAAATGCGCTTTCTCTCTCGCGGCTGGCCTATGACCTGGAAAACCTGATCAGCCCCGCATTGGCTGCTCTGCTGCTGGCAATGGTTACCTGGCATGAACTGTTCGCAGGAACCGTTTTGGGGTTTATTGCTTCAGCTGTGTTGGTGTCAAGCGTCACTCTGCCATTGATCCATTCAGCTTTTCAGAACGAAAAGAGTCTCTTCCAAAAAACCACGCGCGGCATTCGCTTCTACCTGGCAACACCTCGTCTACGCGGTCTCTTGGCCATGAATGTAGCTGTAACAGCGGCAGGAGCCATGGTTATCGTCAATACCGTGGTTATTGTGCAGGCCAAATTCAAACTTGATGCACAGGATACGGCTTTAGCGCTGGCTTTTTTTGGCGGCGGGTCCATGCTGGCGGCCCTGTCAGTACCAGCATTGCTGAAGCGTTTCAGTGATCGTAGCCTCATGTTATCGGCCAGCTTGCTGTTGGTACTGGGTCTATTGATAGCCTCACAGATTAGTGATTTGAAACAGCTCCTCGTGATCTGGACGCTACTGGGCATTGGCTATGCTCTAGTGCAAACCCCTTCAGGGCGTTTGCTAACCCGCTCAGCGCATCCTGAGGATCGTCCTGATCTGTTCGCGGCTCAATTTTCACTGTCGCATGCATGCTGGCTGCTGGCTTATCCACTGGCCGGGTGGCTAGGGGCCAACTGGGGAATGACGAACACGTTTATAGTGTTTGCACTTATAGCCTCGCTGGCAGCGACAGTTGGGTGGCGCCTATGGCCTTCAAATGACCTGAGTGAGATTGAGCATTGTCATGATGAACTGCCCGAAGGGCACCCTCATTTGAAAGAAGGTCAGCGGCATCATAAGCATCCCTACGTGATTGATGACCTGCATATTCGTTGGCCAAGGTGACCAGGTATTCAAACAAACGGAGTGCCAAGATTCGAACCCGGGATTGCATCAAGGTGTAATACCGATATGCGTAGTGAAATTTAATGATCACTTCACGATGTAAATAATGTCTGCTTTGTGCGCGAAGGAGCTCCCCGGCGCTTTGGCAAACACCCAAGTGTCCAGAACACCAAATGTTGGCTCAAAGCAGATATGTCGGTGTGCCTCCACATTGCGGGAAGGGCACCTTCAATGAACATGACGGCTTCCAGTGTGTTGATCTATAAACGGTTCGTGTTGCTACCCAACACCTGCTGCCGTAACCACGCCAGCATCAAGCCCTGCAGCTCGTTTGCGATCTCGGGCTTGGACAGGTAATCCATCGCTATGCCTTGCTGGGTGTCCATGCGGGCGATTACGGCGTCATCCATTGCTTTGGGGAAGTCGCCGTTCATTACCGCAGCGTCGGTGTTGTGGCGGATCTGGTCCATCACGCTTTCGTTCTCGGTCAGCTTGCTGGCCAAGCCTTGCACGAAGTCGAGTTTGTCGCCATCGGTGGTTTCCGTGCCGAACAGTTCATTCATCTTCTCGACGATGTGTGACAGCAGATCGTATTCGCCTTCCTTCGGCTTGCCGGTGCCCACGGCGGTGGTGCCGGTGATGTATTGGCCTTCACCGTCCTTCAGCTTCAGGTCCTGAGTACGCTTCTGCTTCAGGTTGTAATGGCTCAGGGCCACGGCGGTGAGATCGATTTCGTCCTCTTCGATCACTTCCTGACGCAGCAGCGGCAGCAGGTGGCGGCTGTAAACGTTGAGCTGTTCCAGAGCCGGGTCTTCAAACGGGGTGATCTGGCTGATGAACTCGTAGAAGCGGATATAGCTGTTCACGTCTTTCTTGAACAGGTTCAGGCTGTCGCGGGTTTCCTCTGCGGCTTTTACCGAGCGTTCGGCATTGGCACGCTCGCTGTCGCTGCCGGATTCGATCAAGCGCTTGAGCTGGATGCGGGCATCGCGCAGCACTTCGTTGGCGTGGCGGTAGCGCTGGATAAAGCGGTCCACGGCCGGTTTGATATAGCCGGTCAGCGCCTCAGCGCCGCGTTTGGGGTCGAAGTAAGCATCGGCAAAGGCTTCCACTTCATGCCACTGGAGGATGCTGTTCTCCAGCAGCTTGTGCTGCAGGTCGTAGACCAGGTTCGGGTCCGAGGTCTGATCGAGCTGGGCCGTTTCAAAATACTTCTGGAACTCGGCCAGCACCTCCTGCGGGTCGTTGGTGAAGTCCAGCACATAGGTGGTATCCTTGCCCGGATAGGTGCGGTTGAGCCGCGACAGGGTCTGGATACAGTCCACGCCGGTCAGTTTCTTATCCACATACATGGCGCAGAGCTTGGGCTGGTCGAAACCGGTCTGGAACTTGTTCGCCACCAGCATCACCTGATAGTCGTCGGTATCGAACGCCTTGCGCATATCACGCCCCTTGAGGTCGGGGTTCATGTTGCGCTCGGTGAAGGGCTCGGGGCCGCTTTCCAGATCGTTGACCTCACCGGAGAAGGCCACCATCGCCTGAATGCGCTCATAGCCCTGCTCTCTGACGTATTTATCGAACGCCAGCTTGTAGCGCACCGCTTCCATGCGGCTGCCGGTGACCACCATCGCCTTGGCTTCGCCCGCCAGCAGGTGCATCACATTCTCGCGGAAGTGCTCAATGATCACCTGCACCTTCTGGCCGATGTTGTGCGGGTGCAGGCGCACCCAGCGCGACAGACGGGTTTTGGCTTTCTTGCTGTCCACCTCCTGATCGGCTTCCTGCTGCATCGCCAGCTTGTAGGCCAGCGCGTAACTGGTGTAGTTGCGCAGCACATCGAGGATAAAGCCCTCTTCAATCGCCTGACGCATGGAATACACATGGAAGGGGTGGGGCGGGTTGTCGTCGCTGATCGGCATGCTCGGGTCTGCAGGGCGCCCGAACAGCTCCAGCGTCTTGGCCTTGGGCGTGGCGGTGAAGGCGAAATAGCTGATCTTGTCGGAACCACCACGGGCCGCCAGCGTGGCATTCATCACGTCTTCGGCAGACAGTTCATCCTCGTCTTTCAGCTGCTCTGCCATCAACACTTCGCGCAGCTGGCGCGCGGTGCTGCCGGTCTGGCTGGAGTGGGCTTCGTCGGCAATGACGGCAAAGGTACGATCCTGCAGGCCGGTGCTTTCCTGTATCGCCTTGAGCACATGGGGGAAGGTCTGGATGGTGACGATGATAATCGGCGTGCCCCGGCTCAGGGCATCAGCCAGCTGGGCCGATTTGCTGCCGTCGCCTTCCTCGCGGTTGATGCGGCTGACAACGCCGGATTTGTGCTCAAACTGGGAAATGGTTTCCTGCAACTGGCTGTCCAGCACGGTGCGGTCGGTAATCACGATCACCGAGTTGAACACCTTGTTGCCCTCGGCATCGCACAGGCTGGAAGCCTGATGCGCCAGCCAGGCGATGGAGTTGGACTTGCCGGAGCCAGCCGAATGCTGGATCAGGTACTTGTGGCCGGTGCCTTCCATGCGTACGGTATTGAGCAGCTTCTGTACCACCGCCCACTGGTGATAACGTGGGAAGATCATGGTTTCCTTGGTGTGGAGGTGACCCAGCTCGTCGAACACCTCTTTCGACTCCAGATGCACAAAGCGGTGCAGCAGCTTGAGCCAGTTGTCGGGCTGAAACACCTCGTTCCACAGATACTCGGTCGCATAGCCATCGGCTGGCTGATCGTTACCGGCGCCACCGGCCGACGTGCCCCGGTTGAACGGCAGGAAGAAGGTATCTTTGCCCGCCAGCTTGGTGGTCATCGCCACTTCAAACTGGTTCACTGCAAAGTGCACAATCGTCCCGCGCTTGAACTTCAGCAGCGGTTCGTCCTTGCCGTTGGTCTTGGGCTTGCGATCATAGCGGTACTGCTTCTTGGCGTTCTCCAGGCTCTGCTTGAAGCACGACTTCAGTTCCAGCGTGGCTACAGGCAGGCCGTTGACGAACAGGGTCAGGTCGATGCGGCCATCATAGCCGTGGGGGCTGTAGATCAGCTCTGGCACCACACGCAGTCGGTTGGCGGCATAGCGCTGTTCCAGCTCGGGATTGAGGCTGTTGTCCGGCTTGAAGGTGGCAACCTTGAGGCGCACGCCGCGATCTTCGATCTGGTTACGCAGCAGCCAGAGAGTGCCCTTGCGGCTCAGACTGCGCTCGGCAGCGTTGAGTAGATGGTGTTCCGGCTCACGGCCATAGATCTTGCAGAACTTGGCCCAAGCATCGGGCTGGGTCTCCTGCACATAGGCGATCAGGTCTTCCGGGTAGAGGGCCCGTTTGCGGTCATACTGGCTCGACTGTCCCACCTGCCAGCCCTGTGTCTGTAGGGCGGCGATGATATCGTTCTGAAATGCCAGTTCGCGGCTGTCAGCCATGACGGTTCCTCTTCCATGTGTCTGTTGTTATTAAAGCTTGATGGGTCCAGCGGGTTATTGCCGTTGCCGGTACACCATTCAAATGGTGCCGGTCTGGTTAAGCGTGCGCCACCTCGGCTAGCGACTGAACCGATGCCAGGTAGCCGTTATCGGCATGCTCTACTTCCCAAACGTCATAGCGGGTCTGCATGGTGAGCCAACTGGCGACCGAAGTGCCGGTTGCCTTGGCGATACGCAGCGCCAGCTCCTTGCTGCAGGCTGCATGGCCATTGACGAACAGCGACAGGTGCTTACGGGAGACTCCCATCGCTTTAGCCGCAGCCGTTACGCTCAGGCCCAGCGGGTCGAGTACGTCAGCTTTGAACACAACACCGGGATGAACCGGCTTGCGGGTACGAATGCGCGTCATGGTGCACCTCTCAGTGGTATTGTTCATAGTCCACGACAATGGCATCGCCATCATCAAACTCAAAGGTAAGGCGCCAGGCGCCCGACACATCGATCGCGTAGCGCCCCTGCATCTTGCCCTTCAGGGGATGCAGGCGATAACCGGGCAGGTTCATATCCTCCGGCGAGCTGGCGGCATCCAAACGATCGAGGCGGGTTTCCAGCTTGGTGGCATGCTTCGGGTTGATGCCCTTGGTGGTGCCGTCATAGAAGAAATCTTCCAACCCTTTGTGCCTGAAACTCTTGATCGCCATCCGATACGCCTTAGTGCGTTACCTGTTGGGTAACATTATAGACATTTATACTGTGAAAATGCCAGTCGATCTGATCCCAGTCAGACCTACTGCGCTGCATCTGCTGATGTTTCAGTGGTTTCGTTTTCAACCTGCTGTGCCTGCCACTCGCCATAAGTTGTCTTGGTGTCTTGAACAAACCAACTGATACGACCGTTGGCACTGCGACCGGAAACCACAGCAGCGGCAGCGCTGGGGCTGGAAAAGGCATGGTCCCTGGCGAAAGTACAATATTTACCTTCACCGTCGACCAGTACACCATCACTGATCAATTGGTCATAAAGTCCTTTGTATCCCCCGTCGATACCTACCCATTGAGTACGCGCTTGTGATCCAGCCAGTACGATGAAGTCACTATCCACTTCCTGAGCCTTTGCGGTGATATTGTGGCGGGGTAGTGTCAGCTCGAAGGTAGGGGAGGGCGGAGTGGTAATGGCGCTGCTATCAACGTTGACGGGCTTGGCCGCTGCCTCGCGCAGGAAGTCGAAGCCCAGCACCGGCAGGATGGTGCGGATCTGTTCGATGAAGAACGCCATATCGGCCTGATCAGCTTCCGGCAGGATGGTGTAGTCGTGGGCAGTGCCGTTTTTCAGGCCGCAGCGGCCGGAGGCAGTGGCCAGTGCGATCAGCTGACTTTCCAGATACTTCACATGCGCCTTGGTCAGGTTCTGATCCTTGCTGGTGATCAGGCAGACCCGTTCCCAGAAGTCCTTGCCGCCTTTGTCTTCGGGCTGGTTGTGCTGCTTGAGGCGCTTGGCAACATCATCGGACTCGCCAATATAGACCAGCGGACGGGCGGTGTTGTCTGGATCAGGCCCCACCAGAAAGTAGATACCGGTACGGCTGCACTCGGGGCGCTTGACCAGCTCTGACAGGCGGGTACGTGGCCCGGTCAGCGCATGGCCGGTCCAGTTCATAATCTCGGCGGTCAGTAGCCCGTTGGGGCTGCCGTCGACCAGAAACAGGCGAATACTGCGTCCTTGCGTCATGCTGACTCCTATACTCGATATTCTGCCGCTTGCTCGGCGGCCATAGGCAGATCGGGTTCAGCGGTTTGAGTGCTGGTGTTTGGTTGCCAGTTGCGCACATCGATCTTGCCGGTAACGGCGGCGGAGATCAGGGCGGTGCGGCGCTCCCCCGATAGCTGGATAGACAGCTCCGATTTTGAGATTATTTTGTCGAACAGCTCACTTGTTTGGTCAATGTAGGACAATATCTTTGATTGCTCATCCAAAGGGGGAGCGAGAAATGGAAGATTGTTGAGGGCCCCCAGTGATAATGCTGGCTGAGCGGTAACGTTGACACCATCATCCATAGCTTCTTCGTTTTTCAGGTGTCTCAGCAATAGGTTTGCATATTCAACTAGGCATATCTCTTTGTTGATGGTGAGTTTAAGTGAGTTGCCAGAAACAACAGCTTTCTTATCGATACTGGGCAAAATCGCGCTGCTTCCGTAACGGGCACCAATTTTAGCAATGATAATATCCCCTTCCTCAGCCTCACTTCTTTTAATGGTTAAGAAGTGATCTTCCGAGATGGTCTTGAGCTTCGACGGCATTAGCAACCCAGTTGTCGCAAAATTGCTTTCAATGACATACACATCGCCCTCACTGATGAAATGCTCAGATTTTAGGTTGCTACCAAAAGGACCATCTACGAATGAGTTAGCTCTGGGATGCTTTACATGTTTGAGCCGGCAGACCACCCAATGCTCCGGCACTTGCCCCAGCCACTCTACGCCGGAGTCTTTCATCGGCACATTAGGATCAAGGCCCTTGGTGACGGCGTGGGAGATCACCGCTTGCCGCTTTTCTTTCAGCAACTCGATCAGCCGCCGCTGCTTTTCGATCAGCCGGTCGATACGGGCGGTTTCGTGGTCGAGGAAGGCGGCGATGGTGCGTTGTTCTTTTGGTGGAGGAAGCGGCAAGAATTCCTTCTTGAGATTATCCATCGGGATTCGTAAGCGATGATCGAGAATGCCGTACCCTAAACGTTTCAACCACCGCTGGAATGTCTTGATCTGGAAAATGTATCCCAAATAAGTGGGATGGAGTAAACCCTTGTCTCTAGCATGCAGAACAAGATAGACAGGGCTCAGTGCACCAAAATATTTAGATACCCCCACTGAACCTATAATCACATTCATGCTGTTCACCACAAGATCGCCAGGATGGACGATTTTGTAACGCTCAATGTCATCGGATTTTTTGTTACCGATATCCCCTTTCTCATCGTAGGGGATGACGCCGACATCCTTTAGAACAGACAGTATGTTATCTGTAACTGGTCCCTGATTCGCTTCGCCCCGCTCCTGGAGCAACGCACCAAGCCTTTGTGTCTGCCAACCTGCGGGGATATCCCCAAGCCATTCTACACCTGAGTTCTTACACTCGGAGTAGGACTGATACTTCCCTGCCATCAGCTATGCACCTCCGCCAGCAGTTCCATGATCTCACGGCTGACTTTGTCCAGATCGGCGTCGATCTCTTCCAGTGAGCGTGGCGGCTGGTACTGGTAGAAATGGCGGTTGAACGGGATCTCGTAGCCGACGATACCCACCTGGCCGTCCTTCTCGTCGCATTTGCTCTCGTCGATCCAGGCATCCGGCACGTGGGGCAGCACTTCACGGGCAAAGTAGGCGTGAATGTCTTCGCCCAGCGGTACGTTTTCGTTGTCGCGCAGATCCGGGTTGGGCTCAGGTTCACCCTTTGTCTTGCAGACTTCCGCTTCGTCATCCTGCTCGCCGATCTGCTTGCAGAGCAACTTGAACGCAGGCGCAGGCAATTTGATCTCACCCAACAGCGCAGTGAGCTGCTTTTTGAACTGGGTGCGTGACAACAGACGGTCCTGATCGAATCGGCTCAGGGCGTCCAGAATCGCACTCTGCAGAGTGCCGTCCAGCTTTTCCCAAGCCTTGTCGGCCTGCAGGGCGGTGATGCGCTCAGCGTCTTTGGGATAGAAGGCCAGTTTCAGCGGGCGCTCGACGGTGATGCGGCGGTAGCCGAAGTCGGTGGTGTTGAACACCTTGGCGATGCCGGAGGCTTCCAGCTCGGCGCTGTCGTAGCGGCTGTAGAGGCCGACGATCTTTTCCAGCGCTTCGTCGTTGAGCTGTTTGCGCTTGGAGCCCAGCGACTTGCGCATGGGGCTGTGCAGATCGGTGGCGTTGATCAGCAGTACCTTGCCCTTGCGCTCCACCGGTTTGTGATTGGACAGCACCCAGATATAGGTGGCGATACCGGTGTTGTAGAACATATCCGTGGGCAGAGCGACGATAGCATCGAGCAGGTCATGCTCGAGCACATAACGGCGGATCTCGCTTTCACCACTGCCTGCACCGCCGGTAAACAGCGGCGAGCCATTAAGAATAATGCCGATGCGGCCACCGGGGTTGGTCTCGGTCTTGGGTGCCATCTTGCTGATCAGGTGCAGCAGGAACAGCAGCGAGCCATCGGATACGCGCGGCAGGCCCGGCCCGAAACGGCCACTGAAGCCCTGCAGCTTGTTCTCGTCCTTGATTGTCTTCTCCACCTTCTTCCAGTCCACACCAAACGGCGGGTTGGAGAGGCAGTAATCGAAGGTATGCCCGCGCAGCTGGTCGTTGGAGAGGGTGTTGCCCAGTTTGATGTTGTCGATCTCCTGACCCTTGATCAGCATGTCCGCCTTGCAGATGGCGTAGGATTCGGGGTTCAGTTCCTGACCGAAGGTTTTCAGGCTGGCGCGTTCGTTCAGCTCCAGCAGATACTCCATGCCGCTGGAGAGGAAGCCGCCTGTCCCCGCCGTCGGGTCATAGATCGTTTTGATGATGCCCGGCTTGGTCAATGCCTCGTCGTCACCGCTGAACACCAGCGAGGTGGTCAGGCGCACGATGTCACGCGGGGTAAAGTGCTCACCGGCGGTATCGTTGGCGCTTTCCGCAAAGCGGCGAATCAGGTCTTCGAACACCAGACCCATCTGGTAGTTGCTCACCGCCTCCGGCGACAGGTCGAAGTAGGCGAACTCCTGCACCACACGGTACAGCAGGTCGGCCTCATCCAGCTTGTCCAGGCTGCTTTCGAAACTGAAGTGCTCGAAGATCTCCCGCGCATCCTTGGAGAAGGCGCGCACGTAGCTGTCCAGATTGTCGAAAATATGGGTTTCGCCCAGATGCGCCAAATCCAGCTTCGAGGTGTTGTAAAACGCCTTGTCGGCGGCATGGAGCAGCACTTTATGGCGAGCTTCATCCGGCATCGCTTTGCTGCTTTCGGCCAACGCCAGCACTTTGTCCTTGGTCGGCGCCAGCACGCACTCAAGGCGGCGCAGTACAGTAAACGGAAGGATGATGCGGCCATACTGCGACTGCTTGAAGTCACCGCGCAGCAGATCGGCTACCGACCAGATCAGGCTTGCCAGCGAGGCGGTGGAGGTGTTCATGGAAGCAGGGTCTTTGGGCAACATGCGGCGATCCTTGCAACAGGCCGGGGTGGCCCGCTTGGTTAACGGTTGATTCAATAGTGCCTGGCATCATACCAAATTGGGTGGGATGGGGGAGGCATAGACAGGCTTTAGCGTAAAGGGGTGGTGCGTCAGATCTTGTCGTCTGGAAGTGGAGAGGGCTTAAGTTATATGTAGTACCGTAATCAGCTCGCTGGCGACAATAAACCCGCTTCGCGTTACAATGCTGGCCAATTTCGTTTTCTGCACTTAATGGCTACATTTTTTTCTTGTACATGGGTGCGTACATACTCCGGGTTTTGATGAATGTCTAGCGCTGAAAAAGACTTAAAAATCAGTCACATACGGAACTTCTCCATCATCGCCCATATCGATCATGGCAAATCAACGCTGGCGGATCGCCTGATCCAGATCTGCGGTGGCCTGAGCGAGCGTGAGATGGCTGCGCAGGTGCTTGATTCCATGGATATCGAGCGCGAGCGCGGGATCACGATCAAGGCGCAGAGCGTTACGCTCAACTACACGGCCGATGACGGCAACACCTATCAGCTGAACTTCATCGATACTCCGGGACACGTGGATTTCTCCTACGAGGTGTCGCGTTCGCTGTCCGCCTGTGAAGGCGCACTGCTGATCGTTGATGCCGCGCAGGGCGTTGAGGCGCAATCGGTGGCCAACTGCTACACCGCCATCGAGCAGGGACTCGAGGTTCTGCCGGTACTGAACAAGATGGATCTGCCGCAGGCAGAGCCTGAACGCGTGCGGCACGAGATCGAGGAGGTGATCGGCATCGATGCGACCGATGCGATCCCCTGTTCCGCCAAGACCGGCGAGGGTGTCAAGGACGTGCTTGAGGCGCTGATCCGTGTGATTCCGCCGCCCGAAGGGGATATCGATGCGCCGCTGCAGGCGCTGATCATCGACTCCTGGTTCGACAACTACCTCGGCGTTGTGTCGCTGGTGCGTGTCAAACAGGGCACGCTGAAGAAGAAGGACAAGATCCTCGTCAAATCGACCGGCCAGAGCTACCAGGCCGAGCTGGTCGGTATATTCACGCCGAAACAGACCGAAACCGGTGTGCTGCGTGCCGGCGAAGTCGGGTTTGTCGTCGCCGGCATCAAGGATATTCATGGTGCGCCGGTGGGCGACACGCTGACCCATGCCAAAACGCCGGATGTGCCCAGTCTGCCGGGGTTCAAGCGGATCCAGCCGCAGGTCTACGCCGGTCTGTTCCCGACCAGTGCCGATGATTATGACGACTTCCGTGAAGCGCTCGAAAAACTGACGCTGAACGACGCCTCGCTGTTTTTCGAACCGGAGAGTTCCGACGCGCTTGGTTTCGGCTTCCGCTGCGGCTTTCTTGGCATGCTGCACATGGAGATCATTCAGGAGCGTCTCGAACGCGAATACGATCTGGATCTGGTGACCACGGCGCCGACCGTTGTGTACGAGCTGGAGATGCAGAGCGGTGAAGTGATCTACATCGACAGTCCGTCCAAGCTGCCGGATCCGGGTTCGATCAAGGAGATGCGTGAGCCGATCGTCGAAGCCAATATCCTCGTGCCGCAGGACTATCTGGGGCAGGTTATCGGGCTCTGCGTCGAGAAGCGCGGCGTGCAGAAGAACATGCAGTTCGTCGGTAATCAGGTGCAGGTCAACTATGAGTTGCCGATGGCGGAAGTGGTGCTCGACTTCTTCGATCGCCTGAAATCGGCCAGTCGCGGCTATGCGTCACTCGAATACAGCTTCAAACGTTTCGAGCCGGCCAAGCTCGTGCGTCTGGATATTCTGATCAACGGTGAGAAGGTCGATGCGCTGGCGGTGATACTGCATCGCGACAATGCCGCATACCGGGGCCGTCAGCTGTGTGAAAAGATGAAAGATCTGATTCCGCGGCAGATGTTCGATGTGGCGATTCAGGCGGCGATCGGCGGCAAGATCATCGCCCGAACCACCGTCAAGGCGCTGCGCAAGAACGTACTGGCGAAGTGTTACGGCGGCGATGTCAGCCGCAAGAAGAAGCTGCTGGCGAAGCAGAAAGAGGGTAAAAAGCGCATGAAGCAGGTTGGCCGGGTTGAAATCCCGCAGGATGCCTTCCTTGCGGTACTCAAAGTGGACAACTGAGGCTAAAGGATGAATTTCGATTTTGCCCTGATTCTGGTCGTCGCAACGCTGGTCACGGGCCTTTTGTGGTTGCTGGATGCACTGGCGTTTGCGCCGCGCCGCAAAGCGCGGGTCGAGGAGGCGCAACACAAGGCCGGAGGCGAGTTGCCGGATGAGGCCGCCCGTGAGCTGCTGCGTCCCAGTGGCTGGGCCGATCTGTCGCGCTCTATGTTTCCGGTGCTGGCGCTGGTGCTGATTCTGCGCTCGTTCCTGTTCGAGCCGTTTCAGATCCCGTCCGGCTCCATGCTGCCGACCCTGAAAGTGGGCGATTACATCCTCGTCAACAAGTTTCACTATGGCCTGCGCCTGCCGGTGCTGAATACGAAGTTCCTGCCGCTGGCCACGCCGGAGCGGGGCGACGTGGTCGTATTCAAGTATCCGGAGCAACCGTCGATCAACTACATCAAGCGTGTCGTCGGATTGCCGGGTGATGTGGTGACGTATCGCGACAAGGTGATCTATATAAACGGTGAGCCTCAGGCGCAGACGCTGCTGGCGCAGTTGCCGCCACGCAATCCGGAGCAGTTACTGATCCGTGAGACCCTTGGCGATGTCGAACACGAGATCTATCGCGATGTCGGTCGGCCGACGCTGAATGCCCGCTGGACGGTACCGGAAGGCCATTATTTCGTCATGGGCGATAACCGCGACAACAGCAATGACAGCCGCTACTGGGGATTCGTCCCGGATGAGCTGCTGGTCGGACGCGCCGTTGCGGTCTGGATGCACTGGGCAGAGCTCGTCAGCCTGCCAGATTTCACGGTGGTTCGTTCAATCAAGTAAAGGAGAGCGGGATGAGCGTACAAGGAGCCAGAGAGCGCGGCGCGTCGATACTGTCGATTCTGATCGTCATTATGGTCGCCGGGGTGTTCTTCACCGTCGGGTTCAAGTTGTATACCCCCTACTGGGAGCACCTGACCATCAAATCGGTTGTCGAGGGCGTCGTCACCGATCGTCAGGAGCTGGAAAAGCCGATCCACGACATTCGCCGCGACATCGATCGGCGTCTGGGCATCAACCAGGTCCGTCTGCCGGACCGTGAAGCCCTGAAGATCAAGCTCGAAGAGGGGACCTACTACTTCGATCTGGTCTACGAGCGCCGCGTACCCATGTTTTATAACGTGGATGCCGTTGTTAAATTTGAAGAGCATTACGAAGCCATAAAGCCTTGATCAAACCAACAGCAGAACTTGCCCGTCGACTGGGCCATCAGTTTTCCGATCCGAGCCTGTTCGAGCTCGCTCTGACGCACCGCAGCTGCGGTAAGCGCAACAACGAGCGACTCGAGTTTCTGGGCGATTCCATCCTCAATTTCGTGATTGCCGAAGCGCTGTACGCCAAGTTTCCGAGTGCCCGCGAGGGACAGATGAGTCGCCTGCGTGCGCGTCTGGTAAAGGGCGAAACCCTGTCGGAGATCGCCCGTGAGCTGGAGATCGGCGATTACCTGCGCCTCGGCTCCGGCGAGCTCAAGAGCGGTGGCTTCCGACGCGACTCGATTCTGGCCGACGCGGTTGAAGCGATCATCGGTGCGATCTATCTCGACTCCGATCTGGACTGCGCCCGCGGCTTCATCCTGTCCTGGTATGAAAAGCGGCTGCAGGCGCTGGATCTGAATGAGACGCTGAAGGACTCCAAAACCCGGCTGCAGGAGTTTTTGCAGTCGCGGCGCGAGGCGCTGCCGAAATACGAGCTGCTCTCCGTCGAGGGCGAAGCGCATGCGCAGACCTTTCACATCCGTTGTGAGGTCGGGCTGCTGAAAGAGGCCACCGAAGGTGTCGGTAACAGCCGCCGTCAGGCGGAGCAGGAGGCTGCGAAGGCCGCCCTGGTTGCACTGAATATCGAGGGGGAACGCGGATGAGCGAACGTCCCGAACAGGGTATGCCAACCCGCTGTGGATATGTCACGATCGTTGGCCGTCCCAACGTGGGCAAGTCGACGCTGATGAATCACATACTGGGTCAGAAGCTCAGCATCACGTCAAAAAAACCGCAGACCACGCGGCACCAGATCGTCGGGATCAAGACCGAGGGCGAGCTGCAGGTGATCTATGTCGATACGCCTGGACTGCATATTGACGACAAGGGGCGAGCGCTGAACCGGTACATGAACCGCGCCGCCAGCGAGGCGCTGCGCCATGTGGATGTGGTCGTGTTCATGGTTGACCGTACCGCCTGGACCGACGAGGACGAGATCGTGCTCGAGAAACTGCGCCATGCGCGTTGCCCGGTCATTCTGGCGGTCAACAAGGTCGACCTGCTCAAGGACAAGAGCAAGCTGTTGCCACAGCTTGAGGAGCTGGCGCAGAAGCGCGAGTTCGTCGAGATCATTCCGCTGTCGGCGGAGAAAGGGCATAACGTCGACGCCCTTGAGGCCGCCGTCGAGCGTCATATTCCTGCCGGTATCCACCTGTATCCGGAAGACCAGATTACCGATCGCAGCTCGCGCTTCGTAGCGGCCGAGCTGGTGCGCGAAAAGCTGATGCGTAATCTCGGTGAGGAGGTGCCGTACGGCACCACGGTCGAAATCGAGGAGTTCCGTCACGAAGATGGCCTGTTGACGATCAGTGCGCTGATACTGGTCGAGCGCGACGGGCAGAAAAAGATCGTGATCGGCAACAAGGGTGAGATGCTCAAGGTGATCGGTCGCGATGCGCGCCGTGACATGGAGCGCATGTTCGACTGCAAGGTGATGCTCAACCTCTGGGTCAAGGTGAAACGAGGCTGGGCGGACAACGAACGCGCGCTGCACAGCCTTGGCTACAGGCATGAGTGATGAGTCAGCGGGTCGATGCGTCGGCCGGCTATGTGCTGCACAGCCGACCCTACCGTGAAACCAGTCTGCTGGTCGACTTTCTGACGCTGGAGCAGGGGCGGATCAGTGCCGTGGCCAAGGGCGCACGGCGGCCGCGAGCACGCTTGCGCTCGGCGCTGCAGCCGTTCCAGTCGCTGCAGCTGGGCTGGCACGGTCGCAATGAGCTGAAGACACTGGGCGCCGTCGAGACGGTCGAAATCAGCCCGCCCCTGAGCGGACGCGCGCTGCTGTGCGGATTGTATGTCAACGAGTTGCTGCAGCGTCTGCTGCACCCGGGCGAGCCCTGCCCGCGGCTGTTCCTGTACTATCGTTATGTGCTCAACGAGCTGCACAGCGGCGATGACCTTGAAGGCGCGTTGCGCACGTTCGAGCGTCAGCTGCTGACCGAACTTGGCTTCGATCTCGACCTGGCGCGGGCAGAGCCAGGGCACTGTTATCGCTATCTGAGCGGCCATGGTCTCGTGGCGCAGGCTCCTGGCGCAGCGGGCTATGCGGGTGAACACCTGCAGGCGATCGCCGAAGATCGCTATGACGCGGCACCAGTGCGTCGCACCGCCAAGCAGCTGATGCGCGAGGTACTGCAGGAGCTGCTCGGCGACAAGCCGCTTAACAGCCGTCTTTTGTTTTCAAGAATCAAGGAGTAACCCCGTGGCAGATCCCAATCGTCTTCTGCTTGGCGTCAACATCGATCACGTGGCGACGCTGCGTCAGGCGCGAGGCACGCGTTACCCGGATCCGGTCCATGCCGCTCTGCTGGCGGAGGAAGCCGGAGCGGACGGTATCACCGTGCATCTGCGCGAAGATCGCCGCCATATTCAGGAGCGTGATGTCCGTATACTGGCGGAGGTACTCAATACCCGCATGAACCTCGAGATGGCGATCACCGAGGAGATGCTGGCGTTTGCCGAGGAGATTCGTCCGGCCCACGTCTGTCTGGTACCGGAAAAGCGCGAAGAGCTGACCACTGAAGGCGGCCTTGATGTACTCGGTCAGTTCGACGAGGTGGCCGCGGCCTGTGCGCGACTGGCCCGTGCCGGCTGCGAGGTGTCGCTGTTTATCGATCCGGAGCCGAGTCAGATCGAAGCCGCTGCCCGTGCGCAGGCGCCGGTCATCGAGCTGCATACCGGTGCCTATGCCGATGCTGAGGGCGATGCACAGCAGGCAGAGCTTGAGCGTCTGCAGAGGGCTGCGCGTCGGGCGCGCGAGCTGGGCCTGATCGTCAATGCCGGGCACGGCCTGCACTACCACAACGTGGAGCCGGTGGCCGAGATCCCGGAATTGAACGAGCTCAATATCGGGCACGGACTGATCGCCCACGCCCTGTTTGTCGGCATCAAGCAGGCGGTGGTGGAGATGCGCGCGCTGATGCAGCAGGCGCAGCAGCGCGTGCAGTCGCAGCGGGACGCGATCCGCCAATGATCGTCGGTCTGGGCACCGATATTGTCGAGATTGCCCGCATCGAGGCGGCGCTGGCCCGCACGCCGGGGCTGGCGCGGCGGATTCTGACGCCGTCCGAACGGGCGCAATTCGATGCCGTGCGTGATCAGGCGCGTTTTCTCGCCAAGCACTTTGCCGCCAAAGAAGCGGCAGTCAAGGCGCTGGGAACCGGTATCGGGCGCGGTGTCGGCTGGCAGCAGCTGCAGTTGCGCCGCGCATCCGGTCAGGCGCCTCAGCTGGAGTTGAGCGGTCATGCGGCGGCCGTGGCGAGCGCGCGCGGGATTCGCCACTGGCACCTCTCCTACAGTGATGAACGGCACTATGTCACCGCCACGGTGATCGCCGAGGGTTGATGGCGACCTGCCGTGGCGGGATATTGTTGATCCTCTGACCGCTTGCTATGATCCGATCTAATACCAAAGAATATAACCCGATATTTTTATATTCCTTTAAGTTATTTAAACCTCGTCCAGGGTCATAACCGATGTCCGTGTCCTACCCGACCATCGCCGACTGTGTCGGCCAGACGCCGCTGGTGCGTCTACAGCGTATTCAGGCGCCGAATGACAATCTGATTCTGTGCAAGCTGGAGGGCAACAACCCGGCCGGCTCGGTCAAGGATCGTCCGGCACTGAGCATGATTACGCTGGCTGAAGAGCGTGGCGAGCTCAAGCCCGGCGATACGCTGATCGAGGCCACCTCCGGCAACACCGGTATTGCGCTGGCGATGGCGGCGGCGATCAAGGGTTACCGCATGAAGCTGATCATGCCGGCCAACATGAGCGAGGAGCGCAAGGCGGCGATGACTGCCTACGGTGCCGAGCTGATCGAGGTCACGCAGGAGCAGGGCATGGAGTATGCGCGGGATCTGGCGCTGGCGATGCAGGCCCGGGGCGAGGGGCGCGTGCTGGACCAGTTTTCCAACCCGGACAACCCCCAGGCGCACTACCGCACCACCGGCCCGGAAATCTGGCAGCAGACGCAGGGCACGATCACCCATTTTGTCAGTTCGATGGGTACCACCGGCACGATCATGGGGACCTCGCGCTACCTGAAGGAGCAGAATCCGGCCATCGAGATTGTCGGGCTGCAGCCGGCCGAGGGGTCGCAGATTCCCGGTATCCGGCGCTGGCCGCAGGAATACCTGCCGAAAATCTATGAGCCGGTGCGCGTCGATCGTGTGGTTGATATCAGTCAGCAGGAAGCCGAGTCCTGCATGCGGGAGCTGGCGCGCCGCGAGGGGATCTTTTGTGGCGTCTCCTCCGGCGGCGCCGTGGCCGGCGCGCTGCGGTTGGCCGAACAGGTCAGCAACGCCACCATCGTGTGCATCATCTGCGACCGCGGCGACCGTTATCTGTCGACGGGCGTCTACAATACCTGAATGCCTGATACCGCGTGCCTCGATTGAACTTGCTCGCTAACGGCGGTCATAGTGACTAGAATATGGCGCCGGTCGGGTAGACCCTTCCTCGCATGTGCTGATGCAGGTGCTTGAAATCGGTTGCAGTGGCCGTCCATGGAGGGCGGGCTGTGCCGGCAGAAGCGAGTGACAGGAGCGGCATGACTCCATGGTAAAAGTTCGAGAAGACCATCCAATCAGGGACGATGGCAGTGTGGATCTGGACCTCTGGCTCGAGAGGCTGCAGGAACAGGTACCGCTGACAGACCCTGCTCAGGTGCGATGTGCGTGTGAACTGGCGCGCCAGGCTCACGCAGAGGTGCCTCGGGAAGAGGATAACTGGAGCGAAACCACGCTTGGCAGTTTCCTGACGGGGCTGGAGATGGCCCAGATTCTGGCGGAGCTCCATCAGGATCAGGAAACGCTGGTCGCAGCGATCCTCTATCGCGCCGTGCGCGAGGAGAAGTTGTCGCTCGACCGCGTTCGCAACGAATTCGGTCAAACCATCGCGACGCTGATCGACGGCGTACTGCAGATGGCGGCGATCGGCTCGCGCAAAAACCCCCGCAGCAGTGAATCCAATGTACTCGGTACCAGCGTCACCCAGGTGGACAACCTGCGCAAGATGCTGGTGGCGATGATCGATGATGTCCGCGTTGCCCTGATCAAGATTGCCGAGCGCACCTGTGCCATCCGCAGCGTCAAGGACGGCTCGCGCAAGAAGCGCTATCTGGTCGCGCGCGAAGTGTTCGACATCTACGCGCCACTGGCCCACCGGCTCGGCATCGGTCACATCAAATGGGAGCTGGAGGACCTCTCCTTCCGCTACCTCAAGCCCAACGACTACAAGCATATCGCGCGCCTGCTGGATGAGCGTCGCCTCGACCGTCAGCTGTATATCAATCAGGTCGTGGAGATGCTGCGTGAACGCCTCAAAGAGGCGGGCATCGAAGGCGAGGTGATGGGACGCGCCAAGCATATCTACAGCATCTGGCGCAAAATGCAGCGCAAGAACATCGAGTTCAGCCAGGTATACGATGTGCGCGCGGTGCGGATTCTGGTACCGGAGATTCGCGACTGCTACACGGTACTGGGCATCGTGCACGGGCTGTGGCGCAACATCGCGCACGAATTCGATGACTACATCGCGTCGCCGAAGCCCAACGGCTACCGCTCGCTGCATACGGCTGTCTTCGGCCCCGAGAGCAAGGTGCTGGAAGTGCAGATCCGCACCTTCGCCATGCATGAGGAGGCGGAGCTCGGCGTCTGCGCGCACCACCTGTACAAGGGCACGGATACCCGCTCGCGCCGCGATGGCTACGAGGAGAAGATCTCGTGGCTGCGGCAGGTGCTCGAGTGGCATGACGAGCTTGGCGACAGCGAGGCGTTCGGCGACATGCTGCGTGGCGATGCCGTGCAGGATCGCGTCTACGTATTTACGCCGGATGGCCATGTCGTCGACCTGCCGACCGGCGCGACGCCGGTGGATTTTGCCTACCGGGTTCATACCGAGATCGGTCATCGCTGCCGCGGGGCCCGGGTCAACGGCCGGATCGTGCCGCTGAACCGACCGCTCAAGACCGGCGATCAGGTCGAGGTGCTGACCGGCGAAGAGCGGCCGCGCCGCGACTGGCTCAACGCCAACCTCGGCTATGTCACCACCTCCCGCGCGCGGGCCAAGATCGCGCACTGGTTCAAGCTGCAGGCGAAGGATCAGAACGCCGAGGCCGGACGTGACATCGTCCAGCGTGAGCTGCGCCGGCTGGCGCTGGACAGCCACGACATCGATATGGTCGCGCTGGCGAAGAATCTCAATTTCAAACACACCGAAGACATGTACGCAGCCCTCGGGGCCGGTGATCTGCGCCTGTCACAGATCGTCAACGAGGTGCAGCGGCAGGTCGAGCCGGAGAAACCGGAAGCACAGCTGGATCTGGCCCTGCCGAGTACCTCCAGCGTCAACGAGCCACGCAAGGGTGGCAGTGGGGTGCGTATCCTCGGGGTCGGCAACCTGCTGACGACGCTGGCGTCCTGCTGCAAACCGATCCCGGGCGACCCGATTATGGGCTATATCACGCAGGGACGGGGTGTTTCGATCCACCGCGAGGACTGCAGCAACCTGCTGGCCCTGCGCGATCAGGAGCCTGACCGAGTGATCGGCGTCGACTGGGGCGAGGAAGCCAGTACCACCTACCCGGTCGATATTCAGATCGAAGCATTTGACCGCTCCGGCCTGTTGCGCGATGTGATGATGGTGCTCGGCAACGAGCGCGTCAACGTGCTGGCGGCGAACACGGCCACCGACCCGCGCAGCAACGTGGCACGGCTGTCGCTGACGATCGAGATCACCCGGCTCGACATGCTCGGGCGGATCATGGACAAGATCAATCAGATCCAGAACGTCATGGACGTGCACCGCGAGCGGCGCGGAGGGCGGGCGTGAGGTACAGTCTTGACGACCTGATCTATCTGATGCGCCGGCTGCGCGACCCGGAAACCGGCTGTCCGTGGGATCTCGAGCAGGACTTCGCGTCCATCGTCCCGCATACGCTGGAAGAAGCCTACGAGGTCGCCGATACCATCGAGCGCAAGGACTGGCTGCATCTGAAAGATGAACTCGGCGACCTGTTGTTTCAGGTGATCTTTTACGCGCGACTGGGGGAGGAGCAGGGCGACTTCGATTTCCATGCCATCGTTGATCAGCTGGTCGAAAAGCTGATTCGCCGTCACCCCCACGTGTTTCCCGATGGCACGCTGCGTGGGAACGCGCGCCAGGAAACGGTGGATACCGCCGCCGTCGGCGAGCGCTGGGAAGCGATCAAGCAGCGCGAGCGCGAAGCCAAGGCGCGCCCCGGGGTACTGGATGAGATACCGCTGGCTTTGCCGGGGCTGAGCCGCGCCGCGAAGCTGCAGAAGCGGGCCGCCAAGGTCGGCTTTGACTGGGGTGATGCGTTGCCGGTGCTGGATAAGATCGAGGAAGAGATCGCCGAGCTGCGCGAAGCGATCGCCAGTGGCGAGGCCGATCGGATTCGTTCGGAAATGGGGGATCTGCTGTTCGTGCAGGTCAATCTCGCCCGTCATCTGGGCGTCGATCCGGAGCAGGCGATCCGCAGCACCAACGCCAAGTTCGAGCGGCGTTTCCGCTACATCGAAGAGCAGGTCAACGCCGCGGGCGGGATCTGGAGTGACTTTACCCTCGAGCAGCTCGATGGCTGGTGGAACGAGGCCAAGGCCCGTGGCCTTTGATCAGCGCAGGAGAGGCACCATGTCCTATCTGATTGTGGTCGTTGTCATCGCCGTGATGGGCCTTGCGATCTGGAATTGGCAGCGTAGCGCGGAGCAGAAGGCAGCACTGAGCCAGGCCGGCTTCAGCATCAGCGACCGCTTCGGAGGTGCGCCGGAGCTGGTGGCGGATCGCGCCCGGCGTGAGTTTGCCGTGGTGCGCCCGGGCAGCTACGAACGGCTGCCGTTCGCCGACTTCGAGCACGGCGAGGTGGCGTTTGACCAGCGGCCCGAGTCCGAGGTCAACTTTCGTCTGGAACTGATTTTCACCGGGGGACGGGCCGTGCGCATCAATTATGGTGCGGAACCTGAAGCCCGACGAGTGCTCGATAACCTGCTGCAACTCGTGAAAGATCAATGACAGCGGGACAAGGGGGTTGGCAGCGCGACGCTTTGGGGTAGGATGGAATCAACTCTGCCTGAGGGAGCGAAGCATGACCGATCTGCATGAAGACCTGCGCGACGATGTCCGCATGCTGGGCGAGAGCCTGGGGCGTACCATCCAGAGTGATCTGGGGCCGGAGTTTCTGGGCCGGGTCGAGCATATCCGTCAACTGGCCAAGGCCGGCCGGAGCGAGGATAAGCCGGAGCATCAACAGCTGCTTGAGGCGATCGGCGAGCTGCATGAAGACGAGGTGCTGCCGATCGCGCGCGCCTTCACCCAGTTTCTGAATCTTGCCAATATCGCCGAAGAGCACCACCGTGTGCGGCGTCGCCTCGACAATGCGGCCCAGGATGCCCCCGATGCCTTCGGCGTCCTGCTCGACAGTCTGCTGGCGCAGGGCCACGACGCTGACGAGCTGATCGACGCGCTGCGTGCGCTGGACATCGATCTGGTGCTGACCGCCCATCCCACCGAGGTCAACCGCCGTACTCTGATCCAGAAATACGATGGCATCACGGCCTGTCTGCGTCAGCATGATCGCGGCGAGCCGGTACAGGAGCGCATCGATGAGCTGATCAGTCAGATCTGGCACACCGACGAAATCCGCAAGCTGCGCCCGACGCCGGTCGATGAGGCCAAGTGGGGATTCGCCGTGATCGAGAATTCGCTCTGGGCCGCGGTGCCTCGCTTCCTGCGCGAGCTGGATCAGGCGCTGGAAGAATCGATCGGTCGCCGGTTGCCGCTGGATTGCTGTCCGATCCGCTTTTCCTCCTGGATGGGGGGCGACCGCGACGGCAACCCCAACGTGACCTCGGCCGTGACCCGCGAAGTCCTGTTGCTGTCGCGCTGGGTCGCGCTCGATCTCTACATCCGCGCCGTCGACGAACTGCGCAGCGAGCTGTCGATGTTCAACGCCTCGGCCGAGCTGCGTGAGCGGGTTGGCGATGCCAGCGAGCCCTACCGTGCCCTGCTGGGCGAACTCAAGCATGACCTGCTGATTACCCGCGAGGGGATTGAAGCGGCACTTGAGGGGTACCCGCCGGAAGCGCCGCTGCCGCTGACACATACCGATCAGTTGCTGGCGCCGCTGATGCTGTGCCACCGCTCGCTGATCGAGTGCCGTATGCCCAACATCGCGTCCGGCAAGCTGGAAGATCTGATCCGCCGCGTCGCCTGTTTCGGCCTGACGCTGGTCAGGCTCGACATCCGCCAGAACGCAGACCGGCACACGGCGGTGCTCGACGAGCTGACCGGATTCTATGGTCTGGGACGCTACAGCCAGTGGAGTGAGGCGGATCGACAGGCCTTTCTGCTGCGTGAGCTGGCATCCCGGCGGCCGCTGCTGCCGCGGCAGTGGCAGCCCTCTGACGAGGTGCAGGAGGTGCTGGATACCTGTCGTGTGGTGGCGGAAACCGACCCCTGTGCACTGGGTTCCTATGTGATCTCGATGGCGAGCCAGCCCTCCGATGTCCTCGCCGTGATCCTGTTGCTGCAGGAGCAGGGCATTGGCCACCGTATGCGCGTGGTACCGCTGTTCGAAACCCTGGACGATCTGGATAACGCCAGCGGCTGCGTCGATGCGCTGCTCAATATCGACTGGTACCGCACCTATGCCGGTGGCCATCAGGAAGTGATGATCGGCTACTCCGACTCGGCCAAAGATGCAGGTCAGCTGGCCGCAGCCTGGGGCCAGTACCGCGCCCAGCAGGCACTGACCGAAGTCTGTGCCCGCCATGGTGTCAAGCTGACACTGTTTCATGGCCGCGGCGGTACCGTCGGTCGCGGCGGCGGCCCGAGTCATACCGCGATACTGGCGCAGCCGCCGGGCTCTGTGGCGGGCAGCCTGCGTGTGACGGAGCAGGGGGAGATGATTCGCTTCAAGTTCGGGGTACCGGAGCTGGCGATTCGTAACCTCGAGCTGTATACCGGTGCCGTGCTGCAGGCGACGCTGGCGCCGCCACCGGCGCCCCATGATGACTGGCGCGAGGAGATGGACCGTCTGGCCATGGCGGGCCTGCAGGCATATCGCGCCGTCGTGCGCGAAGATCCGCAGTTCGTACCCTATTTTCGTGCCGTAACGCCGGAGCAGGAGCTGGCCAAGCTGCCGCTCGGCTCGCGACCGGCAAAGCGCCGCGCCGATGGCGGCGTCGAGTCGCTGCGTGCGATTCCCTGGATCTTTGCCTGGACACAGATACGGCTGATGCTGCCGGCGTGGCTCGGTTCCGACCGCGCGCTGGGCGATGCGATCGAACAGGGCGAGCTGATCCAGTTGCAGCAGATGTATGCCAACTGGCCGTTCTTCCGCACCTACATCGACATGCTGGAGATGGTACTGGCCAAAAGTGATGTGCATATCGCCGCCTATTACGAGCAGCGGCTGGTATCGCCAGAGCTCGCGACCCTCGGCTCGAGCCTGCGAGCCCGGCTCGAGCAGGCGGTGGCGCGGGTCAAACAGATCAAGTCGATCGATGAGCTGCTGGCGCAGAACCCGGTGATCCGGCAATCGATCGATGTGCGCAACCCCTACATTGACCCGCTGCATTTCCTGCAGGCGGAACTGCTGTACCGCGACCGCAACCAGCCCGATCGCCGGCTGGAACAGGCGCTGATGGTGACCATGGCCGGCATCTCTGCCGGCATGCGTAACACCGGATGACGCGTGCGTGTTTTACAGCCGTGGGGAGATGACGTAATCTGCGGCTTTTCTGACCGGCGCTGACCGGCAATGCGCGCACGGCGGTAGTGCTAATGTCGAATTGTGGCGGTAGCCAGAGCCGCGATATGGTCAGGCCAATAATGACAACAATACCCGCCCGGCGGCGGGTATTCCTGTTTACAGGCTTCGAGTAAAAATCAGGAGATAGTCTTCAATGCGTATCATTCTTCTTGGCGCCCCCGGTGCCGGCAAGGGGACACAGGCCCAGTACATCACCGAGAAATTCGGCATCCCGCAGATCTCGACCGGCGACATGCTGCGTGCAGCGGTCAAGGCCGGCACGCCGCTCGGGCTGCAGGCAAAGAAAGTGATGGACGAAGGTGGTCTGGTTTCCGACGACATCATCATTGGGCTGGTCAAGGAGCGTATTGCCGAAGCCGATTGTGCCAACGGATTCCTGTTTGACGGTTTCCCGCGCACGATTCCGCAGGCGGATGCGCTGAAGGAGGCGGGCGTCAACATCGATGCCGTGGTCGAAATCGATGTCGCTGATGAAGAGATCATCAAGCGGATGAGTGGCCGTCGCGTACACCCGGGCTCCGGACGTACCTATCACGTCGTGTACAACCCGCCGAAGGTGGAAGGCAAGGACGATGTGACCGGCGAAGAGCTGGTGCAGCGCGAGGATGATCAGGAAGATACCGTGCGTCAGCGCCTGAAGGTTTACCATGACCAGACCGAGCCGCTGATCAGCTACTACCGTGGCTGGGCTGAGCAGGATGCCGAGAATGCACCGCGCTACGTCTATGTACCGGGTGTCGGCAGTGTCGAAGATATCCGTGACAAAGTGTTCGCCGGCCTCGCCTGAGGTCTGAACAGGACACCGAGTCCACGTCAAAAACGGGGGCAGTACCGCGAGGGCTGCCCCCGTTTTTTTCAGCTGGGATTCGGGTGGTGTTTTGGCGATAATGGGCGCCCGCCACTACCGGTAATCAGAGTGTCACAGGAGCGTCATGAAGGCCGATATCACCTACGGAATCCACGCGGTTTCAGCATTGCTTGAGCGCGATCCGAAGCGGGTTCGGCGTTTACTGGTGCTGGAAGGGCGTCATGATAATCGTTTGCGGGCGCTGCTTGAGCGTGCGCGCGAGGCCGGGATTCAGGTCAAGAGTACCCCGCGGGCACGGCTCGATGAGTTGGCCGGTGGCGTGCATCAGGGCGTCGTGGCCGAAACCACGCCGCTGCAGGCCGGCAGTGAGAAGGATCTGGAACGGCTGCTGGAAAACCTCGAGGGACCGGCATTGATGCTGGTGCTGGATGGCGTCACCGATCCACACAACCTGGGCGCCTGTCTGCGCACGGCCGACGCGACCGGGGTACAGGCGGTCATCGCGCCACGTGACAAGTCGGCACCGCTCAATGCGACGGCCATCAAGGTGGCCTGTGGTGCAGCCGAGAGCGTGCCCTATATTCAGGTCACCAATCTGGCCCGCACGCTCGAACTGCTGAAAAGCTATGGGGTCTGGATCACCGGTACGGCAGGCGAAACCGATCTCGAGCTGTTCGATGCGGATCTGTCCGGATCGACTGCGCTGGTGATGGGGGCGGAAGGCAAGGGGATGCGCCGTCTGACCCGCGAACACTGTGATCAGCTGGTGCGGATCCCGATGGCAGGTTCGGTCAGCAGTCTTAACGTGTCGGTTGCCACCGGGGTGTGTCTGTTCGAGATCGTGCGTCAGCGAAACACCCGCCGCTAGCGGGTGCCACCAACGGGGTGCAGGGCACCGTTAATACCGACAGGGAGTCGTCAGTCAGATGCCAATCCGTTACCTCTGCGAGCAGTGCCTGACACTGCTCGATGCCTGCTCAGCGGTGCCGGCCCACAGTGGCCTGCGCCCGGCCCTTGATCTGGGCGAGCGCTGGCTCTACCGTTGCCGCCATTGCGGCGCCTTTGCCACCGCCCCGCGCAGCCATGACGAACGTTGGAGCCTGAATCTGCTCGGTCAGCCGTTGGCGCGTGCGGACGGGGATGCCGAGCGCCACGATGCTGATCAGCAACACGGCTGAGACGTGTCGGTTACGACAGGCCCAGCAGCCGCGCGGCGTGCCGAGCAATCATCGCTTCCTCATTGGTCGGAATAACGCGCACGACGACCTGTGAGCCCTGGGCATGAATCTCACTGCGGTTGTCGCGGTTGGCGCTCGCATCCATGGCCAATCCGAGCCAGTCACAGCGTGCCAGCACCCGGGCGCGCACGTCACTGTCGTTTTCGCCCACGCCACCGGTGAAGACCAGCTGTTCCAGCCCACCGAGCGCGGCGGTCAGACGGCCGATTTCGAGCGCGATGCGGTAGGCAAACAGTTCGATCGCCTCATCGGCCGCGGGTGCGTCCGACTGATGCAGCGTAATCATGTCGGAGCTGATATCCGAAACCCCGAGCCAGCCACTCTGTTTGTACAGCAGGGTCTGGATCGCATCGGCGTCCATCTTCTTTTCCTGCATCAGGTAGAGCAGCACGCCCGGGTCCAGATTGCCGCAGCGGGTGCCCATCGGCAGGCCGTCGAGCGCGGTGAATCCCATCGAGCTTGCGATCGAGCGGCCATCGCGAATGGCGCACATGCTGGCGCCGGCGCCGAGATGGCAGACCACGGTTTTCAGCCGGCCCGCGCCGAGGCTTTCGAGTTGACTCTGGATGTAGTCGTAGGAGAGGCCGTGAAAGCCGTACTTGTGCACACCGGCGTCGGTCAGCTCCCGCGGGATCGCATACATCTTCTCCAGTCGCGGTTGCTGACTGTGGAACATGGTGTCGAAACAGGCGATACGCGGGATCTCGGGCGCGAGTCGGGCGCAGGCTTCGACCAGACGCAGGTTGTACGGTTGGTGCAGCGGTGCCAGCGGAATGTAGCGCCGCAGCTGCTCAAGCTCCTCATCGCCCAGCTGAACCGGTGCGCCGAAGCGGTCGCCACCGTGCACGATGCGATGGCCGGTGGCGATCAGGTTCAGGTCGCTCTGGTGCTCCTGCAGCCAGCCAAGGATGTGCTCCAGTGCGGCCTGATGGCGCCGTTCCGGATCGAGCCCCGCAAATGGCAGATCCAGATGTTCAAGCGGTGCGTCGGCTTCGTCCATGATGTCGAAGCGGGCGGTGTCGCCGAGCAGGTTGCCGAGCTTGAGGTGATAGTGGCAGTGCAGGCCGTCGTCCCGAAACGAGTAGAGGCCACATTTGAGGCTGGAAGAGCCGCCGTTGACGGTCAGGATTGTATCCATGCTCAGGCCTCCTTCGCCGGCGGGTGCAGCACCATATAGGACGCCAGGGCACAGGATGCCAGACGACCGAGCGGGCCTTCGGCCCGACTGGTCAGAATGATCGGCACCCGTGCGCCCACGGCGATGCCGGCGGACTTGGCGTCGGCCAGATAGATCAGCTGTTTGGCGATCATGTTGGCCGCTTCCAGATCCGGTGCGATGAGAATATCCGCCTCCCCGGACACCGGGGAGTCGATATGCTTGTCGAGCGCGGCCTGACGCGAGATCGCGTTATCGAAGGCCAGCGGGCCATCGACGATACCGCCGCTGATCTGGCCGCGATCGGCCATCTTGCACAGGGCCGCAGCGTCCAGCGTGCTCTGCATGCTGGGTTTGACCTTTTCCACCGCGGCCAGGATGGCGACGCGCGGCTGGGGGTTGCCCAGCGCCTGACAGAAGTCGATCGCGTTCTGCACGATATCCCGTTTCACGGTCAGATCCGGCGCCACGTTGATCGCAGCGTCGGTAATGATCAGCGGTTTGTGGTAGTTCGGGACATCGAACACAAACACGTGACTGAGGCGGCGCTCCGTGCGCACGCCCCGGGTTTTGTGCAACACGGCACTGAGCAGTTCTGACGTGCCGAGGCTGCCCTTCATCAGAGCCTCGGCCTGATCCATGCGCACCAGCTCGCAGGCGCGCTCCGCTGCCATGTGGCTGTGTTCGGTGGTGACGATCTGGTAGGGCGACAGATCGATCCCTTCGGCCTCGGCAGCGGCCTGTATCTTGTGCGCGGGACCGACCAGCAGAGGTTCGATCAGTCCCTGCTCGGCGGCTTCGATGGCACCGCTGAGGCTATTGTGGTCCACCGGGTGAACCACGGCGGTGCGCACCGGGCGTGCCTTGCGTGCCTGCTCTATGAAAAATTCCAGTTGGTCGTGTGCCGGCGGCTGCTGTAGCTCGATTGTGGCCATCTGCGGATCTCCGAATCCCTGGTTCAGTGCAACCCTGAGGGGCTGAGGTTAAAGAATGATGACGCCCTGCGGGGCCGCGTGGCCACTCGGGCTCAGACCGGCGTTTTCAGTGTGTCCTGATACGGCGGCCAGCCCATCGGCTTGCCGCCGAGCAGGTGCAGGTGGATGTGGTAAACGGTCTGCCCGCCATGGGTGTTGCAGTTGAAGACGGTACGGTAGCCGTCTTCGGCAAAGCCGTGTTCCTCGGCGATATCGCCGGCAACCTTGAGCATGTAGCCCACCAGTTCACAGTCGTCGTCGGCGATGTCGTTCAGTGTGGGAATATGACGGCGCGGTATCACCAGTGCGTGGAACGGTGCTTGCGGGTTGATATCGCGAAACACGATGACGTGCTCGTCCTGGTACAGGACGTCAGCCGGAATCTCCTCGTTGACGATTTTACAGAACAGACAGTCCATGGGGTCTCTCAGGTTGAATAGGTGGAGATTCAGTATAACGAGGCCGGCTCGAGCGGCTCAAGTCAGCTCGAGCGCCTCCCGCGGTGGACACTGGTAGCTTTTGACGACCTCGTTGTCGGGCGTTACCGACTCCAGCCGGACATCGAACCCCCACAGACGGTGCACATGTTTGAGCACTTCCTGGGTCGATTCGCCCAGCGGTTGACGGTTGTGCATGTAGTGGCGCAGCGTCAGGCTGCGATCACCGCGGACGTTGACGTTATAGACCTGGATGTTGGGTTCGCGGTTGCCGAGGTTGTACTGAGCCGACAGCTCTTCGCGCAGACGGCGATAGCCGCTTTCGTCATGGATCGCATCCACGCGCAGCGTCGGCCGCTCGGCATCGTCCAGAATCGCGAACAGGCGCAGCTCGCGCATCAGCTTCGGCGACAGGAACTGCAGGATGAAGCTCTCGTCCTTGTAGTTGCGCATCGCATTGTCCAGCGTCGTGATCCAGTCGCTGCCGGCGATGTCCGGGAACCACTCGCGGTCCTCGTCGGTCGGGTTCTCACAGATGCGGCGAATGTCGGTCATCATGCTGTAACCCAGCGTATACGGATTGATGCCGTTGAAATAGGGGCTGTCGAACGGCGGCTGATAGACGACGCTGGAGTGGGAGTGCAGAAATTCCATCATGAAGCCGTCCGTGACCAGCCCCTCGTCATACAGCTGGTGCAGCAGGGTGTAGTGCCAGAATGTGGCCCAGCCCTCGTTCATCACCTGGGTCTGCTTCTGTGGATAAAAGTACTGAGAGATCTTGCGCACGATGCGCAGAATTTCGCGCTGCCAGGGCTCGAGCAGCGGGGCGTTCTTCTCGATGAAGTAGAGCAGGTTCTCTTCCGGCTCTTTCGGGTAACGGATCTCCGCCTGCTCGGCGGTAATCTCTTTGCGCGGAATCGTGTTCCAGAGGTCGTTCAGGTGGCGCTGGATGTATTCCTCGCGCGCCATCTGGCGCTCCTTTTCCTCCGCCGCGGTCAGTGGCCGCGGCCGCTTGTAGCGGTTGACGCCGTAGTTCATCAGCGCGTGGCAGGAGTCGAGCAGCTGCTCGACTTCGTCGACGCCATAGCGCTCCTCGCACTCGCTGATGTAGTTCTTCGCGAACAGCAGGTAGTCGATGATCGCGCTGGCATCGGTCCAGGTGCGGAACAGGTAATTGCCCTTGAAGAAGGAGTTGTGGCCGTAGCAGGCATGGGCGATGACCAGTGCCTGCATGGTGATGGTGTTCTCCTCCATCAGGTAGGCGATGCAGGGATTCGAGTTGATGACGATCTCGTAGGCGAGCCCCATGCGCCCGCGCTTGTAGTTCTGGTCGGTCTCGACGAACTGCTTGCCGAACGACCAGTGGCTGTAGTTCAGCGGCATGCCGATGGAGGCGTAGGCGTCCATCATCTGCTCGGAGGTGATGATCTCGATCTGGTTGGGGTAGGTGTCGAGGCCGAAGTTTTTCGCCACCCGGCCGATTTCCCGGTCGTAGGCTTCGATCAGATCGAAACTCCATTCCGAACCGGTCGAGATAGGGGTGCGCTCTTTTACCGTGCTCATGCCGCTCCCTCCGTCCGCTTTTCGAACAGTTTGCGAAAGACCGGGTAAATTTCGCCAGCGTCGGTGATGTGCTGCATCGCGAACGAGTCGGGGAATTTCTCCTGCAGACCCTCGTATTCATACCAGAGGTTCTGATGCGGGCCGGTGGTGATCTCGACGTAGGCGTAGTACTGCACCTTGTTGAGAATCCGCTTGCCGAGAATCTCGGAGCAGGCAGCCGAGTCGCCATCCCAGTTGTCGCCGTCCGACGCCTGGGCGATGTAGATATTCCAGTCGGCGGGTGAATAACGGGCATCGATGATGTCGGCCGTCATCTGCAGCGCGCTGGAAACGATGGTGCCGCCGGTTTCCCGGGAGTAGAAGAACTCCTGTTCGTCGACCTCCTTGGCGTGGGTGTGATGGCGTACGAACACCAGTTCGATCTGCTTGTAGTTTCGCTCGAGAAACAGATACAGCAGGATGAAGAAACGCTTCGCGATATCCTTGATTGACTGGGTCATCGAGCCGGAGACATCCATGACGCAAAACATCACCGCCTTGCTGGAGGGCACCGGCACTCGGACCAGATTGTTATAGCGCAGGTCAAAGTCATCGATGAACGGCAGGCGGCGTGCCTTTTTGTCGAGCTCGGCGATCTGGTCGCGCAGCGCCTGCAGCTGCTCGCGCGGGACTTCGCTGGCGGGCAGCGCCTCGAGTGCCCATAACTCCTTGCGCAGGGCCCGAATCTCCTTGCGATCTTCACCGCCGAGCGCGATGCGCCGGGCGTGAGCGGCGCGCAGTGAACGGACGATATGCAGCTTTTCCGGTGAGCCGCTGGTGGTGAAGCCTGCGCGGCGGGTTTCGAATGAGGTGGCGTCCTTCAGCTGTTTGCGCACCAGATAGGGCAGTTCAAGATCCTCGAACATGAAGTCGAGGAACTCGTCCTGACTGATAGTGAAGGTAAAGTTGTCTTCACCTTCCCCATGATTGCTGGCCTTGCCCTGACCGCCGCCGCCACCGCCGCCCCCTTCGGGGCGCTGAAACTCGTCACCGGTGACGAACTCCTTGTTGCCGGGGTAGACGCGGGTCTGGCGTCCCCCCTGGCCATGATGAAAGACGGGTTCTGAAATGTCGCGGCGCGGGATCGTGACCTCGCCGCCGCGCTCGATATCCGAGATCGAGCGGTCATGGATGGCGTCCTCCACGGCACGCTTGATGTGCTGCTTGTAACGCCGCAGGAAGCGCTGACGGTTGACCGTGCTCTTCTTTTTGGCGTTGAGGCGGCGATCGATGATGTAGCTCATACGGAAAACTCCCGTGGTCGGGTAATACGCCGGGCGCGGATACGCCCGGTACAGCCGAATACCCTTGTTTTACTGGGACTTGCGTACGCGGATATACCATTCGGAGAGCAGGCGAACCTGCTTCTCGGTATAGCCCCGTTCGATCATCCGCTTGACGAACTCGCCATGTTTCTTCTGCTCGTCGGAGGAGGCTTTCGGGTTGAACGAGATCACCGGCAGCAGATCCTCGGTATTGGCGAACATCTTCTTCTCGATCACGGTGCGCATCTTCTCGTAGCTGTTCCAGGCCGGGTTCTTGCCCATGTTGCTGGCACGGGCACGCAGCACGAAGTTGACGATCTCGTGGCGGAAATCCTTCGGGTTGCTGATGCCGGCAGGCTTTTCGATCTTCTCCAGTTCTTCGTTGATCGCCTGACGGTCGAGAATGTCGCCGGTTTCCGGGTCGCGGTATTCCTGATCCTGGATCCAGAAGTCGGCGTAGGTGACGTAGCGGTCGAAGATGTTCTGGCCATACTCGGAGTAGGATTCCAGATACGCGGTCTGGATCTCCTTGCCGAGGAAGTCGATGTACTTGGGTGCGATGTACTCCTTCAGATAGCCAAGGTAGCGCTCCTGCGTTTCGGTCGGGAATTGCTGCTGGCTGATTTCACGTTCCAGTACATAGAGCAGGTGCACCGGGTTGGCTGCCACTTCGGCCGGGTCGAAGTTGAAGACCTTGGAGAGAATCTTGAACGCGAAGCGGGTCGACAGACCTTCCATGCCTTCGTCGACGCCGGCCGCATCCTTGTACTCCTGCAGCGACTTCGCCTTGGGGTCGGTGTCTTTCAGATTCTCGCCGTCATACACGCGCATCTTGGAGTAGATGCTGGAGTTTTCCGGTACTTTCAGCCGCGACAGCACGGTGAACTGAGCCAGCATGTCGAGCGTGTCGGGGGCGCAGGGCGCAGCGGCAAGCGAGCTGTTCTCGAGCAGCTTCTCGTAGATGTGGATCTCTTCGGTGACCCGGGTGCAGTAAGGCACCTTGACGATATACACACGGTCGATGAAGGCTTCGTTGGTCTTGTTGTTCTTGAACGTCTGCCACTCGGACTCGTTCGAGTGCGCCAGAATGATGCCGTCGTACGGAATCGCGCCCATGCCCTCGGTGCTGTTGTAGTTACCCTCCTGAGTGGCGGTCAGCAGCGGGTGCAGCACCTTGATCGGTGCCTTGAACATCTCGACGAACTCCATCAGGCCCTGGTTGGCGCGACACAGTGCGCCGGAGAAACTGTAGGCGTCCGGGTCGTGCTGCGGGTATTCCTCGAGCTTGCGAATGTCGACCTTGCCGACGAGGCTGGAGATATCCTGGTTGTTCTCGTCGCCCGGTTCGGTCTTGGCGATCGCGATCTGGTTCAGAATCGACGGGTAGAGCTTCACGACCCGGAACTGGGAGATATCACCGCCATACTCATGCAGGCGCTTGACGGCCCACGGTGACATGATGCCGCGCAGGTAGCGGCGCGGGATGCCGTACTCCTGTTCCAGAATCTCGGCGTCCTCTTTCGGGTTGAACAGCCCCAGTGGCGATTCAAATACCGGCGAGCCCTTGATCGCGTAAAACGGGATGTGCTGCATCAGAGCCTTGAGGCGCTCGGCGAGTGAGGACTTACCACCGCCGACAGGGCCAAGCAGATAGAGAATCTGTTTCTTCTCTTCCAGTCCCTGCGCGGCGTGACGGAAGTAGGAGACGATGCTCTCGATCGCATCCTCCATACCGTAAAATTCGTTGAAGGCGGGGTAGCGTTTGATCACCTTGTTGGAAAAGATGCGGCTCAGCCGCGGCTCCATCGAGGTGTCGACCAGCTCCGGTTGGCCAATGGCGTCCAGCATGCGCTCGGCTGCATTGGCGTAGGTCAGTGGGTCCTCCTTGCACAGGTTAAGGTACTCCTGCAGGCTCATTTCCTCCTGCTGGATTGATTCATAACGCGCTTTGTAATGATCAAAGATACTCATTGCTCACCTTCCTGTACTCGGACGCTGGCTCTTTCGATAACAACCTGATTTCAAAGTTGTTGTCACAGCGTACATCGCCGCTTTCCTGATTCAGTGTAGTCCAAAGCTACGGGGTGCAAGGTCCGCTCTGCACTTCTTTGACACTGGCCTGCGAGGTACGTTGCACCCGCTTTGGCAATTGCGTTCGCGGGTGCCGGTAGCGAGAGATCTGCATTAACTGTGCCGCGCGCGCGGTGGGCTTGGGGACAGGGTCGCACTTTCAACGGGTTAGGGGGTGATTTGGCTAGTCCCGTCGGACCGGGGGCGGCAGGGGGCGGATAGCGCCCCGGTGCACGATAAATGACCAGCGATGACCTGAAACGGGGCGTTGCCTCGATGGCGGTCAGGGCGAGGGGATCTGCTCGATCATGTCGAGGCGCGGCTCGACCGGCGGCAGATCCGGTGTCAGCGCGTTCCGGGCCGAGGCCGAATAGAGTTGCTTGAGGTTGTGCTGGATGCGGGCAAAGCTGGGGTCGGTCGCAAACGCCTGCTGTAGTGTGTCGATGGCGGCGCCCAGACGTCCGCTGCGGGCCTGAACCACCGCCAGGTTGTTGTACAGCTCAGGTACCAGCGGGTGGTGCTCAAGCTCGGCGCGCAGCAGGCGCTCGGCGGCGTCGATGCGCCCGTCCTGCAGCAGGATGCGGGATTCCAGCAGCGAGGCGGAAAGGTCTTCGGGGTTGAGCTGTCGGTACTCATCGAGCAGGGTCAGCGCGGTGTCAACATCAGCCCGCTCCGCCAGCGCCAGTGCCGCCGCAAAGGTTTCCTGCGCATCGCTGCCAGGCTGCGGCAGCGGCGCCGGTGCAGCGGGGGCCGGCGGGATCAGTGCCGTCTCAGTTGTGGCAACAGGCTCGCCATTGAGGCGGGCGCGTTCGGCGGCGAGCCAGCGCTTGATCTCGTCGACCCGGGCATAGAGGGTTTCATCGTCGATCGGCAGGTCGCGAATCCGCAGCGGCCCCGGCTGATGCTCAGCGGCCGGACGGGCGCAGTCGAATGCCTGATTCTGCCCGGCGCTGAGGCAGTATTCGCTGCCGGCGCTGACCGAGGGCTGGCTGCTGCAGCCGGAGGCGAGGGCAGCGCAACCGAGCAGCAGTGCCAGTCCGGCTCTGCGCGTCAGGCATCTGGTCATGGGGCGATTCTCCCTTATCGTCGATCGATCTCACAGCGTTGCTGTGGAGAGTACCAGACCTGCCAGAATCAGTGCAGTGCCGGACAGCCTGTTCTGCCACTGTATGGCGCGCGGGCTCTGCATCAGCACGCGTAGCCTGGAGGCCAGAGTGCTGTAGCCGGTCATTACGCTCCAGTCGACGATCAGCAGCGTGGCGGCGATGACGGCGAGCTGAGGACCGCGCGGCAGCGCCGGGTCCATGAACTGGGGCACCAGCGCGACCAGAAAGATGATGCCTTTGGGATTGGTGATGTTCACCAGATAGGCGCTGAGGAAGTGCTGGCGCCGCCTGACGCCGCGGGTATTGCCGAGCTTGATGCCGTCACGGGAGCGCCAGAGGCTGATGCCGAGCCAGACCAGATAGCCGGCGCCGATCCATTTTATCGCCTGAAACAACGTCGGTGAGGCGGCCACGACGCCGCCCAGCCCGACCGCGACGATCAGCAGCTGAGTGCCGTAGCCGGCGATCAGTCCGGCCACGGCCGGTGCGGCGCCGCGGACACCATGGCTAAGGCCGTAGCTCATCGCCGTGGCGGCCCCCGCGCCCGGTGACAGACTGATCAGAATTGCGGCGCTCAACAGCGCCAGCCAGACCTCGACGGCCATCGTTGACTCCCTGCAGAAACGGAAACAGCCGCCCGAGGGCGGCCATTTGCGTTTTTAGCACAGAAACGAGTTGTTGTCGTCTCAGTCAGCTTTTTCCCGCGCGATCGCGCGATAGGCGATATCGGTGCGGTAGTAGGCATCTTTCCAGCTCACCTGATCGACCAGTGCGTAGGCACGCTGCTGTGCGTCGGTGACGCTGTCGCCGAGTGCGGTGACGCAGAGCACGCGCCCGCCCGCCGTGACGACCTTGCCATCCACCAGTTTGGTGCCGGCATGGAAGATCTTGCTGTCTGCCGGGCAGTCGGCCGGCAGGCTGATCTCGTCGCCCTTGGCGTAGCTGCCGGGATAGCCACCGGCGGCCATGACCACACCCACCGACGGGCGTGCATCCCACTCGGCTTCGACCTGGTCCAGCCGCTTGTCGAGTGCCGCGTTGCAGAGCTCGACCAGGCTGGATTTCAGGCGCAGCATGATCGGCTGGGTTTCCGGATCACCGAAGCGGCAGTTGTACTCGATGACCTTGGGCGTGCCGTCGGCCATGATCATCAGGCCGGCATACAGGAATCCGGTGTACTCGTTGCCTTCAGCGGCCATACCGCGCACGGTGGGCAGGATCACCTCTTCCATGATGCGGTTGTGGATATCCGGCGTCACCACCGGGGCCGGCGAGTAGGCGCCCATGCCGCCGGTGTTGGGACCGCTGTCGCCGTTGCCGACGCGTTTGTGATCCTGGCTGGTGGCCATCGGCAGGACATGTTCACCATCGACCATGACGATGAACGAGGCTTCCTCGCCGTCGAGGAACTCCTCGATGACGACGCGGTGTCCGGCATCACCGAAGGCATTGCCGGCAAGCATGTCCCGGATCGCGGCTTCGGCTTCCTCCAGCGTCATCGCGACGATAACGCCTTTGCCGGCGGCGAGGCCGTCAGCCTTGACGACGATCGGTGCGCCTTTTTCACGCACGTATGCCAGCGCCGGTTCCACGGCGGTGAAGTTCTGGTATTCGGCGGTCGGAATCTGGTGCCGTGCCAGGAAGTCCTTGGTGAACGCCTTGGAGCCTTCCAGCTGAGCGGCGCCGGCGCTCGGGCCGAACACGCGCAGGCCCCGTGCGTTGAACGTATCCACAATGCCGGCCACGAGTGGCGCTTCCGGTCCGACGATGGTCAGATCGATGCCGTTCTCCTGCGCGAACGCGGCCAGCTCGTCCAGTGCCATGACGTCGATATCGACGTTGCACAGCTTGTTTTCCTGCGCCGTGGCGGCGTTGCCCGGGGCGACGTAGACGGTCTCGACCGCCGCGTCGCGGGCACAGGCCCAGGCCAGCGCGTGTTCGCGCCCGCCGGAGCCGATGACAAGAATCTTCATCGCTTGCTATCCCTGTATCAGTGACGGAAGTGGCGCATGCCGGTAAAGACCATCGCCATGCCGTGTTCGTCGGCGGCGTCGATCACTTCCTGGTCACGCATTGAGCCACCTGGCTGGATGACGGCGGTGATGCCGGCCTGGGCCGCGGAATCGATACCGTCGCGGAACGGGAAGAACGCATCCGATGCCATGACGGAGCCTTTCACTTCCAGCCCTTCGTCGGCGGCCTTGATGCCGGCGATCTTGGCGGAGTAGACACGACTCATCTGGCCCGCGCCGATGCCGATGGTCTGGCCGTTTTTGGCGTAGACGATGGCGTTGGATTTGACGAACTTGGCGACTTCCCAGCAGAACAGCAGGTCGCGGATCTCCTGTTCGGTGGGCTGCTTTTTGGTCACGATCTTGAGCTGGGACGCATCGACCATGCCCAGGTCGCGATCCTGCACCAGCAGGCCGCCGTTGACGCGCTTGTAGTCAAAGGCGTGGGCGCGCTGCGCGTCCCATTCACCGCATTCGAGCAGGCGTACGTTCGGTTTGCTGGCGACGATGTCGGACGCATCCTGAGTGACTTTCGGCGCGATGATCACTTCGACGAACTGACGCTCGACGATCACCTTGGCCGTCTCGGCATCCAGCTCGCGGTTGAAGGCGATGATGCCGCCGAAGGCCGAAGTCGGGTCCGTCTGGAAGGCGCGGTTGTACGCCTCGAGAATGTTGCTGCCGATGGCGACGCCACAGGGGTTGGCGTGCTTGACGATGACACAGGCCGGCTCCTGGAACGGCTTGACGCACTCCAGCGCGGCATCGGTGTCGGCCACGTTGTTGTACGACAGCGCCTTGCCCTGCAGCTGGCGCGCGGTGGCGACGCTCGGCTCGGCCGGGTTGGCTTCGACATAGAAGGCCGCACGCTGGTGCGGGTTTTCGCCGTAGCGCATGTCCTGTGCCTTGATGAACTGGGTATTGAAGGTGCGCGGGAAGTCTGCCGGCGCCTCTTCGTCGCCCTCGACGATGGCGCCCAGGTAGTTGGCGATCATGCCGTCGTAGGCGGCGGTGTGCTCAAACGCCTTGACCGCCAGATCGAAGCGAGTCTTGTGGGACAGACCGCCGTCGGCTTCCAGCTCCTTCAGGATGCTGTCGTAATCGGACGCATTGACGACAATGGCAACATCCTTGTGATTCTTGGCGGCTGAGCGAACCATGGTCGGACCGCCGATGTCGATGTTTTCGATCGCCATCGGCAGGTCACAGTCGGGACGCGCGATGGTCTGAGCGAACGGGTAGAGGTTGACCACGACCATATCGATCGGATCGATGCCATGCTCGGCCATCACCTCATCATCGGTACCGCGACGGCCAAGAATGCCGCCGTGAACCTTCGGGTGCAGCGTCTTGACGCGGCCGGCCATCATTTCCGGGAAACCGGTGTAGTCGGAGACCTCGGTAGCCGGAATCGCGTTGTCGCACAGCAGCTTGAAGGTACCGCCGGTGGAGAGGATCTCGACGCCGCGTTCGGTCAGGGCGCGGGCAAAGTCGACGATGCCGGTCTTGTCCGACACGCTGATCAGCGCGCGACGAATCGGGGTGGTGTTCTGCTCAGACATAATGGTGGGTTCGCTTCTCTCTGTTCGCCGAATTACAGCAGTCCGTACTGCTTCAGTTTCTTGCGCAGGGTGCCGCGGTTAAGACCGAGTACCTCGGATGCCTTGGTCTGGTTGTCCTTGGTGTAGGCCATCACGCTCTCAAACAGCGGCGCTTCGATCTCAGACAGGACCATCTGGTACACGTCGGTAACCGGCTGACCATCGAGCTGCTTGAAGTAGCTGGTCAGCGACTGGTGAACGGTGTCACGCAGTGTCTGCGCCGGCATACCGGACTGCGGCTGGGTGGTGTGTGCATACTGTTCCAAATCTTTGCTATCCACTGTACTCATGTACCCAATCCTGGATTCAGGCCGCGGCCTGGGCTGACAGCAGTTCAGCCACGGCGTCGACCTGATCACTTGACGTTTCTAGTTGATTGAAATGCTTCCTGAACCCGGCAGCGTCCGGGTGTTGCTGCAGATACCAGCCGACATGCTTGCGCGCGATGCGCACGCCCATGTATTCGCCGTAGAACGCGTACAGCGCGTGCAGGTGCTCGGTCAGTATCTCAAGAACCTCGGCCGGCTCGGGCGCCGCCAGTTTCTTTCCATGGCGCAGGTAGTGGTCGATTTCGCGCAGCAGCCAGGGCCGGCCCTGTGCGGCACGGCCGATCATGACGGCGCTGGCGCCGGTATGATCGAGTACCTGACGCGCCTTTTCCGGTGAGTCGATATCGCCGTTGGCGATCACCGGCATCGACACCTGGGCGCAGATGCGGGCGATGGTGTCGTACTCCGCCTCGCCCTGATAGCGATCCGCGCGGGTGCGACCGTGCACGGCCAGCGCCGCGATGCCGGACTGCTCGGCGATGCGGGCGATCGTTTCACCGTTACGCATCTCGGGCGACCAGCCGGTGCGGATTTTCAGGGTGACGGGAATATCCACCGCGGCGACCACCGCTTCGAGGATCTCGCGGACCAGTGCTTCATCACGCAGCAGGGCAGAACCGGCGGCCTTGTTGCAGACCTTTTTGGCCGGACAGCCCATGTTGATGTCGATGATCTGGGCACCGCGCTCGGCGTTCATCCGGGCGGCTTCGGCCATCATGGCAGGATCGCCGCCCGCGATCTGCACCGATCGGGGTTTGGCTTCGCCACGGTGGTCGAGGCGCAGCGCGGATTTGCGCGAATTCCACAGGCGGGTATCGGACGTGACCATTTCGGAGACGACGAGGCCCGCCCCCATGCGCCGGCAGAACTGCCGGAACGGACGGTCTGTCACCCCTGCCATCGGTGCCAGCACAACCTGACTGTCAATGGTGTAGGGGCCGATTTGAAACATCACGCACCTGCCAAAAAAGGAAAAGAAATCTGGCCCGGGCCGCGAACGACCAAGGTCAGGGGTTCATTGGAAGGCGGCCAATGATACTCCTTCGACACTGGGGGTCCAACCCGTTTTTGTTGCTTTTTTGATCGATTCGGGGCTTGACCAAACCCGCTTTTTCGGCGTGTAACCGGTTCTAGCGGGCCGGTTTCAGGGTCAGGGAATAGCTCAGTGCGCGGGCACCGGGATCGGTGATCTCAAGGCGCACTTCGACCGGGGTGCCGGGGGGCATCTGGGCCTGATCCAGTTGTCGGTTGGTCAGGTAATCGTCGGGCTGGAAGGTGCGCCGGGCGACCAGATTGCCGTGCAGATCGGAGAAGCTCAGCTGCAGGGCCGGGAACGGCTGGGCAAAGGCGGCACGGTTGTGCAGGCGCAGGTCGATACTCAGCGCATCGGCGAAGGCGGGGTGGGGACGCACGACCATGCGCTCGTTGACGATCTGATCGATGGCGTTGCGGCTCAGCGCGCACGGCAGCGTCTCGCAGGCCAGCGTGTACAGCGGCGCCAGGTCCGGATCACGTGCCAGCGTGCCGCGTTCGAACCAGGCGTATTGCAGACCGAGCAGCAGCAGGGCGGTGAGGCAGCCCAGTGCCCAGCCCGCCGTGGCGACCGGGTCACTGCTTTCCCGGCTCAGATCGAGCAGGATCGGTTCGGCATACAGATGTGGAATGCCGTCGTCGGCGCCGTCGGAGCGGGGGCGCGCGGTTGGCTGGCGGTTGGGCGTTGTGGAGGAATCGTCTGTCGCCGCGTCGGCTTGCGATGACGGGCGCGGCGTGGCCTCATCGGCGGCGGGCCGGACGTCGGTGGCGATCCTGTCGGTACCGCGTTCTGTTGTATCCGCAGGCGCAGGGGGCGCGGCAGAGCTCTCAGTGCCTGTGGCGATCCCGGTCGCGGTGGTCGTTGTCTGTGGCGTCGGGGGATAGTCGCTGTCGCGCGATCCGAGGTCGGGGCTGTTGCCGGCCGGGGCGGCGGTGGTCCGCTGCTGCGCCTGGCGTCGGCGCAGCTCCAGACGGTGCGCTTCGTTGCGGGCGTCGAACACCCGCAGACAGGCGCCGCAGCGGACCTGTCCGTTCGCGATGTCGAGCTGGCCTTCGGTGACCCGAAAGCGGCTGTGGCAGCCGGGGCATTCGGTGATCAGCGGCTCACTCATCGTGCGGACAGCCTCAGCGTTTGATACCGGTCAGGCGGATCCAGCCCTCTTTTTCGACCGCCGGTTCCATGTCGAACCACTGCCGGTAGGCCGCGCTGACATCGTCACCCTGTTCCGCCAGCAGACCGGACAGCAGCAGGCGGCCACCCGGGCGCACCAGCCCGGCCAGCGTCGGTGCCAGTTGTACCAGCGGCCCGGCGAGGATGTTGGCGACCAGCGTGTCGGCCTGCACCGACGGCGTGTCGGGGGGCAGGCAGGTCTGCAATCGCTGCGGCGAGAGCCGGTTGCGCTCCAGATTGTCGCGGGTGGCGGTCAGTGCCTGGGGGTCGATATCGACCGCGACCACTTCGCGGGCACCGAGCAACAGCGCGGCGATGCCCAGAATGCCACTGCCGCAGCCGTAATCGACCACGAGCTGCTCGTCCAGCGCTTGCGAATCGAGCCACTCAAGGCACAGTGCGGTGGTCGGATGGGTTCCGGTGCCGAAGGCAAGGCCGGGGTCGAGCATCATGTTGACGGCATTGGGATCCGGTGCCTCGCGCCAGCTCGGGCAGACCCAGAGACGTGCGCCGAACTGCATCGGGTGATAGCTCTCCATCCACTCCCGCTCCCAGTCCTTGTCCTCGAGAATCTCGGCCTTGAAGGATGGGTAGTCGCCGGCGGCGGGTACCGGCAGCTGCTGCTGGGCGTCGGCGAGCAGGTTCAGGGTTTCCTGCACGTCATGTTCGGCGGCGAACAGGCCGGTGACGATGGTACGGTTCCACAGCGGCGTGGTGCCGAGGTCCGGCTCGAAGATCGGCTGGTCGGCCGCGTCCTGATAGGTCACGGCGGCGCAGCCGGCGGCCAGCAGCAGGTCTTCGTACTGTTCGGCCTGATCGGGTGGGGTTTCAACCTTGATCTGTAACCAGGGCATGGAGCGCTCCGTAAGGCTGTCGTTGTGCAAAGTATGTATTAACCGACAGTCATGCAAAAGAGTGAGATAAAAAAGCCCGCTACGAAGCGGGCTTTCTGACGGCCGGGGCTGGCTCACAGACCCAGCTTTTTCTCCAGGTAGTGGATATTGACACCGCCGCGGGCGAAGTTGGCATCGCGGACGATGTCGTGATGCAGCGGGATGTTGGTCTTGATCCCTTCCACAACCATTTCGTCCAGTGCATTCTGCATCCGGATCAGCGCGGTTTCGCGGTCCTCGCCCCAGGTGATCAGCTTGGCGATCAGAGAGTCGTAGTGCGGCGGCACCGTGTAGCCGCCATACAGGTGCGAGTCGACGCGGACGCCGTTACCGCCCGGAGCATGGTAGTAGCTGACCTTGCCGGGGCTCGGCATGAAGGTGCGCGGGTCTTCGGCGTTGATGCGGCACTCGAAGGCGTGGCCGTTCAGCTTCACGTCTTCCTGCTTGATTGACAGCGGCTGACCGGACGCGATGCGCAGCTGCTCCTTGACGATATCGACACCGGTCACCTGCTCGGTGACCGGGTGCTCCACCTGCACGCGGGTGTTCATCTCGATGAAGTAGAAGCCGCCATCCTCGTAGAGGAACTCGAAGGTGCCGGCACCGCGGTAGCCGATTTCGATACAGGCGTCGACGCAGGCCTTGAGCACGGCGGCGCGAGCGTCGGGGTCGATACCCGGGGCCGGTGCTTCCTCGACGACCTTCTGGTGACGGCGCTGCAGCGAGCAGTCGCGGTCGTACAGATGGATCGCGTTACCCTGACCGTCGGCCAGGACCTGGATCTCGACGTGACGCGGCTTCTCGAGGAACTTTTCCATGTAGACCGTTTCGTCGCCGAACGCGGCTTTTGCCTCGGAGCGGGTCACCTGAACCGCGTTGGTCAGGTGCGCCTCGGTGTGAACCACGCGCATGCCGCGACCACCGCCACCGGCAGCGGCCTTGATGATGACCGGGTAGCCGATGCGCTTGGCGATCTTGTGGATCGCTTCGTTATCGTCCGGCAGCGGGCCGTCGGAACCCGGCACGGTCGGTACACCGGCTTTCTTCATCGCCTCGATGGCGGATACCTTGTCGCCCATCAGGCGAATGGTCTCGGCGCGCGGGCCGATGAAGGTAAAGCCGGACTGCTCCACCTGCTCGGCGAAGCCGGCGTTTTCGGCCAGAAAGCCGTAGCCGGGGTGGATCGCGACTGAGTCGGTGACCTCGGCGGCGCTGATGATGGAGGGGATGTTCAGGTAGCTCTGGGTGGACGGTGCCGGGCCGATGCAGACGGCTTCGTCTGCCAGGCGCACGTGCATCAGGTCGCGGTCGGCGACCGAGTGTACCGCCACGGTCTTGATCCCCAGCTCCTTGCAGGCGCGCAGGATACGCAGCGCGATCTCGCCGCGGTTGGCTATGAGCACTTTATCGAGCATCGTAGGGAAATCCTCAGGTCGAGTTCGAAACGGCGGTTCAGGCGATGACGATCAGCGGCTGATCGTACTCGACCGGCTGCCCGTCCTCGACCAGGATCGCTTCGATCACGCCGGATTTGTCCGCTTCGATCTGGTTCATCATTTTCATCGCTTCAACGATGCAGACAACATCGCCGGCCTTGACGCTCTGGCCGACTTCAACGAACGGTGCGGAGGTCGGCGACGGTGAACGGTAGAAGGTGCCGACCATCGGCGAGCGGACGGAGTGACCGGCCGGCTCAGCCGGTGCGGTGTCGGCCGCCGGTGCTGCCGCCGGCGCGGGCTGTGCAGCGGGCTGCGGCTGGATCGGTGCCTGCGCCATCGGCATCGGGGCATAGGCGGGCATGACGCTGCTGGAGGTCCGGCTGATGCGAACCGACTCTTCACCCTCTTTGATCTCGATCTCGTTGATGTTGGACTCTTCGAGCAGTTCGATCAGTTTTTTGACTTTGCGGATATCCATCAGAATTGAATCTCGGAATGTTTGCTAGGGGTTTGAGGATGGCAACTTTATCCGGAGGGCCGGCGGGCCGCGTCCGGATACGCAGAAAGTTGACTGTTGAATTGCGCGTAAGTGTGCATTAAAGGCGTGAATCTGTCCATGTGAATTGGAAATTTTCCGGCATTAAGCAGCAGTTTGGCGACGTTTCCGGCTGTTTTGTCTGTTGGATGGCTGATCGTTGTGCGTCAGTCAACCGCCGGGGTGCTGTCCGTTGCAACCGTCCGGGCGGGAGCGGGTGCGCGTTGACCGGTGCACGGAAATTCGCCATAGTGCAACGCAGCATAAGCGCTGGCCACAGGGCGCCCTGTCATGCCCGTCCAGGTCGGTTTTTGCCCCACAGCTCGAGCAGTAAAAGGAAGAATGTTGGATAGTCTGCAACGCGTCTGGTTTCGTTTCTGGGATGCACTGACGGCACGTTTGGCCGGCGGGCGCGGATTCAAGGTGGTGCTGTCGGTACTTGTTGTCTATCTGTTGGCATGTGCGGCGGTGGGGCTCTACTGGAGTCTGGAGCCGTCCCGCTTCAGTGTGGCGCAGGCCGCGCAGCAGCAGGCGCAGGCGAATGGTCAGTCGGTGGTCACCGGTTATCACACCACGGCGGCGCTGATCGGTATCACCGAAACCCTGCTCGACAAGCCGGGCGGTTATATCAGCAACGATCGCCTGCCGCCGGGTATCTGGCTCGACAATATGCCAGGCTGGGAGTTTGGCGCGCTGGTGCAGGCACGGGATATGGCGCGGGCGCTGCGTAAGACATTCAGTCGCTCCCAGTCGCAGTCGACCGAAGATCCGCATCTGGCGATCGCTGAGCCGCAGCTGCATTTCGATTCCAACAGCTGGATTCTGCCCTCGACCGAAGGGGAGTATCGGCGTGCGATTCGGGAGCTCAGGGCCTATCAGGCAGGACTTGGCAACAGCGCCGAACAGAATGCCCAGTTCTATGCCCGTGCCGATAACCTGCGCGACTGGCTCGGTGATGTGTCGACCCGGCTCGGCAGCCTGTCTCAGCGGCTCAGTGCCAGCGTCGGACAGCGCCGCCTGAACACTGATCTGGCCGGCAGCCCCGGCGCGACCCAGTCCACCGCGACCGGTGCCGAGGCCCGGGTACAGACCCCCTGGCTGGAGATCGACAACGTATTCTATGAAGCGCGCGGTACAGCCTGGGCGTTGATCCATCTGCTGGAAGCGGTGGAGCTGGACTTTGCCAACACGCTGGAGCAGAAAAGTGCCCGGGTCAGTGTGGATCAGATCATCCGCGAGCTGGAGGCGACCCAGTCGACGATCTGGAGCCCGATGATTCTGAACGGCACCGAGTTCGGTCTGCTCGCCAATCATTCGCTGGTGATGGCCTCCTATATCTCCCGGGCCAATGCCGCGATAATCGATCTGCGGGAGTTGCTGTCGCAGGGCTGATCGGTTCGGCCGGATCGCACTCCCGCCTGCGCACTACGAGAGGAAGCCAAGATGCGTCGTGTCGTGTTCAATCAGAAAGGTGGTGTCGGCAAATCCAGTATCGCGGTCAATCTGGCGGCGATCAGCGCGGCGCGGGGCGTCAGGACCCTGGTGGTCGATCTGGACCCGCAGTGTAACTCGACCCACTACCTGCTCGGTGATGAAGCCAATGCGCCGGAGCAGGATATCCGCGATTTTTTTGAACAGACACTGAGCTTCCAGCTCAAGCCGACCGCGCCGCAGACCTATGTCCATCCGACGCCGTTCGATAATCTGGCGCTGATTCCGTCGCACCCGGATCTGGGGGATCTGCAGTCGAAGCTGGAATCCAAGCACAAGATCTACAAGCTGCGTGAAGCATTGGAGACGCTGCTCGAGGAGTACGACGCGATCTATATCGATACGCCGCCGGCGTTCAACTTCTTCACGCTGTCGGCGCTCTGCGCGGCCGACCGTTGCCTGATTCCGTTTGATTGCGACGACTTTGCGCGTCAGGCGCTCTACAGTCTGATGAATAACGTGCTGGAAACGCGCGCCGATCATAACGATCAGCTGGAAGTGGAAGGGATTGTGGTGAACCAGTATCAGCCGCGTGCGTCATTGCCGCAGCGGATCGTCGCGGAGTTGCTGGCCGAGTCGCTGCCGGTGCTGAACACCCGCATCCCGGCTTCGGTGAAGATGAAAGAGTCGCACACGGCCGCGCGCCCGCTGATTCAGCTGGCACCGAAGCACCCGCTGACCGCTGCGTTCGTCAGCCTGTATGACGAGCTGCACCCGTCCTGAGTCAGGCTCAGCGTTGCTGGCGGCGGATGGTGGCCGGTGCCTTGCGGCGCAGACTCAGCAGCCAGCACCCCAGTGCTGCCGCCGATACGGCCAGAATCACGACTTCCGTCATGGCAATCCCGTCTATTAACGAATCAGGCCGATTGTAACCTGTCGGTCACGATCGGCAACCGTTAATTTGCCCACCGCCCGCGCCGCGCTTACATCCCCTTGACGGCGAAGATGCCCGGTGCGTTGCGCCAGTAGCCCTGGTAATCCATGCCATAGCCGAAGATGTAACGATCTTCGATTTCGAGACCGACATAATCCGCCTTCAGGTCGGGGCGTGCCTTGCGATCGTGCTGCTTGTCCACCAGTACGGCGCACTGCACGCTGGCGGCGCCCTTGTCGCGGCAGTAGTCGATGATCGCGGCGAGTGTGTGACCCTCGTCCAGAATGTCGTCGATGATCAGCACCGGACGATCCTTGAAGTCCACCATCGGCGGTACTTTCCACTCCAGTTCATGGCCGGAGGTGGTGTTGCGGTAGCGTGTCGCGTGCAGGTAGCTCGCCTCAAGCGGGAAGTTCAGGCGCGGCAGCAGCTGCCCGGCGATAACGAGTCCGCCATTCATCACCGTGAACACGACCGGGTTGGCATCCACCAGCTGCTCGGTGATGTCCTGTGCCATGCGGTCGATGGCCGCCTCGACCTCGGCCTGGCTGAACAGCAGGTCCGACTCGATATAGACGCGCTTGATATGTTCCAGATCAGTGCTCATGCATCGCTCCCGTGAACGGTTCCCAGGGCCATCGCCCGAAAGCGGCGAAAGATAAAGGGGATTGGCGCGAAGGGCAACCTTCGCGGATGACAGAAGCGGCCGGTTTGGGTAGTCTTGCGCGTTAATTTTGATGTTCCGGTCAGAATTCTGGTCTGCGATTTGCTAACAACCGTTGAATCGATTCCACACGAGGTCCTGCGATGAGTGTCCATGAGATCCGCCACCCGCTGGTGCGCCACAAGTTGGGGCTGATGCGCTCCGTTAACAAAAGTACCCGTAGCTTCCGCCAGCTGGCGTCGGAAGTGGGGTGTCTTCTGACCTACGAAGCTACCAAGGACCTGGAGCTGGAAGAGTACGAAGTAGAGGGCTGGTGCGGCCCGGTTCAGGCCGAACGCATCAAGGGCAAGAAGATCACCGTGGTGCCGATTCTGCGTGCCGGTCTGGGCATGCTGGAGGGGGTTCTCGAGCTGGTGCCGAGCGCCAAGATTTCGGTCGTCGGGCTGTACCGTAACGAGGAAACGCTGGAGCCGGTGGCCTACTTTGAAAAGCTGGCCAGCGACATCGATGCGCGCATGGCGCTGATCATCGACCCGATGCTTGCCACCGGCGGTTCCATGATCGCCACCATCGACATGCTGAAAAAGTCCGGCTGCGAGAGCATCCGTGCGCTGGTGCTGGTCGCGGCGCCGGAAGGTATCGAGAAGGTGCAGGCGGCGCATCCGGATGTGGATATCTTTACCGCGTCGATCGACGAGCGCCTGAATGAGAACGGCTATATCGTGCCGGGTCTGGGCGATGCCGGAGACAAGATTTTCGGAACCAAATAGGAACCTGCCATGAACGATGCGACTCTGACCGACGGCAGCGTGCAGGGGGGCTGGCGCACGGTGCTGGCCGGTGCTCAGATGCTGTTCGTTGCCTTCGGCGCGCTGGTGCTGATGCCGCTGCTGACCGGGCTCGACCCCAATGTGGCGCTGTTTACGGCCGGTATCGGCACGCTGCTGTTTCACCTGATCACCGGGCTCAGTGTCCCGATCTTCCTTGCCTCCTCCTTTGTGTTCATCGCGCCGATCAGCTACTCCACCCAGACCTGGGGTGTGCCGGCGACGATGGGGGCGCTGATGGCGGCCGGTGGCGTCTACATGTTGCTGGCGCTGCTGGTGCGCCTGCGTGGTGCGGGGATCATTCATCGCATTATGCCGCCGGTGGTGACCGGCCCCGTGATCATGATTATCGGTCTGGGGCTGGCGCCGATCGCGGTCAACATGGCGATGGGCAAGACCGGTGACGGCTCGGCCGAGCTGTTCCCGTATACGGATGCGCTGCTGGTGTCGATGGTTTCGCTGCTGACGACACTGATCGTATCGGTGTTCGCCCACGGTATCTTCCGTCTGCTGCCGATTCTGTCCGGTGTATTCGTCGGCTATATCGTTGCGCTGCTCACCGGTATGGTGGATCTGAGTGCGGTCAGCAACGCGCCGCTGGTGTCGATGCCGGCCTTTGTCGCGCCGGAGTTCAGCTGGGCGGCGATCCTGTTCATGATTCCGGTCGCAATCGCGCCGGCGATCGAGCATGTGGGCGATATCATCGCCATCGGCAACGTGACGCGCCGTGACTATATCAAGAAGCCGGGTCTGCATCGCACGCTGCTCGGTGATGGTGTGGCAACCAGCGCCGCTGCGCTGTTCGGTGGCCCGCCCAACACCACCTATTCAGAGGTGACCGGGGCGGTAATGCTGACCCGTGCATTCAACCCGGTGGTCATGGTCTGGGCGGCCGGCTTTGCGATTCTGCTCGCGTTCGTGTCCAAGTTCGGTGCTCTGTTGCAGACGATTCCGACCCCGGTCATGGGGGGTATTCTGATTCTGCTGTTCGGTTCCATCGCCGCCGTCGGTCTCAACACGCTGGTCAAGGCGCAGGTGGATCTGGCGAAGCAGCGCAATCTCGTGATCGTGGCCACAGTGCTGGTCTTCGGTATCGGTGGCATGGCGATCGGGTCGGGCGACCTGAATCTGCAGGGCGTCAGCCTGTGCGGTATCGTGGCGATCGTGCTGAATCTGATTCTGCCGGGTGACGATCCGTTGCCGGACGATCTGCTCGAGGAAGAGGCGGTCGTTGACGATCTGGTCGAGCACGGCCGTTAAGTGTCGATGTCGAACGCGCAATAAAAACGCCCGGCAGTGCCGGGCGTTTTTATATCTGCGTGAAGCGCGGTGTTTACTTCTGTGCTTCGTACGCAGCAACCGACTTGCGCACAGCTTCGCGTGCGGCTTCGGCGTCTGACCAGCCTTCGACCTTGACCCACTTGCCTTTCTCGAGCTTCTTGTAGTTCTCGAAGAAGTGCGCGATCTGGTCCTTGGTCAGCTGCGGGATGTCGTCGACATCCTGAATGTGGTTGTAGGCCTGGCTCAGCTTTTCGTGCGGTACGGCAACCAGCTTGGCGTCTTCGCCGGCTTCGTCGGTCATGTTCAGGATACCGACCGGACGGCAGCGGATGACGGAACCGGTCATCACCGGGTGCGGCGTCAGGACCAGTACGTCGAGCGGGTCGCCATCGTCAGCCAGCGTGTTGTTCACGTAGCCGTAGTTGGCCGGATAGAACATCGGCGCGGCCATGAAACGATCGACGAAGATCGCGTCGGCGTCCTTGTCGATCTCGTACTTGACCGGCGAGCTCTCGGCCGGGATTTCGATGATCACGTAGAGGTCGTTCGGCAGTTCTTTGCCGGCGGGCACTTTCGCAAAGCTCATGCGTCTATTCCTATTCGATTAAGGGTCAGATCTGAAACCTGGGCGGCATTATAGTGCGCACGCCGCCCGGGAATGAATAAGACTTACTGCTGAATCACCGACGGGGTGTCGCGGTGGTACTGCATCAGCGCCTCCACCTCCTCGCGTGATCCGAGCGCCACGGCGACCCGCTGATGGATCTCCTGCGGGTCGATATCCATGATGTGTTCGTAACAGGTGGTCGACAGACCGCCGGCCTGTTCGATCAGCATGCTCATCGGATTGCCTTCGTACATCAGGCGCAGTTTGCCCGGCTTCTGCGGATCGCGGGAATCCCACGGATAGGTGAAGATGCCGCCCCGGGTCAGCACGCGGTGTACCTCGGCCACCATCGAGGCGATCCAGCGCATGTTGTAGTTCTTGGCGCGCGGCCCTTCGCTGCCGGCCAGCAGGTCGCCGATGTAGTTGCGCATCGCCGGTTCCCAGTGGCGGTGGTTCGACATGTTGATGGCGAACTCTTTGGTGGTGTGCGGAATCTGCACCTGCTCACGGGTCAGCAGGAAGTCACCGGTGTGGGCCAGGGTGAACATGTTGACGCCGCGGCCGGTGGTCAGTGCCAGCACCGCCGACGGGCCGTACAGGACGTAGCCGGCCGCCACCTGTTTGCGGCCCGGCTGCAGGAACAGATCCACGCTGTTGCGCGGTGCACCTTCCGGCACCTCGAGAATCGAGAAGATGGTGCCGACGGAGACGTTGATGTCGATGTTGGAGGAACCGTCGAGCGGATCGAAGGTCACCAAAAAGCGACCCTCGGGGTTGCCGAATACGGGATCGTCCTCTTCCTCGGAGGCGACGCCGTGCACCAGCGGGTTGTCCAGCAGGACCTCCTTGAGAATATCGTTGGAGATCACGTCCAGCTTCTTCTGTGTTTCCCCCTGCACGTTGGTGTTGTCGGTCGTGCCGTGGATGCCGGCCAGCGCGCCTTCGCGCAGCTGCAGGGCGATCTCCTTGCAGGCGACCATCAGGGTTTCGATCAGTTCAACCAGTTCGGTATCGGTATCGTGGTGTTTGAGATAGGAGCCAAGAAGCTGCATCGGGTATAGAGACCTTTGATTTTACCGCTCGTGAGTGGGGCCTGAATTATACGTCATGCACAGGCGTATTGCATGGCGATCGGCATGACAAAAGCGTTTGCGGTATCATGCGCCGCAGGGATGGGAGGACGACTCTAGTGCACATTCATATTCTCGGTATCTGCGGCACCTTCATGGGCTCGCTGGCGATTCTGGCGCGCCAGCTGGGGCACCGGGTGACCGGCTCCGATGCCAATGTCTATCCGCCGATGAGCACCCAGCTGGAGCAGGAGGGGATCGCGCTGATCGAGGGCTTCGATCCGGCGCAGCTGGAACCGGCGCCGGACTGCGTCATCATCGGCAACGCGATGAGCCGCGGCAACCCCTGCGTCGAAGCCGTGCTCGAACGGGGACTCAATTACACCTCCGGTCCTCAGTGGCTGCATGATCATGTGCTGCGCGAGCGCTGGGTACTGGCGGTGGCCGGCACCCACGGCAAAACGACCACCGCCACGATGCTGGCGTGGATTCTCGAGCATGCCGGCATGGCGCCGGGTTTTCTGATCGGTGGCGTGCCGCACAACTTCGAGCGCTCGGCGCGTCTGGGTGACACCCCGTTCTTCGTCATCGAGGCGGATGAATACGATACCGCCTTCTTCGACAAGCGCTCCAAGTTCGTGCACTACAGTCCACGCACGCTGATCCTCAACAATCTGGAGTACGATCACGCGGATATTTTCCCGGATCTGGCGGCGATACAGCGCCAGTTTCACCATCTGATGCGTGTGCTGCCCGCCGGCGGGCAGGTGATTGTGCCGGCTGAGTCGGAGCCGCTGGCTGAGGTGATGGCGATGGGATGCTGGAGCGACAAGTTGCTGACCGGGAATGGCGCCCGCTGGCAGACGCAGCTGCTCGCAGCTGACGGCAGCCGGTTTGCCGTACTCGAGGAGGGTCACGAGGTGGCCCGGGTCGAATGGCAGCTGACCGGTGAGCACAACGTGCGCAACGGCCTCCATGCGCTGCTGGCGGCGCGTCATGTCGGTGTGATCCCGGCGCACGCCGCGGCGGCGCTGAGCCGCTTTGGCGGCGTCAAGCGGCGGATGGAGCTGCTGGGCGAGGCCGGCGGGGTGCTGGTGTATGACGACTTTGCCCATCACCCCACCGCGATTGCGACCACGCTGGCCGGGATTCGCGCCAGCATTGGTGACGCCCCGCTGGTTGCGGTGATCGAACCGCGCTCCAACACCATGCGTCTGGGTGCCCATCGCGATGCGCTGGCGCCGGCGGTGGCGCAGGCGGATCGGGTCTGCTGGTACCAGCCGCCGACGCTGGACTGGTCGTTGCAGAGCGTGGTGGAGAACAGCCCGGTGCCGGCGACGCTGAGCCGGGATCTGGATCGGCTGATCGAACAGCTGGCGGCTGAGTGCACCCCAGGCACGCATGTCGTGATCATGAGCAACGGTGGCTTCGGGGGGATTCACCAGCGTCTGCTTGAGCGCCTTCGACAGGGGGAAAACGCATGAGTGACAAGGGCGGACACCGGGTCACGGTCGCCATTACCGGTGCATCCGGGGTCCAGTACGGGCTGCGGTTGGTGCAGTGCCTGATCGAGGCGCGGGCACAGGTGCTGCTGATGATCTCACGCGCTGCTCAGGTGGTGATCGCGACGGAAACCGACCTCAAACTGCCCGGCCAGCCGGAGCAGCAGGCGGAGTATCTGAGCGCGCTCTATCACGCTGAGCCGGGGCAGCTGCGGGTGTTTGGTCGCGAGCAGTGGATGGCACCGGTGGCCTCGGGGTCGGGTGCGCCCGGTTCGATGGTGGTGTGCCCGTGCAGCACCGGCAGTCTGTCGGCGATCGCCTGCGGGGCCAGCAACAACCTGATCGAGCGTGCCGCCGATGTGGCACTGAAGGAGCGGCGCCAGCTGATACTGGTGCCGCGCGAGGCGCCCTATTCGGAGATTCATCTCGAGCATATGCTGAAGCTGACCCGCATGGGCGCGGTGGTGATCCCGGCCAGTCCGGGCTTCTATCAGCGCCCGCAAACGGTGGAGGAGATGATCGATTTCATCGTTGCGCGGATACTGTCGCAGCTCGGTTTCGAGCAGTCGCTGCTGCCGCGCTGGGGAGACGATCTGCTCTGACTGCAGTTAATGAAAACACAAGGGTGGGCGGCTACAATGGCGCCCATTCCCGATGATGCCGCCTGGAAACACGGAAAGACCGATGTCTCGAATTCTTGCTCTCGATACTTCCACTGACGCCTGTTCGGTTGCGCTCGATCTTGACGGTGACGTATACGCCGAGTTTGTCATCGAGCCCCGCCGTCACACCCATCTGCTGCTGCCGATGGTGGAGCGGGTGCTGGCCGAGGCCGGTGTGGCGCTGAAGGGGTTGGATGCGATTGCGTTCGGGCGCGGGCCGGGCTCCTTCGCCGGTATTCGGATTGCAACCGGTGCGGCGCAGGGGCTGGCGCTGGGGGCCGACCTGCCGCTGCTGCCAGTGTCGACACTGGCCGCGATGGCGGTCAGCGCCCGGCAGCTGAACCCGCAACAGCAGCGGGTGCTGACAGCGCTTGATGCGCGCATGGACGAAGTGTACTGGGGCGCGTTCGATATCAGCGGCGCGCTGCCGCAGCCGCTGATGGAGGAGTCGGTGAGGCCGCCGGCGCAGGCTGAAGCACCACAGACCGGGGCCTGGTTCGGCGTCGGCAGTGGCTGGCGCTATCGCGAGCAGATGCCGGTGGCACTGCAGCAGCAGGTGTCGGCCATCGAACCCGAATGTCATCCGGATGCGCGCGCGATGCTGGTGCTGGCGCAGGCGCAGCTCGCCGCCGGTGAGGGCGTGGCGCCGGAGCAGGCCCTGCCGGTATACCTGCGCGAGGGCAGTTGGAAGAAAAAGGATCAACAGTGACGCTCAGCGATTGGATTCATACGGTTCTGCTGGCACTGATTCAGGGACTGACCGAATTTCTGCCGATTTCAAGCTCGGCGCATCTGATACTGCCCTCGCAGCTGCTGGGCTGGCCCGATCAGGGGCTGGCGTTTGATGTCGGCGTGCATGTGGGTACGCTGGCGGCAGTGCTGTTCTACTTTCGGCGTGAGGTCAGCAGTATCGGCCGTGCCTGGGCCGGCTCCTTTCGCGGCGAGCGCAGCGACGCCGGTCGGCTGGGCTGGATGGTGGTGCTGGCGACGCTGCCGGCACTGGTGTTTGGCGGACTGTGCCATCAGCTGATCGATCATTACGGCCGCTCGATACTGGTGATCGCTGCAACCACGCTGATCTTCGGCGTATTGCTGGGCTGGGCCGATCTGTCGTCGACCCGGGTACGGTCGGTCGCTGGCCTGCGCCCCCGTGATGCGCTGCTGATCGGCTGTGCGCAGGCGATTGCGCTGATACCGGGGACCTCCCGCTCCGGCATTACGATTACCGCGGCGTTGATGCTGGGCTTCGATCGCCAGAGTGCGGCCCGGTTCTCGTTTCTGATGTCGATCCCGGTCATTATCGCCGCCGGGGCGCTGAAAACCCGTGACCTGTTGCTCTCCGGCAGCGACGCGCAGTGGCTGATGGTTGGCAGTGGCGCAGTGCTGGCGGCACTCAGTGCGCTGGCCTGTATCTGGCTGTTTCTGAAGTGGTTGGATCGGATCGGCATGATGCCGTTTGTGATCTATCGTCTGGCGCTGGGATGCCTGCTGCTTGGGGTCTGGTATGTCGGCTGAAGCCGGTGCACTCGCGATGGCGGCCACCGCGGTGGCCGCCACGGAACCGGCGCTGGCGGCGCGCGCGCAGCAGTTGGCGGCTGAGCTCTCGTTGCCGTGGCATGCGCAGCCGGATCTGGACAGCGATCAGGTCAGTCAGTACCTGCTTTGTACGGCCGATGGGCTGGCGCTGCAGCAGACCGGGCGCAGGCGTCCGGGGCCGGTGCGGGCCGATTTCGTCAGCGGCGCCGTGGCGCACCGGCGTCAGTATGGCGGCGGCAAGGGGCAGCTGATCGCCAAGGCATGCGGGATCAAGGGCAGTCTGCGTCCGACCATCGCTGATCTGACGGCGGGGCTTGGCCGCGATGCCTTTGTACTGGCAACACTCGGGTGTGAGGTCAGGTTGTTTGAGCGCGTGCCGGTGGTGCATGCGCTGCTGGCCGACGGGCTGGCCCGTGCGGCCGACAGCGAAGTGGCCGATATCATCGCCCGGATGCGGCTGGTTGCCGGCGATGCCCGCGACTGGCTGCGCAGCCTGCCGGCCGGACAGTGCCCGCAGGTGCTCCATCTCGATCCCATGTTTCCACACTCCGACAAGAGCGCGCAGGTGAAGAAGGAGATGCTGGCCTTTCGCGATCTGGTCGGGGCCGATGCTGATGCCGCCGAGCTGCTGGCGCTGGCGCTGGCGGCGGGCCCCTGTCGTGTCGTCGTCAAGCGCCCGCGCAAGGCGCCGGCGATCGACGGACCGGAACCCTCCTACCGGCTCGAAGGCAAATCGGGTCGTTATGATATCTATGCGCTGCGGCGGCTCGACGCGCAGGACTGACCCTCTCAGACTGCCGGATCAGTGGCTGCGCAGCCAGCGATCGCACTCCTGCAGTGGCGTCGCGGCGAGCAGTCGCTGTCCGATACGCAGCAGCGGCCGCAGATCGCGCCTGACCCGTGCCTGATCCTGCTCAACCTGAATCAGACCGCCGGCCTCCAGCTGGCTCACCAGTTGTCGGATCTGGCGTGGATCAGCGTAGTCCGGAGCCGGGTGGCCAAACCACGGATGCAGGCGGCGCGCCAGCGCGGTTGCCAGTTCAAGCAGCTGCTCCGTGCCGATATGGGGTTGCTGATCGAGGATGCGCACGACCAGATAGTGGCGTAGCAGGATCGGCTCCACCGTGCGCATCAGCAGCAGTGCCAGCGGATTGTCACCAATGCGCAGGTAGCGCATCTCCTCGCGCAAGAGCCCGTGGTCGATCAAGGTGCGGCGGATACGGCTGATCGCATCAGGCTCGAGCAGGGCCGGCGGCAGGTGAAACTCCGCATTGAAGTAGGGCAGCAGCCCACGCAGCAGGCGTGTGATGGTCGATTTGCCTGGTGCCGGCAGGCGGGCACTGAACAGCAGCATCAGTCCCGGCAGAATCAGGTTGTGGGCGATGTTATTGCGATAGAAACACAGGCCGGCGGCCTGGCGTTCGCTGGCGCTGATGCGCGGGCCGATGCGGCTCAGTTGACGCCGTTTCAGCGCCGCGTGGATCGCCTGGTCGGCGCTCGGATCCCGCTTCGGCAGTGCCACGCCGAGCGCCTGCAGCAGCGCGCTGAGGCGGGTGTAGCGGGCGTTCAGCTCCGCGGTATCGCAACTGATGCCGTCCGAGGCCAGCAGCAGGGTGGCCAGGCGTGCCACCGGTGTGGCGACCGCGCAGGCATTGATCCGTTGCAACAGTTCGATCCCCAGCGCCGCGCCCGAGAGGGGGGCATGATGCGTCTCAGGGGCGATCAGCAGTGGCTCACCGATATCGACATAGGCCCCGTCGCCACGGCGCAGCAGATTGCGACTGGCGCCGAGCAGACCCGCGAGGCTCTCGCGGGTTTTAGGGGCGCCGGCCAGTTCCCGCAGATACTGACTGTTGTCCAGGCACAGGTCGTAATTGATCGCCACCGGCACCAGCGCCAACGGTCGCTCGGGTGCTGCCTGCCACGCCTGCAGCGTCATGCCAAGCAGGCCGCGGCGGGCGGGCAGCAGGCGTCCGGTGCGGCTGCGCCCGCCTTCAAGGAAAAATTCGAGCGTATGCCCCCGTTGCAGCATCAGGCTCAGGTAGCTGCGGAACAGCTCGGTGTAGAGGGCATCGTCGAGGAAGCGGCGGCGCATGAAGATCGCGCCGCCACGGCGCAGGATCGGCCCCAGCAATGGCAGATTCAGGTTATCGCCTGCTGCGATATGCGGCAGCGCGAGCCCCTTGCGGTGCAGCGCCCACGACAGCAGCAGGTAGTCGACATGGCTGCGGTGGGCCGGCAGGTAGATCAGCTGATGGGTGCGACTGAGGGTGGTCAGCCGCTCGAAGCCGCGCAGCTCAATATGGCGGTAGAGGTGACGCAGGGCCGGCGATATCAGCAGGTCGAGCAGCGCGACCGTGGCGGGGCTGAAGTCGGCGCAGATGGTTTCCAGCTCCGCCCGCGCCGCGCGCTCCACCGCCAGCACGGGACGACCGCTGCGCTCGGCCTCGGCCGCGACCGCAGCGCGGATGCTGTCCCGGCTCAGCAACAGTGGGATGATCGCGCGGCGGGGCGAGAGCGGTGCCGTTGTGTCAGGCCATTGCGCGCGCCGCTGCAGCCAGTTCCGGCAGCGTTGTTTGACGCCGCGCCAGAGGTGGCGAAGCCGGGTGTGAAGGGACCCGGGCATCGGCGTGTCTCAGTAGTGCGGCGGCGGCTGGTCTTCGGGGCCGGGACCCGCGTTCGTCTCTTTCAGCTCGGTATTGAGAATCTGCACCATGCGGGTCAGGCGCTCGATATCCTTCTCCTGTCGGGCCACGACTTCGCTGAGTTTGTCGATGGCGTCCTCCTGAAAGGCGATGTGGGACTCCAGTTCCGCGATGTGATCGTTTACCGACATCAGGACCTCCTGGTTCAATCGGTGAATGGTACTGCAAGCATAGCCAAGCATGGTCACGGTGAAAACTCGGCGATACCCCGCGTGCATTGGATAAGTTGTTGAAAAATTATGGCAATTAAGGTATATCTCGGCGGTTGACCCTGTCTGTTTCCTGGGCCGGGTATCGGGTATCCAATTTTAGAAAAATAGAAGAGAAATCGAATAGATGAGTGGTATTCAGGTTTTCAAGAGTATTGTTCTTAGCATCATCGCGGCTGTTGCCATCCCGTCGGTCCTGTCTCAGGTGACGTCTGCAGAGATCGAGCTTAACGCGGCTGTGCTGGGTGTGACCTTTGTTATCGTACTGGCTGCGACCCTGATCACGGCGCTGGGGCAGGGCGGTGCGGCCGCGAAGCCGGCAGCCGAGCGTCGCGCTGTCGCGGCTGACAGTGACGAGCAGGAGGATGATGACCGTGAAGAGGGTACGGTGAAGTGGTTCAATGTCTCCAAGGGCTTCGGCTTCATCACCCGCGCCAATGGCGATGATGTGTTCGTGCACTTCCGTAATATCCGCGGCCGTGGCCACCGTTCGCTGAATGAAGGCCAGCGCGTGCGTTTCAACGTGCATCAGAGCGAGAAGGGGCTGCAGGCCGAGGATGTCTCGGTCGTGCGCAACTGACGCGGCGGCCGTTGACGCGCCGGCCGCTGACGCGGCAGTCGCCCTCGCGGTGTACGCGCGACACAGGAAAACGGGAGCCGCAGGGCTCCCGTTTTGCGTTTTCAGGCCCGGCGAATGATGCTGTTGAGGATCTGTTTGAACAGCTCAATCTGGCTGGCGTCGAACTCGGCAAACACCTGTGCCTGCTCCTGCTCCGACATCGCCCAGTACTGACGCGCACGCTCCATGCCGACCGGGCTGAGGCGGTATCCACCGCCCTCCTGCGCGGCGACGAGGCCGGCGTGTTCCAGGTTCTCCAGCGCCTCGCGCACCTCCGAGCCCGGCAGGCTCGACTCGCGTTGCAAGCGTTCCTCGCGCCCATCCTCCAGTACGCTGAGCAGAATCAGTACCCGCGCCTCGCTGACACTCAGGCCCAGCGCCTGCTGTTTTGGCAGATAGGCGCTCTGGTAGGCGTTGACCGCCTGCAGCATCAGATAGAGCAGATTGTTGGCCAGGCGCGACTCGAGTTCGGGTTCGCGCGGCGCGGCAGCGGGCCGTTGCTGCAGACGCGGATGCGGCAGCACCAGCGAATAGGCGCCCTGATGGTAGAGCAGTGGCGCGCGGCCGAAATCATCGAAATCGAGCACCCGGCCGATCAGAATCCAGTGATCGCCGGCGTCCACCGTTTCATGCAGGGTACAGTGGAAGCGGGCCGCGCACCCTTCCAGCAGCGGTGCCCGGCCCGGCCCTTCGCGATAGTCGATATTGGCGAATTTGTCGCTGTGCGGGCGGGCAAACTGGTTTGACAGGTCGAGCTGATCGGCGGCGAGGATGTTGACGGCGAAGTGGTTGGCGCGGCGGATGACGTCGAGGCTGTCCACGGAGCGTTTATCGAGGCTCCAGAGTACCAGTGGCGGGTCCAGCGACACTGAATTGAAGCTGTTGACGGTCAGGCCGATCCGCTCGCCTTCCGGGCTCTGTGCCGTGACGACGGTGATGCCGGTGGCGAAATTGCCCAGTGCGCGGCGCAGGGCATGGGTGTCGAAGGCTTGGTTGCTCATCTGCTCACTCCTGTACCGGTCCCGCGGGGCCGGGCAAGCTGGTGCATGAGACCCCCGCGAGTTTCGACAGGAGGCGCTGTTTACTGAACAATAGCACCCCTGAACGAAAACACTCCACGGAGGTATCAGCGTGGCAGCGGCGAAAAAACGGACATTATGGTTACTGCTGGCCCTGCTTGGCGCGGGCGGATCCCCGCAGGCGCTGGCGTCGCACGACAGCTGTGCGGCGGACCTGTTGGCCCGTCACGCGGGTGAGACGCTGTCGTACCGCGTTGACTGGAAAGGGTTCTCGCTGGACAGCGTACGCCAGATCGCACAGCTCGAGGACGGTCGCTGGGAGGCGCAGAACCGCAGCAGCCTGCTGTTCATGGCGATCGAAGAGCGCAGCCATTTCGCGCTCGATGGCGGGCAGATCCGCAGCCTGGAGTACCGCTATGACCGCCAGGGGCTGAGCAACAAACATGATCTGCGGCTGGTGTTTGGCAGCGGTTATTACGATGTCTTTTCGCCGCGCGGAGATGGCCGCATGGAGGTTGCCGCGCCCGTGTATGACCTGCTCAACCATCAGCTGCAGATGCGGATCGATCTGGCCTGTGACGCGCCCCGGCCGCACTATCGCTATCCGATCGCCCGGCGCACCCGCGTCAGTGACTACCGGTATCGGCGCGTCGGTGAGGAATCCGTGACAACGCCGGCGGGCACCTTTACGGCGGTAGTGCTGGAGCGGGGTGAGGCCGACGACAAGCTGGATCGGGTCTGGCTGGCGCCGGCGCTGGATTACCTGATTGTCCGTCTCGTGCATCAGGAGGATGACGAGCGCGCGGAACTGCAGCTGCTGCGCGATCCGCGGCTCAGTGGCGGATCAGGCTGATCGCAATCGTCCACATCATCACGCAGATGAGGCCATCGAGCACGCGCCAGGCAATCGGGCGACGGAATAACGGCTCCAGCCAGCGGGCGCCGATGCACAGACTCAGGAACCAGATCGCCGAGAAGGTGATCGCGCCGACCGCGAACCACAGCCGCAGCTCTGCTTCGTACTGGCCGCCGATGCTGCCGATCAACACCACCGTATCGATCCACGCATGCGGATTGAGCAGGGTAACGGCGGCGGTTGTCAGCAGCGCGGTGCGCAGCGTGGCCACCCCGTTGTCTGCGGCGGTCAGGGCGTTGCTGTCGAGGGCGCGCCGGGCCGCACGATAACCAAACCAGGCCAGAAACAGGGCGCCGCCCCAGCGTGCGATCTCCAGCAGCAGCGGGGACTGGTTGATCAGCACGCCAAGGCCGGCGACACCGGCCGTGATCAGGACGGCGTCGAACAGAATGCACAGCAGTGCGATCGGCCAGTGGAACTGCCGTTTCAGGCTCTGTGTCAGCAGAAAGGCGTTCTGTGCACCGATCGCCATAATCAGGCCGGCGGATGTCATCAGCCCCTTGCCCCAGGCCAGCCATTCCAGTGTCAGTATCGGTGTCATTGCAATCTCCCTGTTCCGGTCACGTTGAAGCAGGCGCATATTGCGAGAGTGGCGATAGTAAGTAAAACTAATCTTTTTAATATCTGATAAGCAGGACTAATGATGCTGGATACCCGTCAACTGGCGGCGCTGGCGGCGGTGCTCGAGGAGGGGAGCTTCGAGCGCGCCGCGCGGCGGTTGCATGTGACTCAATCCGCCGTCTCGCAACGCATCAAGCAGCTCGAAGAGCGGCTGGGGCAGACCTTGGTGTTGCGGACCGTACCGATTCGCGCCACGGCGGCGGGACAGCAGGTGCTCAAGCATTTTCGTCAGGTTGATCTGCTGGAGCAGGAGTTGCTTAGTGCGCTGTCGGCGCGCGATGCACAGGGCTACACGCGGGTCGCCATCGGCGTCAACGCCGACAGTCTTGAGACCTGGTTTCAGGATGCCTTGTCACAGCTGCTGAAACGGGAACCGCTGCTGATCGATCTCAAGGTGGACGATCAGGACGCGACGCAGCAGTTGCTGCGCGACGGTGAGGTGGTGGGGTGTATTACCTCGAGTCCGAAGGCGATGCCGGGCTGCTCCAGTGTGCCGCTGGGGGTCATCCCGTACCGCTGTCTGGCCAGCCCTGAATACCTGGCCCGCTACTTTCCGAACGGGGTGGCGGCGGCGCAGTTTCGGCGTGCGCCCGTGGCTGAGTTCAGTCACAAGGATCAGCTGCAGAACCGCTATCTGGAGCGCTTTTTCGGCATCGGTGCGCATGAGTATCCGCGCCATCGGGTGCCGTCATCGACCGCGTTCTGCGATCTGATCGTGCGTGGGCTTGCCTGTGGCATGGTGCCGGATCAGCAGGGCCAGCCGCTGATCGAGAGCGGACAGGTGCAGGACATGACGCCGGGGCGCTATCTGGCGGTGCCGTTGTACTGGCATGTCTGGAGCCTGCGCTCGGAACTGATTCACAAGCTGACCGATGCGCTGGTGCAGACCGCACAGGCACAGCTCGACCGTTTCGAACAGCACGGCGAGCTGACCCACCCGGCCTGATCAGCCCAGTCCGAGTTTGAGGCCGAGGGCGATCAGTGCGCCGCCGACCAGCTGTTCCAGCCGGCGCTTGAGGCGCATCAGGCGGGCGCGAATCGCCGGGCGCGCGAGCAGGGTCAGCAGCAGCGTGAACCAACTGATCTCCGCCAGTGCCGGGGTGGCCACGTAGAGCAGCTGTTCGGCCAGCGACTGCTCCGGGTGCAGCACCTGCGCGAAGATGGCAAGGAAGAAAATCAGCACCTTGGGATTGAACAGGCTGATCAGCAGACCGCTCAGGTAGGGCGACGGCCCCCCGCGTGCGGGCGCCTCCTGGCTGGCATCGGCGCCGCGCTGCAACAGCTGTAACAGGCCCAGCAGGAGCAGGTAGCCGGCACCGAACCAGCGGATCGCCTCGAACAGCGCCGGTGACTGCTGAATCAGAGCCGTGATCCCCAGCAGCGACAGCGAACCGTGGATCAACAGTGCCGACGCCAGCCCCATGACGGTCAGTATGCCGGCACGCAGCGACCCGCTCAGGGTGTTGCGCAGAACGATGGCCAGGTTTGCGCCCGGTACCATTGCCCCCCCCAGGGTGATGGCTAAAAACAGCAGCCACTCCAGCATGATGACCTCTAATCCATAATCCAAAATGATGCAGTGGAGTCTATGGATGCGCAGAGGCGGATTCCAATCGCCCTTTTTGATACAGGGTATAATTTTAAATTATGAGTTGTAGCCCTCTTCGGCGTCAGTGAGAGAAGGGGGATTCCGCCAGTGCCTGGAACAGCCGCTCGCGCAGGAAGCGGTGGGCGGCATCGTGCTGTGCCCGACGGTGCCACAGCAGGTAATACTGCACCGGTGGCAGTTGCAGCGGCAGCGGGCGCTGAACCAGCCCGAACGCCGGCGCGAGGCTTTGCGCCATATGCGCCGGCAGTGTCAGCAGAGCATCGCTGTTGGCGGTGAACGCCAGTGCCGCCTGAATGAACGGGATGCTGGCGCGGACGTGGCGCCGCAGCCCCTGCGCGGCAAGCGCTTCGTCGACCAGCCGGTTCTTGTCACCGCCGCCGCTGATACTGATATGGTCGGCGGCGGTATAGGCATCGAGGTCAAGCGTGGCCGATGCCAGCGGGTGCCCGGCCCGCATCAGGCAGGCCCAGGTATCGGCGCCAACCTCGCGGCCGTGAATATCGTCCGGCACCTGATCCAGTACGCAGGCGGCCATATCCAGCCGACCTTCGCGCAGGTCGCCGATCATGCCCGGTTCCCACAGGTGGAAGTGCAGCCGCAGACCCGGCACTTCCCGTGTCAGCTCGCCGACCAGTGTCGGCAGAATGTGCTCGCCGATATAGTCGGTGATGGCGATATTGAAGCGACCCTGAAAGTGTTCGGCACTGAAGTGGCCCGGGGTGAAAAACGCCTCGAGCTGCTGCAGCACCGGCGGCAATTGCCGCTGCAGTTCTTCGCCCCGTGCGGTCAGTTGCATCTGATTGCCGACACGTACCAGCAGCGGGTCGTCGAACAGCTCGCGCAGCTGGGCAAGGCTGCGACTGATAGCCGGCTGGGTCAGGTTCAGCGCGCGGGCCGCGTTGCTGACGCTGCGCAGCTCGAGCAGCTGCTGCAGCACCAGCAACAGGTTCAGGTTGATGCGCGAGAGTTCCACGGCGTCAGCGTCCGTCAGTCCTGCGTGGGTGGCGTGCTGTCGTCGTCATCGCCGTTGCCATCCTGTTCGGCCTTGCGCTGTGCCTCGGCGGCCCGCCAGACGCGCATCGCCTCGTAGTAGGTATCCCAGACGCAGGGTGAGCATTCGCTTTCGCAGCATTCGCCGTCCATCGGGGGCGTCGGCTTTTCGGTCATGGGTCCCTCCGCGGGTTGGTGGGTTCTGTTCATTCGTCTGCCGCTCTATTGTAACGGCTTTGGCGGTCCGCCTCAGCCGCCGGCCTTTTTGGTCCGTGCCGTGGGGAGCGCCGCCAGCGGATTGTCCGGCCAGGGATGTTTGGGGTAGCGCCCCTTCATCTCTTTTTTCACGTCGGCATAGCCGGTGCGCCAGAACCCCTCCAGATCCTGCGTTACCTGCAACGGGCGTCGTGCCGGCGAGAGCAGATGCAGTTTGACGCGCACGCCGAAGCCGAGGGTCGGGGTTGTGGTGCAGCCGAACATCTCCTGCAGTTTCACCGCCAGCACCGGCGGGTCTTCGCTGTAATCGATCCGCAGCCGTGCGCCGGACGGCACGCGGATCCGCTCCGGCGCCAGTTCGTCGAGCTGTTGCGGCAGCGGCCAGGGCAGCTGAGCCGCAAGAATCGCTTTCAGGTCGAGCCGGGCGAAGTGATTGATATGGCTGATCTCGTTCAGCCAGGGCGCGAGCCACTGCTCGAGGCTGTCCAGCAGGGCGGCGTCGCTGAGATCGGGCCAGTCGCCGCTGGCGTCGTGGCGGCGGCAGAAGGCGACGCGGGCGCGCCACAGGTCGATCTCGTCGTGCCACGGCAGCAGGCTGAGGCCGCGTTTGCGTACCAACCGGATCAGTGCCTGCTGGCGTGCCTCGGCCGAGGCCTGCGTCAGCGGCTGTGCCGCCAGTACCAGCTCACCGACCCGGCGCTGCTGTTCGGCGATCAGACGCTGTTCACGGTCATCCCACTCCACCCGTTCTGTGCTTGATACCTGATCTGCCAGCCGGTCTTCAAACAGTGCCGGATCCAGCGCTGCGGCCAGGCGGATGCGGTCGCGGCTGTCCTGGGTCCGGCCGCTCAGCTGTGCCACCGCCAGCCAGTCGTGTCGGCGCAGGCGATCGGTTTCGTCCAGCCGGGCACCGCGGCCGTTGGCGAGACGCAGGTGTATGCCCCCGGTGTGTCGGTTCTGTGCGATGCGCTCGGGATAGGCGCAGGCGAGCAGAAATCCGGGCCAGCAGGGGGCGTCGGGATCCGGAACCGGCGCGCTGGCCGGTTCGGCCGGCGTCATGCGCAGGAACTGGTCGCTCAGTTGTCGCAGGCGCTGGCGCAGGCGTGCCGATCCGCCCGGGTGGCGGCCGTGCAGCCAGTCCAGTCGGCGGCCGAGGTCGGCGTCGCTGTCCGGCAGCGGATCCCGTTCACTGAGCAGCGCAGCCAGATCGGCCGCCAGCGGCAGCAGCCCCTGTGCGGCCCCTGTCAGCAGCAGATGGGCCAGACGCGGGTGCGTGGGCAGCTGTGCCATGCGCTCGCCGTGTGCGGTCAGCCGGATGCGGCCCGGGCCGACCGGCGCGGTGGCGCCCAGTCGTGCCAGCAGATCGAGTCCCTGCTGCCAGGCGCCTGTCGGTGGGGTGTCGAGCCAGCTCAGCTCGTGCGGATCGTCGACACCCCAGCGCACCAGTTGCAGCGCCAGCGGCGCCAGATCCGCCTGCAGGATCTCGGCCGGGGTGAACGGCGCCAGCTGTTCCTGCTGGCCTTCGGACCAGAGGCGGTAACAGACCCCGGGGCCGAGGCGTCCGGCACGGCCGGCCCGCTGAGTGGCGGCGGCGCGGGACACGTGGGTCGTGTGCAGTCGGGTCATGCCGGTGGCCGGGTCGAAACGGGCCTGACGGGACAGCCCCGAATCGATCACGACGTCGATCCCGTCGATGGTCAGACTGGTTTCGGCGATCGACGTGGCCAGCACGATCTTGCGCTGGCCGGCGGGCGCCGGCTCGATTGCCTGCCGCTGCTGTGCCAGCGACAGCTCGCCATACAGGGGGGTTACGATCAGTGCGGGATCGCTCAGGCGTTGCTCGAGCTGCTCCTGCACGCGGCGAATCTCGCCCTGACCGGGCAGAAAGACCAGCAGGCTGCCGCGTTGCTCGCTCAATGCCTGCTCGATCACGCGTACGATGCGAGGTTCGATCCACTCGCCGGGCTCGGCGCTGCCGGTATACAAGGTGCGCACCGGGTAGCTGCGCCCCTGCGAGCGCACGACCGGGGCGTCGTTGAGTAACCGGGCAACCGCATCGCCGTCGAGCGTGGCCGACATTACCAGGATTTTCAGGGGCGGTCCGTCACGCAGCAGCTCACGGCCCTGCAGCGCCAGCGCCAGGCCCAGATCCGCATCCAGACTGCGCTCATGGAATTCGTCGAAGATCAGCAGCCCCACGCCCTCAAGGCCGGGGTCGCTCTGCAGCATGCGGGTCAGCACCCCCTCGGTGACGACTTCGATGCGGGTGCGGGCACTGACACAGGTATCCAGCCGCACCCGGTAGCCCACCTGCCCGCCCGGCTTTTCGCCCAGCTGGCGGGCGAGCTGTTCGGCGGCCGCGCGCGCGGCGAGACGGCGCGGTTCCAGCATCAGGATCTTCTGACCGGCGAGCCAGGGCGCGTCGAGCAGCGCCAGCGGCACGCGCGTGGTCTTGCCGGCACCGGGTGGCGCTTCGAGTACGACCTCGTCACGTGCCTCGAGTGCATCACGCAGGGCCGGCAGGGTTGAATCGATCGGCAGTGAATCCATCAATATCTCTGTAGCACGGGGATCAAAGCGGCGATACTACCATAAAGCACAGTGCCGCCCGGGGCGTTGCCGCGGGCTGAAAAGGGAGGCTGCAAGCCGATGTCGATCGAGCCGGTAACACCGTCACGCTGGCATCAGTATGCACGGCGTAATGCCCTGCAATCGCTGGTGCTGATCCTGTTCATGGGCGGCTTTCTGGCCCTGCTCGGATGGCAGCTCTGGGGCGCGAGCGGGTTGGTGATCCTGCTGCTGATGGGGGGCACGGCGGTGCTGTTCAATCCCGCGCTGTCACCGGGCTGGGTCATGCGTCTGTATGGCGCGACCGAGCTGCGTCGGGGGCAGCTGCCGGCACTGGATCAGACGCTGGCGTGGCTCAGTGAGCGCGCGGGGCTGCAGCAAACCCCGGTGCTGTACCTGATTCCGAGCCGGGTCATGAACGCGTTTTCGGTCGGGGTGCCGGGGCGCTCGGCGATCGCACTGAGCGATGCGATGCTGCGTCGCCTGACGCTGCGGGAGCTGGCCGGGGTGCTGGCGCACGAGGTCAGTCATATTCGCAACAACGATCTCTGGGTCATGGGGCTGGCGGATCTGTTCAGCCGCCTGACCAGTCTGCTGGCGTTTGTCGGCCAGTGTCTGCTGATTCTGAATCTGCCGCTGTTGCTGTTCGGACTGGTGACGATCGACTGGTGGCTGATTCTGTTGTTGATCATTGCGCCCTTGGTCAGTGCGCTGGCGCAGCTGGCGCTGTCACGCACCCGTGAATACGCCGCCGATCTGAATGCCGCGCGCCTGACCGGGGATCCGGAAGGGCTGGCGCAGGCGCTGGCGGCCATCGAGCGTGAGCAGGGCGGCTGGCTCGAGCATGTGCTGATGCCCGGGCGGCGGGTGCCGGAGCCGTCGTTGCTGCGCACCCATCCGCAGACCGCGGCGCGGGTGGAGCGGCTGCTGGCACTGAAACCGGAGCTGGCGGAGCAGTCGCCGTTGCCGCTGCACGAGCTGCTGCACCGTGTCGATCATGCTCAGGCGACACAGCGGCCGCGGCGTCGGTTCTGGGGCACCTGGTGGTGATTCAGCCGCGCTTGCGCCAGTGCAGCAGACGGTTGTTGGCGGGCAGGGCGTGGTCCGCTTCCAGCACCAGTCCGGCGCGCTCGGCCAGCTCGGCTACGGCTTCAAAATCGCGGATGCCGCGGGCCGGGTCCACCTGCTTGAGCCAGCGATCGAAACGGGCGTTGCTGTCGCTGGTATAGGCGCCGGCGTAGTTGAACGGGCCGTACTGGCAGAAGACGCCGCCGGCGGGCAGCAGCGCGCCGATGCGGGCGATCATCACGATCACCGCCGGCCACGGCATGATGTGAGTCGTATTGGCGGTGAACACACCATCGAATCCCTCTGGCCAGTGTGGCTGGGTCACGTCCAGTGTCAGCGGCGGGCGCACGTTGTCGAGCCCGGCCTCGTCAAGCCAGCGTCGGATGCCGTCATGGTGCTCGGGCAGATCGCTGGTCTGCCAGTTCAGGTGGGGCATGTGGGCGGCGAAATGGACCGCGTGCTGTCCGGTACCGCTGCCGATCTCGAGAATGTGGCGGCGTTCGGCGAAGGCGTCGCGCAGCACCGCCAGAATCGGCTCTTTGTTGTTCTCGCAGGACTGGGAAAAGGGTTTGTCAGCTGTCGGCATTCTGTACTGTCCTGAAGGGATTTTGGGGCGCGGCGTGCAGGAAGCGGCCGCCCGCTGTTACTGCACCAGAGCCTAGCATCGCCGCCGGCGTGTTTCGACCGGCGGGTGCGCGTTCGGCGGCGGCTGAGGTATCATGTCCGACCCTGCGACAGCGGCCGACGTTATGCTGGGGCTGCAGCGGGGGAGCCGGGTCAGCGGCATTTACATCAGTTTTCAACAGGTCGCGCATTATGCTGCTGATGATCGACAACTACGACTCGTTCACCTACAACCTTGTGCAATACTTCTGCGAGCTCGGTGCGCAGGTGCAGGTGTACCGCAATGACGAGATCGATATTGCCGGCATTGAACGGCTGGCGCCGGCGCAGCTGGTGATCTCGCCGGGGCCCTGTACGCCCAACGAAGCCGGGGTGTCGTTGCAGGCGATCCGCCACTTCGCCGGGCGGCTGCCGATTCTCGGCATCTGCCTCGGCCATCAGGCGATCGGACAGGCGTTCGGCGCGCGTGTGGTGCGTGCCCGTCGCGTCATGCATGGCAAGACCTCGCGCATCGTCCATGCCGATTGCGGGGTGTTCGAAGGACTGGAGAACCCGCTGCAGGTGACGCGCTATCATTCGCTGGTGGTCGAACGGGCCTCGTTGCCGGAGTGCTTCGAGATAACGGCCTGGACGCTGGACAGCGAGGGTAAACCGGATGAGATCATGGGGCTGCGGCACCGCACGCTGGATATCGAAGGGGTGCAGTTTCACCCGGAATCGATCATGACCCGACAGGGGCACGCGCTGCTGGAGCGATTTTTGCGGCGCGCAGGCTGAACGTCGAAACGAGATAAGGATTGAACATGGATATCAAAGAAGCGTTGGCACGGGTTGTCGATCATATCGATCTGAGCCGTGACGAGATGGTCGACGTGATGCGTCAGGTGATGACCGGTCAGTGCAGCGAATCGCAGATCGCCGGTTTTCTGGTGGCGCTGCGCATGAAAAGCGAGTCGATCGACGAGATTACCGGCGCCGCGCAGGTGATGCGTGAGCTGGCCACCCGGGTCGAGGCCAGCAGCGGTCCGCTGGTCGATATCGTAGGCACCGGTGGCGATGGCGCCAACCTGTTCAATGTATCGTCCGCCAGTGCGTTTGTCGCCGCCGCCTGCGGCGTGCATATCGCCAAGCACGGCAACCGTGGTGTCTCGTCGAGCAGCGGCAGTGCCGACCTGCTGGAGCAGGCGGGGATCAATCTGGCGCTGGGGGCCGAGTCCGTGGCGCGCTGCATCGACGAGGTCGGTGTTGGTTTCATGTTCGCGCCGGGTTACCACGGTGCGATGAAGCACGCGATCGGTGCGCGCCGTGCACTGGGCATCCGTACCCTGTTCAACATTCTGGGCCCGATGACCAATCCGGCCGGCGCTCGGCGCCTGGTGATCGGCGTGTTTACGCAGAAGCTGTGCCGGCCGATGGCCGAAGTGATGCAGCAGCTCGGCGCCGAGCACATCATGGTGGTACATGCCGATGACGGGCTCGATGAGATCAGTCTGGCGACGCATACCCACGTGGCAGAGCTGAAGAACGGTGAGATCCATGAGTACCGGGTGACGCCGGAAGCGCTGGGGATCGAGAGCCAGAGTCTGATCGGCCTTGTGGTCGACAGCCCGGCGCAGTCGCTGGAGCTGATCCGTGCCGCCTTCACCGGTGCCGCTGCGCCGGAAGCCGCCAAGGCAGAGTCAATGATCGCGCTGAACGCCGGCGCCGCGATCTACCTCGGTGGTGGTGCCGACAGCCACAAGGCCGGGGTGGCGAAAGCACTGGCGGCGATCCGCTCCGGTGCCGCGCTTGAGAAAATGGAACAGCTGGCGGCATTCAGTCAGCAGCTTTGAGAGTCCGCCCGGATCTGACAGTGGGAAACAACGACCGATGACCGATACACCAACCGTGCTGCGCAGGATCATCGCGCGCAAGTATGAAGAGATCCAGGCGCGCTGCGCGCGTGTGACGATCGACCAGCTCAGCGAGCGCATCGAGGCGCAGCGTGGCAGCGCCACCGACCCGCGTGGTTTCGTCGCCAGCCTGCAGGGTGCGCTCGAGCGGGGGCGCTCTGCCGTCATCGCCGAGGTCAAGAAGGCAAGCCCGTCCAAGGGTGTGATTCGCGACCCGTTCCATCCGGCTGAAATTGCGCGGTCCTATGAGCAGGGCGGCGCCGCCTGTCTGTCGGTGCTGACCGACGTGGATTTTTTTCAGGGCAGCGATGACTACCTGATCGAGGCGCGCACCGCCTGCTCGCTGCCGGTGATCCGCAAGGATTTCATCGTCGAGCCCTATCAGGTGTACGAAGCGCGGGCGATCGGCGCCGACTGCATTCTGCTGATCGTCGCGGCGCTGTCCGATGACAAGCTCAAGGAGCTGAATGAGCTGGCGACTGCGCTGGGCATGGATGTGCTGATCGAGGTGCACAACGAAGAGGAACTGGCCCGCTCGCTGCCGTTGGGTAACACGCTGGTCGGTATCAATAACCGCAACCTGCACACCTTCGAGGTGTCGCTGGATCACACCTATCGCCTGCTGGAACAGATTCCGCAGGGGCGCATCGTGGTCACTGAAAGCGGTATTCATACGCCGGATGATGTGGCCGCCATGCGGGCGCACGGCGTCAACGCCTTTCTCGTCGGGGAAGCGTTCATGCGCGCGCCCGAACCGGGCCAGAAGCTGGCCGAACTGTTCAAATAAGGAACTGAAAACCGATGACGATGAACGTCAACGTACACTGGGACGGCGATGAGCGCTTCCGTGCGGTCACCGATTCCGGTTTCGATGTCATGATCGATCGCGACCTCAAGCAGGGGCCGCGTCCGATGGAGCTGTTGCTGGCGGGCCTTGGCGGCTGCACCAGCGTGGATGTGATGAGCATCCTGCGCAAGGCGCGTCAGGACGTGACCGACTGCGTCGCTCAGATCGAGGCAGAACGCGCCGATGCCGTGCCTTCGGTGTTTACGAAGATCCATGTGAAATTCGTAGTCACCGGCCGCAACCTCAAGCCCGCAGCGGTCGAGCGCGCGGTGAAGCTGTCCGCCGAACAGTACTGCTCCGCATCGCTGATGCTGGAGAAAGGCGGTGTCGAGATCAGCCACAGCTTCGAGATCGTCGAGGCCGACTGAGCCGCGGTGCGCCGGTGTTTGCGCTTGTATAGCCGGCGTACAACAGGTATGATCTCGCGTCCGAAAAAAATCGGCATACAATTTGTCTGTCAACTCCTTGCTTTCGGTCGGCCGGCGGAGCCCCTGGCACGCGCTGTCTGATGCGAAGGCTATCAACCCGTAAGGAGCGATAATGCGTCATTACGAAATCGTATTCCTGGTTCACCCGAACCAGAGCGAGCAGGTTCCTGCCATGATCGAGCGCTACAAGGCGCTGATCGAAGGTGACAACGGCCAGATTCACCGTCTGGAAGACTGGGGCCGCCGCCAGCTGGCTTACCCGATCAACAATGTTCACAAGGCACACTACGTGCTGATGAACATCGAGTGCACCCAGGAAGTCCTGGACGAGCTCTCCAACCTGTTCCGTTACAACGACGCCGTGCTGCGTAACATGGTTATCCGTTGCAAGGAAGCGATCACTGAAGCCTCTCCGATCAAGGCTGCGGAAGCGCGTGAAGAGCGTAAACCGCGTCGTGAAGAGCGTGGCGCTGATCAGAAGCAGGAAAAGCCTGCTGATGAGCAGAAAACCGAAGCCGCCGCAGAGTAATTTAAAGGAGAGTTCAGATGGCACGTTTTTTCCGTCGTCGCAAGTTCTGCCGTTTCACCGCTGAAGGCGTGAAAGAGATCGATTACAAGGATCTCGACACCCTGAAGAGCTACATCACCGAAACCGGCAAGATCGTCCCGAGCCGCATCACCGGTACCAAAGCGCGTTACCAGCGTCAGCTGGCCACCGCCATCAAGCGTGCGCGTTACGTGGCTCTGCTGCCGTACACCGACAGCCACGACATCTAAGGTTGTTCCGGCTGCGGCCGGATCTCCCCGCACGGCGCCAAGGCGCTGCTGCGGCAGATGAACAGCGTAGAGGTGAGACGGGTACGACCCGTCAACCGGATAGGAATTAAACCTGCAGCCGGTGGCTGCAGACAGATGAGGTTTACGAGATGGAAGTAATTCTGCTCGAGAGCATCGGCAAGCTGGGTCAGCTTGGCGACAAGGTTTCGGTAAAGGGCGGTTTCGGCCGTAACTACCTGATCCCGCAGGGCAAAGCCGTACCGGCAACTGAAGACAACATTGCACGCTTCGAAGAGCGTCGCGCAGAGCTGGAAAAGGCAGAAGCCGAGAAGCTGGCTGCTGCTCAGGCGCGCGCTGAAAAGCTGAACGATCTGGAGATCTCCGTCGTTGCCAAAGCCGGCGACGAAGGCAAGCTGTTCGGTTCTATCGGTACTCGTGACATCGCTGAAGCGATCACCGAAGCCGGTATCGAAGTTGAAAAGAGCGAAGTCCGTCTGCCGGCTGGTGTGATCCGCACCATCGGCGAGTTCGACGTTGCTCTGCAGCTGCACCCGGAAGTCATCGCGAACATGAAGCTGACGGTCGTCGCTGAGTAATTCGCGCTGAATGCCGGCGCTAGGGCGCCGGTAACGGTGTAAGGGAAGCACCGCTCTCCTCACGGAGGCGGTGCTTTTCTGTTTTAGGTGCCCTGCGCGGCCCCGCACCCCCTTCAGTCGAGCGCGCCGCTCGATTAGACTGTCTGACCCCCGGTCTGCACGACCGAACGATCCAACCGAACCGGAACTCACGTTGTGGATATCGCGGAACTGAACGACGAAGCGCTTGAGAACGCCAAGCTGCCGCCTCACTCGATGGAGGCCGAGCAGTCGGTGCTGGGCGGCCTGATGCTGGATAACAACGCCTGGGATACCGTGTCCGAGGTGTTGCTGGATCAGCATTTCTACAGCGGCAATCACCGCTCGATCTTCCGTACCATGCAGAAGCTGATCGACGATGGACGTCCGATCGATGTGGTGACGCTGTCCGAGGAGCTGGACCGTATCGGCGAGCTGGAAAAGGCAGGCGGGCTTGAATACCTGGTGTCGTTGGCACGCAATACACCCAGTGCCTCCAACATCCGCGCCTATTCCGAGATCGTGCGTGATCGCGCGCTGCTGCGTCAGATGATCACGGTGGCCAACGAGATCGCCGACAGCGCCTATCATCCCGATGGTCGTGCATCCGACGAGATTCTCAACGAGGCGGAGCAGAAGATCTTCCAGATCGCTGAAAACCGTCCCAATCAGGGTGGCCCGGAGCCGGTCAATCCGCTGCTTAAACGGGCCGTGGATCGTATCGATACGCTGTTCAATAACGCCGATGCCCTGACCGGTATCACCACCGGTTTCGATGATCTGGATGCGCGTACCGGCGGTTTGCAGAAGTCGGATCTGATCATCGTCGCGGCGCGTCCCTCGATGGGTAAGACCACCTTCTCGATGAACCTGGTCGAGAACGCGTTGATGGCGACCAACAAGCCGGTGCTGGTGTTCAGTCTCGAGATGCCGTCCGATCAGCTGGTGTCGCGTATGCTGTCGTCGCTGGGGCGGATCGACCAGACCCGCGTGCGTAACGGGCAGCTGCAGGAGGATGACTGGCCGAAGCTGACCACAGCGGTCAACATGCTCAAGAACAAGCCGCTCTATATCGACGATCAGCCCGGTATCAGCCCCAATGAAATGCGTGCGCGGGCGCGCCGAATCGTGCGCGAACATGGCGAAATCGGCCTGATCATGGTCGACTACCTGCAGCTGATGTCGATGAAAAACGGCAAGAGCGAGGGGCGAACGCAGGAGATCTCCGAGATCTCGCGCTCACTGAAGGCGCTGGCCAAGGAGATGGAGTGTCCGGTGGTGGCGCTGTCGCAGCTGAACCGTTCACTCGAGCAGCGGCCCAACAAGCGTCCGGTCAACTCGGATCTGCGTGAATCGGGTGCGATCGAGCAGGACGCCGACGTTATCATGTTCATCTACCGTGATGAGGTCTACAACGAGGACAGTCCCGACAAAGGCGTGGCCGAGATCATCATCGGCAAACAGCGTAACGGTCCGATCGGCACCACGCGTCTGGCGTTTATCGGCAAGTATACGCGCTTTGAAAACCTGGCCCACGGCTACGACTACGGGCCGGACGAGTAACTACTCGCCGGCCATGACCTTCAGCATGCGGGTGCGGAACGCCTCCGGCACCGGACGGATCTTGCGCTCGCCGTAATCGAAAAACACCACGCCGGTCTTGGCATGGGCCATCTCCACCGCGGTCTTCTTGTTGGTCAGCAGGTAGTAGATGTCGCAGCCGTACTTGTTGAAATCGCCCACTGCGACATCCACCTGGATACTGTCGCCGTAGAACCCCTCCGCTTTATAGACCACGGCGTTATCCGACATGATCAGGCTGGCGCCCTCGACGTCCATTTCGGTGTAGTGGTAGTGCTGCAGAAACCGGACCCGCGCCTCATGCAGAATCGACAGCACAGCATCATTGCCGAGGTGGCCGCCGTAGTTGATGTCGCTGATGCGGATCGTGATTTCGGTACTGAACAGGTAGTTTTCCGGCATCTCGATGCGGATACGGGCCATGCGATAACTCTCCAAAAATCAGGCGGTTTTGCTGACATTTAGCCTAGCGCAAAACGCCGTCTCTGGCAGCCCGGTCGTACTCAGGCAGCCGGCGCCAGCTCGCCGAGCACACGGATGATCGCCGCGCACAAGGTGTGCAGGTCGGTATCGCTCATCACATAGGGCGGCATCACGTACACCAGCTTGCCGAACGGGCGCACCCAGACGCCGGCATCGACAAAGCGGGGCTGGATCTCCGCCAGCGTTACCGGCTGCTTCAGCTCGACCACGCCGATGGCACCCAGAACCCGCACCTCGGCCACGGCGTCCAGCTCTGCCGCCGGCGCGAGCTGCGTCCGCAGTTGGCGCTCGATGCGGCTCACGTCGCCTTTCCAGTCCCGCTCCTGCAGCAGCGCGAGGCTCTCGTTGGCGATGGCACAGGCCAGCGGGTTGGCCATAAAGGTGGGGCCGTGCATGAAGCAGCCGGCACCGCCACTGGAGATGGTCTCGCCGATGTGGGCGGTGGTCAGCGTGGCGGCCAGGGTCATGTAGCCCCCGGTCAGCGCCTTGCCCAGACACAGAATATCGGGACTGATACCGGCATGGTTGCAGGCGAACAGTTCGCCGCTGCGGCCGAAACCGGTGGCGATCTCGTCGGCGAGCAACAGCACTTCGTAGCGGTCACAGAGCGCGCGCGCGCCCTTGAGCCACTGCGGCGAGTAGAAGTACATGCCGCCGGCACCCTGTACGACCGGCTCCAGAATCAGCGCGGCGATCTCATCGCCGTGGGTGGCCAGGGTCTGCTCCAGCGCGTCCAGATCCCCTTCGATCAGCGCCTCACCAAAGCGCGTCTGTGGGCGCGGAACAAACAGCTGCTGCGCCAGTACGCCGGCAAACAGCTCATGCATGCCGGTCACCGGGTCGCACACCGACATGGCGCCGAAGGTGTCGCCGTGATAGCCGTTGCGCAGCGCCACCAGCCGATGCTTGCCGGGCTTGCCGCGGGCGTGCCAGTACTGAATCGCCATCTTCATGGCGACTTCCACCGACACCGAACCGGAGTCGGCCAGAAACACCCGCTCGAGTCCGGCCGGTGTCATCGCCACCAGCTTGCGGGCCAGCTCGATGGCCGGTTCGTGGGTGATGCCGCCGAACATGACATGGGCCATGCGATCGATCTGAGCGTGGGCCGCGGCGTTCAGGCGGGGGTGGTTGTAGCCGTGGATCACCGACCACCAGGAGGCCATGCCATCGATCAGCTCGCGCCCGTCACTGAGGGTCAGGCGCACGCCGCTGGCCGATTCCACCGGCGTCATCGGCGGCGGGTTGATCATCGACGAGTAGGGGTGCCAGATGTGCTGCTGGTCGAAGGCGAGCTGTGCGGCGGAAATCGGCATGGGGTCACCTGCTGTCTTCTGGTACGGGTTTACAGGGCAGCCGAGTCTAACACAGCCGTTGGCGGGCTGCCGTGCCGGGGGGATGCTAACGGCTCTACAGCTGATCGAGGTGGTTCAGGCACCAGTCGGCGCGGGCCAGCAGCGCGCGGCGGCTTTCTTCTGTTTGTCGGTCCCAGTTTTTGTACACCAGCGCCATGCGCGGATTGGACTCGAAGCGGGCGCGATGGCGCTGCAGAAAGTGCCAGTACAGGCTGTTGAACGGGCAGGCGTGCTCGGTGCTGCGCTCTCGGATACGGTAGCGACAGCCGTTGCAGTAGTCGCTCATGCGGTCGATGTACTGGCCGCTGGCGGCATAGGGCTTGCTGGCCACGAGGCCGCCATCGGCAAACTGACTCATGCCGCGGGTGTTGGGCAGCTCGACCCACTCGATCGCATCCACGTAGACGCCGAGATACCAGTTATCCACAGCGTCCGGGTCGAGCCCGGCCAGCAGGGCGAAGTTGCCGATCACCATCAGGCGCTGGATATGGTGGGCGTAGGCGTAGTCCAGCGATTGCCCCAGCGATTCGCGCAGGCAGCGCATCTGCGTCTGCCCGCTCCAGAAGAACGCAGGTAGCGGGCGCTGTGCCTCCAGCGCGTTGCGGGTCGCATAGCCCGGCATATTGGCCCAGTAGAGGCCGCGCACGAACTCGCGCCAGCCCAGAATCTGGCGCACGAAGCCCTCGATCTGGGCCAGTGAGATGCGCTGCGGATCCTGCTGCCAGGCGTTCAGCGCCGTGTCGAGCACCTGCTTCGGGTGCAGCATCTTGCTGTTCAGCGCAAACGACAGGCGCGAGTGATACAGGCTCCAGCGGGCGTCGCCGACTGCGGTCATCGCGTCCTGAAAGCGGCCGAACCGGGGCAACAGTTCGGCGCAGAAGAACGTCAGCAAGTCGCGGGCCTGACGGCGCGTGACCGGCCACAGCAGGGTGGGCATCGGCCGACCGAAGTGCTCGATGCCGTGTCGCTCAAGGCGCGCGAGAATGGCGCTGACATCGTTGCTGAAGCTGAGCGGGGCGGGCAGCTGTGCGATCGCCTCCGGTGTCAGCGGCTCGCGGTTGTCGCGGTCGAAGTTCCACTGGCCGCCGATCGGTTCGCCATCCGCCATCAGCAGGTCGTACCGTTTGCGCATGCGGCGGTAGAACATCTCCATCCGGTGCGCCTTGCCCGGTTTGAAGTGGCGTCCGATCTCGTCGAACGGCAGCAGAAAATGTTCGCTGTCGCACTCGCGCACTGGGATATCGAGGCTGGCGGCGAACGCACGCAGCTGCTCGAGCAGGCGATATTCGTCCGGGCGCTGGAATTCGAACAGGCGGATGCCGTGCTCGGCGATGATCCGGCGCAGCAGCGCGGGCAGATCGGCAGCGTCGGCGGTATCGTCGAGCGTCAGATACAGCACCCGGTGGCCGGCCTGTTGCAGCGCCGTGGCAAACGACTGCATCGCAGCAAAGAAGGCGCAGATCTTCTGCACATGGTGTTTGACGTAGCCGGTCTCCTGCTTCAGTTCGGCGATCAGGTAGAGGCACTGGTCGTCGGTTTGCCGAAACCAGCTGTGGGCGGCGTTGAGCTGATCGCCCAGGATCAGGCGCAGGCGGGGCTGGGGGCTCACGCGGTCTCCTTCTCGGATGAGAGCGATCGGCGTTGGCGGCGGCAGCGCTCGGAGCAATAAACCACGGACGCCCAGCAGGCCGCCCATTTGCGGCGCCAGCTGAACGGGCGTTGGCACACGGGACATACCTTCTGTGGCAGATCGCGTTTGTTACGCACGTTGCGCTCTCCTGCTGCGGTTGCCTGTACGGCCGTTATCCGGGCGCACATGACGGGCCAGAATGCGCTGCGCCTCCTGTTTCACATCGGCGCGTTTGCGCCACTGCCAGAGCCGTTCGCGGGCGGCGCGGGCCGCAGTGTCGAGTTCGACGAGCGGTGCCGGATAATCCCGCCCGATTACCAGCGCGTACATCTGTTCCTCCATCGGTGTCAGCTGCCACGGGGTGTGGATCAGCGCCGTCGGCAGCGCGGCCAGCTCCGGCACCCATGTGCGGATGAAGTCGCCGTCCGGATCCTGCTCCTGCGACTGTTTGACCGGGTTATAGAGACGGATCGTGTGGGTGCCGGTGACGCCGGCCTGCATCTGAAACTGCGGGTAGTGGATGCCCGGTTCGTAATCGAGAAACAGGCGTGCCAGCGGCTGCACGCCAAGGCGCCAGTCGATATTCAGATGGTGGCACAGAAAGCTGACCAGCATCGCGCGCATGCGGAAGTTGATATAGCCGGTGCGGTGCAGACAGCGCATGCAGGCATCGATCAGCGGATAGCCGGTGCGCCCCTGGTACCAGGCGGTCAGATCGTCATGGACGCGCGCATCCTGACGGTAGGGAAAGCGGGTATAGGCGCGGTTGACCGGGCGAAACTCCATCGCGCACTCGCTCTCGAACTTCTGCATGAAGTGGCAGTGCCAGTGCAGACGCGAGGCAAAGGCGCTGAGGCTGCGGCGCCAGCCGGGCTGCTGCCAGTGGCTGAGCAACCTCTGGTAGACCTGCCGCAGGCTCAGATTGCCCCAGGCCAGATAGGGCGACAGCCGGGAGCAGGCGTCGCGGCTCAGGGAGGGGTTCGAGAGGCTGCCGGCGTAGTGGCGGCCACGTTCAGTGAAGAAGCTGTGCATCACCGCCTGCGCGGCCCGCTCGCCGCCGGGCTGGAACGTACTATCGGTACTGAGCCACGCCGGTGGCGGCATAAATCGCCGATACCCGGGCAGAGCGACGCTGTGCAGTCGCGACAGATCTGCTGTGGCCTGAGGTGCACGCATCACCTGTTGCCAGTGACGGTCCCAATCGTGTCGGTCGCGGGCGCCGCGTATGACGGCGCCGCAGGGCTGCTGCTGCCAGCTGACACCGCGTGTGCGGCACCACTGCGCCACCTGTCGGTCCCGGGCGAAGCTGCTCTCGGTACCGATCTCCTCATGGCTGTGCAGCGCCAGAATCCGGAAGCGCTGGCTCAGCTGCTCGAACAGCTGCGGCAGGCGGCCTTCAACGACATGCAGGTGATGCCCAAACGGCTCGAGGCGGCCGTCAATATCCAGCAGCGACTGCCAGATGAAGCGCCAGTGGCGCAGGCTCAGATGCGGGTCGGTCCGCTGTTCCGGCTCGACCACATAGAGCAACAGGGTCGGCAGCCCTGAGTCGACGGCGGCGGCCAGCGGGGCATGGTCCTCAACCCGCAGGTCGCGCTTGAACCAGACGATCTGCAGGGGCGGGCGCATCTGTACGCTGTGGTCTGACATGCGCGGCTCCCTAACGCTGCTCGCCGGGCCAGATCGGCTAGTCGGCACAGTCGACGCTGTCCAGCACGGTGATGCCGGTGTCGCCCTGCCAGTGGCGAATGAAGTGGCCGTGCGGATCGTAAAGGCGAGTCTGCTTGTCGAGGTCGAAGTGGCGCTGGCCTCTGGGATCGGCACCGACGCCCGCCAGATACTGCCAGTTGCCCCAGTTCGATGCCACGTCATGGTCGATCAGTTGCTGCTGGAACCAGGCCGCGCCATAGCGCCAGTCGATACCGAGTTCATTGACCAGGCAGCTGGCGACCAGCTGGCGACCGCGGTTGCTCATCAGGCCGGTGGCGGCAAGCTGCTTCATGCAGGCGTTGACGATCGGCCAGGGTGTCGTGCCCTCGATCCACTGACGGTAGCGGCCGGCGTAGAAGCTGGTCAGCGGCGGGTGGGTCTTGATGCCGCGGAAGCGGAACAGGCCGACGCCGTACTTCAGCGCATACCACTGGAAATATTCGCGCCACAGCAGCTCGAAGAACAGCCAGTAAGTCGACTCATTGGCCACGCGTTGCTGTTCGTAGTCGCGCAGGGCCGCCACCAGTTGTCGGGGTGACAGTGCGCCATTGGCGAGCCAGGGGCTGAAACCGCTGCCGCCGTCTCCGTCCAGTGCGTTGCGGGTGTCCTTGTAGCAGGCCGGTCGCGCCGTGCTGAAGTAGTGCTGCAGATGCTCGCGGCCAAAGGGCAGATGCTCGGGCGTGAACAGGGTGTGGGTCCAGCACTCGATGACGGCGAGGGTCGGTTGCTCCGCCTTCAGTTGCTCCAGCTGCTGGCGCTCGTCGAGCCCCACCGCATGGCTGCAGATGAGGGTATCGACACGGTACTGCTCGATCAGGTTGCCAAGCGCCGTGACCGGCTCCTGAAACAGCACATGCAGGCGCTGCCCGTAGTGCTGCAGTGCCCGGTTCAGTTCCGTCAGGGTTTCGCACAGAAAGCGCCAACGATGCTCGCCGAGCGGTTTGGCCTGAAAGCGGGTGGGTCGAAACCAGTCGGGATCGAGGCAATAGACGCAGAGCAGCCGGTCAGCGTCGGCCGCGGCGCGCAGCGCGGCATTGTCATCAATGCGCAGATCGTGGGTCAGCCAGTAAAGGGCCGTGCGGGTCATCGGGGGAGCTCCTGCCATCGTACAGGCGACATACGAAGGCAGGTGCCCAACCCGATCAGTCCGGCGTAAACAGGGCGCCGCTCAGTGCCGCCCGGGCGGTGCGAATCAGCAGCATCAGCACCAGCGCGCTGACCAGTGCCAGCGAAACCCAGGCCGCGGCGGTGTAGAACGGGCCGCCGAGTCGACTCGCCATGATCTGCGATGCGATCGAAAAGGCCGCCAGCGGGAAGGTGTAAGCCCACCAGGAGATGAAGAACGGCAGGCGCACGAAGTAGCGCCACTGCGTGAGCAGCAGCAGAACCAGAAACAGCGCCGCGTAGTAGAGGATGCGCGCGAACGCATCGAACACGCCGCCGTTGAGCTGCTGCCAGGCGATGAAGCCCACCGCCGGCGGTGCGATCAGAATGAACAGTGTCGGCAGCAGTTTCGCCGGCAGCGGATCGTGAAACAGGATGCGGTTGAAGATCAGGGTTTTCAGAATGATCCAGTAGACCAGCCCGATGGCGAAATAGAACCAGCTCGCTTCAACATAACCGTGCTCGACACCGGCGATCGGCACCAGAATGTTCCCCACCACCGGAATGAACCACGCCGGCGTGCTGTGTGCAATCTGGAACCGGGTGTGATGGATCCACTGCGTGATCACATGCAGCGTGAACAGCAGATGCATGCCTGCCCCCATCAGCCAGAGCAGGTGTGACAGCTGGGTCGAGACACTGAGTGTCGCGATCGAGAACAGCAGCAGGCTGATCGAGAACGCGGGGAAGAAACTGATCTTGATCGGGTGATTGAACTCCTCGAGCACGGCGCCCGGGTGGCGCAGGATCTTCAGCAGGTAGCTGCCGGTGAGTGCCAGCATCAGACAGGCACTGAGGATGACCAGGATCTGGCTGACCAGCGCCGGGGCGCCCAGTACCTGGCTGGCGCGCTGCCAGGCCAGGGTCAGGCCCACACTGCCCATGATCATCGAGAAGATGGCGATCGGCAGGTGTTTCAGGCGCTCGGTCCGGGCTGGGGCGAGGCTTTCGGAGGGGGCAGGCATGGGCTGACTCCATTTAAATTAGATATATCTAATATGTTAGCGGCGACGGCCAGTCAAACCAAGCCTTGCGGGTGCGGCGATTTGTCTCGGCTGCCGAATTCAGCGCCGGTCACGGGCGCGGTTATTCCGGCTCGGCCGCGGGGGTCAGGCTCAGTACTTCGATCGCCGTAGTGCCAATGCGAAAGCGCACGTTCAGCCGGTGCAGCGAAATGCCGTAGATACGCTGCGGATCGCGCTGGTAGGCCGGGCGCGGGTCGCAGCGCAGCACCTCCTCGATCTGTGCCTGCAGGGGCTCGTTCAGCTGCGTGCCGTAGCGCGTCACGGCGGCCTGCGCCTGCGCCTCCCAGTGCACTGGCAGATCGAGGGTTTCGATCTGTTCGGCGAGGCCGAAGTGAGCATCGGCAATGGCATCGGCATAGGGCAGATAGGGCTTGATATCGAGAATCGGGGTGCCATCGAGCAGATCGGCCCCGCTGACATCGAGCAGCACACGTCCCTGCTCGCTGCGGATACCGAGCAGGCGGACCGGCGACAGGCCGATCGGGTTGGGGCGGAACGGTGAGCGTGAGGCGAACACGCCAAGGCGCTTGTTGCCGCCCAGACGTGGCGGGCGCACCGTCGGTTTCCAGCCCTGTGCCGCCGTGGCGCTGAACAGGAAAATCAGCCAGATATGACTCGCCTGCTCCAGTCCGCGCACCGCCTCGGCACTGCCGTAGGGGGCGTGAAGTTCGATGGTGGCACGCAGTGAATCGGTCAGACCGGGCTGGCGCGGAATACCGAACTTTTCGTCGAAGGCGCTGTGGATAACCCCGATCGGCTGCATCGGATAACGGGTTTCGTTCACGGGCAGACTCGTTCTGTTCTGTCAAGCGAAGGCGGCATCATACAAAAGCTTGCTGCCGGTCAGGAACAGCAGCACGAAGCAGATGCGATAGAACCAGACCTCGCTGATGCGGTGGTGCATCCAGTATCCCATTCGCACGCCCACCGGCGCCAGCAGGGCGAGCACCGCGGCGGTGGCAAGGTTGTCACTGGTGAACTGGCCCAGTACCGCGTAGGGAATCAGTTTCAGGTAGTTGATAGCGGCAAACATGATGATGGTGGTGCCGATGTACACGCTCTTGTCCAGCCGCAGTGGCAGCAGGTAGATGTTCAGTGGTGGCCCGCCGGCATGCACGCTGAAGCTGGTAAAACCGGTGACGACGCCCCAGAAGCTGCCGCGTCCTATGCTGGGCTGGCGCGGTTCGCGCCGGGTCGGGCGCAGCCAGTAGTTCAGCGTAAACAGCACGGCGATGCCGCCGACGATGAATTTCAGATGCTGGTCACTGAGGTAACGGAACGACAGCGCGCCGATGATGATGCCGACCAGTGCTGCCGGGATCAAAACCCGGATCAGGTTGCGATCGCCGTGACCGCGAAAGCTCCACAGCCCGACCAGATCCATCAGGCACAGAATCGGCAGCATGATCGCCGCGGCCTGCGCGGGACTGACCACCAGCGACATCAGCGGCACCGCGAGCAGGCCAAGGCCGCCGCCGAAGCCGCCTTTGGAGATACCGACGATCAGAATGGCGGGGATGGCGGCAAGGTAAAACAGAGGATCGGTAATCATCCGTGCTGAGGCTCCTCGGATAACGGACTGCGGTGCTGGATCGGCAGCGTGCTGCTCCAGTGGCTGGAGGCTTTCTCCGCCTGCTCGGCGAGGCGCTGCAGGTGGCTCAGGGCATCGAGCAGCTGCATGCTTTCCTCGGCACTGAGGCGCGCCCCCACCGTCTGCTCCAGCAGCCGGGATTTCAGGGTCTGGTAGAGGCCGTGCACCTCGTGCATCAGACGGTGGCTCTCGTAGCCCTGGGTGTTGCTGTCCTCGCCCACTTCGGTGAGGTCGATCAGGCGGATCAGCGTTTGTTGAAACTCGAACAGGCGGTGGCGCAGTCCTTCGTCCTGGATGCGATCAAACAGCGGGTAGTACTCCGGCAGCCGCGCCGACAGCCGCGCGATTTCGCTGAGGTAACGCGCCACGCGCAACGAAATCGGCAGGGTGTCACTGATCTCGACGCTGAGGTTCTGGCGTGCCAGTTCCTGATTGAACTCGCTGATGCGCCCCACCAGCTGGTAGATGCCCTGTGCCTGCGCCTCGAGCCGGGCCTGATCGGTCGCCTCGGCACTGATCGCTTCGCGCGCCATGCGTGCGCAGTGGCGGCTGACGCGGGCCAGCTCGCGGTTCATCGCTTCGATGGCCAGCGACGGGGTGGCGAGGATGTTGTTGTCGAGATAGCGCGGCTGGGCCTCATCCTCTTCCAGACTCCTGAATCGCTGCAGCAGGAAGGCCTCCATGCGCTCGGTCAGCGGCCAGATCATCGCTACGCCGGTCAGGTTGAACAGGGTGTGGTAGAGCGCCAGCAGCGCCACCAGATCGAAGCGCTCCGGGTCGAGGCGGTCGAGCCAGCCGGCCAGCAGCATCAGGAACAGCAGCCCCACCGCACCGGTGAGCAGGTTGAACAGGACATGGGCGGCGGAGATGCGCTTGGCGCTCGGGGTGGCGCCGATGGCCGCCATCAGGGCCGTCGTCGTGGTGCCGACGTTGGCGCCGATCACCAGGGCCGCCGCTGCCGACAGCGTGATCGAGCCGGTGTGTACCAGCGACAGCGCGATCGCCATCACCGCGGCCGATGCCTGCATCAGGAAGGTCATCAGAATGCCGGCGACGACAAACAGGCTCAATGCCAGCGGCCCATGGCCGATGCTGTCGAGCGGCACCTGACTCGAGAGGCCATCGAAGCTGGCGCGCAGAAAGTCGAGGCCGATAAAGAACAGCCCAAAACCGGCCACGGCCGTGCCGATGTGGCTCAGACGTCCGTTCTTGTTGACGATGCGCATGACCATGCCGGCGCCGATCATCGGCAACGCGAAGGCGCTGATCTTGATCTTGAAACCGATCAGTGCCACCAGCCAGCCGGTCATCGTGGTGCCGATGTTGCAGCCGTAGATCACCGCGATCGACTGCCCGAGGGTCAGCAGGCCGGCATTGACGAAGCCGAGGGTGGCGACCGTGACGGCGCTGGAGGATTGCACGGCGGCGGTAATCAGCGTACCGGACAGCAGGCCGCGCAGCTTGGAACGTGTCGCGGCCTGCAGCGCCTGTTTCAACGAGCGTCCCGCCGCCTGTTTGAGGCCGGTGGTCATCAGCTGCATACCGAGCAGAAACAGGCCGATCCCGCCGATCAGCTGGCCGAACATTTCCAGGGTCATGTGTGCTTCCATCGCTCCGAGTGGACCTTGCCGGCGGCGCCGGTGGCTCAGAGTCTACCCAACGGCGTGCCGCGCTGCATCTGGCGCTGCAACAAAGCGACTCAGTGCGCGTCGGGCGTGCGTGCCAGCACCCAGATATCGATACGGGTCGCGCCGCACTCGCGCAGGGCGTGGCTGAGTTCGCGTGCGGTACTGCCGGTGGTCATAACGTCGTCGACCACGGCGACATGGGGCGGCAGCGCGCGACGCACATTGAAGCTGCCGCGCAGGTTGGCCTGACGTTCAACGCGGCTCAGCTCCGCCTGCTGGGTCGTTACGCGCCGTTTGCGCACGCAGGTATCGGAGCAGGGAATCCGCAGTGCGTGCGAGAGTTCATTGGCGATCAGTGCGGCCTGATTGAAGCCGCGTCGGAGTTCTTTCAACGGGTGCTGTGGGACCGGGATCAACAGCTGGGGTGCCGGATCGATGCGGTCGGCCAGCCAGGTGGCGAACGTGCGACTGAGCCAGCCCAGCGCGGCCGGGCGGCGGTGGTATTTGATTCCCGGCAGTAATTGATTGAGCGGAAATTCGTAGCTGAACGCGGCGAGGGTTCGCTCGAACGGTGGCGGATCCTGCTGGCAGTGCGCACACAGGGTATCACGGGTACCGGTCAGTGGCTCGGCGCAGCGTGGGCAGGCGCCGATGAGCCAGGGCAGATCGCCGTGGCAGCCTTCGCACAGACCGTTGGCCATGGCCGGGGCGCGTCGGCACAATGAACAAAATTGTTTAATAAATGATCTATGGTTGACTATTAGGTTTTTCATAAGTTGACAGCCCCCTCTGTCAGATTAAGATGGGCATCCAATGCCGCTGGCGGTCGCCCCGTCAGCTCGATCGTTATGCTGAAGGGGAGCCGCGCGCAATGCAAACCACCGCCGATGTACGTCATGACTGGACCGAAGACGAGGTCCGGGCGCTGTTCGAACTGCCGTTCAATGACCTTCTGTTCCGCGCCCACAGTGTGCATCGTCAGCATTTCGATCCGAATCAGGTGCAGGTCAGCACGCTGCTGTCGATCAAGACCGGCGCCTGTCCGGAAGACTGCAAGTATTGTCCGCAGAGCGCCCACTATGACACCGGGCTTGAGAAGCAACGTCTGATGGAGGTCGAGGCGGTGCTGGCCAAGGCGCGGCAGGCGAAAGCGGCCGGTTCTACCCGCTTCTGTATGGGCGCGGCCTGGAAGCACCCCACCGATCGCGACATGCCCTACGTGCTGGAGATGGTGAAAGGGGTCAAGGCGCTGGGGCTGGAAACCTGCATGACGCTCGGCATGCTGAAGGAGGAGCACGCGCAGCAGCTGGCCGAGGCGGGGCTCGATTACTACAACCACAATCTGGATACGTCGCCGGAGTTCTACGACAAAATCATTACCACGCGTACCTATCAGGATCGCCTCGATACCCTCGCCCATGTGCGCGATGCGGGCATGAAAATCTGCAGCGGCGGCATTCTCGGCATGGGTGAAACCGCCCGCGATCGGATCGGCCTGCTGCTGCAGCTGGCCAACCTGCCACAGCAGCCGGAGTCGGTCCCGATCAACATGCTGGTCAAAGTGGAAGGCACGCCGCTGGAAAATGTCGACAATCTGGATCCGCTCGAGTTTATCCGCAATATCGCCGTGGCCCGTATCCTGATGCCGACATCCCATGTTCGCCTCTCCGCCGGACGCGAGCAGATGTCGGACGAACTGCAGGCGATGGCGTTTTTCGCCGGCGCCAATTCCATCTTCTACGGTGAGTGCCTGCTGACCACGCCGAACCCGGAAACACACCGTGACCTGCAGCTGTTCAAGCGGCTGGGGATCAATCCGGAGCAGCGCATCGAACCGTCCGATGAAGAGCAGGCGCAGGCGATCGCAAACCGCTTGCAGGCGCAGCAGGACGATGCCCTGTTCTACGATGCGGCGCACTGATGGGATTCGCGCAGCTCGACGCGGCGCTGGCTGAGCGCCGCGACGCACACCTCTACCGCCGGCGCCGCCTGCTGGAGTCGGCTCAGGGGCCGGAGGTGATCGTCGACGGCAGGCGCTGTTTGGCATTCTGCGCCAATGATTATCTGGGCCTGGCCAACCATCCGGCGGTCAGGCAGGCGCTGATCGAAGGCGCCGAACGCTTCGGCGTGGGGGGCGGGGCGTCGCATCTGGTGCTTGGCCACTCCAGTGCGCATCACCAGCTGGAGGAGGCGTTGGCCGAATTCACGGGACGGCCACGGGCTCTGCTGTTTTCGACCGGTTATATGGCCAACCTCGGGGTCATCAACGCATTGCTCGACAAGCAGGATGCGGTGTTTCAGGACCGTCTGAACCACGCCTCGCTGCTCGACGGCGGTCTGCTCAGCGGCGCGCGTTTCCAGCGTTATCTGCACAACGATGTGGACAATCTCGCCCGGCGGCTGGCGCAAACCGAGGCCCGGCGCAAGCTGGTCGTGACCGATGGCGTGTTCAGCATGGATGGCGATGTTGCCGATCTGCCGGCGCTGGCGCAGACCTGTCAGGCCGCCGGCGCCTGGCTGATGGTTGATGATGCACACGGCTTTGGCTGCCTCGGTGCGCAGGGCGGCGGCTGTGCCGAACACTTCGGACTCGATACTGACGCGCTGCCGGTGCTGATTGGCACGCTCGGCAAGGCGTTCGGTACCGCGGGTGCATTCGTCGCCGGCAGTGAAACGCTGATCGAAACCCTGATTCAGTTTGCCCGTCCCTATATCTACACCACCAGCATGCCGCCGGCGGTCGCCTGGGCAACACTGACCAGCCTGCGGCTGCTGCGCGACGAGGGCTGGCGCCGCGAGCGCTTGCAGGGGCTGATTGCGCGCTTCCGGGACGGGGCGCAGGCACTGGGCTTCGAACTGATCGACTCGCCGACGCCGATTCAGCCGATTCTGGTCGGCGCTGCCGATGAGGCGCTGCGCCTGAGTGAAGCGCTGGAAGCGCACGGCATCTTCGTCAGCGCGATTCGACCGCCGACGGTACCGGCCGGCAGTGCCCGTTTGCGTGTCACGCTGAGCGCCGAGCACACGGAGGCACAGGTCGATCGTCTGTTGGGTGCGCTGGAACAGAGTCGGGGTGGACGCGGATGAAGCTGTATCAGGAACGCCGGGGCACAAGGGGACCGGAACTGGTGCTGCTGCACGGCTGGGGGCTGTCCAGTGCGATCTGGCAGCCGCTGTTACCCGCGCTCGAGGCCCGCTATCGACTGACGCTGATCGACCTGCCCGGACTGGGCCGCTCGGCGGCGCTGGCAACCACCGATATCGAGTCGATGACAGCGGCGCTGCTCGACGCTGCGCCAGAACGTGCGCTCTGGGTCGGCTGGTCGCTGGGGGGCACCCTGGCGCTTGCCGCCGCTGCCCGGGCGCCGGCGCGCGTCAGCGGTCTGATGCTGGTGGCGGCAACGCCCTGTTTTGTGCAGCGCGACAACTGGCCCTGCGCGATGGCGCCGGAGACGTTTGCCGCTTTTGCCCAAGGGGTGGCAGACGACAGCCGCCGCACGCTGAACCGATTTGCTTCGCTGCAGACGCAGGGCAGTGCCGGCGCCCGGGCCGAGCTGCGTCTGCTCAAGCAGGTGATCGCCGACAGTGCGGCCACTGAGAAAGGTCTTAGTGCGACCCTTGAACTGCTGGGAGAGGATCTGCGAGCGGCGCTGGCGGCATTGTCGCAGCCGGTGACGGCGCTGCTTGGCGCGCAGGATCCGCTGGTGCCAGCGGCGGTGGCCGAAGGATTGACAGCGCTCTGTCCCACGCTGCGGGTCTGTCATTACGAGGCTGCCGCGCATCTGCCCTTTTTGACCGATTCGACCCGTTTTCTGGCGGATCTCGAACAGCTGGCGCTCACCAGCGGAGTGGCTGCGTCGTGAATGCGCAGGTCCGCGATAAACGGTTGGTGGCACAGTCGTTCAGCCGTGCGGCGGCGACCTATGACAGTGTCGCGGCGTTGCAGCGTGCGGTGGCCGATCAGCTGATTAATCAGCTGCCGGTGATGACGCCGGAGGTGGTGCTCGATCTGGGCAGCGGTACCGGCTATGCGACACCGCTGCTGCGCGCACGTTATCCACAGGCGCAGCTGTTCAGTCTCGATCTCGCGGAGGGGATGCTGGCCTATGCACGCGGCCGGCACCGCCTTGAGAGTCATCACCATATCTGCGGCGATGCCGAGGCGCTGCCGCTGGCCGATGCCAGTGTCGACCTGATCTTCTCCAGTCTTGCGATTCAGTGGTGTGAGCAGCCGCGGCGCCTGTTCGCCGAGCTGGCCCGCGTGCTCAAGCCGGGCGGTCGGGCGCTGCTTGCCACGCTGGGGCCGGCCACGCTGAGTGAGTTGCGCCGGGCCTGGGCGGCGGTCGACGACGATCGCCACGTCAACGAGTTTCTGCCATTGGTGCAGCTCGAAGCGGCGGCCGATGCGCTGCGACCGTGCTGGCAGCAGACGGAGCTGAGAGTGCTCGAGTACGAGCGTCTGGGCGAGCTGATGCACGAGCTCAAGGCGCTGGGGGCGCATAACGTCAATCCACGGCGCCGGCAGGGGCTGTCGGGGCCGGCTCGGCTGCGTATACTGGCGCGGGCCTACGACGAGCAGCGGCTGAGCAACGGCCGACTGCCGGCCAGTTATGAAATTTACTATCTGGACTGGATCAGGACATCAGCGTGAAGCAGATCTATTTTGTCACCGGCACCGATACCGATGCCGGCAAAACCGTGGTCAGTGCCGGTCTCCTGGAGCGCGCCAATCGCGACGGCCTGCGCACCATCGGCCTGAAGCCGCTGGCGGCAGGCTGTGAAGAGACCGCCGATGGGCTTCGTAACCGCGATGCGTTGCAGTTGCAGCAGGCGGCCAGCGTCAAACTGACCTATGAGCAGGTCAACCCGGTGGCGCTGGCTGAGCCGATGGCACCGCACATCGCCGCACTGCGGGAAAATCGCCGTCTCAGTGCCGATCGTCTGGCGGCGTTCTGTCGTGGCAGCCTGATGCAGCCCGCCGATTTCGTCCTGATCGAAGGCGCCGGTGGCTGGCGCGTACCGCTGAATCCGAGCGAGAACCTGGCGCGTCTGCCGAAATTGCTCGAGGTGCCGGTCATTCTGGTGGTCGGCATGAAACTGGGCTGTATCAGCCATGCGCTGCTGACGGCGGAAGCGATCGCCCGCGACGGCCTGCGCCTGGCCGGCTGGGTCGCGAACGTGGTCGACCCGGAGATGAGCGTGTTGCAGGAGAATATCGATACCATTCGTGCCTCGCTGTGCGCGCCGTTGCTGGGGGTTGTGCCCTGGCTTGAAGCCTGTACGCCGGGTGCCGTGGCCGATTGCCTCGATCTGGCAGCGCTGTCCGCACCGACTGCCGAGCAGACCTGAGCGCGGCCGGATGCCTGACCCGTTGTTCATACCGGCAGCATTCGGGTGAACAAAAAGTGAACACTGAAACCAAAAATACTATACTGGTGACGAAACAGTCCGCCGGCGGGCACCCAGGTGCTGCGGGCGGGTGAGCCAACTCAAGTGTTCCTGACAGGTGCAGGTATGAATATCAACGGCATTACATCCCAGAGCGCGGCGCTTTATGCCACTAATCGCAGCCTCGACGGGGTGCAGCGTGCTGCCAGCGATGTACAGGGCAGTGGCCAGCCCCAGGAGCCGGAACAGGCATCGGGCCGTGACGTGAACCCGACACTGCGTGAGGCCGCTGTCGATCAGACCGCCGCAGGCGCCAGTACGCAGGTGGTTCAGGAAGCGACCGAAGCGCTCGGCCTCAACATCGACACGCGTGCCTGAGCGCGTCGGCCGACTTAATCATTGTCGCGGTAGATCAAGATGATTACGGCGATCTCCAGTACCTACAGTGCCTTCACCAACAGCGAGCCCGCCAGCAGCGCGGGCAACGCCGCTGACAGCCGCGCGCAGCGCAACACTGCGGCGGCAGCTGCTGTGGACAGCACGGCAACTCAGCCGGCGACGACTGCCTCTCGTAACGATGCTTCCACTGATCTGCGCCCGGAGCAGCGTGTCGGGGACAGCGCGCGCACGTCTGATGTCGAGCAGCGCCTGCGGGATGCGGAGAATCAGCAGCTGGTGAGCCGTCTCAGCGCCCGTGATCAGGAGGTCCGTGCCCATGAGCAGGCACATCAGGCCGCCGGCGGTACCCTTGCCGGTGCTGCAAGCTACACCTACCAACGCGGGCCGGACGGTCAGCTGTACGCGGTAGGCGGCGAAGTCAGTATTCAGGCCCCGGTCAGCAGTGGTGATCCGCAGCAGGATCTGGAGAACGCGCAGACGATTTTGCGGGTATACGGATTTAATGGTTGATGGGGCACCTTTACCCCACCAACCTGATACCATTATCAGATGGTTGATAGATCGACTCCGTAGTTGAGTTCCTCTGCGAAGTCCGGCAGTCCGTAACCGATGGTTTTCTTGTAGAAAGGAGAGACCTTCGCAGTCGGTGCCTTCTTCTTGTGCTTCGTGGTGTAGAGCATTCGTGCCCGCATCACCTCGAAGGAGTAACCGCGCCCTTCACGGTTCTTGTCCTTGGCCAGTCGGTTGATGGACTCCGTGTAAGCGTTGGTGACGGGCATGTCCGTCTCGAAGTAGGTCATGGTCTCTTCGCGCCAGTTTCCCACTGCCCTGACCAGATCGCTCCAGACTTCCTTTTGGCCCTTCGGGATGGTGGCTATCCACTCGTCCAGGGCGGCTTCTGCCTGGAGCCGTGTGGTGGCGTCCCAGATGCCGTAGAAGCGCTCCTTGTGCTCGTAGGCGGCCAGCAGTTGCGGGAACGCGCCTGTCCAGGTCTCCATGATGAGGCGCTCCCGGTCTGAGACTTCGTGAGCGCGTTTCAGCAGGATTTTCCGGTCTCCCTTGAGAGTCCGGCTCTGGGACGGTTTCAGCTCCTTTCTGAGGCCCTTGCGCACTCTCTCTAGGGCATCGTTGGCCATGCGCACCACATGGAACTTATCGACCACGATACGGGCCTGGGGCAGCACAGCCTTGACCGCT
>JAUWAC010000002.1 GCA_030602245.1 Marinobacterium sp.
TTTTTCTGGTTGTGGAAGAGTCTTCAGGGTAGACTTGGCCATGGCGTATCACCTTCTGTTGGTTGTTGATCTGGCGTGATCAATCAACAGGATACGCCATCCTTTCTACCTTCCCGTACACCAGAAATGACCATAACTCGCAGGCAACTGTCCTTAGCCTCACTGGGGTCGTGTAGCCTGGCAAATGACTCTGGCGGGAGTCGCTCCATCATGGCAGCAAAGTAGTTGCTCAGGTCTGAATACTGTTCACATTTCATGGCTTAGTCCTCTCGCTCGTATTGGCTCAAAAGGGTGGCAGCAGCTGAATAGCTGTCTGCTGATAGCCAGTATCGTGTGAAGTGGGTTTTCTGGCCGTTCCACCGGGTATGCGGCTCGGTCTGGCGATCGATAATCATCCCATCGAGAAGGCCCAGTTCTGATATCGCGGTTGGCAAAGCGGTTTCCCCGTACAGCTCCAGGGCCTCAAACTTGTTGATACCGGCACGTCCGCGCTCCAGCAGTATGCGAAGCAAAACATGGCGCTTGAGTGGTTGGGTGCGAGTGGTCATCCGGCGAGCCCCCCTCGAAAGTGCGCCAACAGTTCAGCTAACCAGGTGTCTGCCAAGCGTGCCAGGTGGAGGGCGAGCACGGCGCTTTCCGGTGGCAGGCCGACAAGGCAGGGTGATAGGATTGGTTTGCTCAGTGCCGTGGTGGCCCCTGTGGTGGGGGCTACTGCGCTTCTCATACCGCCACCTCCCGTGATTCCAGCCAGATTCTTAGATCGGACTCTCTGTAGCCGACACAGCGCGCCGACAGGCGAATCTTTTTAGGGAAGGCGGGATCTTCTTTATCAAGCCGGTAAAGCGTGGCCCGGCTGACTCCAATAAACCCGGCAGCGCTCTCCGGGCGGTGGATTTTGTCGTTTGGCATTTCTGTCTCCTGAATAGCCAAGTGGTTTCAGGAGCACTATCAGTGTTTGGCAGTGGGAGTGGCCCTACTTAGGGTTGGGAGGTTCCCTAAGGAATTTTCTTAGGGTTAATCAATATCGGCGAGCGCCTTTATCTGTTTGCTGATCGTCCCCTTACCTGTGGGAATCGTGACTCCATGGGATGCGGCGATTTGCTGGATTATGCTTTCGCATTTGTCAGGTCGCTCTAGCTCAAGCCCTGCTTCCAGTGCCAGCGCTCTAACGATCTTTAGCAAGCTGGCTTTCTCTGACAGATGTAGTTTTTTATTGGTTTTTGATGCTACTTCTTGCTCAGTATTTTCTCGCTTCTGCTGTTCTAGCCGCGCGACTTCTTCAGCGCTAATAATCAGGGGCTCACCGGGGTAGCCGTAGCGGGTAATACGTCCAATGTGGCGCGAGTATTGTTCTGAAAACGCGATTTCTTCTTCCGTCTTGTTCAACGCAGAGGCCAGCTCTTGTACGGCTTGCTTTGACCAACCTTTGGACTCGAAAGGTGCCGTATTATCGCCAGCAAGAATAGCTGCGGCTTCGCTGGCGCTGACGGCTATATACAGTCGTCCTTTAGCGCTGGTATCGACTTCTTCTCCATTGACGTGAAAGTTCCGCGCCAGTGTCTGCGCTTTAACCTGCGCGGTCACAATGCCATGTTGGAGGTCAGCTACAGAAATGCCCAGGTGTTCGGCGGCTTCTTCAATGCTGTAAAAGCGGCGTTCAATCATTCCTGCAAACTCAGCTGTCGAACATGAATACCCAGGGCGCCAGCAATCTTTTTCAGGGTGGCGTGGCGTGGTTGGGCTTCCGGACGCTCCCACTGGGCGATCTGGGACTGTGACACGCTCAGGCGGTTTGCCAGTTCCTGCTGACTGACAGACAGGTACTCCCGCCAGGCGCGGATCAGAGGCACATCTTCGGTCAGATAGCGGCTGACTACCTCATGCGGCAGAGTCAGCGCATCCGCTTCGCCAGCCTGCTCAACCAGCGCCGTGAACTGCTCCAGCGGCAGTACCGCATAGCGGCGCCCGTCGATCTCGTTTATGCGGTAATCAATAGGTGCGTTCATCGCGTTTTTTTACCTCCTCAACAGAGACGATCTTGAGCCCGGATTCGATATCGAACAGCACGCGGTAGTTGCCGACTCTCAGCCGGTACTGGTGGGCGTGGTTCTTCAGCGGTTTGATATCGCTGCTTTGCATACAGCCCGGCCAGTGCGCCAGCTCAGAAACCTTGCTGACGATACGGGCGCGGTCCTGTTTTGGTAACTTGCTGGCCTGTTTAACGGCTTTGGGCTTCCACCCGATCTGATAAGACATAAGTTTATATAAGTTAAAGATAGCATGAAATAGGGCTAGTGGCTCGGTGCCCACTTCTGACTTAACAACCATCTGGCGGTTTCGCTGGCGCTGTGTCCTCGGTGAGCGGCTGCCATGCGGCAAGGGGCTCCACAGTAACCGTCATCATCGATAGGGCGCATTTCGTAGGTGGCCCGGCACTCAAGGCAAAAGCCGTAGGTGACGTGTTTGGGACCGCCTCGCTTGAGCATGGCTGCGCGCCGCTTGTTCGCAGCCGTTGGTCCCTGGCATTTGCGGCAAAGTCGCTGTAAGCCCTTAGCGATCTTGTCCGGACTGACCTTGCGGATTTTGCCGCAACGTTCACAGGCGTGATCGATCATCGTTCTGGCCATATGTCACCCGCTGTCCTTGTGATTGGCCGCCCAGTGTAAGCCGGAGGGGGGCTATGCTCTGCTGGTGCTGGTCAAAGGTATGACGTTATCTGCGTCTGGGTTGGCAAACAGTGCCAGCCTCTCTCCCAGTCGATCCCAGGCATCTACCATCTGCGGCCAGTAGTTGTACTGCTGATAGGTACGCTTGATGCGGTTCTGCTCGGTGTGGTTCAGGCAGCGCTCGGCGACTTCCGGCAGTACGCCCAGCTCGGTCATCAGGGTGGCCCCGGTGCGGCGAAGATCATGAGGGCGCCACTGCTCGCCCAAGTCGCTGGTGAGTAGCAAGGCTTGCGCGTGGCGGATGGTTCGGCCCCCGATAATCTGATCAGGTGCCCGCTGGCGGTCTGCAATCTGCTTAGTCAGCGTTTTAGTGTCCAGGTGCCCATCGGTACGGCTGGCCGGAAACAGCCATTCAGAGTGGCCTGATAGCTCCCTGAGGGCGTCCAGGTAGGTCAAGGTAAATTCGGACAGGTGGATCCTATGAGCGCGGGCATTCTTGCTGCTACCGGCTGGGATCGTCCAGACCCGCGCTTGCCGGTCGATATGGGACCACTTGGCTTGCAGCAGCTCCCCTATGCGGCAGCAGGTGGCGAACTGGATGGGCAGTGCCAGTTAGTTGATACCGATAAGGCCGCTCTCCGGCAGCCTCGCGAACAGTTCCCGGATCTCCTTGTGGCTCAGTACCCGCTCGCGGATCTCGCCGGAGCTGCCCACCTTGGACTTCTTGATGCCCGACGTGGGATTCTGCTCGATGTAATCGCGCTCTATGGCGTAGCTGAACAGCTGTCGCATCAGGCTGAATACAACATTGGCAATACGGGAGCCGCGCTTTTTAACGGCGCTGTTGATCGTGCTGATATGTAGCTTGCGGACCTCATCGATGCTCAGGTCGCCGATAATGGGGAGCACGTCCTTTGTCATCATCCGGCGCACCTCCGCGCCCCCGTCCTTGCGTTTACTGATATCGTCGGCGTGCCATTCTTCGAAGACGTCCCGGACCCTTTTGCGCGCGGCTTCTTTGGCAATACGTTCGAGCTCAGTGCGGCGCTTGTCGGCGGCGGGATCTTCACCGCGCTTAACCTTGGCCTTGATATCCGCTGCCAGGTCGCGGGCCTGTTTGGCGGTCAGAGCGCCAGCCGGGGCTGTGCGTCCGTGATTGAATGGCCCCAGGCTCATGGTGCGGCTGGTGTAGTTGTCGCCTTTGCGTTTGATTGGCACCGGTGCTGTTTTGACCTTGTAATCGAGTACCCAGCTTTTGGCACCCTGCGGAGTTACTCTCAGGCGCAGTCCGGCAGCTTTGCTATCGGGGTAGCGTTCCGTCTTGCCGGTGGGTTCGATCTCCTTGCAGAACGTGTCCGCTCGCTCGGCAGGGATTTTCAGCTTGGTGGGCGTGCTCATGGGTGTCTCTTTGGTTAAAGCGTCAGCTTGTCCGGAAACTGTCCGGAAACCGATGCGCTGAAATGGTCTGAGACACTATAGAACCTAAAAGTGCTTTAAATCGAGTAGCTACGGGGCTTTGAGGACGTTTTTGTGGGATTTTTTGAGACGCTAACAACGGCCTGAAACGCTCAAATTATTGCATGGGGTGCAGGGGGTCGCAGGTTCAAATCCTGCCGTCCCGACCATCTAGATCAGAAGTCATAAAATCGCCACGCGGCGATTTTTTCGTTTCTGAACCCGTGCGGTTGTCCCGCGTGCCACATCCCCATCTCGATTGATCCCGCAGTCATGCTGTAACCAGGCTGTCCGGCGCCGTGTATGCTGTTATGAAGCGCTTGGGTGCTGACAGCCGATGGACAGCGCGGCGCACGATCTGTGCGCTCGCAGCCGGAGCTGATCAGAAATCCGATTTCTCCTGAAGTGACGTAAATACCGCCATTGCGCGTCGCGTGCCCGAACAGATTGGTCAGACGGCGCATGGCTCACTGGCGCCTGAACAGAGCGGAAATGGATACGATGACGGCACCCGATGATTCCACCACGCTTAGTCGCGAGATCTGGAACGCGCTGCAACACGCGGTTGTCAGGCGCGATCACCGCTGGCGCACGCCGGTACTGGCAACGACTGATGCAGAGGGGGTGCCGGATGCGCGTACGGTTGTCCTGCGCGCTGCCGACCCGGTCACGCAATCGCTCAGGGTTTTCAGTGATCGGCGCAGCCCGAAGGTGGTGCAGTTAAAGCGCAATCCTGAGGCTGTGTTGGTGTTCTGGTGTCCCCAGCTGAACTGGCAGTTACGCGCACGCGTCGCGGCTCAGGTTGATGAGAGCAGCGAACAGCTCGATCAGATCTGGGCGGGTATCCGTGAGACGGGCGCTGCCGCTGATTATCTGACAGCGGAGGCACCGGGGGATGCGCTTTCGTCTCAGGCGCCGCGTGCGGCTGATGAGCATGCGCTCTGTGTACTGGAATTTCGCATACAGTCGCTGGACTGTTTGATGCTCAGCCGCGAGGGACATCGGCGGGCACGGCTCGAGGATGGGCATCTGGTTTGGCTGACGCCGTGATGCTCCGTGTTGGGTGGCAGGTGAACGCGGCTGCCTGCGAAGCTCGAGGTGCTTGCACGTTGGCGTGGCGGACAGGGACGACGCCGATTGTTGAGCGTCAGCAGAAACAACCACTGCAGCCGTACCGACTGCAGCGCCGTACCGCCGTCGCGGTTAAGCCTGAATCCAGGCCGGTGTCGTGATCCGGGCGGGGGTGCGTTGCATGATGATCTCGCCGTGTCGGACCGACAGCAGAACCTCGCCCTGTCTGCGCAGCACGCTGTAGTCATCCGCGCCGTCGAGCAGGATGAAGTTGCCGGGTTTGCCGGTCTCGATGCCGTAGCGGTGCTGAATGTTCAGCGTGCGCGCGCCGTTGTCGGTGATGAAATCCAGCGCGCTCTCGAAATCCTGATAGCCCATCATCTGGCAGATGTGCAGGCCGAAGTCGAGGCTGCGCAGCAGTTTGCCGTTGCCGAGCGAATACCAGGGGTCGAAAATCGAGTCTTCGGCAAAGCAGACGTTGATGCCGGCTTCGTTCAGCTCCTTGACCCGGGTCAGGCCGCGCCGTTTCGGGTATGAATCGAAGCGCCCCTGCAAGTGGATGCTCTCGGTGGGGCAGGAGACGAAGTTGATATCGGCGCGTTTCAGCAATCGGAACAGCTTGGAGCAGTAGGCGTTGTCGTAGGAGTGCATCGCCGTGGTGTGGCTGGCGGTGACACGTGAGCCGAGCCCGTTGAACAGTGCCTCGCAGGCCAGCACTTCAAGGAAGCGAGAGTTGGGATCGTCGATCTCGTCACAGTGCACATCGACCAGCCGGTCATATTTCTGAGCCAGTTCGATCACTTTCTTCATCGATGCCTCGCCCAGCTCGCGGGTGTATTCAAAGTGCGGAATGCCGCCGACCACGTCGGCACCGAACGTCAGCGCTTCTTCCATCAGCGCCAGGCCGTTGGGGTAGGAAAGCAGTCCCTCCTGCGGGAACGCGACTATCTGCAGGTCGATCTTGTCTTTCAGCTCGTCGCGCAGCGCGCACAGGGTTTTCAGGCCGACTAGGCTTGGGTCCGAGGTATCCGCGTGGGAGCGAATATGCTGCACGCCGTTCTGAACCAGCAGTTCGATGGTCCGGAGCACACGCTGGCGGATATCGGTCTCGTTCAGCATCGGTTTGCGCTCGCTCCAGCGCTCAATGCCCTCAAACAGCGTACCGCTCTGGTTCCAGCTCGGCTCACCGGCCGTCAGTGCGGCGTCGAGGTGGATATGGGGTTCAACAAACGGTGGGCTGAGCAGTTGGCTGTTGGCATCAATCGCGCCTTGCGGGCAGACGACCGGGCCGTCCTGGGCGCTGATCTGGCTGAACACACCGTCGGTGATCTCCAGAGTGTGAAGCCGGGACTTCTTGCGCAGACGGGCGTTGACGATCTTCATGGGAACCTCTTTCAGTGATCGGCCGGCGGGAGCTGGCTATCGATATTGTGGTGCTGAAACAGTATCTGCTCGATCAGCAGGGCGTTTTGCAGATTGAGCCGAACAAAGGCATCGGTGAGGCGGTGGCCGATCAGCTGCTCGATTCGTTTCAGACGGTGTCTCAGGGTGTTGCGGTGGATGCCCAGTGCGTCGGCCGCCTGCTGCTGGTTGCCGAACAGGTTGAGGTACTGGGTCAGGGTGGCCTTGAGCAGCAACGACGGGTCGTCGCGGGCAAAGCACAGCGCGCCGAGCTGCTGCTGACAGAACTGCGCCAGCAGATTGCGCTGCGGGATTGCGGCAAACAGCCGTGCGATACCGAGCTGGTCATAAAAGAACAGCCGCTGGCCGCCGTGCTGAGCAGCAAACTGCACCGCCTGACGGGATTGTTCGACGGCGGTGGAAAGCTGGCTCAGGCCCGGTTGCAGATCGCTGACGCCGGCATGGAGTCGGCCCTCCGGCAGGTGGTTCTGCAGCTGCTCCAGCGCGGCGTTCAGTTCCTCCGACAGGTCGCTGGCATTGTTGCTGTCCGAGGGCCAGATGGCGATCAGGTCCCGCTCCAGCACCAGCACCGGCCAGTCGATACCGCGTCGCTTGAGCAGTTCGCCGAGTTGCTGCTCCAGTGCATTACGCTGATGCAGCAGCTGCCAGTGCTGATCTCGATCCTCGCTGAGCAGGCGCTGGTGGAAATCGGGCAGCCGTACGGAGACCACGGCATAGGGGCGATTGTCATTCAGCCCCAGCTCGGCGGCGCGCAGGTGGATCAGCTCCGGTGCATCGGCGAAACCGTTGATCAGTCGGGTCAGGAACAGCCGGATCGACTGGCCGATCAGGTTGTCTTGCACGATCGCGTTGCTGATGACCTCGGTGACCAGCACCATCTTCAGCGAGTAGGGTTGCTCCAGAATCGGGAAATTCAGCGTGTTGGCAAGCTCCAGCACCCGTGGCGGTATTGCGCGGATGAATTCCGCGCCGGTCAGGATCACCAGTCCTGCCACCTGATGCGCCACGGCCTCGCGTATCAGCTGCATCAGGTTGGTTTCGCTGCGGCGCTGATTGATGCCGGTGATGAAGACGAGCTCGCCGCCGCGCACCCAGGGGGCGATGGTGTCGTTTTCGGCGACATAGGGCCAGCGCACCGGACGGTTGCCGCCCTGCAGCCCGGCCCGGAAGCGGATCGCTTCCAGACCGGGCAGGCGCGGGATATCGGCGCAGGTGATTGCCATATCAGCCTTCAGCCGGGTCCAGCGCGGCGTTGGCCAGCGGCATTTTAACCAGCACGCTGTAGGCGATGACCGCCACGACCACGCCGACCAGCGGCGGCAGTACCGGTGAAAAGTAAGCCGCCGCAGAGCCCAGCGCGTAGGCGGACAGCCCGGTCCAGTTGAAGGCGGGCAGCTCGCTGTCGGCCAGTGCCGGATACTGGCCTTTGTGGTTGACCCAGAAGTCGGCCATGATCACGCCGCCGATCGGCGGGATAAAGGTACCGAGCAGGACAAGGAACGGGATCAGCATGTTGTACATGCCGCCGACTGCCAGCACGGTACCGATCGCGGCACCGCCGACGGTCACCAGGCGGCGCTTGTCGGTGCGCAGCAGGTTGCAGCCGGCGACGGCGAAGTTGTAGATCGTGTTGTCCTGCGTGGTCCAGATGTTGAGGAACAGCATCAGCACGGCGAGGACGACGAAGCCCTGTGCCAGCATCACGTCGACAATATCCGCCTGCTGATAGATCAGCGCGCCGAGTGCACCGGTCAGGACCATCAGACCGTTACCGACGAAGAACGCCGCCAGCGTTGCGAGTACGGCAATGCGGGGCGTCCGTGCGAAACGACTCCAGTTGGTGGCCTGGGTGCCGCCGCTGATAAAGGTGCCGATGACGACGGTAATCGCGGCGGCGAAGCTCATACTCTCGGACGGTGTGGTGTCGACCAGTCCGGCAACACCGCCCACGTCAATCATGCCGGTGTAGAGGCTGACCAGGATGAACAGCATCATGGCCGGCACCGCAACACGCGACAGCCAGTCCAGCCCGCGATAGCCGATCATGGCGGTGACGCAGAATGCGAAGCCGAACAGAATCATCAGCGGAATTTCCAGCGACTCCGGCAGGCCGGTGGTTTTCACCAGTACGATGGCGATGGTCGCGGTGCCCCAGGCGTACCAGCCGATCTGGGTAAAACCGAGCACGAAATCCGACAGCTTACTGCCGATCTCGCCGAAACAGAAACGGCCCATCAGCACCGAATTCAGCCCGCTTTTGCAGGCGATACAGGCCAGCGCGGCCGCGTAGGCGCCCAGCAGCAGGTTACCGAACAGAATCACCAGCATCAGCTCTCCAAACGAGAACGCGTTGCCGAGCGAACCGCCGGCCCACATGGTGGCGGTAAAGAAGGTAAAACCGAGCAGTACAACCGATGTGGAGAGCAGCCCCCGGCGATCGCTTTTGGGCACTTCGCTCAATGGGTAATCCGAGTTTTCCATGGTGGACTCCGTTTGACTGTTAGGCGTTTGGCTTACGACGGCAGGTTCAAAGCAAGGTGCAGGCCAACCGTTCCGGTCAGATCCGATGGCGGCTGCGGTTGTTTAATCCTGACGGTTGCCGGGGTGATCGCGTGTGCACTATGCACAACGGCGGCAAAGCGCCCGCGCGGACGGCTCGCGGCGCGCAGTGCATGAGGCACCGGTGCGCTCAATCAGGGCGCAGGGCACGCGCCATTGCGGAGCATTCAGGTCGACAGCTGTGTGTTCGGGAAGCCAAGCTGACCGAGCGCGAGGCGGAGGTGATGATGTGGATCGTGCACGGCAAGACCAACAAGGAGATCGCGTTGATCCTCGATATCAGTCCGCGCACGGTCAACAAGTATCTGGAGCAGATCTTTCGCAAACTCAGTGTCGATAACCGTACCTCGGCGGCCTTTGCCGCGCTGGAGTGTATCCGTCAGCGCTGGGCCTGATGGCAACGGCGCCTTGCATGAGTCAAAACCTGTCGCTCAGCGACAAATGGCGCCCGTTCGCTTGCGGCATGATCCGAGCCTGGTTTTCCCGCCCGCAAGGGCTCAGGCGAGAGCATGAACATGAGCAGAGCAGCAACCGAAGCGCTGATTTTCGAGTACTACCGCACCTTCAACGCCGGCGATATGGAGGGCTTTCTGAGCCTGCTGACCGAGGATGTGGTGCATGATATCAATCAGGGAGAACGTGAGGTCGGGCGCGAGGCATTCGCGCAGTTCATGGCGAAGATGAACCGCTGCTACCGCGAGCAGCTGAGCGAGATTTCGATTATGAGCAGCGCCGACGGCCAGCGCGCGGCGGCGGAGTTCGTGGTGCTGGGCGAGTACCTGGCCAGCGATGACGGGCTGCCGCCGGCAAAAGGGCAGCGCTACCGCCTGCCGGCCGGTGCCTTTTTCGAGGTGAAGCGGGGCAGGATTGCCCGCATCAGCAACTACTACAACCTCAATGACTGGATTGCGCAGGTCAGTTAATATTTTCGGTATGACTGATATCCGCCTGATGACGGTTCGCGGCGCTGAGCTTGAGCCCTGGCTTGAGCATGTGGCGGCGCTGCGGATCGAAGTGTTTCGTGACTTCCCGTATCTCTACGATGGCTCGTTCGAGTACGAGACGCGCTATCTGCGCACCTACGTCGAGTGCGACAGTGCGGTCTGTGTGTTGGCGCTGGCGGGGGAGCGTGTCGTTGGCGCATCCACGGGACTGGCGATGAGCGACGAAACCGAGCCGTTTCGGCGTCCGTTCGAGCAGGCCGGATTCGATATCGAACAGATCTTCTACTGCGCCGAATCGGTGCTGCTGCCCGGTTTTCGCGGCGGCGGTGTCTACCGCGGCTTTTTCACTGCGCGGGAGTCGCATGCGCGCGCGCTGGGCAAGACGATCAGCGCATTCTGCGCCGTGCAGCGCCCGGATGACCACCCGCTGCGCCCGGCCGATTATCAGCCGCTGGAGCCGGTCTGGCAGCATTTCGGCTATCAGCCGCGAGCGGATCTGAGCACCTGCTTTCGCTGGAAGGATATCGATGCCGCCGACGACAGTGACAAGCCGATGCAGTTTTACCTGAAGCCCCTTGTCTGACCGATTTGCCTGACCGATACCCATGATGCGTAACATGACGCTTGCCGTTGCCCAGTACCCGATCGATTTTCTCGACGGCTGGGAGGCGTACTGCACGAAGATCGACCGGATGATCGCCGATGCCTGCGCCCGCGGTGCCGACTTTCTGCTGTTTCCGGAATATTTCAGCATGGAGCTGGCGTCGCTGTTCGGGCCTGAGGTGTACCGCTCGCTGTCGGGCCAGCTCGAGGCGCTGCAGGGGCTGCATGATCCCTTCATTGAACTCTACACCCGACAGGCGCAGCAGCGCGGCCTGCATATTCTGGCCGGCACTTTCCCGGTGCGTCAGCGCGATGGCAGCTACCGCAATCGCGCCTGGCTGTTTCGCCCTGATGGCAGCCGGGATTATCAGGACAAGCTGCAGATGACCCGGTTCGAGTCCGAGCAGTGGCTGATTACGGCCGGCGACGAGATCCGGGTGCTGGAGACGGCGTTCGGCCGGGTCGGTGTCAGCATCTGTTATGACAGCGAGTTTCCGCTGATTGCGCGCCGGCAGGTGGAGCAGGGCGCGGATCTGATTCTGGTGCCGAGCTGCACCGATACTCAGGCCGGCTATCACCGGGTCCGCATCGGCTGCCAGGCGCGGGCGCTGGAAAACCAGTGCTTTGTCGCCCAGTCACCCACCATTGGCGAGGCGCCGTGGTCCGAAGCGGTGGATATCAACAGCGGTCAGGCGGCGATCTATACGCCGGTCGATTACGGCTATCCCGATGATGGCGTGCTGGTGCAGGGGCGCAGTGGCGATGCCGGATGGGTGGTGGCCGCGCTCGATCTGGACGCGCTGGCGGCGGTGCGTCGCGGCGGTCAGGTGTTCAACCACCGCGACTGGGACAGCCAGTTCCGGTTCTGATCCGCGTTACACCCGGGCGTGCCAGCAGCGGTACCAGCCATCCTCTTGCCGCAGTGTCAGCGGCGTGCCGTATAACGCCGAGAGTCGCTCAGCGGTGAGAATCTCGGCTTTGGGGCCATCGGCCACGACGCGCCCGTTCTGGATCAGTACCACGCGCTCGATCTCGGGAATGATCTCGTCCACATGATGGGTTGCGATCATGATCGAGCGCTGCTCGCGGCAGAACCCACGCAGCAGTTCGAGCATCGCCGCGGCCGCGCCCATGTCCAGCCCGCTGGCCGGCTCGTCGAAGATCAGCGCCTGCGGTTCATGCACCAGTGCACGGGCCAGCAGCAGGCGGCGCTGCTGACCGGTGGAGAGGCGCTGGAACATGGTCTGTTCATGCGCGCCCATGCCGAGTTGCGCCAGCAGCTGCCGCGCCCGTGTGATCTGCTCCGGGGTCGGTTGCAGGTGGTCGTGGGTGCCGACGGCACCGAAGAAACCGGACAGAATGACGTCGAGCGCCTGCGTGTACGGTGTGTAATCCTCCTGCAGTTCCTGCGAGACAAAACCGATGCGGCTGCGCAGCTGCCACAGGTGGACGGTTTCGCTGCCGAACAGACGCACATGGCTGTCGGCCTGAACCACCGGATAGAGTTCGCGGCTGATCAGCTTCAGCAATGTGCTCTTGCCGGCGCCGTTCGGCCCCAGGATGGCCACCCGCTCGCCGCACTCGATGCTGAGCGAGAAGCGGTCGAGTGCGCGGGTCTGCTGGCGATAGACCGTCGCGTTGGCGATATCGATCATGGTGTCTCGGTCGCCTCCGCGCCTGTGTCGTCCGCCTGCCAGCCACCCCCGAGGGCACGGTAGAGGTCGACCTTGGCCTGCGCCAGTGCCAGCCGGGCGTCGATCGTGGCCTGCTGGCTGGCGACCAGATTGCGCTGGGCGTCCAGTCGCGTCAGCATGCTGTCGATGCCGTTGCGGTAGCGCTGGTCGGCGATGCTGAAGTAGCGCTGATAGGCCGACATCGCGCGTTCCTGACTGGCCAGCTGGTCGACATAGCCGTCGCGGTTGGCGAGGGCATTGGCAACATCGGTAAAGGCGTTCTGGATCGCCTGCTCATACTGGGTCAGCGCGAGGTCGCGATCCACCTCGGCAACGTCCAGCTGCGCACTGAGGCGCCCGCCGCTGAAGATCGGCAGGCTGATGCTGGGGCTGAACAGCCAGGTGCCGCTGCCGGACGCAAACAGGTTGTTCAGCTCGCCGCTGAGGCTGCCGGCGTTCGCCGTCAGGCTGATGCTCGGAAAGAACGCGGCCCGCGCAGCACCGATGCTGGCGTTGGCTGCCCGCAGCTGATGCTCCGCTGCCAGAATGTCGGGACGGCGGGTCAGCAGCTCAGACGGCAGGCCGGGGCTGACATCGGCGATGCGGGTGTCGGCCAGCGTGGCACTGGGTTGCCAGTCGGCGGGCAGCGGCGCACCGACCAGCAGTGTCAGCGCGTTGCGGTCCAGCGCGGTCAGGCGCCGATAGCGCGACAGTGTCACTTCGGCGTCTTCCAGCGCCGCTTCCGCCTGTGCCAGCTCCAGCTCCGAGGCGACGCCCAGTTCGTAACGCTTGCGCACCAGTGCGAGGTTGTCGGCCTCGATCTGGCGCGTCTGCTCGGCCAGTGTCAGCTGCTCGCGGTCAGCGACCCAGTCCAGATAGGCATTGGCAATGCTCGCCACCAGCGTCAGTTGCACCGAGCGGCGGGTCTGCTCCTGAGCCAGATAGGTCTGCAGTGCCTGTTCCTTGAGGCTGCGTACACGGCCGAACAGATCCAGCTCCCAGGCCGTGAGCCCGACAGTGGCGCTGTACTGGCTGGAGATCGTCGCCTCGCCGCTCTGGCTCAGTTCATCGGGGACGCGCTGGCGCGTGCCGCTGCCATCGAGCGCGAGCGTCGGCAGCAGGTCGGCACGCTGGATCCGGTACTGGGCCCGATAGCGTTCCACGTTCAGCAGCGCGCTGCGCAGATCCGGGTTGTGATCCAGCCCGAGCCGGATCACCCGGGTCAGGGCCGGATCGGCGAACAGCGCCTGCCAGTGGGTGTCCGCCGCGGCCGCGGCGCTCTGCTCGCTGCGCTCCCAGCCGTTAATGGTGGTGACGTCGGGGCGCTGGTAGTCCGGCATCAGCGAGCAGCCGCCCAGCAGTACAAGACTCAGGGTCAGCGGTAGTACACGCATCTTCATTCTCCTTCTGCCTGCGCGGCGACACGGTGGCGTTTGCTTAGCTTCATCACCAGGACGTAGAACAGCGGCACGAAGAAGATCGCCAGGAAGGTCGCACTGAGCATCCCGCCGATCACGCCGGTCCCGATTGCCTGCCGGCTGACGGCGCCGGCACCGGTGCTCAGCGCCAGCGGTGTCACGCCGAGGATGAACGCCATCGATGTCATGATGATGGGACGCAGACGCATCCGGGCGGCCTCGATGGCGGCGCTGAGCAGGTCCATGCCTTCCTCATACAGCGCCTTGGCGAATTCGACGATCAGAATCGCGTTCTTCGCCGACAGACCAATGGTGGTCAGCAGGCCGACCTGGAAATAGACGTCGTTGTTCAGCTCGCGCAGCGTCGCCGCGAGCAGGGCACCGAGGATCCCCAGTGGCACGATCAGCATGACCGAGAACGGCACCGACCAGCTCTCATAGAGTGCCGCCAGACAGAGGAATACCACCAGCAGCGACAGCGCGTACAGCGCCGGCGCCTGAGCACCCGCCATGCGCTCCTGGAACGACATCCCGGTCCATTCGATCGCGACGCCCGGCGGCAGTTGCTGCACCAGCTCCTCGATCGCCTGCATCGCATCACCGGTACTGAACCCGGGGGCGGCCTGACCCTGTACGTTCACAGCCGGAACCCCGTTGTAGCGCTCAAGCCGCGGCGAGCCGTAATCCCAGTAGCTGGTTGCGAATGCCGAGAACGGCACCATCTCGCCCGCATCGTTACGCACGTACCAGTCGTTGAGGTCTTCCGGCAGCATGCGCGATGGCGCATCACCCTGTACGTAGACTTTCTTGACGCGGCCGCGGTCAACGAAGTCGTTGATGTACTGTGAGGCCCAGCCGGTGCTCAGCGTTTCGTTGACAGCCTCGACCGTGAGGCCCAGTGCCTTCACCTTTTCGTAGTCCAGCTCGATGCGGAAGATCGGCACATCCTCCATGCCGTTGGGGCGGATGTTGCCGATGCGCGGGTCCTGCGAGCCCATGCCGAGCAGCTGGTTGCGGGCCGCCATCAGCGCGTCATGCCCGATGTTGCCGCGGTCCTGCAGCATCAGGTTGAAGCCGGAGGCGGTGCCCAGCTCCGGAATCGGCGGCAGGTTGATCGGGAATACGCGGGCGTCCTTGATCTGGCTGAAGGCACCCCAGGCACGGCCCAGCACCGCCTGTACCGACTGTGACGGATCGGTGCGCTGATCCCAGTGTTTGAGCTGCACGAAGGCCAGACCCATGTTCTGGCCCTGACCGGCAAAGCTGAACCCGGCCACGGTGAACAGCGAGTTGATCGCCTCTTCCTGCTCGGCGAACTGCTCGATCTGCTTCATCACCTCCAGCGTGCGCTCCTGCGTCGCGCCGGCCGGCAATTGTACCAGCGTCAGGAACACACCCTGATCCTCGTCCGGCAGAAACGCGGTCGGCATGCGCACATAGAGGAAGCCCAGCGCGATGACGAAGATCAGATAGACCGAGAGCATCCGTACCGGGCGCTTGAGCGTGCCGGCCACACCGCGCTTGTAGCCTTCGGTGGAGCGGTTGAAGGTGCGGTTGAACCAGCCGAAAAAGCCTTTCTGCTCGCCATGGCCGGGCTTCGCCGGCTTGAGGATGGTGGCACACAGCGCCGGCGTCAGGGTCAGGGCCACGATCACCGACAGCGCCATCGCCGAGACGATGGTCAGCGAGAACTGACGATAGATCGCGCCGGTGGAGCCGGTGAAGAATGCCATCGGCACAAATACCGCCGACAGCACCAGACCGATACCGATCAGCGCGCTGGTGATCTGATCCATCGACTTGCGAGTGGCCTCGCGCGGCGGCAGGCCGTCCTCGTGCATGACACGCTCGACGTTTTCCACCACGACGATGGCGTCGTCCACCAGCAGGCCGATCGCCAGCACCATGCCGAACATGGTCAGGGTGTTGATGCTGTAGCCGAACGCGGCCATGACACCGAAAGTACCCAACAGCACCACCGGCACCGCAATCGCCGGAATCAGCGTGGCGCGGAAGTTGCCGAGGAACAGATACATGACGAGGAATACCAGCAGGATCGCCTCGCCCAGCGTCTTCACGACCTCGTTGATCGAGATTTCGACGAACGGCGTGGTGTCGTACGGATAGACCACCTCCATGCCCGGCGGGAAGAAGGGTTCGAGTTCAGCGATCCGGGCGCGCACCGCTTTCGCGGTATCAAGCGCGTTGGCACCACTGGCGAGCTGAATCGCCAGACCCGCTGCCGGCTTGCCGTTGAAGCGGCTGATCACGGAGTAGTCCTGCGCACCCAGTTCGATCCGGGCCACGTCACGCAGGCGCACCTGAGAGCCGTCCGCGTTGACCTTGAGCAGGATGTTTTCGAACTCCTCGGTGCTGGTCAGGCGGGTCTGCGAGATGATGGTGGCGTTGAGTTGCTGATTCTCCACCGCCGGCAGGCCGCCGAGCTGGCCGGCCGCGAACTGGTTGTTCTGTGCCGCGATGGCGCTGTTGACCTCGACCGGCGTCAGCCCGAACGCGGCCAGCCGGTCCGGCTTGAGCCAGATCCGCATCGCGTACTGGCTGCCGAAAATACGGATGTCACCGACACCCTGCGTGCGCGACAACGGATCCTTGAGCTGGCTCTCGGCATAGTCGGCCAGGTCGGCACGGTCCATGCTGCCGTCCGGCGATACCAGACCGATCACCATCAGGAACGAGGTATTGGCCTTGTTGACCCGTACCCCCTCCTGCTGGACCGCTGCCGGCAGCAGCGGTTCAGCCTGCGACAGCTTGTTCTGCACCTGAACCTGAGCGATATCCGGGTCCACGTCGGCGGAGAAGGTGAGGGTGATCTGGACGCTGCCGGAGCTGCTGCTCTCCGACTGCATGTAGAGCAGACCGTCAAGGCCGGTCATGCTCTGTTCGATCACCTGGGTGACGCTGTTTTCAAGTGTTTCGGCCGACGCGCCGGGGTAGCTGGCACTGATGCTGACGGCAGGCGGCGCGATACTGGGGTACTGCTGAATCGGCAGTTTCAGAATTGACAGCGCACCGGCCAGCATGATGACGATGGCGATGACCCAGGCGAATATCGGCCTGTCGATGAAGAATCTTGGCATGGCTCAAGGCTCCTTACTGGCTGGCACCGGCGCTGTTTTCGCGGCTGTCTGACGCCGCCTGTTCGCTGCCGGCGGCTTCCTGAGCGTTAACCGGGCTGCCGGGGCCAACCTTCTGCAGTCCCTTGACGATCAGGCGGTCACCGGCGCTGAGACCTGAGGCGATCAGCCACTTGTCGCCGATGGCGCGGCGTGTCTCCACGGTGCGCGCTTCGACGACACCCTCTGCGTTGACCACCAGTGCCGTGGCGCTGCCGTTGGGCTGGCGTGTGATGCCGGGCTGCGGCGCCAGAATGGCGCTGTCGAGCTGTTCGATGACCATGTCAGCACGGACATACATGCCGGGCAGCAGCAGGCCGTCGGCGTTGTCGAACAGGGCACGCACGTTGACCGTACCGGTGCTCTGGTCGACCTGACTTTCAGCAAACTTGAGTGTGCCGGTCTCGGCATAGGGCGTACCGTCTTCGAGCTGGATGCGGATGCTCGGCGCCGGGCCTTCCGGGTTACGTTTGAGCTTCAGCAGCGCCGTTGCCGGCTGGCGGATATCCACATAGATCGGGGAGAGCTGATGCACCGTTGCCAGCGCCGTGCTCTGCTGTGCCGATACCAACGCCCCCTCGGTGACGCTGGAGCGGCTGATGATGCCGGAGATCGGGGCCGTGATACGGGTGTAATCGAGGTTGATCTTGGCTCGCTGAACGGCGGCCCGGGCGGCCTGAATCTGCGCCTGCGCCTGTTTCCACGCCGCCTCGGCGTTGTCGGCTTCCTGGCGGCTGACGGCCGAGCTCTTGACCAGCTCGCTGTAGCGCTGTGCCAGCAGGCGCGCGCTTTCTGCGTTGGCCTGTGCCAGTGCCAGTTCGCTGCGTGCGCTGGCCAGTTCGGCTTCGTAGATGGCCGGGTCGATCTGATAGAGCAGATCGCCCGCCTCGACATAGGCGCCTTCCTCGAAGGTGCGCTCAAGAATGATGCCGCTGACCTGCGGCCGGATCTCCGCGCTGCGGAAGGCGGTGACGCGACCCGAATAGGTCTCGCTGATATCCACCGGCTGCGCCTTCAGCGTCACCACCTCGACCGCTGGCGGGGGCGGTGCGGCGCCGGCCTGTTGTCCATTATCGTTCTGGCATCCGGCCAGTAGAACCGCGGCACCGGCCAGCACAAGGGCGGGCCAGCGGCGCAGGGAACTGATGATTCTTTCCATTGTGTCCTCGAGTCGGTAACCAAAGCTGAAACGGGAAGTGTGATGGTTCAGAAGTTTACATACATGCGCGTCTGTATGTAAACTGTCCGGCATCGAAAACTTACGTAAAGAGTCAAGTGTTGCGCAGAACCAAACAGGAGGCGGAAGAAACCCGCCTCGCCATCATGTCCAAGGCGCTGGAGCTGTTCTCCGAAAAGGGGATCGCAGCGACCAGCCTGTCCGAGATCGCCAGCGGCGCGGGGGTCACCCGTGGCGCGATCTACTGGCACTTCAAAAACAAGTGGGATCTGTTCGATGCGATCTGGCAGCACTACTGTGAGCCGATCGACCGTCTCGGTCAGGCCAGTCATGACGAGGATGAAACCGATCCGCTTGGCAAGCTGGCGGAGCTGCTCAAGCTGATACTGATCAACGCCGAGCAGGACGTGGATTTCCGCCGCATGCTGATCATGTGCATGCGCGAAACCTCGATCTGGAGCGGCGAGGTGCCGGAGCGGATCGAAGCGTTCATAGACGAGATTCATCAGCGTCGTATCCGTACCCTGCGCAACGCCATGCGCAAGGGGCAGCTGCCGGACACCCTCGATGCCGAGGCCGGATCGCTGATGATCAAGGTGATGATCGAAGGTGTTATCGTCAGCTGGCTGCAGCGGCCACAGTGCTTTTCCATCGCCGAGCGGGCCGACCAGATTGTTGATTCGATCCTCGTCGTGCTCCGCCATGGTGTGCGCCTGCCGGGCTCGTGAACGGGGCTGCGCAACTGTGTATGATGAGCGCACAACAGCGGCTATACACAGGGCGAACTCATGACCACAGAACCGGGACTGGCGACGATCAAAATCAAGAACCTGCGGCTGCGCACCTTCATCGGCATCAACGATGAGGAAAAACAGAAACAGCAGGATGTGATCATCAACGTGGTGATCCAGTATCGGGTGCGCAGTGCCATCACCCACAACGACATCGATCACGCGCTGAACTACCGCACCATCAACAAGGCGATCATCAGCCATGTGGAAAACGGGCGTTTTCTGCTGCTCGAGCGCATGGCCAGCGAGGTGCTGGCGCTGGTGATGGAAGACCCGATGGTGGCGTTTGCGCAGGTGGAGATCGACAAGCCCCACGCGCTGCGCTTTGCCGACTCCGTTTCGATCACGCTCTGCGATCGCCGCGACTGATCCGACATGCTCACCGAAACCGAACTCAAGCTGCAGCTGTCGGCCGAGAGTCTGGCCGCGATTCCGGCGCACCCGTTGGTGCAGGCCCGTCTCGATGGTGACTGGCAGCGTCTTGAACTATTCAATCAGTACTACGATAGCGCCGATCTGGCACTGGATCGGGCCGGCTTCGCCCTGCGCCTGCGCCGCGACGGCGACTGCCTGATCCAGACCCTGAAAGCGCGGGGCAACAGTCTGGCCGGGCTCTCGGTACGACACGAATGGGACTGGTATCTCGACAGCCCCGCGCTGTCGCTGCCGGCGCTGCAGGAGCCCGGTCTGCCCGAGGTGCTCCATACACTCGACCTCAACGCGCTGCAGCCGCTGTTTCGAACCGACTTCGTGCGCCGCCGCGCACGGTTGTGCTGGGAGCATGAGGGCGAGCCGGTGGCGCTTGAGCTGGCGCTCGACGAAGGGGAGGTGGTCAGCCGGGACCGTCGCAGCCCGATTCGGGAGCTTGAGCTGGAACTGCGCGAGGGCCCGGAGGCGGCGCTGCGAGAATTTGCTGTCATGCTGGCCGAGGACGTCACGCTGTTGCCCTGCGACAGTGCCAAGGCGGAGCGCGGCTATCGACTGCTGGACCCGAGCCGGCGCGCAGCGCTGCCAGCGTTACCCCAGGCAACGCAGCCCCCGGAGTTGTTGCTGCCTGAACTGATCCACTGGCTGCTGGCGAAGGCGCTGAGCGAGGCGGAGAGCCTGTCGAGTGGACGGCATGATGCGATGCCGGCACTTGGACACACCGTGCACGGACTGGAGTCTGCGCTGACACTGCTGGGGCAGTTGCGGCCCCATGCGCTGCCACGGCTGCTGATGCCGGTGCTGGCACGCGTTCGCCACGAGCTGAACGCCGCGGCATCGGCGCAGGCCGCCCGTGCCGTACTGGAAGGATCGCCGCGCTGGGGCTGGCTGGTGCTGACGCTGGCGCAGACACTGGCCGGGCCCGCCGTTGCCACGCTGCTGCCGGCGCTCGGCGCCGAGCAGCAGGCGACGCTGCAACAGCTGTATCGGGAGATGGCGCACGATGACTGACACCATACTGATTACCGGCGGTGCCCAGCGTATCGGGCTGCACTGCGCGCGCCGGCTGGCCGAGTCCGGCCACCGGGTGATCGTCACCGCCCGGCGCGAGCGCCCCGACTGGTCGCAGCAGGCACCGGAAGGTGTCGAACTGTTGCTGGCCGACTTTTCCACCGAGGCCGGCATCGACGCGCTGATCGACACGCTGAACCGGCGGCGTATCCGCCTGCGTGCACTGATTCACAACGCCTCGCAGTGGCAGGGCGATGACAGCGGTGCCGCCGGATTCGAAGCGATGTTCCGTGTTCACATGCTGGCGCCCTATCTGATCAACAACGCCTGCGAAACCTGGTTTGCGCATGACGGCCCGGGTGACATCATTCATATCACTGATTACGTGGCCCAGCGCGGCAGCGCCAAACATACCGCCTATGCCGCCACCAAGGCCGCGCTCGAGAACCTGACGCTGTCGTTTGCCAGCCGCTTTGCGCCGCGGATCAAGGTCAACAGCATCGCGCCCTCACTGATCATGTTCAACGCCGGGGACGACGACGCGTACCGCCAGAAGACACTGGCCAAGTCGGCGCTGGGGATCGAACCCGGTCCGGAGGTGGTGTACCAGGCGATCCGCTATCTGATGGACAACCCCTACGTCACTGGTACCTGTCTGGAGCTCAACGGTGGGCGCAATCTGAAGCCGGCGCGCTGAGCTGAATAGTTGTTCAATCCGTATACAGGGCTGTGCTATAGTCCAAACAGAAGTTTAATTTTTGGCCGGGCCACCGAGCACGGCCGAACGATGACGTTTGACTGGATCCTTTCTCGATAATGGCAAACCTCGGGCAACCGGGGGACGCAAAGCCGCAGATCCCTCCGGGATGGCTGGGCTACCGAAGGAGAGTGAACAGACACCCTACTCGCCTTCTCGGGATCTGGAGCATGCTGTTGGTTGTTACGTTAACGGTGACACGCGCTCGGAACGCCTGATGCTCTGAGTGCATCTTGTACGATGATCGCAGGCCTGCTGAGGCCGGCGATGAATGGAAGAGCGCATCATGAACAGGGCAGAACACGACGGCGGTCAAACACAGGCACCGCTGAAAATTCTCTTCATCGACCCCCATTCCGCCTTCGTGACCTGGGGCACCGGGCTGGTTCAGCTTGGCTGCGACTGGGAGATCGTGCGCAGCGATGACACCCGTGTAGCGCTCGACCTGCTCGGACAAACCGCCTTCGATGCCGTGATCGTCGCGGCGCTGAGCAGCTTTGAACGTGATATTGGCATCCTGCGCCAGGTGGCATCGATCAAACCCCATACGGCACGCATCCTGTTGTCACCGCCGTTGAGCACGGCCAAGCTGGCCAAGGCGCTGGATGTGGTCCACCGCACCATCTTTCAGGGCACCACGCCGGAAGAGATCATCGCGGCGGTGGAGCAGACGGTACTGGTAACCCGGCGGCTTTATCGCGACAAGGTGGTGCGCTCGTTTGCCGCGTTCCGTCAGTTGCCGTCACCCCCGGCGATCTATCAGGAGCTGAGCCGCGCGCTGAGCAGCGATCGCACCAGTACACGGGATATCGCCCTCATCGTCGAACGCGACCCGGCGTTGGCGGTGCGTATCCTGCGGCTGGTCAACTCCAGCTATTTCGGCCTCAACCGCCACATCAGCAACCTCAACGAAGCGCTGACGCTGCTGGGGCTGCGCACAGTCCGCGGGCTGGCACTGGCCGGGCACCTCAGTGCCCACTATCCCGACAGCGGCAACTGGAAGCTGTTTTCGTTCGAGCGCATGAACCAGCGTGCCCTCAGCGTGGCGCGGCTGGCGCAGGAGATCTGTTCGCCTTACGCGCAGGGCAGCGTGCTCAAGGATCAGGCCTTTCTGGCCGGGTTGCTGCTCGATATCGGCATGCTGATGCTGGCCGCCGAGCAGGGCGCCGGTTACCTCAAGGTCATGCGTTTTGCGGCCAAGAAGCAACAACCCCTGCATGTGGTCGAGCAGATGGCCTATGGCGTCACCCATGCCGAGCTGGGGGCGTATCTGCTGGATATGTGGAACATCTCGCCGCAGGTGGTCGAAGCGGTGCTGATGCATCACACGCCGGAAGAATCGGTCCATGACAGCTTCTCGCCGCTGAGCGCGGTGCATATCGCGGACGCGCTGCTGCCATCGATTGAAAACGAGTTCAATCTGGATCTCTCCTGCAGTCTGAACGAAGGCTATGTGGAGCGAATCGATGCCAAACTGCACCTGCCGAAATGGCAGATGCAGGCCAACGCCTATCGCTTGCGACTGCGTGAGGCGGGCCAGCGCAGCGCCTGAGTCCGCCGCCGTCGCTTCAAGAACTGGACCGATCCTTGCTTGATACCCGACAGGCACAGCCTCCGGGGTCCGGAGCTGGCCCGTCTGGCCGGAACGCCCATCTCCCGCCGACACCCGCCATTACCGGGCCCTGGTGGTCTGTCTGCAGCTTGCTGCGAGACGGCGTACCGGGTTCTGATTCGACATCTATGCACCAAATTTGTGCGTTTTGAGACAATCTTTTCAGCTGTTTGACCCTGTCGCCGCCTGCGCTGCCCCTATCAATCGACAGGAGTGAACAGATGATTCTTGCGACCGACCTCGACGGTACATTCCTTGGTGGCAGCCCGGAGAACCGGGCCCGCCTGTATCAGCTCATCAACGCCCATCCGAAGATCCGGCTGGTGTTTGTCACCGGGCGCGGGCTCGAGGCGGTCATGCCGCTGCTGTCAGACCCCGGTATTCCGGAACCTGAGTACATCATCTGTGACGTGGGCGCGACGGTGGTTGATGGCAGCACGCTGGCGCCGGTGGCCGAGCTGCTGGAGGAGATCGAGCAGAGCTGGCCGGGCGAGATCCGTATTGTGGAGGCGATGCAGCGCTTTAGCGACATTCAGCGCCAGGAGGTTCCACAGGCCCGTCGTTGCTCGTTCTTCTGCGAGCCGCACGCCGTGACCGACGAACTGCATACGCTGGCCGAGGAGCTGGGTTGTGATCTGCTCTATTCCGCCGGCTACTACCTCGATTTTCTGCCCAAAGGCACCAACAAGGGAGCGACGCTGGCGCGACTGGTCGAGTACATGGGCGAGAGCGTCGACGATGTGCTGACCGCCGGCGATACGCTGAACGACCTGTCGATGCTGGACGGCCGCTTCAAGGGGGTCTGCGTGGGGGAGTCCGAATCCGGCCTGCTCGAAGCCACCGACAAGAATGCCTGGGTACTGCATGCGGAAGAACCAGGCTGTGGCGGCATCCTCGAAGCGATGAGTCACTTCGGTTTCCTCGGACCGCGCGGTGTCGCCCATGAAGGCTACGACGACACCAAGCCCGGCACGTCCGACCTGGTGATGGTCTATCACCGTCTGCCCTATGAAGAGGTGCACGAGCGCGGCAAGGTACGCCGTCAGCCGCACAGCTCACCGAATGGCATTCTGCCCACACTGCTGAGTTTCTTTGCCGATGGCACGCGCGGTGCGTGGATCGCCTGGAGTATCGATGACGGCACCGAGGAGCCGTTCGTCACCCATACCAGTGTCGACAAGCAGGCATATCCGAACCTGATCTGCTCGCGCGTGGCGCTGAGCAAGGACGATGTCGATATCTTCTACAAGCGTTTCTCCAAGGAGGCGTTCTGGCCGATGTTGCACACCTTCTGGGAGCGCGCCGAGTTTCGCGAGGATCATTGGGAGGTGTTCTGCGACGTAAACCGCAAGTTTGCGGAAAAGGCCGCCGAAGAAGCGGCCGAGGGCGCACTGGTGTGGATCCATGACTACAACCTCTGGATGGTGCCGGCCTACCTGCGCGAGCGCCGACCGGATCTGCGCATCGCGTTTTTCCACCATACTCACTTCCCCTCGGCCGACATTTTCAACGTGGTGCCCTGGCGTCGTGAGATTGTCGGCAGCCTGTTGCAGTGTGATTACGTCGGCTTCCATATCCCGCGTCAGGTGGAAAACTTCGTCGATGTGGTGCGTGGCGTCATGCCGTTCCAGGTGCGCGAGCGACAGAACTGTGCGCCCCGTTTCCTGACCTATGGTTGCGCGGCCGGTCTTGGTGAGATGACCACCGAAATTCAGACCGACCAGCGTACCATCCGGCTGGGTGCTCATCCGGTCGGACTTGATATCGAGCGCATGAAGCAGGCACTGGGCTCGCGGGCGATGCAAAAGCAGAAGCGGCTGATCCGCGATGAGCTCGGGGATGAGGGCAAAGTGATCCTGTCGGTGGAGCGTCTCGACTACACCAAGGGCGTGCTGCCCAAGCTGCAGGCGTATGAAAAGCTGCTGGAAACCTATCCGGAACTGCAGAACGAGGTCACGCTGGTCATTGTCTGTGTGCCGGCGGCCCGTGAGATCAAGGTCTACCGGGATCTGGTCGCCGAGATCGAGCAGGCGGTCGGGCGCATCAACGGCCGTTTCGCGCAGGTCGGCTGGACGCCGGTACGCTACTACTACCGCGGTTTCCCGCTGCAGCAGCTGGCCGGCTTTTACGAGCGTGCCGACGTGATGTGGATCACGCCGCTGCGCGATGGGCTCAATCTGGTGGCCAAGGAGTATGTCGCGATTCAGGGGCTGACCGGCGGCGCCGGCCGACTGGTGCTGTCGGAGTTCACCGGTGCCGCGGCCGAGCTGCACGGTGCGCTGCTGACCAACCCCCATGACATCAATGATCTGGTCGAGCGCTGTTATCAGGCGCTGGTGATGGCACCGAACGAAGCCGCCACCCGCATGCGCGAGCTGTTCGATATCGTCACCTACTACGATATCCGGCGCTGGGGTGATGAGTTCGTCAGTGGCGCGATCGGGGTTGCCGAGCGCAATCAGGCGGAAGTGGAGGAGGCTGAACCGGCCTGACGAGGCGGTTCGGCATTCGGTACCGGCCCGCGCTGCAGCAGCAGTCGCAGAGCCGGTGCCAGCAGTGCACACAGCGCCATCATGGCTGCCATCGGCAGCGGCGTGCCATCCGCAAACAGGCCCACCAGCGAGCCGGTGAAGGCACCGAAAGCGAAGCCGCAGGCCCCCATCAGTGCCGTTGCAGTGGCACTGTTGGTGGGAAAGAACTCGGTGATGCCGGCCATGGCGTTGGCGCTGACCAGGCCGTGGCAGCCGAAAAACAGCATCACCAGCAGAATAAACAGCGGCAGCTGCACGGTGCTGCTGGTGACCACGTATACGATCAGTATCATCCCGGTGACGACCTGAACCAGCTGCCCGGCCAGCAGCAGATTGCGCGGCTGATGGCGGCCCAGCAGGCGGATATTGAGCTTGTTGAACGCCAGCAGCGCCAGCACATTGGCACCAAAGGCAAACGGATAGAGTGTTTCCGACAGGCTGAAGTAGCCCATGTAGACCGACGGTGAGCCGGTGATAAAGGCGAACAGACTGCCATAACCGAAGCAGGCCGAAACCAGATAGCCCAGTGCATGGCGGTGGCGCAGTACCATCCAGTAGCGCCGCAGCGCGTTGGGGCGATCGGTCTGCAGGCGCCGGGTTTCCGGTAACACTCGGTGGATGGTCACGGCCAGCAGCAGGCTGTAGATGAACAGCAGGCCGAAGATCATCGGCCAGCCCAGCGTCTGCAGTATCAGGCTGCCCAGCACCGGGGCCAGCAGTGGTGCCAGCATCAGGATCATCGCCATACGGGACAGAGTACGGGCACTCTCGTTGCCGCTGCTGATATCCCGCACGATCGCCGGCGTATTGACGACGGTGAGCCCGCCTCCCAACGCCTGAACCACACGGAAAGCCCACAGCCACTCGATATTCGGCGTGAAAATGATCGCCAGCGAGCCGAGACTGAACAGTGCAAGACCGGTGAAGATCGCGATTCGACGCCCGAAATGATCGGAGAACGGCCCGCCAAACAGCTGCCCGAGCGAAAAGCCCGCCAGAAACAGACTGATCGACAACTCGACATCGTGTACCGACCGTCCCAGCGCGTCGGCCATGGTCGGAACCGCCGGCAGATAGGCGTCGGTCGCCAGCGGTGCCAGCGCCGTGAGGCCGGCGAGAATGAAAACGAGGCCGGGAATGGCCATCAGCGAATGGCTGGGGCTGGATGTCACATTACACTCCACGCAACATTGGCAACGGCAACACCCGCAGCAGCGGGTATTGATCTGAAACGGGTAAACGGTCAAACGCGGGCGGGGCCCGATGGAAATGGGTGATGAATAAAGTGTAATATTAATTACATTATTGCCGGGCGTCCAGCACGGGGCCCGGTGCATCTGTAACCGAGCGATGAGTCATTGATCGGAGCCGACATGAGTGACAGCGACAAGCCGGGCTGCACGCGCCCACCCAGCACGGCCCGCGGACAGGAGCGGCAGCGACGGATTCTGTGTGCGGCCGAGCGCGTATTCCTTGAGCAGGGGTTTGATAACGCGTCACTGAGCGCGGTCATCGAAGAGGCCGGCGGCTCCATGAGCACGCTGTATCGCCAGTTCGGCAGCAAGCTCGGCCTGCTGGAGGCGGTGATGCAGCAGAACTCCAACCGGCTGTTTGCAACGCTCGACGATGAGTCGATCTGGGATGATGAAATCGAGGCCACGCTGACGCGGTTCGGGCAGCGCTATATCGAGATCATCAATACGCCCCGCGCGATCGGCATGTACCGGCTGGTGCTGTCGGCCAACAGTGCCGAACGGGAGCAGATTCAGAGAATCTTCTACCACGCCGGGCCACGCCGGGTGCGCACACTGGTGGCGACCTATTTTGAACGGCAGAAGGCGCGGGGGGCGTTGCAGCTGACGTGCTGCGAAACGGCGGCGTCGCATTTTATCGAGATGATCCGCCAGCCCTGGCACCAGTACGCGCTGCTGGGGGTGCCCTATGAGGACGAGCTGCCGGCGCGGGCGCTGCGTCAGGGCATCGCGCTGTTCCTGCATGGCGCGCTGCCGCGCTGAGCGGTTGGAACCACATATAAAAATGGCCGGTGTGGCGTCAACCGCCGGCCACCGGCCCGGGAAGAAAAGGGTGTGAGATCGACTCACTGAATGGCCAGTCTAGCAGGTCAAAACGGCGTGATAAATCGCTAGTTGGCCCGCCGGCGTGAGGCTGCTGTCGAACCTGTTTTTTGCTCAAAAAATATTCATTTTGAGTATCTCCATCCTGCAAAAAATTCACTCGAATATTGGCGCGTAATTCCTACAATTCGCGCATCCGACACGTCCGTCGGCGTCCCCGTTTTTGACTCTGAGATCATTCCGATGCAGTGCGTTTCGTTTGATGCGTTCCGTACGTTGGGGCTGCCTGCTACCCGTTATATAAAACCGCAGGAGATCTTTCGTCACAAACAGGAGATTGCCAGCGCGGACTGGGTGCTTTTCCCCGAGTACTGGCAGCTCGGTGCGGTGCTCTTTGGACTCAAGGGGCGCATTTTTCCGAGCCTGGCCAGTTACCTGATCGGGCACGACAAGGTGGAAATGACCCGCGCCTTCATGACGGTGGCGCCCGCTAACATTCCCTGGACTCTGATCGAGCCGAATACCGACAGCGGCGCCGAACGCATCTGGGCAAACATGCCGTTGCCGTTCGTCGCCAAGTTGCCCAAGGCGTCGATGGGGCGGGGGGTCTGGTTGATCCGAACGATCGAGGACTGGAACAGCTACCGCGCACAGACCGATGTGCTGTATGCACAGGAGTATCTGCCGATCGATCGCGATCTGCGCATCATCGTCGTGGGGGAGAAGGTGGTGGGTGGCTTCTGGCGTCTGCAGGGCTTTAACGGGTTCCACAACAACCTGTCGCAGGGCGGTACCGTGGATCAGGACACGCCGTTGCCGGAGTCTGCTGTCGCGCTGGCGCTGCAGCTGGCCCACGCCCTGGAGATCAACCATGCCGGTTTCGATATCGCGATGGTTGAGGGGCACCCGTACGTGTTGGAGTTTAACCGGCTGTTCGGCAATACCGGGCTGCCGGGTCTGAGTGAGCGGGTACGTGCCGCCATTCTGGAGTATCTGATGAGTCAGGATCGGTCCGGTGATCCCACCGATCCAGTCGAACCCACACCGCCTTTGAAGGTAGCTGTATGATCAACACTCTGTACCAGGCGCTGGTAAAAGCGCTGCACCAGTCCGTCAACGCCTGCGTCAACCGCCGGGCTCAGCTGCTCGCCGAGCAGATTCGCCGTGCCGATCGTCACGCAGTGGAGTTCGAGATGAGCCGGCAGCACGCCGAGCGTCGCCGCGAGCTGCAGACTTTCCGCCACGCCGAACCCGTGTGACCCGCTGACCGGGGCGCCGACCTGAGCCAGTTCCGACAGATCGGGCTGCAGGTGTCGCCCCGGCGCACCGGTTGTTGCGATCGCATCGATCAGCCAGCAGCCGTCGCTTCCCTGCAACAGTGGAATCAGGCCACTGCCGGGCCGATCCAGCGCAATCAATTCGACATTCAGCTGCGCCGGCAACCGCTGCTGCAGCCGTGCAATCACCTCCCAGCCGAGCCGATCATCCCCAGCCGGTGAGCCGACGCCGATGATTGTCGTCGGTGTGATCGACGCCATCAGCGCGTGACGTCCAGTGTCAGAAAATGGGTTGCGCAGGAGATGCAGGGATCGTAATTGCGGATCACCTTCTCACAGTGCAGGCGCAACGCATCGTCGTCGTGCTCGAGTCCGAATCGCTTCAGCGACGCGGCCAGATTCTGCTCGATCCGGGCCTGATTCTGACTGGTCGGCGGTACGATCCGCGCTGACCGGATGCAGCCGTCGTCATCTGTCTCGTAGCGGTGCCAGAGCAGTCCACGCGGCGCTTCGGTCATGCCGTAGCCGACGCCGGCTTTCGGCGTGACCGGCTCGTGGCTGCGCTCGGGCAGATGGTACTCGCGGCACAGTGCCAGCGCGTCGTGCAGCGCCAGTTCGATCTCCAGTGCCCGCGCCAGCATGCTGTGGAACATGTTGCTGCTCGGGAAGCGGATGCCGGTACGGGCGAGGCTGTCTGCGACCGGGGGCGGCAGGTGGTCCGAATTCAGGTTCAGGCGGGCCAGCGGCCCGACCAGATAGGGTTGCTCATCGAGCAGCGCCCAGAGTGCGGTGGAGTGGGGGGCGTGGAACTCGCGGAAATGCTGATCCCATTCGTCCGCACTCAGGGACAGGCCGGACGAACTCATCAGCCGCCCGCTGCAGAGCGCGTAGTCATCGGGGTGGCGCAGCGCGACGCTGATGAAGGTTTCCGAGTCTTCAGGCATTGGCAGGCCGGCACACCATTGGGTCAGCTCGAAGGCGTCCTGCCGGGCCGCTTCCAGCCGCGGAATCAGGGCCGCAACCCTGTCCGCTGCCGGTGCGTGATGGAAACCACCCACACGGGCGCCGACCGGATGCACCGAACGGCCGCCGAACAGCCGGATCAGGTCGTTGCCCAGAGCCTGCAACCGCAGACCGCGCTGAACCGCTTCCGGGTAGTCCTGTGCCATCGCGATGGCGCTGTCAAAGCCGAGATAGTCCGGCAGCGCGAGCAGGTGAATGTGCAGGGCGTGGCTCTGCAGCCATTCGCCGCAATAGAACAGGCGTCGCATCCGTTGTACCCAGGGGGAGGGCGTGACGCCGAATGCCTGTTCCAGCGCCTGCACGGCACTCATCTGATAGGCCACCGGGCAGATGCCACAAATGCGCGCCACGATATCGGGCACCTCGCGCCAGCTGCGCCCTTCGAGAAATTTCTCGAAGTAGCGCGGTGGCTCGAAGATCGACAGCTGCAACTGCTCGATGCGCCCCTCTTCGATGCGCAGCTTCAGCGAACCTTCCCCTTCGACGCGGGTCAGCGCCGGTACGTCGATGCGAATGCGCCGGGTATCACTCATCGCTTTCTCCCTGACTCTCACCCTGACTGCGGGCGATCAGGCCAGCCTCGTGAAATGCCGGCGCTGCGCTGTTGATCATCAGAAAACGCCGTGCGATCGCATCCGGCAGCAGGCCGAGGCCCGCGAAGCGGCGGGCAAGGCTGGCGGTATTGGGGTTGTCAGCGGGCCCGTAACAGCCGTAGCAGTCGCGCCCGAAGGCGGGGCAGAGCGCGCCGCAGCCGGTGCGGGTGACCGGCCCGAGACAGGGTTTGCCCTCGGTCACCATGACGCAGACCTGCTGGGTGCGCTTGCACTCCAGACAGACCTTGTCGCGCTGATCGATCGGTGGCACGCCGGCCAGCAGAGCGCTGACCGCAGCCAGCAGCTGACGGCTGTTGATCGGGCAGCCCCAGAGTTCGAAGTCGACCCTTACCTCGTCGGCGATCGGCCGTGCGTGCGCCAGTGTCGCAATGAATTCGGGGCTGGCGTAGATCGCATCGCGCCATGCGTCGTGCGTATCATCGAGGTTGCGCAGGGCCTGCAGTCCACCCGCGGTGGCGCAGGCGCCGATGCTGACCAGGTAGCGGGCGGATGCGCGCACGCGCCGGATGCGCGCGATCTCGTCCGGCGTCGACAGGCTGCCCTCGACAAAGGCGATATCCACCTCGGCATCCGGGTCATCGAGGCCGGCTTCGAGAAAGTGGCGGATGCGGACGCGCTGCGTCAGAGCGAGCAGGTCCTCGCCGAGATTCAGGAAGGCGAGCTGGCAGCCATCGCAGGAGCTGAATTTATGCACGGCGATACTGGGCCGCAGGTCAGGTGCCTTCATCAGAACCCCCGGGTACCGAGCAGCTCGCGCACGGCCGGATAGTTGAACACAGGGCCGTCCTTGCAGACGAAGTCGGCACCAAACTGGCAGTGACCGCAATGGCCGACGGCACACTGCATGTTGCGCTCCATGCTGAGCCAGATGTTGTCGGGGGACAGGCCAAGTTCGATCAGCCGTTCGGCGGAGGCGCGCATCATGGGCTCGGGTCCGCACAGCATCGCCAGCGACCGGTGTGGCGCCAGTGTGAGCTGATCGAGCAGGCCGGTCACCATGCCGGTGTGCCAGCGCCAGCGCGCATCGGGCTGGTCCGCCGCGAGCAGTACCTGCGTATCGGGTTGTTTCGCCCAGTGCTCGTATTGCTCGCGCCAGATCAGATCATCGCAGTGCTTGACGCCCTGCACGACCGAGATGTGGCCGTACTGACTGCGCTGGCGCATCAGTTCGTGTACCACCGAAACGGCCGGCGCACAGCCCAGCCCTCCGGTAATGATATGCACATCCTTGCCGTGGGCTTTGTCGAGCGGCCAGCCACGCCCGTAAGGGCCACGTACACCGAGCCTGTCGCCGGGCTGCAGCCGGACCAGTGCACGGGTGACGCGGCCGACGGCACGAATCGTGTGGTCAAGCAGCAGGGTCTGATCCAGAAAGTGCTGCGGGCCGGATTTGATCGAGATCGGCACTTCGCCGACGCCGTGCAGATAGAGCATGTTGAACTGTCCCGGAGCGCAGTAGAAACGGTGTCGGGCATCGGCGCAGGTGAGGCGCAGACGCAGCGTCACGATGGTCGGTGTTTCCTGAATCCGCTCCACGACCTCCGCCTCCATCGGCAGATAAGGGTTGACCGTATTCATGTTGCCTTCACCTCCGTGCAGATCGCGTGCAGCTCTTCGGTGGGATCGATGCCGACCGGACACCACGCGATGCAGCGGCCGCAGCCGACGCAGCCGCTGCGGCCATACTGGCTATGCCAGCTGCCGAACTTGTGGGTCAGCCACTGGCGGTAGCGACTGGCAGTGTCCTGGCGCAACGTGATGCCATGAATGTAGCTGTGGCCGGGACTGAAGCAGGAGTCCCACTGACGTTGGTGACTACTGCGCGTGCCGCTGATATCGGGCACCTCCTGCTCGCTGTGACAGAAGCAGGTCGGGCAGACCTGCGTGCAGTTGCCGCAGCTCAGGCAGCGTTCGGCGACCTCCTGCCAGCGCGGATGATCGAGCCGTGCGAACAGGTCAGCCTGCAGATTGCCCGTGGGCAGATCGCGGGTCTGGCGGGCTGCGGCGGCGTGCACCTCGTCACATGCCGTGTCGAAGCGCCCGGCGTCACCCGGCTCCAGCGGCAACCGGGCCAGCAGTCGTTCACCCGCCGGGGAGCCGGCCGTGACGAAGTAGCCGGTATCGGTTTCGTAGAGTGACAGATCAAACCCCGTGCGTGCTTCGGGGCCATCGCCGGTATGGGCGCAGAAACAGGTGTCGGACGGGTGGGTACAGTGCACGGCGATCAGCAGCAGCTGCCGGCGGCGTTCGCGAAAGTACGGATCGGGCGCGGCCTGCAGGAAATGCTGTTCCTGCAGTGATAACGCCGCCAGATCACAGGCGCGTACACCGATGACGGCGACCGGTTCGGCCTGACGGACGGCGTCGTGAAATATGAGGCTGCCATCCGCCTGTAGTTCGCCGACCCACAACTCCTCGTGGGGGGCAAAGGTCAGTGGCTTGAGCGCCTGCGGGCCGTTGGCCCACGCGAAGCGGCGCGGCGAGTCGGTCTGTTCCAGCCGATAGCGGCCCGGTGACTGCTGTACCTGCACGCCGCGCGGCAGTTGGTCGGCATCGTCGAGCGTCTGATACAGCACGGCGCCGTCCCGAATCCGGGGGCCGACACAACGGTAGCCATCATCGGTCAGCAGCTCCAGCAATGCCTGCAGGCGATCGGCGGGCAGAAACGCCGGTGTCTCCATCGCCCCCTCCTTATTGTTGTTTTATTGGCTCGCGCCGACTCTCCGCTGGCGCCGATATCCCTATAAAATAGAAGGTCGGATGGGCACCCACAAGGTAAGATCGCGGGCAGAGCGTCTGGCATTGATCGGAAGCAGCAGAGCAACACTTGTCGCCATCCCGGGGCATTGCTAATATCTCGCTCGCGCAGCACACCCGCTGCTGCCCCTGCTGCAAGCACTCACAGCGCCGTTGTAGCTCAGCTGGTAGAGCAGCTCACTCGTAATGAGCAGGTCGGAGGTTCGAGTCCTCTCAACGGCACCATTCAGCATCGCCCGTCGGGCATTGGCTCTGTGCACTCCGGCATAACATCGCGCCGGCCCGGACTGTCTTCACCGTTCCCTGAACACCTTTCGTTCGGCATCAGCGGCGATCAGACCTGCCGGTCGACAGGGCGTCAGGCGCACTTCCGATTTTGGAAACTTGTGATCCTGTTTGCAGGTCTGCGCCCAACCGCTTGTTATCCCTGGCTTCGGGCCGATGGTGCCATTGACCCCATGGCTGTCAGGGCATTGCTGTTGTGAACGGGATTTACCTATAATAAATTCGTTCACTATAAATATAAAAATAGGTAGCTCCGCAATGCTCAACAACGTCTTGAACAACGCACGTGTGTTCGAAGGTGTCCATCCCCTTCAGGTCTCCGAGTACGTCAATCAGCACGTCGGGCGTCATCGCATTCGCCTCAATGGCGGCGGTCAAACCCGACAGGCGTCTTCCAGTGCCCGTCTGAGTTATACCAATTTCGCTGATCTGGGCCTGGCGCGCATCAGTTATGGTGATGCGGTGACGGTGTCATGCCCTGATCTGGCGGAGGTCTATCATTTTCAGGTGGTCACGCGTGGCGAGTGCTGCTGGCATTATGCTGATGATCAACGCCTGCGGCTGCGCCCGGGACAGGCGTTGATGATGAACCCCGGAGAACAGATCGATCTGTCCTATTCGCAGGACTGCGAAAAGGTGATTATCAAGGTGCCGGAGCGGATTCTGACCGAGCAGTGCATGGAACAGGTCAGCGCCTTGCCCCGAAATGGCATCCGCTTTGAGCGACGCGTGATCGATCTGGACAGCTCGGCCTGCCTGCTGCGCTTTCTGGATGCGATGCTGACCGAGGCGAGCGAAAGCGAACTGGAGCTGGACAGCCTGCAGATCCCCTATCGTGAGATCCTCCTCAATAAGCTGTTACAGCATTTTCACAGCAATTTCCGCGACAGCCCCAGTGGCAGTATCTCTGATCGGGGTTTCGCCGAGCTGATCGCCTTTATCGACGCCAACCTCAAGAGCGAGCTGGATGTGGAAGAGCTGGCGCAGATGAGCAATGTCAGTGTACGAACCGTCTATAACCTGTTCGCCAAGCATTTCGGGCTGACCCCTCGCCTGTACATCAAAAACGCCAGGCTGCGCAGCCTACGTCATGAGCTGGTCAGCAATTCGCGGCTGCGTAATGTCACCGAGGCTGCGCTCGATTATGGCTTTACTCACCTGGGGCGTTTTTCATCCGACTACCGCAACCTGTTTGGTGAATTGCCGTCAGAGACTTTCCGGCGCCACCGCTGAATAACGCCGTGTTTAACCCCGTCGCCGCCCACAGATGATATCTGTGGTGCGGCCTGTACACTCCATCAAGGCTGTGTGGTGGCGGCTGCCCAGCTCGACATCGATGTCGCCGGCAATGCCCATCAGGCTGATGACGGATGAGATATTGCCGTTGATGTCGAAGACGGCGCTGCCCATGACATTGATGTCGGGCAGGTAGTCACCGAAGAAACAGCAGTAGTTCTGCTCTTTTACCTGCGCCAGATGATCGTAGAAGGCGTCTTTCTGCATCGGCTCGCCGCGGTGACGCGGCAGTGCGGGTGGGTGACGGTAGAAGTTTTCGATGAGCTCCTGCCGGCGCCGATCCGGCAGATTGGCCAGAAACAGGCGTCCCGATACCGAGAAAAACGGCGACAGTTCGATGCCGAGCCGGACATTGACCGCCACCGGGATGCTGGCATCCAGCCATTTGATTACCAGCGGCGCGTTACCGTTCCAGATCGTCACCGAGCAGGTGACATCCTGCTCAGCATTGAGCTGGTCAAGCGCAGCAAATGTCTGCTGAATCGGGCCGATGCGTTTGAGCGCCGAAACACCCAGCGTCAGGCAGGTCTGTCCCAGGCGGTAGCTGTTTTGCATATCCTGCACGATGTAGCCGGTACGCATCAGACTGACCAGATACTTGTAGATTCGGCTGGGCGACATCTCCAGCGCATCGGAGAGCTGCTTGAGGCTGACCGGGTGGCTGGACTCTGCGATTCGGTCGAGGACTTTCAGCCCCAGCTCCAGCGAGCCGATACCCTGGCGGACGCCGTTGCTGCTTTTCTCGGCATCAGACATGTGTGAACTCATAGTCGTCTATTCGGCTTCAGTGCGGAATCTGGCGCCATTCTAGTGGATGGGGTCGACTAACTGAATGTTTTTAATGACCTTCGCCGCGAGCGACGAAGGTCATCCGGAGAATCAGACGCCGAGGTAGGATTCCACTTCGTCGAGGCGCTGGCCGAGTCCCGCCGAGCTGTCGCTGAACACGACCTCCCCTTTGACCAGCACGATATGTCGGTCGCAGAGATCTTTCAGCACCTTGATGTTCTTATCCACAATGAGCGTGGAGATGCCGCTTTCCTTGATCGTGCGGATAACCTCCCAGATCTCCTTGCGAATCAGGGGCGCCAGGCCCTCCGTGGCTTCGTCCAGAATCAGCAGGTCAGGGTTGGTTACCAGTGCGCGGCCGATTGCCAGCATCTGCTGCTCTCCACCGGATAATTGGGTGCCCAGATTGGTCAGGCGTTCCTGCAGCCGGGGAAAGGTGGCGATGACCCGATCGTAGTCCCAGTTGGTCTCACCTCTTGTGTTGGGGCGAGCCGCCATCTGCAGGTGCTCCTTTACCGTCAGGTTATGGAACATGCCGCGGCCTTCCGGCACGTAGGCGATATCCCTGCGCATCCGCTGCCAGGTTGGCAGAGCGGTGATCTCTTCGCCCTTGAATGACACGGTTCCGCTGCGCGGTGGCACCAGCCCGAGAATCGATTTGAGCGTGGTGGTCTTGCCCATCCCGTTGCGGCCCATCAGACTGACGGCCTGACCCGGTTCGATGTCGAAACTAACGCCATGCAGCACATGGCTCTCGCCATAAAGCGTGTGCAGGCTTTTGACTTCCAGCAGCTTGTTCATCGCCTCAATACACCTCATCACCCTGGCCCAGATAGGCCTCACGTACCCGAGGATCTTCGCGCACCTGTTCGACCGAGCCGGTGGTCAGGTGCTGACCATCGACCATCACTGTCAATTGATCGGAAAGCTCGAAGATCGCATCCATATCGTGCTCAACCAGTACGATGCAGTATTCCTGTTTCAACCGCTTGAGCAGATCGATGATCAGCAACGACTCCTCGTGCCCCATTCCGGCCATCGGTTCGTCGAGCAGAAGTACACAGGGCGAGGTGGCCAGCACCATCGCGATCTCGAGCTGGCGCTGCTCACCGTAACTGATGTGTGCCGCAACCTGGTCGCGCCGTTTGGCCAGGCCCACCTTTTCCAGCGCATTGGTCGCCAGCTCCTCCAGCACCGTCTGATGGTGGCGCGATCGCAGGAAGTTGAAGCTGCCGCCCATCCGGCGCTGGGCTGCGATACAGCAGTTCTCCAGGCAGGTGGCACTGGGGTAGATGTTGGTTTTCTGAAAGCTGCGGCCGATGCCCCTGCGGGCGAACGCCCACGGCTTGATCGCATCGATCGGCTCGCCCTCATGGATGATCTTCCCGCTGGTGGGTTTGTAGTGTCCGCACAGCAGGTTGAGCAGGGTGCTCTTGCCGGCGCCGTTGGGGCCGACGACACCGTGCAGCTGACGGTCATGAAACGTCAGGGAAATATCATCCAGCGCACGCAGGCCGCCCCAGTATTTGCACAGGCCCTCGGTCTTCAAAATGACATGAGTGTTCATGAGCGTTTCTCCAGCAGCTTCTCCAGATAACCGGCGATACCGTTCTTGAACAGGATGACCATCAGGATGATCAGTGCCCCCATGAACAGCAGCCAGTGTTCGGTCATGTGTTCGAGCACATAGTGCAGCCCTTCATACACCACGGTGCCAAGAATGGCGCCGTACAGCGTGCCGAGTCCGCCCAGAATCGACATGACCAGCGCCGAGCCGGAGGTCTGCCACGACAGCATCGAGGGATTGACGAAGCCGTATTGCATCGTGAACAGATAGCCGGCATAAGCACCAAGAGCGGATGCCATGACGTAGGCCATGAGCCGGAAAACGAATACGTTGTAGCCCAGTGCGGTGGTACGTCCCGGGTTTTCATGGATCGCATCGATGACCCTGCCGAAGCGGGAGCGCGTCACGAGGCGGAAGAAGAACAGCGTATTGAACAGTGACAGCAGGCACAGATAGTAGAAATGGATCGGGTTATCCAGATCGAACATGCTGATGCCAAACAGGCTGGTATCCGGTTTGACGTAGATGAACACGCCGTCGTTACCGCCGAACTCGATCGAGTCGGAGAAAAAATAGAACGTCATCTGGGCGAAGGCGAGGGTGATCATGATCATGTAGATACCGCTGGTTCGCAGCACCAGAAATCCGATCACCAGTGCGATCAATGCCGAGATAGCACAGATGTAGAAGGTATAGATCCAGAAATTCACCGCGTCGTACTCGGGCGCAATCATCACGAAGATATAACCGCCCAGACCGTAGAACATCGCGTGCCCCAACGTGATCAGACCGCAACGGCCGACCAGATAGTCCAGCGACATCACGAAGATGGCGAAGATCATGATCGTCGTCAGCTTACTGACGTAGAAAGTGTTTTGTTCCAGAAAGAGCGGCATCATCAGTGCCAGGGGGAAGAACACCCAGATAAAGATCCGCTCGGTACGCTTTTGAAACAGCATGAGATAGGCTCCTTCAGGATGAGAAAAGACCCTGAGGTTTCAGCAGCAGGATGAAGGCCATGAGGATGTAGATCATCATGCTCGACAACTGAGGTACGAGGACTGAGGCGAAGGTATCCACCAGGCCGACCAGCAGCGCGCCGACAAAGGCTCCCTTGATCGATCCCATGCCCCCGATCACCACGACCACAAAGCAGGCAATCAGAACGTGCTCCCCCATGCCCGGCACGATTGAGCTCATCGGGGCTGCCGCGACGCCGGCGACGGCCGCCAGCATGACGCCGATCGCAAACACCACCGTGTAGAGACGGCTGATGTCGATGCCCAGACACTCCACCATCTCACGGTTGGATTCCCCGGCGCGAATCAGCATCCCCAGTCGCGTGCGATTGATCATGTAATACATGAGCACAGCGATGGCCACGCACAGAAAGGCGACAAAGATACGGTAGACCGGATATTCCACCACCTCGGTCAGCGGCACCGCGCCCGAGAGCGCGTCGGGTACCTGCACACCCAGAGGGTCATCCCCCCAGAGGATGCTTTGCAGCGCGTTGAAAACGAAGATCATGCCAATGGTCAGCAGCACCTGATCCAGGTGGTTGCGTTTGTACAACCGCTGAATCAGCGTTTTTTCCACCACGATCCCGATTCCCAGCGCAATCGCCGCCGAGATGATCGCGCTGAGCGTAAAACTGCCGGTATTTTCGACGAAGTACCAGGCCAGATAAGCACCGATCATGTACATGGAACCGTGGGCCAGATTGAGAATGCCCATGACGCCAAAGACCAATGTCAGGCCGGATGCGATCAGGAACAGCAGCAGCCCGTATTGCAGGCCGTTAATCAGCTGCACAAAGAATAACGAGGTAGTCATTGTTCAACCCGTGAATCATATTTCGATGGTCAGGGAAGGGCAGCGAACCGGCACCGCCGTTCGCTGCCGGACCAGGCGCTGGGTCAGAGCTTGCAGCCGCGGGCCGGATCTTCCAGCGCGGCCACAGGCACGTCGATTACCTTGTTCTCACCATCGATGACCTCGCGCAGATAGATGTTCTGAATCGGGTTATGCGCCTTGGAAAAGGTGATTTCGCCGCGCGGGCTGAACAGCTTGGCCTCTTCCATCGCCTTGATCAGTGCATCCTGATCCTCGATGTCGCCACCGAGCCGGTTGACGGCAGATGCGATCAGCAGGCCGGCGTCATAGCCCTGTACCGCGTAGATATCGGCCGGCTTGGCGAACATCTGCTGATAGTTCTGACGGAAACGGGCGTTGACTTCATTATCCAGCGCATCGGCGTAATGAAGCGTGGTGCGTATGCCTTCTGCGGACGGGCCTTGCGCCTCCAGTGTGCCTTCGGTCAGGAAGCCGCTGCCCAGCAGCGGAATCTTGCCCTTGAGGCCAAGCGCGTCGTAGTCCTTGACGAACTTGACCGCGCCACCGCCGGCGAAGAAGACAAAGACCGCATCCGGATTGATCGAGCCGATTTCCGAGAGATAGGACTGGAATTCGGTTTTCGGGAACGGCACCAGAATCTTCTTGACGATTTCCCCGCCGCCCGCGGTAAAGGACTCCTCGAACGCATCCAGACTCTCGCGACCCATGCCGTAGTTCCAGCTCATGGTAACGACGCGCTTGTACCCGTTATCCAGTGCGACCTTGCCCATTGGATAGGAGGGTTGCCAGGAGGAGAAGGAGGTGCGGAATATGTTGGGGGCACACAGCGGGCCTGTGGCGGCCGCTGCACCGGCGTTGGGGATGATCATCACGGTGTCCTTGTTCCTCAGCACCTTGATCATGCCCATGGCCACACCCGAGTGCACCGGTCCGATAATGAAGTCGGCATTGTGCTGGTCAAGCAGGGACGATGCGATCTCGGGCGCGCGCTCGGGACGGGCCTCGGTATCCATCTCAATGAACTCGATCTTGCGGCCGTGCAGTTCGGCTGCCTTCTCTTGCAGCGCCATTTTCAGGCCGTTGCGACCGGCATCGCCCAGCGCCGCATAAATACCGCTGAACGGCAGCATGATACCGACCTTGATCGGCTCGTCGGACGCGGCAACCGCCTGAGCGGAGAGGGTGCCGGTCAGCGCGCCGGCGAGAAGAAGATGGCTGAGCTTCCTGTTGTTTTCCATGTGAAACCTCTGCTTGGTGTATTTGTTTTTATGTCCGTTGCATTAGAAAGAAGCCGCTGTCGAACCAATAGCCGCCCAGTGCAGACCAGTGTCCAGAATCTGCAATCGTGGCCGGATAATGCGTCGTTTGCACAAACTGGATAGGGCTTGCAGCGAGCGGATTTCCCGACCGGCCAAGCCTGCCGAATATCGTCGTCGTACCCCTTTGCCCGGCCTTTCAAGGCGTCTGTTGGGCAGACAAACAACGAGAGGTGTGACGATGAAAAAAGGTGTAATGCGACCGGGACATGTCCAGATTCGCGTGCTGGATCTGGATGAAGCGTTGGCTCATTACCGTGATCTGCTCGGGCTCATCGAGATGGGGCGCGACCGGCAGGGGCGGGCCTATCTGAAAGGCTGGACCGAGGTCGACAAATTCTCCGTGGTGCTGCGTGAAGCCGACACCGCCGGAATGGATTTCATGGGCTTCAAATGTGTCAGCGAGGCAGTGCTGGACAGCCTGCGTGAGGAGTTGATCGCATTTGGTTGCGGTGTGACCGATATCCCCGTCAATGAGCTGGAAGGCTGTGGCCGTCGTGTCCGGTTCCGCGCGCCCAGCGGGCATGATTTCGAGCTGTATGCCACCAAGGAACAGACCGGTAAGTGGGGGGTGGGTGCGCACAACCCGGAAGCCTGGCCACGTGATCTCAAGGGCATGAAGGCGACCCGGTTCGACCATTGCCTGCTGTACGGTACCAACCTGGATCAAACCTGGGATCTGTTCCGCGACGTGCTCGGGTTTGATCTGGCCGAGCAGGTGGTGACACCGGACGGCAAGCGGGTGGGGCAGTTCCTGACCGCGTCGATGAAAGCGCACGACATCGCGTTTATCGATCACCCCGAGCCCGGCAAATTCCACCATGCCTCCTTTTTCCTGGAGACCTGGGAGGATGTGTTGCGCGCCGCCGACCTGATATCGATGACCGATACCTCCATCGATATAGGCCCGACCCGGCACGGGCTTACCCACGGCAAGACGATCTACTTCTTCGACCCATCAGGCAATCGTAACGAAGTGTTCTGCGGCGGTGATTATCACTACCCCGACCATCCGCCGGTGACCTGGGATGCCGATCAGCTCGGTAAGGCCATTTTCTATCACGACCGTGTTCTCAATGAGCGTTTCCTGACCGTGTTGACCTGATATTCACGGCTGTTTCGGGCGTTCGCGCAGGTCTGCAAAAAGAGGATAAAGGCGCGCGAGTTCTGGATAGTGAGTCCCGGGCGGCCCTTTTACTCTGAACAAAAATAAGGAGGGTAACGCATGAACAACGCACTCATCGACAAGCTGAACAGCATGGTGGAAGAGGATAAAGAGAAAGGTATTTATCGCTGCCGCCGAGAGATGTTCACCGACGAAGAACTGTTTGAACTCGAGATGAAGCACATCTTCGAGGGCAACTGGATCTATCTGGCTCATGAAAGCCAGATCCCCAACACCAACGACTATTTCACCGGTTACATCGGCCGGCAGCCGATCTTCATTACGCGTAACAAGGCCGGTGAACTGAACTGCTACATCAATGCCTGCAGCCACCGCGGCGCTGTGCTGTGCCGCAAGAAAAAAGGCAACAAGGCGGTGCACACCTGCCCATTCCACGGCTGGAGCTTCAACAACGACGGCAAGCTGGTCAAGGTCAAGGATCCTGAGGGTGCCGGCTATCCGGAGTCGTTCAACTGCAACGGCTCGCATGATCTGAAGAAGGTTGCACGCTTTGAGTCCTATCGCGGTTTTCTGTTCGGCAGCCTGAACGAAGATGTCAAACCGCTGAAAGAACACCTCGGTGAAGCCGCCAAGATCATCGACATGATTGTCGATCAGTCACCCGAAGGTCTCGAAGTGCTGCGCGGTTCCTCTACCTATACCTACGACGGCAACTGGAAGGTGCAGGCGGAAAACGGTGCTGACGGTTATCACGTGTCTGCCACGCACTGGAACTACGTTGCAACGACCGGGCGCCGCAAGGCCGGCATGTCAGTCGATGACGTGAAGGCGATGGATGCATCGACCTGGAACAAGCAGAAAGGCGGTTTCTATGCCTTCGAACATGGCCACATTCTGCTCTGGATGCGCTGGCCCAATCCGCAGGATCGCCCGCTGTATGAGCGCCGTGATGAGCTGGTTGCCAAGTATGGTGAAGCCCGCGCCGACTGGATGATCGGCAATCTGCGCAACCTCTGCCTCTATCCGAACGTGTTCCTGATGGATCAGTTCAGCTCTCAGATCCGTCACTTCCGCCCGATCGCCGTGGACAAGACCGAAGTCACCATCTACTGCATTGCCCCCAAGGGCGAAAGTGCTGAAGCGCGGGCACACCGTATCCGTCAGTACGAGGACTTCTTTAACGCGTCCGGTATGGCAACGCCGGACGATCTGGAAGAGTTCCGTGCCTGTCAGGAAGGTTTCAAGGCCGGAGCGCTGCCCTGGAACGATATGTGCCGTGGCGCCGAGCACTGGATTCAGGGCCCGGATGAGGATGCGAAGGCGCTGGATATTGCGCCGGTACTCAGCGGCGCGAAGTCCGAGGACGAGGGACTGTACACCGTTCAACACCGTTACTGGGCCGAGGCACTGACGTCTGCCGTGGCCAAGGAACAGGACAAATAAGAGGGGGCGACATGAGCATTACCTACGAAGAAGTGCGTGACTTTATCTACTCGGAAAGCCGGGCGTTGGATGACAAGGACTGGGATGTCTGGCTGGAACACTACGACAAGGAAGCGGAGTTCTGGGTCCCGAGCTGGGATGACGATGGCGAACTGGTGACCGATCCGCACAGTGAAATTTCGCTGATGTACTACGCGCGCCGCGACGGCCTGGAAGACCGCGTGTTCCGCATCAAGACCGAGCGTTCGAGCGCCTCGAGCCTGCCGGAGCCGCGGACACAGCACATGGTGAGCAACATCGAGCTGATCAACAGCTCTGCCAACGATGCCGAGGTGCGTTACAGCTGGCTCACCAACAGCTACCGCTACAAGACGACTGATACCTACTACGGTACCGCGTTCCTGACGCTGCTGCGCGACGGTGACGGCGCGCTGAAGATCAAGCGCAAGAAGGTCGTGATCAAGAACGACTGTATCCACCACGTTGTGGATATCTATCACCTGTGATCACGTTGTTCCAATAATAACGAGCGACCCGGGAGCTGCGTGCCTGCTCCCGAGGGACGCCGAGGTTGCAAAGCATGCATAAAGTAGCACTCAACTTTGAAGATGGCGTGACCCGGTTCGTGCAGACGCTCCCAGGCGAAACCGTCGCCGATGCCGCCTACCGATCCGGCCTGAACATTCCGATGGACTGCCGTGATGGTGCCTGCGGTACCTGTAAGTGTCACTGTGAATCCGGCCGTTATGAAATGGACGGCTATATCGACGATGCCCTGTCAGAGCATGAGGCCGAACAGCAGTTCGTCCTGACCTGCTGCATGATTCCGGACAGTGACTGTGTGGTCAGCGTGCCGGCCTCATCGGAGGTTTGCGTCCGTTCTCAGCAGGCTGATGTGCACGCCGAGATTACGGCGATCAACCGGCTGTCCCAGTCCACCCTGAGCTTCACGGTGGCCGGCGATCAGGTGCGCGCGATGCACTTTCTGCCCGGTCAGTACGTCAATATTCAGGTGCCGGGCTCTGATCAGACCCGCGCCTATTCCTTCAGCTCCATGATCGATCAGCGCGATGAGTCGGTTTCGTTCCTGATCCGTGTCGTGCCCGACGGTCTGATGAGCACCCATATGACGCAGCACGCGCAGGTGGGGGATAAGCTGACACTGCGCGGACCGTTCGGGTCGTTCTATCTGCGCGACATCAGGCGCCCCGTGCTGATGCTTGCCGGCGGCACGGGACTGGCGCCGTTTCTGGCGATGCTCGACAAAATCAGGGATAGCGGCAGCGACTATCCGATCCATCTGATCTATGGCGTGACCCACGATGCGGATCTGGTGGAACTGGACAAGCTGGAAGCGTTTGCCGAACAGATCGACGCATTCAGTTTCACCGCCTGTGTTGCGTCGCCCGAGAGCAGCTGGCCGCAGAAAGGCTATGTGACCAACCACATCGAAGCCGGTCATGTGAACGACGGTGATGTGGATATCTACCTGTGTGGTCCGCCGCCGATGGTCGAAGCGGTCAGCCAGTACATGGAAGAGCGGGATCTCAAGCCCCACAGCTTCTACTACGAGAAGTTCGCCGCCAGTCAGTGAGGAGGAGCTTTCCATGCGCGAAAGCAGATTCGACGATAAAGTGGTTGTCGTGACCGGCGCCGCGCAGGGGATCGGACGTGCGGTTGCGCTGCAGATGGCGGCCGAACAGGCGACGCTGGTACTGGTGGATCGCTCCGAGATCGTCCGTGAAGTGGCGCAGGAAGCCATGCAGGCAGGTGCGGCCGATGTGAAGGTGGAACTGGCCGATCTGGAGCAGTACGCCGACTGCTGTCGTGCGATTAATACGGCAGTGGAAACGTTCGGACGTGTGGATGTGCTGGTCAACAACGTGGGCGGTACCATCTGGGTCAAGCCCTACGAGCACTACGAAGAGGCGCAGATTGAGGCGGAGGTACGCCGTTCCCTGTTTCCGACACTCTGGTGCTGCCATGCAGTGTTGCGGCCGATGCAGGCGCGCGGCAGTGGCAGCATTGTCAACGTCTCCTCGATCGCGACCCGCGGACTCAATCGGGTGCCCTATGCTGCGGCCAAGGGTGGCGTCAACGCGCTGACCGTCTGTATGGCGTATGAAAACGCCCGCCATGGCATTCGGGTCAATGCGGTAGCCCCTGGCGGCACCGATGTGGGCGAGCGGCGCATTCCACGCAATACCGCAGAACAGAGCGAGCAAGAGCGGATCTGGTACCAGCAGATCATCGATCAGACCATCGATTCCACCTTTATGAAACGCTACAGCCAGCCTGAAGAGCAGGCTCATGCGATTCTCTTCCTGGCATCGGACGAGTCCTCGTACATCACCGGCACCGTGTTGCCGGTGGGGGGCGGCGATCTGGGTTAAGTTGCTTTGCGGTGATATTGGGGGCTCTCGCCCCCTTTTTTGTGCGCGTCTAGCGGCCGCTGCCGGGGTTGGAGCTGAGCTGCTTCAGCCACTGGCGCGGGCGCGTGCCGTGGTCGCTGTGCAGTACCAGATAGGCCAGCGACCCGATAACGACGCCCCAGAAGGCGGCGCCCAGACCCAAAAAGCTCATCCCGGATGCGGTGGCGAGAAAGGTGATCAGAGAGGCCTCGCGGTGCTGTTCATCCTGCAGCGCGGCTACCAGATTGCCGCTGATTGCGCCAATCAGAGCAAGCCCCGCCAGTACCGCAATAAAGGTGCCCGGCATGGCGCTGAACAGCAGCATGATGGTACCGGCCAGCGTGCCCCCGAGCAGATAGAAAACGCCATTGGCGATCCCGGCGACGTAGCGTTTGTCCGGATTCTCGTGTGCATTCTTGCCGGTACAGAGCGCCGCGGTGATGGCGGCGATGACGATGGTGATACCGCCGAAGCAGGCCACCGCCAGCGAACTCAGGCCGGTGACGGTCAGGATGGGTTTGGCGGACTGGTGCTCATAGCCGGAAGCTCTGAGAATCGCCATTCCCGGCAGGAACTGACCGGTCAGGCTGACCAGTACCAGCGGGATTGCCAGACTCAGCACGGCGCTCAGGCTCCATTCCGGAGCGATGAACACCGGCTGCGTGATGATCAGCTTTACGTCATCGAGCCGGCTTCCCTCCAGTACCACCGACAGCACGATGCCCACCAGCAGCATCAGGATCAGGCTGTAGCGCGGCAGGTAACGTTTGAGCAACAGGTAAGCACCGATCATGCACAGTGCCAGCGCTGGCGCCTCGCTGACTGCGCCGAAGGCGTTGGTGCCAAACTGAAACAGGATGCCCGCCATCATGCCGGCAGCGATTCCCTTCGGAATCATCCGCACCAGATGGTCGAAGTAGCCGGTAATGCCGATCAGACACATCAGAACGCCCGCGGTGATGTAGGCGCCGATCGCCTGATTGAGGCTCAGTTCCGGAAACAGCGTGACCAGCAGAGCGGTGCCGGGAGCAGACCAGGCGGTGACTATCGGCACCCGGGTCCACCAGCTCAACAGGATGCCGGCGGCGGCTGCACCGATCGAGACCGACCAGACCCAGCTGGTCAGCATCTCATTGGAGACCTGTGCGCTCTGCGCAGCCTGAAACAGGATCAGCAGAGGCCCCGAGTAGGACACCAGTACCGCCAGCAAGCCGGCGGAAATCGCGGTCAGTGAAAGATCTTTGGCCATGATCGGTAAATCTCCCTCAGTGTGCAGAAAACGTATAGTGCTGACACTTTAGGTGCGCCGATTGGATAGAGTAAGCGCGCAGCGCTGGTAACACTGTTTGGCAAAACCAAACAATGGAGGGCGCAGTGGATCAGCTCAGAGCTATGAGGCTGTTTGTCAGCATCGTCGAACGGGGCAGCTTTACCGGCGCGGCGGAACAGCTGAACATGTCACGGGCTTCGGCGACGGCGCTGATGCGACAGCTCGAAAACCATATCGGTGTCAGTCTGCTGCATCGCACGACGCGGCAGGTCAGTGCGACACCGGAAGGGGAGCTCTACTACTACCGCTGTCGTGACATCCTGCATGATCTGGCTGATGCCGAGAGCCTGTTGTCGTCACGGGCGCACAAGCTGGTCGGGCGGCTCAGGGTCGACTTGCCGGCGTCTCTGTGCCGTCTTGTTGTCATGCCGGCGCTGCCGGAGTTCATCGGGTGCTATCCGGATATCCGGCTCGATATCAGTGTCGGTGACCGCGTGATTGATCTGGTGCGCGAAGGCGCAGACTGCGTCCTGCGCATCGGTGAGCTCAACGATTCCACGCTGATAGCGCGACGCCTTGCCGGGCTGGAGCAGGTCACCTGTGCCAGTCCGGATTATATCGAGCGCTATGGATGCCCGGCGTCGCTGCAGGAGCTGGACCTGCACCACTGTGTCGAGTTTCGCTCTGCCAGCACGGGACGGGTTGATCCGCTTCACTTTCGGCTCGAAAGCGGCGTCGTGCAGCGTCGGCTGAATGCCCGGGTGTCGGTGAACAGCGGTATTGCCTATGTCGCCGCCTGTGAGGCGGGACTCGGGATTGCGCAGGTACCCCGCTACCATGTGGCGGCTCAACTGCGCCGGGGCGAGCTGGTGGAGCTGCTGCCGCAGCTGCCACCCCCGGCACTGCCGCTGTCGGTGCTGTACCCGCCGCAACGGCAGGTGCCGCTGCGGTTACGTGTGTTTATCGACTGGCTGGTGGAGCTGTTTCGCTCGCCAGACAGTGGCTGACATGATGCTCCGCCCCTGGTATGCACATGCGATGCGAACGGCCCGACCATACTGCTCCCCGTTCGGCTGGTGTAGTATCGGGCTTTGCCCGGAGCTTCCGGGGCCATGAAGTTTGAGCCGCCATGAGTGCAACCCAACGTATCTACAAGGTCCGGCGCCGCTACAACAAGTGGGTAGCGAACCAGACGCTGGAAGACTATGCCCTGCGATTTACCGCGCGGCAGGGGCGTCGGATGAGCATCGAGCGTGTTGCCATGACGGCGCTCGGCGCCACCGCATTTCTGGCGCTGGAGGGCATCGCCGCCGCCGTAACGCTGACCTACGGTTTTACCAATACGCTGGTGGCGATGCTGGTGGTGTGTGCGCTGTTCTTCATTACCGGGGTGCCGATTACCTATCACGCGGCGCGTAACGGGCTGGATATCGATCTGCTGACGCGTGGCGCCGGGTTTGGTTATCTCGGCTCGACAATTACGTCGCTGATCTATGCCAGTTTCACCTTCATTTTCTTCGCCATCGAGGCGGCGATTCTGGCCGCGGCGCTGAAAGCGCTGTTCGGCTTGCCGATGCCGATCGGTTATCTGGTCAGCGCGATGGCGGTGATTCCGGTGGTCACGCACGGCATCACGGCGATCAGCCGCTTTCAGGTCGGCACGCAGCCGCTGTGGCTGATTCTGCAGGTCAGTGCGCTGGGGCTGGTGATCCTGCACGAATCGGAACGGTATCAGGGCTGGACGGCGTTCGTGCCGCGCGGTCTAGAGAATGGCGGCGAGTTCAATCTGATGCTGTTCGGTGCTGCCGCGTCGGTCTTTTTCGCGATGGTGGCGCAGATCGGTGAGCAGGTGGACTACCTGCGCTTCATGCCGGAAAAGACCCGGGCCAACGCCGGGCGCTGGTGGTTCTGGATGCTGTTCTCCGGCCCCGGCTGGGTATTGATCGGGCTGATCAAGATGTTGCTGGGCTCGTTTCTGGCCTACCTGATGTTCTCCGAGAGCGCGTCCTTCGTCACCGCGACCGATCCGACGCTGATGTATCAGCGCGTGTTCAATTATCTGACTCAGTCGGAGGGCGCGGCGCTGCTGCTGGCCGGCGTCATGGTGATCATCTCGCAGATGAAGATCAATCTGACCAACGCTTACGCCGGTTCCATCGCCTGGTCCAACTTTTTTTCGCGCCTGACCCACAACCATCCCGGGCGCGTCGTCTGGCTGGTGTTCAACGTGACCATCGCGCTGATCCTGATGGAGCTGGGCATCTATCAGGCACTGGAGGCGATCCTCGGTGTGTTTGCGATCGTCGCGGTGAGCTGGCTCGGCTCCCTGTCGGCGGATCTGATGATCAACAAGCCGCTGGGCCTGAGCCCGAAGACGGTCGAGTTCAAACGCTCGCATCTCTATGACGTCAACCCGGTCGGCGTGGGTGCCATGGCGACGGCGGTGCTGGTCGGGCTGCTGGCCTATCTGGGGCTGTTTGGCGAGGTGGCGCGTACGCTGAGCCATTTCATCAGTCTGGCGGTCTGTTTTGTCATGGTGCCGCTGCTGGCGTGGGCCACCGGCGGGCGCTACTACCTCGCGCGTGAAGGCGACGATGTTGTCGCCTCGCATACCTGCGGGATCTGCGAAAACCGCTTTGAGCAGGAGGACATGAGTTACTGTCCGGCCTATCAGTTGCCGATCTGTTCATTGTGCTGCTCGCTCGATTCGCGCTGTCTCGACAGCTGCAAGCCGCAGGCGCGCTTCTCGCGGCAGCTGCTGGATTTTCTGAAGCTGTTTCTGCCGCAGCGCTGGATCCGTCGGGTCGACTCCCGGTTGGGCCGTTTCGTCGGCCTGCTGATGCTGATTACGCTGTTGCTGGCGGGGTTGCTGGCGGTGGTCTACCGGCAGATGGACCCGGCCACACCAGAGATGGCGCGGCTGCTGGCGCAGACCCTGTGGACGCTGTTCTTCGTGCTGTTGATCGTGGCCGGAGTGGTCGCCTGGCTGTTCCTGCTGGCGCACGAGAGCCGGGTCGTGGCGCAGCAGGAGTCCAACCGGCAGACCCTGAAGCTGCTGCAGGAGATCGATGCGCACGAAGAGACCGACCGCGAGTTGCAGCGGGCCAAGGAGCTGGCCGAGCGTGCCAGCGATGCCAAGAGCCGGTACATGTCCGGAATCAGCCATGAGCTGCGCACGCCGCTGCAGTCGATCATCGGCTACGCGCAACTGATACAGGGCCGGGCGGCGCTGGAACGGGCCGACAGCGAGGGACTGAAAATCATTCTGCGCAGCGGCCAGTATCTGGCCGACCTGATCGAAGGGCTGCTCGACATCTCGCGCATCGAAGCCGGCCGGCTGGAACTCTGTCGCGCACCGGTGGCGCTGCCGGAACTGATTGCCCAGCTCGAGCAGATGTTCGGCTTTCAGGCGGCGCAGAAGGGCGTGCGTTTTGTCTGCGATATTGAAGATCGGCTGCCACAGGTGGTGATGAGCGACGAGAAGCGCCTGCGTCAGGTGCTGATCAACCTGCTCTCCAACGCGGTCAAATACACGCAGGAGGGCGAGGTGCGGTTCCGCATCCGCTACCGCAATCAGGTGGCCGAATTCATCATCGAGGATACCGGTGTCGGTATCGATGCCGCGAGTCTGCAGCGCGTGTTCGACCCGTTCGAGCGGGTCCGGACCGCCGCCACCGCCGATCTGCCCGGTAGCGGTCTGGGCCTGACCATCGTCAAGCTGCTGACTGAAATCATGGGCGGCGATCTGCAGGTCGAGAGTACGCCGGGGCAGGGCAGCTGTTTCCGGGTCGCGGTGATGCTGCCCTGGGTGGAAGGGGCACCCAAGGCGGCGCAGACCCAGCGTCCGGTGGTCGGTTATGCCGGGCCGCGGCGGACGATCTGCGTCGTTGATGACGACCCGGTGCTGCGCGGTCTGCTGTCCGACATGCTGCAGCCGCTGGGGTTTCGTATCTATGAGGCACCCAATGGCAACGCCTGTCTGGCGCTGGTGACAGAGGTCAGCCCGGATCTGTTTCTGCTCGACATCGCCATGCCCGGCATGGACGGCCTGCAACTGGCCGCGGCGCTGCGTGAACGCGGGCATCGGCAGCCGATTCTGATGCTCTCCGCCGATGTCCAGGAGCAGCGGCGCCAGCCGGCGGGCAGTGCCGTATATGATGAGTATCTGGTCAAGCCGGTCAGCAACCAGCAGTTACTGGACCGCATCGGCTATCACCTGAAACTGGAATGGACGCGTCGGGCCGCGGCGCCGCTTGAGCAGGGCGCCGCGCCGGTGGTTGCGGAGCTATCGGCGCGCCTGGAGGTGCCAGACCATCCGCTGGTGCGTGAGCTGCGCGGGTACGCGGAGATCGGCTATCGGCGTGGTGTACGCGAGGTGCTCGAGCAGTTGCGCCAGAGCGATCTGCTCAGTGCCGAGGTGCTGGCACGCCTGACGCAACTGGCGGACGGGATGCAGTTCGCGCGTCTGGCTGAATGTCTGGAACAAGCGAAATGAGCGAGAACGGAACACGGCAGGATCTGGTGCTGGTGGTGGACGATTCACCGGACGCACTGAGCCTGATCAACGATACCCTCGAGGGGGCCGGGCTGGATGTGCTGGTGGCGCTGGAGGGGCGTCAGGCACTAAGCATCGCCCGGCGCATGCGTCCGGATATTATCCTGCTCGATGCGATGATGCCGCATATGAACGGCTTCGACACCTGCAAGGCGCTGAAACAGGATCCGGATCTGTGTGCGATTCCGGTCATCTTCATGACCGGCCTGACCGAAACCGAGGATGTCGTGCGCGGACTCGAAGCCGGCGGCGTCGACTACCTGACCAAACCGATTACTCCGGCGGAGCTGCTGGCGCGCATGCGGGTGCATCTGAGCAACGCGCGTATGACCCAGAATGCCTATTCGGCGCTCGATACAACCGGTCAGCATCTGGTGACGGTTAACGCGCAGGGGCGCATGGGCTGGGCCACGCCGCAGGCCCATGCACTGCTGGCGCGGGCCGACGTGGATGAGCAGCGCGTGCGGGAGCGGCTCGAGCCACAGCTGGCGCAGTGGCTGCAGCATGAGCCGGCACCGAACGACCGTCTGTCACTGCGTGATCTGCCGCAACCGCTGGCGGTACGCCTGATCGGGCGGCAGGAAAACGGCGACTATCTGCTCAAGCTGCTGGATGAACAGGAGGGCAGCGGTGCCTCGCTGCTGCAGTCGCGCCTTGGTCTGACGCCGCGGGCTGCGGAGGTGCTGTACTGGATCGCCAACGGCAAGACCAACAAAGAGATCGGTGAAATCCTCGGCATGAGCCCGCGCACCGTCAACAAACATCTGGAACTGATCTACCCCGACCTCGGCGTGGAAAACCGTACCGCTGCAGCCGGGGTGGCGCTGCGGATTCTGGTGCAGGAGTAGCGCCTTTACCATCGCCGGGTGATCTCGCGGCGCCGGGCCGGGCGGGTGCCGGCGCCCCGGGTTTGCCCCTCTGACCATGCCCGCCAGGCAGCGCACTGTGCGCTGCGTGTGCCGTGGTTATGGAGCAAATGACGGGTGCCGACTACGTCAAATGACGTAGTTCACTGCGTCATTGCGCGCATACCCCCGAACGCGGTCGGGACCAATAATCGGTCCTGTTCCGAGTTCATTCTTCCAAACCCAAGGGGGTACGCAATGAAGATCAAATCACTGGCTGCGAGTGTTGCACTGACCGTCGGCGCTACCGGCTTCTCCATGGCGGCATGGGCCGAAGACCCGATCAAGGTCGGTATTCTGCACTCGCTGTCCGGCACCATGGCGATCAGCGAATCCACTCTGAAAGACACCATGCTGATGCTGATCGAAGAGCAGAACGCAAAGGGCGGTCTGCTCGGTCGTGAGCTGGAGCCGGTGGTGGTCGACCCGGCATCCAACTGGCCGCTGTTCGCCGAGAAGGCGCGTGAGCTGCTGGCCAAGGAGAAGGTCGACGTCATCTTCGGTAACTGGACCTCCGTATCGCGCAAGTCGGTACTGCCGGTGGTCGAGGAACTCAACGGCCTGCTGTTCTACCCGGTTCAGTACGAGGGTGAGGAATCCTCGGAAAACGTGTTCTACACCGGTGCCGCGCCGAACCAGCAGGCGATTCCGGCAGTGGACTACCTGATGAACGAGATTGGGGTCGAGCGCTGGGTTCTGGCCGGTACCGACTATGTCTACCCGCGTACCACCAACAAGATTCTGGAAACCTACCTGAAGGATCACGGTGTCGCTGCAGAAGACATCATGATCAACTATACGCCGTTCGGTCACTCCAACTGGCAGTCGATCGTGTCTGACATCAAGGCGTTCGGCAGCCAGGGCAAGAAGACCGCCGTGGTCTCCACCATCAACGGTGATGCCAACGTACCGTTCTACCGCGAACTGGGTAACCAGGGCATCGCCGCATCCGACATCCCGGTGGTCGCGTTCTCTGTCGGTGAGCAGGAGCTGTCCGGTATCGATACCGCGCCGCTGGTTGGCCATCTGGCGGCCTGGAACTACTTCATGAGTGTCGATGCGGACGCCAACTACGACTTCATCGACAAGTGGGTCGCCTATAAAGGTGATGAAAACGCGGTCACCAACGATCCGATGGAAGCGCACTACATCGGCTTCAACATGTGGCTGGAGGCGGTCAAGAAAGCCGGTACCACGGATGTGGACGCGGTCAAGGATGCGATCATCGGTGTTGCCGTCCCCAACCTGACCGGTGGTTACGCGACCATGATGCCGAACCACCACATCACCAAACCGGTACTGATCGGCGAGATTCAGGATAACGGTCAGTTCTCAGTGGTCTGGGAAACGCCGTCCACCGTGGCCGGCGATGCCTGGTCCGACTTCCTGCCGGGTTCGCGTGATCTGATCAGCGACTGGCGCAAACCGCTGTCCTGCGGCAACTACAACGTCGTCGAGAAGAGCTGCGGCGGCGCCGAGAAAGTCGCTTCCAACTAAAGCCGTTCCGGCTCTGGCGGGTAGTGCGCTCAGCGCTACCCGCGTGTTCCTGTCCCGCATCGGGACCTGCCCGTTCCATTCACCGAAACACAGGACGCAACCATGAGCATCCCCCGATCGCTCAGCCAGCTTCTGATCGTCTGTCTGCTGTCGCTGCTTGCCCTGGCACCTGCCCGGGCGGACGATGCCCAGGCACAGGCGCTGCTCGAGCAGCTGGCCGACGCCCCCTACGCGCAGAAAGGTCGCATCATCGGCGAAATTGCCGGCAGCGGCGATGAACGTGCCCGGCAGTGGCTGGAAGCCTTTGCCAACGGCAAACTGGCCCGGGTCGAGGCATCCGGTCAGTTCGTCATCGTGCTGGAAAACCGCGGTCGCAACTGGACCGTGGCCGATGCCCTCAGTGGCGAGACGATCGGCGAAATTTCGCGGCGTGATCTGGACAGCCTGCGCATCAACAATGCGCTGCGTGGCGAACTGGACGGCATCCTGTCGGTGATCGATCTGACGGTGGCTGATGTCGGCAAGCGGCTGGCGGCGGCGCGCGATCTGCGCGGCGGCGTCGATGCCGGCTCCTTCGAGCGCATCGGTACGCTGCTGAGTGCGGAGGAGAACCCCGATGTCCGCGCCGCCCTTGAAGAGGCGCTGGCGATCTACCGGGTGGAGGCGCTGGGCGATATCGCGGCCGTGGCCGTACTGGCCGGCAGTCTCAATACGGCCGCGCGGGCGGCGCTGACCGGTGCGGCGCGCAGCGACAACGCGCAGCTGGCCGCGGCGGCCAACCGTGCGCTGGAGTCGATCGATCAGAAACTGAAACTGAACAACGCCGCCAAGACGCTCTACTTCGGCATCTCGCTCGGCTCGGTGCTGGTGCTGGCCGCGATCGGACTGGCGATCACGTTTGGCGTCATGGGGGTCATCAACATGGCGCACGGCGAGCTGATCATGCTCGGGGCCTACACCACCTGGGGCATGCAGCAGTTGCTGCCGGGACAGCCGGGGCTGGCGCTGGTGCTGTCGATTCCGGCCGGCTTCATGGTCGCGGCGCTGGCCGGTATCGCCATCGAACGTACGGTGATTCAGCACCTCAAGGGGCGTCCGCTGGAGACGCTGTTGGCCACGTTCGGCATCAGCCTGATTCTGCAGCAGCTGGTGCGCACGGTGATTTCGCCGCTGAACCGCAGCGTGGTGACGCCGGAGTGGATGAGTGGCTCGATCATGATCAACGAAGCGCTGAGCCTGACCCTGAACCGCCTCTACATCATCGGCTTTGCGCTGGTGGTGTTTGCCGGGCTGATGCTGATCATGCGCAAAACCCGCCTCGGTCTCGAGGTGCGGGCCGTCACCCAGAACCGCGCCATGGCCCGCTCGATGGGCATCAAGGCGACCCGTGTCGACATCCTGACCTTCGCACTGGGCTCCGGGGTTGCGGGGCTGGCCGGGGTCGCGCTGTCTCAGATCACTAACGTGGGGCCGAACCTGGGCCAGAACTACATCATCGACTCGTTCATGGTCGTGGTGTTCGGCGGCGTCGGCAATCTCTGGGGGACACTGGTCGCCGGTTTGTCGCTGGGCACCATCAACCAGCTGCTCGAACCCTGGGCCGGTGCCGTCCTGGCCAAGATTCTGGTGCTGGTCTTCATTATCCTGTTCATTCAGAAACGCCCGCGCGGACTCTTCCCGCAGAAGGGCCGTGCGGCGGAGGGTTGATCCATGACTGACTCCCTGAACCCTGCACAGTCGTGGCTGGTGCGCCCGTTTGCCGAGCGCTCGACGCAGGTTTTCCTCGCCGTGCTGGCCACGGCGGTGGCACTGGTCACCGTTCTCAATCTGGCGCTGCCGGCGGACAGCGCGCTGCATGTCAGCACCTACACCGTCACCCTGATGGGCAAGTATCTCTGCTACGCACTGCTGGCGGTTGCCGTGGATCTGGTCTGGGGCTACCTCGGGATTCTCAGCCTCGGTCATGGTGCGTTCTTTGCGCTGGGTGGCTACGCGATGGGCATGTATCTGATGCGTCAGATCGGCGATCGCGGCGTCTACGGTAACCCGGAGCTGCCGGATTTCATGGTGTTCCTGAATTGGCAGGAGTTGCCCTGGTACTGGTACGGCTTCGACATGGCCTGGTTTGCGTTTCTGATGGTGCTGCTGGCACCGGGCCTGCTCGCGTTCGTGTTCGGTTATCTGGCGTTCCGTTCCCGTGTCACCGGCGTGTACCTGTCGATCATCACGCAGGCGCTGACCTTCGCGCTGATGCTGGCGTTTTTCCGCAACGAGATGGGATTCGGCGGCAACAACGGCCTGACCGACTTCATGGATATACTCGGTTTTGATCTGCGCACCGACGGCGCTCGACTGGGGCTGTTCATCGCTTCCGGCGTGGCGCTGGCGATCGGCTATATCATCTGTCGCGCCATTGTTGCGTCCAAGCTCGGCCGGGTCAGCATCGCCTGCCGCGATGCCGAGGCGCGGACCCGGTTTCTGGGCTATCGGGTGGAGCGGGTGCAGCTGTTCGTATTCGTCGTCTCGGCGATGCTGGCCGGGGTCGCCGGGGCGCTGTACGTGCCCCAGGTCGGCATCATCAACCCGAGCGAGTTCTCGCCGCTGTTCTCGATCGAGGTGGTGGTCTGGGTCGCGCTGGGTGGGCGGGCCACGCTGTACGGCGCCGTGATCGGTGCGCTGATCGTCAACTACGCGAAAACCGTGTTCACCGGCGTCATGCCCGATGCCTGGCTGTTTGCACTCGGCGCGTTGTTCGTGCTGGTGACGGTGTTTCTGCCCAAGGGCATTGCCGGCCTTCTGGCCGGGTGGGGGACACGTAAACGCACTGAGGACACGCCTGCAGAGGAGGCCACCGCATGAGCCTGATGACGGAACTGACCCGTCGCGATCGGGTGTTCGATTTTCTGGCACCGTCCGCATCGCCCGTGGATGTGCGTCACGGCCCGATCCTCTACCTTGAGGATGTCACCGTCAGCTTCGATGGCTTCAAGGCGATCAACAATCTGAACCTGACCATCGACGACGGCGAGCTGCGCTGCATCATCGGTCCTAACGGGGCCGGCAAGACCACGATGATGGATATCATCACCGGCAAGACCCGCCCCGATACCGGCTCGGTCTGGTTCGGCAGCCGGCATAACCTGCTGACGATGCACGAGCCGGAGATCGCCAGCCTGGGCATCGGGCGCAAGTTCCAGAAGCCGACCGTGTTCGAGGCCCTGACCGTGTTTGAAAATCTCGAGCTGGCGATGGCGGCCGACAAGCGTATCCTGCCGACGCTGACGGCGCGCCTCAGCGGCGAGCATAACGACCGGATCGACGAGGTACTGGCGATCATCGGTCTGGGGGATCTGCGCAGCCGCGTTGCCGGCATTCTCTCGCACGGTCAGAAACAGTGGCTCGAGATCGGCATGTTGCTGATGCAGAAGCCGCGTCTGCTGCTGGTCGACGAGCCGGTGGCGGGCATGACCGAGCAGGAGATGGAGCGCACCGCCGAGTTGCTGACCGGGCTGGCGGGCCAGCAGTCGGTGGTCGTGGTCGAGCACGATATGGGCTTTGTCCGCTCCATCGCCCGCAAGGTCACGGTGCTGCATCAGGGCAGCGTACTGGCAGAGGGCAGTATGGATCAGGTGTCGGCCGATCCGGAGGTGATCAAGGTTTATCTGGGGGAAGACGCCTGATGCTGAACATCGAACAACTCAACCAGTACTACGGCGAAAGCCACACCCTGTGGGACCTGAATCTGCAGGTGCCGCAGGGGGAGTGTCTCTGTGTCATGGGGCGTAACGGCGTCGGTAAGACCACGCTGATGAAGTGCATCATGGGCGAGGAGGCGGTCCACAGTGGCTCGATCACGCTGGATGGCGACGTGGAGCTGACCCGTCGCAGCATCGAGGAGCGTGCCCGGCTCGGAATCGGCTACGTGCCGCAGGGGCGGCAGATCTTCCCGATGCTGACGGTGGAGGAGAATCTGCGTACCGGGCTGGCGGTGCGCCAGGATGGGCTGAAAACCATTCCGGAACGGATCTACGAGCTGTTTCCGGTGCTCAGGGAGATGAAAAACCGCCGCGGCGGCGACCTCTCCGGCGGTCAGCAACAGCAGCTGGCGATCGGTCGCGCGCTGGTGATCGAGCCGCGCCTGCTGATCCTCGATGAACCGGGCGAAGGGATTCAGCCCAATATCGTGAGCCAGATCGGCGAGGTGATCCGCCGCCTGATGGCGGAGGATGGCCTGACCGTCATTCTGGTCGAGCAGAAGCTGCCGTTCGCGCGCAAATATGCCGACCGTTTCGCGATTCTGGATCGTGGACGGATCATGGCAGCGGATCGGATGGCGCAGTTGAGCGACGCGCTGATCCGGCAGTATCTGGCCGTGTGACCTGAGGCTGCGGCTCAGGTGACGGTGCCGTCGTCGCCACCGTGGTAGAAGCGGCGCAGATGCGCGGCCACCGCCGGGAAGGCGCGTGCGAGCAGGTCCGGGCGTTCGAAATGGTATTCGCTGGCCACGGCGAAAAACTCCGTCGGCTCGGTGGCGGCGTAGGGATCGATCAGCGGCTCCTCGTCGGCATCAAGCTGCGCGTTGAGGGCGGCAAATGCGGCACTGAAGTCGTCGGTCCAGCGCGTGCTGTCCATCCCCGGGGGCAGCGGTGGAAAGCCGTTGAACGCGCCGTTGCGCATATCGAGCAGGTGTGCCACCTCGTGGATCACCACGTTGTAACCGTCCTCCAGCCTCCCCGATGCCTCCACTTCCGACCACGCCAGTACCAGCGTGCCGTGCTCCCAGCTTTCGCCGCTGAGCGTGCGCCGGCCTTCGTGGACGATGCCGAACGCGTCCACTTCCGTGTGTTCGGTGACAAATTCCCCGGCGTACACGACGATCTCGCGGATCGCATCGAGCCAGTCATAGCCCAGATGCAGCACCGGCAGGCAGGCGAGCGCCGCGATGCGCACGGCGACCGCGGTGTCAGGCTCGAATCCGTCACCGCCGTAAAAGCGCTTGTCGGCGAGGAAACGTTCGCTCAGCACACGCAACCGGTGCGCTTCATCCGACGTCAGCCGGGCCAGCAGCGGCACCTCTGCCAGGGTGTGGTGCCAGAGATGATGATCAAGTTGAGCACGGGGGCGTCCAAGGCCGAGCAGTGTCTTGAGATGGTCGAGCACGGTACTGATTCCGAAAACGGGGCTGGACTCAGTCTAGCGAAGCCAATCGGCGGCGGCTATGGGCTGCGGCCGGTGTAAAAAGCGCCGCCATTATCTACCTTTAGAGGTAGAGATCACCGATTGTGGCCAACAAAGGAGACAGGGATGAAAACCGAAACCGTAAAAGACATTCTGCAGTGGACGGCGGCGTTTCATCGCGAGATTGCTGCCTGTCTCAGGCAGTGCGAAGACGAGACGCACAGCGAGCGTGTCAGGCTGCTGCTTGATTATCTGCAGCAGCACGAGGAGCGGCTGGCGCATGTGGTCGAGCGTTTCGAGGGTACGTCGGACATGGATGAACTGAACACCTGGTGTTTCGAGTTCATTCAGGACAACGCGCTGGAGCCGCGCGCCGCCTGTCTTAGTGATGCGCACAAGGATGACGTGGAGGCGCTGTTCATGGACGTGATGAACCAGCACCGGCAGCTGATCGAGCTGTACCGCTATCTGGATGGGCGTTTCGGCCACTCACCGGCACACGGCCTGCTCGAGAAGCTGATCGACCTTGAACAGCACGAAGCGATGCAGATGTCGCAGAGCGCCAATCGCTTCCGCGATCTGTAGCGGCTTCGGCGCTGCGCTTGATGATGCATGAATGGGAAAATGGCTAGAGCCGAAGGTCATCAGGTGGTAGAGTCTTACGCATTGTTTTGCAGGGCACGTATCTGATGCGACGTTCAGTATGGTTGATATGGGTAGCTGTCATGATGCTGGTGGGGCAGATCTCCACCGGCGTCGTCGCGGGCGTCCGGATCAACACCCCGTCTGTCGATATGAAGCCCGCGGTCGTTGCCGCGTATCACAACGACCATCACCGTGCCGCTGCCCATTGGGGCCGCCAGCAGGACCTGTCAGATGCGGAGCCGTCGGTGATCCAGCATCATTGCGACAGCCGTCATGGCGATCACGGCATCAGGTTGCATGACACGGCAGATCGCGATTGTGGCGCCGCGTCCGATTGTGATCCTGATCACTGCACGACCTCTCATGCGCTGACCAGCGCTTTTCATCCCGCTCTCGATAATACCGTGTCGGCGCAGTGGCCGCGCCTGGCACTCACGCCTGTGCCTCTGCTGCTGCCGCCCCCTGGCCAGCCTCCAAAACGCGTCTGATCCGACGCCATACGTCGTTCTGGCCGCTGGGCCATTTTGACACTCATCTTCCCTAACGCGGTGCCGACAGACGCGCCTGACGCCTGTCTGATGGTGGCACTGCGTGGTGACAGGATCATTGATTGATGAAACCGGAATCCTTCAAACGTTTACGGCGTTGGGGTCGCCGCGTGCTGTTGCTCAGCCCGCTGCTGACGACGCCGGTTCTTGCTCAGCCGCTGACGCTGGATGACGCGCTCCAGCGTGCACTGGCCGCTGATGTCTGGCTTGAAACCAGTCGGCACAACGAAGCCGCGCAACAGGCACTCGGTGATGCGGCGGGGCGTCTGCCTGACCCAAAGTTCAATCTGGCGCTGGCGAATCTGCCCACCGATACCTTCGACTTCAATCAGGAGCCGATGACACAGCTGGTGATGGGCGTATCCCAGATGCTGCCACGCGGCGACACGCTGGCGCTGAAACAGTCACGTTTTGAGCAGCAGGCAAGCCTGCAACCGTTGATGCGCGAAGAGCGTCGTGCCCGGGTGCGGCTAGAGGTCAGCGAACTCTGGCTCGATGCGTGGCAGGCGCAGCAGAGTCTGGCGCTGATTAATGCGAACCGGACGCTGTTCGAACAGCTGCTGGATGTGGCCACCGCGAGCTATATATCGGCACTGGGCCGTACCCGGCAGCAGGATCTGGTGCGCGCGCAGCTGGAGCTGACCCAGCTGGATGATCGCGTGACCCGGCTGGAACTGCAGCGTGACAGCAGCCTTGCCCGGTTGTCGGAATGGCTCACCGCTGCCGACAGCACGCAGCAGCGTCTGCTGCAGCCCGGCGTACTGCAGCTGTCGGCTGAACTCCCGGCATTGCCTCTGCCCGACGGTCCGGGCGCCGGTGATGAGGCGCGGGCCCGCGCCTTTGTCGATCACCCCTCGGTGCAACTGATCGATCGTCAGATCGAACTGGCGCGCACCGACGTGGGGTTGGCAGAGCAGAAATACCGGCCCGAGTGGGGCGTGAACGCCAGCTACGGCTACCGCGGTGACGATCTGATGGGACGCGACCGGGCTGACCTGTTCACGGTCGCGGTCAGTGTCGACATGCCGCTGTTCTCGACCCGACGTCAGGACAGCGAAGTCGCGGCAGCCGGTTCCCGGGTCGAGGCGGTCAAAACCGAGCGTCTGCTGCAGTTGCGCCAGATGCTGGCCCGCTACGATCGCGCGCGAGCCGCCCATGAGCGGATCAGCAAGCGGTTGGCGCTGTATGAAACCCGTTTGTTGCCACAGAGCCATGAGGCCGCCGAGGCCGCATTGAATGCCTACACCAGCGATAACGGGGATTTTGCCGATGTGGTGAGGGCGCGTATCGCCGAATTGAATGCCCGGCTTGCGCTGATTGAACTTCAGGCTGAGCAACAGAAACAGGTCGCGCAGATCGGCTATCTGCTGACCCGCACCGGTTCCGGAGAGCATTAAGATGCAGGGAATATTAAAGCTTGCCGTTGTACTGTTGGTGGGCGCCGCGCTCGGTGGCGGCGCCGTATATCTGAGTTTCGATCACCCGTCAGCCGGTGTCGATACCGTCGGCAGCGATGAGCCGCAGCCGTTGTACTGGGTGGCGCCGATGGATCCGAACTACCGTCGTGACAAGCCCGGCAAATCGCCAATGGGGATGGATCTGATACCGGTATATGAGGAGGACCGCACCGCGGGGCCCGATGCCGGGCCGGGTACGATCAGCATCGCACCGGAAGTCGTCAACAACCTCGGCGTACGCACAGCCCAGGCGCAAAGCCGCACGCTTGATTTCGAGGTCCGCACCGTCGGCTATGTACAGTACAACGAGGACGACATCGTCCACATTCACCCGCGGGTGGAAGGCTGGATCGAGCGCTTGCATGTGCAGGCGGCCGGCGAAGTCGTTACGCGCGGACAGCCGTTGTATGAGCTCTACTCGCCGGAACTGGTCAACGCACAGGAGGAGCTGGTGTTCGGGCTCAACCGGGGGGATACCCGGCTCACGGCTGCCGCTGAAGCACGACTGCGTGCGCTGAATGTGGACGAGGCGACGATTGCGACACTCAAACGCACGCGAAAGCCGATGCAGACGGTCAGGTTTCATGCACCGATTGACGGTGTCGTCGATGACTTCGAGGTGCGTGAAGGCTTTTTCGTCAAGCCGGGGATGACGCTGATGTCGATCGGCGCACTGGATGAAGTCTGGGTCGAAGCGGAGGTGTTCGAGCGGCAGGCGAATCTGGTCGAAGCGGGCCTGCCGGTGACCATCGCACTGGACTACCTGCCGGGCCGGGAGTGGCAAGGCCAGGTCGATTATGTCTATCCGACTCTTGATCCGACAACACGCACCCTGCGGGTCCGGATGCGCTTCGCCAACGAAGGGCAGGCCCTTAAACCCAACATGTTTGCCAACGTCAGTATCCACAACGAATCTGACGAGAAGGTGTTGGCGATCCCGCGCGAGGCGGTGATCCGCGGCGCGCAGTCTGACCGGGTCGTGCTGGCCCTCGGTGAGGGGCGCTTCAAGTCGGTGGCGGTGACCACCGGGCGCAGCGATGGCCGCTATGTCGAGATCCTGCAAGGGCTGAGCGCCGGTGATGCGGTGGTGACGTCTGCTCAGTTCCTGCTCGACTCTGAGTCCAGCAAGACATCTGATTTCCGGCGCATGTCTGCGCACGAGGCGACAGCCGAGGCCGCGGCACCCGCGGAAAAACCGGCCAGTGTCTGGGCCGAAGCGACGATCAACAGCATCATGGCCGAGGCGCTGAAAATCAACGTGGATCATGCGGCCATTCCCGAATGGGGCTGGCCGGAGATGACGATGGATTTCACCGTGTCGGAGTGGGTCGAACTCGCTGATCTGACGCCCGGTACGCAGGCACAGCTCGAGATTATTCGTCTCGATGAAGGCGGCTACCGGGTCAATGACATCTACGTGACCGCTCAGACGGCAGCGGGCACCGGCGCTGCCGATATGGATGCAATGGATCATTCCACCATGGATCACTCCGGTATGGCCATGCCGGATGAGCCCGCGGGCACTGAGCACTGAGGGGGCGGCATGATCGAAGCAATCATTCGCTGGTCGGTCGGCAACCGCTTCTTCGTGTTGCTGGCCACGCTGATCCTGCTCGGTTGGGGCGTGTTTTCGTTGAAGAACACACCGGTCGATGCGATTCCGGATCTGTCTGACGTGCAGGTGATCATCAAAACCAGCTATCCGGGACAGGCACCGCAGGTGGTTGAGGATCAGGTCACCTACCCGCTGACAACGGCAATGCTGTCAGTGCCGGGAGCGGTAACAGTGCGCGGTTATTCCTTTTTCGGGGACTCTTACGTCTATGTGATCTTTGACGAGGACACCGATATCTATTGGGCGCGCAGCCGGGTGCTGGAGTATCTGTCACAGGTGGCACCCTCACTGCCGGAGAACGCCCGGCCACAGCTGGGGCCGGACGCCACCGGGGTCGGCTGGGTCTACCTCTATGCGTTACAGGACACCACCGGGCAGCACGATATCAGTCAGCTGCGTTCACTGCAGGACTGGTTCCTCAAATATGAGCTGCAGACTGTGCCCGGGGTATCGGAAGTCGCGGCCATCGGCGGCATGGTCAGGCAGTATCAGGTCCGTGTCGATCCGGACAAGTTACGTGCGCTGGCTATGCCGCTGTCCCATGTGCAGAACGCGATTCGCCGCGGCAACCAGGAGGTGGGGGCCTCGGTCGTGGAGATGGCCGAAGCGGAGTACATGGTACGGGCGACAGGCTACATCAAAGGCGTAGAGGATCTTGAGAACATCCCGCTGGGCGTGAACCGCAACGGCACACCGCTGTTGCTGAAGGATGTGGCGGAGATCGGTACCGGCCCGCAGATGCGCCGCGGCATCGCCGAGCTGAATGGTGAAGGCGAAGTGGTGGGTGGCGTCGTGGTGATGCGCTTCGGCGAAAACGCGCAAAAAACCATCGATGGCGTCAAGGCAAAACTGGAGACGCTGAAAGCCGGCCTGCCGGACGGTGTCGAGGTGGTCACGGTATACGACCGCTCCGGCCTGATCGGACGTGCGGTCGAAAACCTCTGGCACAAGCTGCTCGAGGAGTTCATCGTCGTGGCGCTGGTGTGCATGCTGTTTCTGTTTCATATCCGCTCGTCACTGGTGGCGATCATCAGCCTGCCGGTGGGGATTCTGACCGCGTTCGGTGTCATGCATCTGCAGGGAATCAACGCGAACATCATGTCGTTGGGTGGGATCGCCATCGCTATCGGAGCGATGATCGACGGTGCCATCGTCATGATCGAGAACATGCACAAACACATGGAACGCACGTCGCTGACAGCGCAGAACCGCTGGCAAGTGGTCGCGGACTCGGCCAGCGAAGTGGGGCCGGCACTGTTCTTCAGTCTGCTGATCATCACCGTCAGCTTTGTGCCGGTGTTCACGCTGGAATCCCAGGAAGGGCGGATGTTCGCGCCGCTGGCATTCACCAAGACCTACGCCATGGCCGCCGCTGCGGCGCTGGCGATCACGCTGGTGCCGGTGCTGATGGGTTATTTCATCCGCGGCAAGGTGCTGCCGGAGCATAAGAACCCGATCAACCGGCTGCTGACAGCCATCTACCTGCCGACGCTGAAAGGGGTACTGCGCTTCCCGAAGACCGTACTGCTCGGAGCGTTGCTGGTGCTGGCCGCCGGGTTGTGGCCACTGGACAAGATCGGCAGCGAGTTTATCCCGACGCTGGATGAGGGGGATCTGATGTACATGCCGACCACATATCCGGGGATTTCGGTGGGTCAGGCGCGTCAGGTGCTGCAGCAGACCGATAAGCTGATTCGTACGCTGCCAGAGGTCGAAACCGTGTTCGGCAAAGTGGGCCGCGCGGATACCGCAACCGACCCGGCACCGCTGACGATGATCGAAACCTTTATCCAGTTGAAGCCGCGCGAGGAGTGGCGTGAGGGCGTCACCACCGAGAGTCTGAAACAGGAACTGGATGCGCTGGTGAAGCTGCCCGGTGTGACCAACGCCTGGGTCATGCCGATCAAGACCCGCATCGATATGCTCGCGACTGGTATCAAAACCCCGGTGGGGATCAAGGTCGCGGGGCCTGAGCTGGCACAGATCCAGCAAATCGGTCAGCAGCTCGAGGCGATCCTCAAGGATGTGCCCGGGACGGCGTCGGTGTATTCCGAACGGGTTGCCGGTGGGCGCTATATCAAGGTTGATATCCGGCGTGAAAGCGCTGCCCGTTACGGCCTCAATATTGCGGATATCCAGCAGATCGTGGCCAGTGCCATCGGCGGCATGAATGTGTCTCAGACCATCGAAGGGCTGGAGCGTTATCCGATCAACGTGCGTTACCCCCAGGAGTACCGGGACTCGCCGGAGCAGCTGGCACTGCTGCCGATCGTGACACCGGCGGGACAGCGGATCGCACTGGGTGACGTGGCGGCCATCTATGTCGAGGAGGGGCCTCCGGGTATCAAAAGTGAGAATGCACGACTGAATGGCTGGACCTTCGTGGATATCGATGGCGTCGACCTTGGCTCCTACGTGGAAAACGCGCAGCAGATCGTGGCCGACCAGCTCGAGCTGCCCGCCGGTTATTCGATCGCCTGGTCAGGGCAGTATGAATATATGCAGCGTGCCAAGGAAAAGCTGACCTATGTGATTCCGCTGACGCTGGCGATCATTGTGGTGCTGCTGTACATCAATTTCCGCAACCTGACCGAGGTCGCGATCATTATGGGCACGCTGCCGCTGGCGACGGTCGGCAGTGTCTGGCTGATGTATCTGCAGGGTTTCAACTTCTCCATCGCCGTCGGCGTCGGCTTCATAGCGCTGGCAGGGGTGGCGGTCGAGATCGGCGTCATCATGCTGGTGTATCTGAACCAGGCGTGGCGGGAAATGCTGAGCCGCTGCGCAGCACATCAGGTGCTGCCGCGGCAGGACACGCTGCGGCATGCCGTCTTGCATGGCGCGGGCCTGCGCGTGCGCCCGGTCATGATGACCGCTGCCGCCATCATCATCGGCCTGTTGCCGATCCTGTATGGCACCGGCACCGGCTCCGAAGTGATGAGCCGCATTGCCGCCCCGATGGTAGGCGGTATGGTCAGTTCTGTGATTCTGACGCTGCTGGTGCTGCCGGCCGTCTACTACCTGTGGCGCTGTCAGTCGCTGAAGCAGCTGACACTGGAAGGGCTGATCGCCGACTATCCAGGCGCGCAACCGATCGATACCGAGCATTCAATAACCGAAAAGTGAAACTCAGGAGTGAGACCATGAATAAACTGAAAACCCTGATCGCCGCCGGGCTGATCGCGCTGTCCGTTCCGGCACTGGCGCATACCGATATGATGAGTTCGCAGCCGATGGACGGCGCCATGATGATGGAGCCGGTCAAACATCTTGAGCTGAACTTCGGCATGGAGGTGCGGCTGGTGAAGTTGCGCCTGATCGACTCGAGCAACAAGCCGGTCAGCATCGGATTCAAGCCGATGCTGGATGCGATGACCTCATTCAGCGTGCCGCTGCCGACGCTGAAGCCGGACAACTATCGCGTGGAATGGACTGCCATGGGCGAAGATGGCCACAAGATGACCGGCTCTTTCGGGTTCATGCAGCACTGACGCGTGACCGGCGTCAGTGCCGATACCGACGGCCGGCCGCTGTGGCTGGCCTGAATTTTGAAGACGTCTGACCGATACGATGTCTTACCCATAAAAGGAGTCCAAACATGAACATGAAAACACTGACAGCAGGATTTCTGTTGTCGTTTATGGCCCCCGCCGTGCTGGCGGACAGCGGACATATGTCACAGCGTCACGAGCGCATGGAAAGCGCCGGGCAGCCCGGTGTGATGCCCGGGACGATGATGGAGCATATTGAACAGATGAACGCACTTGTCGAGCGTCTGGCCAGCGCGCCCGATGCACACGCCCGTGATGAATTGCTGCAGCAGCATACGCAGATGATGGAACAGATGCGCGGCTTCATGGGCGGCGGCATGATGGGGGACGCTGGCCATATGCACCAGATGATGGGACACAAGGGTGAACACTGCCCACTGCATCAGAGCATGGAGCAGACCATCGAACAGATGGATAAGCGGATGGATCTGATGCAACAGATGATTGAACGTCTGGCGGCGGAAAAGGGCAACTGATCCTGTGCACTGTCCGACGACACGCTGTCGGTAACGATACGTGTCGGGGCAGCCCCACGCGCAGAGATGGCAGCACAGCTGCGTTAGCGGTCAAACGGGAGGCGTTTATGAGCAATCGAAACGATGGGCCCGAAATCAACGCGAACAATCTGGTACAGCGGCGCTTGAAACTGCGTGTCCGTGACGCCGGGATCGAGCGTCTCGTCGCTGACATTGAACAGTTGCCCGGGGTGGTCAGGGTATCCTGGCGGGCGGATAAGGCGCTGCTGCACTGTGGCTATGATGTGACCCGGTGTAGCCTTGACGCCGTCGAGGCCGCAGTGCAAAACCGGGGGGCGGCATTTGCCGATAGTCGGTGGGAGCGCATCAAACGCAGCTACTACCGTTTTGTTGACCAGAACATGCGCGATAACGCAGCGCATGAACCCCACTGCTGTAACAAGGTACCGCGCAGGTAAGGGCGCACTGGCGGTGCCCAGCGGCGCTGCGCAGGTATCCAGACAGATGCAAACACCAGCAGGAGTGCGTTGTGACCGAATGGGAGTGGATGACCGCCATCACCCGATGGTGGCTGTATATCGGAATGTCGGCAGCGATTGGTGGTCTGGCATCCTGCTGGCTGATGGGCAATCTGCCTGAACTCCAGCGGGCGCTGCGGCGGTATGCGCTGGCCGGTGTGGTGATCGGCGCCAGCGGTGCCTGCGTTCATTTTCTGGTTCGGGTCGGCGCATTTGCCGAGCAGGGCGTGGCCGGGATGTTCGATCCGCTGATGCTGCAGCTGCTCTGGCAATCGCCGGTGGGCGAGGCGCTGTCAGCGCGTATGCTGGGGTTCGGGCTCCTGTGGCTTGCACTGCTGCTGCCGCTACCCGGACGGCATCTGTTCGAAATCCTGCTATCACTGTCGGGCACTCTGCTGATCGGCCTGTCATTCAGCCGTGCCGGGCATGGGGTGACACTGGAGTTCTGGGCCGCAGTGTTGCTGGTCGGACATGTGATTGTGGCCGCCTGGTGGATGGGATCCCTGATTCCGCTGTGGCTTGCCCTCCATCGCCTGAGCGCCCAGCAGGCGCGTGGGATTATGGTGCGGTTCGGGGAAATAGCGATGGCCGCGGTGCTCCTGCTGCTGACCGCTGGCGGGGTGCTGGTTTATCGGTTAACCGGATGGCAGAACCTGCCGGGAACGGAGTATGGCCTCTGGTTGTTGTTCAAACTCGTACTGGTCGGAGCCATTCTGGCGCTGGCCGCCTATCACAAGCTGAAACTGGTGCCCTCGCTGGCCAGTGCAAACTGCGGTGGGGCTGCGCTCAAACGCTCGCTGTTGCTGGAAAAGGTCGTTGGCGGCAGCATTCTGGCGATCACGACGGTACTGACGACTCTGGTTGGGCCGATGCATTGAGACAGCGCCCGGCGCTGCAGATGCGTTGCCGATAGCCGGCTGCGGGCGTGTGATGCGCGGCGCCACCGGGTGCGGATACCCTGACCACGTGAAAAAAACCGGGTACGACTTGGAAGCCGTACCCGGAACAGGTGCGAACGGGGCCGCAGTCACAGGTGAACATCGAGCGCTTAGCGGTCAGCCGGCGCCGTAGCGTACCGCGGGCAGCCAGAGCACCAGATCTTCCCACCAGAACACCAGCATGACTGCGGTCAGCTGAATCAGGATGAACGGAATCACGCCCTTGTAGATATCCACGGTGCGAATCTCCGGCGGCGCCACCCCCTTGAGGTAGAACAGCGAGAAGCCGACCGGCGGCGTCAGGAAGGAGGTCTGCAGTGCCAGCGCGAACAGCACGACGAACCAGGTCAGATCAAACCCCAGCGCGGACACCACCGGCCCCACCAGCGGCAGCAGAATCAGACTGATCTCGAGCCAGTCGAGGAAGAAACCGGCGACGAAGGCGATCAGCAGAATGACGACGACGATCCCTTCCGGCGACAGCGGAATCGACTGCAGCAGCGAGCCGATGAATTCATCACCGCCCAGCGAGCGCATGACGACGGCAAACGCGGTGGCGCCGAGGAAGATGCCGAAAACGAACGCGGTGGTCAGGCTGGTCTTGATACTGACATCCTTCAGCACCGCCATATTCAGGTGGCCGTTCATGGCGGCGAGAATGGTGGCGCCGAGCGCGCCGACACCGGCGGCTTCGGTCGGCGTGGCGATGCCGAGGAAGATCGAACCGAGCACGGCGAGAATCAGGCCCAGCGACGGCACCACGGCCCAGAGGGTCTCGAGGATCATCGCCGCGGTGATCGGGGGCATATCCTCTTTCGGGCTTGAGATCGAGGGCACCAGCATCGAGACGATGACGACGTAGGCGATATACATCAGCCCCAGCATCACGCCCGGGATCAGGGCGCCCATGAACAGGTCGCCAACCGCCAGTGACAGCTGGTCGGCCATGATGATCAGCATGATGCTGGGCGGAATCAGAATACCGAGTGTGCCGGCCGAGGCGACGATGCCGCTGGCGAAGGCCGGGGAATATTTCTGTTCCAGCATGACCGGCAGTGACAGCATCGCCAGCAGCACGACCGAGGCACCGACGATGCCGGTGGAGGCGGCCAGCAGAATGCCGATCGTGATCACGGCGACGCCGAGGCCGCCGCGGAAGCGGCCGAACAGATTGACGAAATTCTTCATCAGGCGCTCAGCAACGCCGGAGCGCTCCAGCATCAGGCCCATGAAAATGAACATGGGCAGCGCCACCAGCACCCAGTTCGACATCTGCGCATAGACGCGCTGAACCATGACGCCGAAGATGCGCCAGTCGGTCAGGAAGTAGGTATCAACATCGAAATACTGGAACGCGACGATGGAGCCGACGCTGAACAGCACCGAGACCCCGGCCAGTATCCAGGCAACCGGGAAGCCGGTGAAGATCAGCAGAATGAATGTCGCCAGCATCGCGATGACGATGAGTTCGTTGGTTGCAAACACGCAAGCCACCTCGCTACAGCAGGTTATCCGCACGCAACGTGTCGGATCTCGTTGTTATTGTTGGGTATCGTCAGCCACATCCGGGCGCGCTTTGGGCCAGCCGCACAGGAACGACAGGGCGCGGATCAAACGCGCCGTGGCGGCCAGAATCATCAGCGTGAAGGCGAGCAGGATCACTGACTTGATCAGCCAGCGCATCGGCAGACCGCCCGGCGCCGCCGAGATTTCGCCGATCGTCCAGGCGCGTTCCACGAACGGCCAGGCGTAGATCAGAATCAGCACGCTGAACGGAATCAGAAACAGGCCAAGGCCCAGAATTTCGATCAGGGCGCGTGTGTTCGGACTCAGGTGCTCGGCGGCGACATCCACGCGGACATGACCGTCGTGCACGATGCAGTAGGAGAGCGCGAGCATGAAGCCGACGGCAAACAGGTGCCACTGCAACTCTTCCAGTGCCACAAAGTTGGTACCCAGGATGTAGCGCAGAATGACGTTGCCGACGACCAGCAGCATCAGCGCTATCCAGATCAGGGAGGAGTACTTGCCGAAGAACTCGACAATCCCTTCAAACAGATCGGAAACCGCGGTGCGAGGGTAGTGGACGGCCGCCCGATGGGCGACCGCCTCCTCGACCCGGTCCAGATCCACGTCATATTCAGCCATGGTGAATATCCGTTTATCCGGTCAGAGAGAATCGAGACTTAGTTGGCGTCTTCCACGCCCCAGTCACGCGGCAGGTAGCCGAGGTGTTTCCACGGACGGTGTTCGGCCTGGAACGCCTTCATGGAGGAGTAGATCTTGTCGAACATCGGATCCGCCTCGGAGTGACGCGCCATGACGCGGTCGGTGGCTTCCTCGAATGCCTTCAGAATCTCCTCGTCATACTGGTGCAGCTCGACGCCCTGTTCCTTGAATGTCTTCAGCACCGCGCCCTGCAGCGCTTCGGCCTTGGCCAGTGCCATGGTGTTGGCCGCCTTGCAGGTGTTCTCGATCAGCGCCTGGGTCTGACCGTTAAGGCCGTTCCAGGTGTCCAGATTGATGTAGAGGTACTGGTTGGTGGAAGGCTGGTGCCAGCCCGGCAGATAGTAATGCTTGGCGACCTGATAGAAGCCCAGCTGCTCATCCACGGTCGGCAGCGAGAACTCGGTGGCATCCAGTACCCCGGTCTCCAGTGCCTGATACAGCTCGCCGCCCGGCAGCAGCGTGACCGACATGCCGAACTCGGACATGATTTCACCGCCGACGCCGGCCGCACGGAATTTCAGACCCTTGAACTTGTCCAGGCTGTCCATCTCCTGACGGAACCAGCCGGCCGCTTCCGGGCTGATGGTGCCGCACAGGATCGGGTAGACATTGTGCGGTGCGAACAGCTCCTTGAGCAGCTCATCACCACCGTGGTGGTACATCCAGGCCAGGAACTCCTGTGACTCAAGGCCGAACGGGGTGGCGCCGAACAGGGCTGACGCCGGGATCTGGCCCCACTCGTAGCCCATCCAGGAGTAGCCGGCCGGCAGGTTGCCGTTGCTGACGTTCTCGAATACGCCCAGCGCCGGAATCAGCGCGCCCGGCTCGAAGGTTTGCAGCGTGACCCGACCACCGGACATCTCGTCCAGCATTTTCGATACTTCCGGCATGGTGTCGCCGAGCGCGGTCAGCGTGGACGGGAAGCCCATCGGCACCTGCCAGCGGATGCGGTCGAACTCGGCCATGGCCGTGGTGGAGGCGGCCAGCGTCAGGCTCAGAGCGGTGGCTTGGAGTACTTTTTTCATCATGATGTCCCTTTATTGTTATCTTCGGGTTTACGAACGTCTCAGGTGCCTGCGGAGCAGGCGTTTGCACAAAAAAGTGTCAGTGGGCGGTCCAGCCGCCATCGATCGGCAGCGCCGTGCCGGTCATCGCCCGCGCGGCGTCGGAGCAGAGGAACAGGGCCAGCTCGCCGATCTCGCTTGGCGCCACGAACTCGGGGTAGGGCGCTTTGGCGTTGATCAGTCCCTTTTTCGCCTCATCGAAGCTGGTGTTGTGCTCGGCGGCGAACTGCGTGAGCTGATCCACCAGCAGCGGCGTGTCGGTCCAGCCCGGACAGATGCAGTTGGCGGTGATGCCCTGCGCGGCCGTCTCCAGCGCGGTGACACGGGTGAAACCGACCAGACCGTGCTTGGCAGCGCAGTAGGCGGCCTTGTGCACCGATGCGACCAGACCGTGCACGGAGGAGATGTTGATGATGCGGCCCCAGCCCGCCGCGACCATCGCCGGCAGCGCCAGACGGGTGGTGTGGAAGGCGGCGCTGAGGTTGATCGCGATGATCTTGTCCCAGGTGCCGGCCGGAAATTCCTGAACCGGCGCGGTGAACTGGATGCCGGCGTTGTTGACCAGAATGCTCGGTGCACCGACCTCCTGCCCGATGCACTGCATCATCTGCTCGATCGCCTCGGGCTGGCTGATATCGCACTGGAAGTAGTGGGGGCGCTGGCCATAGCTGTGCTCGAAGCGGGCGGCGATCGCCTGACCATCCTCTGTCGATTCGATGCCGTGCAGGATCACCTCGATGCCGTTCGCGGCAAACACGTCGGCGATCGCCAGGCCAATACCGCTGGTCGAACCTGTCACCAGCGCCAGTTTACGCACACTCATGGCGTTATCCTCGTTTCTTATTCTTGAAGGGTGGGCGTCTCAGCTTTGCAGTTCGGGCAGATCCCGGAACAGCTCGAGCGCCTGTGGGTTGGCCAGCGCATCCTTGTTGCGGACGGTTTCGCCCATGACCACCTGACGTACCGCCAGCTCGACGATTTTGCCGCTGATCGTGCGCGGAATATCGGCGACCTGTACGATCACCGCCGGCACGTGGCGCGGCGTGGTGTTGGCGCGAATGGTGTCCTTGATACGCTTGCGCAGCGCATCATCGAGGCTGACCCCGTCGCGCAGGCGCACGAACAGCACCACGCGCACATCGTCCAGCCATGGCTGGCCGATGCAGAGGCTTTCCAGCACCTCTTCGACCTTTTCCACCTGACGGTAGATCTCGGCAGTGCCGATGCGGACGCCACCGGGGTTGAGTACCGCGTCCGAGCGGCCGTGAATGATCAGCCCGCCGTGGCGGGTAATTTCGCCATAATCGCCGTGGGCCCAGATGTTGTCGAACTGTGCAAAGTAGGCGTCATGGAAGCGCTGGCCGTCGGGGTCGTTCCAGAACCCGATCGGCATGCTCGGGAACGGCCGGGTGCAGACCAGTTCGCCTTTTGCTTCGCGCAGCGGGCGGCCTTCGTCGTCGAAGATATCGACCGCCATGCCCAGCCCGCGGCACTGCAGCTCGCCCGGCCAGACTGGCAGAATCGGAGCGCCCAGTGCAAAGCAGGAGACGATGTCGGTGCCGCCGGAGATTGACGACAGCTGCAGATCCGCCTTGATGTCGCGGTAGACGTACTGGAAGCTTTCATGCGACAGCGGTGAGCCGGTGGAGAGCACCGCCTTCAGCGCGCTCAGGTCGTGGCTCTGGCCCGGTTTGACGCCGGCCTTTTCCAGTGCCGCCAGGTACTTGGCGCTGGTGCCGAAAACGCTGATCCGCTCCTGCTGTGCCATATCCCAGAGCACGCCCGGACGTGGCGCGAACGGGGAGCCGTCGAACAGCACCAGCGTGCATCCGGTCGCCAGCCCCGACACCATCCAGTTCCACATCATCCAGCCGCAGGTGGTGTAGTAGAAGAAGCGGTCGTCGCGACCGATGTCGGTGTGCAGGATCAGCTCCTTGAGGTGCTGAATCAGGGTGCCGCCGGTGCTGTGGACGATGCACTTGGGGACACCGGTGGTGCCGGAGGAGTACATCACGTACAGCGGGTGATCGAACGGCAGCTGCGCAAATTCGATCTCGGTGGCGTTGGCGTGGCCGTAGTCGTCGAGCAGGCGGGCGCCGGGCAGGGCGCTGATGTCCGGTGTCGACTCGAGGAACGGCACCACGACGATCTGCTCGATGGAATCGATCTGGTCGGCGATGCCGGCGACCTTGTCGATCGAGCTCAGGCGCTTGCCGTTGTAGATGTAGCCGTCGGTCGTGAACAGCACCCGCGGCCGGACCTGACCGAAGCGGTCGACCACGCCGTTGATACCGAAGTCCGGCGAGCAGGAGCTCCAGATCGCACCGATCGATGTGGTCGCCAGCATGGCGATGATCGTTTCCGGCACATTGGGCATGAAGCCGGCGCAGATATCGCCGGGCTGAATACCCTGCGCGCGCAGCGCACTGGCCAGTGCCGCGACGCGGGCGTACAGCTGGGCATGGCTCAGCTCGGTGCGCCGGCCATCCTCGCCGCAGAAGACGATGGCGGCACGGTCGTCACGCCAGCGCAGCAGGTTTTCGGCAAAGTTGAGGCGGGCATCGGGGAACCAGCGGGCGCCCGGCATCCGGTCGCCGTGTTCAAGGACGCGCTCGCCCTTGTGTTCGGCGACGATCCCGGCGTAATCCCAGAAGCGGCTCCAGAACGTCTCAGGGTGATCGACGCTCCACTGCCAGAGTACGTGGTAGGTTTCGAAGTGCTGGTCTTCATCCCGGTTCAGCGTGGCCATGAAATCCCACAGGCGGGTGGCGGCGACACGGTCCGGGCTTGGCGTCCAGAGAGGCTTGTCCATCGTTATCCCTTGTTATTCTTGTCGGGTACTGCGTGTTTCTGTCACGGGTGTATCAGGTGTAGCCCATCCATAGCGAAGGGCTTGCCAGTTTTTATAAGTAATTGTTTTAAAAGTAAAATCAACATCGCTGACGGCTATGGGCAGCATCTGACTGTTTATTATTCCAGACAGGTTGTCTATATTGCTGGACAGCTACTGTCTATAAAAATAAACAGCGCGGTCGGCCAGTACCGGCTGCGCAGAGCCCTGATGAGTCATCCCATGTCGATGAACGGATTTGCCTCTCCCGAGGTGCGCGAGCGTGTGCTGTCCTACCTCAACCGCGCCTTCGAAACCTTTTATGAACACACCATCGCCGTGGATCGCCACGGCATCGTCAACTGGATCAGCGACAGCTACTGCCGCTTTCTCGGTTTCAGCGAACCGCCGCTGGGACAGCACATCACCGATGTCATCCCCAACAGCTATCTGCCCCAGGTACTGGCCACCGGCGAACCGGTCCTGCTGGATCTGCTCTACGTGCGCAATCAGTGGGTGCTGGTCAGTGTGGTGCCGCTGCACAATGAGCGCGGCGAGATCGAGGGGGGCTTCGGCTTCGTCGCCACCGACAACCCGTCGGGCATGAAGCCACTGCTGGAAAAGTACAACCTGATGCAGCGAGAAGTGCGCAACGCCAGTCGCTTTCGTGACGCCCGTGCCGCGCGCTATCAGTTATCGCAGATCGCCGGACAGAGCGATGCGATCCGTCTGGTCAAACAGCAGATCCGTCAGGCCGCGCGTTTCGACGTGTCGGTGCTGCTGACCGGCGAGACCGGCACCGGCAAGGAGCTGTTCGCCCACGCGCTGCATGACCTGTCCGACCGCGCCGCGAAACCCTTTGTATCGATCAACGTCGCGGCGGTGCCCGAAACGCTGATGGAGGCGGAGTTTTTTGGCGTGGCGCCGGGCGCCTTTACCGGTGCGAGGAAAGAGGGACGTCCGGGCAAGATCGAAATTGCCGGCGACGGAACCCTGTTTCTCGATGAGATCGGCGATATGCCGCTGGCGCTGCAATCGAAACTGCTGCGTGTGCTGCAGGAGCGCGAGTACGAACGGGTCGGTTCCAACGAGGTCAGGACCACGGCGGTGCGTATCGTCGCCGCCACCAGCCGGGATCTGCTGACGATGGTCAGTAACGGCGAGTTTCGCGCCGACCTGTACTACCGGCTCAGTGCGATGCCGATTCAGCTGCCGGCACTGCGTGATCGCCTTGAGGATCTGGAACCGCTGTGTGAGCGCATTCTCGATGAATGCTGCGCGCGGATGCAGTTGCCGACCCGTGTGCTGACGGCGGATGGCATCGATCTGCTGGCGCAGCATGACTGGCCCGGCAACGTGCGCGAACTCTATAACGTGCTCGAACGGGCCTGCATCCTTAACGAAAACAGCAGCTACATCGATGCCCGTGCGCTGACCACACTGCTGCCGCGTGTGGGGGGCGGTGCCCGCGCCGGGAGTGCAGGCGCTAAATCGGCGGCTCCGGCAGCGCCGAGGCTCTTGTCGCCGCGGCAGACGCTGGATCTCAAGGCGCGTGTTCAGCAGGCGGAGCAGGACGCGATTGAGGAGGCGTTGCAGCTCAGTGGTGGCAACCGCAGTGCCGCGGCGCGCCTGCTGGGCATCTCGCGCGCGGCGCTGTATCAGAAGCTCGATCGGGGGCGCGGGAAAGAGCTGTCCGAGGATCAGGCTAAAGGCTGATGGCGGTGTCGGCGCTTGCCGTGCAGCATGGGCAGGCTACGCTTCAACGATACTCAACGAAAAAACATAACAAGGAGTGATCAACATGGCCCGTGATGTGGTGGTACTGAGCGCCGTGCGTTCGGCAATCGGCAGTTTCGGCGGTGGTCTCAGCGGTATTGAACCCGCCGAGCTGGCCGGTCAGGTAATGCAGGAAGCGGTCGCTCGCGCGGGCGTGGATGCGAATAAAATCAACTATGTGACGGCGGGCCACTGTATCCCCACCGACTCCCGTTTCGCTTATGTGGCGCGGGTCGCCTCGATTCAGGCCGGTCTGCCGATGGAATCCGTCGCGATGGCGGTCAACCGCCTGTGCAGCTCCGGTCTGCAGGCGATCGTGACGACGGCGCAGAACATCATGCTGGGCGACTGTGACTACGGGATCGGCGGCGGGGTCGAGGTGATGTCACGTGGCGGCTATCTGTCACCGGCGATGCGTTCCGGTGCCCGCATGGGCGATACCAGTCTGATCGACATGATGGTGGCGACACTGAACGACCCGTTCGGTGCCGGCCACATGGGTATTACGGCGGAGAACCTGGCCGAAAAATGGGGCATCAGTCGCGAGGAGCAGGATGCGTTTGCCGCTGAGTCGCACCGGCGCGCGGCGCGTGCGATCGAGGAAGGCCGCTTCCAGTCGCAGATCGTGCCGATCACGCTGCAGACCCGCAAGGGCGCGGTGGTGGTCGATACCGATGAGCATGTGAAACCCGGCACCACCGTCGAGGGACTGGCGAAGATGCGCCCGGCGTTCAAGAAGGACGGTACCGTAACGGCGGGCAACGCCTCCGGCATCAATGATGGTGCCGCATTCATGGTGCTGGCCGCGGCCGACGAAGCGGCTGCGGCGGGTGAAAAGCCGATGGCTCGGCTGGTTTCCTACGCCGTCGCCGGTGTTTCCAACGACATCATGGGTGAGGGGCCGATCCCGGCTTCCAGACTGGCACTGAAAAAAGCCGGGCTGACGCTGGATCAGATGGATGTGATCGAGTCCAACGAGGCGTTCGCGGCGCAGGCGCTGGCCGTTGCCAAAGGGCTTGGGCTGGATATGGAGAAAACCAATCCCAATGGCGGTGCCATCGCACTGGGCCATCCGATCGGCTGCTCCGGCGCGTTCATCGCCACCAAGGCGATCTACGAGCTGCACCGGATCGAGGGGCGCTATGCGCTGGTGACCATGTGCATCGGCGGCGGTCAGGGGATCGCGGTGATCTTCGAACGGCTCTGAACCGGTACCTGCAGCGGTAACCGCCCGGTTACCGTCGGCTGAACAGAAAGGCCCGCGCTGATCGCTCAGCAGCGGGTTTTTTCATAGGGCGGTACCAGTGGCGAGGGTTCCGGCGCTTCGAACAGCCGGTAACAGCCGCGCCCGGCGCGCTTGGCGCTGTACATCGCCTGATCGGCATTATCCATCAGCGTTGCCGAGTCGAGACCGTCATGCGGGAAAATGGCGATGCCGATACTCGGGGATGTATGGATTTCGTGCTCGCCGAGGTGGAATGGCTCGCGCAGCCGTTCGAGGATCTTCTCCGCCACCTGATTGGCATCCCGCGGTGTGCTGATCTCCGGCAGCAGCACGATGAACTCGTCGCCGCCGGTGCGGGCGACGGTATCGCTCTCGCGCACGCAGCCGCGCAGACGGCGGGCGACCTTGTTGAGCAGGCGATCGCCCATATGGTGGCCCAGCGTGTCGTTGACATGCTTGAAGTTGTCCAGATCGAGAAACATCAGCGCCAGCGTGCGCTTGTGGCGGCGCGCCTGTGCCAGTGCCGACTCGAGCCGTTCGCCGAGCAGGCGGCGGTTGGGCAGTTCGGTCAGGCTGTCAAAGTAGGCCAGCTGACTGGCGCGCTGCTCGGCCTCCTTGCGTTCGGTAATCTCCTGATGGGTGCCGAACATCCACTCCGGCTGGCCATCCTCGGTCCAGCTGGCCACCTTGCCGCGATCCAGTACCCAGATCCAGTAACCGTCACGATGGCGCATGCGGGCCTCGCACTCGTAATACGGGGCCTCGCCGGCGAAGTGCGCCTCCAGTCGCTCGGTCGAGCGTTGCAGATCATCCGGGTGGGCGTAGTGCATCCAGGTATCGATGGTGGTCGGCTGCAGCTCTTCGAGGCGATAGCCGATCATGTCGGCCCAACGCTCGTTGAAGATTGTCTCGCCGGTTTGCACGTTCCACTCCCAGGTGCCGACGTTGGTGCCTTCGATGATCGAAGACAGGCGCCGGGTCTGGGTGGCCAGCTCCTGACGGATGCGGTTTGCCTTGTGCAGATGGCGTTTTTCGTGGCGCAGCAGCAGCAGGGAGCCGGCGACGACAAACGCAAACAGCAGCGCCAGCCCGATGGCCAGATCGCGCCAGGGGGCAAACAGCGCCTGCTTTTCGGTCAGGGTCAGTACCAGCAGCGGGTCAGACAGCTTCAGCTCAGCCGGCTGCACGGTGCGGATGTCGATCAGTGCCTCGGGGCTGCCGGTATCGATTCTGCCGCTCAGGGCGCTTTGCTTCTGTTGACTGGCCAGATGCTGTGCCACCGGCAGGCCGGGGCGATTCAGGTTGCTGTCCAGGTCGACGACGTTGTCGGGCACGCTGAAGATCGGCGTGCCATCGCCATGGGCGATGATGAACTGCAGCGAGCCGTGCTCCTCGCCTTCAAGGCGCAGCTCGATCATTGCATGCAGCACGGTCGTATCCACCGATGCGACAATCACACCGGCAAAGGCGCCGCTGTCATCGACGATGGCACGCGACAGGGTGAAAATGCGGCGGCCGGTCAGGGCATCGAACGGTGGCGACACCACCAGCGTCGCCGGGTCGCTGATCTCCCGCGTGCGGGTGAAGTACTCCCGGTAGCCCAGATTCTGCATGTAGATCGAATCGATATTGCTGGCGATCACAAAGCCTTCGGCGTCGAGCAGGGCGAAGTTGCCGACGCTGGAGATGATGCGGTGCAGGTTGGTGATACGGGTGTCGAGTTCGGTAATGGCGGCAGAGCCGGAAAAATAGCGCCGGCCGGCATCGGCGAGGATGTCCAGTGCACCGCCGATATCCTGCAATTGGCGCTGCATCAGCTTGGTGGCCTGGATGGAGGTGGGTTCCAGATGATGGCGAGCCTGGCGGGTTTGCTGTTGGTAGCTGAGGCCCAGAGCCGCAAGCAGCGCCAGTCCGATCAGGATCAACAGGCAGGTGGTGCCGGTTCGCAGGCGCGAGTAACTCTTCAGGGGCATCGGCGTGACAACTGCTGAAACTTTATACACGATGGTATACCCGGCCGACGGTGCAGTGAAGGCTTTTTGCGACAGCCGCGCAGTGCCATGACCTGCACCGACTGTTGCCACCCGGCATGTGCCGGTCAAATGGAGACTTGCCTGACCCGATCGGGGGTGGAAAAGGAGACTGTGATGAGAAGGGATGATCGGTTGCGTGGCCTGTTGGTCGGGCTGGCGGTCGGCGATGCATTGGGCGCCCCGGTGGAGTTCATGCGCCCGGGGACGTTCGAGCCGGTGAGCGGGTATCGTGGCGGCGGTCCACACGGGCTCAAACCGGGCTACTGGACCGACGATACCTCGATGGCGCTGTGCAGCGGCATAAGCTTGTGTGCCTGTGACGGCTTCAACGCCGAGGATCAGCTGCAACGCTTTGTGCGCTGGTTTCGCCGCGGCTATCTGTCGTCCACCGGACGCTGCTTCGATATCGGCAACCGTACCGCGGCGGCGCTGATCCGCTTTGAACGCAGCGGCGAGTTGTATGCCGGCGAGGAGTCGTGGGACTCAGCCGGCAACGGGGCGCTGATGCGGCTGGCACCGGTGGTGATTCATGCCCACCGGGATGCGGCGTTGGCCGAACAGTGGGCGGAAACCCATGCCCGTCTGACCCATGCCGACCCACGCTGTCTGGAGGCCAACCGTCTGTTTGCCCGTCTCCTCTGTGCGGCACTGGAGAGCACGGATCGGGAGGTATTGCTGGCACAGTTCGAGCGTTGGCAGGACGGTGTTCAGGACGCGGAGCTGTGGAGTGTCGTGGCGGGCGGCTACCGCCATCGCTCGCCGCCGGAGATTCGTGGCTCGGGATACGTCATCGCGTCACTTGAGGCGGCACTCTGGGCGTTTGCACACAGCCATGACTTTGCCGAAGGGATGCTGCTGGCCGTCAATCTCGGTGACGATGCGGATACCACCGGGGCCGTGTACGGCCAGCTGGCGGGCGCGTTTTACGGCGAAGCGGCGATACCGCAGGAGTGGCGCGACGGGCTCTACTGCTATGAAGCGATACGACAGCTGGCACAGGGACTGATCGATCATGCCCGACCGCCGTTGCCGGCCGAATGGTGGTGAGCGGCCGGGCCGGCTGTCGCGCCGGGGCGGTTCAGTGCTGGCCTGAGTCGAGCTGCCGGCGTACCTGCTCATGGATCAGTTCGGCGAGGCGTTTGACGCCGGGGCTGGCCAGGTGGCCGTCACGCAGAATCAGATACAGGTCGGCGTAGCGCTCGGCGCCACTTTCCAGAACCAGCGACTTGAGCAGCCCCTGCTGCAGCGGCTCGCGGATTTTCAGCTCCGGATACCACGCAAACCCAAGCCCCGCGCAGGCACAGCGGATCGACGTGCTCATATGACTGACGGTCCAGCGCTGGTCGGCACCGAGCCAGCCCGCATCGAGACTGCGGCTGCCGGAGTCGCGCACCACCAGCTGGCGATACTGGCGCAGGTCCGCCAGCGTCAGTGGACGGTCGTACTGGTGCAAAGGATGCTCGGGGTGGGCGACGGCGATAAAGCGCACGCGCAGCAACGGATCGCCGCTGAAGCCGGGCGGAACCCGACTGCTGATGACCAGTTCCGCGGCGCCGGTCAGCAGCGCTTCGTCGGTCCCGCTCAGCGCCGTCTCCAGCAGTTCGATACGCACGAAGGGGGAGATTTCCGCGTAGCGGCTCAAGGCGGACAGGATCAACGGCTCCGGGAAGATGATGTCAGTCGCCAGCCGGATGCGTGCCTCGGCGCCGCTGCGATAGTGCTGCGCCAGCGCCTCGGTCAGGCGGGCACTTTCGAGCAACGCCTGCGCCTGACGGTACAGCGCGGTACCGGCCTCGGTCAGCTGGGCGCGGCGCCCCTCAATGCGAAAGACAGCCAGTCCCAGGCGCTCTTCGAGCCGAGAGATGGCGTAACTGACGGCGGACTGGCTCTTGCCCAGCGCCTCGGCGGCCTTGGCGTACCCGCCCTGATCGACCACGGTCACCAGGGTCTGCCACTGTTCCAGGGTAATCTGCATCGCGTGCTCCGGCGCAACTGTGTCTTTTATTATCAATTAATTCGATCAAATTGCGCAATTTTGTGCGATTTATTATCCGCTTTTCAGATACGAAAATAGGCGCTACACACTGATTAAGGAGGTCGTTATGTCCACACTTCTGTATGTCAAAAGCAGTATTTTTGGTGATGCCGGCCAGTCCAGCCAGCTGGCACAGTCGTTGATCGACAACTGGAAAGCGAACAACCCGGACGGCGACGTGATCGTCCGTGATCTGGCTGCCGAGCCGCTGCCGCATCTGGATGCCGAGCGTTTCGGTGCGTTCACCAGCACCCCGGATCAGCGCACCGGAGCTCAGCAGGCGGTGGTTGATCTGTCCGACACACTGATCGACGAACTGCGTCAGGCCGACTGCGTGGTGGTCGGGGTACCGATGTACAACTTTGGTGTACCGACTCAGCTCAAGGCGTGGTTCGACCATCTGGCGCGTGCCGGCGTGACCTTCAAGTACACCGAGAACGGCCCGGTCGGCCTGCTCGAAGACAAGCCGGTCATTCTGCTGGCAACCCGTGGTGGCCAGTATCGTGATGCAGGACTGGACTATCAGATTCCGTTCGTGACCCAGTTCTTCGGTTTTATCGGCCTCAATGATACCCGCGTCGTCTATGCCGAAGGGCTGGCGATGGAAGAGCTGCGCGAACAGGTCATCGACGGCGCTCGTCGCGAACTCGCGGCGCAGGTGCAGTAAGCGCGGAACCCGCAGAGACGAGGAGGCAGCCATGGGACTTCTGATCGATGGTCAGTGGCACGACCAGTGGTACGACACCGAATCGCACGGTGGCCGCTTCGAGCGTGACACGGCGAAGTTTCGTCACTGGATCACGCCCGATGGCGCACCGGGCCCGTCGGGCGATGGCGGTTTCGCCGCCGAGGCCGGGCGCTATCATCTGTATGTCTCGCTGGCCTGTCCCTGGGCACACCGGACGCTGATCATGCGGGCGCTGAAAGGGCTGAATGCGATGATCAGTGTCGATGTGGTGCATCCACTGATGCTGGAACACGGCTGGACCTTCGCCACCGACTTTGATGGCGCGACCGGCGACAGCCTCTACGGCAGCGCTTGTCTGCATCAGATCTACACCCGTGCCAAGGCCGACGCCAGCGGCCGGGTAACGGTGCCGGTGCTCTGGGACCGGCAGCGCGACACCATCGTCAGCAACGAGTCGGCGGAGATCATCCGCATGCTCAACAGTGCCTTTGATGACGTCGGGGCCGCGGCCGGTGATTATTACCCGGCGGAGCTGCGCGAGCAGATCGATGCCTGGAATGCGCGCATCTACCCGAGCATCAACAACGGGGTTTACAAGGCGGGCTTCGCCACCTCGCAGCAGGCATACGATGAGGCCGTCGTCGAGCTGTTTGACGCGCTGGATGCGCTCGAGGCACATCTGAGCCGGCAGCGGTTTCTGGTCGGAAACCGCCTGACCGAAGCGGACATTCGCCTCTACACGACGCTGGTGCGGTTCGACCCTGTCTATGTGACCCATTTCAAATGCAACCGGGCCCGTATCGCCGATTATCCGGCGCTCTCAGGCTACCTGCGAGACCTGTACCAGCGCCCGGCGTTTCGCTCCACGACCGATCTGGAGCATATCCGTCACCACTACTACCGCAGCCATCCGAGTATCAACCCGTCCGGCGTCATCCCGATTGGGCCGGCATTCGATCTCGAGGCGGCGCATGAGCGCGAGGCTTTGCAAGATGAGTGATCGACAGTTGCGGCGGGTGATCCCGTCCATCGACAGTGCCGACGGCGCCGGCGTGCGTCTGCGCCGCAGCATCGGCCAGCGCAGCAGTGTCCGGATCGACCCCTTCCTGATGCTGGATATGTTCTCGTCGGATCGCCCGGACGACTACATCGCCGGCTTCCCGGCCCATCCACACCGCGGGTTTGAGACCGTCACCTACATGCTCGACGGTCTGATGCTGCACCGGGATCACCTCGGTAACGAGGGCTTGCTGCGGCCCGGGGGCGTGCAGTGGATGACCGCCGGACGGGGTGTCATCCACGAGGAGATGCCGCAGCAGGAGGCGGGGCTGATGCGCGGCTTTCAGCTCTGGGTCAACCTGCCGGCCAGCGAAAAAATGAAGCCGGCGGCGTATCAGAATCTGGAGCCGGAGCAGATTGTCGAGGCGCAGGACAGTCAGGGCAACCGGATCCGGCTGGTGGCGGGCGCGCTGGCGTTCGCCGGTCAGCAGCTGGTCGGCCCGGTGAGCGGGATCAGCCGGCAGCCGCTGTTCGTCGATGTCATGCTGGGCGCCGGTGCCGAGCTGACGCTGCCGGTGCCGCGCAATCTCAGTGGTTTTATCTACCTGTTCGAAGGGGCTGTCGCGCTGGGCGGGCAGCCGCTGCAGCTGCAGGCGGCCAGTGAGCTGGGCGATGGCGACCGGGTGTCGCTGCGCGCCGGTGAGCAGGGCGCGCGACTGCTGCTGGTAGCGGGTGAGCCGATCGGTGAGCCGGTGGTGCAGTATGGCCCCTTTGTCATGAACACCAGCGCCGAGGTGGAGCAAGCGCTGCGAGATTATCGCGACGGGCGTCTTACCGGTTGATCGGGTGCGGCAACGACGGCAGCAGGCTCTATACTGAATGACGGCGCGCTCGCGCTTCTGTGACCAGCCAAAAGGGGACCTGCCCGTGGGACGTCTGATAGTCGTTGCCGTCATCGCCATCATCGTCGTTTTCTCGATGAACTCCTGCGATCACGCGCTTGATGTGAAGAACTCCCTGTGGGATAACGAACAGCACTGACAGCCGGGCGCCAGCGCGGAGCCCGGTCGCCGGCATCCGCAGCGCCTAACGCAGGGAGGAGCGATGCTCGATCTGAATCAGTATCTCAAGTTGATGGTGGAGAAGCAGGCCTCCGACCTGTTTTTCAGTACCGACGCCCCGGTCCAGATCAAGATCGAAGGGGTGTTGCGGCCGATCGGCGACAAGCCGCTTGCGCCGGGCGTCACGCGTGATCTGGCCTACTCACTGATGTCGGAACAGCAGGTGCGCGTGTTCGAGCGCGATATGGAGATGAACTTCTCCCATAACCTGCCGGACATGGGACGTTTTCGCGTCAACGTCTACCGTCAGCGCGGCGATGTGGCGCTGGTGATCCGCTTTATCCGCAACCGGATTCCGTCGATCGATGAACTCAACCTGCCGCGCTCGCTGCAGGAGCTGGTGATGCTGCGCAGCGGTCTGGTATTGATCGTGGGGGCCACCGGCTCGGGCAAGTCGACCTCGCTGGCGTCGATGATCGAATACCGCAACCAGCGCTCCACCGGTCATATCCTGACCATCGAAGACCCGATCGAGTACATGCACACCAACAAGCGTTCGCTGATCAATCAGCGCGAGGTCGGTATCGATACGCTGTCCTACGAAAATGCGCTGATGAATGGGCTGCGTGAGGCGCCTGACGTGATTCTGATCGGCGAGATTCGTGATCGTCAGACGATGGAACAGGCGATCCGATACTCGGAAACCGGCCACCTGTGCCTGTCGACACTGCATGCCAACAACAGCGTGCAGGCGATCGAGCATATCGCCAACTTCTTCCTTGACAGCGAACTGCGCAAGGTCAGCCAGGATCTGGCGCTCAACCTGCGCGCGATCGTGTCGCAGCGTCTGGTGCGCGACACCGAGCAACGCTTCCTGCCCGCGACCGAGGTACTGATCAACACCCCCTATGTGGCGGAGCTGATCGCGCGCGGCGATTTCAAGCGGATACGGGAAGCGATGGAGCAGAGCAGCGACCCCAACACCCACACCTTCGACGAAAATCTGCTCGAGCTGTACAGTGCCGGTCGCATTTCCGAGGAGGAGGTGCTGCGCAATGCAGATTCACGCAACAACGTCACGCTGAAGATGAAGCTGCTCGGTGGCGCCAATTGATGCCGGTTGACTGCGGCGAGAGGTGATCAGCGGTAGCGCTCTCGCTGTTCGCGTTCCCGCTCCGCTTCGTCGCGCACGCGCTGTTCTTCTTCCGCGGCCTGGCGCAGTTTCTCGGCCACCTGTTCGCACTCCTCCACCTTGCGGGCGAGGGCGAAAATCTGGGCATCGATCTGATAGGCGTTGTTGAATCCCTGTAGTCGTGTCAGTGCGCTGCGATAGCTGTGCAGTGCGACCTGCGGCCCGGCCACTTCCTCGGTCTGCTGGGCATCCATGATCTCCAGTTCGATGGTCAGACGCGTGTAGCTCTGCTTGATATGGCGAATCATCGGCACCAGCGCGTTCTGGGAGAACAGGTTCTGTTTTTGCAGATCGGTGAGGAACTGGGCCAGTTCGCGCAGCAGCGCCCGCGAGCGCCGCGCGGCATCGCGGTCCTGTGAAAACGTCAGTGAGCCGGCCGGATACTGGCCGGGGTCGAAGCGCTCACCGGCAAGCTGGGTCAGGCGCTCCACCTCCTTGGCGTAGGCGGGATTACGGTCCAGCTCCATGACCTGCTGCCAGCGCCGCTCCATGTACTTGATCAGCACGGTACGGATATCCGGGGTGACATAGAATGCCGGCAACGCCGACAGCAGGTGGTCGGCGCGACGAATCTGGTCCCGCAGCATCAGCAGGCGCATCTGGCGCTGGCGGCGCTGGGTCTCGAGGGTCTGGACAATATAGGCCGTGACGGCAAGCACGACGATACCGCCGAGTATCAGGAAGCCGATTTGCGTTGGGCTCATGCTGTCTCCCCAGAGCGTGTATCACGGACGCTGAAACAGTTGATTCTATAGCAAAAACGGCAAAAAAACGCTTGACCCGCAGGTTCGGCATCATTAATATGCGCGCTGCCTGAGCGGTGATGCTCAAGCGTCCTAAGCGTCCCATTCGTCTAGTGGCCTAGGACACCGCCCTTTCACGGCGGTAACAGGGGTTCGAACCCCCTATGGGACGCCATTCTCTCAAGCGCTGCTATGCTCAATAGTCAGTGGCTTGTCTGAAAAGCGGGAATAGCTCAGTTGGTAGAGCACAACCTTGCCAAGGTTGGGGTCGCGAGTTCGAGTCTCGTTTCCCGCTCCAAATTCGATCCGAAGTTGCATCTCCTTTTACAGTTCAGATCAGCGCGACCCCGCTTTCTATTGTTGGGATCGCGACCGGTGCGCCGGCCGGATCGAGTCTCGTTTCCCGCTCCAAATTCGATTCGTAGTTGCATCTCCTTTTACAGTTCAGATCAGCGCGACCCCGCTTTCTATTGTTGGGATCGCGACCGGTGCGCCGGCCGGATCGAGTCTCGTTTCCCGCTCCAAATTCGATCCGAAGTTGCATCTCCTTTTACAGTTCAGATCAGCGCGACCCCGCTTGTTACTGTTGGGATCGCGACCGAGGCGTCGGTTATTCGTTCTTTTGCCGTGCGCGGTTAAAAATTATTCAGTTTTCAATTCAGTAAGTTAGCGTCGCTTTGAACGATCGAAAAACGGTTAAAAAATTGTAATTCAGGTGTTGACGGAGGGTGGGGCGGTACGTATTATTTGCGCCTCCTCGATGAGGAACGCGAAAGCGAACCGGCTACGTCCCATTCGTCTAGTGGCCTAGGACACCGCCCTTTCACGGCGGTAACAGGGGTTCGAACCCCCTATGGGACGCCATTTGCGGGAATAGCTCAGTTGGTAGAGCACAACCTTGCCAAGGTTGGGGTCGCGAGTTCGAGTCTCGTTTCCCGCTCCAAACCGGTTTTGATTCGCACGGCTGCGTCCCATTCGTCTAGTGGCCTAGGACACCGCCCTTTCACGGCGGTAACAGGGGTTCGAACCCCCTATGGGACGCCATTCTCTCAGGCGCTGCTATGGTTAAGAGCGGTGGCTTGTCTGAAAAGCGGGAATAGCTCAGTTGGTAGAGCACAACCTTGCCAAGGTTGGGGTCGCGAGTTCGAGTCTCGTTTCCCGCTCCAAACTAAATCCTTAGTTGCATATCATTTGGACGCTTGAACGCGGGGCGACCCCGTTTTTGATAGGTTGTGGCCGCGACCGGTGCGCCGGCCGGTTCAAGTCTCGTTTCCCGCTCCAAATTCGATTCGTAGTTGCATCTCCTTTTATGCTTCAGATCAGCGCGACCCCGCTTGTTACTGTTGGGATCGCGACCGAGACGTCGGCCGCCGGTGCGCCGGTCGGATCGAGTCTCGTTTCTCGCTTCCAAACTGATACACTATCGACCGCTCACAGGTGTGCGGTGAGACGGTCAGGCGCTGTTCCGCTGACAGGGGGTGCGATATGGAGATGCGGCTGGGTTCATGGCGCCGCGCACGGCGTCTCTGTACAGCCTGAGGCGCCGAAAGCGGACAGAGGCGCTCTGTCCGCTGCGGATAACGGCTGACTCAGGACTTGGCTTCGGGGGCCGGCTGGTTGAACAGACGCGTGCGCTCGGCGAGGTAATCGAATGGTTCGCCGTTGCGTTCCGCCGCGGCGCGGGCTTCATCGAGCTGGGCAAACAGTTCCAGCTCTTCATCGCCCATATGGTGCAGACAGTCGCCACCAAACAGCCAGAACAGATCCCGTGCGACCAGATGAACGAGCTGCGGATAGGCTCGTACCAGCCGTGCCAGAATCTGCTGGCCCTCTTCGAAAACCCAGCTTTCATGCTGCTCGAAGCCTTCGGTCAGGGCGGCGAACTGTTCGAGGAACTCCGCATCGATGGCATTGATGGCCGGATCGTTGAACGGCGCCTGCTTGATCAGGTTGTTGTAAGCCAGTTTGAGCAGGTTCAGGTGGTAAGTGTGAAAGTCGGTCACGTTGGCTCCACGGCTGTTTGAGTGTTACAGCAGTGCATTTTGGGGGCGGGAGGCGCGCTTCTCAAGGTGTCATGTTGACGGAAAGGTTGAATTTTAAACGGTTGCCCCCATCAACAGGGGTCCGTCAGGCAAGGACAAAACAGGATTTATATGACCTCAGCGCTGAGTATCGATAATCTACGCAAGACCTATGGCAACGGCTTCGAGGCGCTCAAGGGGATTTCGCTGGAGGTGAAGGAAGGTGATTTCTTCGCCCTGTTGGGGCCGAACGGTGCCGGCAAGTCGACCACCCTGGGTATTGTATCGTCGCTGGTCAACAAGACCGCGGGTCAAGTCTCCGTATTCGGCCATGATCTGGATACGGATCTGACCCGCGCCAAGCTCTGTCTGGGCGTTGTGCCTCAGGAGTTCAACTTCAACCCGTTTGAGCGGGTGTTGGATATCGTCGTGACCCAGGCCGGCTATTACGGCATCAATGCACGACGTGCCCGCGAGCGGGCCGAATTCTATCTGCGCAAGCTCGGTCTGTGGGAAAAACGCAACGAGCGTGCCCGCATGCTGTCCGGTGGCATGAAGCGCCGTCTGATGATCGCCAGAGCGCTGGTGCATGATCCGAAAATGCTGATCCTTGATGAGCCCACGGCCGGTGTCGATATCGAGCTGCGCCGCTCCATGTGGGATTTTCTGCAGGAGATCAATGCGGCCGGCACGACGATCATTCTGACCACGCACTATCTCGAAGAAGCCGAGAGCCTGTGCCGCAATATCGCGATCATCGACCATGGCCGCATCATCCAGAACAGTACGATGAAAGCACTGCTGGCCAAGCTCAACGTCGAGACCTTCATTCTCGATCTGGACCGCGACGTGCAGGTGCCGCCGACGCTGGAAGGCTACGACGTCAATCTGCGCGATGCGCATACGCTGGAAGTGGATGTGGAAAAGTCGCGCGGGCTCAACCCGCTGTTTGAGCAGTTGACCGCACAGGGTTACACCATCCTGAGCATGCGCAACAAGGCCAACCGGCTCGAAGAGCTGTTCGTTTCTCTCGTCGACAAGAATCTGTAAGGAAAACCTATGCACAGCCAGCTGCTGTTCACTGCATTTTGGACCATCGTGGTCAAGGAGGTGCGCCGCTTCACGCGCATCTGGCCGCAGACACTGTTGCCGCCGGCGATCACGATGACGCTGTATTTCATCATCTTCGGTAACCTGATCGGCTCGCGTATCGGCGAGATGGGTGGCTTCAATTACATGGAGTACATCGTGCCGGGCCTGATCATGATGTCAGTGATTACCAACTCCTACGGCAATGTGGTGTCTTCGTTCTTCGGCACCAAGTTTCAGCACAACATCGAGGAGCTGCTGGTGGCACCGGTGCCCAACTGGGTGATTCTGGCCGGCTATGTGATCGGAGGCATGGCCCGTGGTCTGGCGGTGGGGCTGATCGTGACCGTGCTGTCGCTGTTTTTCACCGACCTGCAGATCCACCATCTGCTGATCACCATCAGCATCGTGCTGCTGACCTCGACGGTGTTTGCGCTGGGCGGTTTCATCAACGCGGTGTACGCCAATACGTTTGATGATATTTCGATTATTCCGACCTTCGTGCTGACGCCGCTGACCTACCTGGGCGGAGTGTTCTACAGTATCGATCTGCTGCCGTCGTTCTGGCAGGGCGTGTCGCAGCTGAACCCGATTCTGTATATGGTCAACACGTTCCGTTATGGCATTCTGGGCGTCAGCGATATCAACGTCGGTTTCGCCTTCGCGATGATTATCGCCTTCATCGTCGTACTGGCAGCGTTCTCGCTGCACCTTCTGAATATTGGCAAGGGTATCCGCAGCTGATGAGTGAACATGAGTCGATCAAGCAGTCCCCGCTCGGTCAGGGTACGCGTTACGTCAACCGCTACGATCCGTCGCTGCTGTACCCGATTCGACGTGATCTGAACTGGCAGGCCCGCGGTGTCGAGCGCACGTCGCTGCCGTTTCGCGGTGTGGATATCTGGAACGCCTATGAGCTGTCCTGGCTCGACAGCCGCGGCAAGCCGGTCGTGCGGCTGGCCGAGTTTCGCATTCCGGCGAACTCCGACAACATCATCGAATCGAAGTCGTTCAAGCTCTACCTGAACTCCTACAATCTGACCCGCTTCGGCAGCGAAAGCGAGGTGCAGGCGCATCTGAAGCAGGACCTGTCACGCGCCGCCGGCAGCGACGTCAGCGTGCGTCTGATCCGGCCCGATGCACCGATTCAGGTGGCGCAGCTGGAAGGGCGCTGCATCGATGATCTCGAGATCGATGTGGAGCACTATTCGCCGACGCCGAGCCTGCTGGTGGTCGGCAACGAGGTGGTCAGTGAAACGCTGGTCAGCCATCTGCTGAAATCCAACTGCCCGGTCACCGGTCAGCCGGACTGGGGCAGCCTGCAGATCCGCTATAAGGGCGGCAAGATCGATCGCAAGGGGCTGCTCGCCTATATCGTGTCCTATCGCGAACACGGTGACTTCCACGAGCAGTGTGTCGAAAACATCTTCATGGATATCTGGCAGCGCTGCCGGCCGCAGAAGCTGAGCGTCTATGCGCGCTACGTGCGCCGGGGCGGGCTCGATATCAATCCGTATCGCTCCAGCATCAGCGACGAGCCGGCCAATCCGCGGCTGGCACGGCAGTAACGCGAGCGCCCGAATCCGCAATAGGAGAGACCCGACCATGGAAGCACTGGATCTGTTGCTCAACCGTACCTCAAGCCCGATGCTGCAGGGTGAGGCGCCCAGCGATGAACAGTTGGCACTGATGCTGAAGGCCGCGGCACGCGCGCCGGATCATGGCTCGCTGCAGCCGTACCGCTTTATCCGGGTCGAGGGTAAGGGGCTCAATGCGCTCGGCGAGCTGTTTGTCGAAGCGAGTCTGGCCACGGAGGCTGACCTGCCCGAGGCTCAGATCAACAAGCTGCGCCAGATGCCCAGGCGGGCGCCGCTGATTCTGGTCGCCGTTGCCGTGACGCAGGAGCATCCCAAGGTGCCGGTCAGCGAGCAGCTCATCACGGCCGGTTGTGCCGCGCATGCGGTGGTACAGGCAGCGTACGCGCAGGGCCTCGGTGCCATGTGGCGCTCCGGTGCGATGGCATTCAATCCGATCGTCGCCAAGGGGCTGGGGCTGGCCGCGCATGAGCAGATCATCGGCTTCATCTACCTCGGCCAGGTGGTCAAGGCAAAGCCGACGCCGGACGTGGAACCGGCCGACCTGCTGACCGAGTGGCCGGCGCGCGGCTGATCCGGTATGGCTGAACTGACGACAGACCCGGTCGCGTTTCTGCACTGGCTGCACGACAGTATTCCGCTGACGGCCGCGATGCAGATCGACCAGCTCAGGTTCGATGGCGAGCGCCTCGAGCTGGCGGCACCGCTGGCACCGAACGTCAACGACAAGGGCACCGGCTTTGGCGGTTCCATCGCAGCGCTGGCGACACTGGCCGGCTGGTGCCTGACCACTCTCTACCTGCGTCGGCAGGGACTCGATTGCGACGTCGTTATCGCGCAAAGCAGCATGAGCTATCAGGCCCCGGTGACAGCCGGTTTCAGTGCCCGGGTGCAGTTGCCGCAGGCGCCTGCATGTGAGCACCTGCTTGCGCGCATCGCCGAGCGGGGCCGGGGACGACTGGATCTGTGTGTCGACGTGGTCTGCGACGAACAGGTGGTCTTCAGCCTGCAGGGACGATACGTCGCCATCAAGCGCTGACGTCGGCTCACCACGCCACTCCTTGCGCCCATCAATTGCGTGTTGACTCTGTAGTGGACTTCAGGGTTTATCCTTGAGGTACTCGAACGGCCGCCCGCAAACAGGGGTGGCGTCAGCAAAGGAGGTCAACATGGCGATCTATCAGTTTGCCCTGAAAGAGGTCAGCTGCGCGGGCTGTGTGCGCAGTATCGAAAAGGCGCTGGGCCGTACCAGCGGCATTCAGGAGTACTCCATCAACTTTGCCGATCGCACCGCGACGATCCAGACCGATCTGGCGCCGGAGGGCGTGGTACAGGTGATCGAGGATGCCGGTTATGGCGCAGAGTTGATCGAAGACGAAGAGGATCACAGTAGGCGCGCGGCGCAGGAGGAAGCGCAGTATCGCTCGACCCTGCGTCGCGCGCTCGTGGCGTTGGGCATCGGCGCCGTACTGATGGTACTGATGTTGACCGGTACCCTGCCGGAACCGACCGGTCCGGCGGGGCTGGTGACGGGCGTGGTGTCGGGTCTGGCGACGCTGGCGGTGCTCTACTTCTGTGCCGGACATATTTTCCGCGGTGCCTGGAAGGGGCTGCCGCACGGCAACTTCAACATGGATACGCTGATCGCCCTCGGTACCGGCACCGCCTGGCTGTATTCGACGCTGCTGCTGCCGGTGCTGGTGCTGGCGCCGCAGTGGGTGCCGCCGCAGGCGCACCATCTCTATTACGAAGCCTCGGTGATGATTATCGGGTTCATCCTGCTCGGTCAGGCGCTGGAGGCGCGCTCCCGTGGCAACACGTCACGGGCGCTGCGTGACCTGTTGGATCTGCAGCCGCGTGAGGCGCTGCGGGTTCGGGATGACGGTGAGAAGAAAGTGCCGGTGGCGCTGCTGGTGCCGGGTGATCGGGTGCGTATCCGGCCCGGCGAGCGCGTACCGGTGGATGGCGTGGTGCTCGAAGGCGACAGTCACGTCGATGAGTCGATGCTGACCGGTGAACCGGTACCGGTGGCGCGCAGCGTCAATGACCCTCTGACCGGCGGCACGGTTAACGGCTCCGGCAGCCTGTTGATGGAGGTTCGGGCCGTGGGGCATCAGACCGTGTTGGCGCAGATCGTCGATGCGGTGCGTCAGGCACAGAACTCGAAACCGGCACTGGGCCGGCTGGCGGACAGAATCGCCGCGGTGTTCGTGCCGACGGTCATGGTGATTGCCGTCATCACGCTGCTGACCTGGCTGATCTTCGGGCCGCCACCGGCCTGGGCCCATGCGGTGATTGCCGCCGTGACCGTGCTGATCGTCGCCTGCCCCTGTGCGCTGGGGCTGGCGACACCGATGTCGGTGATGGTGGGGGTCGGGCGTGCAGCCGGCAAGGGTATTCTGATCCGCAACGGCGATGCGCTGCAGCGGGCCCAATCGTTGACGACGCTGGTGTTCGACAAGACCGGCACCCTGACCGAAGGCCAGCCAACGGTGGTGGATCGGCACTTCATTGGCGATGAGCAGGCGCTGTTGCCGCTGATCGCCGCAATTGAGAAACGGGCCGAACACCCGCTGGCGCAGGCGATTACCGCCTGGGCCGAGGCGCAGGGGGTCGCGTCGGAGCATGAGGTTGCAGGCTTTGAAGCGATCTCCGGCAGCGGTGTTGTCGCGGCGGTCGAGGGGCGTTCGCTGCTGATTGGCAACCGTGACCTGCTGCAGGAGAGGGGCATCGATTGCGCTGCGCTGGTCGATCACGCCGAGCGTTTTGCGGCCGCTGGCAGCTCGCTGGTCTGGGTGGCCTGTGATGGCAAGCTGCAGGGGCTGTTCGCGATCGCCGACCCGTTGCGTCACGATACCCGTGAGGCGATTGAGCGCCTCAGGAAACGGGGGCTCAGGCTGGTGCTGCTGTCCGGTGATAACCGACGCACGGCTCAGGCCATTGCCGAGCAGGCCGGTATCGATGAGGTGATTGCTGAGGTGCGTCCGGAGCAGAAGCAGGCGGTGATCCGCGAGCTGCAGAGCAAAGGCGAGATCGTCGGCATGGTCGGTGACGGCATCAACGACGCCCCGGCGCTGGCGCAGGCTGATATCGGTTATGCCATGGGCAGTGGCACCGATGTGGCGATCAGCAGCGCGGATGTGACGCTGATGCAGTCGTCGCTGCTGGCGCTGGCCGATGCGATCTCCATTTCGCAGGCAACGGTACGCAACATCAAGCAGAACCTGTTTGGTGCGTTTATCTACAACGTGCTGGCGATCCCGGTTGCCGCGGGCGTGCTCTACCCGGTGGCGGGGATACTGCTGAACCCGATTATCGCCGGTGCTGCGATGGCGGCCTCATCGGTGACCGTTGTCAGTAACGCGCGTCGCCTGCGCAACCTGCCACTGGACTGACGCCGATGGAGACGCCCGCACCGGGCGTCTCCCGATTGTTGCCTTACTCTGCCACCGCCGGCGCAGCCAGCAGCGTCGCGCTTTCGATGACGACCGGTGTCACCGGGACGTCGCGAAACGGCGGACGGCTGGTGGTCGCTACCTGGCTGATGCGATCAACCACCTCCATGCCCTTTGCCACCTTGCCGAACACGGTGTAGCCGGGGCGGCCGGGCATACCGTCAAGGCGTTGATTATCCACGGTATTGATAAAGAACTGGCTGGTCGCGCTGTCCGGATCGCGGGTGCGTGCCATGGCGATGGTGCCGCGCAGGTTGCTCAGGCCGTTGGCCGATTCGTTACGTACCGGCGCGGCGGTTGCGCGCGGCGCCATCTCTGTATCCATGCCGCCGCCCTGAATCATGAAGCCCGGGATCACGCGGTGGAAAATCAGGCCGTCATAGTGGCCGTTTTTCACATAGCCGATGAAGTTGGCGACGGTGGCGGGCGCTTTTTCGGCATCCAGTTCCAGTTCAATGGCGCCCAGGCTGGTGTTCAGCTGGACGCGCTCGGCCTGAGCCTGCAGGTGAACGAACAGGGCGAGCAGGGCGGTAGCGGTGGCAAGCGGACGCAGCGTCATATCGGTTTCCTTGATGTCGAACAGAACTATTGAGCACGGACAGCGAGTCTCGTCTCCCGTGAGGCTATCATGAGTGATGATAGGGGATTGAGTTTTAACGGAATCTGCCGAAAAGAAAATCGATTCCGGTGGTTTTGCAATAGTCTTTAAGGACTAGACAAAAAACTACCTGTCGTCAGCGCGCAACACTTAAAATGCGCGATGAGCGAATTCAGTGTTCCAAAAATGAGGTTCAAAGACCGATGACTCCACTCAGGCTGAAAGGCAAGCTGTTGCTGCTATCAATTCTGCCGGTATTGCTGGTCACCGTTGCGATTATGGTGGCTGTTCACTTCCAGATGGCCAGGGTGGGCGAAAGAGAGTTGACGGACGCGCGTGAAGCGTTGGTCAGCGCCAAGCAGGAGGAGCTGCGCAACTACGTGGACGCGGCGATCTCGGCGGTACAACCGCTGGTCGAGATCGGGGACGCCGAGGCCCGCGAAGCGGCCCGCGACGTTCTGCGCTCGATCGGTTATGGCGATGACGGCTATATCTTTGTGTACGATTTCGACGGTAATGTCGTCGCCTACGCGCCCGATCCCTCCACAGAGGGTGACAACCGTATGGCGCTGAAGGATCCCAACGGGGTACAGGTGATCAAGGAGCTGATCAGCGTTGCCAAAGGCGGTGGTGGCTTCGTCAATTATGTCTGGCACAAACCCAATGCCAATGCGGTCAAGCCCAAACTCAGCTACGCCGATCAGATTCAGAAGTGGGGCTGGATGGTCGGTACCGGTGTCTATTCCGATGACATCGATGCCAAGATGGCCGCGCATGCCGCCAAGATTCAGCACAGTATCAATTCGACCATGCTGCAGATCGCGACCATCGCCGCGGTTATCCTCGTGATCGTGATACTGGCATCGCTGTGGGTGGCCGGCATCATCGTGCGCCCGCTGCAGAATGCGGCCCGCGCGCTGAATGCGATCAGCAAGGGCGACGGTGATCTGACCCAGCGCCTGAGCGTCGACAGTCGCGATGAGGTCGGGGATGTGGCGCTGGGCTTCAACGACTTCGCCGGCAACATCCAGAATGTGGTCAGCGAGGTCAAAGGCGCAGTGCATTCACTGACCGTATCGACCGGCCAGCTCGATACCGTTGTCGGCCGCACGCATACCGATGCCAATACCCAGAAGCAGGAGACCGATCAGGTCGCCGCGGCGATTCATGAGATGGCAGCGGCCGTGCAGCAGGTGGCGGGTAGCGCAGCCCAGGCGGCAGAGGCTGCCCATGAGGCGGATCGCGAGGCTGCCGATGGCCAGCGCATCGTCGAGCAGACCATCGACTCGATCAATCGACTGGCCGACGACGTCAACCGTGCCGCCGAGGTGATCGCGCGTCTGGGCGAGGATACCAACCAGATCGGCACCGTGGTCAGCGTGATTCAGGGGGTTGCCGAGCAGACCAACCTGCTGGCACTGAACGCGGCGATTGAAGCGGCCCGTGCCGGTGAACAGGGCCGTGGTTTTGCCGTCGTTGCCGACGAAGTGCGCACGCTGGCGACCCGCACGCAGCAAAGCACCGAGGAGATCCACCGCATGATCGAGCGCCTGCAGGCCGGCGCCCGCGAGGCGGTCACGGTGATGCAGGCGAGCCAGAAGCAGAGCCAGGAAACCATGGAAACGGCCGCCAGTGCCAACGACTCGCTGGGCCGCATCACCAACGCGGTGGGTCTGATCACGGAGATGAATACCCAGATCGCCAGCGCGGCCGAGCAGCAGACTGCTGTGGCCGACGAGATCAGCCAGAGCGTGCAGCAGATCGCGGATATCGCCGATCGCTCGTCGCGCAACGCCGGCGAGATGTCCACCATGTCCTCGACGATGGCGGAGATCGAACGCCGTCTAAGCGAGCTGGTCAGCCGCTTCCGCGTCTGATTCGGCAGCCCGGCTGCACACCGGCCCTTCGGGGCCGGTCTTCGTTTCAGGCCCGACCTGAACCAACGCCCCGCTGTCAGCGTACCCTCCGTTAAAGGAGGCCACTCATGCTGACCGATTCTGCACAACTGATCTGGATTACCGGTGCCGGCACCGGTATCGGCCGTGCCACGGCGCTGGCGCTGGCCGGGCAGGGGCATCGTGTGGTCATCAGCGGACGCCGTCTCGAGGCGCTCGAAGCCGTGGTGGCGAGCGGACGCGACGCCGGGCTGGCCGGAACCCTTATACCGCTGCCACTGGATGTGACCGATCTTCACGCGATCGATACGGCGCTGGAAACCCTCGTCAGCCGCGAAGGGCTGCCCGATACGGTGATGCTCTGTGCCGGCAACCACGAACCGATGCCGGTGGCACAGTTCCGTCTCGATACCTGCCGTCAGCTGATGGAGGTAAACTACTTTGGCATCATGAACCTGCTCGATCGGCTGTTGCCGAAGATGCGGGCGCGAGGCCGGGGCACTCTGGTGCTGGTGGCCTCGGTGGCGGGGTACCGCGGCCTGCCGACCGCGGCGGCCTACGGCGGCAGCAAGGCGGCTGTGATCAACGCCGCCGAAGCGCTGGCGGCGGAGCTGCGTGGCAGCGGGATCGACCTGAAACTGGTCAATCCGGGCTTTGTCCGCACGCCGCTGACCGATCGCAATGACTTCGAGATGCCGTTTCTGGTAGAACCGGAAGAGGCGGCCGCGGCGATTCTGCGCGGGTTGCGCAAGCCGGGGTTCGAGATCGCGTTCCCGACCCGGTTTGTGCTGATGATGAAACTGCTGCGCCTGTTGCCCTACAGGCTCTACTTCAGTGTGATCCGACGGAAGACCGGACTATGACACACGCGACCCGAGAGCAGACCTTTGAGCGCTACTGCGCCCTGTTCGAATCCCTTTGCCCCGAGAACCTGTCGCAGCTGGAGCCGCTGGTCAGTCCGAGCATCCACTTCCGCGACCCCTTCAATGACGTGCGCGGCTGGCCGCGCGTACACCATATCCTGCACGACATGTTTGAGCGCTGTGAACAGCCGCGCTTTTACATCCTCGACAAACATCTGGCCGACGGCTGCGGGCTGCTGCGCTGGACCTTCGAGACCCGGGTGCCGGTGATGGGGTGGTTCAGTATCGAGGGCATGAGCCGGCTGCAGTTCGATGACGACGGCCGGGTCAGTGAGCATCTGGATTTCTGGGACAGCAGCCCGTTTTACCTGCGCCTGCCGGTGATCGGACGCCTGCTGCGGGCCGCCAGGGCAAAAATGTCGGCCGGCTGAGGGCGCCGCGCGCGGGCGTGCCCGTCACTCGGCGCGGCCGATCCGGTACAGCCCGACATCGATGGAGCCGCCGCGGAAGCCGCCTTCGCAATACCCCAGATAGTACTGCCACATGCGGCGGAAACGGTCATCGAAGCCCAGTGCCCGAATCGCCGGCCACTGGTCGTTGAAGCGCTGGTGCCAGATCGCCAGTGTGCGTGCGTAATCCGCGCCGAACAGTTGCTGCTCGCGCAGCGCAAGCCCGTTGGCCCCGATGCGCTCGGCCAGCACGGCGGGACTTGGCAACATCCCGCCCGGGAAGATGTAGCGCTGGATAAAGTCGGCGCTGCGGCGGTAGCGCGCAAAGCGTTCATTGTCGATGCTGATGACCTGCAGCAGTGCCTGTCCGCCGGGCCTGAGGCAGCGCTTGAGGGTCTGGAAGTACAGATCCCAGTGCGCTTCGCCCACCGCCTCGAACATCTCGATCGAGACGATGTGATCGTACTGCGTATCGAGATCACGATAGTCGGTCAGACTGAAGTGGCAGCGATCGGTAAGGCCGGCGTTCGCGACCCGGTTGCGGGCCCACGCCAGCTGTTCCTGCGACAGCGTGATGCCGTGCACCTGCACGCCAAACTCGCGCGCCGCCAGCTCGGCAAAACCGCCCCAGCCACAGCCGATTTCGAGCACCCGCTGGCCGGGCTTCAGTCCCAGCATCTGCGCAATGCGACGGTACTTGTTGTGCTGCGCCGCCTGCAGCGACTCGTTGCCCGCAAACAGCGCTGACGAATAGGTCATGCTCGGGTCGAGCCAGAGGCGATAGAAGTCGTTGCCGAGATCGTAGTGATATTCGATATTGCGCCGACTGCCGCGCCGGGAGTTGCGCCGACTCAGGTGGAACAGACGGTTGGTCAGACGCAGTAGCAGATTGCCGCGCATGAACTGCTGCATGGCGTGCTCGTTGCCGAGCGCCCACTGCACCAGCGCTGCCAGGTCGGGGCTGTCCCACTCGCCGGCCATGTACGCTTCCGCCCAGCCGATCATGCCGCCACGCAGCAGTCGGCGCAGGGCGCGATAGCTGTTCAGACGCACCTGAGCATGGGCTTCGCCCGGCCGATGGCGGCCGAAGCTGGCACTGTCGCCGTCGGGCAGCTGCAGATCGAGCACGCCGTAATCGAGTGCATCGAGCTGGCGGCGCAGAACCCGCAGAAAACGGTGCTCAAGCCAGTGGCCATCGCTGCTGCGGCCGGTGTTGAGGGGGCGGCTGTAGTCAGACGGTTTCATGGGACGATTCCCTCCCGAGTCGAATCAGGGTCACGGGGTGTGGCGGGGCCGCGGGACGCGGCTGCAACGGCACGCCCTTGCGCCACAGTCGCAGCGCTTCCCAGTGGATGCCGGCAATCACCTTGAGCGTCATCAGGGGATAGCGGACAAATACGCTGAGCAGGGCGCGGTCGCTCAGTTCACGCCGCTGGCCGGTGAAGGTTGCGTGCAGCAGACTGCCGACGCTGTCACGCTGGCGAATACAGACCGCAACCCGTGCGCCCGGCGGGCGCATGCGGAATTGATAACCGGCGTCCATCGGCATGAAGGGCGAGACGTAGAAAGCCTTGTCGCTGTACTGCCGCAGCGGCTCCGCCTGCGCGTCGGTCTCGATCAGGTAGCTGTGACGCTGGCCGAACGTATTGCTGACCTCATACAGAATCGCGCGCAGCGTCTGCGAGTCGTCGTAGCAGTAGTAGACACTGAGCGGATTGAATACGTAGCCGAGGATGCGCGGATAGCAGAGCAGGCGGATCGGGCCGTGGCCGGTGTCGATGCCGTTGGTGCGCAGCAGCTGACGCACCTGGTCGACCAGCGGCCGGTCGGAGCCGTCGCCATGATCGCGCTCGTGGAACGAGAACAGATTGAAGCGGTTGACGGAGAACAGACGCAGACGCTGTTGCAGCCGTGGCAGCTCGTCGAGGTCGATCAGCCAGGACACCACCCGGTAGATGAAGCGGTGACGGCGGGGCCGAAAGCGGTGGTGCATTACCTGACCGGCGTACAGCGTGCTGGCACTCATGCTACCGCCTCCGCCACGGCACCGGCGTGCGGCCGCTTCTGTGGCGGCACGTGGATACGGTTATTCGGCGCTTCGAGGTGCCACGGGCGCATGACACCGCCCAGCGCCTCGGCAACGGCCAGACCAGACTGCAGGCCATCTTCGTGGAAGCCGTAGCCGAACCAGGCACCGCAGAACCAGGTGTTCTGCTGCCCCTGCAGCGACCACAGCTTCGGCTGCGCCTCGATGCCGGCGAGCGAGAACTGGGGGTGGTCATACAGGAAGCTGCGATGAATCGTGTCCGGTGCCGGCTCGCGCAGTGGATTCAGCGTCACAAACAAGTCGTGCCGGGTTGCGAGTGGCTGCAGGCGGTTCATCCAATAGGTCACCGACAGCGGCGTGGCGGTGCTGCGCTGGGCGCTGAGGTAGTTCCAGCTCGCCCAGGCGCGACGGCGCTTTGGCATCAGCGACGCATCGCTGTGCAGGATGGCGCGGTTGCGCTGGTAGGGGAAGCAGCTCAGCAGTCGCTGTTCCTGCGCACTGGGCCGTGCCAGCAGTTCCAGCGCCTGATCGGCATGACAGGCGAGGACGACATGGTCGAAGGTTTCACGCTGGCCATGCAGGTATTCCAGCGTCACCTGGCCATCGTGGCGGTGAATGCGATGGATGCGACTGTTAAGGCGGATGCGTCCCTCCAGCGGGGCCAGCAGACGCTGAACGTATTCGCGGCTGCCACCGACCACCGTGCGCCACTGCGGACGATCCTTCAGCTGTACCAGGCCGTGGTTCTGACAGAAGCGCAGAAACGTAAGTGCCGGGTACTCCAGCATCTGTTCGGCCGGTGTTGACCAGATTGCTGCGCCCATCGGGATCAGGTGGTTGGCGATGAAGGTGCGGCTGTAGCGGCGTCGGGCCAGCATCTCACCGAGCGTTTCCTGCGCCGTCTGCGCTTCTTCCATCAGCTGCGGCGCTTCACGATAGAAGCGCAGAATCTCGCGCAACAGGTTCCAGTGACCCGGGCGCACCAGATTGCCGCGCTGGGCGAAGAAGCCGCCGAGGCCGCAACCGCTATACTCCAGAGACCCGCCGCCGGCCGATACCGCAAACGACATGTCGGTATCGGCTGTCGGCACCCGCAGGTAGTCGAACAGGCGCACGAGGTTGGGATAGTTGACCGGGTTATATACGATAAAGCCGGTATCAACGGCGACCGCCTCGTCGCCGAGCTCGAGCTGCGCCGTGTTGGAGTGCCCGCCGGGCCGGTCATCCTTTTCGAACAGCGTCACCCGGTGATGTCGGTTCAGCAGCCAGGCGCAGGCCATGCCCGAGATACCGGAGCCGATGACGGCGATGTTAAGAGGTCGCATGATACTGACTGTCATTCCGATGGCCTTTGCTGGTAACACCTTTGGCTGTCGATACGAGACCATATTCGAGACTGGATCACCATCTTTGTCAGGTGATCCGGATCAGGTACGCGCGCGTAACGGGGGCTGAATGCTGGAAGACGATCCTGAGGGAAAGAAAGTGAATGCCGCCACCGATCTTGCGCACGAGCGCCAGGCCCGGGAACGCGAGAACTGGACCCGCGCGCTGGCAACCCTTGCCGAAACCCGCGATCGAAAACTGTTTGCCGAACTGTTTGCTCATTTCGGACCGCGTGTGAAGGCCTACATCATTCGGCTCGGGATGCCGATGGCAACCGCCGAAGAGATCACGCAGGAGGCGATGCTGTCGGTCTGGCGCAAGGCGCACCTGTTTAATGCGGCCAAGGCCAGTGCCAGTACCTGGATCTTCACGCTGACGCGCAATCTGTGCATCGACCGCATGCGTCGCGAACGGCACATGGAATACGAGCTGCCGGATGACAAGGCCGACCCTCAGGAACGTCACGACGGCGAGCAGGCCGTGCTTGAGCAGCGCATGCGTAAAGCGATCGATACGCTGCCGGACGCGCAGGCACAGGTGCTGTTTCTATCCTATTACGAAGGCAAGAGTCACTCCGAAATTGCAGAACAACTGGGAATTCCGCTGGGCAGCGTCAAATCGAGACTGCGTCTGGCATTTGGCAAACTCAAGCAACACTGGGAAGGCGAGTCATGAATATCAGCCATCACTTTGACGACGCCACTCTGATCAGCTACTCCAGCGGCTCCCTGCCGCAAGGGATGGCGTTGCTGGTGGCGAGCCATCTGCACTGGTGCCCCGAATGTCGGGTGCGGACGGAGGAAACCGATACCATCGGCGGTGCGTTGCTCGACGCGCTGGCGCCGGTCGCGTTGGCGGACGATGCACTGGAGCAGCTGCTGGCACGGCTGGATGCCGTGGAGGTGGAACCCGCACCGGCACCGGCTCCCGTGCAGAACAGCGACAACGACGATGAGTTGCCGGCACCGCTGGCCGCGGTGCTGGGACAACCGATCGATGCGCTGCCGTGGCGGCGGGTCGGCTACGGCGTGCAGCAGGTCGATCTGGGACTCGAGGGGCCCGGCGCCACCCGCCTGCTGCGGATTCAACCCGGCATTTCGGTTCCCCACCACACCCATCGCGGCAACGAGCTGACACTGATCCTGCGCGGTTCGTATACTGATGAGGTCGGGCGTTTCCAGCGCGGCGATGTCGCCGACGTGGACACTGAAGTGCAGCACCAGCCGATCGTCGATACCGATCAGGAGTGTATCTGTCTGATCGCCACCGATGCGCCGCTGAAGTTCAGTGGCCTGATCGGTCGTCTGGCGCAGCCGTTCATCGGGCTTTGAGGACGTGGGATGAGCAAACCGAACCGTATTGAAATGGACCGTCGCATTCCGGTTGGGATCAGCAGTTGCCTGCTCGGCGAGCAGGTGCGCTACAACGGCGGACACAAGCGTTCGCGCTATTGTCTGGACGTGCTGGCAGACTGCTTCGAATTTGAGCCTTTCTGTCCGGAAATGGCGATCGGCCTCGGCGTGCCGCGCGAGCCGATTCGTCTGGTCGGCGAAGCGGACGAGGTGCCGCGGGCCCGGGGCACGGTGGATCAGAGCATTGATGTGACCGAGCCGCTGCTGGCGTCCGGTTACCGCATCGCCCGCGAGCGCAGCCACCTGCGCGGCTATATACTGATGAAAGGCTCGCCCAGCTGCGGGATGGAGCGGGTCAAGGTCTATCATCCCAACGGCATGCCCAACACCGCCGATGCCGGCGTCTTCGTGCGGGCGCTGCGCGAGACCAACCCGGTGCTGCCGGTCGAGGAGGAAGCGCGTCTCAATGACGCCGTGCTGCGGGAGAATTTCATCGCCCGGGTGTTCGCCTACGACGACTGGAAAACAACGGTTGAGGCCGACCCGAGCTACCACAATCTGATCCAGTTCCACAGTCGGCAGAAGTACCTGCTGATGGCACACCACTATCAGGGCTACCGCGAGCTGGGTCGGTATCTCGCCAACGCGCACGAACTGCCGCTCGAGCAGGCGATGGATGAGTACCTGTGGGGGTTCATGACACACATGAGCCACAAGGCAACACGTAAAACGCACACCAACGTGCTGATGCACATGCTCGGCTACCTGAAGAAGTCGATCGATTCTCAGTGCAAGCAGGAACTGCTGGAAGGGATCGAGCAGTACCGGCTCGGCCAGGTGCCGCTGGTCGTGCCGCTGGCGCTACTCAAGCACTACCTCAAGCGCTTCGGTGGTGACTACATCTGTGAGCAGACCTACCTGAATCCGTACCCACACGAGCTGGGATTGCGCAACTACATCTGAACACCGATTCCGACAACACGCGCTGAACACCGGCATCGACTTCGAGGATACCCCGCAGCATGGCTGATACACGCCTGGTCTGGTTACGTAACGATCTGCGTCTGGCCGACAATCCGGCCCTTGCGCACGCCTGTCGCGATGGCAGCCCGGTGGTGGCCGTCGTGACACTGACACCGAAAAGCTGGGAGGCGCATGGCGAGTCGGCGGCGCGCATGGGGCTCTGGCGCGATCAGTTGCGCACGATTGCCCGCGAACTGCAGCAGCGCAATGTGCCGCTGCGGGTGCTGCGGTTGGCGCATTTTGATGACTGTGCGCAGGCACTTGTGCAGCTCGCCGCTGAGCTGTCGGTGGCGGAGCTGACCTTCAACTACGAATACCCGCTCAACGAACGTAATCGCGATCGTGCCGTCTGCGCCGCACTGGCGTCCGTCGGGGTGACGGTACGCGGCTTCCACGGCGAGCTGATCATTCCACCGGGGCAGGTGCTGACCGGTCAGGGCGGCCCGTTCAAGGTCTATACGCCGTTCAGCCGGGCGTGGCAGAAGCGCCTGCCCGATTTCGATCGCGATGTGCTGCCGCCTCCCGGCCCTGTGGCTGCGAACGCGCTGCCCGGTGATGCGGTGCCGGATGATCTGGATTACCAACCGCTCAGCTATCGCAGCGATCTCTGGCCGGCGGGAGAGGCGGCCGCCAGCGAGCAGCTCAACCGCTTTGTCATCGAGCAGGAGGCCGACTACCAGCGCTTGCGCGATTACCCGGCGCGTGAAGCCACGTCACGGCTGTCCCCGTATCTGACCATCGGCGCGTTGTCGCCGCGGCAGTGTCTGGCGGTGCTGCGGGCACAGAGCGCGGGTGACTGGCTGCACTCGAGCTGGCTCAACGAGCTGGTCTGGCGCGAGTTTTACCGCCACCTGCTGGTCGCCTTTCCGGGGCTGTCGCGTCTGGAACCGTTCCGGCCCGAGGTCGAGGCGAAAATCAGCTGGCAGCAGAATGACGCCGCGTTCGCGGCCTGGTGCCGCGGCGAGACCGGCTTTCCGATCGTCGATGCGGCGATGAAGCAGCTGCTGGAAACGGGCTGGATGCACAATCGGTTGCGGATGGTTGTGGCGTCGTTCCTGACCAAACTGCTGCGGGTCGACTGGCGGCTGGGCGCCGACTTTTTCATGCGTCATCTGATCGATGCGGATTTCGCCTCCAATCTCGGCGGCTGGCAGTGGAGCAGCTCGGTCGGTGCCGATGCCGCGCCCTATTTCCGCATCTTCAATCCTCAGGCGCAGGGCGAGAAGTTCGACCCCGACGGCCGTTTTGTCGCGCACTGGCTGCCGCCGCTGCGTGCGGTCGATGGCGGCAAGGCCCGTCATGCGCCGGGGGCGGGCGCGGTGCTGGGGCGGCCGGCACCGATCATCGACTACAAAAAGGCGCGCGCGGCCTCGCTCGACGATTACCAGAACGGTTAACATAGGCGCCAGAACCGCGAACCCATCGTGATTGCTGGAGCGCATGTTGTCCGATTCCTACCGCGTACCGCTGGCCGAATACGAGGTCGAGACCGAGGTCAAGAAAAGTCGCTTTATCGCCACCGGTCGGCCGGTGGCCTCAGACGCCGACATGCGCGCGTTCATCGACCTCCAGCGCCAGCGTTTCCCCGCCGCCAATCATCATTGCAGTGCCTATGTGATTGGCGCGCCGCAGCAGCCGCGTGCCGCCGGCAGTGATGATGATGGCGAGCCGGGTGGCACGGCGGGCAAACCGATGCTGAATGTGCTGCTGGGGCAGGGGGTCGGCGATGTCTGCGTCGTCGTGACACGCTTTTTTGGCGGCATCAAGCTGGGCGCCGGTGGCTTGGTGCGTGCCTACGGCGGAGCGGTCAAGGCGCTGCTGGAGGGGTGGCCGCTGGAACTGCGCGAGCCGATGGCGAGCGTCAGCCTGCGCTTTCCCTACGATCAGCAGGGCATGGTGGATTCGATTCTCAAACGCTGCGAAGCACAGGTGCGACACAGCGATTACGGCAGCGATGTGAGCCAGCAGCTGGTGCTGCCGCAGCGCCAGCTGCTGGCGTTGAAGAGCGCACTGGACGAGCGCGCGCACCTGGGCGTGATCTGCCGGGTGGACACATGAACGGAGGTAAACCCAGCATGCCGATGCAGTGGTCCGAACTGCTGACTGCAAAACGTTACGGCCATGAAACCCTGATCGACGAGGAGGTGGGCCGCAGTCACTTCCACAAGGATCATGACCGGATCATCTTCTCCAGCGCCTTTCGTCGCCTCGGGCGCAAAACCCAGGTGCATCCGATGGCGCTGAACGATCATATTCACACGCGCCTGACCCACTCGATGGAGGTGGGCAGCCTCGGCCGCAGCCTCGGTATCCGCGTCGGCGAGCTGATCGCCGATCAGCTGCCGCCCTGGGTGACGCCGCATGATATCGGCACCATCGTTCAGTCGGCCTGCCTTGCGCATGATATCGGCAATCCGCCGTTCGGCCATGCCGGCGAGTACGCGATCCGGGACTGGTTCCGCCGCCGCAGTGAGGATCGGCGTTTCGCCGATCTGAGCGCAGCTGAACGGCTCGACCTGCAGACCTTCGAGGGCAACGCGCAGGGTTTTCGCGTCGTAACCCGCATCGAGAACAACCTGTTCGATGGCGGTCTGCGCCTGACCTACCCCACGCTGGGCACGCTGCTGAAATATCCGTGGACCGCCGAGCGTGGCGGCAAGAAGGGCAAATTCAGTTGCTTCCAGAGCGAGGTCGGGATACTCAATGCGCTCGGGCGCGAACTGGGGCTGATTGCGCAGGGCGAAAATTGCTGGTGCCGTCATCCGCTGGCGTTTCTGATGGAGGCCGCGGATGACATCTGCTACGCGATTCTGGACCTCGAAGACGCCATCGAGCTGCACCTGTTGAGCTTCGATGAGGTCAAGCCGATTCTGCTCGAGCTGTGCGGCGACCTCGAGTTTGACGACGCGATCTTCTCGACCCAGGCGTCGGCGCGGCGCAAGATCTCCGCGCTGCGTGGCAAGGCGATGGAGAACATGGTCAACTCCGTGGTCGGCGCCTTCATGTCCAACCTCGACCGCATCCTGTGCGGCGACTATCAGGGGGAGCTGGTCAGCGACGGCGATCCGATGGTGCGCGATGGGATCGCGCGGGCGAAACAGCTGGCCCGTGAACGGGTGTTCCCCGACACCCGCAAAGCGGAACTGGAAGTGGGGGCTTACACGACGCTCGGCGTGCTGCTGGAAGCCTTTATCGAGGCGGTCTGGGAGCAGCACAACAGGACCCCGGACGAGCTGGGGTATCGCAGTCAGAAGATTCTCAGCCTGATGGGCATTCACGCGCCGGCGGAAGATGCCTCATTGTATCAGCGCTACATCCGCGCACTGGACTTTATCGGCGGCATGACCGATACCTACGCTACCTATCTGGCGCGCCAGATCGGCGGCGGTATCGGCCTGTAAACCGAACGCGACAAGGGTATTTTGTTATGGCTTCATTGCAGGACCAGCTTGGCAAGCTGGTGTACTCCACCGAAAAAGGGCGCCTCTGCCCCGACTGCGGCGAGGCGCTGGACGCCTGTATCTGCGAGCAGCTGGCGGATCAGGCGCGGCTCGCAGCGATGGATGGCGTGGTGCGGATCCGGCGTGAAACCGCCGGCCGCAAGGGCAAGGGGGTGACGACGATCAGCGGCGTGCCGCTGGCGGAAGCGGAGCTCAGGGCACTGCTCAAACGCCTCAAACAGCGCTGCGGTACCGGCGGTGCGCTCAAGGACGGCGTGCTGGAGATTCAGGGTGATCACCGGGAGCCGATTCGTGCGCTGCTCGAGGACGAGGGGTTCAAGGTCAAACTGGCCGGCGGCTAGCCGGCCACGGGAGCGGGCACAGGCCGGCTCAAGGAGCAAGCGATGCGTGTGCTGATTCTGCTGCTGGCGACGACGCTGTCAGTGCCGGCGCTGGCCGAGATCTACCATTACGTCGACGAGCGCGGGCGCAAGGTGTTCGTCAACAGCCTGAGCAAGGTGCCGCATCAGTACCGCGATCAGTTGCAAACCCGCGACGAGCCAGGCTCCCTGAATGGTCTGGCACGCGGCGCGCAGACGCGCGCAGCCGGGCTCGATGACGTGCGGCGCCAGATCAGCCGGTCGCTGTCAGAGCTCGATGCGGCGATTGCCGAGCTGGAGACGCCGGTCGAGGTCGGTCATAACCGCGTGATCCTGCCGGTGCGCGCGGTGTACGGCAACCGTCGTGCCGATACGCGCATGCTGCTCGATACCGGCGCGTCGGGTACTGTCTTTCATCGCGAAGCGCTGGCACCGCTGCGCGGGGCGACCTATCGTGCCGGCACGGCGCGGGTGGCCAGCGGCGAGATGATCGACGTGCAGGCGATCAATCTGGATCGCATCGAGATCGGCCCGTTTCGGATTCCCGCCACGCGTGCGATGGTCATCGATCCGGTGGGGCGTTCGGTACATGATGGGCTGCTGGGGATGGATTTCCTGCGACAGGTCGAGTACCGCATCGATTACGAGCGCGCGCGGATCATCTGGGAGCCGGAGCGCTATGAACAGCTGCTCGAGCGGCGCGAGCAGCTGCGGGCACAACAGCGACTGGATGCCGATCAGCTGCTCGAGGCGCTGACCGGCGCTGCGGACAACGCGCCCTGATCAGCGCGCCAGCTGGCGCTCTGCCAGCTTCAGATCCAGCGTGGCCTTGAGCAGGCGATAGAGTTGAATGGCAGCATCGATCTCTTCCTTGCGGTTGGTGAGGCTCTCGATGTTGAGGCCCAGCGGCAGACCCAGCGGAATGCACGCCTCCAGAATCTGATCCAGACTGTTCTGACAGATCCGGATTGACTCCAGCAGCGGGTTCTCTGCATCCAGAATGCGCCAGCGGGTTGCCGGCGGAATCGAGATCCCCAGCCACTGCATGAACTCCAGCGTTTTCGCGCTGCCGCACGGGGTGAAGGTCAGCACGATGCGACGCGGCTCGATGCCGCGTTCGCGGCAGGTGCGGGCGTAGCTCGCCAGCAGATCGATGGTCGCCTGCGGGTTGTACACCGCCTGCGACACGAAGAAATCGACGCCGTTGGCCTGCTTGGACAGCAGCCGCTCGTGCTCGTTGCCCTTGACCGCGTGACGCTCGGCGATGGTGACGCCGCCGAGGTGGAACGGGTGCTGATGCTCGCCGATGGCGGCATAGGCGTCCTGCAGGCTGAGGCGGATCTCGCCGTCGGAGGAGGGACTGCCGACCAGCACCACATTGCGCAGACCAAAGTCGTTCCACGCCTCTTCCAGCCACTGCTCGAAGTCGGCCCGGTCGCGCTGTGCGACGCTTTTATAGGTGATCGTTTCCCGCTCGGACAGGTCGGAGATCAGGCGCGAATATTCACGCGGGTCACGGGTTTCCTTGAACGGGAACGGCCGCGGCGTGTCGATGCGGGCACTTTCGTCCTGAATGTCGTAAACGATCAGACCGTCATACTCCAGCGTCGACAGGCGTGCCAGCAGCTTTTCGGCGATCTCACGCATCTGCTCGTCGCTGGTCGTGTCTCGAGGCGGCGTGGTGCCGATGAAGTACACACCCCGGCTGGGGTCAGCAAACTTTTCGCGCAGGCTCTGGTGCATGGTGATCTTCCGTTGTTCGTTAACAGCTGGTCTGCATTATAAACATGAAACTGATTCAGATCGTTTGGTTATATGATGAAATGTTTTACAGCTGATGTGAGCCGAACTCATAAACTCAAGCAGGTGAATTGGTGGTATATGTCGTTTTTTGGCGTCAGTTATAACTTCATGTTGCTGGTAAACCATGGGGGATAGTGCTATACCCGAGTAATTAAGTAGGGGATGGAACCCGCAGGTGGGAGATGTTGATGAAACAGACCGATCTGACTCTGCTCGAGCAGCTTCGCATTACCGAGTTCGAAATCGAACATCGGCAGCAGCTGTTCAATCTGACCGACAGGGACGTGCAGCTCATTGTGGCCAGCCGCCCGATCATCGAAACAGCGGTGGACAGCATCGTCGGCCGCTTCTACGAGCACCAGACCAATGTGCCGGAGATCGCCCTGCTGATCGGCGACGCCGATACGCTGGAGCGGCTGCGTAACGCCCAGCGCCGCTACATCACCGATCTGTTCAGCGGTGTGTACGATATCGACTACGTCAACAACCGGCTGCGCATCGGCCTTGTCCACAAGCGCATCGGGGTCGATACCAAGCTCTATCTGTCCGCGGTGTACACGCTGAAATCGCTGATCGGCGAAGTGCTCAGTCAGCGCATCGACGATCCGGAGCAGCGTGCCGACACGCTGGCGGCGCTGGAAAAGCTGTTCATCTTCGATATTACGCTCGTGTTCGAGACCTATATCCGCAGCCTGCTGTCGGAGATCGAAACCTCTCGCGAGAAGTCCGAGCAGTATGCGCGTTCGCTGGAGGACAAGGTGCGCGAGCGTACCCGACAGCTCGAGGAGATGGCGCGTACCGACCCGCTGACCGGTCTGCAGAGTGTGCGTTACCTGCGCGACAGCCTGACCCGTTACCTGCGCATTTCCGAGCGCCGCTTTGAAACCCTGAGTCTGGTCTATATCGATATCAACGACTTCAAGCAGGTCAACGATACCGAAGGGCATCAGCGCGGCGACGAGATCCTGCGCACGGTCGGCGACGCGATCAAGGCGGTGTCCCGGGCCGAGGATGGCTGTTTCCGTTACGGCGGTGACGAGTTCTGCGTGATCCTGCCCGGCTGCACGAAAACGCGGGCCCGCGAGATCTATGTCGACCGGCTCAACAAGGCACTGGCCGACAGCGGCGAGAACATCGAACTCAGCGTCGGTATCGCCGAGACCGGCCCCGAGCATTACCTCGGCGCCGAAGCGCTGATCCGCGAGGCCGATCGGGCGATGTACGATGACAAGGCGGGTCAGAAAGGGCAGCCGATGGCGGCCAGCGTGACGCAGCTCAAGCCGCGGGAGTGAGCGGCGAAGGACTCAGAGCAGAAACAGTGAGCCCAGGCCGAGAAAGACGACGAAGCCGACCACATCGGTGACGGTGGTCAGAATCACCGAGCCGGACAGCGCCGGGTCGATCTTCAGCTTCTGCAACAGTACCGGTACCAGCACGCCGGACAGGGCCGCGACGGCGATGTTGACGACGATCGCCAGCGCAATGACGACACCGATCATCGGGCTTGAGAACCAGTAACCGGCGACAATACCGATCACCAGCGCCCAGAGCACGCCGTTCAGGCCGCCGACGCTGAGCTCCTTGCGCAGCAGCGGCATCACGTTGGCGGTGGTGATCTGTCCCAGCGCGAGACCGCGGATAATCAGCGTCAGCGTCTGGCTGCCGGCGATGCCGCCCATCGATGCCACCACCGGCATCAGCACCGCCAGCGCCACCACCTGCTGCAGCGTGCCTTCGAACAGGCCGATCGCCCAGGAGGCGAGGAATGCGGTCAGCAGGTTGATGCCGAGCCAGGTCGCGCGGCGGCGTGAGCTGCGCATCACCGGCGCGAACAGATCCTCCTCTTCATCGAGACCGGCGCTGGCCATCAGCTGCGCATCGTAATGCTCATGCAGCAGCTCGACGGCCAGACGGGTGGTCATGCGACCGAGCAGCAGGCCACTGTCGTCAACCACCGGCAGGGCGGCGACTTCTGCATGTTCGAATGCCTCCGTGGCCTCGCGCAGGGAGCGGGTCGCCGGCAGTGACTCGAATTCGTCATCGCGCAGCTCCACCAGCGGCAGATGGTCGGGCTGGCCGAACAGGCGGATCACCGGCACGGCGCCGGCGAAGCGGCCGGTCCGGTCTACCAGCCACAGATGATCGGTGAATTCCGGTACCTCGCGGCGCAGCAGGCGTTCGGCGTCACGCACGCGGCTGTTCTGCGGCAGGATCAGCAGGTCATGGTCGACGTAGCGACCGATCGCATCCTCGTCATACTGGGCGGAGCGCTCATAGTGGGCGCGCTGACGCTCGTCCATCCGCGCCAGCGCGATATCGACCACATCCCCCGGCAGTGACTCGGCCAGCTCGATCAGGGTTTCCGCATCCAGATCGGAGATCAGCTGATCCAGCGACTTGCTGTCGAACTCGCGCAGCAGGGAAGCGCGGGCCTCGGCGCGCATCTCGACCAGTACGTCGACGCGTTGCTCGTTCGGCACCTGCGCCCAGCACTCCAGACGTGCTTCGCGCGGCAGTGACTCGAGCAGCAGGGCGACCTGATCCGGTTCCAGATCTTCCGACACTTCGGCGTACAGATCCGCATCCAGCGCATCTTCGCTGCGGATCAGTTGCTCAATGCGTTGGGTAATATCGTCACTCATGCGCGCTTAAACCGGGTCGTTGGAGCGGGGAACAGGGCGGACGGTCAGTCGGGCCAGCTGACGATCATGATACCGGCGCATCGTGACCAGCGCGAGTAACGCACCAAACAGCGCCATCGCCATATCGGACTGGGTATCCCAGACATAGCCCTGAGTGCCGAGAAATGCCTCCGCCGCCTGACCGGACAGCAGCGCCACCCACCACTCGATCAGTTCGTAGAACGCGCTGACCGCGAGGCAGATGCAGACGATGAAGAAGTCACCCCAGTGGCGCCCGTTAACCAGCTCAAGGCGCAGGATCACCTCCCGTGCGGCCAGCGCGGGCACGAAACCCTGCGCGAAATGCCCCAGTTTGTCGAAGTTGTTGCGGCTGTGTCCGAACCATTCGGCAATCCAGTCGAACAGCGGTACCTCGGCGTAGGTGTAATGGGCGCCGACCATCAGGATCAGACTGTGGCCGAGAATCAGCCACAGCAGCAGCGGCGTCAGTGGAAAGCGGCGTCGCGTGCCCCAGAGTACCGCCAGCGCGATCAGCGCCGGCAGCGCCTCGAGCACCCAGGTGAGACGATCGGCCGGGGCCCAGCCTGACCACAGCAGCACCAGCGCAAATATCAGTATCCAGAGACGGGGCATGAGGGTATCCTTCGCCGTTGCCTGCTTTCTTAATACCCCGCGTAGACCTCAGGATCAACCATCAGATGGCACTGAAATCAACTATTTACAAGGCTACGCTGAATATCAGCGACCTCGACCGGCACCATTATGCCGAATACCCCCTGACTCTGGCGCTGCACCCGTCGGAAACCGAAACCCGGTTGATGATGCGGCTGCTCGCGTTTGCTCTTTATGCCGACGAGGCGCTCACGTTCACGCGTGGGCTGTGCGTCGATGACGAGCCGGATCTGTGGCAGCACACGCCGGGCGGCGAGATCGCGCGCTGGATCGAGGTTGGTCTGCCCAGTGAGAAGCGGCTGCGTAAGGCCTGCTCACGGGCGCAGGAGGTGATCCTGCTGGTGTATGGCAGCGATCAGCAGGTCGACCCCTGGTGGAGTGGTATCCGCAAGACGCTGGCCCGGTTCGACAATCTGCGGCTGCTGCGTGTACCCGAGGCGCAGAGCGAAGCGCTGGCTGCGCTCGCCAGCCGTCAGATGCGTCTGCAGTGTACGTTGCAGGATGGCCAGATCTGGCTGACCGGCGACAACGGCAGCGCTGAGGTCACGCCGCAGCCGCTGGATGCGAACCGGTTTTAACCAGCACCTGCCGGTTGTTCGGTCAGCGCTTTCTGCCAGAACAGTGCCTGACCCGTGTGTGGATCCAGCTGGTAACCGCTGAAACCGCAGCGACGATACACCGCCTGCGCCCGGGCATTACCGGCCAGCACTTCCAGCGTCAGTTTGCAGCAGCCGGTACGACGGGCGATCGCCTCGGCGGCCGCCAGCAGGCGGTCGGCGATGCCCAGCCCGCGCCAGCGCTCAGGCACCGTCACATCGTGGATGTTCAGCAGCGGCGCGCAATAGAAAGTGGAGAAACCCTCGAAGGCGTTGAGCAGTCCCGCCGGTTCACCATCGGCGTACGCGATCAGGGTGTAGCTGTCGGTGCGCTGGGCCAGTGCCAGCGGGAGTCGCTCCAGCACGTCGCTCGGCAATGGCTCGCCACCCCCCATGGGATCGCGTGCGTAATCATCCAGCAGCAGCCGCAATGCAGCGGCGTGTTCAGGCAGGCCAAGATCGGCTTCGACGACTTCGATGTTGGGTTGGGCGGGGGACATCCGTCACCTGTGAGGTAAAGTTGACTGAATGGTTAACCTAACCCCCCGGACGGGGCCTGACAAGCGCCAGTTTCAAACATCCGTATTAAAGTTGTGCAAAAAGTGGCCGATACCCCTCATACCCCCAGCGCTGAATGGCGGCGCCATGCGCTAAACTGCTGATGAACCCCTTATTTCCCCGGAGCCGGTCGTGATCAATCTGCACTCTTCCACAGCTTTCAACAATCCGGCGCTGACATCGCCTGCGTCCACCAGCGGCAGCACGGCGAAAGGTGCCGGCTCGGTGTCGAACCCGCCGCTTGAGACGCTGCTCGGCAAACTGGCCGACAACATCCCGGGCATGAGCAGCGACGGTCTCAAAGCGCTGGACCCGGCCGAGTTTACGCCGGAAAAGGTCGCTGAGCGGATCAGTGGTTTCGTGGCTGCCGGGCTCGAAGCCGCGCGGCAACGGGGCGCTTCCGACGAGCGACTGAACCAGCTGTATCAGGCCGCTGTGAGCGGCGTTGAAAAGGGGTTTGCCGAGGCGCGGGAGATCCTCGACAACCTGAACCTGCTGCAGGGCGCGGTCGCCGAGCAGGTGGATGCCACAGAACGTGCAACCGCGGATGCGCTGGCCGCTATTGCGCCGGGGCAGGCCGAGGCGTCGGCCGCGACCAGCACGCGCATGGGCATTGTCGAGCGCTTCAGCAACGCCGAGGAGATGGAGCTGAGGGTGCGGACCCGGGACGGCGATGAGGTGGTCATCAGCTTTTCGCGGGATCAGGCACAGCAGAGTGCCTTTGCGGCGGCCACGGACGGGGACGGCACGCTGGCGGCACAGTTCAGCCTGAGCCGCAGCGAGCGCAGTGAGTACAGCTTCAGCGTGCGCGGTGAGCTGGACACGGATGAAATCGATGCGTTGCAGAACCTGATCAAGGACGTATCGTCACTGGCGGACGAGTTTTTCGATGGTGATGTGCAGAAGGCGTTTGAGCAGAGCGCGAATCTGCGTTTCGACAGCAGCGAACTGCAATCGATGAAACTGGACATGAGCTACAGCCGCCAGTACGTCAGCGCGGCGAGCTATGAGCAGGTGCAGGGGCTTGAGCAGGCGGCCGATCGCCCGGGCAAGCGTCTGGGGCAGATGATGAAATCGATGGCCGAGACATTCGGCGCGCCCTCGCTGGGCTTTCTCAGTGCGCCGGGCCAGCTGGGGCGTGATCTGTTCGAGGGTCTGGTGCAGCAGGATACGCGCTATCGCAGCGTCTTCGACGAGCTGCAACGCCAGTATGACGACAATCTGGCCCGTCTGCTGGATGCGGTGATGCCGGCGGCCGGTGCCGAGTCCGCAGTGATTGCCGAAAGCACTTAGCCCAGCGGCGAGTAAATAACGGCGTCGTCAGCCGCTGCAGCGGAGGGCGCCGATTAAAAACAGGGGCAGGCACCGGAAGGTGTCTGCCCCTGTTGTCGTTTGTGGCCGCGGCTGACGCAACCCCGAGGCTCAGAACGAGTACGACAGCGCCAGCGAGCCGAAGTTGTGGCCACCGTCCTGATGATCGAACTGGCTGGTGCGGTAGTAGCGCGCCAGTGACAGCTTCCAGCGATCCCAGGTGGCGGCGACACCCCAGGCGGCATCGGCGACCAGTGCTTTCTTGTCGACGGAGTGACTGTCGCGGAAGGTGTTGCCGTCGAGGAAGATATCGCGCAGTACCCAGCGCCCGTCCATGGACAGGAACAGGTGGACGCCCCACTGGTCGTGGAAACGCGGATCGCCGGGGCCGGGCGTGCTGTTGTCACCCCCGGTGCGCAGCGCCGAGGTGCCGAAGTCCTGTGGCAGCATATACCCGATGCGATACTCGGCACCGGCGTTGATGTAGGTGGCGACGTTGCCGAGACTGGCGCCGGCATGGCCGATCAGGTCATGCTGAATGTTGTCGAACAGGCCGCCATGAAACAGCCGTTGCTTGCGCTCGAACAGCAACTGGATGCCCGGTTCATTATGCAGCTGGTTGTCCCAGCCCTTGAAGCGCTCAAAACCGCGGATGTCGTGAATCAGGTTCTGGCTCTCTTCTGCCAGTGACCAGGGACCGACGACACCAAGATTGACCTCGAACGACTTCAGCTTGTGGCGGGTCTGGGTATGGTAGCCAAAGCCGAGATAGAGCCAGCCGGCGTAGGGGCGGTCGGACGGGTCCAGCGTTTCGCGGTCACGATCCTCGGGGGTGTACATCTGTTGCCCCAGCGTGAGGATGAAGCGGTGACTCGGGTCACGCTCGAACGGTGCCGGTTGTGGATCGAGCTTCTGCAGCAGCTCGTTGGTATGGCGTACCCAGGCCGGTATCGCAGGATCATCGATGAAGCTGCCGATCTCCGGCGATACCCAGGACGCCCGCACACCGTTGGTGTACTGCTGGTCGGAGTCGGTGAACAGATCGTTCTCGAAATAGAGGTTCAGTGTCCAGGCGTTATCCGCGGGATTGCTGGCGTACGCGGGCGCTGCGGCTGATACCAGCAGCGCCCCGGCCAGCGTGACAGAACGGGCCAGTGTATCCATGTTTACTTGCGCACCCAGCGACCGTCGGGGGTACGGATGAACTCACCGGCGGGGGCGCGCTCCAGCAGCCGTTCGCCGGTGCGCAGCTCCATGATTTCCGGTTTGACGCCGGCTTTCTGCGCACGTTCGAGGTACAGCTGCTGGCGCTGCTGGTTGACGTCGTTGACGAGCGCGCGCACGTCTGCGGCGGCGCTGTCGGAGACAACACCCAGATACCCGTTGGCCTGCTCGCCAACCAGTCCCTGACTTTTCGCTTCATCCAGTGACAGGGCCCAACCCGGCAGTGACAGCAGCAACAGGCCGCTCAGCAGCAGGGGGCGCAGTGCGAATCGTTTCATGTGGTGGTCTCCGTCAGAATAGATCGCTGTTCTGTTCGAGCATGTCGTCGATCTGCCGGTCGACCTTGAGCAGGACCTCATGCTCCACCTTGACGTTCAGATTGATCGTGATCGGGTCCGTCGGGGCCGCCAGCTGAACTGTGGGCGTACAGGCTGCCAGCAACGCGGCGCCCGGCAGTGCGAGCCAGAGTGCAGGTTTTTTCAGCATGGACGTTACACCTCCAGAGCGATTGAATCGATGTGTGGGCGCGGTTTCGAGCGCGCAACAGCAGACTGACCCGGGCCAGCTGAACCCGGCCTGAGCGCAGGTGATGGCCGCTCAGGGCGCCAGTTGCTCGCGCAGCCGGTCGCCGATGCGTTCGGACAGTTGCAGCGCCCGCAACAGCTGCAGCAGATTCTCTTCGATATTCAGTGACAGGTCTATCGGGCGCCCCTGCTGCCAGTCAGGGTTGTGACCCCTGAGACGGGTGCGCAGTTCCAGCGCGCCGTCCGGGGCGTAATTCAGATCCAGTGCCAGCTCGGACAACTGCAGATCGGTCAGCGCCGACAGCGCCAGCTTCAGCGCCGGGTTCCCCTGTGCCGTTGCACTCAGTTCCGCGCTGGGCTGATAGCGGATCCAGCCCGGGGTGGCGCTGCTGATATGGCCGCCCTGCACCCGGATCTGCTGTCCGTTGACCTGCACGGGCAGGGTACCGCTCAGCGTGCTGCTGCCGCTCAGACCGGGCTGATCGTACAGGCGCAGGATGTCGCCAAGCTGGATCGCGTCAAGCCGCGCCCGGGTCTCAAAGGCCGGTGCCAGCGGGTTGAAGGTCAGCGCCGGCAGAGACAGCTCGCCGCCGAGCAGGTGCAGTGTCAGCGGCTCAAGCTGCAGTTCAGGCGCGCCGCGCGCCGGTTGTGTCAACTGGTAGCTCAGGCGGGTGTCATGCAGGTTGATGCCGGCGTCGATCAGCTCGGCCTGCAGGGTGCCGCGGCTGCCAAACGTGCCGTCGACGCGGCGTGTCAGCGTCAGGTCGGCATCGAGGTTGTCGAGCTCCATGTAGGTATCCCATGCGAGCGCGGCATCCCGCACGGTCGCGTCGGCTGACAGCTCCCATTGGTCGGCACCGGCCGCCACCAGCGTACCGGTCATCGCCAGCGTGCCGTTGGAAAAGGTGAGATCGTACGGCCACTGTGTGAGCAGACTTTTCAGCGCTGTCTGCGTCTGTGTCAGTGACGCCGGCGCCAGTCGCCAGCGGGCGTAGAAGCGGTCGCGGTAGCGCCAGTCGGCCGTCAGCACCAGCGCCGGTTGCGCGCTGCTCAGCTGCAGCTCGCCGCTGAGATCATCTGCTCGCCAGTAGCCGTCAACGGCCAGTGCGATCGCGGGCAGGGGGAGCTGGCGCAGTGTTGCCTGTACCGCGTCGCTGCGCACGGCGAAGTGCACCGAATCCAGTGTCGGCGACGGCGTGATCTCGACTGAGATCGGTGACAGCGCCAATGTCGACAGCTCGGGCAGCGACAATGCCTGCGGCGTCAGCCGCAGCCCGACCGGTTTGACGGCTGCCAGCATGCCTTCGTTCAGCAGCGCGGCGCTGATACTGAGTGGCTGTGTCAGCTCGACGCCGATCTGCTCGGCGCGGCCCTCGGGCCGCAGCACCGGCCCGGCTACGATGTGGCCGGGAGCGGCAATGTCCAGTGTCAGCAAGCCCTGATCAAGACTCAGCTCGCCATTGAGTCGGCTTTGCAACCGACCGATATGAGTGCTCTCGGCCAGTGTCAGCTCGGTCAGGGACAGCCGGTTATCGAGCAGCAGACGGCCGCGGATCCGGTTCAGCAGCGCTTCCGGTTGCACCGGCAGCCGGGTTGGCCACTGGCTGGTCAGGCCAAAGCTGAGCGTTCCCTCCAGGGCCGCGAACGGGGGCGAGGGCAGCAGCGGTCTGAGCCAGCTGAACAGCCGGCCGGTATCGACGGTGCCGTCCAGATTCAGCCCCCATTGCTGCACATCGGTGGTCAGCTGGCCGCGGCTTTCAAACAGATGCCGGTTGTCCTGTACCAGCGACAACTCCAGCCATTGGCTGTCGCTGAAATCAAGGTCGAGGTAGGCCGGGGCGGGCAGCGTCCGGTCATCACCGTACGGTGCCTCGAGCGCAAGCCGCATACGACTGAGCAGGCGTGTCGAGGTCAGATCCAGGTTGCCGCTGGCATCGAGGCGCGGCTGATTCGGTGCCTGATATTCGATCGACAGCTGGCCGATCACCAGCCGGTCGGAGGGGGCGTAATGAAACAGCAGTGCCGGGGGCAGCTGATTGAGGTCGAACGTCGCATCGAGGGTGTCATCCAGGCGCTGGTCAAGGCTTTTGTCGGCACGGATCTGGAGCTGCAGGCGGGGAATGCGGATTTCCGTCAGTGCATTCTCCAGCAGCAGCGCCATGGGCTCGAAGCGGATATCGATATCGCGCGCCTGCAGCTCGATGCGACGCTCAGGCCCCTGCTGTGCCAGTGACAGCGAAGGGATGATCAGCCGGTCCCAGCTTGGGTGCGTCAGCCGGATCTGCGGGGCGTCGAAGCCCTGCTGCGTCAGCCACTGTTCGATCAGCGTGCGGGCAACGTAGGGCAGGGCGGTGTAGAGGATAAGCAGTAACAGGGGGATCGGCAGCAGGAACCAGAGCAGTTTGCGCATCGAGCCTCCCTGTTGCAGGTGTTACCCCAGTTTGCGGACCACGTTGAGACCGTCCCTCACGGTCAGGAACAGGTTCTCGACGTCCGGATCGGTGGCGATTCGGCGATTGGTTTCGACGAGGATATCGTCGATCTCCGATTCCGGCTGCAGCACCTTGCCGGACCAGAGCACATTGTCGAGTACGATCAGACCGCCCGGGCGCGTCATCTCCTTGACCCGCTCATAGTAGTTCAGATAGTTGCGCTTGTCGGCATCGATAAAGGTGAAGTCCAGCGTCATGTCGAGGTTTTCGAGCGTATCCAGCGCACGCCCGAAAATGACGTCGATCTTGTGGCCGTGCTCACTGCGCTCGAAAAAGCCCTTGGCGAACTCGATTGCCCGCGGGTTGGTCTCGCAGCAGACCAGACGGCCGTCCGCCGGCATGCCTTCGGCAATCGACAGCGCCGAGTAGCCGGTGAACATGCCGATCTCCAGCGCCTGCTTCGGCTGCACCAGCGCCGCCAGCATTTTCAGCGTGCGACCGACCAGACGTCCGGAGAGTTTCTGCGGCCAGCCCATGTTGAGGTTGGTCTGGTCGATCAGCTCCTGCAGCAGCGGCGGCTCGGCGCGGGTCTGGAGATAGGCGTAATCTTCAATGGCTTCATTAACGATAAAGTCGGGCATGGGCTCACAGATTGCTTCGTTAACAGACAGGGCGGCCATTTTACACCTTTTGCGGGGGCTCCGTGTGAACCAACCGGCGCCGCCGGCGCACCGCCTGATGCGCGGGGCAGCGGGCATGTCCAGCGCCGGCGAGTTTGGCTACAATTGCGGCTTTCCAGCAAGGAGGTCGCATGGTCGAGCCACTTTATATCTTCCTGTTCGCGGGTATCGTTTCAATGTCTGCAGCGCTCAGCGCCGGTGCACTCAACAAGCTGCCGCTGGAGCAGAAACCGGGCTTCATGCACAAGCCCAATGGTCAGGTCACGGTGGTGATGGCCGGCAATCTGGGCGCGATTACGCTGCTCGGCGCGATGGCGTTCGGCTTCCTGAAACTGCAGTGGTGGATTCCGCTCTCCTGCATGTTCATTACCTTCCCGGTCATGCATCTGCTGATTTTTCAGCGCCTGCTGGGTGATCTGAAAAACCTGTTCCTGATGCTGCCACTGGTCGTCGTGGCCGCGGTAGCGCTCTACTACTACTGGTAAGTGACGGCGGCCGTTTTTGAGCGGCCGCATCTGCGCGGGCGTTCTGCCCGGTGGTCGTTTGCAGCTGGTATAGCCGCCAACGCTTGTAGCGCCGCCCAACCCCGAATGTTCAACGGGGCGGCAGGCTGTTGCCTCTTTGGCGGCGCTGGTCACCCCGTCTGCCATGCCGTTGTGCCGATATGTGCCTCTTAACAGGCCTCTTTGCGCTGCACCAAAAACATCAAAAACCCGGCTTGAATTTTGCTGAAAAATCAATATCTAATTTTGAATATTTTGTGTTTATTCAATATTAAATTTTGATATATCGCCTTTTATTCAAAATTAAATCTTGAATAAAATGGCAAAATTCAGCATGAAAGTTTTTTGACCAGCATTTTGTGAAGCGGCAAATCCCTTCACATCAGGGGGCTCTATTTTTTTGAAATACAACGAATTTGCCCTTCAGTCCGGCAAGAACCTGCCGATATGGAGGAATATGGCATCGTTGATTTTTTGAACAGGCCTACGCAATACTAGCGCTGCAGATACACGCTGAAACAGGTTTTAAGCTCTGGCCCATTAATTGCTTAATACATGACAACGCTGCTCTGCAAACCCGATTTAAAACTGATTGATGCAGACAGCCTGACGCAGACGACTATGACGATTGCAAATAACATGATAGTGGCGCTCGACATCGGGACCTCCAAGGTGGTGTGTCTGGTGGGCGAGATGACCCCGGCAGGCGATATTGAAATCGTCGGTTTCGGCTCGCAGCCGTCTCAGGGGCTCAAGCGCGGCGTCGTCGTCAATATTGAATCCACCGTCAGCTCGATCCAGCGTGCCGTTGAAGAGGCGGAGCTGATGGCGGGCTGCAAGATCCATTCGGTCACGGTGGGCATCGCCGGCAGTCACATCAACAGCCTCAACTCCCACGGCATTGTCGCCGTGCGTGATCGCGAGGTGAACGAGTATGACCTTGAACGGGTGATCGATGCCGCCCGCGCGGTGGCGATTCCGGCGGATCAGAAGATTCTGCACATTTTGCCGCAGGAGTATCTGATCGATAACCAGGAGGGGATTCGCGAGCCGCTGGGCATGTCCGGGGTGCGCCTGGAGGCCAAGGTGCATCTGGTGACCGGCTCGATCAACTCGGTTCAGAACATCGAAAAATGTATTCGCCGCTGCGGCCTTGAAGTGGACGCGGTGGTGCTCGAGCAGCTGGCGTCGAGTCATGCGGTGCTGACCGATGATGAAAAGGATCTCGGTGTCTGCATGGTCGATATCGGTGGCGGTACCACCGATATTGCGATCTATACCCACGGCGCCATCCGGCACACGGCGGTCATTCCGATCGCTGGTGATCAGGTCACCAACGATATCGCCATGGCACTGCGTACGCCGACGGTCAATGCCGAGCAACTGAAGATCAAGTACGCCTGCGCGCTGGCGCAGCTGACCCGGGCCGATGAAGTGATCAAGGTCCCGAGCGTCGGCGATCGCCCGGCACGGGATCTGTCGCGACAGGCGCTGGCCGAAGTGGTCGAGCCGCGGTACGAGGAGCTGTTCAATCTGGTGCAGGCGGAGATTCGCCGTTCCGGCTTTGAAGATCTGATCGCCGGCGGCATCGTGCTGACCGGCGGTACGTCGAAGATGGAAGGCGCGGTCGAACTGGCCGAGGAGATCTTCCACATGCCGGTGCGCCTGTCGCGACCGCACGGTGTGCGCGGCATGGAAGAGCTGCTGCGCAACCCGATCTACGCCACCGCGATCGGGCTGTTGCACTATGCGCGCGAGTCGCTGGGCAGCAGTGCGGAGCCGGCACCGCTGGCGGCACGTACGCCGGATGAGATCGACAGCGGACGGCGCCTGCAGCTGCCGGAGATGTTCGGGCGCATGAAAGCCTGGCTGCAGGGCAATTTCTGACAGCGAACAACGATTTTTCTCGGGCGCCCGCAGCGCCCGTGTGACACAACAGCACGACAGAGCGATCCCGGCGCAGAACCGGGGCCTGAAAAAACCTGGAAGGAGACGCAGAAATGTTCGAACTGGTTGATAGCGTACCGCAGAGCGCTGTTATCAAGGTTGTCGGTGTTGGCGGTGGCGGCGGCAATGCCGTTGATCACATGGTGAGCTCGGAAGTTGAAGGGGTCGAGTTCATCTGCGCCAACACCGATGCTCAGGCACTGAGCAAACTCGCGGCTCGCACCGTGCTGCACATCGGCGGCGAGCTGACCAAGGGGCTGGGCGCCGGCGCCAACCCGGAAGTCGGGCGCTCCGCTGCGCTGGAAGACCGCGATCGTATCGCCGAGGCGCTGTCCGGTGCCGACATGGTGTTCATCACCGCTGGCATGGGCGGCGGTACCGGTACCGGTGCGGCACCGATCGTGGCCGAAGTGGCACGCGAGCTGGGTATTCTGACCGTGGCCGTGGTGACCCGTCCGTTCCCGTTCGAAGGTCGCAAGCGCTCCCGGGTGGCCGATCAGGGGATTCGTGAACTGCAGGAGAACGTGGACTCACTGATCATTATCCCGAACGAAAAACTGCTGCCGGTACTGGGCAAGAACTGCAGCCTGATTCAGGCGTTCAGCACCGCCAACGATGTGCTCAAGGGCGCCGTGCAGGGGATCGCCGACCTGATCATCCGTCCGGGCATGATCAACGTCGACTTTGCCGACGTGCGCACGGTGATGTCCGAGATGGGCATGGCGATGATGGGCACCGGCAGCGCACGCGGTGAAAACCGTGCCCGCGAAGCCACCGAGGCAGCGATCAACAGTCCGCTGCTGGAAGATGTGGATCTGAAAGGAGCCAGCGGCATTCTGGTCAACATCACCGCCGGCATGGACCTCGGCCTTGGCGAGTTCTCCGAGATCGGTGATCTGGTCGAGGAATATGCATCCGAGAACGCGACCATCGTTGTCGGTACGGTCATCGATCCGGACATGAGTGAAGAGCTCAAGGTCACAGTTGTCGCCACCGGTCTTGCCAAGGCGCAGACGCAGGAGGTGCGCGTGGCCAACGGCGGTACCACGACCCGTGCCCGCGCAACGCAGACAGCAACCACTGACTTCGCCCAGATGGAACTGCCCACCGTCATGCGTAACCGTCAGGCGGATGAGCGTGCACAGGAGCCGGTGCAGCAGGAGATGAAGCGGACCGGCACCGACGATATGGATTTTCTGGATATTCCCGCCTTTCTGCGTCGCCAGGCGGACTGATATCTCCAAAGCCTGTGTAAAAAACGGTCGTTGACCGTCCAGGTTTCCCGCCTGACTCCGGTGTCAGGCGGGTTTTTTCGTTCTGGCCTCCACCCTTCCTGCCTTCAGAATCAGCGTTGCGCGCAGACGGCTGCGGCCAAACCGTGCCATCGCCTGATACTCCTCATGGGCGACCGGGACATCGATATAATCGGTCTCGCTGTGCCACGGATCGCGCTCGAAATCCGGATCGCTGATGTAAACATAACGATCGTCCGCACCGCTGATGACAACCCAGTGCGGAGCGCGGTTGCGGTTCAGTCGCCAGGTGCTGATCAGCGTGATTGCCACCGCACCGGTGCCGATCGCGTTAAGCAGTTCCGCGACAGACAGCTCTCGTTCGTGCAGCTGTACATCGGTGTCGGCCAGCTGCGCCAGATAATCCTGATGCACCAGTTCGATCACCTCTTTCTTGGCCGGATCCCGCACGCTGTCGATAAACGGCGTACCGGCCGGGGTGACGTAGAGGGCTGCTGCAAATCCTCGATGCCATGCACTCAGCGCCAGTCCGTGCGGCGAGCAGCCGCCATGGCCCGAGGTCATGAAGATGGTGGTCGCCTCACGCCAGATGCGCAGTTCTTCGCGGCGTGTCATCGCACGCTCTGGCTGCAGTCGTGCCATGGCCATCAACAGGCAGGCGGGGCCGCAGGTAAATGCCGTGGTCTGCTCGTAATAGCGGGTGCGTGGGCTGGGCCCCTGTGCCGTGCGCCGGATCGTTTTCTCCATCCGCAGGGCATCGCAGCCATCTTCGTAGTAGTCGGCGATGCGACCGAAACGGTGATAGCCGCAGCGTTCGTACAGCGCAATCGCCGGGTGGTTATCGCTGCGGACTTCCAGCCGCATAAAGCCACAGCCGCGTTCGCGGGCATGTTGTTCGGCGGTCTGCAAAAGCGCGACGGACAGGCCGCATCCGCGCCACGCCGGCGCGATGGCAATCGAGTACAGCCGTGCCAGGTTGGTGCCGGAGCGGTACAGATTCAGTACGTAGCCCGCCGGTGCCTCCTCAGCGTCGGCGATCAGCAGGTCGGCGTGTTCGGAGCGCAGCATGTGGCCAAGGCTGCGACGTGACAAGCGGTCGCCGCTGAAACAGCGTTTTTCCAGTTCGCAGAGGCGGTCGAGATCATCGCGTCGGGCGCGGCGGATCGGCAGGTCGGTCATGGGTGGGCACATACGGGCAGTTTCCGCCGATGCTACACCGCTGGCCGGTGGAAAACTACAGCCCGGTGATGTGGTCAAGGGCCCTGTTCGCTTCACGCGATCGACCGCCCCTGAGCGGGTAAAAAATTGTCGCTGCGCATATTTGAGCGCCTTCGCATCCGGCGCATACTGTGAGCAACAACAGCCAGGGAGTGAGTGATGGCCGGGTTTTACGTGGTGGTGGATGATCTGCGGGACTGGACGCCCTATTTCCCCAGTCGTGACGTGATCTCGTTTGAGCAGTATATGGCGCTGTCGGAGGAGCCGGGGCGCGGGCGCACGCGGATTATCAATTGCTGCCGCAACTCGAGATCGCTCGGGCGTGGCTACTACTGCTCGCTGCTGGCCGAAGCCCGAGGGCACAATGTGATTCCGTCGGTGCAGGTGATCAATGATCTGCGCCGCAAATCGTTGTGGTCGCTGGAGCTGGAAGGGGTCGAGGCGGCGCTGGACAAGCTGGCGCTGGCCGAGGGGGATCAGCGCGAGCAGATCGACGTGAAGATCTTTTTCGGTGACTGCGATGTGCCCCAGTTGGCACCGCTGGCACGGCAGCTGTTCGAACGTTTCCCGATTCCGTTGCTGGAGGTGCGGCTCAAGCGTGAGCGGGGCTGGCGCATTCAGCGCATCCGTCAGGGGGCGCTGCGCGATCTTGCGGGCGAGGAGCAGGATCTGTTCGCGCAGGCGCTGGACCGTTTCAGCAACCGGATCTGGCGCAGGCAGCGGGCCCGCCGACAGTACCGCTACGATATGGCGATGCTGGTCAACCCCGAGGAAAAGCTGCCGCCGAGCGACCGTACCGCGATTGCCCGATTCGTGCGTGCGGGTAAGCGGCTGGGTATCAATGTGCAGCTGATCGGACGGCAGGATTACCAGCGCCTGGCCGAGTATGACGCCCTGTTCATTCGCGAGACCACGGCGATCGATCACCACACCTACCGTTTTGCGCGCAAGGCCGAGGCGGAAGGACTGGTGGTCATGGATGACCCGACCTCGATTCTGCGCTGCACCAACAAGGTCTACCTTGCCGATCTGCTGCGCACCCACCGGGTGCCGACGCCGAAAACCCGTATCCTCAGCGATGCCAGTGCCGAAACGGTCCGGAATTTGATCGAGGCGCTCGGCCTGCCGGTGGTACTGAAGATACCGGACGGCGCCTTTTCGCGCGGCGTGATCAAGGTGGAGAGTGCCGACGCCCTGACACAGGCGCTGAAAAAGCTGCGTCAGAGCTCGTCACTGGTGCTGGCACAGGAGTTTATGTACACCGATTACGACTGGCGCATTGGCGTGCTGAACAACAAGCCGTTGTATGCCTGTCGCTACTTCATGGTGCAGGATCACTGGCAGATCTACCGGCATGACGGCGGCAGCGAACCGGACTCCGGCGGGTTCGATACCCCGGCCACCTGGGAGGTGCCGCGCAAGGTGCTGGACGTGGCGCTGAAGGCTGCGCGCCTGATCGGTGACGGTTTCTACGGCGTCGATATCAAGCAGTCGGGTGAGCGGGTGGTGGTGATCGAGGTCAACGACAATCCCAGCATCGATTCCGGGGTTGAGGATCTGCAGCTCGGCGGCGCGTTGTACCACGAGATCATGGCCGAGTTTCTGCGCCGTCTGGAGCTGAAGCGGCAGATGCCGGCGTGATCAGGCCGGCCGATAGCGGCAGTGTTCAGACAGGAACGCGTCCGACAGCTCAAAGCTGACCCGGCGCCGCTGCAGCGGGCATTCAAACGCCAGCGCCACGGCAAACAGCTGCAGCCCCTGGGTGTTCTTGTTGCCCTCGCCATAACGCGGGTCGCCGATCACCGGGTGGCCGATGCCGCTCAGGTGGCGGCGGATCTGGTGGGTGCGGCCGGTGTCGATGTCGATCTCCGCCAGACTCTGCCGGCGGTCGGCGTCCCAGCTCAGGCGCTGGTAGCGGGTGTGGGCCGGCTTGCCGTCGAGGCGGGCATCGATCCGGCCGCTGTGCGGCAGCTCCCCGAGTACCCAGGCGCGGTAACGCTTTTCCACTTTGCGCTCGCGAAACAGCGCCGACAGTTGGGCGGCGAGCCCGGCCTTATGTGCGATCAGCATCAGGCCGGCGGTTTCACGATCCAGACGGTGGACTGCAAAAGCGGTGCGGCGCGGCTCCAGTATCTGCTCCGCGAGGCGCAACAGCGACAGGTGATCGCCGAAATCGTTGCCCTGTGACAGCACGCCGGCGGGTTTGAACCAGACCGAATAGGCGCCGGCATCATGCAGGCAGATGGGGGCGGGCGCAGTACGGGCGAGCAGCTCGGCATCATAGTACAGCTCGATCCGGTCGCCGCTCTTCAGGACCTCGGTCGCCTTGCGCAGTCGCTTGCGTCCGCGGCCGCGCCTGAGCCAGACGGCGCCTTTGGCCATCGCGTCCTTGATACGCTGGCGCGACAGCCCCGAGGCGTCGGCGAGAAAGTCGGTGACCTTGCGGCCGGCGTCGGTGGCAGCGATGGTCTGTTGCAGTTCCATTTTCATGCGTGGGTCTCCGCCGGGCGTTTGCGGGCCACCAGTACGAACTCGCGGTTGCCGTCGCCGCCCAGGATCGGACTGTCGTCGTAATCGAGGCAGTCAAAGCCCAGCGCGTCAAGCTGCTGTTCGATCCGTTGGCGCACCCTCGGATACAGGCTTGCATCACGCACAATGCCGCCCTTGCTGATATTCTCCGGCCCCACCTCGAACTGAGGTTTCACCAGCGTAATCAACAATCCCTGCGGGCGCAGCAGCGGGGCGAGGGCGTCCAGAATCAGGGTCTGCGAAATAAAGGACACATCCATGACCGCCAGATCAAAGCCGTGACCGTCGGTGTGGGCCAGCAGATCCGGTTGCAGTTCGCGCGCGTTGTAGCCCTCAAGACAGATTACCCGAGGGTCCTGACGCAGGCGCGGGGCCAGCTGATCATGGCCGACCTCGATACCAACCACCTTCGCAATACCGTGTTGCAGCAGGCAGTCGGTAAAGCCGCCGGTGGACTGGCCGACATCGATCGCCACCTTGCCTTCCAGCGGCAGGGCATGGCGGGTCAGCGCTGGTACCAGCTTCAGCGCGCCGCGCGAGACATAGCGGTCCGCTGCGCTGGCTTCAATATCGATCGGGATATCGGTGGCGAGTTTGAGGCCGGGTTTGGTGGCTACCAGCCAATCACCCTGGTTGATCCGAACCCGGCCTTCCTTGATCAGGCGCTGGGCGCGGGCGCGGCTGTCACAGAGGCCGCGTTCGACGAGGAGTATGTCCAGCCGTTGCATCGTGGATTCCGACAATACAAAGCGCGCTAGTATAGCCGCTGCGGCGGGATCAGGGGGAGGGGAAAACGAGAAGGCGGCCCGCAGGCCGCCTTCAAGGTGCGTTACTTCTGGTTTTCGAAGTATTCGCGTGTCAGCCTGAACACGACCGGACTCAGCAGAGCCAGAGCGACCAGGTTGGGGATCGCCATCATCGCGTTCAGGGTATCGGCCACGAGCCAGACGAAATCCAGGCTCAGGGTTGCACCCACCGGAATCGCCAGAATCCAGAGGATACGGTACGGCGTGATCGCCTGGACGCCGAACAGGAACTCGACGCAGCGCTCACCGTAGAACGACCAGCCGATGATCGTGGTGAAGGCGAAGATCGCCAGCGAGATCGCCACCAGATAGTTGCCGAACGCGGGCAGGCCGTGCGCGAAGGCGGCGCTGGTCAGAGCCGCACCGGATTCGCCGCTGGTCCAGACGCCGGAGCTGACGATCACCAGACCGGTGATGGTGCAGACGATCAGCGTATCGATGAAGGTACCCAGCATCGCAACCAGACCCTGACGGACCGGGTTGTGAGTCTGTGCTGCCGCGTGCGCGATCGGCGCAGAGCCCAGGCCTGCTTCGTTGGAGAAGACGCCGCGGGCAACACCGAAGCGGATCGCCGCCCAGACCGCCGCGCCGGCAAAGCCACCCTCAGCGGCCGCCGGTGAGAAGGCGTGGGTGAAGATCAGGCTCAGCGCATGCGGAATCTCTGCCGCGTTAATCGCCAGTACGATCAGACCGGCGATAATGTACGAGATCGCCATGAACGGTACCAGTGCGCCGGCGACGCTGCCGATGCGCTTGATGCCGCCAAGCAGGACCGAGCCGACCAGTACCATGATGATGACGCCGCTGACCCAGTTCGGGATACCGAAGTTGGATTGCAGCACCTCTGCGACCGAGTTGGACTGGACGGTGTTACCGATACCGAAACCTGCGCAGGCGCCGAAGATCGCGAATGCAACACCCATCCAGGCCCATTTCTGGCCCAGACCGTTTTTGATGTAGTACATCGGACCGCCGACGTGGTTGCCGCGCTCGTCGGTTTCGCGGTACTTCACCGCCAGAACGGCTTCTGAGTACTTGGTCGCCATCCCGATCAGGGCGGTGATCCACATCCAGAACAGGGCGCCCGGGCCGCCGAGGAAGATGGCGGTGGCGACACCGGCAATGTTACCGGTACCGACGGTGGCCGACAGGGCCGTCATCAGGGCCTGAAACGGCGGGATCTCACCCTGGGCGACATCCTCGGCCGAGGCCTTGCGTCCGCTCCACAGGAGACGGAAGCCGGTGCCGATCTTCAGGATCGGCATCAGTTTGAGCCCCAGGGAGAGGAAGAAGCCGACCCCAAGGATCAGGATCAGCATCAGTGGGCCCCAGACGACGCCGTTGATGCTGGAAATGAGTGATTCAAGAGCTGCCATCGATTGGTCTCCGAAATTAGTTGTCAGCTGACTGTCTGATCTGATTATTCTTCGAATAATACGGGTTAATATTCTGATGTTTAAAAAATAACCAGGTCATTAACCCATAGGTTCGCAATGCTATAGAATTAATAACTGCACTGTCTATGTGTAAAAACGCTACAGATCGCGTTTGCACGCAATAACGGAAGAATTTTTTGTAACGCGCGTTTGAAATCGAGATTTTTTCTGGCTGTGTCGTTGCTGCAACGCCTTCAGGGTGACTTCTGTGTGCGTTTTGTGCAGTTCGGGCAACGAAAAACGCCGGCACTGGGCCGGCGTTAGCAGAAGGGCGAGGCATCAGCCCAGGTTTTTCAGTACGGTGTCGCTGTACCAGTCAAGGAAGTTGATGACGCCGAACTCGTAGGTCTTGGAGTACGGCCCCGGCTCGTAGCCGATGGAGTTGATTCCGCGCTGGTTCTCCTCCCCGAGCACACGGTCCTGATCGTTGGTGGCATCCCACACCTGACGCAGACGCTCCGGATTGTAGTCGACCCCTTCCACGGCATCCTTGTGCACGAACCACTTGGTGGTCACCAGCGACTCCTGCGCTGAAATCGGCAGCACGCGGAACACGATGAAATGGTCGCTCTGCATGTGGTTCCAGGAGTTCGGCAGGTGCAGGATACGCATCGAACCCAGATGGCGGTTCTTGATCCGACCGAGCAGCTTGCTGCACGCCTGCTCGCCGTCGATGGTCATGACCTGAGTGCCTTCCTTCAGCGGCATGCGGACGATGCGGTTGCGTACGCCGAAGCTCTTGTGTTCGTGCGGAATCCCCTCGGCATCCCACTGTGCTGCCATGCGCTGGTAGTGGTCGAGGAATTCCTGCGGCGCGCGCGGGTCGTTGGTGTCGTCCCATTCCAGAATGGTATTCAGCAGTTCCGGGTGGCTGCCGGCGCAGTGGTAACACTCGCGGTTATTCTCGATCACCAGCTTCCAGTTGGCCTGCTCGTACATGTTCGATTCGACGGCGAGCTTGGTGTTCTCGACGTCGTACGGCTCCATGTACTCTTCCAGCGTGGCGAGGAATTCATCGAAGTCCCCTTCCGGCTCCTCCTTGCCCAGACAGATGAAGATGAAGCCGCCGGCGACCTTGCAGTGCGTTTTCTTCAGGCCGTGCTGCTTCATGTCGAACGCCTCACCCATCTCGGTGCCGGCGAACAGCAGGTTGCCTTTCAGGTCGTAGGTCCACTGGTGATAGGGGCAGACCAGATTGGCGACCTTGCCACGGTGCTCGGTGCAGACGCGGGAGCCGCGGTGGCGGCAGCTGTTATGGAAGGCGTTGATGCTGCCATCGGCATCGCGCACGATCAGTACCGGGTTCTGGCCGATCTCGACGGTGAAGTAATCGCCTTTGGCGGGGATTTCGCTGCTCATGCCGACGAACAGCCACTCTTTCTGGAACACCTCCTCCATGTCGATGCGAAACATGTGCGGATCGTTATACAGCGGGCGCGGCAGCGAGTAGTCGCGGCGGCGTTCGCTGAGCAGGTGGGTCATCTCCTCGCGGGCCTGATCAAGGCTGGCATAGCTCAGGTTCAGCAGGTCGTTCTGTGTCATGGCGTTCAGTCTTCTCGTTGCATGTTGCATATGGGTGTGTGCCCCGATCAGGGGCGGCGCTCCTCACGACGCAATACCCCGCATCCCTTGGCGTTGTAACGAGAGGGGTGTATGTGTCTGGCGGCAATGCTGCCCCCGAGTGTGCAGGGGCAATATTCTGTTCGCGACATCGACCGATTCTGTTTAAGACAGAGGGGGTGGCGCACGGCGGGATTTGGTTGTTTTGAGACAATTCGCTGTCGCGAATAAGTAAGTGGCAGCACCGGCTTGGGCAGAAAATGGCCGCACAATGTGACCCCGGTTCAGAGGGTCGTGCCCAACATCCGTTTCAGGACCCGTAGCCATGAGCAACCCCAGTGTACCGAGCAGCAGTTCGGATGCGTTCATCCCTGTGTCGACCCAGATCTGGAGCAACGGCCGCCATGCGGTGCGCTGCGTCAAGGTGATCCAGGAAACCTGGGATGTCACCACCTACTGCTTTATGGCCGAGCAGCCGGTCATGTTCTTCTTCAAACCCGGTCAGTTCGTGACGCTGGAACTGGAGATCGAGGGCGAGACGGTGTTCCGCTCCTACACGATCTCCAGCTCGCCGTCGGTGCCGTACAGCTTCTCGATCACGGTCAAGCGGGTGCCGGGTGGCCTGGTGTCCAACTGGCTGCACGACAACATGACCGAAGGCTCGGAGCTGGCGGTGCACGGGCCGGTCGGTGCCTTCAACAGCATCGATTTCCCGGCGCGCAAGGTACTGTTCCTCTCCGGTGGCGTCGGTATCACGCCGGTGATGTCGATGACACGCTGGGCCTTCGACACCAACGCCGATGTGGATATGGTGTTCGTGCACAGCGCCCGTACGCCGCGTGACATCATCTATCAGCGCGAGCTGGAGACGATTTCGGCACGCATCAGCAACTTCGATCTGCACCTGATCTGCGAGCGCGTCGAGGCGGGGCAGAGCTGGGCCGGCTATCGCGGCTTCCTCGATCGCACCAAGCTCGACATGATCGCGCCGGATTTCCTCGAGCGGGAGGTGTTCTGCTGCGGCCCGACGCCGTACATGAAGGCGGTGCGGCGGATGCTGGAGCAGGCCGGCTTCGACATGACGCACTACCACGAGGAGTCGTTTGGCGCGACGCCGGAGACGATCGAAGAGCAGGCGGTGCAGGACGCTGAGGCCGCGGCTGAAGAGGCGGATGCACTGCAGGTCAGCGATCTGTATCAGGTCGAGTTCGCGAAAACCGGCAAGAGCGTACGCATCGCGCCGGGCGAAACCGTGCACACGGCGGCGGCCAAGCTCGGCCTGCACATTCCCAAGGCGTGCGGTATGGGGATCTGCGGGACCTGTAAGGTGAAGCGGATCGAGGGCGATATTGAAATGTCGCACAACGGCGGCATCACCGATGAAGATGTCGAAGCGGGCTACTTCCTCTCCTGCTGCAGCGTACCGCAGGGGGACGTGGTGGTCGAATACTGAGCCGGAGCGGCGCTGGTCGGTGTCAATCGGCCAGCGCGTCGACCAGCGCGTCCGGCGCGATGATGTCGCCACAGTGGCGCACATCGTAGCCGGGCAGAGCTGCAACGGCGGCCCGAAAGGCCTCGCCGTGCAGCATCTCCAGCAGAGCCTGACAGGCGGGGTGCTGCAGCGTGCGCTGGTGGCACGCCAGCAGGTAGTGCTCGCGGGCCAGTGGAATGAAGTCGAGACCGAACTGGCTCGCCGCGGCCTGCACGCCAAAGCCTGCGTCCGCCATGCCCGCAGCAACGTGGGCGGCGATGGCGGAATGCGTGTATTCGACGCCCGGCATTGCCAGCGACTCGCTGCCGGGCAGACCCGCATGACGCAGCAGTTCATCGAGCAGCAGCCGGGTGCCGGAGTCCTTTTCCCGATTGATAAAGCGAATCCCGTCCCGGCACAGGTCGGCAAGCCCCTGAATCGACAGCGGGTTGCCCGCGGCCAGCATCAGGCCCTGCTGCCGCGTGATGAAACGGATAATGCGGTGTGCGCGGGGTTTGAGCAGGTCGGTCGGCAGCGTGCGCAGCGAGGGGCCGGTGGACTGGGCCGGCAGGTGAAAGCCGGCCAGATCGCACTGCTCGCGTGCCAGTGAGGCCAATGCATCGACGGCGTTCTGGTACTGCAGGTCGAGCTCGAATGTGCTGGCAAAGCGGGGCAGCAGCTCGACCGCGTAGCCGTGGCTGGCATGCAGTCGCAGCCGGGGGCGGGTCCCGGCCAGCAGCCGCGATAGCTCCAGATTGAGCTCGGAGGTGATGTTGTCCAGCTGCGGCTCAAGGCGCGCGATGACGCGTTTTTCGGCCCACAGCAGTTTGGCGCCCAGCGGCGTCAGGCGGGCGCCGCGTCCTTTGGCCAGCTCGACCAGCGGGGTGCCGAAGAACTCCGCCCACTTGTTGAGCTGGTTCCAGGCGTGCCGATAGGAGATGCCGGTGGCGCGGGCGGCGTGGGTCAGCTTGCCTTCGCTGTCGATGTGGCGCAGCAGCAGGAACAGTTGCGGGTCCAGCTCGCGGCCGCATTCGTCGCGGAACGACCAGGTCGGCACGATGCGGATCTTGTGCGCCGTACGCGCCGGTTCGGCGCCTGAGGCGGCGTCGGATTCAGAGATAGGCATCAGGTTTCATATTTTGATATTCAGAGCCGAATGGTAATTTGGCACCCATAACAAGAGCAACACTTCCGACCAAATATGAAAATAAGTTCATATCTGGTCGGCTGGAGGTCACGTCATGAGTACCCTCGGCAGCACGCCCTGGCAAGCGGATATCGCGCGCGCGATCATCGATGAGCTGAAACACAAACCGGGCGCACTGCTCCCGATCCTGCATGCGATTCAGGACCGCTTTGCCCATATCCCGGAAGAAGCGGTGGCGCTGATCGCACCCGCGCTCAGGCTGAGCCGCGCCGAAGTGCACGGTGTCATCAGCTTCTATCACCATTTTCGTACCCGGGCGCCCGGTCGCCACGTCGTCGAGGTGTGCCGCGCCGAGGCATGTCAGGCGCAGGGTTCCCGTGCGCTCGAAGCCCATGCCAAGGCGGCGCTGGGCATCGACTATCACGACACCAGCGCCGACCGCGCCGTCACGCTGGAGCCGGTGTATTGCCTCGGCAACTGCGCCTGTGGCCCGTCGGTGCGGGTCGGCGATGAGATCCACGCACGCATGACGCCGGCGCGCTTCGATGCGCTGATCGAGCGCCTGCGCACCGACACGCTGGAGGTGAAGTGATGGCCACGCGTATCTACGTCCCGTCCGACACCACGGCGAAGGCGCTGGGCGCCGATCGGCTGGCGCAGCGCATCGCGGCACTGGCAGCCCGGCAGGGGCTGGAGCTGGAGATCGTGCGCAACGGCACCCGCGGCCTCTACTGGCTCGAGCCGTTGCTTGAGGTCGACACCGCGCAGGGGCGCGTTGGCTTTGGTCCGGTCGAGGAGCAGGATCTGGAGTCGCTGTTCGATGCCGAATTCTGGCAGGGCGATGTGACACACCCGCTGGCCCTGGGGCTGGTCGAGGAGATTCCGTATCTGCGGCGGCAGCAGCGTTTCACCTTTGCCCGCGCCGGAATCACCGACCCGCTGTCGCTGGACGATTACCGCGCCCACGGTGGCTATCGCGGTCTGCCCAATGCGCTGGCGATGGCCGCGCAGCAGATCGTTGATGAGGTCAGGGAGTCGGGCCTGCGCGGTCGTGGCGGTGCGGCATTCCCCACCGGTATCAAGTGGCAGACTGTGCTCGACGCGCCTGCCGATCAGAAGTACATCGTCTGCAATGCCGATGAGGGCGACTCCGGTACCTTCGCGGATCGTCTGGTCATGGAGTGCGATCCGTTCATGCTGATCGAGGGCATGACCATCGCCGGTCTCGCCGTTGGCGCGACCCAGGGCTACATCTACCTGCGCTCGGAATATCCGCTGGCGCAAAAAAATCTGAATGCGGCGATCGCAACCGCCTATGCCAACAACCTGCTCGGCGACGATATTCAGGGCAGTGGCAAGCGCTTCGATCTGGAAGTGCGCATGGGCGCCGGCGCCTACATCTGCGGTGAGGAAACCTCACTGCTGGAAAGTCTGGAGGGCAAGCGTGGCCTCGTGCGCGCCAAGCCGCCGCTGCCGGCGATCGTCGGTCTGTTCGGCAAGCCCACCGTGGTCAATAACGTGCTGTCGCTGGCGGCGGTGCCGTTCATTCTCGACCGGGGCGCCAAGGCCTACGCCGACGTCGGCATGGGGCGTTCGCGCGGCACGCTGCCGTTCCAGCTGGCCGGTAACGTGAAACAGGGCGGTCTGGTGGAGCTGGCATTTGGCCCCAGCCTGCGCGAGTTGATGTTCGACTTCGGCGGCGGTACCCGTAACGGGCGTCCGCTGCGCGCGGTACAGGTGGGCGGCCCGTTGGGCGCTTACCTGCCGGAGAGCCAGTGGGACACGCCGCTGGACTATGAAGCATTTGCCAAAGTCGGCGCCGTGCTCGGTCACGGTGGCGTGGTGATGTTCGACGATACGGTCGATATGGGCGAGCAGGCGCGCTTCTCGATGGAGTTCTGCGTGGCCGAGTCCTGCGGCAAGTGCACGCCGTGCCGCATCGGCTCGACCCGTGGGGTCGAAGTGATCGACCGCATCCGCGCCGGTGAGAACGTCGAAGCCAATCTGGAGCTGCTGTCCGATCTGTGCGAAACCATGGTCGATGGTTCCCTGTGCGCGATGGGCGGCATGACGCCGTTCCCGGTACAGAGCGCGATGACGCATTTCGGCGAAGACTTTGTGAAGAACACGTCCAACGCTCAAGCGCTGGCGCAGGAGGTCTGATCATGTTGCAGCATTTTGATCCGAATAAAGATTATGGCACTCCCGCCAGTTTGAGTGAAAAGCAGGTCACGCTGGAGATCGACGGTATCGAGATCACGGTGCCGGAAGGCACCTCGGTGATGCGCGCCGCCGCACTGGCCGATATCAATATTCCGAAGCTCTGCGCGACCGATAACCTGGACGCGTTCGGTTCCTGCCGTCTGTGTGCGGTGCAGATCGAAGGGCGTCGCGGTTTGCCGGCCTCCTGTACCACCCCGGCCGAGCAGGGCATGAAGGTGTGGACCCAGAACGACAAGCTGGCCAAACTGCGTCGCAACATCATGGAGCTGTATATCTCCGACCACCCGTTGGACTGTCTGACCTGCCCGGCCAACGGCAACTGCGAGCTGCAGGATATGGCGGGCGCGGTGGGCCTGCGCGAAGTGCGCTACGGCTTCGACGGCGAGAACCATCTGGATGCGCCGAAAGACACCTCCAACCCCTATTTCACCTTCGATGCCAGCAAGTGCATCGTCTGCTCGCGCTGCGTGCGGGCCTGCTCGGACGTGCAGGGCACCTTTGCGCTGACCATCGACGGTCGCGGTTTCGACTCCAGGGTGGTGGCCGGTCAGGACGAGAACTTCCTCGACTCCGAGTGCGTCTCCTGCGGTGCCTGTGTGCAGGCCTGTCCGACCGCGACGCTGATGGAAAACGCCGTTATCGAAATGGGACAGCCGGAGCACAGTGTGGTCACGACCTGCGCGTACTGTGGCGTGGGCTGCTCGTTCAAGGCCGAGATGAAGGGCGATAAGCTGGTGCGGATGGTGCCCTACAAGGGCGGCGACGCGAACCACGGCCACGCCTGCGTCAAGGGGCGTTTTGCCTTCGGCTATGCGACCCATAAGGACCGTATCCGCGCGCCGATGATCCGCGATACCATCGACCAGCCCTGGAAAGAGGTGAGCTGGGAAGAGGCGATCGGTTTTGCGGCCAGGCGTCTGAAGGAGATTCAGGCGAAGTATGGCCGCGAGAGCATTGGCGGGATTACCTCGTCGCGCTGCACCAACGAAGAGACCTATCTGGTGCAGAAGCTGATTCGCGCTGCCTTCGGCAATAACAACACCGATACCTGCGCCCGCGTCTGCCACAGCCCCACCGGCTATGGCCTGAAACAGACTCTCGGTGAGTCTGCCGGTACCCAGACCTTCGATTCAGTGATGAAAGCCGACTGCGTACTGGTGATCGGTGCCAACCCGACCGATGCGCATCCGGTATTCGGATCCCTGCTGCGCCGCCGTCTGCGCGAGGGGGCACAGCTGATCGTGGCCGATCCGCGTCATATCGATCTGCTGGACACGCCACATCTGGGCGATGCGATGCACCTGCCGCTGCGGCCCGGCTCCAACGTGGCGCTGGTCAACGCACTGGCCCATGTGGTCGTCACCGAAGGACTGGAAGACCGCGATTTTATCGCGGCGCGTTGCGATGACGGTGCCTACGCCAAGTGGCGGGCATTCATCGCTGACGCGCGCCATGCGCCGGAAGCGGTTGCGAGCATCACCGGCGTGGCCGCCGAGCAGATCCGCGCGGCGGCCCGTGCCTATGCCAAGGCGCCGAACGCGGCGATCTACTATGGGCTTGGCGTCACCGAGCACAGTCAGGGCTCCACCACCGTGATGGGCATCGCCAATCTGGCGCTGGCGACCGGCAACATCGGTCGTGAAGGCGTCGGGGTGAACCCGTTGCGGGGCCAGAACAACGTGCAGGGCTCCTGCGACATGGGGTCCTTCCCGCACGAGCTGCCGGGCTATCAGCACGTGGCCGATCCGGTCGCGCGCGGTCGCTTCGAAGCCGCGTGGGGCGTCACCCTCGATGATGAACCGGGACTGCGGATCCCCAACATGTTCGATGCCGCCATCGCTGGCCAGTTCAAGGCGATGTATGTGCAGGGCGAGGATATCGCCCAGTCCGACCCGAACACCCAGCATGTCGAACAGGCGCTGCGTTCACTGGAGTGCCTGATCGTGCAGGACATCTTCCTCAACGAGACGGCCAAGTTTGCCCATGTGCTGCTGCCGGGCTCGACGTTCCTGGAAAAGAACGGCACCTTCACCAACGCCGAGCGTCGTATCAATCGTGTACGCAAGGTGATGCCGCCGGTCGCCGGCAAGGAAGACTGGGAAGTGACCGTGGCGCTGGCCAACGCGCTCGGGTATCCGATGGCGTATCGCCACCCGTCCGAGATCATGGACGAGATCGCCAGCCTGACGCCGAGCTTCGCCGGTGTCAGCTACGAAAAGCTCGAACAGCATGGCAGCCTGCAGTGGCCGTGTAACGCCGAGCACCCGGAGGGGACACCGATCATGCACGTTGACAGTTTCCCGATCGGCAAGGCGCAGTTCGCCCTGACCGAATTCGTACCCACCGACGAACGGGCCAGCCGTCGTTTCCCGCTGCTGCTGACGACCGGCCGTATTCTCAGCCAGTACAACGTCGGCGCCCAGACCCGGCGTACCGCCAACCAGGCCTGGCATGACGAAGATGTGCTGGAGATTCATCCGCACGATGCAGAGGAGCGTGGCATCAACGACGGGGACTGGCTCGGCATCTCCAGTCGTGCCGGACAGACTGTACTGCGTGCCCGCATCAGCGAACGCATGCAGCCGGGCGTGGTGTATACGACCTTCCACCATCCGGGCAGCGGTGCCAACGTCATCACCACCGACAACTCCGACTGGGCGACCAACTGCCCCGAATACAAGGTGACAGCGGTGCAGGTCGAAAAGGTCACCCAGCCGTCGCAGTGGCAGCAGAACTTCCAGGCCAACCACCAGCGCCAGCAAAAGTTTCTGCGCGACGCACAGCCGGAATCCCGGTAATGAGCCAGCGCATGAGCCAGCCGTCGCTGACAGGGGAGCAGCGTTTCCCGGTGCAACGCCGTTACGGCAGTGAGCGGGAGCTGGCCGAGGATTGTCTCGCCGACGAGGTCGCCGTGGCGCTGGTGTACAACGGTCTGTCCCATGTGGTGATGATGGCCAGTCCCACCGATCTGGAGGATTTCGCGCTCGGTTTCAGCCTCAGCGAGGGGATCATCGAGCGTCCGGATCAGCTGTACGGCGTCGATATCATCGAGCAGCCGCTGGGCATCGAGTTGCAGATCGAGCTGGCCAGCGCACGGTTTGACCGGCTCAAACAGCAGCGGCGTAATCTGGCCGGGCGCACCGGCTGTGGGCTGTGCGGAGCCGAATCGCTGGTGCAGGCGATCAGCGCAGCGAACCCGGTCGCGCCTGCACTTCTGCCCTCAGCAGCGGCGATTGAAACGGCGCTGCAGCAGCTGCGTGCGCACCAGCCGCTGCAAGCCAGTACCGGTGCCGTACACGGGGCCGCGCTCTGTGCCGGCAGCGGCGATATCCTGCTGCTGCGCGAAGATGTGGGACGCCACAACGCACTGGACAAGCTGATCGGCGCGCTCCATCAGACGGCCGACAGCCCGAGTGAGAGGGCACAGCACTTCGTACTGATCTCCAGCCGTGCCAGCTACGAGATGGTACATAAATGCGCGGCTGCCAACCTCGGCAACCTCGTTGCCGTGTCGGCGCCCACGGCGCTGGCCGTTGAACAGGCCGCACAGGCCGGCATCAACCTGATCGGCTTCGCCCGCCCGGGCCGCCATGTGATCTACACGACAGCAGAGAAAGAGCACAACCATGTCTAACGAGAAAGATCACCTGATCAAGATGATCAACCAGATTGCCCGCAACAACAGCAGCGCGGGCGATGACAGCGCCGTCGCCGACGTGGTCGCCGGCCACATTAAAAAATTCTGGTCCCGCCGCATGAAACAGCAGCTGTTCGAGCTGGTCGAGCAACGCAGCGAACGGCTCTACCCGGCCGCCCGCATGGCTGGGGAGCGTTTGCGCAGTGCGCAGGTGAACTGAGTGACAGGGACGACCCCTTAGCCGTTAGCAGGTGCCAAAAACACGCAGTGTCAACGCTGCCGGGCGTGTGCTGCCGGTGTCATCATCCGCCGTGCTTGGATGGAGGCGGCAAACCTGCGAGGATTAGGTCCGACCTGAAGTCTATATGGTGGGGCTAAACATGGACGATTTTTCCCCTTCAGACCTGAAGACCATCCTTCATTCCAAGCGCGCCAACATTTATTACCTGGAGCACTGTCGGGTGCTCGTCAACGGTGGGCGCGTGGAGTACGTCACAGACGAGGGACGCCGCTCCCATTACTGGAACATCCCGATTGCGAATACCACCACCGTGCTGTTGGGCACCGGAACCTCCATCACCCAGGCGGCGATGCGCGAGCTGGCCAAGGCGGGTGTACTGGTGGGCTTCTGTGGCGGTGGTGGCACCCCGCTGTTCAGCGCCAATGAGGTGGATATCGAAGTGGCCTGGTTTTCGCCGCAAAGCGAGTATCGGCCAACGGAGTATCTGCAGCATTGGGTGCGTTTCTGGTTCGACGAAGCCAAACGGTTGGACGCTGCGCGCCTGATTCAGCTGGCACGGCTCGACCAGCTGCAGCAACATTGGCTGAGCAGCCGGCTGCTGAAGGAACAGGGGTTTGAGGTCTCAGCCGGTCAGCTGAAGCCCTTGTTGGAGCAGCATCGAGAGCAGATTCAGCAGGCCGCCAATGTGACGGCGTTACTCACCGAAGAGGCACGCCTGACCAAGCATCTGTTCAAGCTGGCGGCGCAGACGGTGGCATACGGTGATTTCGTGCGGGCGAAGCGGGGCAGCGGCACCGATCCGGCTAACCGTTTTCTCGACCACGGCAATTATCTGGCGTATGGACTGGGGGCTACCGCGACCTGGGTATTGGGATTACCGCATGGTCTTGCCGTCCTGCACGGCAAGACCCGCCGGGGTGGGCTGGTGTTTGATGTGGCCGATCTGGTCAAGGACGCGCTGGTGCTGCCGCAGGCCTTTTTGTCCGCGGTAAAAGGGGAACAGGAGCAGGAGTTTCGCCGCCACTGCATCGAATCCCTGACCCGAGCCGAGGCGCTGGACTTTATGATCGAGACGCTGAAAGACATTGCCACTCGCGTCGGAGGGGGCGGGGCATGAACGTGCTACTGATCTCCCGTTGCAGCAAAAACGCGCTGACCGAGACGCGGCGCATACTGGATCAGTTTGCGGAACGCCGCGGCGAGCGCACCTGGCAAACGCCCATTACCTGGGATGGGCTGACGACGCTGCGTAAGTTATTGCGTAAAACCGCGCGTAAAAATACCGCCGTAGCCTGCCACTGGATTCGCGGCCGGGACCACAGCGAACTGCTGTGGATTGTCGGCGATGCCGGCCGCTTTAACGAAGAAGGTGCCGCGCCAACCAACACCACCCGGCGGGACATCCTGCGGCAGCAGGATGAGAACGATTGGCACACCGCGGAAGATATCAAGCTGCTGGCCGCGCTGGCCGCCCTGATGCACGATCTGGGCAAGGCCTGTGAGGCGTTTCAGCGCCGGCTTCAGGGCAGGGGCGAGGACGGGCCGAACATCTATCGCCATGAGTGGATTTCGTTACGTCTCTTTCAGGCCTTCGTCGGCACCGACAACGACGCCGGCTGGCTGGCCCGCCTGGCGGATGAGGGCATGGATGAGCACGCTTGGCTGGACCGGCTGATACGGGATGGCCTTGATAAGGGGGAGCGCCACCCGTTCAGGACGATGCCGCCGCTGGCCTGTGCCATCGGCTGGCTGATTCTGACCCATCATCGCCTGCCGTGTCGCCCCGACCTTGAGGGCCTGAGAGAGATCGACCTTGAAGCGCCGCTGCTGGATCTGGACGCGCAGTGGAATCAGCACCACGACGGTGACGACCCCCGCCCGATCCAGCCCTACTGGACGTTTTCAGCCCGGCTTCCGGTCGCCACGGGACGCTGGCGCACCCAGGCCGCCAAATATGCCCAGCGTCTGCAGCAGCGTCTGGATCGGGCCGCCGATGGCTGGCTGGAGAACCCCTATGTCATGCATCTGGCCCGGTTGACCCTGATGCTGTCCGACCACCACTACTCGAGCCTTACCGCACCCGGTGAGCGCGTCCGTGGCGAGGCCGATTACCCGTTGTACGCCAATACCAACCGCAAGACGGGGGCGTTGTGCCAGCGCTTGGATGAACACCTGCTGGGGGTGGCCAGAGTCAGCGGTCATGTCAGTCACCACCTGCCGACGCTGAGCGACAATCTGCCCCGGCTGGCACGGCACAAAGGCTTTCGACAGCGCAGTCAGGTGCCGCGTTTTCGGTGGCAGGATCATGCCTTTGATCTGGCTGAGGGGTTACGGGAAAAGGCGGATAAACACGGTTTCTTCGGCATCAATATGGCCTCGACCGGGTGTGGTAAAACCCTCGCCAACGGTCGCATCCTGTACGCTCTGGCAAACCCCTGTAAAGGCGCGCGATTTTCCGTTGCGCTCGGGCTGCGCACCCTGACGTTACAGACCGGACAGGCCTATCGTGATCGCTTGAATCTCGGGGACGATGAGCTGGCCGTGCGCGTGGGGGGTAGCGCCAGCCGCCAGTTGTACGAATTCTATGAACGCCAGGCCGAGCAAAGCGGTTCCGCCTCCGTACAGGCCTTGGTTCCCGAGGACAGCCATGTGGTGTTTGAAGGCGGTTTTTCCGATCACCCGGTGCTGCAAACGGCTGGCCACGATGATCGCATCAAGGCGCTGATCTCGGCACCGGTGTTGGTGTGTACCGTCGATCATCTGGTGCCGGCGACCGAGAGCGAACGGGGGGGCCACCAGATCGCCCCGATGCTGCGCCTGATGAGCAGCGACCTGGTGCTGGACGAAATTGACGATTTCGACCTGAACGATCTGCCCGCCCTGACGCGGTTGGTCTACTGGGCGGGCCTGCTGGGCAGCCGGGTTCTGCTGTCTTCGGCCACCCTGCCGCCGGCCCTGTCCGAAGGGCTGTTCCGCGCCTACAAGGCGGGTCGGGAGATCTACCAACGCAACCGGGGCGAACCGGGAACGCCCGTGAATATCTGCTGCGCCTGGTTTGATGAGCATGATCGCCAGCATCAGGATTGCGCGGATGAGCACGCGTTTGCCTCGGCACACCGTGCCTTTGTGGAACGGCGCCAGCATAAGCTGGCGCAGGATCAGGTCCGGCGTCGTGCACAGCTGGTGCGATTGTCGTCTGCTACAGACGACGCGGAAACGCTGCGTCAGCGCTTCGCGCGGGATCTGCTGCAGCAGGCACAACGGCTGCACCAGGCCCACCATACGATCGACCCCCACGCTGGTAAGCGGGTCAGTTTCGGGCTGATCCGGATGGCCAACATCGAGCCACTGGTCGAGGTGGCGCGGGCGATCTACCGCCTCGGCGCGGAAGCTGGCACATGGATGCATCTGTGCGTTTACCACGCCCAGTACCCCCTGCTGCTCCGTTCCGCCATCGAGCGGCAGCTGGATGGCGCCCTGAACCGCCAGGACGCTCAGGCCGTGTTTGATCGGCCCGAGATTCGCGGCAGGTTGGATGCCCACTCGCAACAGGACCAGCTGTTTATCGTTCTGGCCAGCCCGGTCTCGGAGGTGGGGCGAGACCATGATTACGACTGGGCCATCGTCGAGCCGTCGTCCATGCGCTCGCTGATCCAGCTGGCCGGGCGGGTGCGCCGCCATCGTGTTGGCCCTTGCGACTCGCCCAATATCGCACTGCTGCATACCAACCTGAAGGCCCTGGAGCGGCCGGGCCAGCCCGCTTTCTGCCGTCCCGGGTTCGAGGACCATGACCACCGGTTGAACAGCCATGACCTGGCTCGCCTCCTGCAACCGGAGGAGCGGGAGGTCATCGATGCCCGGCCGCGCATTCTGCCGCGAGGGGAACTCCGGCCCAGGGACAGCCTGGTCGATCTGGAACATGCCCGGTTGCAGGCGCAGATGTTGGCTGAGCCGGTGGCGCCGGCCACCCCGACGGGAAACCGCCGCCGGCGCCAGCGTTCTATGGCGCCGCCGCTGTCGGCGGCCAGCTGCTACCGCCAGCCCGGTGCCATGCTCACCGCCTTGTTGCAGCGCAAGCAGCGCTTCCGGACCAGCGCTGCCCAGCAGGACGATCTGGTGTTGCTGCCGGATGATGAGTGCCTGAACGTCAATCTGTACAAGGTGGAGTTCGACCGCAGTCAGCGTCGGGATCTCTACATTCCAGTAGACCACCTGTTCCACCCCGTCGAGCTGGAACCGGCCGAGGGCATCGTGACCTGGGGCGCGGAGGACTACTTGACAGCACTGCAGGCCCTGGCGGATGAGATGGGATTGACGCCGGACGTGTGTGCCCGGCGTTTCGGGACCCTGTCCTTGGATCAGAGCACCCAGGGCTGGGCGTTTCATCCGGCGCTGGGTTTTACGCGAAGGCGTTGAAAATAAAACGATCTAGCCCGCCAACTATTGATGCTGCCTGCGCGGCAGAAAGAAAAGCTAAACGCAATTTTTATCAGCTGTCTACTCGACAGTAGGGACACTGTAGTTGAAATTTTTATAAAAGTTAAACTCAATTGGTTGAAAATCTCATTGGGTTTACTAGTTTTAGAAAAAGAGGGGAAGTTAACCCGCTTCTCTGGAGCGAACTCTAAGGAAGATCGTAATGAAAAGCCTAGTTCAGGAAGAAGGGCGAGCGCTGCGTCAGTTGATGCAGACGTTTATTGGCGACCGCCTGGCCGCCAAAGTGGAAAAACTGGAGCCCGATGACCCGAAATACGCGGCGCTTCAGGCGCAGTACCAATTCGACAACTGGATTGAGGACGCCGCCCGACGCGTCGGGCAACTGCAGGTGGTGACGCACACGCTGAAAGCGATCCACCCCGATGCCAAAGGCACCAATCTGTTTGTGCCCCCCGAAAACCTGCCGGATATTCCTGCGATTGGCAGCCACTTGCTGGGGGAGGACTACGCCACCGATGTGGTCGGGAACGCGGCGGCCCTGGACGTATACAAGTTCCTGAAGCTCGAATATGAAGGCAAGACGCTGCTGGCCCGTGCCCTCGAGATGGATCCGGCCCTGCTGGCGGCGCTGAGCGATGATCCGGATCAGGCACGGGAGTGGGTACAATCCTTCGCCGCCATTACCCAGGCCAAAGGCAGTCATCGCAGCAGTACCCGAGCCAAGCAGATTTACTGGTTGGTCGGGGAGGACCCGACGCAGGATGACGATTTCCACCTGCTGGCGCCGCTGTACCCCTCCGCACTGGTCCATCGTATCTATCAGCGCATTCAGCACGACCGTTTCAGCGATGAGGCCAAGGCGGCTCGTCAGGCGCACCGTGAGAAAAAGCCTGCTGAAACGGGGTACGTGGACTACCTCCATCTGGCAACCCAGAAACTGGGGGGGACCAAACCGCAAAATATCTCCCAACTCAACAGCGAGCGTGGCGGCAATAACTACCTGTTGGCGTCCTTGCCGCCGACCTGGCATTCCCGCGACAACCGGCCTCCCTTGCATGGGGATTCTGTGTTTCCCCGCTTCATGCGCCAGCGTCAACCGCGCGGGTTGATGGAGACATTGCAGGCCTTTTTGCGCGGCAACCCGCCGGCCAACAGGCACACCCGTTTGCGGGTCGACGCCTTGGTCGATGCCCTGATCGAGGAGCTGATCCTGTTCAGCGCCCATCTCCATCAACTGGAGCCGGGCTGGAGCGCTGAGCCGGAGTGCCGGCTGGTTGAAGCGGAGCAACTGTGGCTGGACCCGGGACGAGCCGAGCAGGACGAGGCCTTTTCGGCGCGCCGAAGCGCGGGCGACTGGGTTGATGAGGTGCAAAATCGGTTTGCCAATCAGGTTAACCGGGCGCTGCGGGAGCTGCCCGTGGGAGACCACGAACAGCGCGAATGGCGCCGCCGTATCGATCGAAAACTGAATGCACTGCGGGAGGTGATCGATGACTGAACCCGGTACCCTGCTGATCCTGCCACGGCTGCGCATCCAGAATGCCAACGCGATTTCCGGCGTGCTGACCTGGGGCTTCCCGGCCATGACCGCTTTTGTGGGGCTGATGCACGCACTGGAGCGCAAGTGCCTGGCCCATGGCCTGGAGGTGGCCTTCCCCGGTATCGGCGTTGTCTGCCATCAGCATGAGGCGCAGGTGACGACCGGTGGCTACACCCGTGCTTTCCACCTGACCCGCAACCCGGTGGACAAAACCGGCAAGACGGCTGCGATCGTGGAGGAGGGGCGTATCCACCTGGAGATCAGTCTGATCCTCGAGGTCGACTTGCAGGATATGCGCTTGAGTAGCGATCAGGATGAAGCGGAGTTTGCCGAACGGGTGGCGGAGCTGCTCACGACCCTGCGCGTGGCGGGCGGGACGATCCAGCCGCCCTTGCCGGGCAAGCGGCAGCACCGTCCCAGCCTGTTAGCGGTCGACTCTTCACCGGAGGTTCGGATGCGCCAGCTGCGCCGGCTCCGGCAACAGCTGCTGCCGGGATTCGCCCTGGTACTGCGGGACGACCTCCTGCAACAGCACCTCGGGACGATGCGGCAAACCGACCCCGACGCTGATCTGCTGGATGCCTGGCTGGATCTGTCACGTTTGAACCACGAATGCCGTGCAACGGACGAGGGTATCGAATGGCTCATCCGGCGTGACTACCCGGGCTGGCTGGTGCCCATTCCCATCGGTTTTACGGCACTGTCGGAACTGTATGGGGCCGGCGAAGTAGAAGCGGCTCGCGACCCAACGACGCCGTTCCGGTTCGTAGAGGGGATTTACTCCCTCGGTCAGTGGGTCAGCCCGCACCGCTTTAACGCTTTCAATGATTTCCTCTGGTATGTGGACAACGATCCGGATACCGGCATCTACCGCTTGAACAATGACTATCACCTGACTGCCCAGCGTGACGAAGAAAAGGAGCTTTGACATGGCCAAGCAAGAAACCCTGAAGACCGCCTCCGTACTGGCATTTGAGCGGAAATTGGATGTGTCCGATGCCCTGATGTTTGCAGGAGACTGGTCGAATCGTGAGGACGCGGATCGCTGGCAGCCGGTGGAGGTCCGTGAAAAATCCGTGCGCGGAACCATTTCCAACCGCCTGAAAACCAAGGACCAGGACCCCGCCAAACTGGATGCCGCGATCGAAAACCCCAACCTGCAAACCGTGGACGTGGCCACCCTGCCCAGCGACTGTGACACCCTGATGGTGCGCTTCACGCTGCGGGTGCTGGCGGGTGCCGGCACCCCGTCTGCCTGCAACAATGCCGACTATCAGCAAAAGCTGAATGCGGTGGTGTCGGGATATGTCGAGCGGCACGGGTTTGGTGTGTTGGCGCAAAGGTATGCGGCCAACCTGGCCAACGGACGCTTTCTGTGGCGTAACCGCGTCGGTGCCGAGTCCGTCGAGGTGCAGGTATCCCGCCTTAAACAGGGAGCGCGCGAGCACAGCTGGCGCTTCGATGCGTTGAGTTATTCCCTGCGCGGTTTTGACCCGTCCGGTGACAACGACGAAGGACTCAAGGCCCTGGCCGCGCAGATCGAAGCGGGACTGGCGGGCGAGCAGCACGTATTGCTGGAGGTGACCGCGTTCGCGCGCGTGGGAGCCGGGCAGGAGGTTTTCCCTTCCCAGGAGCTGATCCTGGACAAGGGCAAGGGAGACAAGAGTCGCACCCTGTATCAAATCAGCGGAATTGCGGGGCTGCATTCGCAGAAGGTCGGCAACGCATTGCGCACCATCGACACCTGGTACCCGGTGGACGGCGACATGCCGCTCGGCCCGATTGCGGTCGAGCCCTACGGTTCAGTTACCACGCAAGGCAAGGCGTACCGCCAGCCGAAAGACAAGGCGGACTTCTATAGCCTGCTGGACAACTGGGTGCTCAAGGACAAGGAGCCCACCGAGGGTGATCAGCACTTCGTAATGGCCACGCTGATTCGTGGCGGTGTATTCGGGGAGGCTGGGTGACATGGATTACTACCTGGAAATCCGACTGCAGCCGGATCCGGAGTTTCCGCTCAGCTTTCTGTTTGGCGCGCTCTACGGAAAATTGCACCGGGCGCTGGTGACGCTGGAATCCGATGACATCGGCGTCAGCTTTCCGGACTACAGTCTGTCACCACGGGCTTTGGGCAACCGTCTGCGACTGCATGGAACCGAAACGGCTCTATCGCGGCTGATGGCTCAGGACTGGCTCAGAGGAATGGCCGATCACGTCCGGTGTTCAGATATCCTGCCGGTGCCGGATGCCGTGCACTACCGAACGGTTGCCCGGCGCCAGTTCAAAACCAGCAGCGAACGGCTGCGCCGGCGTCGCATGAAGCGCAAAGGCGAAACCCACGAACAGGCCGTCCGCGCCATCCCCGACAGCGCCGAGCAAACGCCGAACCTGCCGTTCGTGCATATGCGAAGCCACAGCACGGATCAGCACTTTGTTCTGTTCATTGAACAAGGCGAGTTGAGGGAGGAGCCAAGGGCTGGCCAGTTCAACACCTACGGGCTCAGCCGGCAGGCCACGATTCCCTGGTTCTGACCCTTTTTTATCCCTTTAAAAATTCAATATGAAAATCAAATGGTTACCTGGCCCCTGTCAACAAGGGGTCAGGCGATCACCTGATTGGTTGTTCTTTAAAAATCAGTGAATTACGGCATAACAGCTCTACTTCGCTGCCGCACAGGCAGCTGAGAAAAACGGCCCGCGCGAGATCGCCTGCATCATCAACTTCGCTGCCGCACAGGCAGCTGAGAAACTGCAGGATCCGACCCAGCTGGCGCTGCTTAACTTCGCTGCCGCACAGGCAGCTGAGAAAGATCCGCATGCGGCATGGAGCAGGCAACCGGCCTTCGCTGCCGCACAGGCAGCTGAGAAAAACCTCCTGTCAGTGAATGGTCGCGCCGGTCCCTTCGCTGCCGCACAGGCAGCTGAGAAAACTTTGAGTACGTGGTTGCCCGAGAAAAACACCTTCGCTGCCGCACAGGCAGCTGAGAAAAAAGAGAATGAAGAGCGCATCAAGCAGTATCACTTCGCTGCCGCACAGGCAGCTGAGAAATGGCGTCCGGCCCGCTGATCATTGGTGTGGACCTTCGCTGCCGCACAGGCAGCTGAGAAATGCTCATGGGCCATTCGGGACAGGCGTGAGCCCTTCGCTGCCGCACAGGCAGCTGAGAAATGGTATTGGCAACCAGAGTACCGCAAGCCACTCTTCGCTGCCGCACAGGCAGCTGAGAAAGATCAGCTCCAGGTTCTTCACCTTGTCAGGCCCTTCGCTGCCGCACAGGCAGCTGAGAAAAAATCCGCGAACCAACTGGCACCGGCCGTCGCCTTCGCTGCCGCACAGGCAGCTGAGAAACGCGACCTCACCATCGCGCCGACGCTACCCACCTTCGCTGCCGCACAGGCAGCTGAGAAAATCCGCCTGAAAACAACCCTGCGCACCGCCCGCTTCGCTGCCGCACAGGCAGCTGAGAAAAAACAGGACGTTGACGACACCTGTTTCGTAGTCTTCGCTGCCGCACAGGCAGCTGAGAAAAGATTTCAAGATGCGATCCTGTGTACTGAAACCTTCGCTGCCGCACAGGCAGCTGAGAAAAGATGCGCTGACGGGGCGGTTTGCCGCCGACCCTTCGCTGCCGCACAGGCAGCTGAGAAAGTCGACGTTGACCAGGCCGCGGATTTCGTAGGCTTCGCTGCCGCACAGGCAGCTGAGAAATCAGATTCTTCTTCCCGGCGTTTCATCGAGCGCTTCGCTGCCGCACAGGCAGCTGAGAAATGCTCGCGTGAAGCTATCAGCTCGCCCCCAATCTTCGCTGCCGCACAGGCAGCTGAGAAATGGTATCGGTTGCAGCCGTACCAGGGCGCCTTCTTCGCTGCCGCACAGGCAGCTGAGAAATTCTGGTACTCGCCGTTGGCGTCAGTGTTGAGCTTCGCTGCCGCACAGGCAGCTGAGAAAAAGAAATGATGAGCGAGAACACACTACCCGTCCTTCGCTGCCGCACAGGCAGCTGAGAAACAGCGGCCCACAGGGACATGAACCCGACGAACCTTCGCTGCCGCACAGGCAGCTGAGAAAAGCCAGCTTTGCCGCCTTAACTATTTGTTCCGCTTCGCTGCCGCACAGGCAGCTGAGAAACAGCATTTCCATCAGATCAGAAGGCCATAGTCCTTCGCTGCCGCACAGGCAGCTGAGAAACTCAGGGGCATCGGTACCAGATCGGCGAGATACTTCGCTGCCGCACAGGCAGCTGAGAAAACGCTATCCGGTCGCGGCCATCAACATCGAATCTTCGCTGCCGCACAGGCAGCTGAGAAACAGTTCTTCACGCCGTTCGACGTCTCCCGGGTCTTCGCTGCCGCACAGGCAGCTGAGAAATTCCCGAAACGATCCTCATAAGTATCGCTGACCTTCGCTGCCGCACAGGCAGCTGAGAAATCTGTCTATCTCCAGCTGCAGCAGGAAGCCATCTTCGCTGCCGCACAGGCAGCTGAGAAATTGCGGGACCAGACCGACCGCCAGTAGTCCAGCTTCGCTGCCGCACAGGCAGCTGAGAAATTGACCGACGAGTGTCCGAGAATACGCTGTAGCTTCGCTGCCGCACAGGCAGCTGAGAAAAGCTCCGCATAAGTGCGCCAGTTGATCACCTCCTTCGCTGCCGCACAGGCAGCTGAGAAATTGCGGATGACGCGGGGCCGGAAGATCTGCGCCTTCGCTGCCGCACAGGCAGCTGAGAAATCACGAACGTGTTCCCCGTAGTAAACCTGGCCCTTCGCTGCCGCACAGGCAGCTGAGAAAAAAAACACTGTTGAACTGAATGAGCTGGTTGACTTCGCTGCCGCACAGGCAGCTGAGAAAATAACACTTTTGCGTCGCAGATAATACGCATACTTCGCTGCCGCACAGGCAGCTGAGAAACCATGGCTGATCCAATTTGAGGGCGTTGTAGGCTTCGCTGCCGCACAGGCAGCTGAGAAAGGCCGGGCCGAACGCGCGGGCCACATGCTGCGCTTCGCTGCCGCACAGGCAGCTGAGAAATTGTGCTTGACCTCCCAGTCATCAGCGAAAGACTTCGCTGCTGCACAGGCAGCTGAGAAATGCTCACCGGCTGGCTGCCGTGGCCAGCCGATCTTCGCTGCCGCACAGGCAGCTGAGAAATTACTGCGTTGGAACAGGGTACACCGGTTCCACTTCGCTGCCGCACAGGCAGCTGAGAAAAGCCCCTCGTCGCTGTTCCTCCGAGGAAACCTCTTCGCTGCCGCACAGGCAGCGCTGACGCGGCGGTTATGTTTGGAAGGAGCGGTGGCTGGTGATCGAATCTGACCGATTTGGCATGTTCTGTGCTTTTCCACCGTCATTCTCCTGCCTTGCAGGTAAATATTGTGAATGGATGCCAATTTGCTGGTTTATTGCACTATATTCTGTGCATTTAATGGCGTGCCTGGCATGTTGAGATGTCTGCCGTGCACCCCTTTGGTGCGCCCTGGGCGTTGATCAAACGAAAACCTGGAGTAGTTGGATTCCATGAAGCTCAACATCACCATCAAACAGTCCCTGGTGGCCGGGCTTGCGATCAACCTGTTGTCGCTCGCGGTGTTTGGCCTGATCGCGTTTCAGTCGATTACAACGCTGAATGGCAATCAGCGGGAGCTGGGTCTGAGTGCTCTGTTCGAGACGCAGGGGCGCAATATCAGCCAGTCGGTCGGGGCTGTGATGGCGCACAACAGCCGGTTGCTGTCGGCCGATACGCCCGAGGAGTTGCAGACGCTGTCGGAGCAGGCTGACGTGACCCTGTTCGAGCGTGCACTGGCGGAAGACCGGGCGATCGTGCAGCAGCTGGAGCTGCCGGCATCCCGGCGTGATCTTCTGGTGCAGCAGCTGGATCAGCTGGAGCAGCGCTTTGACGGCTTCAAGGCCCAAAGCGATCGGCTGTACGCTCAGTGGATGGATATTCTGGTGCTGGAGCAGCGCATGCCGCTGCTGATCGGCGAGATCGATACGCAGACGGATGCGGCGATCGAGCAGATCGAGTCCCTGACGACGGATCTTGGGCATCTGGTGACGCGACAGGGACGCCAGTTCGCTCGCAGCGTGCGCAGTCTGCGTAACGTGGAGCGCTCGGCGCTGGATGAGCTGCGTGCCGGTTTTCAGGAGATCGTGTTTGGCAACGAGCCCAAGGCGAGAGCGGTCAGCGAGGAGGTGCGCACCGATATCGTCAAGCTGACCGCCGTCTCGCGCAGGATTTTGCTGGTGCGTGATCCTGAGCAGCTGTCGATGTTGCGGGATGAGGCGCTGGCACCGTTGGCGCAGACGCTCGATGAAAAGCTGGAGCATCTGGTGACGCTGCTGCATCAGCAGCCGTCGATGCAGGAGAAGGCGCAGGCACTGGCCGAGCGCTATCGCGCGATCATGCAGCGGGTCATGGGCAGCGACGATGCACTGTACGAAATGAAGGCGCGTCAGCTGGCGGAAACGGCGGAGCTGCGCCAGCTGGATGATCAGCTCGGACAGTCCCGCAGCGCGGTGCTGGCGGTGCTCGGCCAGTTGTCGGAGAGTGCGCAGCAGATTGCGCGTGATGTTGAAGCCTCTTCGTCTGCCACCGCGTCGACCGCCCGGGTGATGCTGCTGATCGGCGGTGCGATCGTGGCGGCGCTGATGCTGGCGGTCGGGGTGTTGCTGCTGCGCCGTATCATTACGCCGCTGCGCTTCATTACCCATCGTATGGACGAGATCGCCAGCGGCGATGGTGATCTGACGGCGCGTATCCAGATGGAGCGCAGCGACGAGATCGGCCGGCTGGCGCAGAGTTTCAATGCGTTTGTCGGCGTGATTCAGGAGCTGGTGCGTAAAACGTCGCAGGCGGGGCAGCATGTGGCGATGACCACCGAGCAGACCGCCGCCCGCACGGAAACCATGACTGCCGGCGTCTACGAGCAGAAGCGCGAAGTCGATACGGTGGTATCGGCGGTCCATGAGATGGCCAAGAGTCTCGAGGAGGTCGCGGCGAATGTGGCAGCGACCTTCGAGTCGGCCAGTCAGGTGGATGGGCTGGCGCAGCAGGGACGCTCTGAGGTCGACAGTGCGATTGAGCGTATTCGTGTGGTGGCTCAGTGCGTGGAGCAGGGCACCGCGGTGGTCGGGCAGTTGAACGAGGACAGCCAGTCGATTGGCGAAGTGCTCGAGGTGATCCGCCAGATCTCCGAGCAGACCAACCTGCTGGCGCTGAACGCGGCGATCGAAGCGGCCAGAGCCGGCGAGGCCGGACGAGGGTTTGCCGTGGTGGCCGACGAGGTGCGCACGCTGGCACAGAAAACCCACGATTCAACGGCGCGGATTCAGGTCATCATCGAGCAGCTGCAGCGCAACGCGACCGGTGCCAACGAAGCGATTCGGCGCGGTTACGAGGAGTCGCTGGTGGCGGTGGAACAGGCCGATCGCACCGGGCAGGTGTTGTCGCAGGTGACCCGTTCGATTGCCGATATTCGCCTGATGGCGGAGCAGGTGGCGGCGGCGACGGAGGAGCAGTCCGCCGTGGCCAACGATATCAACGGCCACATGGCGTCGATCTCACAGGTGACCGATGTGACCTCGGAGCATGTCGGCGGTATCCGCGAGGACTTCACCCGGCTGCAGGCGCAATCCCGCGAACTCGATGCCGTGGTGGGTGCGTTCAAGATCTGAAGCCGATGTGCTCGGGGCCCGGCACCGTTCGCGGTGGCCGGGCTTTTTTATCTGTCTTCAGGTGTCACGGAGCGCTCATCGCGCTGCAGGCGCCACATCCGTGCGTAGTGACCGTTCAGCGCCAGCAGCTGCTGGTGGCTGCCCTGTTCGACGATCTCGCCCTGATCCAGCACCAGAATCCGGTCGGCGTCGATGACCGTCGACAGGCGGTGAGCGATGACGAGGCTGGTGTGGTTTTTCGCCAGCGTATTGAGTGCACTGAGGATCGCCTGCTCGCTGGCGCTGTCGAGCGCGGACGTGGCTTCATCGAACAGCAGGATCGGCGGCTTTTTCAGGATCACGCGGGCGATGGCGATGCGCTGCTTCTCACCGCCGGAGACCTTGAGGCCGCGCTCGCCGACCCGGGTCTGAACGCCGTCGGGCAGGGCGTCGATAAAGCGATCGAGGCTGGCCATCCGGATCGCATCGCTGACCGCCTCGGGGGCGGCATCGGGCTGGCCGTAGGCGATGTTATTGAAGATGGTGTCGTTGAACAGCACGGTGTCCTGCGGCACGACGCCGATCGCCCGGCGCAGACTGAGCTGAGTCACGGCGCGGATCGACTGACCGTCGATGAGGATGTCTCCGCCATTGAGGTCGTAGAAGCGGAACAGCAGTCGCGCCAGTGTGGATTTCCCTGAGCCGCTGGGGCCGACGATCGCCACCTTCTGGCCCGGCTCCACGCGAAAGCTCAGGTTGCGGATGATCGGCCGCTCGGCATGGTAGGCGAAACTCACGTCACGAAACTCGATGGCGCCGGCGGTGACGACGAGCGGTCTGGCATCGGGTGCATCCTGTACCGTCGGTGTTGTCTTCAGCAGCGCGAACATGTTTTCGATATCGGTGAGGGCGCGGCGGACCTCGCGGTAGACCATGCCGAGGAAGTTCAGCGGCAGGAACAGCTGCAGAATGTAGGCGTTGATCATGACCAGGGAGCCGAGCGTCATCTCGCCGCTGACGACGTCCGTGGCGGCCAGCCACAGCAGCAGAATCATGCCGGCGGCGATGATCAGGGCCTGTCCACTGTTGAGCAGCATCAGCGTGAGGCGGGTCTTGAGGCGCGCCGACTCCCAGCGCGCCAGATTGCGGTCGTACTGCTCGGCCTCGAACGCTTCGTTATTGAAGTATTTGACCGTTTCGTAGTTGAGCAGGCTGTCGATGGCGCGGGTGTTGGTCTCGGAATCGAGCTGGTTGGATTCACGCACGAAGCGGTTACGCCACTCGGTGGTGATGATGGTGAAGTAGATGTAGATACCGACGCTGACCAGAATGATCAGCGCGTACCAGGCGCTGAAGTTGATCAGCAGGATGCCCGCCACCAGCGCCAGTTCGATCAGCGTCGGCACGATGTTGAACACCAGCATCCGCATCAGGAAACCGAAACCGTTGCCACCGCGATCGATATCACGCGAGATGCCGCCGGTCTGGCGCGAGAGGTGAAACTCCAGCTCCAGCGCGTGCAGGTGGCGGAACACGCGCAGCACCATCTGTCGCATGGCGCGTTCGGTGATGCGGCTGAATACCGCGTCCCGTGCCTCGCTGAAGAACACCGAGCCAAAGCGCAGCAGGCCGTAGAATACGACCATCAGCACCGGCACGGCGATCATCTGGTGCTGGGCCTGATCCAGGCTGTCGACGATCTGTTTCAGTGCCCAGGGCATGGTGACGGTGGCCAGCTTGGCCATGACCAGCAGCATGAAGGCGACGCCCATCCGGGCACGAAACGCCCACAGGTAGGGCCAGATTGTTCTGAACACGTCCAGCGCCTGTGCCAGACCAACCGCTTCTGCGGCCGGGGTGTGGGCGTGCTGCTGGCGGTGAGAGCGTCTGCGCATGGCAATACACCGATCAGAAAGAGGGCAGGGCGCGGGTCCCGGTGTAACGGGGAGCAGACCCGTTCAGGTTGCGCGGGGTACACCCGTCAAGGTTGCGCGAGTAACACCCATAAAGGATGAGAGTACCGTCGAGTCCGGCGTCATGCCAGCGGTGACTATCGTTCGGGTTGCCGTGGGAAGGGGTGGCGCTGTGCGGGGAGGGAAAGGCCGGGAGGCGAACCTCCCGGCGTGCGGTGCGGCTGATCAGCCCCAGTCGTCCATGCCAGCGGCAGGTGCCGGCTTCTTCTCTTCCGGCGCGTCGGCGATCATCGCTTCGGTGGTCAGCATCAGGCCGGCGATAGAAGCCGCGTTCTGCAGGGCAGTACGGGTCACCTTGGCCGGGTCGATGATGCCCATCTCGAGCATGTCGCCATATTCGCCGGTCTGGGCGTTGTAGCCGTAGTTGCCCTCGCCGCTGCGCACCTGATTGAGGACCACGCTGGCCTCTTCGCCACAGTTGGTGACGATCTGGCGCAGCGGTTCTTCCATCGCGCGCAGTGCGATGCGCACGCCGACTTCCTGGTCGCGGTTGGCCACCGCGATCGACCGTTCGGCCAGCTTGGCTGCGGTGCGCACCAGCGCCACGCCACCGCCCGGCACGATACCCTCTTCCACAGCCGCGCGGGTTGCGTGCAGCGCGTCATCGACGAGGTCTTTCTTCTCCTTCATCTCGACTTCGGTTGCGGCGCCGATCTTGATCACGGCCACGCCACCGGCCAGCTTGGCGACGCGCTCCTGCAGCTTCTCGCGGTCATAGTCGGATGAGGTGGTTTCGATCTGCTGACGGATCTGCTCGACGCGGGCGTCGATCGCTTCCTTGGCGCCGGCACCGTTGACGATGGTGGTGTTTTCCTTGCTGATGACCACACGCTGAGCGGTACCGAGCTGGTTCAGCTCAACCTTCTCCAGCGACAGGCCGATCTCTTCGGAGATGACGGTACCGCCGGTCAGGATGGCGATATCTTCCAGCATCGCCTTGCGACGATCACCGAAGCCCGGCGCCTTGACGGCAGCGACTTTCAGGATGCCGCGCAGGGTGTTGACCACCAGTGTTGCCAGCGCTTCGCCTTCGACGTCTTCAGCGATGATCAGCAGCGGCTTGCCGCTCTTGGCCACGGCTTCGAGGGTCGGCAGCAGGTCGCGGATGTTGCTGATCTTCTTGTCGAACAGCAGGATGTACGGGCTTTCCAGCTCAACCAGCATCTTCTCCTGGTTGCTGACGAAGTAGGGCGACAGGTAACCGCGGTCGAACTGCATGCCCTCGACAACGTCGAGTTCGTTCTCCAGCGACTTGCCCTCTTCAACGGAGATCACGCCGTCACGGCCGACCTTGTCCATCGCACGGGCGAGAATGTCGCCGATATCCTTGTTCCAGTTGGCGGACACGGTGGCCACCTGGCCGATCGCCTTGCTGTCGGCACAGGGCGTTGCCAGCGCGCGCAGCTCTTCGACGGCTGCCTTGCAGACGGCGTCGATACCGCGCTTGAGATCCATCGGGTTCATGCCGGAGGCGATCGCCTTGTTGCCTTCCAGGATCATCGCCTGCGCCAGTACGGTTGCAGTGGTGGTACCGTCACCGGCCACATCAGCGGTCTTGGAGGCAACCTCCTTGACCATCTGCGCGCCCATGTTTTCAAACTTGTCCTTGAGGGTGATCTCCTTGGCAACGGAGACACCGTCCTTGGTGACGCGCGGCGCACCAAAGCTCTTGTCGAGTACGACGTTACGGCCTTTCGGGCCCAGGGTTACCTTGACGGCGTTGGCCAGGGTGTTGACACCGGCCAGCATGCGCTCACGGGCCTGATTTGAGAATTTGACGGTTTTGGCACTCATGCGGCTTTCTCCTCTGCTTCGCTCTCTTCAATAACCGCCAGAACATCTGACTCACGCATGATCAACAGTGTCTCGCCGTTGAGCTTGACTTCATTGCCGGCGTACTTGCCGAACAGCACGCGATCGCCGATCTTCACCGCCAGCTCACGACGTGCTCCGTTTTCCAGCAGAGCACCCTCGCCGACGGCCACGACCTCGCCCTGGCTCGGTTTCTCCGCCGACTTGTCAGGAATCACAATGCCTCCTGCAGTAGTGGTCTCGGCTTCCAGACGCTTGACCACGATTCGATCATCAAGAGGTCGAATGCTCATACCTAAGATTTCCTCCTTACAACCTGCCAATTACAGGCAACAAAAAGAAAACAACGGGCGCGCCATCGCGCTCGTGGAACCTCAAATAGGGTCGGCGGGCAGCGCTTTCAAGAGCAAATTTTTTTGAAAAAATTTCAACTTTTTCGCCCGTGGCGTGAAAAATCTTTTGCTAAATTGAAAGAGTGTTCGCTTGTCAGGGAGGGAGTCCATGAGTCGTGTGAATGATGCCGGTCGGTATGGCCTGGCCGAGTACTTTCGCCAGCAGCTGGATGCACAGTCGCAGCTGCATGCGGATGAGGAAACGCGCTGGTATCTGGGCAATCTGCTGGAGCGCTTCAGTAGCAGCGATGTGTTGTTCAGCTATGCCGATGGCGAGCGGGGCATTCGCCCGCTGGCGCTTTTATATGACGATGCCAGTCGTTGCCCGCATGAGCATGAGCGCTGTCTGCTGCTGCGCCAGCTTGGCGATCAGGCGCTGTTTCTGGGCGCGCTGTTTCCCGAGCACTATGCCCGCAAGGGGATCCGGCGTGACTACTTCATCGGCATGGGCAGCGGCGCCTATGACTATCTGGCCGCGCATGCGCGTGAACTCAGACACGTCTTTGCCGAGCTGGCGGGCCGCTTTGCGCAGATGCTGGAGCTGGTGGCACGGATCTGTCGGCGCTATCGCGAATACGATGCCGGCGAGATCATGGCGCTGTATCAGCGCTGGCGGGCGACCGGTAATCCGGCACTGGCGCAGCAGCTGATCGCCGCCGGTATCCCGATCGATGATTCGGGGGAGCGCAGCCACTGAACGCCATCCGCGAGATCCATGGCTGCGCAGCCCGGCAGCGGTTGCCGGCACTGACAATGCCCGCCCGGGCCAGGAGCTGAAGTGACTCAGGAGCAGCTGCTCATCGTCGCTATCCTGTTGGCGACCATGCTGATGTTCGTCACCGGGCGCTGGCGCCATGATATGGTCGCCGGCGCGGCGCTGCTGGCCTGTGTCCTGAGCGGACTGATTCCGGCCGACGAGGCATTCAGCGGTTTTGCGCACCCGGCGGTGGTGACGGTGGCCTGTGTGCTGGTGCTGAGCCGCGCGCTGCAGTACACCGGCGCCGTGGATCTGCTCACCCGTCACGCGCTGCCTGCCAATGCGGGCCCCACGCTGAGCCTGATGGCGCTGACCGGGCTCGGCGCGCTGCTGTCCGGTTTCATGAACAATGTCGGCGCGATGGCGCTGTTGATGCCGGTCGCGATGCAACTCGCCGCACGGCTTGAGCTGACACCCGGGCAGGTGCTGATGCCGCTCGCATTTGGCACCATCCTCGGGGGGCTGACCACGCTGATCGGGACGCCGCCAAACCTGATCGTGTCGGGCTTTCGCAGCGAGAGCATCGGCGCCGGCTTTGCCATGTTCGACTTCACGGCGGTGGGGCTGCCGGTGGCCGTGCTCAGCGCGCTGTTCATTGCGCTGCTGGGATGGCGCCTGGTGCCGGCGCGCAAGCAGCCGGGGCGAGAAGGGTTTGACACCGGTGCCTATGTCACCGAGGCACGGGTGACAAAAGAGAGCCGTGTGGCCGGCAAATTGCTGCGCGAGATCGAGTCCGAGCTGGAGCAGGCCGATGCGCAGGTGATCGGTCTGGTGCGCAATGAGGTGCGGCTTAATGCACCCACCTCCGGGCGGCGTATTCGGGCCGGTGACATTCTCGTCATCGAAGCCGATGTGGAGTCTCTGGCCGGTGTGCTGAGCGGGTTGGGGCTGGAGCTTGAGGAGGCGGCATCTGCGGCCGAACAGGGCTCTGGCGAAGACGCCTCGGGTGGCACGGATGAGGCGGCCGAGGAGGCCGATACCCGCGCATCGAACCGCAGCGGCGAAGGCATGATCATGATGGAGCTGGTGGTGCGCACCGAGTCGCGGTTGCAGGGGCGCTCGGCCCGCGACATCCAGCTGCGGACTCGCTACGGACTGAATCTGCTGGCGGTTTCGCGCGAAGGGTCGCGCATGAAGGCGCGGCTGCGCACACTGAAAATCCGCGCCGGGGATCTGCTGCTGATGCAGGGGGCAGAGGAAGCGCTGAGCGACTTTGCGGCTGACAACGGCTGCGTACCGCTGGCAGAGCGGGAGCTGCGTATCCCCGATCGCGGCAAGGCGCTGGCGGCTTCGCTGATCATGCTGGCGGCGGTTGCCGCAGCCGCACTTTCGCTGCTGCCCACGGCGATCGCGTTTGCCGCCGGTGTGCTGGCCACGATGGCGCTGCGGACCCTGCCATTGCGGGCGGTCTACGATGCGATCGACTGGCCGGTCATCGTCCTGCTGGGAGCACTGATGCCGGTGGCTGCGGTCATGGAGAACACCGGCACCGCGGCACTCGTGGCCGAGCTGCTGCTCGAACAGGTGGCCGGCGGCAGCGCGCCGCTCGCCATCGGCCTGATCCTGACGCTGACGATGTTGGTGTCATGCGTGGTCAATAATGCCGCCACTGCCGCGGCGATGTGCCCGATCGCTCTGGGCGCCGCGGCGACGCTGGGTGTCAGCGACGACGCCTTCCTGATGGCGGTGGCGATCGGCGCGTCCTGCGCCTTCCTGACCCCGATCGGCCACCAGAACAACACCCTGATACTGGGGCCTGGCGGGTTCCATTTCAGTGATTACTGGCGCCTGGGGCTGCCGGTATCACTGCTGGTGATGCTGATCAGCGTGCCGCTGCTGCTGTGGGTCTGGCCGCTGTAGTTCCTGTCGTGCCGTCATCATCAGCGCTTGAGCAGCGCATTCAGCTTGCAGCCCTCGTCGGCTGCTTCGGCGAAGGTGGGGGAGATACCGGCCGCCAGCAGTTTGCGCGCGGCCATATGGTCGGCGGGCTTGTTCACCGTATGCACGGCGATCAGCTGCTCGCCACGGTACAGGAACAGGGTAAATTTACCGCTGTCCATGTCGCCGCGCTGAACCACACGGTCATAGCCCTGATGCAGCCCCGCCATCTGCAGCTTGTATTCATACTGATCGGACCAGAACCAGGGCACGGCATCGTAGCGGGCATCCTCACCACAGATGTTGGCTGCGATCACTCTGGCCTGATCGACGGCGTTCTGCACCGACTCGATGCGGGTACGCCGGCCGGCCATCGGGTGTTCGCAACAGACGGCATCGCCGGCAGCCCAGATCGACGGGTCACGGGTGCGGCAGTGGCGGTCGACCAGAATACCCTGTTCGCAGTCGAGGCCGGCCTGCTCGGCAAGGCGCGTATCCGGGGTGACGCCGATGCCGGCGACCAGCAGGTCGCACGCAAGCGTTCGGCCATCGCTGGTGGTGACAGTCAGGCGACCCTCCCGGCGGCGGGTGACGGTTTCGATGCGGCTGTGCAGACGGATATCGGCGCCCTGTTCGCGGTGGCGCGCCTGCATGAAAGCGGACAGCTCCGGCGTCACGCTCTGGGCCAGAATGCGCTCGCCGCGCACCAGAACGGTGACCCGTTTGCCGAGTTTGACCGCCGTGGCGGCGAACTCCAGGCCGATGAAGCCGCCGCCGACGACGACGATCTCTTCCACCGCATCGAGGCGTGCCCGAATGCCGTTGATGTCATCAAGCGATTTGATGTAGTGCACATCGCCCGCGACCTCCTCGGGTACTGCCAGCGGGCGCAGCTGTGCGCCGGGTGCGAGCACCAGTTGGTCGTAAGCGATGGTCTGACCGTTGTCGAGCCGGACCTGTTTTGCCGCGCGCTCGATCGCTTCGGCACGGCGGCCCAGATGCAGCGCCACTGATTGCTCGGCAAACCAGCTTTCGGCACGGAACAGCAGCGTATTCGGATCGGCGCCGTCAAGCAGGTAGCTTTTCGACAGCGGCGGGCGCTGATAGGGCAGATGCGGCTCGGCGTCGATCAGTGCGATCGAACCGGTATAGCCGCCCTTGCGCAGGCTGTCGATGCACTGAAAGCCGGCATGGCCGCCGCCGATGATGACGATGCCGGCCATCTCAGCTCTGCTCCTCGGGCAGACGCACGACGATGCCGTCGAGGGCGTCTGACATGCGGATCTGGCAGCTCAGTCGGCTGTTTGGCAGGCGCTCGCTGACGGTGCCGTCGAGCAGCTCGTCCTCGTTCTCGCTCATCTCCGGCAGCTTGTCGAGAAACGCCTCGTCGATATAGCAGTGACAGGTGGCGCAGGCGCAGGAACCGCTGCACTCACCCTCGATGCCGTCGATGCCATTCATGACGGCGCCCTGCATCAGCGTCATACCGTTGGCCAGATCCAGTTCGGTGGTGTTGCCGGCAAAATCGATATAGGTAACCCTGGACATCTCGTTTTCCTCAATCTTGTCGTTGTTGCGTGTTACTCAGTGCGGCGGCAGCTGTGGTCGCATCCGGTCGACTGGCTGCCACCACGGAGGCGGCAGCGCGCCCCCTGAGGGGGCTACGCTCCTGTTCGGCTCAGGCCCTGACCCACAGATGCAGCGGGCTGCGGAACGTGGAGGACGGCATCCATTCCAGCTCCTGCTCGACGGCGTGGATCGTCGGGTACATCTGCAGAATCTCCTCGACGGCGATCTTGCACGCCAGGCGCGCGATGGCGGTGCCGAGGCAGGCGTGTACGCCGCCGCCGAAGCCGAGATGCCCCTTCGGCTTGCGCGCCAGATCGTAGACATCCGGGTTCGGGAACTGGCGCTCGTCGCGGTTGCCCGAACCGTAGGCGAGGCAGACGAAATCACCGGGCTTGAGGGTCTGGCCGTGCAGTGTGATCTCCTTCTGGACGCAACGCTTGAAGCGCTGTGCCGAGGTGTTGTAGCGCAGGCTTTCCTCGATCGCGTCCGGAATCTTCGACGGGTCTGCCACCAGCGCATCGCGCACGTCGGTGAACTCGGTCAGGTTCTTCATCAGCATGCTCATGAAGCCGGACAGGGACTCGATACCGGCCATGATCAGCGTCGTGACCGTCAGCTGGATCTCTCGATCCTGCAGTTTTTCACCATCGATCTCGGCCAGGATGAACTGGCTCAGCAGGTCTTCGCCCGGCTCACGCTTGCGGATCTCCACCAGCGTATCGGCGTAGTCACGCATCCATTCGAACGCGGCCAGATGTTCCGGCGACTTGGTGCGGGTGACCGGGTCCGACTGCACCATGAGTACGGCTTTCTCGCGCACCTGATCGAGGTTTTCCGGCGGCAGGTTGAACAGGTAGGCGATCAGATCCACCGTGTAGTTGGCGGAGAAATCCTCGACGAAATCGAACGGCTGCTTGTCGCGGACCGCCTCGAGACGATTGCGTGCCGCGGCTCGGGCCGGCTCGATCAGGTGGTCGAGCGCCCGCTTCATCACCGCCTTCTGAATCAGGGCGCGCATGCGGTCGTGGCGGGGAGGATCGGAGGTGCCCAGTGTGGCGCCGGCGCGGTTCGGCATCTCGGACATCAGATTGCCGCTGGCCGACGAGAAGGTCTCCCAGTCGTTCAGCGCCATGACGATATCCTGATAGCGGGACAGAACCCACATGTTCGCTTCTTCGCTCCAGAAACACGGATATTCGTCGCGCAGGGTCTTATACGCCGGGAAGGGATTGGCGTCGATCTCTGGAGAGAACGGATCGAATCGGAACATCGCTCAACCTCGCGTTTGTCGTTGTTATCGGATACGAGGTTTCATTTTAGGAGCGGTGTTGACCCCTCAGGAATGCATTTAGAGGGTCACTGCTTGTACTTTTGGAACACATAGGCACATTTTTTATATGCCTATGAGTGCTGTGCCTTTGCGGTTCCGGCAGCGGCCTGAGTGGGTTCAGTCTTCGCGGCCGTTGGCTTCCGTCGGCAGCGCAGACTGTTCCTTGACCTCTTCCATGACGATATAACTCTTGGAGTTCTTGACGCCGGGGAGGGTCAGCAGCATCTGGCCGAGCAGCTCGCGGTATTGCGACATATCCTGCAGGCGCGCCTTGAGCAGGTAGTCGGCATCGCCGGAGACCAGATGGCACTCAAGGATGTAGGGCAGGGTTTCCACCGCGCGGTTGAACTTTTCGAACGCGTCCGGGGACTGGTAGGAAAGCGCGATCTCGACGAATACCAGCAGGTTGTAGTCGAGCATTTCGGGGTTGATGCGGGCGTGGTAGCCGGTGATGACGCCGTCGCGTTCCAGGCGCTTGACGCGTTCCATGCAGGGGGTTGTCGACAGACCGACCCGATCGGCAAGCTCAGTGTAGGAGACTCGGCCTTCCTGTTGCAGGATGCTCAGGATGTTGCGATCGATCCGGTCGAGCTTTCTCTGTTTCTGTGTACTGGCCATAATTTGGTTTTTATTTCTGACTTATCGGAAAAAACAGTTTCATTTTATCGGTGAATTGCGAAATACACAAAAAATTAATCTGAATCATTGTTTACAATGAATGCCGGTCCGGCTTCGTTGTTCAGAGCAATAAGTGTACCGCGCATGTATCCGCTTGGGGAGTTGTGCAAACGCCACCGGATGTCGTGTGCAGACATGTGCCGGCTGAAATGGGGCTGGCAGCCCGACCGGGCTTGGGCGAAGATAGGCGGCTCAGCTCCTCCGCCCGAAGCTGACCTTTGCAATACAGAGACTATAACAGCAGAGCCACAAAAACAGTTTTGTGACTGAAGGATCAACTATGTCCAACAAGAGCATTATCAGTACCGAAAAAGCACCGGCCGCGATCGGCCCGTACTCTCAGGCCGTCAAGGTGGGCAACACCGTCTACATGTCGGGTCAGATCCCGCTGGTGCCGGAAACGATGGAAGTCGTGACCGAGTCATTCGAGGCTCAGGCCGTGCAGGTGTTCGAAAACCTGAGCGCAGTGGCCGAGGCGGCCGGTGGTTCTCTGGCCGATATCGTGAAGCTGACGATCCTGCTGTCGGACATGGACCGCTTTGCCGAGGTCAACAGCGTGATGGAGCGCTATTTCAAGGCGCCGTTCCCGGCCCGTGCCGCGTATGCGGTGAAAGCGCTGCCGAAAGGCGTTGATATCGAAATCGAAGGTGTGATGGTAACAGCCGGCTGATCAGACCGGCTGGGGCGGAGGAGAGTTCATGAGTCGTAAAGTGCGTGCCGATGTGGATCTGGATGCGATCCGGCACAACTACCGGCTGGCCCTTGCTCAGGCGCCGAGCGCCCGGGCGGTGGCCATTATCAAGGCCAATGCGTATGGCCACGGTGCCGTGCCGGTGGCGCGGGCGCTGGAGCCGGAGGTGCCGGCGTTTGGCGTCGCGGCAATCGAAGAAGCACTGGAGTTGCGTGAAGCGGGCATTCAGGTTCCGATCATGTTGCTGGAAGGCTGTTTCGATGCCGACGAGTTGCCGCTGGTTGATCGCCACGGATTCTGGCCGGCGCTGCACAGCGATCATCAGCTGGAGGCGCTGGAAGCGGCGAATATGAAAAGCCGTTTCCCGGTGTTCCTGAAGGTCGATACCGGGATGCACCGTCTTGGCTTTGCACCGGCGGATGTGCCCTCGCGGGTACAACGCCTGCAGGCACTGGCGTGTGTCGAAGAGGTGATCATCATGACGCACTTCGCCCGCTCGGATGAGCCGCAGCAGGGTGCGACTCAGGCGCAGATCGAGTGCTTTGAATCACTGCAGGGCATCGACGGTCTGGGCGCCTGCCTGTCCAATTCGGCAGCGGTGATGGCATGGCCGCGTGCGCACGGCAACTGGGTACGTCCCGGCATGATGCTGTACGGCGCGACGCCGTTCGGTGAGCCGCAGGCGGTTGCGGATCAGCTGCAGCCGGCGATGACGCTGAGCACCGAGATCATCGCGCTGCGCGATGTTGCGGTCGGCGAGACGGTGGGCTACGGCGGCACCTTCGTGTGCGAGCGGCCGACCCGCATCGCGACCATCGCCATGGGCTACGGCGACGGCTATCCGCGCCATGCCCGTAACGGTACGCCGACGATCGTGCGTGGGCAGCGTGCTCCGGTCGCCGGTCGCGTGTCGATGGATATGATGACGCTGGATGTCACCGATGTGCCGGGCGTGCAGATCGGCGATCGTGTCGAGCTGTTCGGCAAGCAGTTGTCGGTGGCGGAAGTGGCCACCTGGTGCGATACCATCCCCTACACCATGGTGACCTGCCTGACGCCGCGCGTACCGCGCTACTACAGTGGCGAGTAACGCACGCGGCGACTAACCCAGGGTGTCTCGCCTCAGTGACGGTCGAGCAGCCGCACCAGCAGCTGCTTGACCGTGTCCGGTTCAAACGGCTTGTCGGCCAGCGCGTCGACGCCGGATTGACTGATATTGCGCAGGTGAGCGTCCTGCGCCTCAGATGTGACCATCAGAATTGGCAGGTGCGCGTGCATCTCCGAGTGGCGGATGAAGTCGGCCAGCTCGGCACCGTTGACCTCTGGCATGTTGTAGTCGGTGACAACCAGATCCACCACCTCCCGCTGCAGCTTTTCAATCGCCTCGCGACCGTCGCCAGCCTCCACGATGTGGCGGATACCGAGGTTTTCCAGCACGCGCAGGATATGGCGGCGCGCCATGCGACTGTCGTCGACGACCATGACCCGCAGGCTGTCGACATCAAACATCTCCAGATCCAGATCCTGAGGATCGAGCAGATCCAGCGTTGCGTTCAGCGCGGCGCCAAGCTGCACGCGGGTGAAGGGTTTGGGCAGGATCGCGACGACCCCGGACTGCTTGAAGATTTCGAGCTGTTCGCGCCGGTTTTCGCTGGAGATCAGCATGAAAGGGGTGTCGCTGAGCGCGGGGCGGGAGCGGACATACTGCAGCAGCTGATCGGCCGAGCCGTCGGGGTAGTGCAGGGCACTGATGATCAGATCCGGATGCAGACGTTCGATCAGTTCCACGGCTTCGGCATGGGTGCCAACGGCGTCGATCGCCAGTACATGCTCATCTTCGAGCTGGTGCATGATGATCTTGCGCTGCATCGGGGAGGGTTCGACCAGCAGGATATGCAGATCATCGGTGCTGATGCGGGACATGGGCATTCCTTGAGCGGCTCTTGTTATCACCTCTAACGATAAAGCCACAGTAACTGTAATGCCATAGTTCCGACGGGGGAGCGGGGTCAGGCGGTGACCCAGAGCACCCAGGCGTCGTTTTCACCCACCGATACCAGCGCGTGCCCCATCTCGCAGTCGTAGTAGGCGCTGTCGCCGGTTTCGAGCCGGATCGGCTCATAGAATTCGGTGTACAGCATCAGCGGACCCTCAAGCACGTACAGAAACTCTTCGCCGTCGTGGCGTACCCATTCCCGGTACTCCTCGAACGAGCGCGCCCGCACCCGGGTGCGGTACGGGATCATCTTTTTACGCGTCAGTGCCGTGGCCAGCAATTCGTGTTCGTAGGTCGGGGTCGGGTGCGGACGCCCTTCGCCGGCACGTGTGATATCACGCCGGCCACCGCCGGAACGATCGCGCCGGGGCTGGGTGAACAGCTGCGGGATATCGATACCCAGGCCGTTGACCAGCTTGGTGACAGCGCTGAAGGTGGGGGAGATCTGTTCGTTTTCGATCTTCGACAGGGTCGAGCGTGCCAGCCCGGTGAGCTTGCTCGCCTCTTCCAGTGTCAGGTTCTGGCTCAGCCGTATCTCGCGCACACGCTGGCCGAGCTGCAGTGGTTCGACACGGGCCTCGCTATCGGCACGTTCGATCTGCAGTGACTGTTTGTCGGACTGTAGAAAATGGGGCCGATCGGTCATCATCCGCTCCGTCGGGGAAACTCTTGCGGCCTAAAGGAAACTCTATGGCGGCCAGTATAGCCGCACTGTCCGGATCGGATCACCACATCAGATCATCGGGAATCTTGTAGTCCGCGTAAGGGTCGTCTTCTGCAGGCTGTTCCGGCTCCGGCCGCGGCAGCACCACATCCGGCAGGCGCTGGCGGATACGCTCGGCGGTCTCGGCCGGGATCAGATGGTAGTTGCCGTCGAAGAACGCGATCAGCAGCTGGCCGCGGGCAAGCTGTCCGAGCAGGGCGTCATTGATCCACAGCTGCTTGACCTTTTTCTCGTGCACGAAGTTGTAACGGGTTTCACCATCCTTCGGTCGCGGCACTGAATGCTGTGCGATCAGCTGACGTACCTCGGCGGTGGCAGCTTTCTGTGCCTGTTCCGCCTGCCGCTGTCGGTTCAGTTCGCGGTCTTTTGCCGCCTTCTCGCGACGGGCGGCTTCCAGCGCGGCTTGCTGGCTTTGAGCATCTTCCGGGGCCTGGCCTTTCTTCTGCTTCTTCTTTGCCTGCTTGGCCTTCTTCGCCTGCTCCTTGCTTGCAACGCCGGCCTTGAGTAGCTGTTCCTGAAGTGAAATCGCCATCGTTAAATAACCCGAAACTAGTCGTTACCCGAAAAAGTGAGGTGAATCCAAAACGCGAAACTATACCGGATACGCCCGCTGTATGCAGTGCCGAGAACGGCATCAATGGCCACTGTGCGCGCGGGATCGGCAGTATGCGAGGGTGTGTGACACCGCTGCGTACAGCATAGATAATGGCGGCTGGCCGAAACTGAAAAAACGCTTTGAAACAAGGATACGTCGATGTCACTGATGCTGTGGAGCTCGCTGTTTCTGGTCTGCCTGATGGGCGCCATGTCGCCGGGGCCCAGTCTGGCCGTGGTGCTGCGCGAAACGGTGCGCAACAGCCGCCGACATGGCGTGGTGGCGGGCCTTGCACACGCACTCGGGGTCGGGCTCTGGGCATTCCTGACGGTGCAGGGGCTCGCGCTGCTGGTGGCGCAGCACCAGACCCTTTACATGGCACTGAGCTGGGGCGGAGCGGCCTATCTGGCGTGGATGGGGATTCAGGCGTGGCGCCATGCCGGCGAGTCGCGGGTGCTCGACATCGGCGAGGGCAAGGTGCACACCCTGTTCAGCGCGGCCCGCGCCGGCGCCCTGATCTCGCTGTTGAACCCGAAGCTGGCACTGTTCTTCATGGCCCTGTTTTCCCAGTTCGTCAGCGCCGAGCAGAGTCTGCTGGCGCAGTGGGTGATGATCCTGACCGCGACCATCGTCGACGGTGCCTGGTATACGCTGGTTGCCCTGCTGCTGTCTCAGCCGCGCCTGCTGAGCGCCCTGCGCCGCCGCGCCGCGCTGGTCGAACGCGCCACCGGCACGATTCTGCTCGGGCTCGCCGTGCGGGTCGTGACGTTGTGACAGTTGACACTTTAAGCATCGTTTCAGACTGAATCTGTCACACTGAAGGCAAACCCCGATACAGGATGCCCCATGGGAATTGGACGCAAGCTGAAAGGCTGGATGGGTGAGGAACGGGCCGAGGCGCTGCGTGAGCGGCTGCATGAGGTGGCCGAACAGAGTACAGAGCGTCATCTGCGGCTGGCCGTGACCGGGCTGAGTCAGAGTGGCAAGACGGTGTTTATTACGGCGCTGGCTCATCACCTGCTGCAGGCGCATCGCAGTGTCTCGCTGCCGTTTTTCGAGGTGGCCGCCAGTGGTCGTATCGTCAGTACCCGCGATCTGAGCCCGACGGCGCCACGGCCGTTTCCGTTGCAATCAGCGCTGGCGCGGCTGGCACAGGAGCCGCCCGCCTGGCCCGCGTCGACCGAGGATCTGTCTGAGGTGCGACTGGCGATTCGTTATCGCCGCACGGCCGGCTTGCGCCGTCTGCTCAGTGAAACCGGTACGCTGTACCTCGATATCATCGATTACCCCGGTGAATGGCTGCTGGATCTGCCGATGCTGACGCTCGACTACGCGGGTTGGTGTGCGCAGCAGGCACAGCTGTTTGCGGTGGAGCCTCGGGCATCTGTGGCTGAGCAGTGGCTGGCACAGGTGCGTGCAATCGACTGGAGTGCACCAGCCGATCGGCAACAGATTCGCGATCTGAGTCAGTCATTTGCCGATCTGCTGCAGCAGCTGCGCGCCGATCCGCACGCGCTGAGTCTGCTGCAGCCGGGGCGGCTTGTGTTACCCGGTGCGCTGGCCGGGGATGAGCGTCTGGCGCTGTTTCCGCTTCCGGTGGCAGAGTGGCCTGCCGGGGGCTGGCCGCCCGGCAGCGGCGGCGAGCTGCTGAGTCAGCGTTACGCAGGCTATCGCGACGACGTGGTGAAGCCGTTTTATACCCGCCATTTTGCGCGCTTTGATCGTCAGATCGTGCTCGTGGACTGTCTGAAAACGCTGAACCGGGGCGAGCACTGTTTTGATGACATGAAGCGGGCGCTGACATCGATTCTGCAGAGTTTCAATTACGGCCGCTCCGGCTTTTTGCGGCGTCTGTTCAGTCCGCGCATCGATCGCGTGCTGTTTGCGTCCACCAAAGCAGATCATGTCACCGCGAATCAGCACCATAATCTGGACCGTTTTCTGGAGCTTATTATTCAGGACGCGCAGCGGGATATCCGCTTCGAGGGCATCGAGACCCGCTGCCTCGCGCTGTCATCGGTGCGTTCGACGCAGGCGGCCGAAGCGCAGGTGGATGGGCAGACACTTTCCTGTCTGCGGGGCTGGCGCAAGTCGGATGGTGAAGAGGTGGCGCTGTTCCCCGGCGAGGTGCCGACCGAGCTGCCGCGGCCGCAAGACTGGAATGACGAGCGCTTCCGCTTTATCGATTTCGCGCCGCGCCGGTTACCGTTGAATGATCTGCAGGCGAAACATCATATTCGTCTGGATCAGGTGCTCGAATACATGATGGGGGATCTGTTTCGATGAGCGGTGATACGCAGTGGCAGAAGCCACGTTATCTGGAGCCGGATCAGTTGGCACAGACCCCGGCGCGCGATGAGCAGGTACGTGCTCGCGAGCTGCCGCTGACAGCAGTATCGGATGTGGCCGAGGATGAGTCATCGCCGGCAACCGTTTCCGCAGCCCCGTCACAACCGCGCCGATCCCGCGGGCGTCGTCTGTTTGCGCTGTCGATCGGCGGGCTGCTGACGGCCGGTGTCGGGATCGAGCTGTACCGGCTGCTGCAGTGGGGCTTTGCCACCCATCCGTGGCTCGGTGCAGGACTGTCCGGGCTGCTCGCGCTGGCGCTGATCAGTGGCGGGACGCAGGTGTGGCGAAGTCTGCGCGGATTGCGGCAGTTGCGTCAGACCGAGGCGTTGCAGCAGCAGGCCGAGCGACTGCTGCTGCACAGCGGTCAGGGGCAGGCGAGTCGGTTTCTGAAGCAGCTTGAGGTTCAGTATCAGCAGCGACCAGGTCATCAGACGCTGCTGGATGCGATCCGGGATCTGGACTCGGCCTACAGCGATGCGGAGGTGGTGCGTTATCTGTCGCGTCATGCGTTGACCGAGCAGGATGCCCGGGCCCGTCGCTGCGTGCAGCGCTACAGCATCGAATCCGGCGTGCTGGTGGCGCTCAGTCCGTGGGCAACGTTCGACATGTTGCTGGTGGGCTGGCGCAATCTGCGTATGCTGCGCGAGATCGCGGCGATCTACGGTATTGCACCCGGCGCCGCGGCGCAGTGGGCGCTGTTGCGGCGCGTGCTGCACAGTCTGGCGTTTGCCGGCGCCAGTGAAATGGCGATCGATGCCGGCTCGGCGGCGCTGGGCAGTTCGCTGACGTCGACGTTGTCGGCGCGGGCCGGACAGGGGCTGGGGGCCGGGCTGTTTACTGCACGTACCGGCGTTGAGGCGCTGCGGCTGTGTCGACCGTTGCCGCAGGTGGTGCGTGAGGAACCGCTGCTCAAGGCGGTGGCCAGCGGCATTGTCGAGCGTCTGGGGCGGGGCTGAAACATGCCGTTTGCAATCGCCTGCCGGGCTGCTTATACTGCGCGCCTGTTTCGGGTTGTACACGTCCAGTGCGGCCCGGGATAAGGCGCAAAGCCGCGTTATGGCGGCTCTGCCGGTCCTCTCGCAACGATACGCCGTGAACCTGGTCAGGCCCGGAAGGGAGCAGCCACAGCGGCCGATTCGTGTGCCGGGATGTCAGGCTGGTGGAGTCGCCCCCAGTTTCTCTCACTTCTTTCCGCTTTTTTTCTGCTGTTCGGTACGACTGAGCACAATCTGATTGCGTCCGCTGTTCTTGGCCTCGTACAGGGCGGCGTCTGCGCGTTGCAGCAGACTGTCGTAGTCGTCGTGCGGATAGAGTCGGGTGACGCCCGCGCTGACCGTCAGTGACAGCGACTGCTCACCGGGTGTCGTGAAGCGGGTGTTGACGAACGCGTTGTGGATACGCTGCGCGGCTTGCATCGCCGCCTGTTCGTCGATGAACGGCATCAGCAGAATGAACTCTTCGCCGCCGTAGCGAAAGCCGGTATCCGATTCACGCAGATTGTTGCGGATGATGCTGCCGAAGCCGCGCAACACTTCATCACCGAACAGGTGGCCGTGGGTGTCGTTGACCTCCTTGAAGTGGTCAAGATCAAACATCGCCAGCGCCATCGGCTGATCGTAGCGGGTACAGAGCTTGATCTGGTGCTCGACCTCCCGGCGCAGCTGGCGTGCGTTGTAGAGCTGGGTCAGATCGTCGGTGACACTGAGGCGACGGTAGCGTTTTTCGCTTTCCCGCAGCTTGTGCTCGGCCTGTTTGCGGGCGCTGATGCTGACCAGTGTCTCGATCGCTCCGGCGATCTGTTGATTCTGGTCCAGCAGCGGCGCGGCGGTGAAGGAGAGCCATTCGCCCTGCGCGCCCATCTCCGGGAAGAAATCCTCCGCCTCCCAGGCACCCTGAATCAGTTTCGATGCGTGGTACTTGGCCGGGTAGAACTGCTCCAGCTGTTCGGTGTGGGCGTGGTCGATGATCAGGTCCGCCAGCGTCGGCCGCGGGTGGGAATAGAACGGCATCCACTGGTTGGAGGTGCCGACCATCTGCTCGGCACCCAGACCGGTCAGGTGTGCCAGTGCCTGGTTCCAGTGGGTGATGACGTGATGTCGATCGATGACGAACGCGGGGATCGCCAGTTTGTTGATCAGTTCTTCCGGGGCGATCGTATCGGCTCCCGCGGGGACTGTCCCGTTGGCTCCAGCTGGGTTGGCAAGCATCGGCAACCTTTTTTTACTGCACCGGCGCGCGGCACTGTGCCGCGGACAGGTCTGACAAGGACTTTCTTACCCATACTAGTGTCGGGGTCTTGCCCCGCCATTAGAGAATAGTCGCAATTTGCCGATAGCGAAGCGTCTAACGAATGCAGGGGCTCTCGTGCTACTATCTGCCCCTTGCACAACGAACAGACGCGAGCGGAACGAGGCACGATGAGCTATCAGGTTCTGGCACGGAAATGGCGGCCCCGCCGTTTCCAGGAAATGGTAGGGCAGGAGCATGTCCTGAAGGCGCTGGTGAACGCGCTTGACGACGATCGTCTGCATCACGCCTACCTGTTTACCGGCACCCGAGGCGTGGGGAAGACATCGATCGCACGCTTGTTCGCCAAGTCGCTGAACTGCGAGCAGGGCGTCTCCTCTGAACCCTGTGGCCAGTGCACGGCCTGTCGTGAGATCGCCGAAGGGCGTTTTGTCGACCTGATCGAGGTGGACGCGGCGTCGCGCACCAAGGTGGAGGACACCCGCGAGCTGCTCGAAAACGTGCAGTACTCGCCGACGCACGGTCGCTTCAAGGTGTACCTGATCGACGAGGTGCACATGCTCTCCAACAGCTCGTTCAATGCGTTGCTGAAAACGCTTGAAGAGCCGCCGCCCCACGTCAAATTCCTGCTTGCGACGACCGACCCCCAAAAGCTGCCGGTGACGGTGCTGTCGCGCTGTCTGCAATTCAACCTGAAAAATCTGATCCCGGAGCGGATTGTCAGTCATCTGCGCCACGTGCTGGAGGCGGAGCAGATCCGCTTTGAAGAGCCGGCGCTGTGGCTGCTGGCACGCTCTGCCGATGGCTCGATGCGTGATGCCCTGAGTCTGACCGATCAGGCGATCGCGTTCGGTGCCGGTGAGGTCAATGAAAACGATGTGCGGGCGATGCTTGGCACCATCGATCAGCGCCTTGTTTATCGGATTCTCGATGCGGTGGCGAGTCAGAACGGGGCCGAGGTGCTGGCCGCCAGCGCCGAGCTGGCCGGTTTTTCGCCCGATTATGCCAGCGTACTGGGTGAGCTGATCAGCCTGTTGCACCGGGTCGCGCTGGCGCAGGCCGTGCCTGAAGCGGTGGATAACAGTCTTGGCGATCTGGAGCAGGTGCGCGCGCTGGCGGCGAAAATGCGCGCCGAGGATGTGCAGCTGTATTACCAGATCGCGGTGACCGGGCGTCGGGATCTGCCCTATGTCCCGCATGCCCGCGAGGGACTGGAGATGATCCTGCTGCGAATGCTGGCGTTCCGTCCGGCCGGTGCAGCGGTGGCGCCGGTGGCACCGCCATCACACGCGGCGGCCGATATGTCGGCCACAACCGATTCGGCATCGGTATCGGCGCGAGCCGCTGAGGCGACAGCAACGCCTGCAGTGCCCGCAGTGCCATCCGCGGCACCGGCTGCGCACGCCCCGGAACCGGCACCCGCGGTTTCGTCGCCCGCGTCGGCACCCGCTGCGCCGGCGCCGGCAGCGATGGATGAGCCGCCGATGATGGATGAGCCGCCGCCCTGGGATGAATACGATGTCGCCTCGATGGAGGCGAGCGCTCCGGCAAAAAAGCCTGAGCCTGCGGTTGCGCCCGCGGTGCGGGCCGTTGAACCTCGTCCGGCTCCGGCTCCGGCTCCGGCTCCGGCTCCAGTAGCCGAGTCGAATGCGCTGATGGGCAATACGGCGCTGCAGTCGCAGGCCGTGGTGCAGCCCGAAGCGGCCGTCGCTGCCGACACGGTTGCTCTGGCTAAGCCGCCGGAATCCGTGCCGCAACAGCTGGCTGAACTGGCCCCTGAACACTGGGTCACGCTGGTGACGACGCTGGGGCTGGCGGGCATGACCGACAGCCTTGCGCGGGCCCTGTCGCTGGAACAGGTGACGGATGGCACGCTCTGTTTCCATTACACCGCCGAGCAGGATGCGATGCTGAACGAGACGCAGCGCGGGCGTATTGCCGATGCGCTCGGTCAGCGCTTCGGGGCCGGGATATCGGTCGAGTTTCGCGAGGCGCCGCAGACCCGGGAGACGCCCGCGCAGTATGCCGAGCGTCGCCGTCGCGAGCGCAAGGCCGAGGCGGTGATGGCGCTGCGCAACGATCCGCTGGTGCAGCAGATCATCGAGCAGTTCGGGGCACATATTGAAGAAGAATCTGTCATACCCATAGATCCGTCGTAAGACAGCTTTTCGTGCAATAACGGTTTTTGTAATTGAAGAGGTACCGGAGATGATGAAAGGCATGGGGAACCTGATGAAGCAGGCCCAGAAGATGCAGGAAGAGATGCAGAAGGCGCAGGAAGAGATCGCCAACGCCGAGGTCACCGGCGAGTCCGGCGCCGGCCTTGTCAGCATCGTCATGAACGGTCGTCACGATGTCAAAAAGGTGTCGATCGATGACAGCCTGATGGAAGAGGAGAAGGAGATCCTCGAAGATCTGATCGCCGCGGCGGTGAACGATGCCGTGCGCAAGATCGAGCACAATACTCAGGAGCGGATGTCCAGTCTGACCGCCGGCATGGGTATGCCGCCGGGCTTCAAGATGCCGTTCTGATATGGCATTCAGTCCGTTACTTCAGAATCTGATCAGCGCGCTGCGCTGTCTGCCCGGTGTCGGCCCCAAGTCGGCCCAGCGGATGGCGCTGCACCTGCTGGAGCGGGAGCGGGATGCCGCGCTGACGCTGTCGCAGGCGCTGGTGGAGGCGGTGGAGAATATCGGCGAGTGCAGCGAATGCCGCACATTGTCGGAAGACCCGGTCTGTGAGATCTGCGCCAGCGCCTCGCGTGACCGTTCGCTGCTGTGCGTACTGGAGTCGCCGGTGGATATGCTCGCCGTCGAGCAGACCGGGGGCTACAACGGTACCTATTTCGTGCTCAAGGGGCACCTGTCTCCGATCGATGGGATCGGCCCCGATGCGCTGGGCATCGACCAGCTGGTCGAGCGCGTCTCTCAGGGCGAGGTCAAGGAGCTGATTCTGGCGACCAACCCCACCGTGGAAGGGGAGGCGACCTCCCACTACATTGTCGAGCAGCTCAAAGATGATCCGGTTCGCATCACCCGCATCGCACACGGTGTGCCGGTGGGGGGGGAGCTGGAATACGTCGATGGCGGTACGCTGGCGCATGCGCTGGCCGGTCGTCGGTCGCTGCGATAAGGAACGTACATGAACCAAGCGCTCGCGGACTGGGATTGGCGTCAACTGGAACAATCGGCGCAGCAGCCGTGCTGGATCCGGGACAGTGCGACGCTGGCCGACTGCTGCGCCCGATGGCGGCAGCTGTCGATGGTGGCGCTGGATACGGAATTCATGCGGGTGGATACCTTCTACCCGCGCCCGGGTCTGATTCAGCTGGCGGATGCGCAGCAGTGCTACCTGATCGATCCGCTGACCATCGAGGATTTCAGCGCGTTTGTCGAACTGATGGCCGATGAGCGCGTGCTCAAGGTCGTGCATGCCGGCAGCGAAGATCTGGAACTGATGCTCAACAGCTACGGCGTGCTGCCCGAACCGCTGTTCGATACCCAGATCGCGGCGGCCTTCGCCGGCTGGGGCTTCAGTATGGGGTTGCAGCGCCTGGTCGATCATGCGCTCGGCGTTCAGATCGGCAAGGGGGAAACCACGTCCGACTGGCTGCAGCGCCCGCTGAGCCCGGAGCAGGAGCTGTATGCGGCACTCGATGTGGCTTATTTGCCGGCGATTGCCCTGCAGCTGCGTGCGCAGCTGGAGCAGTCGGGCCGGCTCGCCTGGGTTGCCGAGGAGTGTGCCGAGCAGCGTCGAGCCGTCATCGATACCGACCCGCAGGGCTGGAGCTATTATCAGCGCTTCAGTCAGGTGTGGAATATCTCCGACGTGAAGCGGGCCGGCCTGCGAGATCTGACGGCCTGGCGCGAGCAGGCGTGTCGTGCCCGTGATATCCCGCGCAACCGTATTCTGCGCAACCAGCATCTGCTGTCGATCATCGAACGCTGGCCGACGACTTTGCAGGAGCTGAATCGGGTGCCCGAGCTGCGCCGACGCGTGGTGCGGGAGGACGGTGAGGCGATTCTGGCCTGTCTGGCCGGGGCGGAACAGTCGGCGGCGGAGAATCCGCCGGCACCGATCCAGCGCCCGCTGCACTACGCCTGGAACAAGCGCATCAAGGCGCTGAAGGCGATCGGTCGTCAGGTTGCGGACGAGATCGATATCGCGGTGGAGGTGTTGCTGCGCAAGCGTGACATCGATGCCCTGATTCAAACCCGGGATGAAACCGGACAGTACAGTCTGCCGCCGAGCCTGTCGGGCTGGCGCAGGCCGCTGGTGGGGGATCGTCTGATCGCCCGTCTGAACGAATTCGAACAAGAGACATGAGATGAAGATCTGCAGTATCTACAAGAGCCCGCGCAAGGACGAGATGTATCTCTACGTCGACAAGCGCGACGCGCTGAGCCGCGTGCCAGAACCGCTGCTGGAGATGTTTGGTCAGCCGCAGCATGTCATGGACATGCCGCTGAAGGCGGATCGCAAGCTGGCTCGGGTCGAGGCCAGCAAGGTGCTTGAAGGCATCGAAGAGAAAGGCTACTTCCTGCAGATGCCGCCGCCGAAAGAGGAATATCTGCTCGATCTGTATCAGGACCGTCCCGTGAGCGGGGTACGCTGAGCGTGTCGCAGGAAGTGTTCTGGCGCCGCAAGACACTGCGCGAAATGACACCGGCGGAGTGGGAGTCGCTGTGCGACGGTTGCGCCCTCTGTTGTCTGCACAAGGTGGAGGACGAAGATACGCAGGAGGTGTTCTACACCACCGTGGTCTGTCATCTGCTGGATCTGGACAACTGCCACTGCACCGAATATCAGCGCCGCTGCCAGCTGGTGCCCAGCTGTATCAAGCTGGCGCCGGAGGATGTGGAGGCGTTCGAGTGGCTGCCACCGACCTGCGCCTACCGGCTGGTTCATGAAGGCAAGGATCTGCCGGAGTGGCATCCGCTGGTCAGCGGCGATAGGGAGAGCGTCATCCGCGCCAACGCCTCGGTACTGAGTTATTACGAAGTGCGTGATAACGAGATTCACGAAGAGGAGCTGATCAACTTCATCGTCGATGACAGTTGAGGGCGTGCGCCGGGCCGGCGTGCCGAAGGGCGAATCGTCTGCCGGACGGGTACAAAAAAGAGCGCCGAAGCGCTCTTTTTTAGTGCCTGATGAAAGACTTAGTCTTTCTGGCTGGCCAGCTGCTGCTTGATCAGGTCGCCGATGGTGGTCGGACCAGCCACTTCGACTTCCTGGTTGCGCACGGCGTTCAGAGCTTCTTTCTCTTCAGCCTGGTCCTTGGCGCGAACAGACAGGTTGATCGCACGGTTGCGGCGGTCCACACCGGTGATCTTCGCTTCGACTGTGTCGCCTACGGACAGGGCGGTGGTTGCGTCATCGATGCGCTCAGCGGCGATCTCAGAGGCTTTCAGGTAGCCTTCGATGCCGTCAGCCAGATCGATTACAGCGCCCTTGGCATCAACGCTCTTGACCGGAGCAGAGACGATGGAGCCTTTCGGGTGAGCAGCCAGGTACTCGCTGAACGGATCAGTTGCGAGCTGCTTGATGCCCAGAGAGATGCGCTCCTTCTCGGCGTCGATCGACAGGATAACCGCGTCGACTTCTTCACCTTTCTTGAACTGACGCAGAGCGGTTTCCGGATCCGCATCCCAGGAGATGTCGGACATGTGCACCAGACCGTCCAGATCGTTGTCCAGACCAACGAAGATACCGAAGTCGGTGATGGTCTTGATGGTGCCGCTGACACGGTCGCCGGCAGCGTACTGCTCAGAGAAGGATACCCACGGGTTGGCAGTGCACTGCTTGATACCCAGGGAGATACGACGACGCTCTTCGTCGACGTCCAGGATCATCACTTCTACCTCGTCGCCGATCTGAACGATCTTGGACGGGTGGATGTTCTTGTTGGTCCAGGACATTTCGGACACGTGTACCAGACCTTCAACGCCATCTTCGATGGACGCGAAGCAACCGTAGTCGGTCAGGTTGGTGACGCGAGCAGCAACCTTGGTACCGGCCGGGTAGCGCGCCTTGATGTCATCCCACGGATCAGCAGACAGCTGCTTCAGACCCAGGGAGATGCGGCCGCTTTCCTTGTCGAACTTGATGATCTTGACGGTGATCTCGTCGCCCGGAGTCAGCATTTCGCTCGGGTGAGAGATACGCTTCCACGCCATGTCGGTGATGTGCAGCAGGCCGTCAACGCCACCCAGGTCGATGAACGCACCGTAGTTGGTGAGGTTCTTGACGTAACCCTTGGCGATCTGACCCTCTTCCAGAGTGGCCAGCAGCTCTTCACGCTGGGCGCTGTTAGCTTCCTGCAGCACGGCGCGGCGGGAAACAACGATGTTGTTGCGCTTCGGATCCAGCTTGATCAGCTTGAATTCCAGCTCTTTGCCTTCCAGGTGCTCAACGTCACGGATCGGACGAACGTCTACCAGAGAGCCCGGCAGGAAGCCCTGGATGTTGTTGATGCTGACAGTGAAGCCGCCTTTGACCTTGCCAGAGATGTAACCCTTGACGGTCTCTTCAGCTTCAAATTTCGTCTGCAGAACTTCCCATGCTTCGGCACGCTTCGCCTTTTCGCGGGACAGACGGGTTTCACCGAAGCCATCTTCAACTGCTTCCAGGGCGACCTTGACGGTATCGCCGACGGAGATTTCCAGTTCGTTGGCATCGTTGACGAACTGTGAACGCGGGATAACGGCTTCAGACTTGAGGCCAGCGTTCACGGTAACCCAGTCGCTGTCGATATCGACAACTTCACCCATGACCAGGGTGCCCGGAGTCATCGCAACGTTTTGCAGGGATTCTTCAAACAGTTCAGCAAAGCTTTCGCTCATGAAAATGTCCTATTATTGTGCTGCCAGAGGCAGCTTGCCAGCCTGTATCGTCAGCTATACAGGGTCGGTTATCGATACTCACCCGCCCGCCACCGCGCTGACGTAGGTGAGGGGCGAATGATAAAGTTGCAAAATTATACAGACCTGGCTGCCGGATGAACAGCGGCGGATGCACCTGATCGGGGGAAAAGTCAACCGGCGGCGCTGCTGGCCAGTTTGGCGCTCAGTTTCTGGCGCAGCGGGATGCGGCAGGGCGGCAGTACGATCTCCAGATCGGCCTTGAGCGCGTCCGACAGGCGGGTGGAACTCGGATCGTCGAACCAGCGCGCGATCATGCGCGCTTCGTCGGCGGAGTTGGCAGCCAGCTCGATGGCGTTGCCAACGCAGAAACCGTAGGTCACCAGATCTTCCCGGATCAGCTGTGCCCGGCTGGCGCTGTCCAGCATCAGACGGTTGGCATCGATAAAGCGGCGGTACTCGTTCAGCGCCGCCGTGGCCATGATCTCGATCCAGAAGTTGGAGTAGCGGCTGGCTTCCGGCAGATCGCGCAGCAGCTGTTTCAGCTCCTCGTGGGTGCGCGTCATCTCCTGCTCCAGCGTTTCCGGCGCGAACTGCTCGTTGAGCGCCTTGTACTGCTCGAGCGCCGCGATCTGCTCCTCGAGTTCGGCCACTTTCTGCTCCAGCGCGGTGTTTTCCTCCAACAGCTGGTCGCGGTCCTGCAGCAGCCCGTGAATCACTTTTTCGACCGGGGTCAGTTCATCCTCGGCAAAGGTGGCCGGCACCTGCTTTTGCCCCAGTACGCCCTTGGATTCGGTGTAGGGGCTGACCGGCATGATCTCGAAGCCGAACTTTTCCAGTACCTGGTTGTTGGCTTCGTGCTGGGCCTGCAGCGAGTCCCAGAAAAAGTAGACTGCCGCCCCAAGCGAGGCGAGCACGACCGGAACGGCGATCAACAGTATCAGCGAGGTCTTGCCGACTTTCATGCAGTGATCCTTCAGTGTGTCAGACGGCTCTGCGCGGTGGCCTGACGACCGGCCAGACTGATCATATCAAGCAGGATCGCACCGCTTTCATGCAGGATCGCCTCCGCATCCGGGTCGATGGCGCGGCCCTGTGCATCCCGCGGCAGAGAGTCGTCGAGCTGAGCCAGCGATTCCACCGGCTCGAGTCCCTTGGCCCGGCGGCGCGCGTTCTCCTGCTCGAGCAGCCAGCTTTCCGCTTCGTCGCGTTCCCGTTTCAGCTGCGCCTCGTTGAGCGGTACCCGGCTGCTGCGTTTGCGCTCGCGCAGATGACTGATCTGCGCCTCCATGAAGCGGAAGTCGGGGTCGTTACGGGTGCGCTGTTCGTGACGCGCGATCAGTTCGGGAATCAGGCTGTCGAGCGAGGGGAAACGGCCATAGCGGACCGGGCGGACCTGATCCCACGGCAGTGCCGCGTCCAGCGCGCTTTCGCCGATTTCGTTTTCGTCGTACAGCGATGGCAGCTCGATGTCCGGCACCACGCCCTTGTGCTGGGTGCTGTCGCCGGAGATACGATAGAACTTGGAGTGGGTCATCTTCAGCTGGCCGTGATCGATCGGCTGCACCACCTGTACGGTGCCCTTGCCGAAGGTACGGTTGCCGACGACGAGGCCGCGCTCGTAGTCCTGAATGGCACCGGCGAAGATCTCCGATGCGGACGCACTCAGGCGGTTGACCAGAACGGTCAGCGGGCCGTTCCAGGCCACGTCCGGATCGAAGTCGCCGAGGATATCGACGCGGCCGTCCGGATCCCGAATCTGCACTGTCGGCCCGCGGCTGATAAACAGGCCGACCAGCTCGTTGGCTTCACGCAGGGAGCCGCCACCGTTATCGCGCAGATCGATGATCAGGCCTTCGATCTGCTCCTGCTTCAGTTCGTCGATCAGCTTGCGGACATCGCGCGTGGTGCTCTTGTAGTTGGGGTCGCCCTTCTGCAGTGCGGCAAAGTCGATATAGAACGCCGGGATCGTAATGACGCCGACCTTGTGGCTGCGTCCGTTGCGCTCGAGTTCCAGCACGCGGCTCTTGGCGGCCTGCTCCTCGAGCTTGACCTTGGAGCGTACCAGCCGCACGGTCTTGCGCACGGTCTGGTCCGGGGCGTCGGCGGGGATGATCTGCAGCCGTACGACCGTGTCCTTGGGGCCGCGGATCAGCTGTACCACGTCATCCAGACGCCAGCCGACGATATCTTCGAACTCGCCGTCCTCACCCTGTGCGACGCCGACGATCAGGTCGGCGGGCTTGAGCTGGCCGCTCTTCTCGGCCGGGCCGGCCGGTACCAGGCTGACGATTTTGGTCATCTCATCCTGGCTTTGCAGCACGGCGCCGATGCCCTCCAGCGACAGGCTCATGTTGATCTGGAAACTCTCGGCATTGACCGGCGAGAAGTACTGGGTGTGCGGGTCGAACTCGGCGGTCAGTGCGTTGACGTAGGTCTGGAACACGTCTTCGCTCTTGGCCTGTTCGGCGCGCTGTTTCTGCGAGCGGTAGCGCTTGAGCAGCACCTCGCGGGCGTCGTCGAGGCTCTTGTCTGCCAGCTTCAGACTCAGCAGCGCGTTCTTGACCCGTTTGCGCCAGTGATCCTCCATCTCGGCTTCCGTCTCCAGCCAGGGGGCGTTCTCACGCTCAAGGTCGATCGATTCGTCGACGGTGAAGTCATACACCACGCTGTCATCCTCGAGGCGGTTGATGACGTAGTCGAGGCGCTCCAGATTGCGCTCTTCAAAACGGTTGTAGATGGCGTAGGCGGCGCTGAGGTCGCCGGCGCGAATCTGATCGTCCAGCGTTGTCCGGTAGGCTTCGAACTCGCGGATGTCCGCGGCGTAAAAGAAGCTGCGGGTCGGGTCCAGGCGCTCCAGATAGCGATCGAGCAGTGAGCTCGACAGCGCATCGTCGAGCGCGATCTGGTTGTAGTGGCCGCTCTGCAGTGTGGAGATCACATCGAGCAGGGTCTGGTGGTAGATCGGGTCTGCTTCGAGGCGTGCCTGTGCCGGCAGGCTGACGCTCAGGAGGGTGCAAACGGAGACAACGAAGGCAAGAAGCCGGGCACGGATGCTCATCGGAAGAGGAGGGCTCCTGGTGTTTCAATTAATACCTGAGACCAGCCGACAGGCTGCCAGGTTCCGCCGAGTAAGGGGTTCGAGTGTAGTCAGCGCACCTTCTAATGTAAAATCGCCCGCAGTGAGTGATAAGGAGTAGGGATGAAACGGTCCAACCGCTGGATTCTGTGTCTGATGCTTGCCGTGGGTCTCGCCGGGTGCGGCGAGGATCCGGAAGAAGCACGTTTTCGTCAGCAGCTGATCGACAAGGCGCTGAACGATGAAACCCGGCGTGCCGGTGATGCCTTTCTGGCCGAAAACGCGCAGCAGCCGGGTGTTCAGGTGAAACCGTCCGGGCTGCAGTACAAGATCATCCGCGAAGGGGAGGGTGCCTCGCCCGGTCCGCGCGATGTGGTGGTCGTGCATTACGAGGGGCGGCGCATCGATGGCGAGGTGTTCGACAGCTCCTACGCACGCGAAAAGCCGGCCCGCTTCCCGCTCGATCAGGTGATCAAGGGCTGGGCCGAAGGTCTGCGTGACATGAAGGTTGGCGGTGAGCGGATACTGTACCTGCCGGCTGATCTTGCCTACGGCGCGCGCAGTCCGTCGGTGATGATCCCCGCCAACTCGGCGCTGATTTTCCGGGTCGAGCTGCTCGATGTCGAAAGTCCCAACGCCCCCGCGGCTGGAGAATAGAATGAATCTGAACGCGTTCAATGAAGATCTGCTGAACTTTCTCGACCGCTCGCTGACGCCGTGGCATGCGGTCGAAGCGATGCGTTCGCGGCTGGATGCGGCGGGCTTTGTGGGACTGGACGAGCGCGCCAGCTGGCAGTGTCTGCCGGGGCAGGGCTATTACATCGTCCGCAACGGCTCCTCGATCATCGCCTGGCGGCAGCCGGTCGCCGGCGCTGAGCTCAACGGCTGGCGTCTGATCGGCGCCCATACCGATTCGCCCTGTCTGCGGGTCAAGCCGCAGCCGGAGCTGCATCGCAAGGGGTATTTCCAGCTCGGTGTCGAGGTCTACGGCGGCGCGTTGCTCAACCCCTGGTTCGACCGCGATCTGTCGCTGGCCGGGCGCGTCAGCTGGCGTGATGCCAGCGGCGACCTGCACAGTTCGCTGATCGACTTTGCACGGCCGATCGCAACGATTCCGAGCCTGGCGATCCATCTCGATCGCGAAGCCAACAGCAGCCGCACCATCAACGCCCAGACCTATCTGCCCGCCCTGCTGGGGCAGGCCGATAAGAAGCCGGACTTCCGGCAACTGCTGGCGCGCCGGCTCAGCGAGCAGGGGCAGAGTGCGGTGGCGCAGGTGCTCGACTATGAGCTGTGCTTCTATGACTGCCAGCGTGCCGCCCTGATCGGGCTGGAGCAGGAATTTATCGCCTCGGCACGGCTCGATAACCTGCTCAGCTGCTACATCGGTCTGCGCAGCCTGCTCGATGCGCAGCCGGGGCCCGGTCAGGTGCTGGTCTGCAACGACCATGAGGAGGTCGGCAGCATGAGTGCCGCCGGTGCGCAGGGACCGATGCTGAAGCAGTGGCTTGAGCGTCTGCTGCCCGACCCGGACGCGCGCCATCGTTCGTTGGCCGCATCGATGCTGATCTCGGCGGATAACGCCCACGGCGTCCATCCGAACTTTGCCGACAAGCATGATGACAACCATGGTCCGCTGCTCAATGCCGGTCCGGTCATCAAGCTCAACGCCAACCAGCGTTACGCCAGCAACAGCGAGACCAGTGCGCTGTTCCGCCATCTGGCCGAGCAGCAGCAGGTGCCGGTGCAGGCGTTCGTGGTGCGCGCCGACATGGCCTGTGGCAGCACCATCGGCCCGATCACGGCAGCGGAGCTCGGGGTACCGACGCTGGATATCGGCGTGCCCCAGTTTGCGATGCACTCGATTCGCGAACTGGCAGGCAGCCATGATGCCCATAACCTCTACCGGGTGCTGACCCCGTTTCTGCAGCTCGCCACGCTCTGATCGCCCCCCCGTGCGCGGGTTGAGAACTGGCGCCGATGTGCCATCCTGAGATCAGGCGTGCCCGGTTTCAGGTGGAGGCATGGCGCCAGCAGGCGGCCCGGTTCGTTGTCTGCCCTGCCAGCGCGCGGGTGCAAGCGGCACCGGCGTCGCTGCCCCACCGGCGCAGACGGAATAAGGAGGGGCGATGGGACGGTCGATCAGCCGCGCCAGCTATTCGGCGCGCTCGATTCAGCGCTTTCAGGCAAAACTGCAGAGCGATCTGGACGCCTTTGCCAAACTGCTCGCCCAACCGGGGTTTGGTGAGGGGCCGGCCACCTTTGGCGCCGAACTCGAACTCTATATCGTCAACGCCAATGGCCGTCCGGTGGGCTGCAACGTCGAGATTCAGTCCGCGCTCGACGATCCGCAGGTGACGCTGGAACTGAACCGCTACAACCTCGAATACAACCTGTCACCGGTGCCGGTGCGCGGGCGCCCGTTTGCCGCCACCGAGCAACAGATCGTCGATGCCCTTGCGGCGTTGAATACAGCCGCGCAACCGTTCGCTGCCGAGGTGATGCCGATCGGCATCCTGCCGACGCTGAAACGGCGCGACTTCGGGCCGCGCAATATGACCGATCTGCAGCGCTACCACTGTCTGACCCAACGTCTGGCGGACCTGCGCGGCAAGCTGTTTTCGATTCGTATCAATGGCGAAGAGCCGGTGGAACTGCGCTCCCGCGATCTCACCCTTGAGGGCGCCAATACATCGCTGCAGCTGCATTACCGCGTCAATCCGGCGGACTATGCACGCACCTTCAACGCCGTGCAGCTGGCCACGCCGATCGCACTGGGTATCGCCTGCAACTCGCCGTTCATGCTCGGGCGACGGCTGTGGCACGAGACGCGGATACCGCTGTTCAAGCATGCCATCGACGGTTACACCCGCGACCTGCGCGATGCGCACCTGCCATCACGGGTGGATCTGGGCAATGGCTGGGTGCGCGAGGGTATCCATGAGCTGTTCGCCGAAAATGTCTACCTGCACCCGCCGCTGCTGCCGATCTGCGAGCAGGAGGACCCGGCCAGGGTGCTGAAGCAGGGCAAGGCGCCGCAGCTGTCGGAGCTGCAGCTGCATCAGGGCACGGTCTGGCCATGGAACCGGGCGATCTACGATCCTGTCGATGGTGGTCATTTGCGGATCGAGCTGCGGGCGCTGCCGGCGGGGCCGACCGCCTGCGACATGATGGCCAATGCGGCGTTTCTGATCGGGCTCAGCGAGGGGCTGGCGCCGCAGATGGCGCGTCTGGTCGCCGCGATGCCCTATCAGACGCTGGTCTACAACTTCTACCGGGCGGCGCAGGAGGGACGAACGGCGCGGCTGTTCTGGCCCCGCGAGCAGGGCGGCGGGTTTGATGAGATCAGCGTTGCCGAACTGGCGCAGCGGTTGCTGCCCACCGCGGCCGAGGGGCTGGAGCGGATCGGTGTCTACAAGCGCGATCGCGATCATTATCTGGGTGTGATTGAGGAACGGCTCGAGGCCGGGACCAGTGGTGCGAACTGGCAGCTGCGGCAGTTTGCGCGGCTGCAGCGCTCGGAGAAGCGCCATCTGGCCCTGAGTCGGATGGTCCGTCAGTATATGGAGAACAGCCGGCGCAACCTGCCGGTGGCGCAATGGAAGGATATGCCGTGAGTATCGACAGCGATCCGATCAGGATCATCGAGGCACCCCGGCCCGGCAGCTGGGCGGCCGATGAAGAGACGTTTCTGAACCAGCTCGGCGGTGCGGCGCTGATCATCGTGCCGGGACGCGACTCGAGTCGTTGCCGCGCCGTCTGCACGCTGCTGCATGGCAATGAGCCGTCCGGCGTGCGCGCACTGCACCGGTTTCTGCGCTCCGGCCATGAGCCGGTGGTCGATCTGCTCTGTTTTATTCCGGCGGTGGAAACCGCGCTGCACGAACGCCTGTTTCAGCACCGCTACCTGCCGGGCGAGCGCGATCAGAACCGCTGTTTTCGGCCGCCGTTCGATGACCGCCCCGGCCGCATCGCGCAACGTCTCTTACAGCTGCTGGACGTGTACCGGCCGGAATGCCTGATCGATATTCACAACACTTCCGGTGCGGGGCCCGCGTTCGGTGTCGTCGCCCACGAGGACAGTCGCCACGAGGCGCTGGTGTCGCTGTTTACCCAGCATCTGGTGGTGACGGATCTGCAGCTGGGCGCGCTGATGGAGCTGAGCCGGCCGCAGCGGCCTATCGTTACCGTGGAGTGCGGCGGCGCCGGCGATCGCCGTGCGGATCGCATCGCCTTCGAGGGGCTGATGCGCTACGTCGACGACGATCAGGTGTTGGCACTGGCCCGCGGCGTGCATCTGGAGCTTTATCACAGCCCGGCGCGGCTGGAGCTGGCTGACGGCTCCACTCTCGCGTTCGATACCCGGCCGGTGCCGGGGGTCGATCTGACCGTGCCGCCGGATCTGGAACGCTTCAATTTCGGCACGGCGCCGAGCGGGACGTTTATCGGCTGGCTCGGGTCGCAGCAGAGCCGAGCGCGGCTCAGTGCGCGCACCGGGTCCGGTGTCGACCGTCTCGAGGAGTGGTTTCGTATCGAAGAGGGGCGGCTGATCACGACGCAGCCGTTGAAGCTGTTCATGATCACCCACCGCAAGGATATCGCGCTCAGTGATTGTCTGCTGTACGCGGCGCCGGAAACCGAACGCCGCAGCGTCGACAGCTGAGCGCGCGGGCTCAGCCCAGCGTCGGATAGTCGGTGTAGCCCTGCGGCCCGGAGGCGTAGAAGGTGTTGGCATCCGGGGTATTCAGCTCGGCACCGGTGCGCAGCCGCTCGACCAGATCCGGGTTGGCGATGTAGGGCACGCCAAACGCCACCGCATCCGCCTTGCCGGATTCGATCCAGTCGTTGGCCAGTGCACCGTCAAACTGCTCATTGGCAATGTAGACCCCGCCGAACAGCTGCTTGAGCTGCGGGCCGAGGCTGTCCGGCCCGGCTTTTTCACGTGCGCAGATGAAGGCGATACCGCGTTCGCCCAGTGCCCGGGCGACGTAGCTGTAGGTTTCGGTCCGGTTGGAGTCGGACATGTCGTGGGCGTCCGCGCGCGGTGACAGGTGAACGCCCACGCGGTCGGCCCCCCATACATCGATCGCCGCATCGGTCACCTCCAGCAGCAGGCGGGCGCGGTTTTCCAGCGAGCCACCATAGCGGTCGGTGCGCTGGTTGGTGCCATCGAGCAGGAACTGCTCCAGCAGATAGCCATTGGCGCCGTGGATCTCGACACCGTCAAAGCCGGCTTCACGGGCGTTGATCGCGCCCTGACGATAGGCGTCCACAATGGCGGGGATTTCGTCGCTTTCCAGTGCGCGCGGTGTCACGTAGGGTTTTTCCGGGCGCACGAGGCTGACGTGGCCGGCCGGCTGAATCGCACTGGGCGCGACCGGCAGTTCGCCATCGAGGTAGATCGGATCCGAGATGCGGCCCACATGCCACAGCTGCAGCACGATGCGACCGCCGGCGGCATGCACGGCATCGGTGACGCGCCGCCAGCCGGCGACCTGAGCGTCGTTCCAGATCCCCGGAGTATCGGGGTAGCCAACCCCCATCGGCGTGACGCTGGTGGCTTCGGAGATGATCAGGCCGGCGCCGGCGCGCTGGCGGTAGTACTCGACCATCAACTCGCCGGGCACACGGCCGGCTTCGGCACGGCAGCGGGTCAGCGGCGACATGATGACGCGGTTGGGCAGCTCAAGCGCGCCCACCTTGATCGGATCGAACAGTGTAGCCATGGGTCTGGGATCTCCTTTGCATACAGGTGTGGCGAGGGCCGAAAGAGCGGCGCGCGGATCAGAGGCTGTGTTCGAGCCGTTCCAGAAACGCCCGGATATTGGCCTCGTTGCGGCGGTAGTAGATCCATTGCCCGGTCCGCTGTGTCTCCACCAGTCCTGCCTTCTGGAGTGTGGCCAGATGGGCCGAGGTGGTGGATTGCGACAGCCCGGTCAGGCGATCGATCATACCGGCGCAGACGCCGTAATCCAGCGGATGACTCTGCTCGGAAAACCAGCGCTCCGGTTCTTTCAGCCATGCCAGTATCTGGCGCCGGACCGGATGGGCCAGGGCCTTGATAACGGCATCCAGTTCAGTTGTGTCAGTCATTGCTTTTTATATCGTTTATTTTCGAAATGTATATCGTGTAAATTCGATATTCAACCATTTGCGCTGCGCGTCTTCTGCCAAGGTGGAATCGTGTTGTCGCGCAAGGCTGGCTAGCATCGTCAGCAAACGATGGAACCGAAGAGGGGAAGGTACCACATGTCCGTGATTTCCGTTGCAGCCCTGCGCGCCTCGCTGGCCGAGCATTTTCCGCAGGGGAGCCAGTATGGGGAGTTGGAAACCGTGGGGGATGGCACGGCGACGATGCGTCTGACCGTGTCCGAGCAGCACCTGCGCCCGGGTGGCACCGTATCGGGGCCGGTGATGATGGGGCTGGCGGATGTCGCGCTGTTCGCGGCGCTGCAAACCCGGATCGGCGCCGAGCCGATGGCGGTGACCAGCAACCTGAACATTAACTTCCTCAGCAAACCCAAAGCGGATACGGATCTGGTCTGCCACGCCCGCATGCTCAAGGTCGGGCGCCGTCTTGGTGTTGGCGAAGCCAGTCTGCACTGCGGCGACGACCCGGACCCGGTGGCGCACGTCACGGCCACCTACGTGATACCGAGCCGCCGTTCGGGCTGAGCGCACGGCTCAGGACGCACGGGCAATGACGTCGACGCCCGACGGGCGTTTTTTGCCCTTGCGGGCGTTGATCAGCGGCACGCACTGGTGGTCGTCGCGGTAGATCACCTCGCAGTCGTAACACTGAATACATTCGCGGTAGTTGATCCGACCTGACGGCTCGATGGCGCGGATGCCGCAACGGTTTGCGCACAGCTGGCAGGGCGAACCGCACTCACGGCGGCGCGGCAGCCAGCGCAGCAGATGGAAGTGGCCGAGCACGGCGAAGCAGGCGCCCAGCGGGCACAGGTAGCGGCAGAAGAACTTGTGCACGAACAGACCGGCGCCCAGCAGGACCAGCGCGTACAGCACGAACGGCCACTCCCGCACGAAGCTCATCGTGATGGCGGTCTTGAACGGCTCCACCTCGGCGCCGCGTTCGGCACTGCCCAGCGAGTACAGGCTGACGCCGACCAGTCCGGCCAGAATCAGATACTTCAGCGCCCAGAGGCGCCGGTGTACCCGGAACGGGATGCGGCGCTGGCGGATCTTCAGCGTCTGCGCCACGGCGGCCACCATCTCCTGCAGTACGCCGAACGGGCAGAGCCAGCCGCAGAAGTAACCCCGCCCCCAGAGCAGCAGCGTCAGCAGCACATAACACCAGAGGATGAAAATCACCGGGTCCAGCATCAGCACCGAGCCGTCGGCGCTGCCGCTGACGACACGGATGATGGTGAACACATTGGTGATCGACAGCTGACCCTGGGTGATATAACCGATGAAGATCAGTGTGTAGAGCAGGTAGCCCCAGCGGATTACGCGGAAACGGCGGGCATCCGCCGTCACCCGGCGGTGGCCGAGGATGATCGCGCTGAGCAGTACGAGACCGGCGAGCAGGACGGCGATCTTGATCGCACTGTCCTGCCAGATCTGCAGCCACAGCGGGGTGTTGTCGACGGGCTCCGGCGCACTGTCGATGAAGAAACGGGACGGCAGCTGGTAGTCGACAGCGAAGGTGCGAACGTCGGGCGGGCGCAGATATCCCTGCTCGCGGCTGACCACCAGCTTCAGTGTCCAGGGCGAGGCCGGATCAAACCCGGCGCCACTCTGGATGCCGAAGATCCGGAACTCCTCCAGCGCCGGCAGCGCCGCTGGCAGCTGCGGATCAACCACGTGGTAGAAGTCCAGATCACGCAGCTCCACCTGCACGCCGTTCTGCTCCAGGGCCAGACGATCCGAGGGGGTGCCGCGTACGAAATCGTCGCCGAGCATCGACCAGGGCCCCTCGTTCATCACCAGCACGGCGTGCTCGCCGGGCTCGAGCCTGGCGTTGATCAGACGCTGGTAATGCTCATCGCCCAGCAAGTAGCGGCCGATGGTCGGCGGGTTCAGGTAGGCAACGTGGACGCGGGCGAACGTCTCGCCCGCAAGGCGCGGTTCCAGCGCTGCGTCCGCGGTATCGGCGTCGAACGCACGCGCCACCTCGGGCGCGCTCAGCGTCAGGGTTCTGACCCAGCCGTGGTCGAGCAGTTGTGCCCAGTCGGTGCGTTCGAGCAGATCCATGCGTACCTGAGCCGGTGGCTTGCGGTACGGGATCAGGCCGGTGGCCTGAGCGGCCTGAATCGCCGACAGCATGACGGTTTCGTTCAACACGATGGCCGATACGGTCGCCTTGGTGATGCCGTCGATATAGACGTTGCTGCCGGCGTGCTTGCTGCGCACCGAAGCACTGGTGACCTTGATTGTGTGGCGCAGGTCGAGGCCGGGGTATTGCTCGGTGAAGCGGTGCATCGGCTCGGGACCGAGGCCGTGCAGAAAGATCGGTTCGTGGTGCTCGAGTACGCGCACGCCGCGGTACAGGCCGTCGCGGTCGATGCCGATCAGCAGCTGGTAGGGGGCGCCGGAAAAGCCGGGCCGCTGCACGTAGTCGCCGGACAGAAAGGCGTAGCCGATCAGCTCGGTGACCTGATACACCGGCCAGACCGGCGGATCACTCTGCTTGGGACGGATCTCGGTGGCTTCGGGGAAAATCTGCTGAATCAGCGCCGGCAGGGACTGCCCGTTGTCGACGCGTGCCTGCGCCGTCACCGGGGTGCTCAGGGCCAGCATCAGCAGCATCGACGCACCCAGGCGCATCAGGCGCTGCATGCCTGCATCCTCTCGATTTCTATTCTTGTTGTCAGTCGCAGGGTGTCAGAACGCGACGGCGCTGACCAAGGGTCGAAGGGAGTAAATCGCCTACTACTTTGGAGTGGCCTGCCTCAGCGATGTCGCGCACAGATCCCGCGGCGACACGACGCTGGGCGCTTTACAGGGGTTGCGTTAAGCTGGCCGTTTCCATTGCAGTGATCCTTGTCGAGGTGTGCCGTGATCGTGCGTGACAAGCCGGGTTTTCTGGCGCTTTTTTTCGTCTATCAGGGTTCCATCGCGCCCCGCGTGATGTCGCAGATTCTGCTGGTGGCGGTGCTGTCATCCCTCGTTGTCGCGGTGCATGTGCAGTTTCCGGCGCTGTTTCCGGCGCTCAATATCGCGTCGGTCGGTTTTATCGGTGTCGCGCTGTCGCTGTATCTGGGGTTTCGCAACAACGCCTGTTACGAGCGCTGGTGGGAGGGACGGCGGCTGTGGGGGCAGTTGCTGGTGCAGGGGCGCAGTCTGATCCGGCTCAGCCTTGCATACCGGGGACAGGACAGTGAACGCCACCGGCGGACCCTGCATCGGCTGATCGCGTTTGCCGGCTGTCTGCGCGACCAGCTGCGCGAGCAGGACCCGATGCCCGCGGCCAGTCAGCGGCTGCGCCTGGATGAGGTGGCCGCGGTCGAGGCCGCGGTGAATCGTCCCGACCGCATTCTGCAGCTGATGGGCGAGCAGATCGCCATCGAGGTCAGCAACGGCAGTCTGGACCCGGTTACGGCCCGCAACTTCGAGCAACGGCTGGTGGCGCTGAGCGACATTCAGGCCGGTTGCGAACGCCTGTCCGCGACGCCGCTGCCGTTTGCCTACACCCTGCTGGTGCACCGGATCTGTTACATCTACTGTTTTCTGCTGCCGTTTGGCCTGGTCGCCGGCAGTGGACTGGCAACGCCGCTGCTGACGGCGATCGTGGCCTACGCTTTTTTCGGCCTCGATGAGCTCAGTCGGGAGCTGGAACAGCCGTTCGGCAGCGGCGACAACGGTCTGCCGCTGGATGCGCTGACACGCACGCTGGAACGGGAGTGTCTGCAGGCGCTGGGCGAGCGTCAGTTGCCACCGCCGGTGGCCTGCCGCAACTACCGGCTGACCTGAGCCGCCGTCCACCCCCTGCGCATGGCTGCGGCCTGTTTACGCACTCAGGGCGCTGAACGCCGGCAGCTGTTCACTGACCGCATAACGGCCTTTTTCATCGCGTCGGACACGCGCCATGGCGGTGTCCGGGTCGTGGGTGAACACCAGCCGGCCGTTGGCGTCGAGCAGCTGCTCAAGCAGAGCACGTTTCTCGTCGATCAGCTGCTCCGGGAAGCGGTCGTAGCCCATCGTGATCGGCAGGTGGACCCAGGGCACACCCGGGATCAGATCGCCGGCGAACACCACCGGGCCGTCCGGCATATCGATCTGCGGCAGCAGCTGGCCCGGGGTGTGGCCGGAGCTGAGGTGCAACGGGTAGTGTTCGCCCAGCGTGGTCGAGTAACCGGCGCCTTCCTCGACCAGCTCCAGCCGGCCCGATTCGGCCAGACCCTGCACCAGTTCGGGAATGTAGGACGCGCGGTCACGGGCGTGCGGGTCGTTGGCGCGTTGCCACTGTATCTCGCCGACGACGAAGGTGGCACGCGGGAACAGCAGTCGCGGCGGCTGGTCCGGTTGCCACGCGGAGAGGAGGCCGCCGGCATGGTCGAAATGCAGGTGGGTCAGCAGCACCACATCGATATCTTCATGGCCGAGCCCGTGCGCCGCGAGGCTTTCCAGCAGGCAGTGGTGTGACTCCTGAATGCCGAAGCGCTGTTTCATCTCGGGACTGAAAAAGGCACCGACGCCGGCTTCGATGAGAATATTGCGCATCAGCTGCTCGCCGGCATACTCCTGCACCAGCAGGGCGCGGCAGCCGAGACGGATGCGGTTGTGCTCGTCCGGCGCGCACCAGCGCTGCCACATCGCTTTGGGCGCGTTGCCGAACATGGCGCCGCCATCCAGCATCTGGCTGTTACCGTTCAGGGACGTCAGGCATCTTCTTGTTATCATGGTCTGCTCCTTGTCAGCGCGGTTGTGCTCGCATCCCGTGCCGTAGGGGCACGCAGGGGCGCAACAGTGTAACCGGTTGTGCGCTTGTGCGGGATGCGTCGAAAGGAGGTCTTGCATCGCTGCGGTGATTGTAGTTGTACATTAGTTGAACAATCTTGGGTCAATGCCCGGGCGGTGCGTGATCGCCGCGCGGGCCACAGGAGTACCGGCATGAGTGAATGGCTGTCGCGGGCGCTGCTGGAGGCGGTGGCGCAGATCGCACGGGAGGCGGGGGCTGCGATCATGCAGGTGTACGCCCGCGAATTCAGTGTTGAGCACAAGGCGGACAACTCGCCGCTGACCGAGGCCGACGCGGCGGCGCACCGGATTATCGTGGCACGGCTGGCGCAGCTGTCGCCGCCTGTACCGATCCTGTCGGAGGAGGATGTCGACGGTTTTGCCGGCCCGGATGCGATGGGCCGTTACTGGCTGGTCGACCCGCTCGACGGTACCCGGGAGTTCATCAAGCGCAACGGCGATTTCAGCGTCAACATCGCGCTGATCGAGCGCGGCGAGCCGGTGCTCGGCGTGGTGTATGCCCCGGTGACGGCCACGCTGTGGCAGGCAGCACGGGGACTGGGTGCCGAGCGGGTGGAGGCCGACGGCAGGGTACAGCCTCTGCAGGTGCGCGAGCACCGTCCCGGCACGCCCTGGCGACTGCTGCGCAGCCGTTCCCATCCGAGCCCCCATCTGCAGAGCTGGATCGAACGGCTGGAGCAGCACGGCGCGGTGGTACAGGAAGCGGTGGGCAGTTCGCTGAAGTTTTGTCGTATCGCCGAAGGGATGGCCGATCTCTACCCGCGGCTGGGCCCCACATCCCTGTGGGATACCGCCGCCGCACAGGCGGTGTTGTGTGAGGCGGGCGGTGCGGTGATCCGTTTCGACGGTACTGCGCTGCGCTACGATGACCCCCGCGAGCTGATCAATCCCTGGTTCATCGCCTGCGGGCGCAGCCGTCTCGACTGGACGCAGCTGTCAGCACCGACCGCCTGAGCGCGACCGCTCAACCGAGCCGTTGGCGCAGCTGACGTGCCGCCGCCACCATCCGTTCCAGCGCGGGGCGGACCTCCTCCCACTGACGGGTTTTCAGGCCACAATCCGGGTTGACCCAGAGCCGCTGCGGCGGAATCCGCGCGGCGGCCTTCTCGATCAGCGCCGTCATCTGCGCCACGCCGGGCACGTTGGGGCTGTGGATGTCGTAGACGCCGGGGCCGATCTCGTTGGGATAGGCAAACGCCTCGAATGCATCCAGCAGGGCCATGTTGGAGCGGCTGGTTTCGATGGTGATGACATCGGCGTCCAGCGCCGCGACCGCTTCGATGATGTCGTTGAACTCCGAGTAGCACATGTGGGTGTGAATCTGGCAGTCGTCGGCCACGCCGCCGGCGGTCAGTCGGAACGCCTCGGTGGCCCACGCCAGATACGCGGGCCAGTCGGCACGGCGCAACGGCAGTCCCTCGCGCAGGGCCGGCTCGTCGATCTGAATCGCGGCGATGCCGGCCTGCTCCAGATCGCAGACTTCGTCGCGCAGCGCCAGCGCGATCTGGCGGCAGGTGTCGGCACGGGGCTGATCGTCGCGCACAAACGCCCACTGCAGCATGGTCACCGGTCCGGTGAGCATGCCCTTGACCGGCTTGTCGGTCAGCGACTGTGCGTAGCCGGTCCACGCCACCGTCATCGCGCGGGGGCGCTCGATATCGCCATAGATCACCGGCGGTTTGACGCAGCGGGAGCCGTACGATTGCACCCAGCCGTTGGCGGTGGTCAGGTAGCCCTCGAGCTGCTCACCGAAATACTCCACCATGTCGTTGCGTTCCGCCTCGCCGTGTACCAGCAGGTCGAGCCCCAGGGCCTCCTGCTGTTCGATACAGTAACGGATCTCGGCACGCATCCGGGCGTTGTAGCTGTCCCGGTCCAGTTCGCCGCGGCGCCAGGCGGCACGGGCGGCGCGGATGGCCGCTGTCTGCGGGAATGAACCGATGGTCGTGGTGGGCAGCAGGCCCAGCCGCAGGCGTCGGTGCTGCGCGAGGGCGCGCTGTGGGTAGGGACTGCGGCGCCGGCTGTCGTCGGCGCTGACGGCGGCCAGCCGTGCCGCGACCGCCGGCTTGTGAATCCGGGTTGAGCGGCGCCGGGCGGCGATCGCTTCGGCATTGGCGGCCAGCGCTTCCTGGCCATGCCCTTCCAGTCCGAGCTGCAGGATGCGCAGCTCGCCCAGTTTCTGCACCGCGAACGCGAACCAGCTGCGTTGTTCGGCATCAAGCGTCGGTTCGCTGTCCAGCGTCACCGGAACATGCAGCAATGAGCAGGAGCTCGACAGCCAGAGGCGCTCGCCGAGGACGCGGTGCACGGGGCGCAGCTGCTCCAGTGCTGTATTCAGATCGGTCTTCCAGATGTTGCGCCCGTCGATGATGCCCACCGACAGGATCTGCCGGGGGGAGAGCAGATCGGCGGCGGTGATGAACTCAGCACCGCCGCGCACGGCATCGAAGTGGAAACCGTCCACCGGCAGCGCCAGACAGCGCTGAAGATTGTCCCCAAGGGCGCCGAAGTAGGTGGTCAGCAGCAGTTTCGGGCGTGTGCCGGTCAACGCGTGGTAGGCGGTCGTCAGGGCGCGCAGCCAGTCACTGTCCAGGTCCAGTGCCAGAATCGGCTCATCCATCTGCACCCATTCGATCTGCCGGGCAGCCAGCGCGCTCAGCAGCGCGCAGTACTGCTCCAGCAGCGCCGGCAGGTGGCGCAGGCGCTGTTCGCCCCGGCTCAGCCAGAGCAGCGTGACCGGACCGACCAGCACGGGCTTCGGTATGAAGCCCTGTGCCCGCGCCTCATCGATCTCGCCGAGCAGCTTGTCCGGGTGCAGCGAAAAACGGGTCTCGGGACCCAGCTCCGGTGCCAGATAGTGGTAGTTGGTATCGAACCATTTGGTCATCTCCAGCGCGCGGGTCGGCTCGCCGCTCGGGGCGCGGCCGCGGGCCATGCGAAAGTAGTTGTCCAGCGCGTTGTCTGCGGCGCCCTGTGCAAACCGCTCCGGTGTAAAACCGAACAGACAGACGTGATCGAGGATATGGTCATAGAAGGAGAAGTCGTTCACGGTGACGCAGTCGAGGCCGGCATCCTGCTGCAGCTGCCAGTGGCGGCTGCGCAGTGTGCGCCCCATCTCCTGCAGCTGTTGTGAGCTGATATCGCCGCGCCAGTAGCGCTCCAGAGCGAACTTGAGTTCCCGGTGAGTACCGATCCGTGAAAAGCCGGGTATGTGCAGTGCGGTCATGACGTCCTCTAACGGTTGGGTGTTGAACGAGATTCATTATGCGATGTCATTAATATGAATTAAATTGATGTTATTTCAGAAATGATTGAAATTAATTAATATTCAGTTCGGTATCGACAGGGTCCCGTATGCACCATGCAATGGCACTGACAGGAGGCGTGATTCCCCAACATGGTGCGTGAAGGGGCGGCGCGCGGTGTGTTGTGGCGACATATCTCTCTATAGATCAATGGCTTGTGAAGTTGGCATGTAAGGTGCTACAGGAACGACACAACCGGGCGTGACCCGGATCTGAACAGACAGAGTGAACGAAGGCGTTCATCGATCGGCGACCTGCCAGCAGGGGCCGATGGATGAGCGCCTTTTTTCGTTTCTGGCTCGCGAAAACCGGATTCAGCGGGCGAGGCGAGCCGAACACAGGTGTACAGGAGCAAAACATGAGCAAGACACGTCTGGTCGTCGTCGGCAACGGCATGGTGGGCCACCAGTTTCTTCAGAGTCTCGCCGATTCCGGCCACATGGCAGCGTTCGACGTCACCGTATTCTGCGAAGAGCCGCGGCTGGCCTACGACCGCGTGTACCTCAGTGCCTGGTTCAGTGGCAGCACTGCCGAGGATCTGGCGCTGGGTCAGATCGATCAGTACCGGGCCTGGGGCCTCGATGTGCGGATCGGCGAGAAGGTGGTCGAGATCAACCGCGATGACCGGCTGGTCGTGTCCGACAAGGGCACCACGCTGAGCTACGACAAGCTGGTGCTGGCGACAGGCTCCTATCCGTTCGTGCCGCCGGTGCCGGGCCACGATCGTGAGCACTGTCTGGTCTATCGCACCATCGAAGATCTCGAGGCGATCAAGGCCAGTGCTGCCAATGGTCGCGTCGGTGTCGTCGTCGGTGGCGGGCTGCTGGGGCTGGAAGCGGCCAAGGCGCTGCGCGATCTTGGTCTTGAAACCCATGTGGTCGAGTTTGCACCGCGGCTGATGGCGGTGCAGCTCGATGACATGGGGGGGGCGCTGCTGCGGGCAAAAATCGAGGCGCTGGGGGTGCAGGTCCATACCGGCTGCAACACCCAGCGTATCGTCGATGGCGAGCGTTGTGTGCACCGGATGGAGTTTGCCGATGGTGCAACGCTGGAAACCGATCTGGTGCTGTTCTCCGCCGGTATTCGTCCGCGTGACCAGCTGGCCCGGGCGTGCGGGCTGGCGGTCGGCGAGCGGGGTGGCATCGTTATCGATAACCACTGTCGCACGTCCGACGCACAGATCTACGCGATCGGCGAGTGTGCGCTGTGGGATGGCAGGATTTTCGGCCTTGTCGCCCCCGGCTATGCGATGGCCAAGGTTGCCGTGTCCGGGCTGACCGGCGGGGAGGAGGTGTTCACCGGCGCCGATATGAGCACCAGGCTCAAGCTGATGGGCGTCGATGTCTGCTCCATCGGTGATGCGCAGGGCCGCACGCCGGGCGCGAAAAACTACACCTGGCTCGACGAGAGTGCCGGCACTTACAAGAAGCTGGTGGTCAGCGCAGACAAGAAGCAGCTGCTGGGCGCCATACTGGTCGGTGATGCCGAGGGCTACGGCACACTGCTGCAGTACATGCTCAATGCGATCGAGTTGCCGGCCCATCCGGAAACGCTGATTCTGCCGAGCCTGGAGGGGGCGCCGGCCGCGGGGCTGGGCGTTGCGGCACTGCCCGAGTCGGCGCAGATCTGCTCCTGTCATGATGTCAGCAAGGGTGATGTGCAGCGGGCTGTCGGCGGCGGCTGTTGCTCGGTTGCCGACGTCAAGCGGGCGACCCGGGCCGGTACCGGCTGTGGCGGCTGCGTGCCGCTGCTGACCAGCCTCGTCAACCACGAGCTGGAGAGCCTCGGCGTCGAGGTCAGCCACGATCTGTGCGAGCACTTCCCGTACACGCGTCAGGATCTCTACAACCTGATCCGGGTCGAGGGGATTCAGAGCTTCGAGCAGCTGCTGGCGCGCTATGGCCGCGGCAAAGGCTGTCATATCTGCAAGCCGGCGGTGGGCTCGATTCTGGCGTCGTGCTGGAATGACTACGTACTCGACCCCAAACACCTGATCCTGCAGGACACCAACGACACCTTCCTGGCGAACATGCAGAAGGACGGCACCTACTCGGTGGTGCCGCGGATTGCCGGTGGCGAGATCACGCCGGACAAACTGATCGTGCTCGGCGAGGTGGCACGTGACTACAACCTCTACACCAAGATCACCGGCGGTCAGCGGGTGGATCTGTTCGGCGCGCGCCTTGAGCAGCTGCCGGCGATCTGGCGTCGCCTGATCGATGCCGGCTTTGAAACCGGCCACGCCTATGGCAAGTCGGTGCGGACCGTCAAATCCTGTGTCGGCAGTACCTGGTGCCGTTTCGGTGTCGATGACAGCGTCGGTCTGGCGATCGATATCGAGAACCGCTACAAGGGCCTGCGCGCGCCGCACAAGATCAAGTTTGCGGTATCCGGTTGTACCCGCGAGTGCGCCGAAGCGCAGTCCAAGGATATCGGGGTCATCGCCACCGAAAACGGCTGGAACCTCTATGTCTGCGGTAACGGCGGTATGAAACCGCGCCATGCCGATCTGTTCGCCACCGACCTCGATCGCGAAACGCTGATCAAATACATCGACCGCGTACTGATGTTCTACATCCGCACCGCCGATCGTCTGCAGCGTACCTCCGTCTGGATGGAAAACCTCGAGGGCGGACTCGACTACCTCCGGGATGTGGTGATCAACGACAGCCTCGGTGTTGCCGAGGAGCTGGAGCGGCAGATGGCGCACGTGGTTGAAACCTACGAGTGCGAGTGGAAGAAGACCGTCAACGACGCCGACGCAGTGAAGCGGTTCCGCCAGTTCGTCAACAGTGATCAGCCCGACAGCAATGTCGTGTTCGTCGAGGAACGCGGCCAGATTCGCCCGGCACGTCCGGAAGAGAAGGCAGAGCCGATCGTGATGGTCGGCTGATCCCGGTGCATGACGCCGGGCGCTGCCCGGTACACGCTACGGTCAACCCAATTGAGGAGAACAAGCCATGCCAGCAGCACAGCAATGGATCCATGTCTGCAACATCGATGATCTGGTCGCGGACTCCGGGGTCTGCGCCCTGGTCGAAGAGCGTCAGGTCGCCCTGTTTTATGTTCCGGATCAGCGCCGGGTCTACGCGATCGACAATTTTGACCCGGTGGGGCAGGCCAACGTCCTGTCGCGCGGGCTGATCGGCTCCGAGGGCGACTGCCTGTTCGTGGCCTCCCCGCTGTATAAGGAGCGGTATTGCCTGGACAGCGGCGTCTGCCTTGATAACGACGCGGTGGTACTGGATACATGGAAGACGCGGATCGACGGCGACAGCCTGTTGATCGACCCGCGGCCGCGTCAGCCGGTTGCCATGCGCAAGGCGGTCTGACGCGACCACGCAAAGCGCCTTGCGCCCGCCGCAGGGCCGTCCCGTGCGCCGCTTTTCAGCCCCCCCGTGAGGTGAAAGCGGCCCGTCTTGTGTTGGCTTCAGCTCAGCAGCCACACGCCGCTGAGTGCGATCGCGCCACCGATACTGCGCGCAAACAGCGCGGTCCGTGCCCCGAGGGCATGGATCAGCATCCCCCCGGTCAGGTGCAGGGCAAGGCTGGTGGTGAGAAAACCGACGGCGAAGGGCGTCGCCGCGCCGACCGTTTCCATCCCGTGTGCATGGCCGTGACACAGCGCGAACAGCGCGGTCAGTGTCAGTACGGCCAACGTTGGCAGCGTCACGGCGGTGGTCAGCAGCAGCCCGAGCAGCAGCACCGACAGGGCAATGCCGGTCTCGACCCGTGGCAGCGGCAGCGCCGCAACACCGAGCAGAAAGCCGCCCAGCAGCAGTGCCATAAAGGTGGCGGGCACCGCCAGCCGCATCCGGCCCGACAGGGTGGCCGCCCAGATGCCGATCGCCAGCATCGCGAGCAGGTGATCCAAGCCCAGCAGCGGGTGCGTGATGCCGGCGAGCAGGCCGCTGCCGCTGAGGCTGTGGGCAAAGGCGGTGGCCGGCATCAGGGCAACGCCGGCGAGGGTGGCGAGGGTGACAAGAGATCGGTTCATCGTGGCATCCTGTTCTGTTGTTATCGCTGTCATAAGAGGGCTGGCGCCATCATCGGCGCGGAGCCGGGGTTCGCGACCTCACGCAAAACCGGTGCCAGCAGATGCGCACCGGCGCCGGTGTGGATCGCTTGCGCGCTGCGCAAGGCGGCACAGAGCATGCCTCTGTCGACTCAGACAGCGATTCCAGGCGCGCAGAGTGGTCACTGACTTATCGTCATGGGATCGAACTGGAAGCCTGACGGGTGGTTGGCGTGATTGATCCCCGGCGGTACGCTTGAGTCCTCAGCAAAGAGCGGCATGCGATGACACAGCGACAACACGACGGACGCCAGCAGCACAGTGCAACGGATGAAGCCTGGGTCAGCGTGATCCATAAGATGGACGAGGCCTACGCCGATCTCGTGCGCTATCAGGTGCAGGTCGAGGAGCAGAACGAGGCACTCGAAGAGGCGCGCAACTTCTTCGACAGTGTCCAGTCAGCGATGAGCGACGTGCTGATCGCGTGTGACCACGAGGGCCGTATTCAGCTGGTCAACCGGGCGTTCGAGGAGCTGACCGGACGCGCGCAGGCATCGCTGCTCGGACAGCCGATGGAGAGCCTGTGCAGCGGCGAGAGCCGGGCGCGGCTGGTCGAATGTCTGGCACGGGTGCGCAGCGAGCCGGTGCGCGACCAGCAGGTCGATATCGACGGTGTCGACGGACCGGTGCCGCTGGCGCTGAACTGCTCCCCCCGTTTCAACCATCGCGGTCGGCTGGTCGGTATCGTCGTCGCCGGACGCCCCCTTGGCGAGCTGATGCGCGCCTTCAATGAACTCAATCGGGCCCACGCAGAACTGAAACTGGCGCAGGAGCGACTGATTCAGGCCGAAAAGATGGCGTCGCTCGGTCGCCTCGTGGCCGGCGTCGCCCATGAGCTGAACAACCCGATCAGCTTCGTATACGGCAACATGCACGCGCTGCAACGCTACACGCGGCGGCTGGTGGAGTACTTCGATCTGGTGCAGTCCGGCGCGAGCCGTGAAGAGCTGCGCCAGTTGCGCGAAACCCTGCGTATCGACAAGGCGATCGCCGATCTGGACTCGCTGGTCGAAGGCACGATGGAGGGGGCGGCGCGGGTGCGCGAGATCGTGAACGATCTGCGCCAGTTTTCATCCACCCAGCGCAGCGAAAAGGCACCGTTCGATCTCGTCCATGTGGTGCGCTCGGCGCTGCACTGGATCGTCAAGGAGAGCCGCCGCGAGATCCGCGTTATCGACCGGCTGCCGGACCAGCTCGAGGCGGTGGGGCACTCGGGCCAGATCCATCAGGTCGTCGTCAATCTGATCCAGAACGCCACCGATGCAATGCTCGAGCAGCCCGATCCGGTGCTCGAGCTGGCGGCGGGTCGTGCCGATGAACAGGTCTGGCTGACGGTCAGCGACAACGGCCCCGGTGTCGCGGCGGAACACCTGCCGCATCTGTTTGATCCGTTCTTCACCACCAAACCCACCGGGCAGGGCACCGGGCTCGGCCTGTCGATCAGTTATGGCATCGTCAACGGACATGGCGGCACACTGACCATTGCCAATCGCCCTGAAGGGGGTGCCCGTGCCTGCATGACCTTGCCGCAGGACGCACAGGGAGAGACGCATGGCTAATCTGCTCTGGTTGCAATCCGGTGGCTGCGGCGGCTGTTCCATGTCGCTGCTGGCCGCCGAAGGGCCTGATCTGATCACGACGCTGGAAAGTGCCGGCATCCACCTGCTCTGGCATCCGTCGCTGAGCGAGCAGGCCGGCAGCGAAGTACGCACGCTGCTGCAACAGATTCTCGATGGTGAGATTACGCTGGATCTGCTCTGTATCGAAGGCTCGCTGATGCGCGGTCCCAACGGCAGCGGGCGCTTTCACCTGTTTGGCGGCACCGGTGTTGCGATGATCGAATGGGTGCGCCAGCTGGCCGCGCGGGCGCGTTACACGCTGGCGATCGGTTCCTGTGCCGCGTTCGGTGGCATCACCAGCGCCGCCGACAACCACACCGATGCCACCGGTCTGCAGTTTGAGGGTGAGCTGCGCGGCGGGCTGCTCGGCAGCGACTACCGTTCCGGCGGCGAGTTGCCGGTGGTCAACGTGGCCGGCTGTCCGGTCCACCCGAACTGGGTGACGGAAACGCTGATCGAGCTGGCACTGGGCGAGGGCGCGCCGGAGCGGCTCGATCCACTGGCGCGTCCGCGCCTGTATGCCGATCAACTGGTGCACCACGGCTGCACCCGCAACGAATACTACGAATACAAGGCCAGCGCCGAGCAACTGGGCCAGCAGGGCTGTCTGATGGAGTATCTGGGCTGCCTGGGCACCCAGGCCCATGGCGACTGTAACACCCGGCCGTGGAACGGCGAGGGCTCCTGCACCCGCGGTGGTTACGCCTGTATCAACTGCACCGCGCCGGAATTCGAAGCACCGCGGCATGCGTTCATGGAAACGCCCAAGATCGCCGGCATTCCGGTGGGGCTGCCGACCGATATGCCGAAGGCGTGGTTCGTGGCGCTGGCCTCGCTGTCCAAAGCCGCGACGCCGCAGCGGCTGCGCGAGAATGCGCGTTCGGAGCAGCTGATCTATCCGCCCACACCGCAGAAGAGAAAACAGTGATGAGTCGAATCATCGTGGGCCCCTTCAATCGTGTCGAGGGGGATCTGGATATCACGCTGGACACGGCGGATGGCCGGGTGCAGGCGGCGCGCGTCAACTCGACGCTGTACCGGGGCTTTGAGCAGATTCTGCTGGGCAGGCCGGCGCTGGATGCACTCGTGTACACGCCGCGGATCTGCGGTATCTGCTCGGTGGCTCAGTCAGTTGCCTGTGCGCAGGCGTTGGCGGATGCACTGGGCGTGACAGCGACCCGCAACGGCGAGCTGTGTCGTAACCTGACGCTGGCCAACGAGTCGCTGAGCGATCTGCTGACGCACTTCTACCTGTTTTTCATGCCGGACTTCGCGCGCGCAGTCTATGCCGACCAGTCCTGGTACGAGACGGTCGCGCAGCGCTTTCAGGCAATCCGAGGGGACGCGACCCGGCAGGTGCTGCCGGCGCGGGCCGAGTTTCTGCACCTGATGGGGCTGCTGGCCGGCAAATGGCCGCACACGCTGAGCATTCAGCCCGGCGGCAGCACACGGCCGGTGCAGCGTCAGGAGCGCCTGCGTCTGCTGGCGATCATCAGCGGCTTCCGCCGCTTCCTTGAGCGCACGCTGTTCGGTGACGATCTGGAACGGGTTGCCGCCCTGCGCACCCCCGCCGAGCTGGACGCCTGGCGCGACGAAAAACCCTGGCAGCATGATGACCTGCGTACCTTTCTGCATCTGTCCGATACGCTGGCGCTGGCGCAGCTGGGCCGTGCCAGCGACCGGTTCATGTGCGTCGGCAACTACCGGCTGGAAGGTTCGTCCGCCGTGCCGAGTGGCGTCTGGACGCCGCAACGGGGTCGGCAACCGTTGGATCCGCTCCAGATTCGTGAGGATGTCAGCCATGCCTGGCTGCGCGCGCAGGCCCCGCTGCATCCGGCGCAGGGCGAGACGCAACCGGTGGCGGAGAAGGCCGACGCCTACAGCTGGTGCAAAGCGCCGCGGCTGGATGGGCAGGTGATGGAAACCGGGGCGCTGGCGCGGGCATTGGTGGCGGGTGACCCGCTGCTGACCGCTCTGGTACTGGAGCAGGGCGGCACGGTGCACACCCGGATGCTGGCGCGAGTGCTGGAACTGGCCCGCATGGTGCCGAAACTGCAGCAGTGGGTACAGCAGCTGGCGCCCGATGAGCCGTTCTGCACACCGGCCCCAGCGCCGGCCGACGGTGAAGGCGTCGGCCTGATCGAGGCCGCCCGGGGCAGTCTCGGGCACTGGGTCAGTCTGCGCAACGGCCGCATCAGCCGTTACCAGATCATCGCTCCGACCACCTGGAACTTCTCACCGCGCGATCAGCGCGGTCAGCCCGGCGCGCTGGAACAGGCGCTCGAAGGCGCGCCGGTGCGCCGCGGCGAACAGGATCCGGTCGCGGTACAGCACATCGTGCGCAGCTTCGACCCTTGCATGGTGTGTACCGTGCACTGAGGACTGCCTGTCGATCCGCGTCGAATGGTCTACCTTGAAACCATATTGGTGAAAATGGTGCGCTGCAAAAAAGCGGCGGATGAACACGCGAGGGGGCACTGTCTGTGCCCGGGCCTTGCTCAGATCAGGGGAGGCAGTCGATGTTGCTATCGAAAGATTCGTTCAAAACCCGCAGTACGCTCTCGGTCAACGACCGGACCTACACCTATTACGCGCTGAACGGGGGCGAGATAGGCGCGCTGCCGGAGGTGGCGCGGTTGCCGGTGTCGATCAAGGTACTGCTGGAGAATCTGCTGCGCCATGAGGACGGCGAGACCTGTACCCGCGCCGATATACTGGCGCTGGCCAAAAGTGCGGGCCGTGCCGGCGATCACGAGTTTTCCTACCACCCGGCGCGGGTACTGATGCAGGACTTTACCGGCGTGCCCGGTGTCGTCGATCTGGCCGCGATGCGCAATGCACTGGTCAGGCGCAACGCCGATCCGCAGAAGATCAACCCGCTCTCGCCGGTGGATCTGGTGATCGATCACTCGGTGACGATCGAACGGTTCGGCGATGCCGATGCCTTTCGCGCCAATGTCGAGATCGAGATGCAGCGTAACCACGAGCGCTACCAGTTTCTCAAGTGGGGGCAGGGCGCCTTCAATAACTTCAGCGTGGTGCCGCCGGGCACCGGCATCTGCCATCAGGTGAATCTGGAGTACCTCGCCCGTGCCGTCTGGAGCGAGACAATCGATGGCCAGACGCTGGCTTACCCCGATACGCTGGTCGGGACCGACAGTCACACGACGATGATCAACGCGCTCGGCGTGCTCGGCTGGGGCGTGGGCGGCATCGAGGCGGAGGCGGCGATGCTGGGGCAGCCGGTATCGATGCTGGTGCCCGATGTAGTCGGTTTCGAACTGTCCGGTCAGCTGCGCGAAGGGGTGACCGCCACCGACATGGTGCTGCAGGTGGTGCAGATGCTGCGCGAGCATGGGGTGGTGGGCAAGTTTGTCGAGTTCTACGGCGACGGTCTTGATCATCTGACCATCGCCGATCGCGCTACCATCGCCAACATGGCACCGGAGTATGGTGCGACCTGCGGCTTCTTCCCGATCGATGAGCAGACCATCACCTACCTGCGCCTGACCGGGCGCGATGAGCCGCAGCTGGCGCTGGTGGAAGCCTACTGTCGCGAGCAGGGGATGTGGCGCGATGCCGGGGCGCCGACACCGGATTTCGCGGCTGCCCTCCGGCTCGACCTTGACGCGGTGGAGCCGAATCTGGCGGGCCCGAGGCGGCCGCAGGACCGGGTTGTGGTCAAGGATCTGAAGGCGTCGATGGATGACTTCATCGAGCTGGCCGGCAAGCGGGGCGAGATCGACAGGGCGTTTGAGCTGGCCGGAGCCTCGCAGCCGATGCACCACGGCGATGTGGTGATCTCGGCGATTACCTCCTGCACCAACACCTCGAATCCGTCGGTGATGCTGGGGGCCGGCCTGCTGGCGCGCAAGGCGGTGGCAAAGGGATTGTCGGTGAAACCCTGGGTCAAGACTTCTCTGGCGCCGGGGTCGCGCGTGGTGACCGAATATCTGCAGGCATCGGGACTGCAGGCGGATCTGGATCGGCTCGGTTACAACCTGGTCGGCTACGGCTGTACCACCTGCATCGGCAACTCCGGTCCGCTGCCGGATGAGGTCGCACAGGCGATTCGGGATAACGATCTGATCGTATGCTCGGTGCTGTCGGGCAACCGCAACTTCGAGGGCCGTATTCACCCGCTGGTGCGCGCCAACTGGCTGGCGTCGCCGCCGCTGGTCGTGGCCTACGGTCTGGCCGGCACCACCCGCATCGATCTGAGTCGCGATCCGATCGGCACCGGCAATGATGGCGCACCGGTCTATCTGAAGGATATCTGGCCCACCAATGACGAGATCGAAGCGCTGGTGCGGCAGGTGGACAACGCGATGTTTCAGCGCGAGTACGCCTCGGTATTCGAGGGCGACGCGAGCTGGCAGGCGATCACAAGCGGCAGCGGTGCCACCTACGCCTTTCCGGCGGAGTCCACCTACATTCAGGAGCCGCCGTTCTTCTCCGGCGAATACGCCGGCCATCAGGGGGACATACGGGGTGCGGCGATCCTGGCGCTGCTCGGTGACTCGGTGACGACCGATCATATCTCCCCGGCCGGGGCGATTCCCCAGGACAGTCCCGCCGCCCGTTTTCTGCGTGAGCGCGGGGTGGACGAAAAGGCGTTCAACTCCTACGGCTCGCGTCGTGGCAATCACGAGATCATGATGCGCGGTACCTTCGGCAATATCCGCATCCGCAACGAGATGACGCCGGATGTCGAGGGGGGCTATACGCGCAAGCGCGGCGAGACGAAGCCCCGCTTCATCTACGACGTGGCGATGGAGTACCGCGACGAAGGCACGCCCAGTGTCGTGATCGGCGGCAAAGAGTACGGCACCGGTTCCAGTCGCGACTGGGCGGCCAAGGGCACGCTGCTGCTCGGCGTCAAGGCCGTGATCGTCGAGAGCTTTGAGCGGATCCACCGTTCCAATCTGGTCGGTATGGGAGTGTTGCCGCTGCAGTTTACCGAGGGCGACGATCGCAAATCGCTTGGCCTCAGCGGCGACGAGCTGATCGATATTCTCGGCCTTGACGGCGAACTGCGGCCGAAGCAGCGGTTCAGGGCGCTGATCCATTATGCCGACGGACGCGAGCGTGAGATCGAGCTGCTGTCCCGGCTCGATACCGCGGTCGAAGTGAAATACTACCGCGCCGGTGGGGTGCTCAATTACGTGCTCGACCGGCTCAGTGCTCCGGCAGGGGAGTGACAGGGCGCAGTGCCCGGGGAGGCGACATGGAACCGCGCATCAGTCTGATTACGCTCGGCGTCGATGACCTGGAGCGCTCGAGACGGTTCTACGCCGAAGGGCTGGGCTTCCCGGCCCACTATACCGCCGGCGAGGGCATTCTGTTCTTTCGTACCCGTGGTACTCGCCTCGCGCTCTACCCGCGCGAGCAACTGGCCAAAGACATCTCGCCGCGTCTGCTGGGCAAGGGCAGTGGATTTCCCGGCATTACGCTGGCCCACAATACCCGTGAAAAAGCTGAGGTGGACGCCATCCTGGCGCGTGCCGAAGCTGCCGGTGGCACCCTGATCAAGCCCGCGGCCGAGACGTTCTGGGGCGGCTACAGCGGCTATTTTGCCGACCCGGATGGCCATCTCTGGGAGGTGGCCTGGGCCGCGTTCTGGCGCTTCGACGAACAGGGCGCACTGGTGCTGGACTGAATGCTGCGAGACTGAACGGGCGGCGCTGATTGTGCGTAACCTCCGTCGATACCCACACAGGAGGCACAGGCATGACAGCACGGGGAACGGAATACTTGCGGTCGGGCCGCGCCAGGTCGGGAAGCGCCGGACTGATGGGTGTGAGCGGCGTGCGCCCACGGTGGCTGCGGCAGGGGCTGGTCAGCCTGTTGCTGGCCTGCAGCGCCGCGCTGTTGGCGTCGCCGGCGTTGGCGCAGGACCGGTTCTGGTCGGCACTCCGGCAGGGCGGGCATCTGGTGTTGATGCGCCATGCGCTGGCGCCCGGTACCGGTGACCCGGCCGGATTCCGTCTCGGGGACTGCAGCACCCAGCGTAATCTCGACGCCCGTGGGCGCGAGCAGGCGCGTCGCATCGGCGAGCTGTTCCGGGCGCAGGGGATCGCATCGGCGCGGCTGTATTCAAGCCAGTGGTGTCGCTGTGTCGAGAGCGCCGAAGAGATGGCGCTGGGTGAGGTGACGGCACTGCCGCTGCTGAACTCCTTTTTCCGCGATCGGTCGACGGCGGCGCAGCAGACCGAGCAGCTGCGGCAGTGGATTCAGTCGCAGCCGCTGGATCAGCCGCTGGTGTTGGTCACGCATCAGGTCAACATTACGGCGCTGACCGGCGTGTTTCCATCCTCCGGCGAGCTGGTGCTGATCGATGCGCGCGGCGAACAGCCGGTGGTCGTTGCCACGCTCGAAACCCGCTGATCGTCACTGGAACCGGCGCACGCCGTGTTGCGGCCGATTTGTGTTAACGTACGGGATACACCGAAAAACTTAACGCAGCAGCCAGCCAAATAGGGGACGTGCCGGCGATGTACAGCGACCTGTTTACGACGCAACGCCTGCGCACCCAGGGGGCGGAAATCCACTGCGTGCATGGCGGCAAGGGCCCGCCGCTTCTGCTGCTGCACGGCTATCCCCAGACTCACATGATCTGGCACGCGGTCGCGCCCGTGCTGGCACAACAGTTTCACGTCATCTGCCCGGATCTGCGCGGCTATGGTGACAGCAGCAAACCGCCGGGCGCGCCCAACCACGCCAACTATTCGAAACGGGTGATGGCGCAGGATATGGTCGATCTGATGCGGCAGCTCGGGTACGAGCGTTTTGCCGTGGCCGGCCATGACCGCGGAGCCCGGGTGGCTCATCGACTGGCGCTGGATCATCCGGCGCGCATCTCGGCTGCCTGTGTCATGGATATCGCACCGACGCTGCATATGTTCGACCACACCGATCAGGCGTTCGCGACCGGTTACTATCACTGGTTCTTTCTGATTCAGCCCGATGGCCTGCCGGAGCATCTGATCGGGCTCGACCCCGACTACTACCTGACGGAAAAGCTGAAACGCTGGGCGGCGCCCGGTGCAGCCTTTTCACCGCGAGCGGTCGCGGAGTACAGCCGCTGCTTCAGTGATCCGGCGACGATTCATGCCTCCTGTGAGGACTATCGCGCCGCCGCCAGTATTGATCTCGAACATGACCGCGCCGATCGGCACCGGCGCATCGGCTGTCCGCTGCTGGTACTCTGGGGCAGCCGGGGCTTTGTGCATCGCAGCTATGATCTGCTCGCGGTCTGGCGTGACTATGCCGATGATGTGCAGGGGTTTGCGCTGGATTGCGGGCATTTCCTGCCGGAAGAGGCGCCTGCTGCCGTCATCGATGCTCTGCGTGATTTCCTGACGTCCTGATTCTGCTGCCGGTTAATGGAGAAACCCTTGGCATTGCTACGTTCCCCCGCTCATCTGTTCATGCTGCTGCTGGCGGCATTGTCGGCCGGTTTGCTGCTGCTGCCACCAGCGGGCTTTACCCCGCTGCAGCTGCAAACACTGGTGATCGTCATCCTGACGCTGGGCCTGCTGGTCACCAATGTGCTGCCCGGCTACATGATCGCGCTGCTGTTTTTCCTCGCCTGCATCCTGCTCGATGTGGCGCCGCCGGCGGATGTGTTCTCCGGGTTTTACTCCGGTGCACTCTGGTTGATCGTGGCGGGGATGGTGATCGGTATGGCGATCAAGTCAACCGGACTGGGCGGGCGGCTGGCAGCGTTGCTTGGGCGCCATCTGGAGCACAGCTACGCCTGGCTGGTGGGTGGGCTGATGCTGACCTGTACGCTGCTCGGCTTCATCATGCCGTCCTCGATCGGACGTGCCGTGATGATGGTGCCGATCGCACTGGCGCTGGCCGATCGTTGCGGATTTGAGCCCGGCTCCAGAGGGCGCACCGGGCTGGCGATGGCGGTGGCCTTTGGCTGTCACGTACCCACCTTCGCGATTCTGCCATCGAATATTCCCAATATGGTGCTGATCGGTGCCGCCGATACGATTCACGATCTGCATTTCAGCTACACCGAATATCTGCTGTTGCACTTCCCGATACTCGGAATCCTCAAGGCGGTACTGATCAGCCTGCTGATTATCCGGCTGTTTCCTGCGCAGCCCACGGCGCCTGTGGCGGTGTCGACGCCGGGGGGCACGGCCGATACCGGCAGTACACCCGAACAGCTGCGCCTTGGCGTAATCCTGCTCGGCGCGCTGGGGTTCTGGCTGACCGACTCCCTGCACGGTGTCAGCCCGGCATGGGTCGGCCTTGCCGCTGCCTGCATCCTGCTGCTGCCACGGGTGGGGCTGGTCGACAGCGCGCGTTTTTCCGCTGGCATGGACTTTACGATGCTGCTGTTTCTGGCCGGTATTCTGGGCCTGGGTCGCATCGTCTCCGGTACCGGACTGGGAAGCGTGCTGGCGGGCTATCTGGAGCACTGGCTGCCGTTGGCGCCGGGGCAGGATTTCGTCAATTTTGTGTCGTTAAGTCTGATGTCGTTCGTGGCGGCGCTGTTCACCACGCTGCCCGGCGTACCGGCGGTCATGACGCCGATGGCGCAGGATCTGGCCGTACAGACCGGCTTCACACTGGAAACGGTGCTGATGACACAGGTGATCGGCTTCTCGACGATTCTGTTTCCGTATCAGTCCGGCCCGCTGCTGGTGGGGATGCAGCTGGCCAAAGAGCCGCTGCATCATCTGTTGCGCATCACGGTGCCGCTGACGCTGATAACGCTGCTGGTGCTGCTGCCGCTGGATTACCTCTGGTGGATGCTGCTGGGGCGCTTTGCGGCCGCGGGATGAGGCTGGTTTTTGACCGTGCTCAGGCGAATTTTAAGGGTATACGGATTTAATGGTTGATGGGGCACCTTCACCCCATCAATCTGATACCACCCTCAGATGGTTGATAGATCGACTCCGTAGTTGAGTTCCTCTGCGAAGTCCGGCAGTCCGTAACCGATGGTTTTCTTGTAGAAAGGAGAGACCTTCGCAGTCGGTGCCTTCTTCTTGTGCTTCGTGG
>JAUWAC010000019.1 GCA_030602245.1 Marinobacterium sp.
TGCGAAAAGCGACAGCACAAAATACGGAATCGGTTGACCCATCGTGACCGCTCAGAGTACAAAACCGACTCCAGCGTGATGGCCGTGTGCAAATCGGTCACGATCCCCGGAATGACCGGTCACGTTCGCCGGAATACGCACTGCCAGCAGCTCCGGCTGGTGATGTCGCTTTTCTTGGAAAGTTAGCGCGTAGCGCTCGCCGCCTTGCGCGGCTGTGTTCGCGCACATTCGTGCGCGGGGCGAAAGCCTTGAGCCATTGAGGCACAAGGCTTTCGGCGGGGTTTGCTACCCCGTCTCTGTTTTCGCCGTTGGCGACAGAGACGGGGAGGGGCATGGTGCAAGCTCGGCATACGCCAGGCTCACATGGTTGAGGTAGAGGTGGTCCTCTGGAATTTGGCTGCTCATGATCGAGTGCCAGGTACGCCACAAATTCAAGAGAACAGCAGCGAGGAGGGGCATTTGCCAACTGCAAGCAGCGGCAACGATGACGATATAGCGTCAGGGGTTCACGAATGGGGATGAAGTTCATCAGGGGTTCCTCCGAAGGGTTACAGACGGAGGAATGCCCACGGGGGACAGTCCCCCAGAGGGTTGGTTAGATAAAGGCAAGCGCCTTGTTTAGTTAAATGCTGTTTTAGGCCAGCTACCATTTACGTTATTAATATTAATAGGTTTTTTGGCTCGGTCAAGCCCCAAAAGAAGGTCTCGTAAAAGGCTGTTGTGAGACTCATATTCCGTCATTCTGGTAAAATCCGCCGCTCAAATTCCGCTTGAGTCTCATAAAGTCGCTTTTCGAGACCTTGCAAGCAATAGTCAGCATTTCTCTGGACTGAGCTACTCCAAAAGGGCTCGAAAAGTTGGGTTTAGAGGGAAAGGAGGATTAAAGGGTAGGCCCCGTCAGCGGCTGTGACGGGGAAGAGCCTCAAAATGGTTCACCAGGAGGTGTTTAGAAAGCTAATTTCAGCGATTACGACGAAACCATTTGGTAGCGCAACTTTCTAAACGGTCTGCGTTCACATAGAGCACAGCACATAGAGAAAGAACAAAGCCCACAAACCCAAGTGCGGTGTACATTGTAATGCTCAGATCTATCATAACTATTTCCCCTTATCAGCGGTGAACGAAGCCTAGATTTGCTGGACGATCTGGCCGCACTCTACTGGCCTTTTCCCGGCAGACGCCCGCCACGTAGTAACTGGTTACCTTCGCGCCATTTTTAAAAATAGCATTTATTTTCGCCAAGCTCAGCACACAGATATTTATGCGCCAATTACAGTGACAATTCAACAAGTCGACAGGAAATTTTCGATTTTTATGCTAATACTTTATTTGTGAGTGCTTAACAAGCGTTCACGTATATTTATTTTAAATTCAACATTCACAAAAACAAAATACTAGAGGCCAATAACTATGAAAATCAATTTCTTTAAATATTTGTTATCAGCAGCAATAATTGCAGGAATAGGCGCCACGGCTCATGCAGAGGAGGTTCCTCGCAGTCAGCAGGCCATCTCATCGTTCCCAGCACTTACCAGCCAAAACAATCCAATACCCGCCGAGGTGACAAGCACTTCTCAGGTGGAATCTGGTGCAGTAGCACGGGCACCGGCTCCTCCACTAACTGACATGTGGGTATATGCCGTTGGCTCAAGTGATTGTGGGTGGGAGTCCACCGCTGGCCTTACAGTAACAACATGTGATCATGGCGGATCCGAGCTGCGTGCTGCTGTTCTGGAAATCGGCTACGGATCAAATCGTATCGCCTGGATGAATGGTGGTATCTTGCCTAGTTCAGCTCAATACGCAACCACACCTGTTTGTGTCACCGGCGGTTATTACACATGGCCCTGCACTGCTGGACAAACTGTGGTCGGATGGCTTGTTGAATATAATCTCGACGGCCACCAGAACGGAATTTTCAAGTACCAGAACACGTCCACAAACTCACCGTGGAACACCATGTCAGTGCAAATCAGCATACTGTAAGTTGCTGGTCTTGTTTAGTTGTAAGGCCGGGGAACGACCGGCCTTTTCCATTTTCTAAGCGCGGGTATCAACACCGATGGCTTGACCTTGATTGCCCTGCATGATCGATATAGCAGACTCCAACATCTTCAAGGTCGTTTCGTCGTTGCGCGACAGCGCCCCCTGAATACCATCACGCGCCTTCTGCATGAAGTCGTACCGCATATTATCGCCCTCCATCGCCAGTTCACCACCAAGGCCGTTGTTCACTGGCATTTTCATGGTCATCGCCATAAAAGGTCGGCTGTCATCGAGTGACATTTCACCACTGCGGATTTGGGTATTAACCCAATCGCGCATCTCCTGGCGGGTCATGCTGGTGAAATTAGCCTGCTTAGTACCGTTACCGGTTTGCGCATCATCAGCTTGAGCAGCGGTCAAGGCAGCCGAGAACGACGTGGAGGTCGAAGCATCAGTGCTTGAAGGTTGCGGACGCTGACTCGCGTACAAGTAACTAGCTCCTGCATCAACTTTCATTCTCTTTCCTCCTGTGTACATGCATAGCTGCACTTATCATGCAAGGCTTGCGCCAAGGTTATGCGCCTTTGGGCATACATGAAAAAATACCGTTGATTTTATAAGAAAACCTGCCAAACAAAGACGAAAACAAACGCGGATTTTCCCACGTATTCGAATGACTGAGCGGCAACATATTTCCGCATGGGCCGGAAATATGTTGCCTAACCACTGCCCTCTCTAGCTGCGGCGATTAGCTAGAGATTGCCGTCTATTGCCCACCGGAAACACAAAAAGCGGCTCATGGCCGCCTCTGCTGTCCGTTCGTGGTGATGATGAAGCGGACGAACTCGGCTATGTCAGCCTTGCGCAATGCCATCATGCCGAATGTCCAGACCATTGAGATAACAACCAGCGCCCAGGACAACCAGGACGCATGGTCCATAATCGTCGTCACTCAATTCGAGCTTTCGGGTAAAAATCGGTGGTTTTCTGGACACGAGAACGCCGCCAGGAAGGGCAGAAAGATTTCATTTGGGTGGATCGAGAGACGGGGTTAGAATGAGGGATATTGAGAAATCAATAGGTTACGAGGGTAGGCATCAAACATTTTGATCCCTATTTACTCCACAATAATCGCAACCTATTGAAAATAAACGAAACTTTACATTCTGTATCGGCAAGTAATCGGCTAACGCAGGAACTGCTCCATGTCCCGACCCGACACTCCCGTCTATCTGCAGCTGCGCGACCGACTGCGGGCATGGATCGAGGCGGAAAACCTGTCCAGCCAGCACCGGCTGCCGTCGGAACGAGAACTTGCGCAGCGCTTCAACACCACCCGGGTCACCGTGCGTCAGGCGCTGGCACAACTGGAAGCCGATGGCCGCATCTTTCGCTCCAACCGCCGTGGCTGGTACGTGACCCCCGAACGCCTGCGCTACGATCCCAGCCGGGATGTCGGTTTCAACCAGTACGTTACCGATCAGGGCTATACCCCACGCACCGAAACGCTGTCGAAGCAGCTGATCGAAGCGCCGGCATGGCTCAGCGCTGTCAGCGGGCTGGAGCAGGGCGCACCCGTGTATCAGATTCTGCGCCGTCGCTATGTCGATACGCGCGCGGTTCTGGTCGAACATAACTACATCAATCCGGCACACTGCTCGGGCCTGCTGTCGGAAAACACCGATGCCTCTATCTGGGCGCTGTTTCGCGACCGCTTCGGGCTGCACCCGCAGCATCGGCAACTCGAGATCTACTCGCTCGCACTGAAACAGCCCGAAGCCGACGCCCTCGGCGTCAGCCATGGCGCCGCTGGACTCTACATCCAGCGCCTGAGCCACGACCAGCAGGGCACATTCCTCGAACTCGACCGGGAATACTGGCTGCACGACGCCCTCAAAATCGTCGTCAACGTCGGCGAGCCCATGGCCCCCTGATCGGTTCGGCCAGCACCGGGTCGCAGATGCAACCTGTACCCGGATCGATCATCCCCCCACAGCCGTCGTTGTTCACCTCCACTGCAGCACCAGCCAGGCGCAGATCCGGCCGCCGACCGGCACCGCTGATCCGCACGTTCGACCTTCACCTTAACCGAGTTGTAAACAACGACGGCCATAATATGTGGTATATACCAGTTTTGGCTCAGCGAAGACTTGTCTCCCGCTTGCCAGGCAACCCTTCTGAACGTCTGCACTGGTGATGAGAGATGAGCGAGCCAAAACCGAATCGGCGGCCATCGACGATGGTCGGTCACTGTTTGAATTTCTGGTCTATACCATTTAGAGAGCGCGATGAATACGGAACAACCCTACCTGCTGACGCCGGGCCCGATCACCACGACCCTGAGCGTCAAGCAGGCGATGTTGCAGGACTGGGGCTCATGGGACGGTGAATTCCGCGCCATGACCGCCGCACTCTGCCAACGCCTGATAGCGCTGGTCGACGGCGAGCGCAGCCATGTCTGCGTGCCGATGCAGGGCTCCGGCACCTTTGCCGTCGAAGCGACCTTGGCCACGCTGATACCGAAACAGGGCAAGCTGCTGATTCTGATGAACGGTGCCTACGGGCAGCGGATGGGCAGAATCATGGACTATCTCGGCCGCGATTATGTGGCGCTGGACAAGGGCGACTACGCACCGCCACGCGCCCATGAGGTGGATTCGATACTGGCCGCGGACCCTGCCATCACCCATGTCGCGGTCGTCCACTGCGAAACCAGCTCCGGCATCCTCAACCCGGTTGCAGAGATCGCTGAAACCGTCGTCCGGCATGGCCGTCGCCTGATCATTGACGCCATGAGCGCATTCGGTGCCATCGCGATCAGCGCCCGAGAGGTCCCGTTCGATGCGCTGATCTCGTCCGCCAACAAGTGCTTTGAGGGAGTGCCCGGCTTCGGCTTCGTGCTGGTCCGTCAGAGCGCGCTTGAAGCATCGCAGGGTCATGCGCACTCGCTGAGCCTCGATCTGTTCGATCAGTGGCAGTATCTGGTCAAAACCGGGCAGTGGCGCTACACGCCACCGACCCATGTCGTCGCCGCGTTTCTGCAGGCACTCGATGAGCACGCGCAGGAGGGTGGCATCGCCGGTCGCCACGCGCGCTATCAGCGCAACCAGCAGCGGCTGGTCGCCGGCATGCTCCAGCTCGGCTTCGAGACCCTGCTCAGCGATGAGTGGTTATCACCGATCATCGTCACCTTCTTCGCGCCGGGCCATGCGAACTTCGATTTCCAGACCTTTTACGACCGCATGAAAGCACGCGGTTTCATCATCTATCCGGGCAAGCTGACGGCAGCCGAAAGCTTCCGGCTCGGCTGTATCGGCCAGCTGTACGACGCGCAGATCGATGCCGTGCTGGAGTCGGTCGCCGCGGTGCTCGATGAGATGGAGATTCCGACCGGGGCACCGGCACACGCCCTGAACGCACAACAGAATTGAGCAGTGGAGCAGAGAGATGAACGCGAACTATCAGTTTGAACGCCGCTACATCGGCCCGATCGAGGCCGTCATCATGGACTGGGCCGGCACCACCGTCGATTTCGGCTCGATGGCACCGATTCACGCATTTCAACGCCTGTTCGCCGACGAGGGCGTGCCGATCAGCGCTGCGGAAGCACGCGGTCCCATGGGCACGGAAAAACGTGAGCATATCCGCCAGTTGTGCGCCCACCCCCGCATTCGCGACGCCTGGCAGGCGGTGAAGGGCCGCTACCCGGACACGGCCGATATCGACCGCCTGTACGACGCCTTCGTGCCGTTGCAGATCGATGCCATCGCCCAGAGCGCCGACCTGATCCCGGGCCTGACCGATGTGCTGGCCTGGATGCGCACGCAGGGCATCCGCATCGGCGCCAACACCGGATATGCCACGAGCATGATCGACGGCCTGCTGGCGCGCGCTGCCGAGCAGGGCTATATCCCGGACAGCAACGTCTGCGCCACCGAAGTACCGAAAGGGCGCCCCTATCCGTATATGAGCCTGAAAAACGCGATGCAGCTGGGTGTGCGCCACCTCTGTGCCTGCGTCAAGATCGATGACACCCTGACCGGTATCGAGGAGGGGCTGAACGCGGGCATGTGGACCATCGGTGTCGCCGTCAGCGGTAACGAAGTGGGCATGAGCCTGAATGACTGGCAGGCACTGAGCGAGGCTGAGCAGGCGCGCCTTCGCGCGGCGGCGTGTGCACGCATGCGCGCCAGCGGCGCTCACTACGTGATTGACAGCATTGCCGATGTGGTGCCCTGCCTCGAGGCGATCTCGGCGCGTCTGGCCAAAGGCGAGAAACCCTGACCGCGCCTCAGCCAGCCCAGGCCGGTTTCAGCCCGCCACACGTTGGCTGAAACCGGTCAGCCAGGGTGTGGCCGGAAAACCCGCGCGCGTGCTGGGCGTCGTGCCGCCCTGTGTGACCGTTTCATGTCATCGCATAAACAGTGGTTATAAACATAAATTCGATTTGCAAACGTTCATAAATATATCTTTTTGCCGTAACCCTTCGATCATATCCCGGCTCTAATCTCGCTATCCATCAAGAGTCCATGCCGTCAGGCGGCAGCAGATGGATAGAGTATGAGTCTGAAACAGCCCGTCATATTGCTTGTTATCGATGGCCTCGCCGCATCAACGGCGCGCGACTGCATGGGCTTCATGCACGCGCTGTGTGAAGCCGAGCAGGCCACCATCTACCGGATCGAGTCGGCCCTGCCTTCGCTGTCGAGGCCGCTGTATGAAACCCTGCTCACAGGTATCACCCCGGTCAACAGTGGGATCGTGCATAACGCCGTCGTGCGCCTGTCCAACCAGAGCAGCGTGTTCAGTCTGGCCCGCGCGTCTGGCCTGACGACCGCCGCCGCGGCCTATCACTGGTTCAGCGAGCTTTACAACCGTGCGCCCTACGTGCCCGAGCGGGACCGCTTCACCGATGCCCCCGAGCTGCCGATCCAGCATGGCTGCTTCTATCACCTCGACCAGTATCCCGATGAGCACCTGTTGCTCGACGCCGACTGGCTGATCCGTCGCCATCGCCCGGATTTCATGCTGATTCACCCGATGAACGTGGACGATGCCGGGCATCGTGCCGGCTACGACAGCAGCCAGTATCGCAATGCCGCGCGCCGGATCGATGGCTACCTGTCACACCACCTGCCGCGCTGGCGCGAGCGGGGCTACCAGATTCTGATCACCTCCGACCACGGCATGAACAATGATCGCAGCCACGGCGGCACCCTCGCAGAAGAGCGCCAGGTGCCGCTGTGGGTGATCGGCGATGCCTTCAGCCACGACCCGCAGTGCAGCGTCCGGCAGACCGAAATTTGTGGCCTGTGCTGCGATCTGCTCGGCATTACCGGGCACGGCAAGCCGACCGCCACCGGCATGCTCAGGGAGGCACGATGAGACTGGCGATTTTCGATCTGGACGACACGCTGATCGATGGCGATTCCGCATCGCTGTTCTGTCGCTATCTGGTCGACCGGCGCATCGCCGGGCCTGAGCTCCTGCATCAGGAAGCGGAGCTGATGCACGCCTACAACCATGGCGTCATGAATATGGCCGACTATATCGCGCTGACGACGGCACCGTTGCGCGCGCTGTCGGCCGAGATGCTGAACGCACTGGCAGCCGACTTCGTGCACTCGCGTATCCTGCCACTGCATTACCCGCAGGCCCGCCGCCAGTTGCAGGCGCATCGCGCGGCGGGCGATCGCTGCCTGATCATCTCGGCCACGGCCGATTTCATCGTCCGGCACGCGGCCGCCGCCCTCGGCGTCGCCGATGCGCTCGCCATCGATCTGGAGCGTGATGCCCGCGGCTGTCTGACCGGACGCATTGAGGGCACCCCGAGCTTTCGCGAGGGCAAGGTGGTGCGCCTGCGCCAGTGGCTGGCGCAGGTGGATCAGTCCTTCTCCGGGTTCAGTTTCTACAGTGACTCCAGCAACGATCTGCCGCTGCTCGAGTTCGTCGATCGCCCCCATGCCGTCAATCCCGACCCCCGACTTGGAGCGCTGGCCCGCACGCGCAACTGGCCAGTGCTGCATTGGATGCGCGCCACCGAAACGTTCAAACCTCTAGACGCAAAGACAGGAGATCACCTGTAATGAGCAAGCGAATACTGACACTGGGCCTCGCCGCCCTGACCTCGATGCCGGTATGGGCAAACTGTCCGGCCGTGACCGGCCCCGACGCCGGCGGCACCTTCCCGCACCTGTTCGAACTTGACGCCTATCAGCAGCAGCACAACTGTACGCTGAGCCTGCGCGCCAACCCGGCCATTGCCGAGCTCAACGCCCGCATTCAGGGCAACCCCGAGCTGCCGGCCAGCGTCGCCGAACGTCTGCCGAAGCAGCCGCTGGTCATCGCGCCCTATAGCCGCATCGGCCACTATGGCGGGGTACTGGATGGCATCTCCAAGGCCACCGAATCCGGCACCTCTGACCTGCTGTCCGTACGTCACGTCAACCTGCTGCGCTTCAGCGACGACCTCACCACCCTGGTGCCCAACGTGGCCAGCGACTGGGAGTGGAATGAGGACTTCACCGAGCTGACGCTGACCCTGCGCGAAGGGCACAAGTGGTCTGACGGCGAGCCGTTCACCGCTGACGACATCGTGTTCTGGTACAACCACCTGATCATGGATAAGGCGATCACCGAATCACCGAAGGATCGTTTCCTGTCAGAGGGCAAACCCATGAAGGTCGAGGCGCTGAGCCCGACCCGGGTCCGCTTCACGCTGAACAGCCCGCGCCCCGGCCTGACCGCAATGTTCGCCAACGACTACGCGCAGCCGTTCCAGCCCAGGCACCTGCTGGGCCGCTTCCATCCCGCCATCAACCCGGAGGCGGACGCGCTGGCCCGCTCACTCGGCTTTGACGACGGCTATGCCGCACTGAAGTTCTACTACGGTCAGTCCGACTGGAAAGACGTACCGACGCCGCTGCTCAAGGATCAGGAGCAGGTCAAGCGCCTGCTGGCAGCCGGATTTCCCGCCGTCACGCCGACGCTGGAATCCCATATCGTCGTCGAAGACACGCTGGAAGGCCGTCGTCTGGTGGCCAACCCGTACTTCTTCCAGGTCGACACCGCCGGCAACCAGCTGCCGTACATCAACGAGATCCGCGAGGTTTATATCGGCGATGAAGATATCCAGACTGCCAAGCTGATCGCCGGTGAAGTCGATTACAAGGCGCAGGCGGTCAACCTGACCTCGGCGCCGGTACTGCTGGAAAACCGCCAGCAGGGCAACTACGAGGTAGCGCTGCGGCCAACCATCGGCATGTCCACGATCGCGTTCAACCTGACCGACAAGGACCCCGAGAAGCGCGCCCTCTTCAACGAGCCGGACTTCCGCCGTGCCATGTCACTGGGGATGGATCGCAACCGCATCAACGAAGTGGCCTACTTCGGTCTCGGCAAGCCGATGCAGTACACCGCCTTCGATGCCGATACCGCGCCGTTCGTGACCGAGGCGCAGAAGAGCGCCTACACCGAGTACGACCCGCAGCGAGCGAAGGCGCTGCTGGATCAGATCGGCCTCAAAGATCAGGACGGCGACGGCTGGCGTGACCTGCCGTCGGGCAAGCGGTTCGAACTCGATATCCGCTACGCGACTCAGGGTATTGCCACCAAGGTGGTCGAGATCATCAGCGCCAGCTGGCGTGATCTGGGGGTTCGCACCTCGATGAAAGAGGTGACTTCCGACGAGTACCGCAACTCGCAGACCGCCAACGATCTGAGCGTACTGAGCTGGAGCATGGGCCGCCCGCTGGCGGTACTGGCCAGCGATACCTCCTGGCTGCTGCCGCCGTACGGCACCTTCTTCGATCTGCGCACCGGCATGGAATGGGCGCGCTATCTCGAAACCGACGGTGCCGAGGGTATCCAGCCGCCGCAGTCGGTGCTGGATATGAAGCCGCTGGCCAACGCCTTCACCCAGCAGGCACTGGGCTCCGAGGCGTCAGTCGAGATCGGCAGCAAGATTGCGCAGCTCACCGTCGATGACCTGTTCATCATCGGCACCGCGAAGGCCGTTTCACCGATCTACTACAGCAAGAAACTGCAGAACTTCGAAGTCCCGAAAACCTCTTCCTACGACTACTACCGCATGTATCCGTACCTGCCATCACAGTGGTACCTGGAAGAGTAAGAGGTCACGCCCCGGCTGCCGCCGCAGCCGGGGCTGCCTCCGGATCGGAATACCGCCATGTACGAATTCCTGACCAATACCTGGCTGCTGTGGCTGCTCAGCACCAGCGCAGCGCTGCTGTGGTGGCGCAGCCGTGTCAGCCAGCTGTTCCGTTATATCTACCATCGCTACCTGCTGGCGCTTGGCACCCTGATGCTGGTCAGTGCCATCGTGTTCAGCCTGATGGAAGTGCTGCCCGGCGACTGCGCCGAAAAGATGATCGCCTACAAGAACACCCAGGGCGAGGTGATCACCCAGGCACAGATCGATGCCGAACGCGCACGCATGGGGCTGGATCGACCGCTGGCCGTGCGCTGGGCAGACTGGGTCTCTGATCTGACCCTCAAGGGCGACCTCGGCTTCAGCTGCTCCAAGCGGCAATCAGTCAATGCCGCACTGGGCGATCGGTTCTGGATCAGTTTCGGTTTCTGTATCGCGGGCCTGCTGTTTGCGTATCTGATCGCGGTCCCGTTCGGCATTCTGTCTGCCTGGTCGCTGAACAAACCCTGGCTGGACCGCAAGGCCCATCACGCACCGGCGCGCCGCCTGCGCAACAGCCTGGGACTTGCGCTGAGCAAGTGCATGGACCTGCAGCTGCGCCTGATCAGCTACCTGGGCCTTGCACTGCCCAACTTCCTGCTCGCGCTGAGCATCATTCTGCTCTACGTCTTCGCCGGCGAACCGACCCCGACCGGGCTGTTCTCGGAGCAGTGGCAGGGCCAGCCCTGGTTTGCCGCCAGCGGCTTTCAGTGGGGCAAACTGCAGGATTTCCTCGGCCACATCTGGCTGCCGATTCTGGTTATCGGCTGGGCCGCCACGGCCCTGCAACTGCAGACCGTGCGCGCACTGGTGGTCGATGAATCCAACAAACTCTATGTCGAGGCCGCACGGGCGCGCGGGATCGACGGCGTCCGCCTCTGGGCCCGCTATCCGGTCAAACACTCGATCAGCCCGCTGTTCAACTCGGTCGGGTTCGACTTCCAGCGCATTTTCAACGATCTGCCGATTGTCGCCGTGGTCATCGGCCTGACCGATGCCGCTGCACTGCTGATCGAAGCGCTGGCCATGACCAACGATCAGGAGCTGGCCGCCGGCATCCTGTTTCTGGTCGCGCTGGCCGTTATCAGCATGAACTTCATCACCGATGTGGTGCTGGCGATCGTCGACCCGCGGGTGCGCAACAGCGTCATGCAAGGGGGAGGGCACTGACATGATCAGTTTGATTTCACGCCTGCACCGCCGCGGGCAGGATCGCTCGGAACAGTATTTCACGGCCGGCCAGTTTGCCCTGATCCGCGCCCGCTTCCTGCGCAACACCACCGGGGTGATCGCCGGCACGTTGCTGAGCGCGCTGGTACTGATCGGCTTCTTTGCGCCGTTTTTTTCGCCCAATGCACCCGGCATTGAGGGCGCCAACCCGGACTATCGGCGCGGTGCACCGCAGGCGGTCCGGTTCTGCGATGCCAACGGCTGTTCGCTGCGCCCTTTCACCTATACCTATGTCAGAGAAACCCCGAAGCTGGATCTGTCCAGCCTCGCCGGCGGGGATCTCAGTGCACTGGATGCACTGACCGCCAGCGGCGGTCTCAACGCCTCGGCACAGAGCCGCTATGTCGAGCAGACCGACCAGCGCCGCTATCTGCAGTTCTGGGTTTCGGGCTGGGAATACAGCTTGTTCAGCATCGACTGGCTCGGCATCGATATCCGCTCCGATATCCACCTGTTCGGCGTCGAGCAGGGCCAGATTCATCTGTTCGGCACCGATGAGGACGGCAAGGACGTATTCAGCCGCACCCTGCACGCGATCTGGGTCACGATCAGCATTGCCGTGGTGGCGCTGATCGTAAAGCTGATCACCTCGCTGCTGGTCGGCGGCATCAGCGGCTATTTCGGCGGCCGGGTCGACGCGGTGCTGATGGCCATCACCGAAGCGGTGCGGGTGATTCCGCCAATCCCGATCTATCTCGCCTGTGCGGTGGCGCTGTCTCAGATCGAGCTGACCCCGGTGCAGCGCTACTTTGCCATCGCCGTGATGATCGGCGCGCTCGATTTCACCACGCTGGGGCGCCGGCTGCGCACCCATATTCTCACCGAGCGCAATCAGGATTACGTGCTCGCCGCGCGCCTGTCCGGCGCCAGCACCGGGCGCATTATCTGGCGCCATCTGGTACCCAGTTTTTCCAGCTACATCATCGTCGATACGCTGATCAACTTCCCCTATGTGATTCTGGCGGAAACCAGCCTCAGCTTTCTCGGCCTGGGCCTGACCGAGCCGGTCAACAGCCTCGGCGTGCTGCTGCAAAAAGCGCAGGATCCGGATATCCAGCAGAACATGGTCTGGCAGTTTGCCCCAGTGGGCGTGTTCGTGCTGCTGATCATGGCGTTCGTTTTCGTCGGTGATGCTCTCAGAGATGCCGCAGACCCCTATTCGGAGCGCAGACGATGAGCCTTCCAGAAATGTTTTCCGAACCACTGCTTGAAATTCGTGACCTGAGCATCGACTTCCACACCCCGGAAGGGCACCACCGTGCCGTCGACGGGCTCAATCTGAATCTGCAACCCGGCGAGGTGATGGGACTGGTCGGCGAGAGTGGCTCCGGCAAGTCGATCAGCGCCAAAAGCATCATGCGCATGCTGCCGAGCAATGCCGAGCTGACGCCGCAAAGCCGTATCCGACTGCACACCGGCAAGCACTGGGTCAACGTCAACGCGCTGCACGGCCGCGATCTGCGTCTGGTCCGCGGCGGTCAGGTATCGATGATTTTTCAGGAGCCGATGGCCAGCTTTGCACCGGCCATTCGCGTCGGCGACCAGGTCGTCGAGACCATTCAGCTGCATACCGGCGCCGACTACGCCAGCGCCCGTCGTCAGGGCATCGAACTGTTTGATCGCGTCGGTATCCGCCAACCCGAGAAGCGCTTCGACCAGTACGTATTCGAGCTCTCCGGCGGCATGCGCCAGCGCGCGATGATCGCACTGGCGCTGTCGACGCGACCGCGCCTGCTGATTGCCGACGAGCCGACCACCGCACTGGATGTCACGGTGCAGGCGCAAGTACTCGAACTGATGCTGGAGCTGCGCGAACAGTTCGGCATGGCGATGCTGTTCATCACCCATGATCTGGGCGTGATCTCGCGGATCGCCGACAACCTGACGGTGATGCAACAGGGACGCGTGGTCGAATCCGGCAGCTGCAACAAAGTGCTGTTCGCGCCGGAGCACGACTACACGCGGCGGCTGCTCGATGCCCTGCCGCAGCTGGACAACCTGCCGCCGGCACCGGCCAAGACACCGGCCCCGCTGGTCAGCATACGGGATCTGTCGATTCGCTATCCCGCCAGCGGCCCGGGACAACAGCCGTTTCAGGCGGTCAGCGGGATCGATCTGGATCTGCCCGCCGGTCAGATCATCGGGCTGGTCGGCGAAAGCGGCTCCGGCAAAACCTCACTGGGCAAGGCACTGCTCGGCGCCGCGCCGATCAGCCAGGGCGAGGTCTGTTATCGGTTTGACTCACCGCTGACGCTGAGCGCCGGCCGGCGTGTTCGGCGCAAACCGCTGGCGCGGATGGCCCAGCTGGTGTTTCAGGACCCGTACAGCTCACTGAACCCGCGCATGACGGTGCGTGACATCATCGCCGAGCCGCTGCTGGCGTTGGGCCTGTGCCGCAACAAGGCAGAAGTGGACCAGCGTGTGCTGGAGGTCGCCAGACGCTGCCATCTGGATGTCACGCACCTGCGCCGTTTCCCGCACGCCTTCTCCGGCGGCCAGCGGCAGCGCATCAGCATCGCCCGTGCACTGGTGGTAAACCCGCGCTTCATCGTCGCCGATGAGGCAGTCGCCGCACTGGATGTCTCGATTCAGGCAGATATTCTGGCCCTGCTGAAGTCGCTGCGTGACGAGATGGGACTGACCATCCTGTTCATCTCCCACGACCTGAGCGTGGTGGCGAACCTGTGCGATCACGTCTGCGTCATGCAGCACGGCCAGCTGGTCGAGCAGGGCAGCGTACGGGATATCTTCCTGAATCCACAGCAGGCGTACACACGCACGCTGATCGGCGCTATCCCGACGCTGCAGCCTCCCGCCGAGCGGGCGCTGCCCGTAGCGATCGAGGTCAGCCCCCGTGCGTGATGCCGACCTGTCACTGCCCGAGATCCGCACCTTCAACGCGATCGTTCAGGCCGGCAATTTTACCCGAGCCGCACAACAACTGGGGGTCAGTCAGCCGGCGGTCACGGCACAGATTCGCAAGCTCGAAGCGCGTTTTTGCGGCCCGCTGCTGGAGCGCGTCAGCCACGGCGCCCGGCTGACCGAGCTGGGCCAGCGGCTGTACCGCATCACGGCGCAGTTTCATGAGCTGGATCGCCATGTGCGCGCGCTGATCGCGCCGGAAAACGAGGGACGCTTCGACGAAATCCGCATCGCCACCGCCTCGCCGCTGGTGTTCATGCCGTTAATCGCACGCTTCGTTCAGGCGTACCCCGAGGTCGCCTTGCGGCTGCACACGGCAACGACCCATGAGTGTCATCAGGTACTCACAGAGCGCGACGTGGATATCGGCCTGTTTCCGATGCACTGGGACGATAAACGCCTGTCGCGGCTCGCCTACCGCGAGCATCATCTGATTGCGATTGTTCCGCAGCTGCATCCGCTGGCACAGCGCGGATCGCTGTCACTGCACGACCTGAACGGCGAGCCACTGATCTTTTCGCGTCACTACTCCTACACCCAGCAGCTGCTCGAAACCCTGGCCCAGCAGGCCGGGGTCACGCTGAAATCCAGTATCCTGATCGACTCGCGCACCGATATCTGCGAGGCAGTGTCGTACGGACTGGGCATCGGTTTCGCACTCAGAGGTGATATTCCGCCACAGGGCCACTATGTGATCGTGCCGATCAGGGAAGCCGCCGAAACCGTGACCGAGCATGTGGTCTGGCTCAAGCGCCGCGCCGAGCTGCCGGAGGTGCGCTGTTTCGTCGAGCTGGCGATGCATGAATATAACAGCGGCCAGCCGCAAGATGCCGCCGCGCCGTCTACTCCACTTAACGTGCCCGACGGAATGTCAGATTGAGGCGCCACTCGCCGAGCAGCGGATGGCGGCCCGGTCGGAGCGGCGCGACGCCGTGATAAACCAGCCGTGACGGACCGCCCCAGACCATCAGATCGCCGTGCATCAGACCGATGCGCCGAACCGGGTCGCTGCGCTGCAGACCGCCCCAGAGAAAGATCGCCGGCAGTCCCAGCGACAGGGATACGATCGGCTGACTGAAGTCGCGCTCATCGCGATCCTGATGCAGTCCCATTTTCGCGCCCGGCCGGTAGCCGTTGATCAGGCAGCAGTCGGGCGCGAAATCAGCAAACCCCGCCTGCCGCGCACCGTCCTGTGCCAGCTGCCGTAACAGCGGCGGCATCTCCGGCCAGGGCTGTCCACTGACCGGATCCCGCTCGCTGTAGCCGTAGCCGGCGCGATCACTGATCCAGCCGTAGCGACCACAGCTGGCCGTTTCGACCGACATCCAGTGCCCACCACGGGTCTGCAGCCGACGCAACGGAGCCTGCCGCACCAGTCGGCGCAACAACGCAACAATCGCCTCAGCACGGCGTGTATCGACGAATCCCGGCAACAGCCATGCCGAATCGGCTATCTGTTGTGGGGGACGCGGCGGCAGCTCGGTGTCAGAAAACAGATCAAACGTCATCGCGGGCATGACCCACAGCGGCTGTGGATAAAAATAATCTGAAAGTTACCCACATCGTATCGCCACGGGCTGCTGGATTCCATGTTCATCGCGCATCCTATTCACAGCCAGGCGCGGATAACAGGCTGAAAATCCGCTGTGGAATGTTTTATAAATCACAAAATATACACAGAAAAGACTTTAACAAAAGCATTTTAAGTTATTGTTTTACAAATATTTTTAAGCTTACCCCCGATTTTCCGAAGTAAATTTTCCACACCTGTACAGAGCACTGCCGGGAAGCCCTGTTCAAAAAGAATACCACCGCTTATCCTCAGCTTGCTCAGTGACAGTAAACAGCGCGCGCTGATGTGCTCACATGTTCAGGTCTGTTAATCACAGAACGCTCCACGGAATCTGCCATAAATTCATTATCCACATATCGATGTGTGCGTGCTGTACATGCAAACCGCCGCAAACTGGGGATGAACTGTGTGCATAATCTGCCTGTGCAAAACCGCCCGATTCATCAACAGGCGGTCCAGAGCCTGTCGCCAGCTCCCCCGCATCGGGTAAACAGGGTTTGTATTGCCGTAAGTATATGTTTTTAAAATGGTTAGCGTCGGTATTCACAGAAATGGCGCGGCCTTACACTAACAACCACAACAATCTTTCTTCATATAAGAGATATATTCTTTTCCTATTCATGGACGATCTGTTCAATACGACAGGCTGATCACTTTTTGACCATTCCTTCCCGCTGCTCCTGCCGGTATAATCGGTACCCTTTTTCAGGCAGCACCGTTCGGTCGCTGTACAACTTCCCAATCTGCGAGGTAATGAAGTGGACTATCCGGACCACTTTGACGTGATCGTGATCGGCGGCGGTCATGCCGGTACCGAGGCGGCACTGGCATCCGCCCGTATGGGTGCTAAAACCCTGCTGCTGACGCACAACATCGAAACTCTGGGCCAGATGTCGTGTAATCCGGCCATCGGCGGGATCGGGAAGAGCCATCTGGTCAAGGAGATCGACGCCCTGGACGGGGCGATGGCACGCGCAACCGACCGTGGTGGCATCCAGTTCCGCGTCCTCAATGCCCGCAAGGGCCCCGCGGTACGGGCCACCCGCGCACAGGCGGACCGAGTGCTGTACAAAGCCGCCATTCGTCAGATCCTTGAAAATCAGCCCAACCTGCAACTGTTTCAGCAGGCTGCTGACGACCTGATCATCGAGGGTGACCGGGTCACCGGGGTGGTGACACAGAGCGGCATTCGCTTCCGTTCTCGCACCGTCATCCTGACCGCCGGTACCTTCCTCGGTGGTGTCATTCATATTGGTCTGGAGCAGTACTCCGGCGGCCGTGCCGGTGACCCGCCCGCACTGCGTCTGGCCGAGCGCCTGCGTGAACTGCCGCTGCGGGTTGAGCGTCTCAAGACCGGTACGCCGCCGCGTATCGATGCGCGCAGCGTCGACTTCTCGGTGATGCAGGTGCAACCCGGCGATACACCGACGCCGGTGATGTCGTTTATCGGCTCGCGCGACGAACATCCGCAGCAGGTGAACTGCTACATCACCCACACCAACGCACGCAGCCACGACATCATCCGCGCAGGACTTGATCGCTCGCCAATGTACACCGGCGTCATCAACGGTGTCGGTCCGCGCTACTGCCCGTCGATCGAGGACAAGATTCACCGCTTCGCGGACAAGGATCAGCATCAGGTGTTTGTCGAGCCGGAAGGGCTGACCACCCATGAGCTCTATCCCAACGGCATCTCCACCAGCCTGCCGTTCGATGTGCAGCTGGCGCTGGTGCGTTCGATCCGCGGCTTCGAACAGGCCCATATCACCCGTCCCGGTTACGCGATCGAGTACGACTATTTCAATCCGCAGGATCTGCGCCACACGCTGGAAACGAAGGTGATCGGCGGGTTGTTCTTTGCCGGTCAGATCAACGGCACCACCGGCTACGAAGAGGCCGGTGCTCAGGGCCTGCTGGCCGGTATCAACGCGGCCGCACAGGCACTGGGTCGCGATGGCTGGTACCCGCGCCGCGACGAGGCTTACATCGGCGTCATGGTCGACGATCTGATTACGCACGGCACATCCGAGCCGTACCGCATGTTCACCAGTCGCGCGGAATATCGACTGATTCTGCGTGAGGATAATGCCGACCTGCGCCTGACCGAGCAGGGACGGCGTCTGGGGATCGTCAGCGACGAGCGCTGGGCCAGCTTCTGCGCCAAGCGTGAGGCGATCGAGCGTGAAACCCAGCGCCTGCGGGAAACCTGGATTCAGCCGCGCAGCGACGAAGCCGCGGCGCTCGAGCCGCAGCTCAGCTCGCCCATGACCCGCGAGTACAGTCTGGCCGACCTGATCAAGCGCCCCGAACTCGATTACGCCAGCGTGGCCGGACTCAAGGGCGAACCGGTCAGCGATGCGCGGGTCGCCGAGCAGGTGGAGATCCAGCTCAAATATGCCGGTTATATCGACCGGCAGCGGGAGGAGATCGCACAGATGCAGCGCCAGGAAAACACACCGCTGCCGGACGATTTCGATTACGCGGCGGTCGGCGGCCTGTCCAACGAACTCAGAACCAAGCTCGAGCAGCAGCGTCCGCAGACACTGGCCCAGGCGGCACGTATTCAGGGCATGACGCCTGCCGCGATCTCGCTGCTGCTGGTGCATCTGAAAAAACGACAATTGCAGAAGAAGGCGGCCGGCTGATGCAGGCATACGATGCGTCGTTCAAACGGCAACTCGAGGCGATGGGACTCGACGTCAGCGCCGCCCAGCGCGAACAGCTGCTTGCCTATCTCGGGCTGCTGGCCAAGTGGAACCGGGCCTACAATCTGACCGCGGTGCGTGACCCGGCTGAGATGATTCCGCGTCATCTGCTTGACAGCCTCAGCATTCTGCCCTGGATCGGCGACGGCCCGTTGCTCGATGTCGGCAGCGGTCCGGGGCTGCCGGGCATCCCGCTGGCGATCATGCGTCCGCAGCTCGCCGTTACCACGCTGGACAGCAACGGCAAGAAGACCCGTTTTCAGCAGCAGGTCAAACTCGAACTTGGGCTGGAGAATCTGCAGGTGATCCATGGCCGCGTCGAACAGTGCCAGAGCGGACCCTTCGAACAGATTGTCTCGCGTGCGTTCGCGTCCCTCAGTGACATGCTGGAGTGGACCGGTCATCTGTGCAGCGAGACGGGTGTTTTTCTTGCCATGAAAGGGCTGTATCCTGAGGCAGAACTTGAACAGCTGCCGCCGGGCTATCAGTTACGTGCCAGTCACCGGCTCCAGGTGCCGGATACGGAAGGCGAGCGGCATCTGCTGATCCTTGGGGGCATTCCCGAATCCTCGGCCAACGCCACTGCCCCTGATGAATTAGGGAGAGCCTGAGCGTGGCGAAGATCCTCACGATCACGAACCAGAAAGGCGGTGTCGGCAAGACCACGACCGCCGTCAATCTGGCCGCATCGCTGGCGGCAACGAAAAAACGCGTGCTGATGATCGACCTCGACCCCCAGGGCAATGCGACCATGGGCTCGGGCGCCGACAAGCACCAGCTGGAAGCGTCGATCTACGAGGTGCTGACCGACCAGATTGCCGCCGGCGATGCGCTGATCAGCGGTCTGCCCAGCGGCTACGACCTGATCGGGGCCAACGGCGATCTGACCGCGGCCGAGGTCGAGCTGTTGCAGCTGCCGCGGCGCGAATTCCGCCTCAAGATGGCGCTGCGCCCGCTGCAGGACGCATACGATTTCATCCTCATCGATAACCCGCCGTCACTGAACCTGCTGACCGTCAACGCGCTGGCGGCCTCCCACGGCGTGATCATCCCGATGCAGTGCGAATACTATGCCCTCGAGGGGATCAGCGCGCTGGTCGGCACCATCGACAAGATCAACAAGCGGCTCAATCCGCGGCTGAAAATCGAAGGGATCCTGCGCACCATGTTCGACCCGCGCATGAGCCTGACCAAGGATGTGTCCGATCATCTGGTCGACTATTTCGGTGACCGGGTCTACCGCACGGTGATTCCACGCAACGTGCGTCTGGCCGAGGCGCCCAGCCACGGCATGCCGGCGCTGCAGTACGACAAGAACTCGCGTGGCGCGCTGGCCTATCTGGCGCTGGCGGGCGAACTGATCCGCCGCACCGACCAGGAACGTGCCGGTGCCAACGTGACCGCTGAACAGGAAGATTGAGCATGGCAGTGAAAAAGCGAGGTTTGGGGCGCGGGCTTGATGCCCTGCTGTCGAGTGTCAGTCAGGATGCCGAAGAGGTGGCGATCGACAGCGTACCGAGCGAACCGGTCAACGGCGAGCTGATGGCGCTGCCGCTGACCCGCATTCAGCGTGGCCGCTACCAGCCACGGCGGGATCTCGAACCGCAGGCACTGGAAGAGCTGGCCGCGTCGATCCAGGCACAGGGTGTCATGCAGCCGATCGTGATCCGCCCGGTCGATGACGAGATGTACGAAATCATCGCCGGCGAGCGCCGCTGGCGCGCGGCGCAGATGGCGGGACTGGAGACGATCCCGGTGCTGGTGCGCGATGTGCCCGACGAAGCGGCGATTGCGATGGCGCTGATCGAGAACATCCAGCGCGAAAGCCTGAATCCGATGGAGGAGGCGATCGCGCTGCACCGGCTGCAGACCGAGTTCGAGCTGACTCAGCAGCAGGTTGCCGACGCGGTCGGCAAGTCACGCTCGACGATCACCAACCTGCTGCGTCTGATGAATCTGACCGACGAGGTCAAACGGATGCTCGAGTACGGCGATATGGAGATGGGCCACGCCCGCGCGCTGCTGCCGCTGCCGGCCGAGCAGCAGATCGAAGCCGCCAACGAAGTGGTCGCCAAGGGGCTGTCGGTGCGGCAGACCGAAGCGCTGGTGCGCAAGATCGCCGAAGGGCGCACGGCACCGAAGGCGCGGCCGGAGCCCAGCGAGCGCTTCAAGACCCTGTCATCGGAACTGTCGCGGCGTTTCTCGGTGCCGGTCGAGGTCCGCGCCGCCGCCAACGGGCGTGGGAAAATCAGCCTCAGCTTCAAGTCAGAGGAAGAGCTGGACGCGATCCTCCAGCTGCTCAGCTGATATTCCCCTGCGTACTGCCGGCCCCGCGAAATGGGGCCGGAAGGCGCGACTTTCAACCCGCACCGCTAAGACCTTAGTGCAAAAGCTTCAGGCTTTTGTTGAGTGCGGCCCCCTTAGACCCTATAATCTTGCCGCTATTTGAAGGGGACTTTTTGCGTCCGAAATAGGGCTGAGTTTGGACAGATCGAGGCCGACAGAGGGTGTCACTACGGCCGCCGCCGTGCGCAGCGGACGGTTGCAGCGACGCAGCCGACGGGCATTTCTGAAGATCTATCTGATCCAGGCGGGGCTGGCGCTGGCAATCGCCGCGGTGGCGCTGCTCAACGGGCCGGTAACGGCGTACTCGGCATTGCTTGGCGGCCTGCTGTATCTGCTGCCCAATCTCTATTTCACCTGGCGCGTTCTCTTCAGCAGGCGCCCTGCCGAGACGGCTCAGCAGGTCGCGATCAGTGTGTATGCCAGTGAAATAGGGAAAATGGCGTTCGCCGTGGGACTGTTCAGCGCGACCTTCATTCTCGTTGAGCCCCTGAGCCCATTTCCCCTATTTCTCACCTTCATACTGCTGCAACTGTCCGGCTGGATGCTGCAGATGAAGCTGAACACCCGTTTCCTGAAACTTTGACAATGAGAGACTGAGAATGGCGAGTGGAACAGTTACATCCTCAGAATATATATCGCACCACTTGACCAACCTGACCTTCGGGAACCACCCGGAGAACGGTTGGGGCTTCGCACACAGCGCAGCCGAAGCGGCCGAAATGGGCTTCTGGGCGATCAACGTCGACACAATGTTCTGGTCGGTAGCACTTGGTGTGCTGTTCGTCTGGTTCTTCAGCAAGGTGGCGAAAACCGCGACCGCTGACGTGCCGAGCGGGGCACAGAACTTCGTCGAGACCATCATCGAATTCATCGACGACAACGTGAAGAGCATCTTTACGCACAAGAACGCCGTCATCGCACCGCTGGCGCTGACCATCTTTGTCTGGATCTTCCTGATGAACCTGATGGACCTGGTGCCGGTCGACTGGATTCCGTACATCGCCGGCGAAATGGGTATCCGCTTCATGAAGGTGGTACCGACGACTGACGTCAACGCCACCGGTGGCATGGCCATCAGCGTATTCGCCCTGATCGTCTACTACAGCATCAAGGCGAAGGGTGTGGGCGGCTTTATCGGCGAGCTGGCGTTCCAGCCGCTGCCGAAGATCTTCGCTCCGTTCAACCTGTTCCTCGAAGTCGTCGGCCTGCTGGCCAAGCCGGTTTCTCTGGCGCTGCGACTGTTCGGTAACATGTACGCCGGCGAGATGATTTTCATCCTGATCGCTCTGCTGCCGTTCTGGGCTCAGTGGATCCTGTCCGTGCCCTGGGCGATCTTCCATATCTTGGTCATTACACTGCAGGCGTTCATCTTCATGGTACTCACGATCGTGTACCTGGCGATGGCCCACGATCACCACTGAGTGTGCTGACCGGTAGGTAGAAACGAGTTCAATTCAAACCTTTGTCTTTAACTTAAACCTTGAAAACTTGGAGAGAAAAATGGAACTGCTGTATATCGCTGCTGCTCTGATGATGGGTCTGGCTGCTATCGGTGCTGCTATCGGCATCGGTATCCTGGGTGGCAAATTCCTGGAAGGCGCTGCGCGTCAGCCGGAACTGGTACCCCTGCTGCGCACCCAGTTCTTCATCGTCATGGGTCTGGTCGACGCGATCCCGATGATCGGCGTAGGTCTGGGTCTGTACGTCCTGTTCGCTGTTGCTTAATAAGTAGAAATGGCGTTTTACCCGATGTCGGGTAACTACTACTTACACAACAACCGCGAGAGGTAATGGCGTGAATATCAATCTCACCATCATTGGTCAGGCCATTGCATTCTTCATCTTCGTCGTATTCACCATGAAATACGTCTGGCCGCCGATCTCCGGTGCGCTGGCAGAACGTAAGAAGAAGATTGCCGAAGGTCTTGATGCGGCCGACCGTGCTGAGCGTGACCTGCGACTGGCCCAGGAAAAGGCCGCCGCAGATATGCGTAAAAGCAAGGAAGAGGCAGCCGCCATCATTGAACAGGCCAACAAGCGGGCTAACCAGATCATCGACGAAGCCAAAGAGCAGGCACGTGAGGAAGCAAATCGCGTAAAAGCCTCTGCTCAGGCGGAACTCGAACAGGAAGTCAACCGGGCTAAGGAAGCACTCCGCGCCCAGGTGGCTGCGCTGGCAATCGCCGGTGCCGAAAAGATCCTGGAAGCCTCTGTTGACGAGAAAGCACACGCACAGCTGGTTGAGAAACTGGCCGCGGAGCTTTAAGCGAGGTTTACGATGGCTGAACTCAACACAGTCGCTCGGCCCTATACGAAAGCCGCATTCGAATATGCACTGGAAAAGGGAAGCCTCGATCAGTGGTCCACGATGCTGTCTACCGCCGCGCTGGTGGTACAGGACAGCGCCATGGCCCAGGTGCTTAACAACCCGGCCCTGACATCCGAGCAGAAAGCCGAGGTGCTGATTGCCGTCTGCGAACAGCAGATGGACGACGCCGGCAGGAACTTCGCGTACCTGCTGGCGGAAAAACAGCGTCTCGCGCTGCTTCCGGAGATCTCCCTGCAGTTTGAACAGCTCAAGGCAGCACAGGAACAGTCGGTCGATGTCGACCTGACCACTGCCTACCCGCTGGACGACCAGCAGCAGGAGAAACTGGCTCAGGCGCTCAGCACCAAGCTGGGTCGTGAAGTGAAGCTGACCTCCCAGGTGGACAAGTCCATCCTCGGCGGTGTCGTCATTCGCTCTAATGACCTTGTGATCGACGGTTCTGTTCGTGCACGACTGGCGAAACTGGCCGAAGCGATGAATTCCTGAGTGTGAGGAATAACAATGCAGCAACTGAATCCATCTGAGATCAGCGAGATTCTCAAGAAGCGCATCGAAAAACTTGATGTGACTTCTGAAGCCCGTAATGAGGGCACGATCGTCAGCGTTTCCGACGGTATCATCCTGATCCACGGTCTCGCCGACGTAATGTACGGTGAAATGATCGAATTCCCGGGCGGTGTCTACGGTATGGCACTGAACCTGGAGCGTGACTCTGTCGGCGCCGTTGTACTGGGCGACTATCAGGGTCTGGTCGAAGGCATGACCGCCAAGTGTACCGGTCGTATCCTGGAAGTCCCGGTCGGTCCGGAACTGCTCGGCCGCGTCGTTGACGCGCTGGGTAACCCGATCGACGGCAAGGGTCCGGTCGAAACCAAACTGACTGACGCGGTCGAGAAAGTCGCACCGGGCGTTATCGCTCGTCAGTCCGTCGACCAGCCGGTTCAGATCGGTCTGAAAGCGATCGACGCCATGGTCCCGGTCGGCCGCGGTCAGCGTGAGCTGATCATCGGTGACCGTCAGATCGGTAAGACCGCTATCGCAATCGACGCGATCATCAACCAGAAAGGCACTGGCATCAAGTGTATCTATGTTGCCATCGGCCAGAAGCAGTCTACTATCGCCAACGTCGTCCGTAAGCTCGAAGAGCACGGTGCGATGGAGCACACCATCGTCGTCGCTGCAGGCGCTGCCGATCCGGCTGCGATGCAGTACCTGGCGCCGTATGCCGGTTGTGCGATGGGCGAATACTTCCGCGACCGCGGTGAAGATGCTCTGATCATCTATGATGACCTGACCAAGCAGGCATGGGCGTATCGTCAGATCTCCCTGCTGCTGCGCCGTCCGCCGGGCCGTGAAGCGTACCCGGGTGACGTGTTCTATCTGCACTCCCGTCTGCTGGAGCGCGCTGCGCGCGTCAACGCTGACTACGTCGAGCAGTTCACCAACGGTGAAGTGAAAGGCAAGACCGGTTCTCTGACCGCACTGCCGATCATCGAAACCCAGGGTGGTGACGTATCTGCGTTCGTTCCGACCAACGTAATCTCCATTACCGACGGTCAGATCTTCCTGGAAACCAGTCTGTTCAACTCCGGCGTTCGTCCGGCCATCAACGCGGGTCTCTCTGTATCCCGTGTCGGTGGTGCTGCACAGACCAAGATCATCAAGAAGCTGGGTGGCGGTGTCCGTCTGGCTCTGGCGCAGTACCGTGAACTGGCGGCCTTCGCTCAGTTCGCTTCCGACCTCGATGACTCTACCCGCGCTCAGCTCGAGCACGGTCAGCGCGTCACCGAGCTGATGAAGCAGAAGCAGTACTCGCCGATGTCCGTTGCCGAGATGGGCCTGAGCCTGTACGCGGCGAACGAAGGTTTCCTGAAAGATGTGGAACTGGACAAAATCGGTGCATTCGAATCGGCTCTGATCTCCTACTTCAACAGCGAACACGCTGACCTGATGGCGAAGATCAACGAGAAAGGCGATTACAACGACGAAATCGCTGCTCAGTTCAAGGCCGGCATCGAAAAGTTCAAGTCTACCCAAACTTGGTAAGCACTCTGACAGACATGCTGTCGGAGTCGGGGGTCGGTCACTGACCGGCCTGTACCGAGACAAGTTTAATAGGCGGAACTATGGCAGTCGGAAAAGAGATTAAGACGCAAATCGCGAGCATCGGCAGCACGCGCAAGATCACCAGCGCCATGGAAATGGTGGCTGCGTCGAAAATGCGCAAGGCCCAGGATCGCATGCAGTCTTCCCGTCCGTACGCCCAGAGCATCCGTGGTGTCATTCAGCATCTGGCCAAGGCCAACCCTGAATACCGGCACCTCTACATGCAGGAGCGTGAGGTCAAGCGCGTCGGTTTCATTATCGTCGCCTCTGACCGCGGCCTCTGTGGTGGTCTGAACGTCAACATGTTCAAGGCCGCCGTCGGCAAGATGAAGGAGTACGCGAGCCAGAACGTCGAGATCGACATCTGCGCACTCGGCTCCAAGGCAATCAGCTTCTTCCGAAACTACGGCGGCAACGTCGTGGCAGCTAAAGGTGGCCTGGGCGATGCGCCCGAGCTCGAACAGCTGATCGGATCCGTGAAGGTGATGCTGGACAGCTACGACGAAGGCAAGCTGGATAAGCTGTACATCGTGTCCAACGATTTCGTGAACACGATGACCCAGAAGCCCAGCGTCGAACAGCTGTTGCCGCTGCAGGCAGGAGAAGACGAAGAGAAGCTCAGCCACCACTGGGATTACCTCTACGAACCGGACGCGAAAGAGCTGCTCAACGGGCTGCTCAAGCGCTATATCGAGTCCCTGGTTTACCAGGCAGTGGTTGAGAACAACGCCTGTGAACAGGCAGCCCGTATGCTGGCGATGAAGAACGCAACAGACAACGCCGGCAACCTGATCGATGAGCTGCAACTGGTATACAACAAAGCCCGTCAGGCGGCGATCACGCAGGAAATCTCCGAGATCGTCGGTGGTGCTGCTGCTGTTTGATGCAGTGAACAGGTTTAAAAGTTAAGAGGATCCGAACATGAGTAGCGGACGTATTGTTCAGATTATCGGCGCCGTCGTCGACGTGGAATTCCCGCGTGACAGCGTGCCGAAGGTTTACGACGCTCTGGTCGTCGAAAAAACCGGCCTGACACTGGAAGTTCAGCAGCAGCTGGGCGACGGTGTCGTACGTGCAATCGCAATGGGTCAGACCGAGGGTGTTGCCCGCGGTCTGGACGTAAACAACACCGGTGCGCCGGTTTCCGTACCGGTCGGTACGGCAACCCTGGGCCGCATCATGGACGTACTGGGTAACCCGATCGACGAGAAGGGCCCGATCGGTGAAGAAGAGCGCATGCCGATTCACCGCAAGGCGCCGTCTTACGCGGACCAGGCATCTTCCAACGAACTGCTGGAAACCGGCATCAAGGTTATCGACCTGGTCTGCCCGTTCGCCAAGGGTGGTAAGGTTGGTCTGTTCGGTGGTGCCGGTGTCGGTAAAACCGTCAACATGATGGAGCTGATCCGTAACATCGCGATCGAGCACTCCGGTTATTCCGTATTCGCAGGTGTCGGTGAGCGTACCCGTGAGGGTAACGACTTCTACCACGAGATGACCGACTCCAACGTTATCGACAAGGTATCGCTGGTATACGGTCAGATGAACGAGCCGCCGGGTAACCGTCTGCGTGTTGCGCTGACCGGTCTGACCATGGCGGAGAAGTTCCGTGACGAAGGCCGCGACGTACTGCTGTTCGTCGACAACATCTACCGTTACACGCTGGCCGGTACCGAAGTATCGGCGCTGCTGGGCCGTATGCCGTCAGCGGTAGGTTACCAGCCGACACTGGCGGAAGAGATGGGCGTTCTGCAGGAGCGTATCACCTCGACCAAGACTGGCTCTATCACGTCTATCCAGGCGGTATACGTACCGGCGGACGACCTGACTGACCCGTCTCCGGCGACTACCTTCTCCCACCTTGACGCGACCGTCGTACTGTCTCGTCAGATCGCGGAGCTGGGTATCTACCCGGCGATCGACCCGCTGGACTCCACCTCTCGTCAGCTGGATCCGCTGGTGATCGGCCAGGAGCACTATGAAGTGGCCCGTGGCGTGCAGTCTACCCTGCAGCGCTACAAGGAACTGAAGGACATCATCGCGATCCTGGGTATGGACGAACTGTCTGAAGAAGACAAGCTGACCGTAGCCCGTGCGCGTAAGATCCAGCGCTTCCTGTCTCAGCCGTTCTTCGTAGCGGAAGTATTCACCGGTGCACCGGGCAAATACGTACCGCTGAAAGAGACCATCCGCGGCTTCAAAGGCATCCTCGGCGGTGAATACGACGAGCTGCCGGAGCAGGCGTTCTACATGGTCGGCAGCATCGACGAAGCAGTCGAGAAGGCGAAGAGCCTGTAATCGGTTCCCGGAAGAACCTTTCAAGAGGTAACCAAGATGGCTATGACTGTTCAGTGCGAGATCGTGAGTGCCGAGGAAGAGATCTTCTCCGGTCTGATCGAGTTCGTCTCCGTGACAGGTAGCCTGGGTGACCTGGGTGTCTACCCGGGTCACGCTCCGCTTCTGACGGAACTGAAACCAGGCCCTGTCGAGCTGCGCAAGCAGGGCGGTGAGGAAGACGTGTTCTACGTTTCCGGTGGCTTCATCGAAGTACAACCGCACAAGGTCACGGTGCTGGCGGATACCGCTGCTCACGCTGCTGACCTGAGCGAAGCGGCGGCGATCGAGGCCAAGAAACATGCCGAGCATGCGATGGCTGACAAGACCGGCGAGTTCGAATACTCCCGGGCAGCCGCTCAGCTCGCGGAAGCTGCTGCGCAGCTCCGCACACTGCAGCAGATTCGCCGCAAAACCGGCAAATAAGGCGGTTACGCGGTACCAAAAAAGGCAGCTTCGGCTGCCTTTTTTCGTTATGTACAGGAAGTACGGTATGCCGCGGGCGCAGGGATGCGCAGGAGCGGCGATGTACAGGAGGTACGGTATGCCGCGAGCGCAGGGATGCGCAGGAGCGGCGATGACCAGGAGGTACGGTATGCCGCGGGGCGGCCTTTCGCGGGGCGGCCACCCGCGGCCCGGACTTCCGTGGCCCGACCATGACGCGCTGGCGGCTGCTTCGCGGCTACAGCAGTCCCCACAGGGTATCGAACACGATCTGCTGCGCCGTGGCGACCTCGCGCGAGTCGATGACGACGGCGGTCGGGTAGTTGTCGGAGGCCAGTGAAATGATCGCGCAGCGGGGCGGATAGATCGCGATATAGGCGGCATCCACCGGGCCTTCGGTACGAATCCACTTGCGCTCGGACAGTTCGGCACTCTCACCGCCATCGCCGATGGCGATAACGCGCACGCGAATGCCACGGGCCACCCGCTGCGCGGTAAAGGTCGGAAACGGCCGGTACAGGTGTGGCCGGATCGGCTTCGATGAGAACACCGAATAGACCGGGTCGGCCTCGCCCCCGACGCGGTTGAGAATGTCGCGCAGTACCTGCTCGATACCGGCATCCCCTTCGAAAAACTGCACGTTGGCGGCGCTGAAGTCCGGCTTCAGGTGGTGCAGATCGGGAATGATTCGGTTCTTCAGCTGTCCCATCGCCAGTTCGAGTCGCTTCTGGCGTTCTTCGGCCAGCTGCAGCAGTACCTCCGGTTCGCGGGCGCAGAAATAGCGCCGCTTGCCCTTGGGCAGATAGGTGACGATACCCTGCTGCTGCATCGCTTTCAGGCACTCGTAGGTGGAGCCACGGTTGATACCGGCCTTTTCGGCGATGGTGCGGATCGAGCTCGGACCGAGTGACAACAGCGCGCGATAGATAGCGACTGCCCGCGGGTCGAGGCCGAGCTGGGCGAAGATTTCGCTCTCCATTTTGTCAATTTTCCTGTGACAAAAGTTATTGATCGATTCTGAACATTCTGTAAATTGCGGTCAATCGGCGGCCCGGGCCATGAAACCGGGCAGGAGTAAGACACACAGGATGAATGATGAACATTGACGTGATAATTCTGGCAGCGGGTCAGGGCAGTCGTATGAAGTCCGCGCTGCCGAAAGTAATACATCCGCTGGGCGGCAAGCCGATGGTACAGCATGTGATCGACAGTGCCGGGCGCCTGCCCGGCGAGGTCCGTCGCCATCTGGTGATCGGTCATGGTGCCGATCGGGTGCGTGAAGCGCTGGCGAGCCAGCCGCTGCAGTTTGCACTGCAGGCCGAGCAGCTGGGCACCGGTCACGCCGTGGCCCAGGCGATGCCGGGCGTGGTCGAGGACAGCATCGTGCTGGTGCTGTACGGCGATGTACCGCTGATCCGCAGCGAAACGCTTGAGGCGCTGTGTCATATTGCCGCGCGTGATCGGCTCGGACTGCTGACCGTGCGTCTGGCAGATCCGACCGGCTACGGTCGCATCGTGCGCAACGATGTGGGAGACGTGGTGGCAATCGTCGAGCACAAGGACGCCAGCGAGGCACAGCGCGCCATTGATGAGGTGAATACCGGCATCATGGCGCTGCCCGCCCGTTACCTGCGTGAATGGCTGCCGCAGCTGCGTGCCGAGAACGCGCAGGGGGAGTATTACCTGACCGACGTGATTGCGCTGGCCGCGCAGAGCGGGGTGCGGATCGAGGCGATCCAGCCTGCGCGTGAGCAGGAGGTTCAGGGCGTCAACAACCGGGTGCAGCTGGCCGAGCTCGAGCGCTGGTATCAGCGCCAGCAGGCCGAGCAGCTGATGACGGCCGGTGTCACCCTGGCCGATCCGGCGCGCGTCGACATTCGCGGTACGCTGACCGCCGGTAGCGACTGTTTTATCGATATCAATACGATTTTTGAAGGCGACGTGACCCTGGCGGCCGGGGTCGTGATCGGCGCCAACTGCATCATTCGCAACAGCGAGATCGGTGCCGGCACGCGCATCGAGCCGAACTCGGTGGTCGAAGGCGCCCGTGTTGCCGACGGGGTGACGGTGGGGCCGTTTGCGCGTCTGCGCCCGGGCACCGAACTTGCCGCCGGGGCACGTATCGGCAACTTTGTCGAAACCAAGAAGGCGCAGATCGGGGCCGGCAGCAAGGTGAACCACCTGAGCTATGTCGGCGACGCGCGTATCGGCAAAGGGGTCAATGTCGGGGCCGGGACCATCACCTGCAACTATGATGGTGTCAACAAATCGCTGACAGAGATCGGCGATGGTGCCTTCATCGGTTCCAACAGCGCACTGGTGGCACCGGTGAGCATCGGTGCTGGCGCCACGGTGGGTGCCGGTTCCACGGTCACCAAGCCGGTCGGAGATGACGAGCTGGCCGTGGCGCGTGGCCGTCAATCCAATATCAGCGGCTGGAAGCGGCCGCAGAAACGCAGCTAGGGAGCCAAACGCATGTGTGGAATCGTAGGCGCCGTTGCCACGCGTCAGGTGGCCGGCATTCTGCTGGAGGGGCTGCGTCGGCTGGAGTATCGCGGCTATGACTCGGCCGGCATGGCACTGTGGGACGCTGGACGGATCGGCCGCGTGCGCCGGATCGGCAAGGTACAGGCGCTGGCTGACGGACTCGACGCGCAGCCGCTGAGCGGCACGCTCGGCATCGCCCACACGCGCTGGGCCACCCACGGCAAGCCCGCCGAGCATAATGCGCACCCGCATATGTCCGGTGAGCGGCTGGCCGTGGTGCATAACGGGATCATCGAGAACTTCGAAACCCTGCGCGATGAGCTGATCGACGCCGGTTATACCTTTACCTCGGAAACCGATACCGAGGTGGTCGCGCACCTGATCGACCGGGAGATGGGACGGGGTCTGGCCCTGGAACAGGCACTGCGGGCGGTCGTCGGGCAGCTTGAAGGCGCCTTTGCCCTCGGCGTGATCCACGTCGATTACCCGAATCGCCTGCTGGCGGCCCGTAAGGGCAGCCCGCTGGTGATCGGGGTCGGCATCGGCGAGCACTTCATCGCCTCCGATCAGCTCGCGCTGTTGCCGGTGACCGACCGTTTCATGTTCCTCGAGGATGGCGACATCGCCGTTCTGAGCGCAGACCGTGTCGACATCGAGGACCGCGACGGGCAGCCGGTGGTACGCCCGGTCAGCCGCTTTGAACACGGTGCCGGCAGCGCCGAAAAAGGCGCTTTCAAGCACTTTATGCTGAAAGAGATTTACGAGCAGCCGGCGGTGATGAAGCAGGTACTGGAAGGGCGCGTTAGCCGTGGTCAGCTGCTGGAGCAGGCGTTTGGTGCCGGCGCGTCGGCGCTGTTCGATCGGGTGCGTCAGGTGCAGATCGTTGCCTGTGGCACCAGCTATCACGCCGGTATGGTGGCGAAATACTGGATCGAGGAGCTGGTCGGCATCCCGTGCATGGTCGAGGTGGCCAGCGAGTTCCGCTACCGCACCGTGGTGCTGCCGGAAGGCACGCTGTTGCTGACGCTGTCGCAGTCCGGTGAGACCGCCGATACGCTGGCGGCGCTGCGTGAAGTCAAAGAGCGCGTCTGCGGTACGCTGGCGATCTGCAACGTACCGGGCAGCTCGCTGGTGCGGGAGTCCGATCTGGCCCTGATGACCAATGCCGGGCCCGAGATCGGGGTTGCCTCGACCAAGGCGTTCACCTCTCAGCTGGTGGCGCTGATGCTGACGACACTGGCCCTGGGGCGCCGCCACGGACTGGCGCCCGAGCGTGAGCAGGCGATTCTGGCTGCGCTGGCACAGCTGCCGGCGTTGTTGGATCGGCTGCTGGAACTGGATGCCGAGATCGAGGCGCTGTCGGCGGCGTTTGCCGAAAAGCATCACGCGTTGTTCCTCGGTCGCGGCGCCCTGTTCCCGGTCGCACTGGAGGGGGCGCTGAAGCTCAAGGAGATCTCCTACATCCATGCCGAGGCCTACCCGGCCGGTGAGCTCAAGCATGGCCCGCTGGCATTGGTGGATAAGGAGATGCCGGTCGTCGCCGTGGCACCGAGTAACAGCATGCTCGACAAGCTGAAAGCGAATCTGCAGGAAGTGCGCGCGCGCGGTGGCGAGCTGTTCGTCTTTGCCGGTGAGGATCAGAGCATCCGGCCCGAGCCCGGGCTGGCGGTCGTGCGGCTGCCGGCGATGCCCGATCTGCTGGAGCCGATCGCCTATACATTGCCGCTGCAATTGCTGTCATACCACGTCGCCGTGCTCAAGGGCACCGATGTGGATCAGCCGCGTAACCTCGCCAAGTCGGTGACGGTGGAGTAGCGCCCGCTGCCCCCCGGCCCATCACCTTCCGATGTGGGGCCGGGGGATTCGCTCAGGCCAGATCGAAGCGATCCGCGTTCATCACCTTGACCCAGGCGTTGACGAAGTCGCGCACGAATTTCTCCCGATTATCGTCCTGGGCGTACACCTCGGCGTAGGCGCGCAGGATCGAGTTGGAACCGAACACCAGATCAACCCGGGTGGCGGTCCATTTCACCGCGCCGCTGCTGCGGTCGCAGATCTCGTACAGGTTGCGGCCGGCCGGCTGCCAGCGATAGCGCATGTCGGTCAGATTGACGAAAAAGTCATTGCTCAATACCCCGACACGGTCGGTCAGCACACCGTGGCGCGTGCCGCCGTGGTTGGTGCCCAGCACCCGCATGCCGCCAATCAGGACGGTCATCTCCGGTGCCGTCAGTCCCATCAGCTGGGCGCGGTCGAGCATCATCTCTTCCGGCGTGACCGCATAGTCCCGTTTGACCCAGTTGCGGAAGGCGTCGTGCACCGGTTCGAGCACGTCGAATGCGTCCACGTCGGTCATCTCCTGACGGGCATCCCCGCGTCCCGGTGCGAACGGAACGACGATATCCACGCCGGCATGGCGGGCCGCCTGTTCCACCGCGGCGCTGCCGCCGAGCACGATCAGGTCCGCCAGGCTCACGGGCGTGCTCAGCTCGGCCTGAATCGCCTGCAGTGCGGCGAGAACCCGCTGCAGCCGTTCCGGCTCGTTGCCTTCCCAGTCTTTCTGCGGCGCGAGACGGATGCGTGCGCCGTTGGCACCGCCACGGTAGTCTGAGCCACGGAAGGTGCGGGCGCTGTCCCATGCGGTACAGATCAGATCCGACGGGCTCAGGCCACTGGCCAGAATCCGGGTCTTGAGTTCGGCGATCTCGGCCTCATCGAGGCGGTAGTCGACGCTGGGAATCGGATCCTGCCAGATCAGGTCCTCCTGCGGTACGTCCGGGCCCAGGTAGCGACTTTTGGGACCGAGGTCGCGGTGGGTCAGCTTGAACCAGGCGCGGGCGAACACTTCGCTGAAGTAGTCCGGATCGCGGTAGAAGCGTTCGGCGATCTTGCGGTAGTCCGGATCCATCTTCATCGCCATGTCGGCGTCGGTCATGATCGGGTTGTGGCGGATCGAGGGGTCTTCCACGTCGACCGGCTTGTCCTCCTCGCGGATATCGACCGGCTCCCACTGCCAGGCCCCGGCAGGGCTCTTTTTCAGCTGCCATTCGTAGTTCAGCAGCAGGTGGAAATAGCCGTTGTCCCACTGCGTCGGGTGCGTGGTCCAGGCGCCCTCGATACCGCTGGTCACCGTGTCGCGACCGATGCCGCGGGTCTTGTGGTTGTTCCAGCCCAGCCCCTGCTCTTCGAGGTCGGCGGCTTCCGGTTCGGGACCGAGGTTTTCGGCGCGCCCGTTGCCGTGGCATTTGCCGACGGTGTGACCGCCGGCGGTCAGGGCCACGGTTTCCTCGTCATTCATCGCCATACGGGCGAACGTGACACGTACATCCTGAGCGGTTTTCAGCGGATCCGGCTTGCCGTCGACCCCCTCCGGGTTCACGTAAATCAGGCCCATCATGACGGCGGCGAGCGGATTTTCCAGATCACGCTCACCGGAGTAGCGTGAGCCCTCACTGCCGCTTGGAGCCAGCCACTCCCGTTCCGACCCCCAGTAGGTATCCTTTTCCGGATGCCAGATATCCTCGCGGCCACCGGCGAAGCCAAATGTTTTCAGGCCCATCGATTCATAGGCCATGTTGCCGGCCAGGATCATCAGGTCGGCCCAGGACAGGCGATTGCCGTACTTTTTCTTGATCGGCCAGAGCAGACGGCGCGCCTTGTCGAGGTTGGCGTTGTCGGGCCAGGAGTTGAGCGGAGCAAAGCGCTGGTTGCCGGTACCGGCACCGCCGCGGCCATCGGCGATGCGGTAGCTGCCGGCGGAATGCCAGGCCATGCGGATCATCAGGCCGCCGTAATGGCCCCAGTCGGCGGGCCACCACGCCTGACTGTCCGTCATCAGGGCCTTGAGGTCACGTTTGACGGCGTCGAGGTCAAGCTGCCTGAACGCGTCGCGGTAGTTGAAGTCGGCGCCCAGCGGATTGGTCTTGGTATCGTGCTGATGCAGAATGTCGAGATTCAGCGCTTTGGGCCACCACTCCATGTTGGCGTTGCCAACCGATGTGTTGCCGCCGTGCATGACGGGGCACTTGCCGGCGGAAACAGTGTCTTTATTGTTCATGTCCTTGCTCCTGTGCAGGGGATAAAAGCAGGGCGCTGTTGCGCACTGCTCGGCGTGACGGCCAGCCGGTGCAGGGCTGGCGAGGGGATGTCCGTATTGACATACTTCACCCTAACAGCCGGTGGCCGAGGCGCCAGGAAATTATCCTTATGCGGTCGATAAACACCGGCTATCTGTGCCTGCTCGTGCGGCTTTACAGCGCGACGCGCCGGTGCAGCAACCGAGGAGGTCAGATGCTGAACACACTGAGGACAGCACTGAAAGAGCTGTTTGATCTGGATGACAAAACCGCGTCGGACGATCCGCAGGCGATCTACTCGCTGGCGTCGGCGGCACTGATGGTCGAGGTGATTGCGGCAGACTATGAGCGCCAGCCGCAGGAGCGTGAAGCGCTGCTTGGCGTGCTGCGGCGCAACTTCGGACTCGACGCGACAGCAGCCGATGCGCTGCTGGCACGGGGGGAGCAGGCGCACCAGCAGTCGACCGACTATTTTCGCTTCACCTCCCAGATCAACCGTCACTGCACGCCGGAGCAGAAGGTCGCGCTGATCGAGGGGCTTTGGCAGGTCGCCTTTGCCGATGGCGAACTGCACCATTACGAAGAGCATGTGATTCGGCGCATTGCCGATCTGATCCATGTCCCTCACATGGTGTTCATCGCCGCCAAGCACCGCGCCGAAGGCTCGGCCTGATGGTGTCTGTTGTCAGCCTGATCGGTTAGCATAGGTGCGACTCAGGCTCAGGGAACAGGCTCCATGAACGATACGATTTCTGCACTGGCGATCGACTTCATCGCCGTGATCGGACTGCTGCTGCTTCTGCTTATCGTCGGTGGGCTGATCGCCGCCGTCGTCATGTATCAGGTCGACAAGCGCCAGACGGCGCATACAATCCGGCGCAACTACCCGCTGTTGGGGCGGTTCCGTTACCTGTTCGAGAGTCTCGGTGAGTTCTTCCGGCAGTATTTCTTCGCCATGGACCGGGAGGAGATGCCGTTCAACCGTGCGCAGCGCTCCTGGGTCTATCGTGCGGCCAAGAATATCGACAACACGGTCGCCTTCGGCTCGACCCGCGATCTGCGCCGCCCCGGTACCTACTATTTTCTCAACTGCCCGTTTCCGACGCTGAGCGAAGACGCCGCGGCGACGCAGTCGTTGCGGATCGGTCCGTACTGCCGGGAGCCCTACGACGCGCCGTCGTTGCTGAACATTTCCGGCATGAGCTTCGGTGCGCTGTCGCGCCCGGCGGTGAAAGCGCTGTCACGCGGGGCGGCGATTGCAGGCTGCTGGATGAATACCGGGGAAGGGGGGCTGTCGCCATACCATCTGGAAGGTGGCTGCGACATCGTGTTTCAGATCGGTACCGCCAAGTACGGCGTGCGCGATGAGAACGGGCGCCTCGACGATCAGAAACTGACGCGGATCGCGGCGCTGCCGCAGGTCAGGATGTTCGAGATCAAGCTCAGTCAGGGGGCCAAACCGGGCAAGGGCGGGATTCTGCCCGGTGACAAGGTCAATGAGGAGATCGCGGCGATCCGCGGCATTCCGGCAGGGCAGGCGTCGGTGAGTCCGAACCGCCATCCCGAGATCGGCTCCATCGATGAGTTGCTCGACTTTGTCGCCCATGTGCGCGACGTGTCCGGCAAGCCGGTCGGGTTCAAGCTGGTGCTGGGTACGACCGACTGGCTCGATCGTTTCTGTGAAGCGGTCAACCAGCGCGGCAGTGAAGCGGCGCCCGACTTCATCACCCTGGACAGCGCCGATGGCGGTACCGGTGCCGCGCCGATGCCGTTGATGGACAGTGTCGGTCTGCCGCTGCGCGAAAGCCTGCCGTTGCTGGTCAACAAGTTGCATCAGCACGGGTTGCGTAACCGCATTCGCGTGATCGCATCCGGCAAGTTGATCAACCCGACCGATGTGGCGGCTGCGCTCTGTCTCGGTGCGGATTTCATCGTCACCGCGCGCGGGTTCATGTTCGCGCTGGGCTGTATTCAGGCGATGCAGTGCAACAAGAACACCTGCCCGACCGGCATCACCACCCATGATCCGAAGCTGCAGAAAGGGCTTGTGCCCGAGGTCAAGGCCGAGCGCGTCGCGCACTTCCATCGCAACCTGGTGCATGAGGTCGAGCTGATCGCACACGCCTGCGGCGTGGCCGAGCCGCGCCAGCTCAAGCGCGAGCATGCCGCGATCGTCGTCGACGGTGGCAACTCGGTACCGCTCAATATCCTGTATCCCGAGTCGTCACCACGCTGATCCGGGGCGACAACCGGGGCTGACAACGCAAAAGGCCAGCACCTGAGTGCTGGCCTTTATTCTTCGTCGTCGAACCAGGATTCGTTATCGAGGAAGGGGGAGAGCTCCTTTTCCTCCTGGCGTCGCTCGATGGCGCGGCGCGCTTCGAGCAGACGCTTGGATGCGTGCTGCTTGCGGCGATTCTTTTCTTCGACATCGTAGCTGACGAGGATGTCGAATACTTCGGCCTGAATATCGCTCAGTTCCTGCTCTTTCCGTACCAGCATAATACCTGCTCCGATCAACCGGTCCGGCGGCGACCAACAGGGCGCTTACTGTCCCGCTGGAGGCCGCGAAGACATACGTCTTGTTTCTTTTACCGCAACGCCGGTTAAAACTCAAACAGCGGCAGTGGCATCATGAGTGGCCACTGTTGCGGCAGCATGATCTGCATTGGGCAGGCTAGCGAGGCGTGATGTCAGGCAGGTGACAGCGGGGCAGGGCGCGGGCCCTGCCCGGTGCTGTGGGGTCAGTCGTCGCTGTCGCCGGGGCGGCGCGTCGGCAGGCGCTTGTCGTTCTGGCGCAGACTGCGCAGGCTGCGTTTGATCGTTTTCAGGTGGTCGAACAGAGCCGGCCCCAGTTTCATGGCAACGCCGACGGCGAGCACGTCGATGACGACGAGGTGCACGATGCGGGACGACATCAGGGTGCTGAGATCCTTGTCCTCCTCGACATCGATATGGATCGGGATCGTCGCCAGATCCGCCAGCGGCGTGTTGCCGGGACAGAGCGCGATGACGGTGGCGCCGGTGTCGCGAACCAGTTTGACGGTGTGCAGCAGATCCTTGGTGCGCCCGGTCTGGGAGATCGCCACCACCACATCACCTTCACCGAGGGTGACGGCGGAGATGGTCTGCATGTGCGGGTCGGAATAGGCCGCGGCCGACACCATCAGGCGGTAGAACTTGTGCTGGGCATCACTGCAGACCGCTGCCGAGGCACCGAAGCCGTAAAACTCGACGCGCTTGGCCTTGGCCAGGGCATCGATCGCTTCTTCCAGCGTCGTCGGGTCCAGCTGCTCGCGGATGTTGATCAGGTTGCCGATCATCGAGTCGAAGATCTTCTGCTTGAACTCGAGCACCGTGTCGGTGGAGTTCAGCGCGAACTGCTCGAAGCTGGCGTTGCTGGCCAGCCCCTGCGCCAGGGTCAGTTTGAAATCCTGAAACCCGTCGTAATTCAGCGCGCGACAGAAACGGACCACGGTCGGCTCGCTGACGTTGGCTTCCGAGGCCAGATCGACGATCCGCATGTGGATCACTTCGTTCGGGTTGGCCAGTACGTAGTCGGCGACCTTCTGCTCCGACTTGCGAAGCTGAGGACGCGCATCGGCGATCGATTTAAGCAGATTGAAGGAATTCAAGGGTCGTTCCTGCCGGTTCGGTGATTTCGCATCGACTGAGAGTATACCAAGCTGCCCAGGCCGCGCCTAACGTTGGTGCACCCAACTTAAACGCTTGAGCCAGAACGCAAATGCTCCAGTCTAGCCGGCCCTGACCGGGAGCGGGAGTGTGCGTTGGTAGGGCGTTGCTTTATACTCTCGGATAACCTCGAGCCCGATGCCCGCACAGGGTGGCGAAGGCCGGTCGTCGCGTGCCGGTCGATCAGTAGACGAGACGGAAGCATGCTGTACGGAACCCGACTGATACTGACCCTTTTCTGTATGCTGCTGCCCATGGGGCTGCAGGCAGCACAGCCGGACCCGGCCCGGTTGCAGCTGGCTTCGGTCAACGCGATGGTCGTGGATCTGGGTTCGGATCGCATCCTGTACCAGAAGAATCCCGATGCCGTGGTACCGATCGCCTCGGTCAGCAAGCTGATGACGGCGCTGGTCACACTGGATGCCGGGCTGCCGCTGGATGAGCGGATCCCGATCGAGGTGCGCGACTCGATCCAGATGCAGAACGTGATCTCGCGGATCCGGATCGGCAGTGAGTTGCCGCGTGGGGATGTGCTGCAGCTGGCGCTGATGGCATCGGAAAACCGGGCCGCAACGGCATTGGCGCATGCCTATCCGGGGGGCTATTTCGCGTTCGTGCGGGCGATGAACCGCAAGGCGAAGGCGCTGGGTATGCACAGTACCCGCTTTGTCGAACCGACCGGCCTGTCGCATTTCAATGTGTCCACGGCGCGTGATCTGGTGCGTCTGATCCGGGCCGCGCGGGACTATCCCGAAGTCCGGCGCATGTCCACCAGCAGCAAGCTCGATGCACGCTTTCGCCGTCCTCGACAGGTGATGGCGTTCTATAACACCAACCGGCTGATCAACAACGATCGCTGGGAGATCGAGTTGAGCAAGACCGGTTATATCGATGAGGCCGGCCGCTGTCTGGTCATGCTGAGCCGCATCGACGAGCGCGACATTGCGATGGTGTTTCTGGATTCGTTCGGCAAGCGCTCCCACATCGGCGATGCGGTTCGGGTGCGGCGCTGGCTGGAAACCGGTGACAGCGGCGAGGTGCCGCGCGCGGCGCGCCGGTACGAGCAGGAAAAGAACCGCAATGGCCGCAGCGCCACGCTGCTGGCCGGCAAGAACGGCTGAGCGACTCCCGGCCGCGTGCAACAGAGCCCTGCGTGGCTGACTCGGGCCCTGTTGTCGGACCGGGATTCAGGTGTGAATGTCCGGATCTGAGTGTGGCTCAGGTGTTCACACCTTGTGATAGAGCTCGGCGCCGCTGTCCTTGAACTCTGCCGATTTCTCCTTCATACCCTGTTCCGCCTGCGCGTTGATCGCCGCCACCTGCGCGTCATCCAGCTCGCGCACCTCCTGTGAGATCTTCATCGAGCAGAACTTGGGGCCGCACATGGAGCAAAAGTGCGCGACCTTGGCGGACTCCTTCGGCAGCGTCTCGTCGTGGTAGGCACGGGCGGTGTCCGGATCGAGGCCGATATTGAACTGATCCTCCCAGCGGAACTCGAAGCGCGCCTTGGACATGGCGTTGTCGCGGATCTGCGCACCCGGATGGCCCTTGGCCAGATCGGCCGCATGGGCGGCGATCTTGTAGGTGATGATGCCGGTCTTGACGTCATCCTTGTTGGGCAGGCCCAGATGTTCCTTCGGCGTCACGTAGCAGAGCATGGCGCAACCGTACCAGCCGATCATCGCCGCGCCGATGCCGGAGGTGATGTGGTCGTACCCCGGCGCGATGTCGGTGGTCAGCGGGCCGAGGGTGTAGAACGGCGCTTCGTCGCAGCATTCCAGCTGCTTGTCCATATTCTCCTTGATCATGTGCATCGGCACATGGCCCGGCCCTTCGATCATCACCTGTACATCGTGTTGCCACGCGATTTTGGTCAGCTCGCCCAGGGTTTCCAGTTCGGCGAACTGGGCTTCGTCGTTGGCGTCGTAGACCGAGCCTGGGCGCAGACCGTCACCGAGGGAGAAGGCCACGTCGTACTGCTTGCAGATCTCGCAGATCTCCTCGAAGTGGGTGTAGAGGAAGTTTTCCTCGTGGTGGGCCAGGCACCATTTCGCCATGATCGAGCCGCCGCGGGAGACGATGCCGGTCATGCGCTTGGCGGTCAGCGGGACGTAGCGCAGCAGCACGCCGGCATGGATGGTGAAGTAGTCCACGCCCTGTTCCGCCTGCTCGATCAGGGTGTCGCGGAACACCTCCCAGTTCAGGTCTTCGGCGACGCCGTTGACCTTCTCCAGCGCCTGATAGATGGGCACCGTGCCGATCGGCACCGGCGAGTTGCGCAGGATCCATTCGCGGGTTTCGTGGATGTTCTTGCCGGTGGACAGGTCCATGATGGTGTCAGCGCCCCAGCGGATACCCCAGGTCATCTTCTCCACCTCTTCCTCGATCGACGAGGTGATCGCGGAGTTGCCGATATTGCCGTTGATCTTTACCAGGAAGTTGCGGCCGATGATCATCGGCTCCAGCTCCGGGTGGTTGATGTTGCAGGGGATGATGGCGCGGCCGGCGGCCACCTCCTGACGCACGAATTCCGGCGTGATCTCGTCCGGCAGGCGGGCCCCGAACGGCTGACCGGGATGCTGCTGCGCCACCAGGTTGCCTTCGGCGCGGGCCTTGGCCAGCTTCATGTTCTCGCGAATGGCGATGAACTCCATCTCCGGGGTGATGATGCCCTGCCGGGCGTAGTGCAGCTGAGTGACATTCTTGCCCGGTTTGGCGCGGCGCGGCTTGCGGGTCAGTTCGAAGCGCAGCGCGTCGAGACGGATATCCGCGGCCCGGGCGCGGCCGTACTCGGAGCTGAGCTGCTCCAGCTGTTCGGTATCGTCACGCTCGAGAATCCAGCGCTCGCGCAGCGGCGCCAGGCCCTTGCGTACATCGATGCTGACGTCAGGATCGGTGTAGGGGCCGGACGTGTCATAGACGTACAGCGGCGCATTCTGTTCACCGCCGAACGCGGTCGGGGTGTCATCCAGCGTGATCTCGCGCATCGGCACGCGGATATCGGGGCGGCTGCCTTCGATATAGACCTTGCGGGATTTGGGGAAGGGCTGCACGGAGTCCGCTGCGACGGTGGCCGTGCGGCTAAGGTGTTGGGTACTCATGTCACTCTCCGGTGTTATCGTTATATCGGGTGGCTGTTCGGTGGTGTCTCGGGCGCGTCAGTCGGTCAGCTCCAGGCCCATCTGCCAGAAGCTGATCTCCATCCGGGTCGCGGTGCGAAAACGCTTCTCCAGCGCCGCCAGGCGGGCGGGGGGCAGATCCTGTCCCAGCCGGTCCAGCAGCTCGCGTTCGCTGGCCGCGGCCTGCTGGTATTCCGCGCTCAGGTACATCTCGATCCAGGCGTTGTACGGGTTGTCGGCCCGTCGGGTATCGGGCTGTTCGGCCAGCCAGCGGGCGATCTCGGCATAGCCGAGAATGCAGGGGGCCAGTGCCACATGCAGATCGAGCAGGTCGCCGGCCAGCCCCGCATCCAGCACGTAGCGGGTGTAGGCCACGGTGGCGGCGGCTTCCGGCAGCGCCTGCAGCTCCGCTTCGCTGATGCCCCAGTCGCGGCAGTACTGCACATGCAGGCCGATCTCGGTGTCGAGCATGGCGTTGAGGCCGGCCTGGGCGTAGCGCATGCTGGCCAGATCCTCGCTCTTGAAGATCGCCAGCCCCCAGGCCCGGCTGAACTGAAGCAGGAACAGGTAGTCCTGCTTCAGATAATGCTGGAAGCATTCTGTCGCCAGCGTGCCCTGCCCGAGCTGGCGCACGAAGGCGTGCTGGATGTACGCAGTCCAGTCATCCTGGCAGCGCTGTTTCAGCTGTTCATACAGGGACATGGTCGCTCCTCAGGGGCTGACGGCGTAGGTGTCGACGGCCGGGTTGGCACGGGTCAGGCCCTGCGCCTGCATGAAGGCACCGAAACGCTGGTATCGGCCGGCATCCAGTGCTGCCGGGCGCAGCGCGAAGCGGGTCAGGGTGTCGCGCCAGGCGCGGCGGTTCAGCTCGGTGTCGAGCTCCTCCGGCTTGTAGCTGACGAAGCTGTCCCAGGCCGCGTCCGGATGGTTGACGATGTACTGGGTCGCCTGCTCCAGCGCGGTCATCACCCGGCCCCAGCGGTCGTCGTCCTGCTGTGCTTTGTTGACCACCAGAATCAGCTCGTCGTAGGCCGGCACCCCTTCCTCCTCAACAAAGAAGGCGCGGCCGGGGTGGCCCTCGATATCCATCTGGTTGAGTTCGAAGTTGCGGAAGGCGCCGATGACGGCATCGACCTGACCGCTGATGACCGAGGGCGACAGCGACCAGTTGACGTTGATCAGCTCGATATCGTCGCGCGTGAGGCCGTGCTGGCTGAGCATGGCGCTCAGCAGTGCATCTTCGAAACCGCTGACCGAGTAGCCCACCTTCTTGCCCTTGAGGTCAGCGATGCTGTTGATCGGACCGTCTTTCAGCACCACCAGCGAGCTCAGCGGCGTGGCCACCAGGGTACCGACGCGCACCAGCGGCAGGCCCTGATCCACCTGCAGGTGCAGTTGCGGCTGGTAGCTGATCGCCATATCGGCCTGTCCGGCCGCGACCATCTTCGGCGGCAGCGACGGGTCGGCGGGTTCGACCAGAGACACGTCCAGCCCCTGTTCGGCAAAGTAGCCCTTTTGCTGAGCCACGATCAGCGGGCCGTGGTCGGGGTTGATGAACCAGTCCAGCAGCAGCTCGACCTTATCGGCCGCGAAGCTCTGCAGTGAGAACAGTGAGGTCAGTACAAGCACACTCAGGCGTTTCATGGGGTCTCTCCCGTTAGCGTGATCCGGCGCTGCCGGCATCAGGGTTTAACAGCGTGTCCGCCTGCCAGGGTGTGAGCCGGCGGGCGAGGTGATCAATCAGGAAATAGAGCGCGACCGCGATCAGCGCCAGAACCAGCAGTGCGGCAAACATCAGGTCCACCTGCATGCGCGCGTTGGCGTTCAGCATCAGGTAGCCAAGCCCGGTGGAGGAGCCGACCCACTCACCGACCACGGCTCCGATCGGCGCCACCGATGCGGCCACGCGCAGGCCGGAAGCGAAGGCGGGCAGCGCGGCGGGCAGACGAATCTGCAGCAGCTGAGCACGACGGCTGGCGCCAAGGGTGCGGGCCAGTTTCAGATAACCGGTCGGGGTGCGGCGCAGGCCATCGAAACAGGCCGCCGTGACCGGGAAATAGATGATCAGGGTCGCCATCGCCACCTTCGACGCCATGCCGTAGCCAAGCCACAGCATCAGTACCGGGGCCAGCGCGAACACCGGAATCGCCTGACTGACCACCAGCACCGGCATCAGCCAGCGGCGCAGGCCGCCCCAGGTGATCAGCGACAGGGCACTGGCCAGCCCGAGCAGCACGCCGCACAGCAGGCCGAGCAGAATCTCGGCCAGCGTGACAGCGGCGTGGCGCGTCAACAGAGGCAGCTGCTGGAGCAGGGTGTCCAGCACCTGCAGCGGGCCGGGCAGGATGAAGGGCGGCGCGGCGCTCAGCCAGACCACGCATTGCCATAGCAATGTAAGACCAAGGGTAATCAGCAGCGGGCGCAGCATACGGGCGATCATGCACGCCCTCCCGCCAGCAGTTCCAGCAGCTGCCCCTGTAGCGACAGTACGGCCGGGTCGCTGACCTGTCGCGGTGCGTCTCCGGGCGGCGTGATCGGCGCGCTCAGGCGGGCTGGCCGGCCCTGCAGCACCAGCACCCGGTCGGACAGCCGCAGCGCCTCCAGCGGATCGTGGGTGATCATCAGCACGGTGCGATCGGCCAGCAGTTGGGCGGCAAGGTCCTGCAGTTTCAGTCGGTTGATCGCATCCAGTGCCGAGAAGGGTTCGTCCATGCAGACCAGCGGACGCTCCTGAAACAGGGTGCGGGCCAGCGCCACGCGCTGGCGCTGGCCACCGGACAGCTGCGCCGGACGGGCGTCGGCCAGCTGTGCCAGCCCGACCTGGGCCAGCAGATAGCGTGCCCGCTCGCGCTGCTCGGCATTGCAGCGGCCATGTTGATGCAGGCGTGCTTCGAGCAGCACGTTGTCGAGTACGCTGAGCCAGGGCAGCAGCAGGTCGTCCTGCGCCATCCAGGCCACGCGTCCGGCCAGCGGTTTGCCATCGCTGCAATAGACCCTGCCGTGCACGTCGGCGTCGTCGGCGATACCGCACAGCAGTTGCAACAGCGAGCTTTTGCCCACGCCGGACTGGCCCAGAATGCTGGTCCACTGGCGTGCCGGCAAGTCGAGGTTCAGGCCGCTGAAGACGCAGTGATGCTGCCAGCTCAGGCTGGCGTTCTCAAGGCGGATATCCAAGGCTTACCACCAGCGGTGGAAGTGATGGGTCGGGCCGTGACCGCTGCCAACCTGCAGGCGGTCGGCGGCGGCGATCGCGTCGGTGATGTAAGCCTTGGCCTGCTCCACGGCCGCGGCGATCGACAGGCCGCGGGCCAGCCCGGCGGCGATGGCCGATGACAGCGTACAGCCGGTGCCATGGGTGTTGTGGGTGACGATGCGCCGCGCCGGCAGCCAGTGCTCCCGGCCGTCTTCGAGCAGCAGGTCGGCACTGTCCTCGCTGGCCGAGTCGGCCAGATGGCCGCCCTTGATCAGCACCGCCTGTGGTCCGAGCGCCAGCAGCGCTTCGGCCTGAGCCTGCATCTGGGTGCCATCGCGCGCTTCCGCCGTGCCCAGCAGCACGGCCGCTTCCGGCAGGTTGGGCGTGATCAGTCGGGCCAGCGGCAGCAGTTCACGGCGCAGCGCATCGACCGCTTCGTCGACCAGCAGTTTGTCGCCGCTTTTGGCGACCATGACCGGATCCAGCACGATGTTGGTGATGGCCCGCTGGCGCAGGACGCCGGCGATCGTGACGATCGTTTCGGGCTGGCTCAGCATGCCGATCTTGATCGCGTCGATGCGCAGATCGTCGAGCACGGTGTTCAGCTGCTCGGCAATGAAGGCCGGCGGCACGTCGTGAATGGCGCGCACTTCGCGGGTGTTCTGGGCCGTCAGCGCGGTAATGACCGAGGCGCCGTAGACGCCCAGGGCGGAGAAGGCCTTCAGGTCGGCTTGGATGCCGGCGCCGCCACCGCTGTCAGATCCGGCGATGGTCAGTGCAATGGGGGTTGTGGTGTTCATGACAGGCTCCTCTGTAACGGGTGAACCGCACAGCCGGCCTGCGGACAGAAAGGGTTGCAGTGCATAGGTCTATCTCGATTTCCTACGCCGGTTCAAGCCGGATCAGGTTCAGCGGGTTTGATCTCAGCCCTGCGCCAGTGGCGGCGGGGCACCCCGACCAAGATATTGATGTCGGCGACAGTCTAGGGGCTGTTCGGCAGGCTGTCTACCGGCAAACGGGACCCTATCGACTATAAATGTAGTCAGCCGGTCGCTGATGCGACGCTGACCCGTACGACTCCGAGAAGAAGAGGATGGCAGCATGAATCCCGTCGAATATCTGGATACGCACTGCCCCTGGTGCGCCGAGATGATCAGTCTGGAGATTGAGTGCATCGAGCCGGAGCAGGAGTACATCGAGGACTGTCCGGTGTGCTGTGCACCGATGCTGGTCAGTGTGCGGATTCCCTGCGCAGGGCCACCGTGGCTTCAGGTCGAGCGTGAGGGGGGCTAGCGCCGATGGCTGACAGTGGCAAACGCGACCACAAACGCTTGCAGGCAGCGCTGCAACAGACCGCCGTCCGGTTGCTTGAAGAGGCGCTGGCCGTGATTGAGGCGCGTGAGCCGCTTGGCGAGGCGGAGGTCGTGCATCGGTTGCGCGTGGCGATGAAACGGTTGCGTGCGTTGTTGCGGCTGCTGCGCTCGAGTCTGCCGGCGTCCGGCTATCGCGCCCTGAACGCACGCTGTCGTGAGCTGGCCGGACGTCTCGCCGAGGATCGCGATGCCGAGGTTGCACAGGCGACTCTGCGCAGGTTGCTCGCCGATTCACCGGCGCAGGCGAGTCGGGTACGGTTGCTGGCTGCGCTGGCACCGGCGCAGGATAGTGAATGCGCGGCTCCGCGCCCATCATGGCAGGCGTTGGCGGAGGAGCTGGCTGCGCTGCAGCGAATCTGCTCCGGCGTGGCGTTGCCGGGCATCAGTCGGCGGCGGCTGAGACAGGCGTTGCAGAACAGCTATCGTGAGGGCGCCAGACTGGGGCGTCGGGCGCGGAAAATCGAGGACACGGAGCTGCTGCATGAGTGGCGTAAGGCGGTCAAGCGCGTCTATTACCAGAACCAGTTACTGCGCGAGCGGCAAAACCGGCATCTGCGACAGCTGAAAACGCTCAGCGACTGTCTTGGCGATCTGCACGATCTCGACATGCTGGAGCAGCGGCTGCTGGCGCAGCGTCATCGCTATTGGCGCGATGATCTCGATCTGCTGCAACCACGCCTGGATGCGGCCCGGCGCCGGTTGTATCGCAAGGCGTTGAAGCAGGGGAACAAGGTGTTCGGCCGGCGCGACCTGAAACAGCATGTTCGGCGTGTGGTGAAGGCGTCGCTATAGTGCTAGCCTTCGGGGACGCTCCGCATACAAACTCCGTGGATGCCGGCATTCGGGCATCTCCCGCAGAACCTCATGGAATTGGAGGTTATTCATGTTGCTCGCAAACCTTTCCGTCCGTCGCAAGCTCTGGGCCCTGATTCTGGTGGCCGCCGTGCTGCTCGGTCTGGTGTCGTTCCTGTCACTGCTGGATATGCGTGCCTCGCTGCACCAGGAACGCCGGCATCAGCTGCAGGCGCTCGTCGATAGTGTTCACAGCCTGCTGCAGGCTCAGCAGCAGCGGGTGGCGAGCGGGGAGGTGGATGCCGAGCAGGCGCGCGAAACGGCGCGGCAGCTGATCGAAACCATGCGCTACGGTGATGAGGGGTACTACTTTGTCATCGACCGCACGGCGCGTGTCGTTGCGCATGGCGGCAAGCCGGCGCTGGCCGGGCAGGCGATGGGCGACAGCCGCAGCAGTGACGGGCAACCGATCTTTCGCCGCATGGCCGATCTGATCGGTGGCGATCAGGACGCACAGTATCTGGAATACGACTGGCCCAAAGCCGGGGAAGCACAACCGCAGGCGAAGCTGACCTACGCGCGGGCCTTCGAGCCCTGGGGATGGGTCATTGCCAGCGGCGTCTATATTCAGGATCTGAACGCCACCCTGCTCGGTGACGCGCTCCATATCGGCATACAGCTGCTGGGTGCGCTGATCATCATGGGGATCGTGGCCTGGCTGATCGGGCGTTCGATCTGCCGGCCGCTGGATCGCGTCAGTGCGGTGATGGTCAGGGTCGCCGATGGCGATCTGCGTGAACGTACCGGGCTTAACAGCCGCGATGAGCTGGGTCGGGTCGGTCGACAGATCGACCGTACGCTGGAGATGTTCCAGAGCCTGATACAGAGCATCGCGGCCAGTTCGACGCAGCTCAACAGCAGTGCCGGTGAGCTCGCCGGCAGCGCGGATGCAACCAGCCGCGCACTGGATCGGCAGGCGCAGGAGGCCGAGCTGCTGTCGACAGCAATGAACGAGATGGCGGCGAGTATTCACGAGATCGCCCGCAGCGCCGGCGATACCGCCAGCGCAATCGACAGTGCCGATCACGAGGCCGACGAGGGCAGCCACGATGTCGAGGACACCGTGCAGCGGATCAAGGCGCTGGCGCAGGAGGTCGAGGCGGCATCGGCGGTGATTCGTGAGCTGGAGGGTGATACCGAGCAGATCAGTGAGGTGCTGGGGCAGATCGAGGCGATCTCGGAGCAGACCAACCTGCTGGCGCTCAACGCCGCCATCGAGGCGGCGCGTGCCGGAGAGTCCGGTCGCGGTTTCGCCGTGGTGGCGGACGAGGTGCGTCAGCTCGCCCAGCGGACGCGGGGCTCCACCGAGCAGATTCGGGATATGAACGAGCGCCTGAGCAAGGCGGCGAAGCGGGCTGTCGATGTAATGGAGCGCTCGCGCAGGGGCGCTGATGAGAGCGTCTCCAAGGCTCTGCAGGCCGGTGAGGAGCTGACCCGTATCGTCAGTGACATGAATGCGGTGCGCGATATGGGCACGCAGGTGGCTGCCGCGGCCGAACAGCAGAGTCAGGTGTCGGAAGAGATGAACAGCAATCTGCTGTCGATTACGCGGGCGTCGGAAGCGACAGCGGCTGCCGCCAGCACGGTGGCCGCCAGCAGCGCACAGCTCAGGGCGCTGGCCGGTGAGCTGCAGCAGCAGGTGAGCCGCTTTCGCACCTGATCTGGGACAGCGGAGTCAGCCTGCGTATACTGGGTGACGTCTCTGTCAGTTTCAGCCACCGGGTCCGATCATGAAATACCGCATTATTCCCGTTACTCCGTTCCAGCAGAACTGCACCCTGCTCTGGTGCGAGCAGACGCTACAGGCCGCCGTCGTGGATCCAGGCGGTGATCTGGCGTTGATTCGACGCGCCATCGACGAGGAGGGCGTCACGCTGACGCGCATCCTGCTGACCCATGGGCATCTCGACCATGTCGGCGGCACGGCCGTGCTGGCGCGGGATGCGGGTGTCCCGGTCGAAGGGCCGCAGCGGGAAGACAAGTTCTGGATCGATGGGCTGGAACAGCAGAGCGCGATGTTCGGTTTTGATGAGGTCGAGCACTTCGAGCCGCAGCGCTGGCTGGAGGACGGCGACAGCGTGCGTATCGGTAATGAGCAGCTGGAGGTGCTGCACTGCCCCGGCCATACCCCGGGCCACGTGGTGTTCTTCCATCGGGCCTCGAATCTGGCACTGGTGGGAGATGTCCTGTTTCAGGGCTCGATCGGGCGCACCGATTTCCCCCGCGGCGATCACGCAACGCTGATCAGCTCGATCCGCAACAAGCTGTTTCCGCTCGGAGACACGGTGCGGTTTATCCCCGGTCACGGCCCGATGTCGACGTTCGGTGATGAGCGCCGCACTAATCCCTTTGTGGCGGATCGTCGGGGCTGAGGGCTGACGACTCCTTGCTGCTGGTCGAGACGCCGCCGCTGACGATAAAGGTGGTGACCTGAGACGGACGTGCATCGATCGGGGTCACCCGATCCCGCGGCACGATCAGCAGATTGCCGGCAAAGTTGTAGGACTGCGGCAGATAGACGGCGACATCGTCTTTCAGCCCCAGCATCGACAGATCTTCGCGGGTGATAAAGCCGACCACGCGAATTCCCGCATCGGCACTGAGCTGCACCAGCACCGGACGATCAAAACCACGGTGATCGCCCAGCAGGGCCTTGAACAGATCCGACAGCGAGGTGTACAGCAGACGGACCAGCGGGATGCGTTGCAGCAGCCGGTCGATTCGCTGCAGCAGAAAGCGGCCCAGATAGATCGACGCCAGAATGCCCGCCAGCAGGATCAGACCCAGCACTAACGCCAGCCCCAGCACGGAGCGCAGCCACTGGGGCAGCTCCCGGCCGATGAATGTTTCCATGTATTGCCCGAGGGTCGAGAACAGCAGGCTGTCCAGCGTGGTCAGGATCGCCCAGACCAGATAGATCGTCAGCACCGCCGGCAGCAGCACGAGCAGGCCCTGAAAGAACAACCGCAACAGTGTCTTCATGAGACCTCCTCAGCGGTGGATCTGCAGGGCGAGGTCGAGCAGCGTCGGATCCAGCCCCTTGCGGAAACTGATCACGTCGTGCAGCGGAACATCGAGAATACGCCCGTTGCGCACGCCCACCATGATGTCGTCATAGCCGGCCTGAAGATAGCTGACCGCCATCGCGCCCATGCAGGTCGCCAGTACCCGGTCATGCCCGGTCGGGCTGCCGCCGCGCTGAATATGGCCAAGAATGCAGACGCGCGGATCCTGCCCATGCTCGCGCAGCTGCTCCGCCAGACGATAGGTGAGCCCGGGTGTCGGCCCCTCGGCGACGACGATGATGCCGCTGGAGCCGGTGCCGGCGCGGCGGCTTTCCGCCAGCTCCTGACTGATGCGGCTGACCTCGATCATGCGCTCGGGAACAATGACCATCTCCGCGCCGGCTGCCATGCCGACATGCACGGCGATAAAGCCTGAGTTGCGCCCCATCACCTCGACCAGAAAGTGGCGCTCGTGCGACGTGGCGGTATCGCGAATGCGGTCGATCGCCTCCAGGGCCGTGTTGACCGCGGTGTCGAAGCCGATCGTATCGTCGGTGCCGAAGATATCGTTATCGATCGTGCCGGGCAGGCCGATCACATCAAGGCCGGTCTCCTGGGTCAGCAGATGGGCACCGGTCAGCGAGCCGTCGCCCCCGATGACCACCAGTGCGCCAATGCCGCGCCGGCGCAGAATCTCCGCTGCCTGTGCTCGTACCGCGGGATCCTTGAATGCCTCGCAGCGGTCGCTCTTCAGGATGGTGCCGCCGCGCTGCACGATGTTGCTGACCGACGAGGAGTTCATCTCTTCCATATCGTCGGCGATCAGACCGCTGTATCCCCGGTTAATGCCGAACACTCGAATACCCTGTCTCAGTGCTGCACGCACCACACCTCGAATCGCCGGATTCATGCCGGGTGCGTCGCCGCCGCTGGTCAGCACCGCGATGGCGTCATACTGCTTTTCCACGTTCAGTGATGGCAGGGTGTACATATTCCCTCCTGGATGTCTGGCAAGGCCGCTGCTGGTTCAACTATATCCTGCGTACCGACCGTAACAAGTCGCGGATAGCAGCCTGATCGGGAGTGATGACAGAGCCGTTGACAGGCGCCTCTGCGTCAGTAGAATACGCCCCCACTTCAGCGCCGACGGCTCGCGCCGGCAGACAGCGAACACATTCGATGAATGCTGCAAAAAGTCGTTGACACTGAAGCAAAAAGCGCTAAGATATGCGCCTCGCTTGAGACGACGGATTCAACGGTCGCTCAGCACGCTCTTTAACAAGTCGATCAGGTAATTCGTGTGGGCGCTTGTCGGGATCGAGCACACAAAGCTTAGATCTCAAGACAAGCAACCTAAGTGAATTCATTTAGCGTTGTTTATACCTTGAGCAGAACGG
>JAUWAC010000010.1 GCA_030602245.1 Marinobacterium sp.
GTTGACATCATGAACCCGCTGAACGGTTTGGCCGCAGCTACCACAACGGGGCACATGCGAAGGGCGAGGCTTTAATCGAAGTAAGACTGTGTTGGCGGTGGATACTTCGTAGCTTTCCAGCTCGAAGCCTTCCCAGAAGAGACTCAGCAGATTAGCATCCATGGTGTCGGCAGTAGTTGGGTTGTCGGTCGAGTTTTGGCGAACACAACCTTAACCCTTCTTACTGCCGCACTCCCACCTTCCCGCTAATCTGCGATGAACCTAAAAATAGCCCGCCGAGCGAAAGGCTCAGCTCCGTTTCGAGTGGTTGCGGGCCCCAGGAGTTCTCGCCATGTCCAAGAAGAAGACCCCCGATACGCGTGGTCTGCACGCGCTCTATGCTGACGATCCGGCACAGGCCGACCGCCTGGTCTGGGGACGCGATGTCGACCCCGAATCGCGTCGAGGTTTCCTGAAGAAAAGCGGACTGGCCGCGATGACCGCGGCGTTGGGCGCCGCTGCCATTCCTTTTGCTGACAAGATGCCCGGCGGTCTGATTCCGGCGGCACTGGCCCAGACCAACGAGCCCTTTATGCTGGAAGGCAAGGACGGGCTGGTGGTACTCAATGATCGCCCGATCAACGCCGAAACGCCGGCCCATCTGCTCGATGACGCGGTGACGCCGGGGAATCGGATGTTCGTGCGCAACAACGGTATTCCCCCGGCACTGAAGGATATCGATCCCGCCACCTGGACGCTGCGGATCGAAGGTGAGTCCTGTGCCAACCCGATGAGCTTCAGCATCGCCGAACTCAAGGAAAAGTTCGAACATCATACCTACCAGCTGCAGATCGAATGCGGCGGTAACGGGCGCAGCGAATTCGTGCCCTCGGCCAGCGGTAACCAGTGGACCACCGGCGCGGTCGCCTGTCCGACCTTCACCGGCGTGCGTCTGCGCGATGTGCTGGAGGCGTGCGGTATCAAGGATGATGCGGTCTACATCGGCTATTACGGTGCCGATACCCACGCCAGTGGCGACCCGAACAAGGACCCGATCTCCCGCGGTGTGCCGATGTCCAAGGCGCTCGAGGATGAGTCCCTGATCGCCTGGGCGATGAACGGCGAGGATATTCCCTACCTCAACGGCTACCCGCTGCGCCTTGTGTGCGGGGGCTGGCCGGGCTCCGTGTCCGGCAAGTGGCTGCAGCGGATCGTGATCCGCAATCAGGTGCACAACGGTGCCAAGATGGCCGCACCGTCCTACAGCATGCCGCGCTACCCCGTCGCGCCCGGAACCGAGGTGCCCAAGTCTGACTTCGTCACCATCGAATCGATGCCGGTGAAGTCGCTGGTAACCTTCCCGCGCTCCGGTATCACCCACGCCAAAGGTGAAAAACTGGAGGTGCGTGGCCACGCCTGGGCCGGTGATCTGGCGGTATCGAAGGTGGAGATCTCGATCGATTTCGGCGCCACCTGGCATGAAGCGGAGCTGATGGAACCGGCCAACCGGCTCGCCTGGCAGCACTGGAAGGCCAGCGTCGAGTTCCCCGAGATCGGTTACTACGAGATCTGGGCCAGGGCCACGGATACGGACGGGGTGTCTCAACCGATGGTCGTGCCGGGCTGGAACCCGAAAGGCTATCTCAACAACGCCTGCCACCGCATTGCGGTTCAGGTGGCGTGAGGAGGCCCCATGTCAGCATTTAAAGCAGGCCGCTGGCTGGCGGCCCTGATCCTGCTGCTGCCGCTGGCCGGTCAGGCGCAGGAAACCGATCCGGACACCGGTCTGATCAAGGCCGAGGGCTGGGAGACGGTGAAGCAGAACTGCACGGCGTGCCACTCGGCGGCGCTGGTCATTCAGAACAGCGGTTCGCGCAACCACTGGGAGTACCTGATCCGCTGGATGCAGGCGACGCAGGGGCTGTGGCCGTTCGCGCCGCAGGTTGAGGATACGATCCTTGACTACCTGGCCGAGCATTATGGTCCCAAGGAGGGCGCGCGCCGACCGCCGATTCCACGGCAGATGCTGCCGGACAATCCCTACAAGAAGACGGCAAGCCCGACATCGGGCTGATCCGCCATCGACCGAGTCACGCGCCGGCCCGTTCAGGGCCGGCTGTCGTTTCGACCTGCGCGACGGGTTGATCTTTACCGCCGGCAGTGGCGAGATAGGCCCTTTGTACCATGACAGGGCTGCCCATGCTGACGATCAACCGCACGCTTGCCATTCCCGATGACGAGATCGAACTGAGCGCGATTCGGGCGCAGGGCGCCGGTGGGCAGAATGTGAACAAGGTGGCCAGTGCGATCCACCTGCGGTTCGATATTCGGGCGTCCTCACTGCCCGAGACGGTCAAGGAACGCCTGCTGGCGCTGTCGGATCAGCGCATCAGTCAGGAGGGTGTTGTCGTGATCAAGGCGCAGCAGTTTCGCACGCAGGAGAAGAATCGCGAGGATGCGCTGGCGCGGTTGCGCGAGCTGATTGTGCAGGTCACACGGGTGCAGAAAAAACGGCGGCCAACCAAACCGACGCGCGCATCGCAAAAGAAACGGATGGATCGCAAAAGTCAGCGCGGGCGCACCAAAGCGTTGCGTGGCCCCGTGCGGGGTGACTGAGCCGCGCGCCGCCCGCTCGAGTCAGAGAATATCGAACTGTTGTACCGGTGCCGGCCTGCCGATGGCGTAGCCCTGCAGGTACTGCACTCCCATCGCCTCCAGCTGGCGCCGCAGCGTTTCATCCTCGACGAACTCGGCGATCAGCGGAATGCCAAGGCTGCCGGCAAAGCTGATGATCGCCTCGACCAGCGCTCGGGCGCGGGCGCTGTGTGGCAGCTGGCGTACCAGCGCGCCGTCGATCTTGAGGAAGTCGGCATCGATCTTCAGCAGCTGATCGAAATTGGCGTAGCCGCTGCCGAAATCGTCCAGCGCAATGCGGATACCGGCGTCCTTGCAGCGCTGCAGCACGCGCAGCACTTCGTCCTGATAGTCGATCGATTCCGACTCGACGACTTCGATGATGACACGTCCCTGCAAGCCAAGTTGCTCGACGCGGCTGATCAGGGTCTCGATCGTGTGTGCGTCGATCAGATCAAACCGGGTCATGTTGATCGACACCGACGAGGTCTTGTGCGCAAAGGGCTGCAGCCCCTGCTCGATCATGGCGCAGGTCAGATGGCGATAGAGGTGGCTCTTGCGGATCGCGGGCAGGAACTGCCACGGCGTATAGACCTCGCCGTCGCTGCCGATCAGGCGGGCCAGCGCTTCGTAATGGCGTATCTCACCGCTGCGGCTGTCACAGATCGGCTGCAGCCAGGGCACCAGACGGTTGTCACGGAACGCGCTGTTGACCTCGTTGAGCCAGTGCAGGTTACGGGCAAAACGTTGCTGCGGCAGCACCCGATCGTTGTAGATCAGATATTCGCGACCGCAGCGGCGCGCCTCGTCCATCGCCTCCCGTGCGATCACGACCAGATCGTCTGCCTGTGCGACGCCGATGGCGATACCGGCGCGGGCGGTCACTGTGATCCGAGTCTGGTCGTCGGTTTCGATCGGTGAAAAGATCGAATCGAGCAGCTGCTGTGTCACCGCCTGCAGGTGGTCGGGGTCCGCCTCGCGGTAGAGCAGCAGGAATTCGTCGACAAAGGTGCGGTAGACCGGCACCTCATCGCCCAACTCGCGTCGGATCGTGTTGGCGACCTGTACCAGCAGGCGGTCGCCCATGTCGTAGCCGAACAGCGTGTTGATGGCGTGGAAGTCGTCGAGGTTGATCAGAATGGCGCTCAGCGGTGCCGGGTCTGGCTCAAGGTCCAGTGTCAGGCGGGCGATATCCGGCAGTCCGGTGATGGCATCGTAATAGAGACGGCGCTCCAGCTCGTCCTCGCGGCGCCGCTGCAGGCGACGGTACAGATGCAACAGCGGGTAGACCGGCAGCAGTGCGATCAGCGACACCAGCGCGGCCTCTGACAGGCTGCGCCACAGCAGCGTGCCGGGGCTGTCGATCTTGACGTCCGCGGCCATGATGTAATGGCTGCCATCGGAGCGTGCGGTCGGCACGAACGCGGAGCGAAATGTCCCCCACTCGTTGGTATAGACCGGGGTGAAGATCGGCTGCCGGCGTCGGTGGGCTTCAAACAACGCGGGTGGCGCCGATGGATAGGGGTTGTAAAACAGGCTGGGCGTGCCGCGCTGCAGGTCTTCCGGCGTTTCGTTGCTGATGATGAAGTAGGCGTTGCCGTCGATCACGTCCATTGAGTAGACGTACTCCACATCGGGCAGATCCGCCACCAGGTGGTTCAGCGAGTCGACGATCAGGCGATAGTGCAGCTCGCCGGGGGCCTGACTGCGGCTGTAAATGTCGTGGAAGTAGAGCCCGATGATATGACCGCCGGCACGGGCGGCGGTGAGCAGTGTGGAGCGGGTGCTGGAGAGCTGTTCGATCTGGCTGGCGCGAAAGCTGATCAGAGTGACGACGCCGGTGGCGGCCAGGTAGAGCGCGAACAGGGACGCGATCAGCCCGCGCTCGCTGACGAAAAAAGTCCGGTCTCCCTGTGCACGTGTGCGCATCCGCGGTTCTCCGCTGCAACTGCCGCAGCGGAGAACCGCCACGAACCCTGGCAGGGCCATCTGACGGCCCGATCCTTTTTGATCAATACACACACTCTAGCGCACCGAGCACAAGTCGGCCTCCCCCGAGGGTTGGACAGCGCGCGTCTGGTACGGTTTGATGGGAGACGGCGAATGCCCAACAAAGGAGTCTCCATGCGTACATTGATGGCAACCCTGTTGCTGGCCGCAGTCCTGCCGGCGCAGGCAGAACCGGTGGCAACACCCGACCGGCAGAAGTTTCGTGCTTACCTGACCAGCGCCGCCTATGTCGATGAGCTGGCCCGAATCGGTATTTACTGGGACCGCACGGTGCTGGAGCGGCAGACCGGCTGCGACAGTCAGTACGAGGTCGAACCGATGACCTTCGCCGTGCTCGATCCGCCCCTGTTCACCGCGGATTCGATCCGCCCGTGGCGTGGCATCTGGCGTCAGAAGTTCGGCCTGACCCGCTGCGGTGAGCAGGCGGTCTACAACGTGCTCGGTATCGCTCAGGACGGCAAGGTGCAGATCCAGCCGCAGGTGCCGGGGGAGTCTCAGGTGGCGCCGATGCTGCTCAGCGAGCTGATTCGCGACGCCGTGGCCGTGCGCTCGGCGCGACTGAGTGACAGCCTCGGCGAATGTCGGCGTACCGCGGTGGCCGACACACAGATAACGCTGGCCCTTGGCGACCGCGAGGTGGGCGGTGAGGCGGCGAAAAACGTGTGGCAGGAAACCTGGACCGTGAAACGCTGCGACAGCACGTTCGAGATGAATTTCTGCTTCAAGCAGTCACCACAGGGCGGTATCGACTGGGCGCCGGTGGCCTGCGACGCATTGTGACGGTGACGGCGTTATCTATACTGTTGGGTAACACATCTCTCTGAGCAGTCGCGGGGGAGTCGATGGCAAAGACAGACACTGCAGCGCCCCAACCGTCGTCGCGCCTGCGCTGGTTCTGGCTGGCGCTGACGTGGCTTGCGATTCTGCTGGCACTGCTCGGCGCCCTCCTGCCGGGACTGCCCACCACCGTGTTTGTCCTGATCGCGGCCTGGAGCGCATCGCGTTGCTCGCCGCGCCTGCGCTGCTGGCTCGAGCGGCACCCGCTGTTTGGCGAGCGGCTGCGTAACTGGGAGCAGGGCGGTGTCATCGACCGCCGATCCAAGCTGGCGGCGTCCGCGGGCATGCTGCTGGCACTGCTGATCGTGTTGCTGGTGATCCGCGAGCCGCTGCTGTTGGCGATCATCGTGGCCGCAATCGCTGGCGGCGCGCTGTTTGTCTGGTCGCGTCCCGAGCGGCGAGCAGATGCCTGTGTCGAGTCGGTGCGGGTCGAGGGCCTGAACAAACGGTGACCTCAGCGTATCGCTGTTGGCTGGGGTGAAGCGGATCGGTGTGGCATAATGGCGCCTGTCATCGCGTCGTGCGGGCTCTCGCTGTAACCCTCCTTTCGCGCCATCCTCTCACCTCTTTTTCGTGTTCCAGGAATCTCCCTTGCTGACCACTGCCAACATCACCATGCAGTTTGGCGCCAAGCCGCTGTTTGAAAATGTCTCCGTCAAGTTTGGCGATGGCAACCGTTACGGCCTGATCGGCGCCAACGGCTGCGGAAAATCCACCTTCATGAAGATTCTCGGCGGCGATCTGGAGCCAAGCAGCGGCAATGTCGCGCGGGATCCGAACGAGCGGCTCGGCAAACTGCGTCAGGATCAGTTCGCCTACGAGGCGCTCAGTGTCATCGATACCGTGATCATGGGACACGAGGAGCTCTGGGCGGTGAAGTCCGAGCGCGATGCGATCTATGCCAGGGCCGAGATGAGCGAGGCGGATGGCATCCGTGCCGGCGAGCTGGAAGCGGAGTTTGCCGAAATGGATGGCTACACCGCCGATGCCCGCGCCGGTGAGCTGCTGCTGGGGCTGGGGATTCCGGTCGAGCAGCATGACGGCCCGATGAGCGACATCGCGCCGGGCTGGAAGCTGCGCGTGCTGTTGGCGCAGGCGCTGTTCTCGGACCCGGATATCCTGCTGCTCGACGAGCCCACCAACAACCTGGATATCAACACCATCCGCTGGCTGGAAGGGGTGTTGAACCAGCGCACCTGCACCATGATCATCATCTCGCACGACCGCCACTTTCTGAACGCGGTCTGCACCCATATGGCGGATATCGATTACGGCGAGCTGCGCGTCTACCCGGGCAACTACGACGATTACATGACCGCGTCGACTCAGGCACGCGAGCGGATGCTGGCCGACAACGCCAGGAAAAAGGCACAGATTGCCGACCTCAAACAGTTTGTCAGCCGCTTCTCCGCCAACGCGTCCAAGTCGCGTCAGGCCACCTCCCGCCTGAAACAGATCGACAAGATTCAGCTCGAAGAGATCAAGCCCTCCAGCCGGCAGAATCCGTTTATCCGCTTCGAGCAGACGCGCAAGCTGCACCGCATTGCGCTCGAGGTCGAAGGGCTGGGCAAGGCGTTCGATGAGCCGGTGTTTGACGGCCTCGATCTGACCGTTGCCGTCGGCGAGCGCGTGGCCATCATCGGTCCCAACGGGATCGGCAAGTCGACGCTGCTCAAGTGTCTGGTCGGCGACCTTGCGGCCGATGCCGGCCGCATCAAGTGGTCGGAGAACGCCGAGATCGGTTACTACGCACAGGATCATGCCCATGAGTTCGAGCAGGCGCTGAGCCTCTACGACTGGATGTCACAATGGGGCAGGGAGGGGGATGACGAGCAGGTGATCCGCGGCACGCTCGGGCGCATGCTGTTCTCGCAGAAAGAGGTCGGCAAGTCGGTGCAGGTGATCTCCGGCGGCGAGCAGGGGCGGATGCTGTTTGGCAAGCTGGTGCTGCAAAAGCCCAACATCATGCTGCTCGATGAACCGACCAACCATCTGGACATGGAGTCGATCGAGTCGCTGAACCTGGCGCTGGAGAACTATCCCGGGACGCTCGTGTTCGTCAGCCACGACCGTGAGTTTGTCTCCTCGCTGGCGACCCGGATCATCGAGCTGACGCCGGAAGGCGTGGTCGATTTCCATGGCGATTATGAGGCGTATCTGCGCGCCCAGGCGCAGTGAAAACAGAACCGATGCCGCTGGCTGGCGGCACCGGTGGGGTGGCGATTACGCGTCGGTGAGCAGGGCGTCGAGCTGGCTGTAGTTGTTTTTCAGCCATACTTTCATGCGCTGGCGCTCGGCGATGTTCATCAGCTCGCGGTTGTTGGCCGCGGCCCTGTGCCGCACGCCAGGCCGGCGAGGCCCTGAACTGACTGAAGTCGCTGCCGCGGCCCAGATTCTGCACCACGACGTACTGCAGTTCCGGCTGCGGGTTGCGCTCCAGACTCCGGGCCAACAGATCGATGGAGTCGGCGCCATCGTCCATGACATGCCAGAGGTATACCTGATAGCCCATTTCATCGAGCAGGCCGAACACATCGGTCTCTTCGATCCACTCGCCGAGGCGGGTCGCGGTCTGGGCGGCCAGGTCGATGATCAGGTCGTGGTCCGGGTTGGATTCGCCGGCTTCCAGAATGCCGTCGAGGCTGTCATCCTCGCCGACGATCACCGGTGAGGCGAACTCGCCATAGAAACGCGAGAAGGTGCCGTGGGAGGCGTCGGAATCGAAACCGAGGAACGGGCGTTTCCGGTCGATGTAATATTGTGCCAGCAGTCGGGAGGTCATCGATTTGCCGACGCCGCCTTTTTCACCGCCGATGAAGTGAACGTTACTCATGTGCTTTCCCTGTTGATCCAGAATCAGTGGTGGAGCCTGAAAAATAGCCGGTGAGCCAAACCAGTGGTGTCAGCATCGGGTCGATCATACCGCACTCCGGTGTCAAAACGGTGGCTGGCAACAATTTTCAGCGGCGCCAGCGATTGTTCCCTGCGCGGACGGCCGCCGCTTAGTACAACCCTTGCCCGGAGGCAATAGCGTGACCACCTTTGCAGATCTGAATCTCTGCCCGGAACTGAATGCCACCCTTGAGGCGCTGGGGTATCGCGAACCGACGCCGATCCAGTGCGAAGCGATTCCGGCGATACTGGCCGGGCACGACCTGATCGCGCAGGCGCAGACCGGTACCGGCAAGACCGCCAGCTTCGCATTGCCGATCATCGAGCGTCTGAGCCGACAGCCGGCGGCTGCCGACTACCACCCGATTCGCGCGCTGGTGCTGGTGCCAACCCGCGAACTGGCGGTGCAGGTGGGCGATAACATCCTCGACTACGGGCGCCTGCTGGGCCTGCGCGTGATCTCGATCTTCGGCGGTGTGCGTTTCGACAACCAGATTCGCAAGATGAAACGCGGTGCCGACATTCTGGTCGCCACGCCCGGGCGGCTGCTGGATATGCTGCGGCAGAACAAGCTCTCGCTGGCGCCGCTGGAGCTGCTGGTATTCGACGAGGCCGACCGCATGCTCGACCTCGGCTTCAGCAACGAGATTCGGGCACTGCTCGAGTTCATGCCGGCGCAGAAGCAGACGCTGCTGTTTTCGGCCACCCTTGATGCCAGCGTCGAAGCGCTGGCCGAGGCGCTGCTCAGGGCGCCGCGACGGATCAGCGTTGCACCGCGCAACGCGGTCGCGACCGGGGTTCGGCAGCGTGCCTATGCGGTTGATCGCGCCGACAAGGCCGATGTGCTGGCGTACCTGATTCGTGGCGGCCGCTGGCAGCAGACGCTGGTGTTCACCCGCACCCGGCGGCGTGCGGACGAACTCTGCGCGGCGCTGATCGATGAGGGGATCCCGGCGTGTGCGATTCACGGTGACAAACATCAGCGCGAGCGGATGGCGGCACTGGCCGCGTTCAGCGCCGGCGAGATCCCTGTGCTCGTGGCCACCGATGTGGCGGCACGGGGACTCGATATCGATCGTCTGCCGCAGGTGGTCAATTACGATCTGCCGCAGCAGCCGGAGGACTACGTGCATCGCATCGGCCGCACCGGGCGGGCCGGGAATGCGGGACTGGCGGTGTCGTTGGTCGCGCCCGACGAACGTCGCCTGCTCAGTGCCATCGCCGAGCTGACCGGCAGGCCGCTGCAACTGCAGCCGGTGCCGGTGGCCGAGGACGGCCGTCTGATCGACGGCAAGCCGCTGACGCCAAAGAACCGGGCGCCGAAGAGCCGGGCGCCGAAAGGAGCCGCTGCCAGGGCAGCCGGGAAAGGCGCAAAGCCGCGTCGCACCGAACCGACAGCGAAGGCGGCGCCGCCAGCGGCGGAACCGAAACCGGCCCGCTCGGCCGGGCGCCGCTCCCTGTTTTCGAAGTAGCGCGCAGCAACGCGCGCGCAACGGCGGCGGCCGGGCGCTGGCGTGCTGATTGTCGTTGCCGGCCGGTTCAGGCTAAGGTGGTGTTCGGGTCGGTGAGAAGGGGGCTGAGATGGAACTGCTCAAGATTCTGCTGCTGACGCTGCTGGCCGGGCTGGCCATGTCGGCCGGTGCGTTGCTGGCACAACGGGAGCATATTCGTCCCAAATGGCTCGAACACGAGTTTCGCCACAGTGTGCTGGCGTTTGGCGGTGGCGCGCTGCTGGCCGCGATAGCGCTGGTGCTGGTGCCGGATGGGCTGGGTTATCTTGGCATCGACAGCGTGCTGTTCTGGTTCATTGTCGGCGGTCTCTTTTTCATGGCCATCGATATTCTGCTGCACCGGTATCGCACTTCGGCCAGCCAGCTGGTGGCGATGCTGATGGACTTCGTGCCGGAGTCGATAGCGATGGGCGCGGCGTTTGCGCTGGGCGACAGTAGTAACGGCCTGCTGCTGGCGCTGTTGATCGGGGCGCAGAATCTGCCGGAAGGGTTCAACGCCTATCGCGAACTGCGTCAGAGTACGCACTACAAACCGGCGCGCATCGTGCGCACTTTTGCCGTCATGGCGCTGCTGGGGCCGCTCGCCGGTGCCGCCGGCTATATCTGGTTTGCCGAGCATCCGCCGCTGGTGTCCGGCATTATGCTGTTCGCCGCCGGGGGCATTCTCTACTCGGTGTTTCAGGACATCGCCCCCCAGGTCAAACTGGCGCGCCACTGGGGGCCGCCGATGGGCGCGGTGCTCGGGTTTGCGCTCGGCATACTGGGCCACATGGTGACCGGCTGATACTCAGTGTTGCCAGTACACGTCTTCCAGTACGAATGAGGGGATCGGGCTGTTCTCCCACAGGCCGGCGATATCGCGGTGCATCAGGTTCTGTTCCGGGCGCATGAACAGAAATACGTTGACCGCATCTTCGGTGATCCGGCGCTGGGCCTCACCCAGCAGACGATGTAATTCCGCTTCGTCACGGGCATCCAGTACCTGCTGCCAGATCGCCTTGAACGCGTCGTTGGCATAATTGAAGTAGTAATCGTCGCGGGCGTAGATATTCAGGTCCATCGGCTCCACGTGCATGATCAGCGTCAGCGTGTAGTCCTTCTGTTCGAACACCTTGCTCAGCCATTCGCTCCAGCTCAGCTGCTCCAGCCGAACCCGAAAGCCGATCGCTTCCAGATCGTTGGCGATCATCAGGCCGCCGTAACGTCCGTAATCGGTGGGCGGAATCGTCAGCGTGACCTCAGTGCCTTTCGCCACGCCGGCCTCATCCAGCAGTGCGCGGGCGCGCACGCGGTCGAACGGGTAGCGATCCACGAGGTCGACGTAGGCGGGATGGGAAGGGGGAAAGTGGCTGCCGATCGGTTCCGGATTGAACTGCTCACCGTAGAGCGTGCCGAGCGTGTCGCGATCAATGGCGTGGGCAAGTGCACGGCGCACGCGCAGGTCGTCGAACGGCGCTCGGGCGTTGTTGATGGCAAGGATCATCTTGCTTTCGAGCTTGCGCAGGCGCATGCGGTAATCAGGTCGCACGGTGAAGCGGTTGCTCACCCGGGTGACGCTGAGCAGGCCGTCGACGAGGCCTTCCGCGAGCATATTTTCGGTGCCGGCGCTGGTGTGCATGAACATGAAGGTGGCGCGACTCAGATGCGGCGGCGTGCCCCAGTAGCCCGGGTTGCGTGCGAGCGTGACGGAGCGTCCCTTGTCCCAGGCGACGAAGCGAAACGGCCCGGTACCGACGGGGTGCGTAGCGTTGCCCGCGGCACTGGCCGGATGCACGATCACGGCGGCGGGCAGTGCCAGCGCGAAGGGCAGCAGCGCATCGGGCTGCTTCAGCTCGATCACCAGACGATCCGGCGCCGGCGAGCGGATGGCGGCGACCTTCTCAAACCATTTCTGCTGCGGGTTGAGCGAGTCCGACGCCAGTATGCGTTCGAGGCTGAGGCGTGCGATCTGTGCATCAAACGGGTGACCGTCATGGAAATGGACCCCTTCGCGCAGCCGGAACTGGTAGCTCAGACCGTCGTCAGACAGGCTCCAGTCGCGCGCGAGGCGCGGCTGCAGCGTGCCGTTGCCATCGATGATGGTCAGTCCTTCCAGTACGTTGCCGTAGGTGATCTCGCCGGCCGCGGCGGCGGCCGTTACGGTCGGATCCAGCGCCGGGGGCTCCAGTTGCAGGCCGAGCCGAATATCGTCGCGCGCCCAGACACTTTGCACACAGAGTGCCAGCAGCAGGCAGAGTCCGGCGAGTGTGAGGCGGCACCTGGAGTGGATCGTCGTCATACGGGGGCTGTTCCTGTCGTGTCCGCCGATGGGGGAGCTGTTGTCATGTCGACCCGGTTACGCCCGGCCCGCTTGGCCCGGTAGAGGGCGCTGTCGGCCTGACGCAGGGCATCGTTGAGCAGGGCCGGCAGCGCGCTTGCGGGCAGCGTTGAACGGGCGTCCAGGTCGGTGATCATGGTGAGGCCAAAACTGATCGTGACGCCGATCTGCTCGCCGTCATCCAGCGTCAGCGGGTGCCGGGCGATATCCTGTCGGATCTGCTCGAAGATCCGATAGCCGTCTTCGCTTGAACGCACGCTGAGCACGGCGGCAAACTCCTCGCCGCCGAAACGGGCGAGAATGTCGGTATCGCGCAGTCCGGCGCTGATGCGACGTGCGACGTGCACCAGAGTCTGGTCGCCGATGGCGTGGCCGTAACGGTCGTTGATCTGTTTGAAGTGGTCGATATCGCCGATCGCGACACACAGTGGCTGCGTGGTCTGCTCGAGCAGGGCACGCGCCGCGACATGAAAGTGGCGACGGTTGGCCAGCTCGGTCAGCGGGTCGTGCTCGGCGAGGAACGCCAGTTCGGTGTGGATCTTCTGCATGCGCGCTTCCTGCGACTGAATCCGCTCCACATAGCGCCCCATCGTGGCGCCAAGCTGGCTGATCTCGTCGCTGCCACCCACCCGGAGGTGGTCCGGGGTGACATCGGGCTCACCCAGCGCACGCTGAAAGCGCAGAATGCGCCGTACCACGGTCATCTCGAAGTAGATGCCGCTGACCAGCGCCGTCACCAGCAACAGCAGCGTCAGCCAGGTGAGGCGCTGCTGGTGGGTTTGAATCTCGGCGCTGAGCTGACGGCTCTGGTCCAGCATCTGAGTGCGCATCGTCGCGGCGACGTAGCCCATCAGCGCTGACAGGCGCCCCGCCAGTTCACGATTTTCCGTGGCCAGGGTACGGATATGGGCCAGTTCCGAGTCGCTGGCCTGCCCGTCGATACGGTCGCGAACCAGACTGTTGAGCAGCGTGATATTGTCGCTCAGGCGCTGCTGCGTGTGTTCGATGCGGGCGATCAGTTCAGTGTCGGCACCGGAGTCGTAGAACTCTGTCGTCAGCTGGCCGATCCAGGCGGTGCGGTCGGTCAGATCGATCAGCGCGGCGCGTCGCTCATGCTGGGTTTCGGCTGCGGTCAGCATCAGGCCCAGGCTGATCAGTGACTCGGTCTGCTGCACCAGCCGGACCGACGTCATCAGGTTGTCCATCTCGGTGTTGGTCATGTTGACCACCAGCGCATCCAGACGCTGAAACGCACGACTGGTCCAGAGCGTGGCTCCGATCACCAGCACGGCAATGAGGCAGGTGATGCCTACGGTTTTGGCGGTCAGTCCCGACCGGTATCTGGCTGGAATCATCGGAGCTCTTTGGTGGAACGCCCGCCGCTGCGAAGCAAAAGTGTTCCCGAATATTTACGTATATTACATGCGTCTTAACTAATTCGATTGAACCTGACAATGTGCGCAACTACAAGTCGTAAAATTCATGCCCGGGCATGCCGATCACGGGATGTTATGCTGACAGCAGGGCGACGATGACCGTGATCTGAAACAGCGGACTCGCGGGCCGGTCAGAGCCCGGAACAGGAGGGTGATATGTTCAGCTGGCGTATGATTCTGAGCGCGCTGGTGCTTGTACTGAGCGGGTGTGCCGGCCCGCAATACTGGCATGAACCGCCGCAGCCGGCTGCCGATGCCGGGTTGCAGGGGCAGTGGCAGGGGCTGATGCGCAGCAGCAGCGTGCAGCATGACACCGGTGTCGGTCTGACGCCGCGGGTGCGCGTACGCTGTCCGCAGTACCGGGATCTGATCCGGTTCGAGGTGTCTGAGCAGCGGCTGGACGGGGGGCTGGGGCGCGAGCCGGTGGTCCGTTTCAGCACGACGCTGGATGCCGAGGGGCGCTTCAGTGTCGCACTGCCGGTGCAGGGCGATACCTGGATCTGGGGCGGTGTCCTGTTGCCGGGTATTGAGGACCGCTCGCCGCTGCTGGTGCTGCAGGGGCAGCTGGACGGCAGTCGCGGCACAGGACGGGGCTGGCTCAGCGTGTCTCCGAATGAACCACGACTTGGCTGCAGTGGCCATTTTGAGGTCAGCCGCAACGGCGGCGCACCGCCTGATGATGCCTATGGCCGGCCTTTCGAGATCCGTTACTGGATCGATGAGGTCAGGACGGATCGGCGCATGCTGTGGCCGCATTGGCCGCGTTTCTGACCGAGATACCGCCCGCAGCGGAGCGGTTCCCCGGTCATGGGCTTGGCGAGTGCGTGAGCCCTTCTTCGTGGCGTTGCGTTATTGCAGGGTCGGAAACGCGAACGCGGCAATGATCTCCTTGTGGGGGGCATGAGTCAGGTTTTTGTCGAGGTCGTTGCGCAGCGCCTTGCGCAGGTGGTCATCAAGCGCATCGCGCAACAGGCCGAGGAAGTGGGGCGGCGCGGCAAGGTAGAAACCGCGGATTTCGTTGGTATCCAGTGCGTGACGCACGCGGGCGATGATCTCTTTGGCGAAGCGTTTGTCTTCATGGGCCCGCGGCGAGGTTTTTGCCGCCATCCCGTGAAGTCCGCCCGGGTTGCCGGCGTCGGCCTGAACGCCCCGGTTGTCACTGGCCAGTGCCTGCTGTTTGAGGGTCGCTTCGGGATGCACGAGGTCCATCACCTCGTCGAGCTCCGCGCGTGGGCGTTCCTGTGCATAGATGATCGCTTTGGACGCGTCGGCAACAACAATCCAGTTAGACATACAGCACCTCTCTGGTTGATCTGGGCTCCTTTCGCTGTGCAGGGAGTCATCAGTGGGTCGGTAGCCGATGGGCGTTGCCCGATCGGTGCGGTGGCAACACCCCGGTCGCCGGCAGAACGTGCTGCGACAGCGCAGGCGTGGGATTCTGCGGCGACGTATTCGTAAGTATCGTCAATTTTGCCCGGCTTGCCCGTTACACCAGCGAACGGCAGCGCGGGTGCAACGGCAATGCGGGGGTGACGGGAGGCTGTTCAGCCTGTGTGGTTGTCGATCAGTGGGTCTGGCAACTGCTGGTAAGCCAGTCGGCGAACTGCGGCGGCGTCATCGGACGGCCGTACAGGTAGCCCTGCGCCCGGTCACAGCCGAGGCCGCGCAGCAGGGAGGCCTGACGTTCGTTTTCGATCCCTTCGGCGACGACTTCCATGCGCAGGCTCTGACCCAGCGCCAGAATCGTGCGTACGATCTGCGCATCCTCTTCGTTGTCCACCGCGTCGAGTACGAAGGAGCGGTCGATCTTGAGGATGTCCAGCGGCAGGCGCCGCAGGTAGGCAAGGCTGGAATAGCCGGTACCGAACTCATCCACTGCCACCCGCACGCCGGCGGCGCGCAGCTCGGTCAGCAGGCCGCTGCTCAGATCGATCTTGGGCTGATAGTGCAGCTCGAGTTCATCGTTGCTCAGCGCCCGGCGCAGGTCCATCTCGATCCGCAGGCGATGGGCGGTGCGCTCCAGCATCTCCTCACGGAAGAAGCGGTAGGTGTCGCCGCCGGCGCCCTTGGCGGCATACATCGCCATGTCGGCGCGCTTCATCAGCTCCATCGGGTGGTCGCCATCTTCCGGGTAGAACGCCATCCCCATCGAGGCGCTGATCTCGAGTTCATAGCCCGGCAGCACGACCGGCCGCGCAATCTCGTCCAGCAACTGCTGTGCCTTGGCGGCGCACTGGCGTGCCGAGTGCAGGTTCTCCATCAGCACCACGAATTCGTCGCCGCCGACGCGGGCGACGGTGTCGCTGGCGCGCAGTCGGGCGCGCAGGCGCTCGCCGATCTGTTGCAGCAGGCTGTCGCCGACATCGTGGCCCAGGGCATCGTTGAAGCCCTTGAAACGGTCCAGGTCGATGAACGTGATCGACAGCCGTCGCCCTTCGCGCGCAGCGCGTTCCAGCGCCTGCTGCAGCCGTTCGAGCAGCAGTTCGCGGTTGGGCAGGCCGGTCAGGGCATCGTGGAAGGCGAGACGGTGGATGTGTTCGTCCTTGCGTCGCAGTTCGGTGATGTCGTGGAACACGGCCACATAACGGGCCGGGTTGCCGCGGTCGTCATCGATGCGGTTGATGGTCAGCCACTCCAGATAGGCCTGGCCGTCGCGGCGCCGGTTCCAGATCTCGCCCTGCCATTGTCCCTGCGTGCTCAGCTCCTGCCACATCCGACGATAGAACTCGGGGGGCTGGCGATCCGAGCGCAGCATGCGAGGACTGTTGCCGAGCGCTTCTTCGCGACTGTAGCCGGTGATCTCGGTGAACGCCGGGTTGACCGACAGAATGACCCCGTTGGCATCGGTGATCATCACGCCTTCGGCCGAGGCGTGGAACACGCTGGCGGCCAGACGCAGCTCCTTCTCGGCATTTTTCAGCGCGGTGACGTCACGGCCCACGGCGAGCACGCTGGAGGGCGTATCGGTGGGGCCGTACTCGGGCACCAGGCGTACCGACAGATAGCGCGCATCCTCATCACCGGGGACCAGCAACTCCAGCTCGCGAGGCTCGCCACTCTCGACGACCGCACGAACGGCACGCTCGAGCTCGGCCAGTTCGGGCTGCTCGAGCTGCGGTGACTGCGCGCGGCACTGCCGCAGCCGCGTCAGCATCCGTTCAACCACCGGGTTCATATACAGCACACGACCATCGGGGGCGTAACGCAGGATCGCGTCCGGGCTGTTGCTGGCCAGAGTGCGGTAGGCAAGTTCCCGGTTGGCCAGTGCCTCTTCGGCACGGCGTTTGTCGGTGATGTCCTGCATCATCAGCAGCAGGTGCGCACTGCCGTCGATATCGAACCGTGACAGCTGCATCTCGGCCCAGAGCTCGGCGCCGAAGGTGGTGATCAGCTGCCGCTCGAGCAGTTCGGTCGTGCCCGCTTTCAGGACGCGGTCGGCAGCCTGAATCAGGCCCGCCTCGTTCCAGGGCGACAGGGTACGGAAGTTCTGTGCTTCCAGCTGCTCGCGCGAGCCGCCGGTCATGCGCGCAGCGGCCGGGTTGGCGAGGATGCACTGACCATCCTCTCGAAACACCAGAATCGCCGACGAGGAGGTCATCAGGATGCGCTCGTTCAGAGTCAGCGCCTGGCGCAGTTGCTGGTCGGTGCGCGTCAACGCTTCGGTGCGCTCCTCAATGCGCTGCTCCAGCGTGCGGTTGAGCTCGAGCAGCGCCGCTTCGGCGGCCTTGCGGGCGGTAATGTCGGTGGCGATGCCACAGAGGGCATAGATGTCGCCGTGCCGGTCGCGCAGCGGGAATTTAATGGTCAGGAAGGTGCGTTCTTCGGCGCCGACGCAGGCGTGTTCTTCAAACTCGCACGACTGCCCCTGTTGCAGAACCTCGCGGTCGCGCTGCTGGAACGCTCGGGCAATGTCGGCCGGGAACAGGTCGGCATCGCTGCATCCGGGGATTGTGTCGGGATCGCGCCCAACCAGTCCGGCAAAGTGACGGTTTGCCAGCAGGTAGCGGCCGTCCGGGTCTTTGACGAAGATGACGGCCGTCGAATGGTCGATGATGGCGCGCAGCAGTATCTGCTGCTGTGCCATCGCATCACCGGCGTTGTTCAATGCACTGAGATCGCGCGCGAAAAACAGTACCGCTTCCTGATCGTTGAAGCGGAACGGGGCACAGCGCAGCTCCACGATAACCGGGCGCCCATCCAGTCGTTGCAACGTCTGACGCAGGCTGGCCGGGGCCGGTGCCACGGCGGGCAGCGCGGGTGTCGGCAGCTCACCGGTGCAGAAGCGGGCGAGGGGCTGGCCGATCAGGCTGTCCGGGCGCGTGTCACCGAGCAGACGGCACGTCTGTGCATTGGCATAGACAAAAACGCCCCCGATCGTGATGAAAATCGCGTCCAGTGAGTTGTCTGTCAGCAGGTGCAGGTGGTGGTCGGCTCGATTCACCCTGTGTCCTTCCCGATAGTGGCGGTAGCGGTGACGGCAAAGGCGCAAGCGTACACGAGTGTTGGTATTTTGCGTCGAGTTTCAAATCTGTGTTTGATCCGCGTCAAAGTGTCGTTTTGCGGCGCGCGGATGGAGCCCGGCAGCAGCCCCGAACGACCGGATTTTCGCGCTGAGTTGGCCGGTGCCGAGGTGGGCGCCGGTTGTGTCACCGCGCGTTTGAAATTATTGTCGTTGCCGTTCTCCCCCAACGACAAAGGAATCCACAGATGGGCTATCTGAAAAATTACCCCAGCAAGGACGGCTACTTCGGTGACTTTGGTGGTGCCTTCCTGCCGCCGGAGCTGGAGCCGCATTTTGCCGAGATCAACAGGGCCTACCTGACGCTGGGCCGTTCGGCCGACTTCCTCAATGAGCTGCGCTATATCCGCAAGCACTATCAGGGCCGGCCGACGCCGGTCTACTACGCGCACAACCTCAGCCGCGAAGTCGGTGCGCATATCTATCTCAAGCGCGAAGATCTGAATCACTCCGGTGCCCACAAGCTGAACCACTGCATGGCCGAGGCGCTGCTGGCCAAGCACATGGGCAAGACCAAGCTGATCGCCGAAACCGGTGCCGGACAACATGGTGTGGCACTGGCGACGGCAGCGGCCTATTTCGGCATGGAGTGCGAAATCCATATGGGCGAGATCGATATCGCCAAGGAGTCGCCCAACGTCACCCGCATGAAGCTGCTCGGGGCGAAGGTGGTACCGGTCGGCTTCGGCGGCCGCAGTCTGAAAGAGGCGGTCGACTCGGCGTTTCAGTCCTATCTGGGGCAGGTGGAGCATGCCCTGTTCGCGATCGGTTCCGTGGTCGGACCGCACCCGTTCCCGCTGATGGTGCGTGACTTCCAGTCGGTGATCGGCGTCGAAGCGAAGGAGCAGTTCCTGGAGCTGGTCGGTGAGCTGCCGGATCAGGTCGGCGCCTGCGTCGGGGGCGGCTCGAACGCGATGGGTCTGTTCAGTGCCTTCCTCGATGATGAGGGCGTGACGCTGAACGGGGTCGAGCCGCTGGGCAAAGGCACGGCACTTGGCGAGCACTCGGCGACCATGACGTTCGGTAAACCCGGCATGATTCACGGCTTCAAATGCCTGCTGCTGAGCGACGACGAGGGCAATCCGGCACCGGTGCACTCGATCGCCTCCGGCCTCGATTACCCGGGCGTCGGGCCTGAGCACTCGTTCCTGAAAACGGTCGGCAAGGTGCACTATCACGCCGTGACCGACGACGAGACGCTGGATGCGTTCTACAAGCTGTCGCGCATGGAGGGGATCATCCCGGTGCTGGAAAGCGCTCACGCGGTCGCCTGGGCGATGAAACACGGTCGCGAGAATCCGGGTGAGACAATTCTGATCAACCTGTCCGGTCGTGGTGACAAGGATATCGACTACGTGGCGCAGAACTTCGGTTTCGAAGCCGTCAGCTGAGGATCCTGGCGGCGGGCTGCGTCCCGCCGCCTGTTCCGGTGCACTGTCGCAGTTTCCATACTGTGCAGAAGCCTTTAAACTGGAACGGTTCTTGTGTTGGGCGATACGCCCGGAGGCCTGCAGTATGGAATGGCACTTGGTAGGCCGTATCGGTCAACGCATTCTGTTACTCCTTCTGTGTCTGCTGTGTACGCTGTTCACGCTGCCATCGCGCGCGCAGTCGCAGCCACAGCAGCCGATCACGCTGGCAACCTACCCGTTTGGCGATGCCGCCCGTATTCACCGGGCTTTTTCACCGCTGGCACTCTATCTGGAACAGGTGCTGGACACACCGGTACGCCTGATTGTGACCCGTGACTACGGCGAGCTGGCGGACCGCCTGAGCGAGGGCAGCGTGGATCTGGCCTGGATCGGTTCGGCCAACTACATCAGTACCTTCGGCATGGCCCCGGCGCTGCACTATATTGCGACCTACCGTGAGCGCTCGCAGGAAACCGGCGAGTTGCAGGCGTTCTATCGTGCCGCGATCCTGACGCAGGATGACTCCGATTACCACGCGCTCAGCGATCTGAATGGTGCGCGCTTCGCGTTTACCGATCCGGATTCAACTTCTGGTCATGCCTACCCGCGCATGATGCTGCAACAGCAGGGCATCGAGCCGGAAGCTGTTTTCGCCGATACCTATTACCTTGGTACCCATCGCAGCGTCATCGAAGCGCTGATCGCCGGCTCCATTCATGCCGGTGCCGTGTCCGATGGCACCTATTACAACGCGGCTGCAGATTACCCCGGCCGTCTGCGGGTACTGGCCTGGTCCGACCCGATACCGCTGGACGCCTTCGTGGCGGCGCCCGATGTTTCAGCGTCGGTGGTCGAGCAGGTGCAAGCGGCGCTGCTCGCCATCGGCAGTGAGGATCACGCCGTCAACCGGGCGATTCGCGCGCATCTGGGCTGGCCGGCGGCCGGTTTTGAGCAGCGTTCGGCCGCGTTCTATGAGCCGCTGGCGCAGGCGCTTGCCGGCGTCCGGCGGCGGCCGCAATGAAACTGGTACGGCAGGTTCTGGTCACGGCCATCGTGCCGCTGGTCGGCGTCCTGCTGGCCGGTATCTGGCTGCTCAACAGCTCCGTCGGCAATCAGCAGGAGCAGATCCAGCATGAGGATGAGCTGCTGCAGCAGGTGGTGCAGTCCCGGGTCGACGCACTGCTGCGACACATCGATGCGGCCAGCACGATTCTCGCGCACAGCGCCGAGGCTGCGCATGCGGTGGAGACGCGCGACCTGAACACGCTGCATGCGCTGGGGCGTCAGTACGAGCCGTTGCAGATGAGCCGTATCATCTATCTGGATCTCGAGGGGCGGGTGCTGAGCCGGTCTGATGATCGCTATCGCTTCGGCGACGACCTCAGCCACTTTGAGCCGATCCGCCGTCTGCTGCACGGCGGCGTGCAGGCCGACGAGCGTATCACCGGACTGTTCCGTTATGAGGGAGCACTCTACTACCTGATCGCCAGACCGGTGCTGCTGTACCGCGAGATTCCGATTGGGCTCGCGGTCAGCTTCGTGCAGGTGACGTCTGAGCGGCTGCAGGAGCTGGTGCTGGGCACCAGTGCCGATATTGAAATCCAGATCGACGGTGAGCGCTTTGCCTCGATGACCGGCGAAAGACCGGAGGCTGCGCAGCAGATCCGCCGGCTGATCCCGATGAGCTTTGTCGGTCATAACGATGGTCTGCGCGTGCAGGATGCCCGGATCGTGCTGCATCCGGATCGCGGCATGCACGGGCTGGACAGTCTGGCGCGACAGTTTCTGGTGCTGTTTGCGGCACTGCTGATCCTGTTGCCGCTGCTGCTGGTGATGATCCTGCGCCGCTACCTGCGCCCCTATGCGGCCCTCGTCGATGGGCTGCAGTCGCTGTCCACCGGCAGTGCCGATCTGGCGGCCATTCGACAGGCGCTGCGGCGTGATTTTCTGACCGGCCCGGACGAGGTCAATCGCGTCGCGGGCGCCGTCGCCGACATGACGCAGATACTGGAACGGCAGATGGATGAGCTGGAATATCTGGCCGATACCGACCAACTCACCGGCCTGAAGAACCGCCGTTTCATGACCGGCGCCATTGAGCGCGAGATGATCCGTGTCGAGCGCCACGGCGGCAGCCTGAGCGTCTTGCTGGTGGATCTGGACGAGTTCAAACGGATCAACGATGCCCTCGGACATGCCGCCGGTGATACCCATCTGCGCAGTGTCGCCACGGCCTTCAACGACAACTGCCGGCGCAGTGATGTGATCGCGCGCTGGGGCGGTGAGGAATTTCTGTTGCTGTGCCCGGCGATCGATCTGCAGGGCGCGCGGGAGCTGGCAGAAAAGCTGCGTGATCTGGTGGACGTCGTGCGTGCGCCCGAACTGAGACGGATCGGGCAGGGCAATGGCGTCGGTACGCTCAGCGTCGGTGTCGCCCAGTGGCGCCAGGGTGAGACGGTCGAGCACCTGGTCAACCGCGCCGACAAGGCGCTGTATCGCGCCAAGCTGCAGGGGCGCAACCGGGTCGAGGTCTGCGACGGCGCGGTCGTGGTCGAGGGCGTCGCGGAGCCGGTGCAGGAGTAAGCCGACGCAGACAGCAAAAAGGCCGGCGCAGTTGCCTGCACCGGCCTTTTTGGTCCGCCGTGACACCCTCAGTGGCGCCCTCAGAGCGCCACCACGTTGGGCGTCACCACGCTGGGCGTCACCACGCTGGGTGCCATAGCGCTGGGCGTCACAACGCTTCGATCTTCGCGTACTGTTCCTTCAGCTTGGCGTAGGATTCCTGTGCTGCCGCGATCTTCTCGCGCTCCTTGGCGACCACCGCTTCGGGGGCGTTGGCAACGAATTTCTCGTTGGCCAGCTTGCCCTCGACGCGTTTGATCTCGCCGCTCAGACGGTCGAGTTCCTTCTGCAGACGTGACAGCTCCGCGTCCTTGTCGATCAGGCCGGCCATCGGTACCAGCACTTCCATCTTGCCGACCAGCGCGGTGGCGGACATCGGCGCCTGTTCCGGGTTGTCGAGCCAGGTCAGTGATGACAGTTTGGCCAGCTTCTTCAGGAAGGCCGCGTTTTCGTCCATGCGGCGCTTGTCGTCCGCGTTGCCGTGGGCAAAGAGCACGTCCAGCTCCTGCGACGGCGGAATCTTCATCTCGCCGCGGATGTTGCGCACGCCGGTGATGACGCCCTTGAGCCACTCGATATCGGTTTCCGCCTGAGCGTCGATGCGGCTGTCATCGGCAACCGGGAACGGCTGCAGCATGATGGTGTCGCCCTCGGCGCCGGCCAGTTCCTTGACCGCCTGCCAGATCTCTTCGGTGATGAACGGCATGATCGGGTGTGCCAGGCGCAGTGTGGCCTCGAGCACGCGAACCAGGGTGCGGCGGGTGCCGCGCTTGGCTTCCGGCGCCGCGTTGTCATCCCACAGCACCGGCTTGGACAGCTCCAGATACCAGTCGCAGTACTGGTTCCAGATGAAGTCGTAGATGGTGTGCGCGGCGAGGTCGAAGCGGTACTCGTCCAGATGTTTGGTAACGGTGGCTTCGGCGCGCTGCAGCTCACTGATGATCCAGCGGTCCGCCAGTGACAGGGTGACATCGCCGCCGTTCTGGCCGCAGTCCTCGCCTTCGGTGTTCATCAGCACATAGCGGGCCGCGTTCCAGATCTTGTTACAGAAGTTGCGGTAGCCTTCCAGACGCTTCATGTCCCAGTTGATGTCGCGACCGGTGGAGGCGAGCGCTGCCAGTGTGAAGCGCAGCGCGTCGGTACCGTGTGCGGCAATGCCGTCCGGGAACTGCTTTTCGGTACGCTTGCCGATCTTTTCCGCCAGCTGCGGCTGCATCATGTTGCCGGTACGCTTCTCGAGCAGCTCCGGCAGACTGATGCCGTCGATCATGTCCAGCGGGTCGAGGACGTTGCCCTTGGACTTGGACATCTTGTCGCCGTTCTCGTCGCGGATCAGGCCGGTGACGTAGACGTTCCGGAACGGCACCTGCGGCTTGCCATCCTCGTCCTTCATGAAGTGCAGCGTGAACATGATCATGCGTGCGACCCAGAAGAAGATGATGTCGAAGCCGGTGACCAGCGTATCGGACGGGTGGAAGGTTTTCAGGCGCTCGGTGTTCTCGGGCCAGCCGAGGGTACCGAAGGTCCAGAGCGCGGAGCTGAACCAGGTGTCGAGCACGTCGTCGTCCTGACGCAGCTCCAGTTCCGGATCCAGACCGTACTTCTCGCGCGCGGCCTGTGCGGACGCGGCCACGTAGACATTGCCTTCGTTGTCATAGAACGCCGGAATGCGGTGACCCCACCACAGCTGACGGGAGATACACCAGTCCTGAATGTCGCGCATCCAGGCGAAATACATGTTTTCGTACTGCTTGGGTACGAACTTGATGTCGCCGTCTTCGACCGCCTTGATGGCCGGTTTGGCCAGCGTCTTGGCGTCGCAGAACCACTGGTCGGTCAGCATCGGCTCGATGACGACGCCGCCACGGTCGCCATAGGGCACGGTCATCGCGTTTTCTTCGATCTTGACCAGCAGCCCCGCTTCTTCCATATCGGCGACGATCTGACGACGCGCTTCGAAGCGTTCGAGGCCCCGATATTTCGCCGGCAGCGACGGGTCGATCTCGTCGTTCGGCGTGCCGTCGAAGTTGAACACCTGCGCCTCGTCACGGATCTCCGCGTTCAACGTCATGACGTTGATCATCGGCAGCTGCTGGCGCTGGCCGACCTGGTAGTCGTTGAAGTCGTGCGCCGGGGTGATCTTCACGCAGCCGGTGCCCTTCTCCATGCTGGCGTGTTCGTCGGCGACGATGGGGATGCGCCGGCCAGTCAGCGGCAGTTCGACAAACTTGCCGACCAGATTGTCATAGCGCTCGTCGTCCGGGTTGACCGCCACGCCGGTGTCACCAAGGAGGGTTTCCGGGCGGGTGGTACCGACGACGATATAATCGAGGCCGTCCTTGGTTTTGACGCCATCCGCCAGCGGGTAGCGCAGGTACCACATCTTGCCCTTGACCTCACGGTTCTCCACTTCCAGATCGGAGATCGCGGTGTGCAGTTTGGGATCCCAGTTGACCAGACGCTTGCCACGGTAGATCAGGCCTTCGTCATAGAGACGGATGAAGACTTCCTGCACCGCGTGGTAGAAACCGGAATCCATCGTGAAGCGCTCGGTGGGCCAGTCCACCGAGTTGCCCAGACGGCGCATCTGGCTGGTGATGGTGCCGCCGGACTGCTCCTTCCATTCCCAGACTTTTTCGATGAAGGCGTCGCGGCCGAGATCATAGCGGCTCTCGCCGGTTTCGGCGGCCAGCTTGCGCTCGACAACCATCTGCGTGGCGATGCCGGCGTGGTCGGTGCCTACCTGCCACAGGGTGTTGCGGCCCTGCATGCGGCGGTAGCGGATCAACGTGTCCATGAGGGTGTGCTGAAAGGCGTGGCCCATGTGCAGGCTGCCGGTGACATTGGGCGGCGGAATCATGATGCAGTAGGGATCGCCTTTACCGGAGGGGGCGAAGTAACCCTTCTTTTCCCAGGTCTGGTACCAGGATTGCTCGATCTCATGGGGCTGGTAGGTCTTGTCCATTGGGTGCGTGTCTCTGAATCGTTGGCCGCTCGGGGACGCCGACGGGCCGGTCTGCTCGAGGGTGGGCAGTGGTGGCGGATCGCTCGGCGCTATCGAAACCGGCCATTATACAGTGCACCTTTCCCCGGTGACAGGGCTCCTCCGGCGGCCCCGGAGACAGGCGCGGCGGGGAGCCGAGCGGCAACCTGCCTTTCGCTCTTGCAGCAGCGGGGGTACAAGGGGAAAATGAACCCTCTCATCTGGGGCGGGCGCTATCAGGGATGCAAAGATCGAACGAAAACGCCACCGCCGTGACGGTGGAGCGGGAGGGGGATCGCCTCTGCCTCGGTGGCAGTTGGACATTGGCCCACTACCGCGCACTGAAACGGCTCCTGGAGCACCAGCCGGTGCCGGCGGGTGAGCTGACGTTGCAGCTGGATGGTGTTCGGGCACTGGATACCGCCGGCGCCACCTTGTTGGCCAACTGGCTGGGAGCCCAGCGGCTGCAACACTGGCTCGTTGCCGATCGAACCCTGGCGCCCGAGCGCCGGGCGCTGCTGGAGACGGTGATAAAGGCTGTCAGCCGGGAGCCTGCCCCGCCCCCGCGGGCGGCCCCGCTGGCGCTGGTGGCGCTGGCCTACCTGGGGGCGCAGGTGGAGTCGCTCTACCGCCACTTTTTGCAGTTGAGCGGCTTCATCGGTCTGGTGCTGCAGACCCTGTTCTCTCTGCTGCTGCGCCCCTGGCGCTGGCGGATGACGGCGCTGGTGAACCAGATCCAGGAGACCGGTTTCAACGCGGTTCCCATCGTGGCACTTTTGACCTTTCTGGTGGGGGCCGTGGTGGCCTTTCTCGGTGCCACGGTGCTGGGGGAGTTCGGCGCCGAGATCTACACGGTCAATCTGGTGGCCTACGCCTTTCTGCGCGAGTTTGGCGTGGTGCTGGCCGCGATTTTGCTGGCGGGGCGCACCGCCAGTGCGTTCACCGCCCAGATCGGCTCGATGAAGGCCAACGAGGAGCTGGACGCGCTGCGCACCCTGGGGCTGAATCCGATGGAGCTGCTGGTGATTCCACGGGTGCTGGCGCTGGTGCTCACCTTGCCGTTGCTCACCTTCGTCGCCATCATGGCGGGGCTTGCTGGCGGGGCGCTGGTGGCGCTGCTGTCACTGGATATTCCGCTGGGGCAGTTTTTTCGCATTCTGGCCGATGTGCCGTTGCGACACTACCTGGTCGGGCTGGGCAAGGCGCCGCTGTTTGCCTTCGTGGTGGCGGTGATCGGCTGCATGGAGGGGTTCAACGTCAGCGGCAGCGCCGAGTCGGTGGGCCAGCACACCACCTCGGCGGTGGTGCAGTCGATCTTCATGGTGATACTGCTGGATGCGGTGGCCGCTCTGTTCTTTATGCAGGTGGGGTGGTGATGGCGGCGGATGGGAAGCAAACCGCACTGATCGAGGTGCGCGGCCTGTGCAACCGGTTTGGCAGCAATAGCGTGCATGAGAATCTGGATCTGGCGCTCTATCCCGGTGAGATCCTGGGGGTGGTCGGCGGCTCCGGTAGCGGCAAGTCGGTGCTGCTGCGCTCCATCGTTGGGCTCAACCGGCCCAGCGGCGGTGAGGTGCGGTTGTTTGGCGAGAATCTGCTGGCGCTCTCCGGGCGCAAACGCTCGCAGCTGGAGCAGCGGCTGGGGGTGCTGTTTCAGGGCGGGGCACTGTTCAGCTCCCTGACCGTGCGAGAGAATGTCGCCCTGCCGCTGATGGAGCACGCCGGCCTGGGGCGCGCCGACGCCGAGGCCCTGGCGGAGATGAAACTGGCACTGACCGGGCTGGCGGCCCATGCCGGCGATCTCTATCCGGCTTCGCTCTCGGGGGGGATGGTCAAACGCGCCGCCCTGGCGCGGGCGCTGGCGCTGGACCCGGATGTCCTGTTTCTGGACGAGCCCACCGCGGGGCTCGATCCCATCGGTGCCGCCGACTTCGACCAGTTGCTATTGACGCTGCGCAACGCGCTGAGGGTTGCGGTGTTCATGGTAACCCACGATCTGGACTCACTCTGGACGGTGTGTGATCGCATCGCGGTGCTGTCGCAAAAACGGGTGCTGGTGGCCGACACCCCGGAGCGGGTGGCACAGCATGAGGATGAGTGGGTACAGGCCTATTTCAATGGCCCGCGGGGCCGTGCCGCCCATACGGCGGCAAGGGAGACCTGAAGATGGAAACACGCGCACACCATGTGCTGATCGGATTTTTTACCCTGGGGATGCTGCTGGCGGCGCTCGCGTTTGGCATCTGGCTGGTAAAGTCCGGACACCAGCAGGAAACCCGGCGCTACCGGGTGGTATTCAATGAAGCGGTGACCGGGTTGGCGCAGGGCAGCGTGGTACTCTACAACGGCTTGCGGGTGGGGGAGGTCAAACAGCTGCTGCTGGACCCGAATGACCCGCGCCGGGTGCTGGCCGATATGGAGATCAGCGCCTCCACCCCGATCAATCAGGCCACCCGCGCCCGCATGGCGATCGCCAACATCACCGGCTCCACCAATATCATGCTCAGTACCGATGATCCGGGGGCGCCGCCGCTGAGCCAGCCGGACCAGGGGCCACCGATCATCCAGGCCGAACCGTCGCCGATCGGTGCCCTGCTGGGGAATGGCGAAGCCCTGTTGGCGGGGGTCAATGAGCTGGTCGATCAGGGGGTGCGGTTGCTCTCACCGCAGAACATCGAACGTGTGAGTCGGAGCATCCACAACCTGGAGCAGCTCTCGGCGGAGCTGGCCAGGTCGCGCACCGGGGTGGGGCAGACGCTGGAGTCTCTGATCGCCACCGCCCAAGAGGCCCAGGCGGCATTGCAGGCGGCGACCGCATTGACCCAACGCGCCGACCGGTTGCTGCAGGAGGAGGGCGCCCCCATGCTCGCCGATGGTCGACGGGCGATGCGCTCCCTGGCGCAAAGCAGCGCGCAGCTCGAACGTCTGCTGGGAGACAACGCCGCGGCGCTGGATAGCGGCCTGGCGGGAGTGGCTGAAATCGGGCCGGTGATGCGGGATCTACAGCGCACTGTGGGAACCCTGAACCGAATTCTGTCGCGGTTGGAGGAAGATCCGGCGGCCTACCTGACCGGGCGGCCACCCGCCCCTGAATTCACCCCCTGAACGAGGCGCCATGATGAAGCGTAGGCTGGGTACGATGATTGTGTTGCTGTCGGTGCTGGGCGGTTGCGGTTGGCTGCCCTCGAGCGAGCCGACGCAGAGCTGGACACTGGAACCGGTTCCCGCCGTGACGGGCCAACCGGTTCGGGTTGATGGCGTGCGGGTGCTTACGCCGCAGGTGCCGGATCTGCTCGCCGGCCGCTTCATCCTGGTGGTGCCGGAGGGGCAGCCCCCCGGGGTCTACGCCGGGGCGCGCTGGAGCAGTGCCATCCCCCGTCTGTGGCGGGATCATCTACTCTCGGCCCTGCAGCGGGACAGCCGCTTCAGTCGGATCAGCGGTGATGAGGTGCGCCTGGCGGCCGACAAACTGCTGGTGAGCCGGCTGGATGCCTTTCAGGTTGAATATCAGCAGAGAGAGCCCCAGGTGGTGATCCGTGGCTATCTGCAGCTGGTGGATGCCGAAAGCCGCCGCGTTCTGGCCGAGCGATCGGTCGATCTGCGCCGGCAGGCGGACAGCGGCGAGCTACCCGACGTGGTGGCGGCTTTCTCCCGTCTGAGTGCCGACATGGTCGACCAAATCCGTGCGTGGCTACTGGAAACCGCGGCGGGAAACACCGCCACCGGTGAGCCGTCCGCATAAAACGAATCCAGCCCAGAGGTGAAGCATGTCCTACAAGAAACTGACAGCGGAAGAGGAATACGTCATTTTGCACAAGGGGACCGAGCCCCCCTTCAGCGGTGAGTACAATGAGTTGTTCGAGAGCGGTGTTTATGTGTGTCGCCAGTGTGGCGCGCCGCTTTATCGCTCCGAGCACAAGTTTCCCTCCCATTGCGGCTGGCCCAGCTTCGATGACCAGATCGAGGGGGCGATCCGCCGCCAGCCCGATGCCGACGGGCAGCGCACCGAGATCACCTGCGCCAACTGTGGCGGTCATCTTGGCCATCTGTTCGAGGGGGAGGGGTTGACCCCCAGGAATGTGCGCCACTGCGTGAACTCCCTCTCGATGCAGTTCATCAGCGCGCAGGAGTGGGCGCAGCGGCAGGGGCGCTCACTCAAAAAAGCCTACTTTGCCGGTGGCTGTTTCTGGGGTGTGGAGCATCTGCTGCAGCAGCAGCCCGGCGTGGTCGCGGTGGTCTCCGGCTATATGGGCGGTCAGCTGGAGAACCCCAGCTATGAGCAGGTGTGCAGCCAGCGCAGCGGCCATCTGGAAACCGTCGAGGTGCTCTACGATCCGGCCCGGGTGAGCTTTGAGGCACTGGCAAAACTGTTTTTCGAAATTCACGATCCCACCCAGGCCGATGGTCAGGGGCCCGACATCGGCCCCCAGTACCGCTCGGCGATCTTCGTCCAGGATGAGGAGGAGCGGGCGATCAGCGAGCGGCTGATCGCGGCGCTGCGAAAACGGGGTTACGACGTGGTCACCCGGGTGCTGCCGCTGGCGCCGTTCTGGCGAGCGGAGGCGTACCATCAGGACTACTACGCGCGCACGGGCAAGACCCCCTACTGCCACCGCTACCAGAAGCGGTTTTGATCCGTTCAGCCCCGGCGGCGCAGGTCGGTGCGGTGCAGCTCCACCCCCCGCTCACGACAGCGGGCGTAGTTCTCCCGCGTCGCCGCCAGCACCTGCGGGGTTTGGATCACCACCTCGACGATGCGCTCGAATTGGAAGGCGGCCTCGGGCAGCCGGGCGGAGAGGTTGACGAACACCTCGCGGTGGTCCGGCAGCTGCTCACCCCAGCCGATCTCGATCGGCGCGGCGGGCTCCCCGCCCAGTAGCCCATGGGGGAGAAAACTCTGCGCGCGTGCGCTCCACAGCTGCTGATCCAGCCGTCGTGCCGCCATCTCATCGGCGGTGCTGATGAACACCGCCATGCCAAGCCCGAGGATCTTTTCGCACAGGCGGCAGAGAAAGGCCGCCCGGCTCCCGGGCTCGCTGTCGGGCAGAATATAATAGTCCGCGCGGGCCACGCTCACTCCCCGTGGTCGTGGCCGTCCGGCTCGACCTGTTCCGCCAGATCGAGCAGATACTGACACAGCATCGGCACGCAGCGACCGGTGGCGCCCTTCTCCTTGCCGTGGCTGTTCCAGGCAACCCCGGCGATATCCAGATGGGCCCACCTGTACTCTTTGGTAAAGCGGGAGAGGAAGCAGGCGGCGGTGATGGTGCCGGCCGGGCGGCCGCCGATGTTGGCGATGTCGGCAAAGTTGGAGTCCAGCTGTTCCTGGAACTCGTCCCACAGCGGCAGCTGCCAGGCGCGATCGGCGGCGTATTCGCCGGCATCCAGCAGTGCTTCGGCCAGTTCGTCGTCGTTGGCGAGCAGGCCGGTGGCCTGATGGCCCAGCGCGATGATGCAGGCGCCGGTCAGGGTGGCGATATCGATGACGCTGGCCGGTTCGAAGCGTTCGGTATAGGTCAGCGCGTCGCACAGCACCAGACGGCCTTCGGCGTCGGTGTTGAGAATCTCGACGGTCTGGCCGGACAGCGTTGTGACGATGTCGCCGGGTTTGGTGGCGTTACCGGCCGGCATGTTCTCGGCGGCGGCGATGACACCGACCACATTCAGTGGCAGCTGCATCTCGGCGACCGCTTCCATGGCACCGAGCACGCTGGCGGCGCCGCACATGTCGAACTTCATCTCGTCCATCTCGGCACCGGGCTTGAGGCTGATGCCGCCGGTATCGAAGGTGATGCCCTTGCCGACCAGTGCGTGTGGTTTTTCATCCGCGTCGCCGCCCTGGTACTGCATCACGATCAGCCGTGACGGCTGCGAGCTGCCGCGGCCAACGGCGAGCAGGGCGCCCATGCCGAGCGCTTCCATCTGAGCTTCGTCGAGGACCTCGACCTTGATGCTGTCATACTGCTCGGCGAGGCTGATCGCACGCTCGGCAAGGTGGCTCGGGGTGCAGATGTTGCCGGGCAGGTTGCCCACGTCGCGGGCGGTGCTGACACCATTGGCGATCGCGACGCCATCGAGCAGGGCGCCTTCACCGAGTTCGGTATCGTCCTCGCTGAGCAGGATGCCGATACGCTCGAGCCGGATCGGGTCCGCTTTCTTGCTCTTGGTGGTGTCGTACTGATACAGCTCGGCCGAGATCCACTCGACCAGCTGGCGTGTCTCGCGGTAGACGTCGTCCTGATCGCTGGCCAGACCGTCGAGCGCAATGGTGGCACTGGCGATGCCGGCCTTTTTCAGCGTCGTGGCCAGCGCGGCGACCAGCTTGCGATAGTGACGGTCCTTGCGCTCGTCGCTCTTGCCAAGACCCACGACCAGCACGCGCCGTGCCTTGATGCCGGGCACACGGTACAGCATCTGCTGTTCACCCGCCTTGCCGGTCAGGTCGCCGCTGTCGATCAGCTCCTTGAGGTAGCCGGAAGACGCCGCGTCTACTGCGGCCGCGGACGGGGCCAGTTTGCCCTCGGCCTCGACACCGACCACGATGCACTCCGTTTCCTGCGCTTCCACCGGACCATTGACGATCTCGAAATCCATGACGACTCCATACAAGACATTGCTGACTGATTACGGGATAATGCGTGCGCTCACGCGCGCCTCTCCCGATATGATAGCTGAACTATACAGCGCTACCGGGAACCAGTGCCAGACTCGACGGCGCAGCGGTGGCGCCGTTCTCCGTGTGCTCTTGCATCATTGATATCCAGGTTCGCGACAGGGATTGAGTTTTGATCATTTTTCGTTATCTCTCCCGCGAGGTTCTACTCTCCACCACAGCGGTCACGGCCGTGCTGCTGCTGATTATCACCAGTGCCCGGCTGATCAAGTATCTGAGCGATGCCGCGACCGGCAAGCTCGACGCCGATTTCGTCATGCTGGTGCTGGCGTACCGGATTCCCGGCTTTCTTGAACTGCTGCTGCCGCTGGGGCTGTTTCTTGGCATCCTGCTCGGCTTCGGGCGGCTTTATCTGGAAAGCGAAATGGTGGTGCTGCGTGCCTGCGGCGTCAGTCATAAACGGCTGGTGCTGTACGCGCTGGGACCGGCGTTGCTGGTGTCCTGTCTGGTGGCGGTGATCTCGCTGCTGGTGGCGCCCTGGGGCGTGGGCGAGGCGAAGCAGATTTTTGCGCAGCAGGAGTCGCGCAGCGAGCTTGAACTGCTGACGCCGGGCCGCTTCCAGTCGCAGAGCGGCGGCCGGCAGGTGACCTATGCACAGCGGCTGGACACCGACAGCGGTGTGCTGGAGGAGGTGTTCGTGGCGCAGCGCAATGCGCAGGGACAGCCGGTGCTGCTGTTTGCCGAACGTGCCGAGCAGGCCCGCATCGACGGGCAGGGACGTTTCCTGGTCCTGGAGAACGGTTACCGGTTCGACGGTGCACCCGGACAGGCCGATTACAGCGCCACCCGTTACGGCCAGTATGGCGTGCGTCTGCCGGAGGCGCCGGGAGCGCTGGAGATCAAAGAGATCGAGGCGCGCCCGACCGCACAGCTGTGGGGCAGCGCTGATCTGCGCGACCGGGCCCAGTTGCACTGGCGTCTGTCGCTGCCGGTGCTGGCTTTCATCGTCACCCTGATCGCGGTGCCGATGTCGCGCACCAATCCGCGCCAGGGCCGCTTTGCCAAGCTGATCCCGTCGATCATCCTTTACCTGCTGTATGTGGCCCTGCTGACCGCGACCCGCTCGGCGATCGAGGACGGCTCGGTCGGCCCCTGGGCGCTGTGGCTGATCCATGCGCTGTTCCTGCTGGTCGCCGCGAACCTGATCTTTGCCGACCGTTTCTGGGAGGCGGTATTCAACCGCATACCGGCGTTGCCCCGGCTCCGGCGCGCGTGTGGCAACGGGGAGGGCAGTGCATGATCGCCAATCGACTGGACCGCTATATCGGGCGTCAGGTGCTGTCGGCGATCGCCGTGGTGCTGCTGATCGTGGTCGGCCTTGATCTGCTGTCGGCACTGATCGACGAGCTCGATCGCCTCAGTGAACGCTATAGGTTTTCGGATCTGCTTTATTACCTGTCGCTGACGGCGCCGCGGCGTATCTATGAGATGTTGCCGCTCAGCGCGCTGGTGGGCTGTCTGATCGGGCTGGGCTCGCTGGCCAGTCAGTCGGAGCTGACGGTGATGCGAGCGGCGGGCTTCTCGACTGCCCGTATCGTGCTGGCGGTATTCAAGCCGGTGTTGCTGCTGATGCTGCTGGAGCTTGCGCTGGGGCAGTATATCGCGCCGGTGACGGAGCGGATGGCGGTCAGCTCCCGCGCGGTGGCGCTGGCCAGCGATGGCGTGCTGCGTGCCGATGAGGGAGCATGGCATCGGGATGGCAACGAGTTTATCCACATCGCCGCGGTCGAACCCAACGGGGTCATTCATGGCGTGACCCGCTACGAGTTTGGCGAGGACCGCGCACTGATCCGCGCCAGCTACGCCCGTCGTGGCGAGGCGATGGACGACGGCTGGCGCCTCGAGAGCGTGCGCGAAACCCGCTTCGTCGGCGAGCGCACCGAAGCCGGGCGGGTCAAAACCGAACACTGGCAGACCGGGCTGACGCCGGAGCTGCTGTCGGTGATTATCGTCGACCCGACCGATCTGTCGATCACCGGGCTGGCCCGCTACGCGTCCTATCTCGAGCATCAGGGCGTGAACTCCGATACCTATCGGCTGGCGTTCTGGAGCAAGCTGCTGCAGCCGCTGTCGCTGGCGGCACTGGTGCTGATCGGGGTGTCGTTCATCTTCGGGCCGCTGCGCAATGTCACGGCCGGTCAGCGCGTGATCGCAGGCGTGATCGGCGGGGTCGGCTTCAAATTCGTGCAGGATATTCTGGGACCGGCCAGCAGCGTATTCGGCTTTGCACCGCTGCTGGCGGTGCTGCTGCCGATACTGATCTGCTTCGTGGCGGGCGTCTGGCTGCTGCGGCGGGCGGGCTAACGCAGCCGCTGCTGCAGCGCGCGCGGTATCGGCTGCCGCGGTGAAATCAAACTCGCCGGCCTGCTTGCTCAGCGTCTCGATCAGCGCCTGACAGTCCGTGTCGTTCGGTCTGTGTGTCAGCAGTTGCTCGATCAGCTCCAGACTGTCGATATCGCCGGCATCCAGCAGCGGCAACAGCTGCCCGACCTGCGCCATCAGCATTGCCTTATCGCGCGCCGCCTCGTCGGCCGAGCGTGCCGGCTCGGCCGTGGGCTGTGTCGGGCTGTCGGCACTCGAGGTACCGACACAGCGGCGCAGCTGGTCGATGCCGCGCGCCAGCGCGTCGTCCAGTGACGGCAGCAGGGCCCGGCACTCCTGCGTTGCCTGAGCTTTCAGCGCCGCTTCACCACGGGCGGCGAGCGTCGACAGCTCGCCCAGTGCCAGTGTCTGGGCAATCCCTTTCAGCGTATGCACCAGCAGCAGGGCACTGTCTCGATCCTCCGCCTGCAGCCGCTGCCTGAGTGTGGCGATATCCCCCGCATGCTGCTCGATGAACTTGTCGATCAACCGATTCAGCAGCTCGGGACTGTTGCCGGTCTGGCGCAGCGCCAGGGCGCTGTCGAACACCCGGTGGCCGCTTTTCGGTCCGGAGGTGGCCTCCGGCGCCGGGGCTGCCGTGTGCTCCGTGAGAGGGTGCCAGCGCTGCAGGCAGTTATGCAGCCGCTTCGGGTCCAGCGGTTTGGTCAGATAGTCGTTCATGCCCGCTTCCAGCGCCCGGCTGCGATCGCTGGTCATGGCATGGGCGGTCAGTGCGATGATCGGCACGTCGCGGCAGTTGTCGAGGGTGCGGATCCGTTCGGTGGTCTGGTAGCCGTCCAGCCCCGGCATCTGGATATCCATCAGGATCAGATCCAGCTGCTGCAGGTGCGGCGCGAGTTCCAGCGCCTGTTCGCCGCTGGCGGCGTGGTGTACCACGTAGCCCTCGCTTTCCAGCATGCGGGACGCGACTTCGGCGTTGATCTCGTGATCTTCAACCAGCAGCAGGTTGCCGCGGGCTTCGACGGGGCGGGCCGGCGCAGTCGGCCGCTCCTCGTGTGGCGCGAGTGCGCGTTCCAGTGCCTTTTGCGTAAACAGGTGGCAGCAGTGGAAGTTGCCGTCGCCGAAGCGTTGGCGCAGGGTCAGCTCCTGTCGGGCCGAGTCCGGTACCGCCAAAGCGGCGCGTGGTGGAGGTGTCGGCCTGCGAGAACGGTGTGCCCAGCTGCGCGATCTTGTCGGCGGAGATGCCGATGCCGCTGTCGCGCACGCTGATATTCAGTCGGAGACTGTCATCCTCGGTTCGCGCGCCGCCGACGTTGATCTCGACCCGGCCGGCGGCGGTAAATTTGACCGCATTGCTGGTCAGGTTCATCAGTACCTGACGGATCCGCAGCGGGTCACCCAGCAGGTGGTGACACAGCTGGCAGTGGTTGGTAATGACAAACTCCAGCTGTTTTTCGTCGGCCTTGATGTGGTTGACGGTGTAGATGTCCTCAAGGATGTCGTCGAGATCGAAGGCGACCTCTTCAAGGTGCAGGTTGCCGAAGTCGATCTTGGAGAAGTCGAGGATGTCGTTGCTGATGCCCAGCAGGTTGTGCGCCGAGCTCTGGATCTTCGCGGCGTAGTCGTGCTGGCGTCGGTCGAGTGGGGTCTGCAGCAGCAGATGGCTGAGGCCGACCACCGCATTCATCGGCGTGCGGATCTCGTGGCTCCTATTGGCGAGGAAGTTGGATTTCGCCGTCGCGTTCTGTTCCGCCTGGCGCACGGCCAGGGCGCGCGCCTCTTCCAGTTGCAGACTCTTGGTGATATCGCGGAACACGCAAACCGCGCTGCGGTACTCGCCGGACATCATCAGTGAGCGGGCATTGAGCGTCACCGGGAAACGGGAGCCGTCCGGACGCAGGAACTCGAGGGTATCGGTCTCGACCCGTTCGTCACGGGTCAGCGCCGTCAGCACCGGGTCGGCGGGCTGGCGCTCGAAGTCGCGGATGATAAGTGGGTGGAGCTGGTGGCCGAGCAGGGTTTCGCGCTCACGGCCGAGCAGCTGCGTGGCGGCCTGGTTGACGAACAGGCAGCGCCCGGAGGCGTCGATGACGTAGACGCCCTCATCCATGCTGTCGGTGAGGCTGTTGAGAAAGTTTTTCTCGTGCTCCAGTGCCTGCTCCAGCGCCTTGCGCTCGGTCAGGTCGGTCTGGATAGAGATGTATTCGACCGGGCGGTCGTGCTCGTCGAGGATCGGCACAATGGTGGCGGCCACCCAGAAGCGGTTGCCGTGACGGCCGCGGCGGTTGATCTCGCCACTCCAGACCCGTCCGGCACGCAACAGCGCCCGCATCGATTCGAAGAATTCGGGGCGGTGGTAGCCGGAGTCGAGCACGGAATAGGTCTTGCCGAGAATCTCCTTCTCGCTGTAGCCGGAGATGGCGCTGAAGCGCTGGTTGACGTAGGTAATGACGCCGCGGCGGTCACAGATGCTGACGATCGCGTGCTGGTCCAGCGCGAACTTCTGTCGCGCCAGCAGGCGCTGGGCGCGGGCGTTATCGTTGATCAGGCCGGCCAGCAGTTGTGGCAGCTCGCTGGTGCTGATGCCGCCGGCGGGTAGTTCGGTGCCGGCGTCCCGCAGCAGCTGGTTGACCGACTGTTCGACGGTACTGATCAGTGTCTTGAGCTGTGCCTGCTCCTGCTTGAGCTGCTCGTTGGCATGGAACAGCTCCGTTGCCTTGGCCTCGAGCAGATCCTCCGCCGCCTTGCGCGAGGCACGCTCACGCTCAAGGCGGCGCTGCCAGCGTACCTCGTCGATCATGCTGTCGCTCTGATTCTGAAGTCGCCTTGTTGTATTCGCCTTCGGTCGAGCGTTCGACCTCAATGTCGTACGGCTGCTGGTAGTGTTTGGCACACCCCTCGATCAGGCCCAGCGCCAGATTCACGAACGGACGCTTGGAGGCGTAATGCATCGTCAGGCTGTCGGCGTCGTGACGGATACACTCGAACCGGGGCAGCTCGGCATTGGGGTAGAGCTTGCGCACCTGCGTGTGCACGCTGGTCTCGATCACTTCGAGGAAGTCGAGCATCCGCTCCCGATCGCCGAGCACATCGGGGTAGCGGCTGGCCAGCTGCGCGAACAGATACTCGCCGAACGCCTTGACCAGATCGTCGACCGGAATATCGGTCAGCTCGCTCAGATGCACGACCATGCGGATCATGTCGCCGTGATCATAGGAGCCGACGGCGGTGTAGACGCCGTCATACTTCAGTTGCGGGTTCTCGAGCAGATCGTCGGCCACATCGGTTGAGAAGCGCTCCTCGACCATCTCGATAAAGCTGGTATACACGACGCCTAACATGGTAACTCCCTTTGATCAGTCTTCGTCGGCGTATCGCGCCGCGATATCGACGAATTGTTGTTCTATGGCGATGAAGGCTTCGACGACAGCGGGATCGAAATGGTGTCCCCGGCCTTCGAGAATCAGATCCCGTGCCTTTTCGTGGCTGAACGCCGGCTTGTAGACGCGCTTCGAGATCAGCGCATCGTAGACATCGGCCAGTGCCATCAGGCGCCCGGAGAGCGGAATCGCCTCTCCCTTGAGGCCGCGCGGGTAGCCGGAGCCGTCCCACTTTTCGTGGTGGCAGACTGCGATCTCGCGCGCGTAGCGCAGAAAAGAAGTGTCGGTATCGCCGAGGCTTTTTTCCGCTGCCTCGATCGCGGCGCCACCGATCTCGGCATGGGTTTTCATGATCGCGAACTCGTCCGCATCAAGCCGGCCCGGCTTGAGCAGAATGCGGTCGGGGATGCCGACCTTGCCGATATCGTGCAGCGGTGCCGAACGGTAGAGCAGGTCGATATTCTCGTCGGTCAGCTCGGGGTAGTCGCCCTGACGGCGCAGCTGCTCGGCCAGTGCCTTGACGTAAAACTGGGTGCGACGGATGTGGTTGCCGGTTTCGTTGTCGCGGGTTTCGGCCAGCGTGGCCATCGCATGAATGGTGACCTGCTGCGTCGTCGCGACCTCTTCCGTGCGCTGGCGCACCAGCTCGTCGAGGGTGCGGTTTTCCTATGCCAGTCGCTGGCGGTGCTGTTGCAGCTCGAGTTGGGCACGCACCCGCGCCAGCACGATGGCCGGGCGTACCGGTTTGGTGATGTAATCCACGGCGCCCGCCTCAAAACCGGCGGTTTCGTCCACGTCCTGGCTCATGGCGGTGACAAACATGACCGGGATGTTGGCCGTGTATTCGCTGTCTTTGAGCCGCCGGCACACGTCGAGCCCGTCCATGTCCGGCATCATCACATCCAGCAGAATCAGGTCGGGCACGGGCTGTGTCCCGGCGCGGACCAGTGCCTGTTCGCCATTGCGTGCGGCCAGCACCCGGTAGCAGGGCTTGAGGATGTCGGAGAGAACCGAAATATTGATCGGTTCGTCATCGACGACGAGAACGGTGGCGCGGGAGTCTTGTTGCAGCATGGGCGTCGTCCATACGGGACCGGCTATTAGCGCTAACCTTAGCCGAGATCGGTCGCGCCCGTAAACTGCTGCGGCAGGGGATCAGTTGGACGGTTTTTTCTTTTTCAGTGCGTCCCTGGGCAGCTGCACGACGCAGCTTTCCGACCAACGGTCGTGCCAGGTCAGGCGTTCGTCGCTGAACAGCATCCAGATATAGCCCAGCCCAAGGGGGATCCAGGAGACGATGGCGGTAACGAAGCGGATCAGCGCCTGGGTCCAGGTCAGGCGCTGGCCATCAAAGGTCTGCACGCGCAGGCGCCACGCCTGCATTCCCAGCGTCTGCCCGTTGCGGGTCCAGAAATAGCCGAAGAACAGAAAGCTGAGACAGAATTGCGCCGACTGCAGCGCGGCGCGCCCCAGCGGCGAGGTGACACCGCCCTGATTCAGCACGGTGGCAAGGATCGCCACGCAGAGCCAGATCGCCACCAGTATCAGCCCGTCATAGACCATCGCCATCAGGCGCTTGCCAAACGAGGCGGGGCGGATATCGGAGTAGTCGTAACGAAACGGGCGCTGCATGATCGTGGTAAACCTGTGCGGGAGCGTACGCTGAAGCCGGCCGGAGGCGGGGCTCCGGCCGCTGGGGTTACTGACTGAACGGCGTGACGTACTGTGCCTTGTACTCTTCGGCCAGTGCCTGTGCTTCGGCCATCTGGGCGTCGTCCAGTTTCATTTTCAGACGTGACTCGATCGCCTGTGCGGTGGGGTCGCCCTGCTGTGCCACGTTGCTCATCCAGGCGTAGGCGATCACGTCCGCATCGTGGCTGTTGTCGCCGCCGTGAGCGGTGGCATACAGCGTGCCGAGGAAGAACATCGCCTGTTGGTGGCCACGTTCGGCGGCTTTGCGATACCACTCCTCCGCCTTGGCGTAATCCTGCGGTACGCCGGTGCCGAAGTTGTAGGCGCGACCCAGGTTGTGCCAGGCGGTGACGTTGCCCTGATCGGCGGCCTTGCGGTACCACGCGAAGGCGGCGTCGGTGTCGCGCTCAACGCCCTGGCCGAATTCGTACATCTCGCCGATGCGGTTCTGAGCGGCGGCGTCGCCGCTCTCGGCCTGCGGCAGGATGTCAGCGAACTCGGCCTTGTACGCCTTGTTCTTCAACGCACGCAGGCTGTTGACGCTGTCGAGGTCGCCAAGGCGGGCGCCCTGCTCATAGTAACGGCGGGCCTGTTCGTCGTCGGCGTCGACGCCCCAGCCGTTCTCGTACATCTGCCCGAGCAGGTTGAGGGCGGTGGCATCACCATCCTTTGCCAGTGGGCGCAGTTCGTTCAGTGCAGCAGGGTAATCCTTGGCATCCAGCGCGCGCTGGGCGGCGGTGATGGAAGCGGCGGCGACGATCTCGACTTGCATGCTCAGCAGCAGGCCGGCGGTGGTCAGAAGTGCAAATTTTTTCATTGACTACATGCCTTGCGAAATGACTGTCCGGATCCGTGGACGGATCCTCCGGTAAGTGCTCTCTCAATCGGCTACGCTGCTCTTTCCGGGGCCACCGGTCACGCTGGCGGCAGGAAGATCAGTTTCTTCTAATATGTGTCGCGGATTGTACCGGAAATCGGCGCCGGGCGCAGCCCATGCCACGCCCGTCCGGGCTGAGCCGGATCAGTCCTTGCGCTCGGGGCTGAGCAGTTCGACCATGTAGCCGTCCGGATCCTTGACGAAGGCGAGGATGCTGCTGCCGTGTTTCATCGGGCCGGCTTCGCGGACCACTTCGCCGCCCTTGGCCTTGATCGCATCGCAGGCTGCATAGACATCATCCACTTCGATCGCGATATGGCCGTAGGCATTGCCCAGCTCGTAGCTGTCGGTATCCCAGTTGTGGGTCAGTTCCAGCACCGCCTGCTCGGACTCGTCGCCGTAGCCAACGAACGCCAGCGTGAACTTGCCTTCCGGGTAGTCCTTGCGGCGCAGCAGCTTCATGCCGAGAACATCGGTGTAGAACGACAATGACTTTTCCAGGTCGGTGACGCGGAGCATCGTGTGCAAAATGCGCATGAATCAGCCTCTGTTGGTGAATAATTGAATTCGCGTGAACGCAGTCACTTGCTCAGACAAGTCTACAATGCTTAATTAGAGCAATCGAATAACAGCAACAAGCAAAGGATGGGATGCGCCATGTTTCAAGATATGAATAAAATGCTGAGCCAGTCGATGGAGCCGTTCAAGGAGCTGGTCGATATTCAGACACGGATGCTCGAAGAGCTGACCCGTCAGCAGATGGACTGCACCAAGGCGTGCATCGAAGCAACCGTACAGCAGACCAAGGAACTGCAGAAGTGCAAGACACCGGCGGACCTGCTGGAACTTCAGCAGGCCTACGCCAAAGAGCTCGAAGAGACACTGCGGGCCGCCAATCAGCAGAACCTCAAAGCGCTGACCGAAGCGCGCGAGGCGATGCAGGCGCTGACGCAGGGCGCATTCGACCGTTTTACTCAGAGCAAGTAAGCCGATTCTCCGGGCTGCGGCCCGGCCAGAAAAGCAGCCCCGCCGTGGCTGCTTTTTTATGTGCAGGACGCACGGTATCCCGCGGGTGCAGGGATGCACAGGAGCGGGTATGTGCAGGACGTACGATATCGAGCCGTGCAGGGATGTATCACAGCGGCAGTTGAAAGATGCAGCGTTGGATTTCCTGAGGGGCAGATGTAATGACGCAACGAATTGGTCTCTTTTATGCCAGCACCACCGGCAATACCGAGACCGTGGCCGAGCAGATTGCCGGTCTGATCGAGGAGGCGCAGGTGGACCTGCACGATCTGGCCAGCGAGCCGGTCAGCTCGATCACGCAGTATGACCGGCTGATCATGGGCATCCCGACCTGGGACTTCGGCGAGTTGCAGGAGGACTGGGATGCGGTGTGGCCGGAGCTGGAGCAGATCGACTTCAGCGGTCGCAAGGTGGCCCTGTTCGGGCTCGGCGATCAGCTCGGCTATGGCGAGTGGTTTCTCGATGCGATGGGGCTGCTCGGGGAGTTGGTTCAGGCCCGTGGCGGCGAGCTGGTCGCGCCCTGGCCGGTAAACGGATATGAATTTGAGCAGTCGCGGGCACTGAATCCGGACGGTACGCATTTTATCGGACTGGCGATCGACGAAGATGGCCAGGCCGGCGAGACGGCGGAGCGCATTGCCCGCTGGGTGCCGGAAGTGCTCAGTGCATTCGAGCTTTAACTTGATTGTGCCCGTTAAACGCTCTTTAATCGGTGTTGTCTAATATACGCTTTAGCCTGTCAAACCCGATGCAGAAGGATACTGAATGATGAAGAAGCTAGCGTTTGCCACCCTTGCCGGCTCGTTACTGTTGGGCACCCTGAACGCTCAGGCTGCCGATGTGGATAATGCGATCGAACATCGCCAGGGCGTGTTTTCGGCGATGAAGTGGTACTTCGGCCCGATGGGCGCGATGATCAAAGGCGACATGCCGTACGATCAGGCCGAATTCACGCGTCGTGCCGAGCAGCTTGCCAAGCTGGCGCCGATGGCTGAGGAAGGGTTTGTCGAAGGCTCGGCCGAAGGCACCGAAGCGCTGCCGGCGATCTGGGAGGATATGGATACGTTCAGCGGCGGGTTCGACAAGCTCGAGAGCACCACGGCGGCGCTGGTCGAGGCGTCGATGAGTGGCGATATGGCGCAGATCAAGCCGGCCTTCGGCGACGTGGCCAAGACCTGCAAGGGCTGTCACGACAACTTCCGCGAAGACTGACACGAAACAGTTGTAAAAACGGGCGCTGCGGCGCCCGTTTTGATTGGGTCTCGCCGCTGGCTGCTTATCCCAGCCAGACCAGCAACAGGAACAGTGCCGCGCAGCTGCCGATCGTCAGCAGTGCCGGCACCGGTTGAATGCGGCCTGCGGCGGGTACAGTCGCCGCGTCAGTTACCGGTTTGCGGCCGTGAATCATGCCCTGCACCAGCGGCTCGCGCTTGAAGCGCTGGTGGTAGATCACCCCGGCCAGGTGCAGTGCAACCGCCGCCAGCAGCAGGTTGAAATTGAGCTTGTGAATGCGGGTCAGCGCCGATGCCATGTCCGAGCTGACAAGGCCGGTAAGCGGGCCCTCGGTGAAAATATCGTCGGTGGCGAACAGCCCGGTTCCGGCCTGGACCAGACACAGAACCAGCAGCACGACCACCATCCAGCCCCCGAGGGGATTATGTCCCAGATAGCCGGCTTCGCGTCCGGCCAGCAGCGCGCGGGCGTAGTTCAGCGTCTCCCGAGGCGGGCGCACGAAGTCGCGAAAACGCGCATGCGGTGTGCCGATGAACCCCCAGATCAGCCGGAACAGCATCAGGGCCAGCACCAGATAACCGGCCTGCATGTGCCAGTCCATCCAGTTGCCGCCCTCTTCGCCGCTCCACCATGCGAACAGAATGCTGGCGGCCAGCGTCCAGTGGAACAGGCGGATGAAAATATCCCAGACCGGGTGTGACAGGTGGCTGTGCATGAGGTTCAGACTCCATTGATCCAAAGGTGGCAGGCGATGCTCAGGATGTAGCCCAACATGATCGCCCAGCTCCATTTCAGGTGGCTTACAAAGGTGTAGGTGGCGCCGGCCTGACCCATGAGGGCAACGCCGGCTGCCGAGCCGATCGCCAGCAGTGAGCCGCCGGTGCCGACCGTCAGTGTGACCAGCAACCAGCCCTGAAGATCCATCGGGGGCTGCATCGACAACACGGCGAACATGATCGGGATGTTGTCGATCGCCGCCGAGATGATGCCGACCAGCGCATTGGCCCAGACGCTGCCGAGCTCGCCGTAGAGCAGGGCGGAAAGGCCGTTCAGATAGCCCAGCGTTGCCAGCCCGTCGATGCAGAGCACGATGCCGTAGAAAAACATCAGCGTGTCCCACGCCGAGCGCTCGACGACGCGGAACATGTCGAAGCGCTGCACGACACTGGTGTGATCGCCGCGAATCTCCTCATGGCTGCCGCCCAGATTGTCATGGTGATGGGTGCGGATATGGCCCTGCTCGTGCAGGATCGGGTCGTGCTTGCTGAGAAAGAACGCGTACAGCTTGAGTACGCCAAGACCGGTCATCATGCCCAGTACCGGCGGCAGGTGGAGCTGGGCATGGATCATCACCGACAGCGCCACCGTGGCGACGAACAGCCCCATGATCTTGACTGCCCCCTTTTTCATACGCTGGCGGTTATGCCGCGCCTGCGGCGGTCCGTTCGGAACCCTGAGGCTGATCAGCAGCGCCGGTACCAGCCAGTTGATCAGCGCCGGCGGCAGCAGGGCGAGAAACTCGGTGAACTGCACCAGCCCCTGCTGCCACACCATCAGCGAGGTAATATCGCCAAACGGACTGAACACGCCACCGGCGTTGGCGGCGACGACGATATTGATGCAGCCAAGGCTGACGAAGCGGGGGGTATGGCCGCCCACCGCCATGACGACCGCGCCCATCAGCAGTGCCGACGACAGGTTGTCGGCGATCGGCGAAAGCAGGAAGGTCAGGCTGCCGGTCAGCCAGTAGACGGTGCGCAGCGAGTAGTTGCGTGAAATCAGCCAGCTGCGCAGCGCGACGAAGACGTGGCGCTCCTCCATCACGTTGATAAAGGTCATCGCCGAGAGCAGAAACAGAAACAGCTCCGCGTAATCGAGAATCGCCTTGCGCAGCTCAAGGCCCGCCGTGACCGAGTCGCCGTGGGCAGCATAGGCAAAGCCGACCAGAATCCAGATGATGCCGGCGGCGACGATGACCGGTTTTGATTTCTGTAGTCGCACGTAATCTTCGCCGGCGATAAACAGGTAGGCGATGGCGAAGATGAACAGGGCGATGTAGCCGTAGGCGGTGTTGGTCAGATCCAGCAGTTGCGCGCCCTGTTCGGCGGTAAAGCCCCAGCTCGGCGGGCAGACCAGTATGGCGGTCAGTGCAGTCAGCAGGCGCACGGCTGCTGGGGGGGCAGGAATCCTTTGCATGAGGCCTCGTCCGGGCGTTGTCCGGGTGATCAGACTATTGTTCTACAGTCGTCGCGATAAGTCGACGCGAATTCAAACAGCCCGGCAGATCGGGTAGAATACGCTCCTTTTCCCAGGCAGCGAGTTTTAGTCCCAAGATGGAAATCAATCCGATACTGAACAGCCTCAAGGATATCGGCGAGCGTACCGAGCTGCTGCGCACCTATCTCGAGTACGACACCAAGAAGGAACGTCTCGAAGAGGTGCAACGCGAGCTCGAGGATCCGGCGGTCTGGAACGATCCGGACAACGCTCAGCAGTTGGGGCGTGAGCGTGCCAGCCTCGAGGCGGTCGTGGAAACCATCGATGATCTGACGCAGGGTGTCGCCGATGCCCGTGAGCTGCTGGATCTGGCCGTCGAAGAGCAGGACGAGGATACCGTCGCCGAGGTGGAAGCCGAGGTTGAGGCACTGACCGAAAAGCTGACTCAGCTCGAGTTTCGCCGCATGTTCTCCGGCGAAGCGGACGCCAACAACGCCTATGTCGATATTCAGGCGGGCTCCGGCGGTACCGAAGCGCAGGACTGGGCCAACATGATGCTGCGTATGTACCTGCGCTGGGGTGAGGCCAAGGGCTTCAAGACCGAGCTGATCGAAGTCTCGGCCGGTGAAGTGGCCGGTATCAAGTCCGCCACCATTCGCTTCGAGGGCGAGTATGCGTTCGGCTGGCTGCGCACCGAAACCGGCGTGCACCGTCTTGTGCGCAAATCGCCATTTGACTCCGGCGGCCGTCGTCACACCTCGTTCGCATCCGTTTTCGTCTCCCCCGAGATCGATGACAACGTTGAGATCGAGATCAACCCGGCCGACCTGCGTGTCGATGTTTACCGTGCATCCGGTGCCGGTGGTCAGCACGTTAACCGTACCGAGTCCGCGGTACGTATTACCCACGAACCGTCCGGTATCGTGGTGCAGAGTCAGTCCGCCCGCTCGCAGCATCAGAACCGCGATGTCTGTATGAAACAGCTGCGTGCGAAGCTGTATGAGATGGAGATGCTGAAACGGCGTGAAGCGGCGCAGGAGCTGGAAGACTCCAAGGCTGATATCGGCTGGGGCAGCCAGATCCGTTCCTACGTGCTCGACGACCAGCGCATCAAGGATCTGCGTACCGGTGTGCAGACCTCCAACTGCGATCGCGTGCTCGACGGCGATCTCGACCCGTTTATCGTAGCCAGCCTCAAGGCCGGGCTCTGATCCGAACCGAATTTGACCGAGTTAAGGTAGCGACCCGATGTCCGACAACGCTCAGACCAATCCCGTGCAAGATGAAAACCGCCTGATCGCGGAGCGCCGCGAGAAGCTCGCCGCGCTGCGCGAGCAGGGCAACGCGTTCCCCAACAGCTTCCGCCGCGACAGCTATGCGGACGATCTGCAGAAGGCGTACGGCGACAAGAGCAAGGAAGAGCTGGCCGAGGCGGGTATCCGGGTATCGGTGGCTGGCCGTATCATGCTCAACCGCGGGGCCTTCATGGTGCTGCAGGACATGAGCGGGCGCATCCAGCTCTACGTCACCAAGGAGGCGCGGCCGTTCGCCAAATCGCTGGATCTTGGCGATATCGTCGGCGTGACCGGCACCCTGCACAAGTCCGGCAAGGGGGATCTCTACGTCGAGCTGGAACAGTATCAGCTGCTGACCAAGAGCCTGCGTCCGCTGCCCGACAAGCACAAGGGACTGCAGGACATGGAGATGCGCTACCGTCAGCGCTACGTGGACCTGATCACCAACGAGCAGTCACGCAAGGTATTCGAAACCCGCTTCCGTATCATCGCCGCGATCCGTCAGTTCCTCGCCGAGCGCCGTTTCCTCGAGGTGGAAACGCCGATGCTGCAGGCGATCCCGGGCGGCGCCTCGGCGCGTCCGTTCGTGACCCATCACAACGCGCTGGATATCGACATGTACCTGCGCATCGCGCCGGAGCTGTACCTGAAGCGTCTGGTGGTGGGCGGGTTCGAGCGCGTGTTCGAGATCAACCGCAACTTCCGCAACGAGGGGCTCTCAACGCGTCACAACCCCGAGTTCACCATGATCGAGTTCTACCAGGCCTACGCCGATTACCACGATCTGATGGACCTGACCGAAGAGATGCTGCGCACCGTGGCGCAGAACGTGCTGGGTACCACCACTCTGGTCAACACCGTGCGCAACGAGGCCGGCGAAGTGCTGGATAGAGTCGAGTACGACCTGTCCAAGCCGTTCACCCGCATGTCGGTGTTCGATGCGATCCTGCACTTCAACCCGGATATCAGTGCCGAGGCGCTGGCCAATGAGCACGCCGCGCGCGAGATCGCCCAGCACCTGGATATCGACGTCAAGGACAGCTGGGGGCTGGGCAAGATCCAGATCGAGATCTTCGAAGAGACCTGCGAGCACCGCCTGCAGCAGCCCACCTTCATCACCGAGTACCCGACCGAAGTCAGCCCGCTGGCCCGTCGCAACGACGACAACCCGTTCGTCACCGACCGCTTCGAGTTCTTCGTTGGCGGCCGCGAGCTGGCCAACGGCTTCTCGGAGCTGAACGACGCCGAGGACCAGGCCGAGCGCTTCCGCAAGCAGGTGGAGGAGAAGGACGCCGGTGACGACGAGGCGATGCACTACGACGGCGACTTCGTCAACGCGCTGGAGTACGGCTTGCCGCCGACCGCGGGCGAAGGGATCGGCATCGATCGCCTGGTGATGCTGTTCACCGACTCCGCGTCGATCCGCGACGTGATCCTGTTCCCGGCCATGCGTCCACGCGTGTAAATCGATCCACAAGAGGCTGTCTTCGGACGGCCTCTTGTTTATCCACAGCCCGCCATGTCGATCTTATCTCAGCTGTTCCCCGATCCGTCGCGCAAGATTCCAGGCAAACGCCATTTGAGCGTGCTGCTGCGCAGCCTGCACTTGGTCGGCATCGCCGGTCTGGCCGGACACTTCCTGTTTGATCTGGCGCCGGCACAGTGGTTGCCCTACGCGATTGTGGCGCTGGGCAGTGGTGGGCTGATGGTGGCGATGGAGCTCTGGTGCGACGGCATCTGGCTATTGCAGCTCAGAGGCCAGGCGATTCTGCTCAAGCTGCTGCTGCTGGCCGGGGCGGTAATGATCCCCACGCTGGCGGTTCCGCTGTTTGTGCTGATCGTGCTGATCTCCGGCTTTTTCGCTCATGCACCGGGCAAGGTTCGCTACTATTCGCTCTGGCACGGTCGGGTGGTGAAGGCGCTGCGCGGCCCTGACGGCCTGATCCGCGACTGCGGCCAGCCCTGAAATGACTTATCCACAACTGGGAACGAACCTTTGGACGAGGTTGTAATGGCACTGGACAACGCTCCGAGCTGGCAGCCGCTGCTGGCGCCCGAATTCGACAAACCCTACATGCAGGCGCTGAAAGGCTTTCTGGCCGAGCGCAAGGCGCAGCGGGTCACCATCTACCCCCACTCGCAGGATTGGTTCCATGCCCTGGAAGCCACGCCGCTAGAGCAGGTCAAGGTGGTCATCATCGGCCAGGATCCGTACCACCAACCGGGACAGGCCCATGGCCTCTGCTTCTCCGTGCGCCCCGGCGTACGGGTGCCGCCCTCGCTGGTGAATATCTACAAGGAGCTGCAGTCGGATCTGGGCATTGTGCCGGTCAATCACGGCTATCTGGAGTCTTGGGCCCGACAGGGCGTGCTGCTGCTCAACGCCGTACTGACGGTGGAGGAGAGCAGCGCCAATGCCCACCAGGGCAAAGGCTGGGAGCAGTTCACTGACCGCATCATCCACCTGGTCAATGAGCAGTGCGACCACGTGGTGTTCATGCTCTGGGGTAGCTACGCCCAGAAGAAGGGCGCTTTTATAGACCGCAACAAACACTTGGTGCTGAAGGCGCCCCATCCGTCACCGCTGTCGGCTCACCGCGGTTTTCTCGGCTGCAGGCACTTCTCTCAGGCGAACGCCTGGCTGCAAGCGCAGGGGCGAAAGGCGATCGAGTGGCAGTTGCCGGCTCAGGTAGCATCGACTCACTGAACCGAGCGTCGAGATCAGGCACCCTTCAGCCAGTCGCTCAGGAAACGGGAACGCATCTGGGTCGGGGATAGACCAAAGATGTCGCGAAAGCTGTGGCTGAAATGGGTGCTGCTCAGAAAGCCGCAGGCGACCGATACCTCCGCCACCGAGCGGTCCGACTGCAGCAGCAGTTGGCGCGCCTTGGTCAGGCGTAGCTCCAGGTAATAGCGCGACGGGCTGATGTCGAAATAGCGTGCGAACAGACGCTCGATCTGCCGTCGCGAGATATCGACATAACGGGCGATCTCGGCCAGCGTCAGTGGTTCTTCGATATTGTTCTCCATCAACTCGATCACGGCGCGCAGATGGGCCGGCAATGCGCGATGCTTGCTCTTGGTGATCAGGTTGTCGTCGGCATCGAGCCGGGTGTCACAGGTCAGGATCTCCTCTGCGCTGAGCCTGATCTCCGGCCCGAACAGCCGCGCAGTCAGGTCCAGCATCATCTGCATGGCGCTGTTGGGGCCCGCGCAGCTGAAGTACGCGCCGTCGATCACATAGGGCTTGTGCAGAATCTCGGTTTTCGGGAACAGCTCGGTCAGCAGGGCTATGTTGTCCGGGTGGGCAGTGGCGCTGCGTTCGTGCAGCAGTCCTGCATGGGCGATCTGATAGACGCCATTCCAGAGGCTACCAATCCAGCACTGGCGCGCGGCGCTGCTGTGCAGCAGAGCCTGCAGGCCGCGTTGTGCCTTCAGTGGCGTACGATACCCGCCGCAGATCACCAGCATGTCGTGGTCATTCAGTGTGGTCTGTTCGACGCTGTGTTCAGTGCGGATCTCCAGACCGATGTCGCTGATAACGCTCTGCCCGGACAGGCTGCAGTGCACGCACTCGATCATCGGGGAGCGGCTCACCAGGTTGGCGGTGGCCAGCACATCCACGGCACTGGTGAAGGCGGCGATCGAAAAGTTTTCCAGTAATACGAACACCACCTTGAACTGCTGGCGGCTGGAGCTGGCGTCCTTGGTAAAGGAGCGGTTGAGATGTTTGGCGGGTCCGTTGAAGCCTTTGAGTCGCTCCTTGATCGCATGGTTTGGCATAGGGTAACCCTCGAGCTGGCTTTTCTTGTTATGGCGGCGGCGTTCGCCGTTTGGAATGCGGATGCACTCAAAGCGATGGTACGAGGCGGTGGTGTATTTTAAAAATTAATAGTGCTAATTTTGTTATTTGATTTGCTTATGTGGGGCCGGCCTGCTGGACGGCCAAGGAGTGTCGCGCTGTGAAAAACCTGCCGATGGATCTGTTACGCACCTTCGTCACCATTCAGGAGCTGGGTGGCTTCACCCAGGCAGGGGAGCTGCTGGGCCGCTCCCAGCCGGCGATCAGCCTGCAGATCAAGCGCCTCGAGGAGCTGGTCAATGTGCCTCTGTTCAACCGCACCAGCGGGTTGCGGTTGACCGAGGAGGGGCAGTTGCTGTACGAGTATGCGCGCAAGATCCTGGAGCTGAATGACACCGCGGTATCGCGGCTGGTCACGTCGACGGTGAGCGGGTCGGTGCGCCTTGGCATTCCAAACGACTTTGAGGTTTCGTTTCTGCCATTGACGCTGTCGCGTTTTTCCCACGCCCATCCCGGGGTGACGCTGGATGTCACCAGTGAGCTGAGCGTCAACCTGCGGCGGGATTACCGGCGTGGCGAGTATGATCTGGTGATGAGCATGGATGAGAACCCCTCCAGCGAGATTCTGGCCCAGGACGCCATCGTCGAGCCCTTGGTCTGGGTCAGCGGCCCCGGTTTCCAGCTCGATCCGCAGGCGCCCGTACCGCTGGTACTGTACCCGGAGGGGTGCGTGTATCGACGTCATATCACGGAGGCGTTGAATCGCGCCGGCATCCCCTGGCGCATCATGTACTGCACCTCCAGTCTGCTCGGCATTCAGGCCGCGATCGAGGCGGGGCTGGGGATCAGTGCGCTGGCGAGTACCACCGTGCCGGCGTCGCTGAAGGCGGACCGTACCCTGCAGCACCTGCCTGCGCTGGGCGAGGTGACCATCGGTTTCAATTACGACAGCAGCAATCTGGCGCCGGCGTCGGTGCGCCTGCTGGATTACCTGCGCAGTGGCTTGCATCAGAGTCAACGCTTCGGATGAGTTGCCAGGCTCGGGTTCAGCGTGGTGGCTGCACCCTGGAGTAACGGGTCAATGCACCGTGGTGGGCAGAGCCGCATCGTTAAACTGCAGGTCGATTTGAAGTCCCCGTGCCAAACGGCTCAGCGCCAGCTGCAGACGCTGGGCGTTGAAACGCTCAGCGTCGGTGCGTCCGCTGATCAGGGTTTGAAACGGCTGAGTGCCGGCGGCGCCCGGTGCGCCGGTTCGCTGGTTGTAGTGATCGACCTGCACCCGATGGCTCTCCAGAATCAGCCGGATCTCGTGGTCCAGTCCGACGCGATAAGCGCCCTGAATATGCAGCGTCAGGGGACGTTTCCTGATCGGTTCGCTTACCGGATCACGGCAGAGCAGGTGCAGTCCCTGGGCTGACAGCTGCTGCAGTTGAGCCCAGGCGTGGGCGGCATGCTGATCGGGCAGGCGTACCTGGATCAGACCCGTCAGACGTCCGTGCAGCGCGCTGATCTTTTGCTCCTGTATTTCACCTTCGCACAGGGCGAGGGTTTCGATCAGACGTCGCACCAGCTCCGGATCGTCCTGTCCGGCCACGCATAACAGCCAGGTCGAGTGTGTCGGGGGTGTTGCCATGGCTCAATGGGTCACTCAATGGAAGGGGTCAAAACGGCCGGCGCTCAGGCCGGCCGCAGTTTCAGGTTGAGGTATCGCGCCCTGGTTTCAGCCGAATTCGCCGCGGATACTCTCTTGTATCCCTGCCACGCAAACATCGAACAGCAGCTTGCCGTGTTCAGCCGAAGCCTTGCGCGCCGATGACAGGGTGCCGCTTTCCGGTACCCAGGAGGGATCCGCCGGGAAGCGGTCGTAGGGCGGGAAGGTGGCTGGCGGGTGATCCACTGTTTTGTCCATGTCCACCAGATTCGGGTGCAGATGCAGCATCAGCGAGGTCTCCAGTACACCGCCATGCTCCACGTCCCAGCCGGTGAAACCATCGGGGAATACGGTGGCGATGGTGTCCTGGTTCACGTAATCCCAGTAGGAGAGCACCAGCACCTTGGCGTCGATACCGTCGCGGCGCAGCGCTGTCAGTGCCAGGTCGATCCCTTCGACGATGAACATGGAGTTCTCGTAATGCCCGTTAATCAGGACGAAGCGGCGGTTGCCGTGGCGCGCCAGCGCCACCACCACATCATGCACGGTGTCGATCAGGGTCTTGCCGTTGATGCAGGTGGTGCCGGGAAAGAAATTGCCACCACCGGATTTCACCTGGGATTTGTAGCCGTAGGCGATGGGCGGGGCCACCAGGGCGTTGGGCAGCGAGGCTGCCACGCCCAGTCCGATCGCCTCGGGGATCAGCACATCCGGGTTCATCGACATGTGTGGGCCGTGCTGTTCGATCGCGCCAATCGGCAGCAGAATCACGGCCTCGCCACTCTGTACCCGGGCCTCATAGGTTTTCCAATCTAGATCGGCCAGCCGGCTCATTGGGAGATCTCCTGTAGATGGATGTTGTTGCTCTGGGGTGCCATCAGGAGGCGTTTATGCTCCTGATGTACGCCCTTGGCCAGTGAGATGCACATCAGCACCATCAGCACCGAGAACGGCAGTGCCGCCGTGATGGAGGCGGTTTGCAGCGTGCTGAGGGCGGCGTTGCCGCCGGCGACCAGCAGTACGGATGCGACCACACCCTGCATGACACCCCAGAAGGTGCGATGCCGTTTCAGGGGGTGTTCAGCCCCTTCACTCATTATAGTGCTCAGCACCAGGGTGCCGGAGTCGGACGAGGTGATGAAGTAGGTTGCGACCAACAGGGTGCCAGCGATGGTGGCAATATAGCCGACGGTGCCCACATCCATGCCCGCGAAGGTGGCATACAGCGCTTGCGACACATTTTGATTGACCGTTGCGGCGATAGAACCGCCAGAGAACAGATCGATATGCAGCGCGGTACCGCCGTAGGCGGCAAGCCAGACGAAGGAGAGCAGGCTGGAAACACCGATGACGCCGAACACGAATTCACGGATGGTGCGGCCACGGGATACGCGCGCCACGAACACACCGACGAACGGTGCCCAGGAGATCCACCAGCCCCAGTAGAACACGGTCCACCAGCCCTGCCACATGCTTTTCCAGCTGGCATCGGCATCGCCCAGATGTTGGCTGGTGCCCTCAACGAAGATATTCAGGGCCAGCAGGTCCACCAGGTAGTCCACCGAGACACCAAACAGCAGGTCTAGAATGTAGAGTGTGGGTCCAAACAGGATGAAGAATGCCAGCAGTACGATGGTTAGCCACATATTGCTGATCGACAGGTATTTGATGCCGCGCTTGAGTCCGGTCAACACCGAAACCAGCGCACAGGCAGAGATGACGACCACCAGCAGCAGCTGGATCGAGGTGCTCTGCGGTACGCCCCAGATGGAGTGCAAGCCGGCGTTGATCTGCTGAACGCCAAGCCCGAGCGACGTGGCGATGCCAAACAGGGTGGCGAAGATCGCAATCACGTCGACCAGAATGCCGACGCCGCCTTCAACCCGTTTTCCAAGCAGGGGGAACAGGGTGTAACGGATGCTCAGTGGTTTCTGTAGGCGATAGGCCACGAACGCCAGCGCCAGTCCCACCACGCAGTAGATCGCCCAGGCATTGAGGCCCCAGTGGAAGAAGGTCACCTTCATCGCCACGCGGGCCGCTTCTTCGTTGGCGACCGCATCCGAGAAGGGGGTTCCGCCTGAAAAGTGGAACATGGGTTCTGCGATGGACCAGAAGATGATGCCGATCCCCTGTCCAGCCGCGTAGACCATGGCGAACCAGGCGAAGTAGCTGAATTCGGGCTTCTCATGGTCTGCGCCGAGACGGATCTGGCCGTAGCGACTGAAGCCAATCCAGACGCAGAACGCGAGAAAACCGGCGGCCAGCAGGACATACCAGCCATTGGCAGTGAGTGTGATGATGGTGCGGGTTTGGTCAATCAGTTGTGCTGATTGCTCGGGAAAGATTAGAGTGTAAAACGTGAAAGCTAGGGTCACGGCCAGGGAGATCAACATGATGTACGGGTTGATTCCTCGCAAAAGGCCTCTCGATAGAACCATAGTGGTTACCTCGTCGAGTGGAGTTCAGCCGGCAGCCGTCAGGCGGCCACGGCTAAGCACCTCATGGATGTTATTTTTATCATCTGAGCGACGTCGCGAAGACGGGCCTCGTGTGCTTGGATGACCTGCGCGTCATCGGATTGACACCGGCCGCCCCCGCGGGCCGCCGGTGTCGGGGTATTTATCCCTTGATAATGTTGTACTCCGGACCGAACGGGAAGCGGGTAATGTTTTCCGCACCGCTCTCGCCCACCACCAGAATGTCGTGCTCGCGATAGCCGCCAGCGCCCGGTTTACCTTCCGGAATCATTAGCATCGGCTCCATCGATACCACCATGCCCGGCTCCAGCACCGTTTCGATATCCTCGCGCAGCTCCAGGCCCGCCTCGCGGCCATAGTAGTGGCTCAGCGTGCCGAAGGAGTGACCGTAGCCGAAGGTGCGGTATTGCAGCACGTCGTGTTCGGCGAAGATCTCGTTCAGTTCGGCGGCGATGTCGCAGCAGCGGGCGCCGGGCTTGATCAGTTCCAGGCCACGACGGTGCACCTTGCAGTTGATCTCCCACAACTCCAGGTGGCGGTCGGAGGCGTGTTCGGCGAACAGGGTGCGCTCCAGCGCGGTGTAGTAACCGGCGATCATCGGGAAGGTGTTGAGGCTCAGAATATCGCCAGCCTGTACCTTGCGTGTGGTGACCGGGTTGTGGGCACCATCGGTGTTGATGCCGGACTGGAACCAGACCCAGGTGTCCATCAGCTCGCCGTGCGGGAAGGTGCCGGCGATCTCGCGTACCATCGCCTGGGTGCCGGCGAGAGCGATCTCATATTCAGGCACGCCCACGGCGATGGCATCGCGAATTGCGGCGCCGCCCACGTCGGCCACACGAGCCCCTTGCTTGATCAGGGCGATCTCTTCGGCGGACTTGATCATGCGCATTTTCATGGTCGGCACGCCTATATCAACAAACTCGGCGCCCGGCAGTGCGTCTTTCATCTTCTGCAGGTTCTGCAGCGTCATATGGTCATATTCGATACCAACCTTGCCACCGTCCTTGACCAGCTGCTGCACGGCATAGAAGAAGTTGTCCTTCTGCCAGTCGGTGTAGACCACATTGTCGCCGAGCTGGTTGCGGCGGTAGGGCTGGCCGCCGTCGATGTTGGCGGTGATGGTGGTGTAGCCCTCCTGGGTGACGACCAGACCGTAATCGCGGCCAAAACGGCAGTAGACGAAGTCGCTGTAGTAGTTGATGTTGTGATACGAGGTGAACAGCACGGCGTCGATCTGCTGCTCGGCCATATAGCCGCGCAGCTTATCCAGACGGGACTGCATCTCCGCTTTGGAGAAGGTCGGCCGTACCTTGTCGCCGTTGGGGATGGTGAGGGTTTTGGGCATCGGTAACATCTTTACAACTCCTGCTGTTGTTCTTGTCGTGAGGTCGAGCAAAGAACCGTGAACATGGGAACCTGCGTGTGTCAGCGGTTGGGTCGCTGATCATCGAGGTTGAGTTGATGCTAGCGCTGCGCTTTGCATTAAAGAAATCAATAGTTCAAATATGATCATTTGCATTGCAAATGATAGAGGCGAGCGTGGTGCCGGGCGGGATGAGACTGCAGCTTGAGAGAGTGCGACACCGGTGTCTGGCCCGGTGTCGCGTGACGGACGAGTGGACGGAGGTATCAGCGCTTGCTTTCAAACAAGCGCGGATCCAGTGTATAGGGCAGGTCGAGGAGAGCGAGTGTCGGTCCCTGCTGGGTTTCGAGGTGGATCGTGCCGGACTCGGCCTGCTCCTTGCTGATGACGGCGAGCAGTTCGTAGCGGCCGTTGTCAGCCGGGGCGGCGACAACCACTTCGCCGACGTTTTCTTTCTCTGCGGTATGCAGCATCTGGCCCGGCTGCGGGCGGCTGTCGGTTGTGACGGCGGCGCGGTACATCGGTTTTTTCAGGATGCCGCGGTGCTGCAGTCGGGTGACGACCTCCTGTCCGGTATAGCAGCCCTTGGCGAAGCTGACGCCCGCGTATACCTGCAGGTTGGTCATCTGTGGGATAAACGCTTCTGACGTGGCGGCGCGCAGATCAGCGATGCCGGCGCGGATCTCCTGCAGCAGCCAAGCGTCGGTAGCGGCGAGCTTCGCCTGTTGCAACAGGGTATCGAGCAGTGTGCTCGCGTCTCTGGCGGGCAGCCAGCACTCGTAGCGCTCCCCGGGTACCTTCACCAGCAGGCGATCGCCGTTGCGAGAGACTGCGTCGGTCTCCGTGGGGACAGGGGAAACCAGTTGTGCGGCCAGTTCAGCCGCGCCAGGGCCGCTCAAGCCAAGCCCGACCAGCTCCTCGTCCAGGGTCGCCTCAGCCTTGGAGAAAATAATGTACTTTTTCAGGGTGGCCAGTGCCTTGTCGGTTAGCTCGCCGCTGGTGCGCAGCCAGAAGCTGTCGGGGCCCTGCTTCATGACCCGGAACAGGCTGATCATGTGCCCCTTGATATTGCAGTGGGCGCCGAGGCGGCTGCCCAAACGGCTGACGTCGCTCAGGTTGCAGCTGAGTTGGCCCTGCAGGAACTTCTCGCTGTCCGGACCGCTGATGCGGATGATGCGCTGATGGCTCAGCGGTACGATGCCGGCCTCGCTGCCGGGGGCTGCCAGTTGCGCCTGCCCCTGCTCATCAAGGCTGTAGCCAAGAGATTCCAGTTTCTGTTGCCAGGTCGTGTTCATGTGCTCCCGCCTTTAATGGTTCGCGTGAAAGGGTCGGATAGGTTCAGCTGTCGCCGGAGACTGTTGCAATGGTGCGGCCGAGCGTCACCGGGGTGCGGTGGGTCAGCGTATCGACCCAGCGCACCTGGTCCGGTCCGAATGCCAGAATGACGGTGGAGCCCAGATGAAAGCGTCCCATCTCCTGTCCCTTCTCCAGCGTGATGCGGGCGGGTTCCGCGCGGCTGTAGAGGGTCTGGGGCTGTCGGGGGAGAGGGGCCACCTGGCCGGACCAGACGGTTTCGATACCGGCCACGATCATAGCGCCAACCAGTACCATTGCCATAGGACCGTACTCGGTATCGAAGATGGTGACAAGGCGTTCGTTGCGGGCGAACAGGCTGTCGACGCCGGCCGCCGTGGCATGGTTGACGGAGAACAGGTCGCCGGGGATGTAGATCGCCTCGCGCAGGGTGCCCGTCACCGGCATATGCACGCGGTGGTAGTCCCGTGGCGAGAGGTAAAGGGTGGCGAAACGGCCGTTGATAAAGGGCTCCGCGCGGCGGCTGTCACCGCCGAGCAGGGTGGTCAGCGAGTAGCCCCGGCCCTTGGCCTGAATCAGACGGCCGTAGCTGATGTCGCCGGCCTGACTGACAACGCCATCCACCGGTGACACGATGCTGCCCGGGTCGGGGTCGATCGGGCGGGCGCCGGGCTTCAGGGCACGGGTGAAGAAGTCATTGAAGCAGGGGTAGGCGCGCGGGTTTTCCTCCAGCGCTTCGCTCATGTCGACGTTGTACTGGCGTCGGAACAGGTCGATAAACAGGTTCTTGAACCAGCGTACGCGGCAGTCGGCGAGACGGCCGATCAGACGTGACAGCAGATGCTGGGGCACGATCTGTTGCAGCAGAATGAAGAGTTTGTCTTTGAGCCTGTGCAGTGTGGTGTTCAAACAGGTGTCTCCGGGCAGTTCAGCGTTCTATCGGCAGGTCCGGGGTGTTCCCCCATTCGAACCAGGAGCCGTCGTAGCAGCGGATGTCACGAATGCCGAGCCAGCGGCCGACCAGCCAGGTCAGACCGGAGCGGCGGTGGGTCTGGCAGTGGGTGACCAGTGTGTTGCGGCTGTCGAGGCCGGCATCGGCCAGCAGCTGCTTGAGTTCGTCGCGAGGGCGCAGTCGCGGTACCGGGCCGGGCTGCAGCAGGTCGGTCCACTCCAGCAGGCGCGCGCCCGGCAGGTGGCCGCCCACCCTGGCGTTGACGACCTTTTCGCCGCGGTACTCATCGGCGCCGCGAGCATCCCAGATCTGGACGCGGGGATCATTCAGGTGCTCAAGCAGCCAGGGGATATCCACAACAAGGTCATCGTCGTAGAGGGCCTCAAAGCGCGTCGGCTGCGGCGCGTTCGGTTGCTGTTCCAGTGCCAGTCCGGCGTCCTGCCAGGCGGCGAGTTGCCCATCCAGAAAGCTGGCGTGCGTGTGGCCGGCATAGGCCAGTGTCCAGATCAGGCGCCCGGCCCAGGGGCCATTCTGGTCGTCGTAGGCGATGACGTGGGTGTCACGGCTGATGCCGAGTTCTGAGAACAGGGCTTCGAGCTGCGCCGGCGTCGGCAGCTTGTTCGGCACCGGGCCGTCACCGCACAGCAGGCGACGCGACTCGAGATGGACGGCGCCGGGAATATGCCCTGCGGCGTAATGTTCTGCGCTGGACAGATCAACGATCAGCAGGTTCGGGTCCTGCAGCTGATCCGCCAGCTGTTCTGCGGTGATGACCAGAGGAAGTGCGTTGGACAAGAGAGGTCTCCTGATGCTTCAGGTCGGCGCCGCGTCAGGCGGTATCGCCGGACGGTAGTTTTTTCAGTGCCAGCGTGGCTGCCGCACAGAGCGAGCGGAAATGGTCGCGGTGGAACGTGGTCAGCGGCGCATTGGCGCCGATGCGGTCGGCGTAGATCAGCGCGATCGGCGTGCGGCCGCGGAACACCGACATCAGCAGGCAGTCGTCGGCACCGAGCCAGCTGCGCAGCTCCGGCGGCAGGGCCGCCTGAATCTGCGCGCGATTGTGTTCGTCGATCGCCAGCATCGCCGGTTTTTCACACAGTTTTGCCAGCAGTCCCGGCTGATTCAGGTTGGTCTGCAGGCGGGCCAGCGGTGCATCAGTTTCGGCGCCAACGACGCGCGCGGCGGTCAGCTCGCCGGTTTTGGGCCGCACCAGCCAGAGGGCAACCCGCTCAAGACCAATCCCGCGATTCAGTCCCTGCAGCAGCCCCTGCAGGATGTGTGCGGGCTTGGTGTAGAGCTCATAACCGTTGCGCATCCGGTCCAGCACCTGCTCGAAAATATGCGGATTGAGCAGTTCCGGCTCCTGCGAGATCGGCTCCATCGGCTCCGTCGGCGCTGCCGGTTGCGCAGGTTCGACCGGTTCCGGGAACAGTTTTTCATAGGCCTGCAGCTCGCGCTCAGTCAACCGGTAGGGCAGACGGTCGGCACCGGGCAGCATGATCAGTTCGGCGGCCGGTGTCATGACGCCGGGCACATGGTAGCCGCGTGCGGCGTGCGCGCAGTTGCGGTGCAGGCGGGCCATGGTGTCGCCCAGCGGCTGGTCGAGGTAGTCGCTGATAATGTCGAACATGCGAGCCGCGCGGGGGTGGTCCCAGCCGCGGCTGACGGTCAGGGTCATCCAGTTGGCCAGCTTGACCGGGAAATAATGCTGCTGCACCAGATGGTTCAGCTCGCGCATGTCCCGCTCTTCGAGGCGCGGATCTTTCAATGCCCGCATGTGCAGCTGTTTCAGGGTCGTCAGCGACGGCGAAGTGTCGTGATCCAGTGCCTTGACGGTCAGCTCGGTCAGCTTCCAGTGATCCGCCAGCGCCTTACCCATCTCCTGCGTGGTGCAGCCGAAGATCTCACGCTCCGCCTCGACCGGACTGCGATTGTCTTCGATGACGGCGATCTGGAACCGGTGCTTGTGCAGCGGCGCGTAGAGCCAGAGCATCCAGTGGACGAGGCCGTAGAACAGCGCCGCAAGGCGTGCCTCCTCGGCGTAGGGCAGCTGCTTGAACTGGACCCAGTCGGCGGCCTGTACCGAGGCGTGACGGCTGGCAGCGATGGAGCGGAAGAAGCTGCGCTGTGCCACGCTGTGCGGGTGCAGTTTGATGGTGTCCAGCTCACCGGCCAGCTGCGCGATCATATCCATGCCGACAGAGGCGATGGCATGATCGACGCTGGTCACGGCGCTACCCTTGGCCTCGTGGCGCGTCTGCGCCATGCGCGTGACGTGCAGTGACAGCACCGGGTCGCGACGGATCTGATGGCCGAGCTGGATCAGCGTCGTGCGATCGTCCGCCAGTGCGCGCTTGAGCCGCACCAGCGTGCTGGCACGCACGGGCAGATTCTTTTCGCCCAGATAACGGGTCCAGTCGTCGAGGCCGTACAGGTTTTGGGTACTGCTCATCCCAGCCGGTCCATTCTGATGTCAGCCATGACAGGTTCAATCATTGCGTAGCTGGCCATCCTGCAGTGACTGCAGGATCTGGCGGTAACTGTTGAAGCGACTGGCACTGATCCGGCCCTCGTCGAGTGCGGCGCGAAAGGCGCAGCCCGGTTCGCTCTCATGACGGCAGTCGCGGAAGCGGCAGTGGCCGCGCAGTTCGCGCAACTCTGGAAAGCCGTCGAGCACCTGATCCGGGTCCACATGCCACAGCGCAAATTCTCGTATCCCCGGCGAATCGATCAGGTCGCCGCCGTCGGGGAAGTGGAACAGGCGCGCGGTTGTGGTCGTGTGACGCCCCTTGCGGGTCTGCTCGGACAACTCGCCGACCTTAAGATCGACCCCGGGCAGCAGCGCGTTGATCAGCGAGGATTTGCCGACGCCCGACTGGCCGACGAATACGCTGATGCGGTCCTTCAGCAGCTGCTTCAACTCATCCAGTCCGTGGGCCGCGGTGGTCGATGCTTTCAGTACGCGATAGCCCAGCGCCTCATACTGCTCGAGCAGCGGGCGCAGGTAGTCGCCGGCGTCGGTATCGAGCAGGTCTACCTTGTTCAGCAGCAGCACCGGCTCGATGCCGGACGCTTCGGCGGCCACCAGATAGCGGTCGATCAGGTTGGCGTGGGCGCGCGGCTCGACCGCGAACACGATGACAATGAAGTCGATGTTGGCCGCGACCGGTTTCAGCTCGCCCTGATTGTTGGGGCGTTGCAGCTCGCTGCTGCGTGGCTGCGCGGCCACGACGACACCGCCGTCGTTGGCGGCACGCCAGACGACCCGGTCGCCGGTGACCAGCTGGCCCAGGTTGGCGCGCAGGTGGCAGCGATGAATGCTGCCGGCCAGCGGCCCTTCCAGCGCCTCCACATCGACGCTGCGGCCGAAGTGAGAAATGATCAGGCCGGCCTGTTCGGGCCCCAGCTCTCCCCCTTCCAGCTGGGCGTTGAGCTGGCTTTCGCGCCGCTCGGCCCGCTGCGCGCGTTCTGCCTGTATCTTTTCGATGCGCCAGGCCTGGCGTCTTGTCAGCTTGCGTTTCGCCATCGCGGTGGGCGTTGTCCCCGATATCGCTTGTATTGATGTGCTAAGGTATTCGAAAATCAGCGAAATTTACAGCGTTTGCATGGGAGAACCTGGGGATGGCGCGCGATCAGAATCTGATCTGGATCGACCTTGAGATGACCGGCCTGACACCGGAGACCGACCGTATTATCGAGATGGCGGCCATCGTCACCGACGCCGATCTGAATCTGATCGCCGAAGGGCCGGTGATTGCGGTGCATCAGCCGGACTCGGTGCTGGCGCAGATGGATGAATGGTGTACGCGCCAGCATGGTCAGTCCGGTCTCACCGAGCGGGTGCGCGCCAGCCGTATCAGCGAGGCGGAAGCAGAGCAGATGATGCTCGAGTTTCTCGCTCAGCATGCCGACAAGGGCAGCTCACCGATGTGCGGCAACAGCATCGGTCAGGACCGTCGCTTCCTGTACCGCTACATGCCGGAGCTGGAAGCGTTTTTCCACTACCGCAATCTGGATGTCAGCACGATCAAGGAGCTGGCGCGGCGCTGGAAACCGGCGCTGCTGGACGGGTTCAGGAAAACCGGCACACATTTGGCGCTGGACGATATCCGCGAATCGATCGCGGAGCTGCGTTACTACCGCGAGCATTTCTTCCGCCTCTGAGCCGCGTGCGCTGATCCGGGCGCAGCCGGTGCGCGCGGGCGTCGTGCTCAGTCCGGCACGCGGTGGGCGCCGGGGTGGCTGAGCAGCGGCAGCGGGTGCGGCTCTGTGCGGCTGGCCAGCTGTGCCAGTGCCCAGTCGATATGCTCGCGTACCAGCTCGCTGGCCGTGCTGCGCCGCGCTCGCAGGGCGCGCTCTACCTGCTCGCCGCCGCGGCTGTTGCCCAGCGCAACCGCCAGATTGCGTTGCCAGCCCTGATAGCCCGTGCGTCGGATCGCCGAGCCTTCGGTGAGCCGCAGAAAAGTCTCTTCATCCCACTCGAACAGTGTCAGCAGATCGGCGTCGTCGAGCGCGTGACGCGGCCTGAAGTCATCTTCCGTCGAGCGTCTGGCAAACCGGTTCCAGGGGCAGATCAGCTGGCAGTCATCGCAGCCGAAAATGCGGTTGCCGATCAGCGCACGCAGCGCCACCGGGATCGGGCCGCTGTGCTCGATGGTCAGATAGGAGATGCAGCGTCGTGCATCCAGTACGCCGGCCCTTGGGAACGCCCGTGTCGGACAGACATCGAGGCAGGCAGTACAGCTGCCGCAATGGGATTCCTGCTGCGGGGCGTCGATCGGCAGGGGCAGGTTGGTAAACAGCTCGCCGAGAAAGAACAGTGAACCGGCCTGTCGATTCAGAATCAGCGTGTGCTTGCCGACCCAGCCGATACCGGCGTTGCGTGCCAGCGGGCGTTCGAGCACCGGGGCGCTGTCGACAAAGGGGCGAAACTGTACCTGAGTGTCGCCGCCGGCTTCTGTCTGCAGCCACTGGCCAAGCTGCTTGAGTCGTTTGCGGATCAGCTTGTGATAGTCGCGACCCAGCGTATAGCGGGAGATGTAGGCCTTGTCCGGGTTTGACAGGGTGCGTAGCAGGCTGGTTTCAGGCGGCAGGTAGTCCATGCGTACCATGATGATGCGTTCGCTGCCCGGAACCAGCAGACGCGGGTCGAGCCGTTTCTCGAGGTGCTCCTCAAGGTAGCGCATCTCACCCTGGTAACCCTGCTGCAGCCACTGCTTCAGGTGGTCGGCTTCCATGGAGGCATCGGGCAGGGTAATTGCACACTGCTGAAAACCCAGCTCCCGGGCGCGCCGTTTGAGGCCCTGAGCCAGCTGCGCGAGGCGCTCGGCAGGCGGCTGTGCGGGGTTTGCGTTGGGCGCCGGCTGTTCCACTATAATGCGTGCAGTTTCAACAGGATTGGATGAATCATGAGTGTCAGCAGAGAGGTGCTGCCAGTCGCATTATACACGGCTGAACAGTGTCGTGCGCTGGACCGCACCGCGATCGAGCAGTTCGGTATTCCCGGCTTCAGACTGATGCAGCGGGCCGGCCACGCCGTGTGGGCCGTTATCGGTCAGCGCTGGCCCGGGCTCAGGACGATGACGGTACTGTGCGGTGCCGGCAACAACGGGGGCGACGGTCTGGTGGTGGCCGGGCTCGCCTTTCAGGCCGGGCTTGAGGTGCAGCTGCTGGTGCTGGGCGACGACTACGAAGCACGCCTGCACGGCGAGGCGCTGGAGGCCTGGCACTGGATCTCGGGTCTGGGCATGAGAGCCGAGCGCTGGCATCCGGGGGTGGAGTTCGGCGGCGAGCTGATTGTCGATGCGGTGCTCGGCATCGGGCTGTCGGGGCCGGTGCGAGGAGAGGCTGCGCAGCTGATTGCTCAGATCAATCGGGCCGCGGCTCCGGTTGTGGCGGTGGATATCCCCTCCGGGCTTTGTGCCGATACCGGTGCGGTGCTGGGCAGTGCGGTGCGTGCCGATCTGACGCTGACCTTCATCGCACTGAAACAGGGACTGTTGACCCATGAAGGAGTGGACTGTACCGGCGAGCTGCTGTTTGACGCGCTGCTGTTGCCGGATGAGGTCTATGAGCAGGTGCCGGTCAGTGCCTTTCGCACCGATAGCGACGATCTGCGGGAGCTGCTGCCACCGCGTGCCCGCTCAGGGCACAAGGGGCGATATGGCCATCTGCTGGTGATCGGTGGCGATCTGGGGATGGGCGGCGCGGCGTTGATGGCGGCGCAGGCGGCACTGCGCAGCGGCGCCGGACTGGTGACGCTGGCGACACGGGCCGAGCATCGCCAGGCGGCCCTGACGCGGATCCCGGAGGTGATGTGTCATGGCGTTGAGGATGGCGATGATCTGGAGCCGCTGCTGGCAAAGGCGGATGCGCTGGTGATCGGTCCGGGCCTTGGGCAGAGCGAATGGGGTGAGAGTCTGTTGCAGGCGGCGCTGGCGAGCGATCTGCCGATGCTGCTGGATGCCGACGCGCTGAATCTGATCGCCGAACGTGAGGAGCGGCTGCCAGCGATCAACTGGGTACTGACGCCGCACCCGGGCGAGGCGGCGCGCCTGCTGGAGACGGACAGCGCCGATGTGCAGGCCAGTCGCTTTGAACAGGTGCGCGAGCTGCAGGCGCGCTACGGCGGTACCGTGGTGCTGAAAGGCGCCGGTACGCTGAGCTGTGATGGCGATGTGATCCACCTGTGCAGCGCCGGCAATCCCGGCATGGCGACGGCCGGCATGGGCGACATGCTCAGCGGCGTCATCGGTGCGCTGCTGGCGCAGGGGCTGGCACCGGTGGATGCGGCCCGGCTCGGTGTGCTGGTGCATGCACGGGCGGCTGATCGCTGCGCCGCCCGATTCGGCGCCCGCGGCCTGCTGGCGACCGATCTGCTTGAAACAATTCCGTTGGTATTGAATGGGCTGGAACATGATGGTTGAACAGGCAATCGAACTTCTCGATGAAGCCGCCATGGTGGCGTTCGGTGAGCGGATCGCCGCGGCTGCGCAGGAGGGGGCCGTGATCTTCCTGCACGGGGATCTGGGGATGGGTAAAACCACGCTGTGTCGCGGGGTGCTGCACGGCTTCGGTCATGTCGGCGCCGTGAAGAGCCCGACCTATACGCTGGTGGAACCGTACGATACTGCCCGTGGCCGGGTCTATCACTTCGATCTCTACCGCCTTGCCGATCCGGAAGAGCTCGAGTATCTCGGCATACGGGATTACTTTGATGCCCAGTCGCTGAGCCTGATCGAGTGGCCGGAGCGTGGTGCCGGGATATTGCCGGTGGCGGATCTCGAGATCGAAATTGAGCGGGCCGGGACAGGGCGGCGCCTGACATGGCAATATAACACTGAAAAAGGCCGCCGATTGGCCGATAAATTGATATAGAAGCACTGTTTAGAAAGAGCCGTAACGCAGACAGAGGTGAAAGGGCGCGTGCGTAATCTGAAGGGGTTGGCATTGCTGCTGACGCTGCTGGCGAGTCAGTGGGTGCAGGCGGCAAGCAACATCGAAAATATCCGTGCCTGGCTGGCACCGGACAATATTCGTCTGGTGTTCGACCTCAGTTCGTCCGTCAAACACAACGTGTTCATGCTCGATAACCCGCGTCGGTTGGTGCTGGATATTGAGGATGCGCAGCTGGGTGTCGATGTGGCCGCGCTCGGTCTCAATAAGGGGCCGATCGATCAGGTGCGAACCGGCAGTCGTGGCGATGGCATCCGGCTGGTGCTCGATCTGAACAGCGATGTGAGTCCGAAAAGCTTTCAGCTCGACCCGAACGATCAGTATGGACACCGTCTGGTGCTGGATCTGGCGATGGAAGTCGCTGACGCGCGCAAGCCGGTACAGCAGCCGCGCGCGCTGGAGAGTGGTCCTCTGCGCGACATCGTCATTGCCGTTGATGCCGGCCATGGCGGCGAAGATCCGGGTGCGCTGGGCCCGGGGCGTCTGAAAGAGAAAGATGTGGTGCTGGCGATTGCCAAAGAGGTCGCGCGTCTGATCAACGCCGAGCCCGGCTATCGCGCCGAGCTGATCCGCAGTGGTGATTATTACGTCAGTCTGCGCGGACGTACCCTGAAGGCGCGCAAGCTTAACGCCGATCTGTTTGTCTCCATCCATGCCGATGCCGCCCGTGACAAGCGTGCTCGTGGCGCGTCTGTCTGGGTGCTGTCGGGTCGCGGTGCAACCAGTGAGATGGGGCGCTGGCTGGCGCAGCGCGAGAACGGTGCCGACCTCATCGGCGGTGTTGGCTCGGTCAGTCTGGAGGATAAGGACGACCTGCTGGCCAGTGTGCTGCTCGATATGTCGATGACCGCGAGTCAGTCGAGCAGCCGCGAAGTCGCCAAGCGCGTGCACGCCAACATCGCCGACTTCGCCCGCATGCATAAGCCCTACGTCGAACAGGCGGGCTTTGTGGTGCTCAAGTCTCCGGATATTCCGTCGATTCTGGTCGAAACCGGTTTTATCTCCAACCCGAGCGAGGCGGAAAAACTGCGTAACCGCAGCTATCAGAAACGGATGGCGCAGGCGGTGGTGCAGGGCATCAAGGCGCACTTCTGGGAGCGGCCGCCGGCGATGACGCATATCGCCGCGAAGAAGCGTGCCGGCGCGACGCTGGCGTCGGCTGAACGCACCTACAAGGTCGCACCGGGTGATACGCTGTCGGTGATCGCCGTGCGTAACGGCGTGTCGCTCGACTCGCTGCGCGAAGCCAACGGCATTCGCGGGGATCGGATTCGTGTCGGTCAGGTGCTGCGAATTCCTGCCAGTTAAGTGGCTGAACTGTTACCCTTGCAGGCTGCCAAACCCTTTCCAGATTCTGATGGTGCCATGAGCCGAATACACCTGCTTTCACCGCAGCTGGCCAACCAGATTGCGGCCGGCGAAGTTGTCGAACGTCCTGCCTCTGTCGTCAAGGAACTGCTCGAAAACAGTCTCGATGCCGGGGCGCGCAAGCTCGACGTGGATGTCGAGCAGGGCGGGATCAAGCTGATTCGTCTGCGCGATGACGGCTTCGGTATCGACAAGGATGATCTGCCGCTGGCGCTGAGTCGTCATGCCACCTCGAAGATTCTGGCGCTGGAAGATCTCGAGGCCGTGGCCAGTCTCGGCTTTCGCGGCGAGGCCCTGGCCTCGATCAGCTCGGTTTCCCGTCTCACGCTGACCTCCCGCACGGCTGAGCAGGAGGCGGCGTGGCAGGTGCGCGCCGAGGGACGTGACATGGAAACCACGCTGGAGCCGGCCGCGCATCCCCGCGGTACCACCGTTGAAGTACGGGATCTGTTCTTCAATACACCGGCGCGGCGCAAGTTTCTGAAGACGGAACAGACCGAATTTCGCCACCTAGAGGAAGTGATCAAGCGGCTGGCGCTGAGTCGCTTCGATGTGGCCTTTAATCTGCAACACAATGGTCGCCGCGTGCAGCAGCTGCGCCCGGTCGACGGCGATCAGGCGCGGGAGCGCCGCCTCGCCTCGCTGCTCGGCGCGGCGTTCATCGAACAGGCTGTGCATCTGGATGTCAGTGCTGAAGCGTCGGGCCTGCGTCTGTGGGGCTGGATCGGGCTGCCGACCTATTCGCGCAGTCAGGCGGATCAGCAGTACTTCTTCGTCAATGGCCGCATCATTCGGGACAAGGTGGTGACCCATGCGGTGCGTCAGGCGTACAGCGACGTGCTGTTCCATGGTCGCCACCCGGCCTTCGTGCTCTATCTGGAGCTGGATCCGGCGCTGGTCGACGTCAACGTGCACCCGACCAAACACGAAGTGCGATTCCGCGAAAGCCGCCTCGTGCACGACTTCATCTTCCGTACGTTGCACCGCGTCATCGCCGATCTGCGCCCGCAGGATGCCGTGGCCACCGGGTTTGCCGCCCAAGGCGCAGCGTCCGCGCCGGCGGCGTCCGCAACGCTGGCGATGACGCCGTCGCAGGGGCGTGTCGAGAGCGTCGGTTTCAGTCAGGCGCGGATGCCGCTCTATCAGGGCGGTAATGCCTACAACTCCGGTGCCAGTCCGTCGGGGCAGGCGGTGCGGGAGCAGATCAGTGCCTACGCCGATCTGCACCGGCCGGCGCAGCCGGGGCCTGATGGATCGGGTATGGCGGAGCCGAGTCCCGATCAGGTGCCGCCGTTGGGCTATGCCGTGGCGCAGCTGCATGGGGTCTATATTCTGGCCCAGAACGAGGCCGGTCTGGTGCTGGTTGATATGCATGCGGCGCACGAACGGATCGTCTACGAGCGCATGAAAAAAGCATGGGAAGAGGACAAGGTCCGCTCGCAGCCGCTGCTGGTTCCGGTCAGTCTCAGTGTCAGCGAACGCGAGGCCGATCTGGCGGAGGAGCAGCCGGAGCTGTTTGAGCGGCTGGGCTTCAGGCTGGAGCGGATGGGCAGTGAAACGCTGACCGTGCGCGAAGTGCCGGTATCGCTGGCACGGGCCGATGCGGGTCAGCTGGTGCGTGACGTACTGGCGGATCTGGTGGTGTTCGGCAGCAGTCAGCGCATCGAACAGAGCATCAACGAGCTGCTCGGTACCATGGCCTGTCACGGTGCGGTGCGCGCCAACCGTCAACTGACGCTGCCGGAGATGAATGCACTGCTGCGCGATATGGAGGCCACCGAACGCAGCGGGCAGTGCAACCATGGGCGTCCGACCTGGACTCAGCTGAGCATGGCCGAGCTCGACAAGCTGTTTATGCGGGGGCAGTGACGTGAGCGACACCCTGCCCCCGGCCCTGTTCCTGATGGGGCCGACCGCCTCCGGCAAGACAGCGCTGGCGATGGAGTTGTTCGACCGGCTGCCCTGTGAACTGATCAGCGTCGATTCGGCGCTGATCTATCGCGGCATGGATATCGGGACTGCAAAGCCGGACGCCGCGCTGCTGAGACGCTATCCGCATCGGCTGATCGATATTCGTGACCCGGCCGAAAGCTATTCCGCCGCCGAGTTTCGTGCCGATGCGCTGGCGGCGATGGCCGAGATCACGGCGGCGGGGCGTATTCCGGTGCTGGTTGGCGGCACCATGCTGTATTTCAATGCGTTGCAGAAGGGGTTGGCGACCTTGCCGGAAGCCAATCCGCAGCTGCGTGCCGAGATCGAGGCGGATGCCGCCCGTCTGGGCTGGCCGGCGCTGCACGCGCGGCTGGCCAGGCTGGACCCGGCGGCCGGCGCGCGCCTGAAACCGACCGACTCGCAGCGTATCGAGCGGGCGCTGGAGGTCGTGCTGCTGACCGGCAAACCGATCAGTGAGCACTGGGCCGAACAGGCCGACGCTGTGCTGCCCTACCGAGTCACGCCGATGGCGCTGATGCCGGGTGATCGTGCCCGTCTGCACCAGCGGATCGAGATCCGCTTCGATCAGATGCTGGCGGAAGGGTTCGAAGAGGAGGTGCGCCGGCTGCACGAGCGGGAGGATCTGCATGCGGATCTGCCGTCGATTCGTTGCGTCGGCTACCGACAGATGTGGGCGTACCTCGAGGGACGGATGAGCTATGACGAGATGCGCTACCGTGGCATCGTCGCGACCCGGCAGTTGGCCAAGCGGCAACTGACCTGGCTGCGCGGCTGGCCCGGCGTGCACTGGTTCGACAGCGAAAGCGATAATTTCCTGCATGCCGCCTTGAACTTGGCAGAAGCAGCCATTATATAATGACCTGCTCCGGCGTTTGTTCCGGCCCCGCTGGGCTGGCGGCGGAGACAATACCAACTACAACGATCGATTCTTTTTCGGGAAGGAGTTTGCAATGTCAAAAGGGCAGTCTTTACAAGACCCTTATCTGAATGTGCTGCGCAAGGAGCGTATTCCGGTATCCATCTTTCTGGTGAACGGTATCAAACTGCAGGGACAGATCGAGTCATTCGATCAGTTCGTTATCCTGCTGAAGAACACCGTCAGCCAGATGGTCTACAAACATGCCATCTCAACAGTGGTTCCGTCACGCCCGGTGAAACTGCCGCAGGGCGACGAGAAGGCGGCAGACTGAGGTTCTAATTGTTTTTCGAACGTCCCGACTCGGGCGAGCGAGCGATCCTCGTCCATATTGAGCTGTCCTCCGACAAGGACAGCGAAGACCCACGGGAACTTGAAGAGCTGGCGCTCTCCGCCGGCGCCGATCCGGTCGATTTTCTGACCGGGTCGCGCGCCGAACCAAGTCCCAAATTTTTCCTCGGTGCCGGCAAGGTCGAAGAGCTCAGTGCGCTGGTGCAGCAGCATCAGGCGGAACTGGTCATTTTCAACCATGCGCTGAGCCCCGCTCAGGAACGAAATCTCGAACGTGAAATCAAATGCCGGGTACTCGATCGTACCGGGCTGATTCTCGACATCTTTGCCCAGCGAGCCCGTACCCATGAGGGTAAGCTGCAGGTGGAGCTGGCTCAGCTTGAGCACATGTCGACGCGCCTGGTGCGCGGCTGGACCCACCTGGAGCGTCAGAAAGGCGGTATCGGTCTGCGTGGTCCGGGTGAAACTCAGCTGGAAACCGACCGTCGCCTGCTGCGTGCGCGAATCAAGTCGATCCAGAAGCGGCTGGAAAAGGTACGCACCCAGCGCGAACAGGGACGTCGTGCCCGTCGTCGTGCCGAGGTGCCGACTGTAGCGCTGGTGGGCTATACCAACGCCGGCAAGTCGACGCTGTTCAACCGCATGACGGAAGCCAGCGTCTACGCGGCCGACCAGTTGTTCGCGACGCTCGATCCGACGCTGCGGCGCATCGAGCTGTCCGATGTGGGGCCGGCCATTCTGGCCGATACGGTGGGCTTTATTCGTCATCTGCCGCACAAGCTGGTCGAATCGTTCCGTGCCACGCTGCAGGAAACCGTCGAGGCGACGCTGCTGCTGCATGTGATCGATGCCTATGACGAGGAGCGCCAGGATCATATCGATCAGGTGCACGACGTGTTGCAGGAGATCGGCGCAGACGAGGTGCCGGTACTGCAGGTGTACAACAAGATCGACCTGCTGCCCGGACAGGAGCCGCGGGTCGATCGCGACGAAGACGGTGTGGCGCAGCGAGTCTGGGTGTCGGCACAGAACGGTCTGGGTACCGATCTGTTGATGGACGCGATTCGCGAGCGGCTCAGCGGTGACATGTTCCACGATACGCTGGAGCTGATGCCCGATCAGGGGCAGTTCCGCGCGCAGCTGTATGCGCAGGGTGCGGTGCTGACTGAACGGGTGGACGACGAAGGGCGTATACAACTGGAGGTGCGCATGCCGATGCGGGATATTCGCCAGCTGCTGAGTCGGCTGGGAATACCGGCGGAACGCTATCTGCCGCCGTTGCCGCAGCCGGACGAGGTTGCGCACGGTTAGGGCGCCCCCTAGAATTTTTTAACTTTCAAGCGTTTTCACAACGGAGAACTCTATGGCCTGGAATGAGCCTGGCGGGAATGGCAACAACCATGACCCCTGGAGCAGTGGCGGCAAGGACAACCGCGGCAAGCGTGGTCCGGATCAGGGGCCGCCTGATCTCGACGAGGCGCTGCGTAAGCTGCAGGATCGACTGAACACCCTGTTCGGCGGCGGCAAAAAGCGCGGCGGCGGAGCTGGCGGCAGCGGAGCCGGCGGTGGCGGCTTCGGTTTTGTGCTCGTCGTGCTGGTGCTGGCGGCGCTGTTCTGGGCCGGGATGGGGTTCTACACCGTCGATCAGCCGGAGCGTGGCGTTGTCCTGCGTCTGGGCAAGTTCCACGAGATCGTGCAGCCGGGTCTGCAATGGAACCCGCCGCTGATCGACGAAGTGACGCTGGTGAACACCGAGGTGGTGCGTACGCACAACCATGATTCCCAGATGCTCACCGAAGACGAAAATATCGTGTACGTGGATCTGACCGTGCAGTACGTGGCGACGGATCCCAAGGCGTTCACGCTCAACGTGCGCAATCCGGAAGAGAGTCTGGCCCACGCCGCCGAGTCCGCGCTGCGTCACGTGGTCGGTACCACCGAACTGCACTCGATCCTGACCGAAGGGCGTGAAACGCTGGGTATTCAGGTGCAGGAGCGTCTGCAGCGCTACATGGAGTTCTACGGCACCGGTATCAATATCTCCCAGGTCAACATCAAGAACGCGCAGGCGCCGAGCCAGGTGCAGGATGCGTTCGATGACGTGATCAAGGCGCGTGAGGATGAGCAGCGCGTGATCAACCAGGCGCAGACCTATGCCAACGGCGTGGTGCCGGAAGCGCGTGGTAACGCGCAGCGTATCATCGAGGAGGCAAACGCCTACCGTGAAGAGATCGTGGCGCGTGCCACCGGTGAGGCGCAGCGTTTCTCCGCCCTGCTGGGCGAGTATGAGAAGGCGCCGGAAGTTACCCGTCAGCGTCTCTACCTTGAGACGATGCAGGACGTGCTCGGTAACACACCGAAGGTGCTGGTCGATGTCGACGGTGGCAACAACATGATGTATCTGCCACTCGACAAGCTGATGGAGCGTCGCTCCGATCTGCGTGACAGCAGCGGTCAGCCGGTACGGCTCGACGACGACACGCTCAACAAGCTCGCCGACGAAGTGATGGAAAATCTGCGTCAGCGTCAAAATACACCGACAACCACCCGGGAGGGCCGCTGATGAATGCCAAGTCCCTGTATGCACTGATCGCAGTGCTGGTCGTTGTGCTGGTGGGCTCCAAATCGCTGTACATCGTCAAGGAAACCGAGCGTGCCGTGAAGCTGCGTTTCGGTGAGCTGGTGGATGCGGATATCAAGCCGGGCCTGCACTTCAAGATTCCGTTCGTGCACACGGTGCGTACCTTCGATGCGCGGGTGCAGACGCTGGATGGCCGTCCGCAGTCGTTCCTGACGCTGGAGAAGAAACGACTGATCGTCGACTCCTTCGTCAAGTGGCGTATTGCGGATCCGGCGAAGTACTACACCTCCATCTCGGGTGATCTGTTCCGTGCCTCCGAGCGTCTGGCCAACAACATCGAAGAGCAGCTGCGTAACCAGTTTGGTGAGCGCACGGTGACCGAAGTGGTGTCCGGCGAGCGTGAGGAGCTGATGGATGCGGTGATCCGCGATCTGAGTCGTCGTGCCAGCGAGCAGTTCGGAATCGAGATCATCGATGTGCGCGTCAAGCGCATCGATCTGCCGACCGAAGTCTCCTCTTCCGTGTACGAGCGTATGCGCACCGAGCGTCAGCGGCTGGCGCGTGAACTGCGTGCCCGTGGTCGTGAGCTGGCAGAGGGTATCCGGGCCGATGCCGACCGTCAGCGCACCGTCATTCTGGCCGAGGCCTATCGCGAGTCCGAGCAGGTCCGTGGTGAGGGTGATGCCGAGGCGGCGCGTATCTATGCCGAGGCGTACAGCGTGAACCCGGAATTCTATGCCTTCTATCGCAGCCTGCAGGCGTATCGCGACACCTTCAGTGGTGGCGGCGACGTCATGCTGCTGAAGCCGGATTCGGAGTTCTTCCGCTACCTGGATAACGCCAATCCGCCGCGGCCGTGATCGTTTTGGTCGCAGAAACCGGGTGCCCCTGGGCCCCGGTTTCATGGTAATATTCCGCAACCGGGTCAAGGCCCGGTTTTTTTGTGGATCCCCGCCCGATTCACTGATCCTGAGTTAACCGAACTGGAGTACCGCATGACACTGGCAGATCGCTGGTTGCTGCCTGATGGAATGAAAGAGATGCTGCCGCCGCGCGCGCGCCAGGTAGAGCTGATGCGCCGGCGTTTGCTCGATCTGTATGACAGCTGGGGCTATGACCTGGTGATGCCGCCTCTGGCCGAGCATCTGGAGTCACTGCTGACCGGTGTTGGTCGGGATCTGGAACTGAAAACCTTCAAGCTGACCGATCAGGTCAGTGGCCATATGCTGGGTGTGCGTGCGGACATGACGCCGCAGGTGGCGCGTATCGATGCACACCGTCTGCGCACGGAAGGTCCCAGCCGTCTGTGTTATTGCGGCTCGGTGCTGCATACGCGGCCGGGACATATGCTGGCGTCGCGCAACCCGCTGCAGGTCGGCGCCGAGCTGTATGGTCATGCCGGCGTAGACAGCGATGTCGAGGTGATTTCGCTGATGCTGGAAACGCTGGCCACCGTCGGGGTCAAGGGTGAGATCAGCCTGGATCTGGGCCATGTCGGCGTGTTCAGTCAACTGGTTGAAGCCGCCGGTCTGGACGATGCACAGCACGAGCGTTTTCTCGATATGTTGCAGCGCAAGGCGCTGCCGGAGATCGCCGATTTCGTTGCCGGCCTGCACTGCGATGAGGCCGTGCGTAGCCAGCTCGAAATGCTGCCGCGTCTGAACGGTGGTATCGAAGTGCTGGCCCGTGCGCGTGAGCTGTTTGCCGGCAGTGAGGCGACGCTGAATGCGCTGGCCTATCTGGAGCAGGTTGCGCAGCGTATTCGTGCACGCTATCCGCAGATCGATCTGTATTTCGACCTCGGTGAGCTGCGCGGCTATCACTACCACACCGGGATCGTGTTTGCGGCCTACACGCCGCACTTCGGTCAGGCGCTGGCCAAGGGTGGCCGTTATGACGAGATCGGTCGTGATTTCGGTCGGGCGCGGCCTGCAACCGGCTTCAGTGCCGATCTCAAGACCCTGCTCGAAACGGCTGCAGCGATGCCGGAGGTGGCGCAGAGCGCAGTGCTGGCGCCAGCCTCGGAAGAGGCGGAATTGCTGAAGGCCGTTGCCGAACTGCGGCGCCAGGGTGTTCGTGTTGTACAGGCGCTCGCCGGTGAAGATACGCCTGCCTGCTGCGATCGGCAGCTGGTACGCAAGGGTTCTGAATGGGTCGTTGAGACCCTGTGACACACATTCTCAATTCAAAGCGAGACATAGAGACAGCAATGGGTAGAAACGTCGTTGTTCTGGGCACCCAGTGGGGTGATGAAGGCAAGGGCAAGATCGTCGATCTGCTGACCGAGCAGGTGGCTGCGGTCGTCCGTTTCCAGGGCGGGCACAATGCCGGCCACACACTCGTGATCGAAGGCAAGAAGACTGTTCTGCATCTGATCCCCTCCGGCATTCTGCGCAAGAACGTGGAGTGCCTGATCGGCAACGGCGTTGTGCTGTCGCCGGATGCGCTGCTCAAGGAGATCGCGGAACTCGAGGCCAATGGTGTGCCGGTAGCTGACCGGCTGCGTCTGAGCCCGGCTTGTCCGCTGATCCTGTCCTATCACGTGGCGCTGGACCAGGCGCGTGAGAAGGCGCGCGGCGAAGCCAAGATCGGTACGACCGGTCGTGGCATCGGGCCGGCCTACGAAGACAAGGTTGCACGTCGCGGCCTGCGTCTGGGTGATCTGGCGGATCCGGCCCGGTTTGAGGCCAAACTGCGTGAAGTGATGGCGTACCACAACTTCATGCTTGAGAACTATTACAAGGTCGATCCGATCGATGTCGACGAGCTGCTGGCACACTGCCTCGAAATGGGCAAGACGCTGGTGCCGATGATGACCGACGTCACCGCCCGCCTGCACGAGCTGCGCAAGCAGGGTGCCAGCATCATGTTCGAAGGGGCTCAGGGCTCACTGCTGGATATCGACCATGGTACCTATCCGTACGTGACCTCCTCCAATACCACCGCTGGCGGCACGTCTACCGGCAGTGGCTTCGGTCCGCTGTACCTCGATTATGTACTGGGTATCACCAAGGCCTACACGACGCGGGTCGGCGGCGGTCCGTTCCCGACCGAGCTGAGCTGCGATATCGGTGCGCGTCTGGCTGAGCGCGGTCACGAGTTTGGTGCGACCACCGGCCGTGCCCGTCGTTGTGGCTGGTTCGATGCGGTGGCGCTGAAGCATGCGATCCAGATCAACTCTGTATCCGGCCTCTGTCTGACCAAGCTGGACGTGCTGGATGGTCTGGATCAGATCAATATCTGCGTCGGCTACGAAGATGAGAACGGCAATCCGGTCACATCGCTCAGCGGCAGTGAAGATTACGAAGCGATCAAGCCGGTCTATGAGTCGGTGCCGGGCTGGACTGAGTCCACCGTGGGTGTGAAGTCACTGGAAGAGCTGCCGGCGGCGGCCCGTGCCTACATCAGCCGTCTTGAAGAGCTGGTGGAAACGCCGATCGATATCATCTCCACCGGTCCCGATCGCGTCGAGACCATCGTGCTGCGTGACCCGTTCCAGGGTTGAACTGAGCACCAGGGGTAAAAAAAGGCCGCGCAAACGCGCGGCCTTTTTTGTTAGCTCATAGCAGCGGTCGTGGTGCTCAGCCGTGGATGGTCGGGCGCATCGCCTTCAGCAGGGCCTTGAACATCTTCGGGTTGCCGGCCACCAGTTTACCGCTATCGCGGTGGTTGCTGCCGCCAGCGGTATCGCCAACCAGGCCGCCTGCTTCCTGAATCAGCAGCAGGCCGGCATCCTGTTCGCTCTGGTTCAGGCCCAGCTGCAGAAAGCCGTCGAGACGACCAGCGGCGGTGTAGGCCAGGTTCAGTGCCACCGAGCCGGTGCTGAACGGGGTTGCGCCAGCCTGCACCAGTTCGCGCATGACGGAAAGCTCGGTATCCAGTCCGCTGCGGTCGGAGTCACGACCGAGGAAGCCGGTGCCGATCAGGGCGCCTTCAAGCCCCTTGTTGTTGCTGACGCGCAGGCGCTTGCCGTTGAGCTGGGCGCCTTCGCCGCGGCTGGCGGTAAATTCGTCACCGGTGATCGGGTTCAGTACCAGCGCGTGCGTCACCTTGCCGTTGATGCGGCCGGTCAGGCTCAGCGCGAATGATGGAACGGCGTTGGAGAAGTTGATCAGGCTGTCGATCGGCGTGACCTGCCACTCGCACGGTGACGGGCCTTCGCCAACCGGCTTGTGCAGCCCGCTGTAGTCACCGACGATGCTGTGGTGCGGATAGGCCTTCTGAATCGTGTGAGCGATGGTGCGCTCGGCCTGATGGCAGAGGTCGTTGATAAAGGTGGCCACGTCCGCCTGTTCGGACTTGATCAGGTCCAGGCGTTCGGTGGCACGGGCGATCTGCTCGGCGGCGAGGCGTGCTGCACGCAGAGCGATATTGACCATGGGTTGCATCGGTAGTGGGATCCAGTCGTTCGTGTGAAAATCAAGCGGCTATTGTAGCTCAGACCGGGCCCGGGAAGAACCTTCATCGCAGTGTCCGGCATATCGCCCCCGGTATGGCTCGGCGTCGTATCCCTGTCGCGCGGCCGGGGCGGTTTCTGCTACTATAGCGCCCCCATTTACAGCCGCTCTCGACACCATGCTTGATCACATCCGCATCGTTCTGGTGAATACGACCCATCCGGGCAATATCGGCGCCGTCGCGCGCGCGATGAAGAACATGGGGCTGGCCGATCTCTGTCTGGTCGAGCCGAAACACTTTCCGGACGAGGCGGCGACCGCACGCGCCTCCGGCGCCACCGATATTCTCGACGCGGCGCGGGTGGTCGGCACACTCGAAGAGGCGGTCGGCGATTGTCAGCTGGTGGTTGGTACCAGCGCCCGTGGTCGTCATATTCCCTGGCCGGTGATCGATCCGCGCGAGCTGGCGGCGATAGCTGCTCCATTGAGTGGGCAGTCCCGGGTGGCGATTCTGTTCGGGCGTGAAGATCGTGGGCTCACCAATGAGGAGCTGCACGCGTGTCATCTGCATGTGCATATCCCATCCGTCGAAGGCTTCAGCTCGTTGAATATTGCCGCTGCGGTGCAGGTGGTGTGTTACGAGCTGCGTATGGCTGTGCTGCAGGATGTGCGTGCCGAGCGCCCGCAGTGGGGCACCGACTGGGATATCGAGCTGGCCGATCACGTCGAGCTGGAGCGGCTGTTTGAGCATCTGGAGCGCACGCTGGTGGATATCGAGTTTCTCGATCCGAACAATCCGCGTCAGCTGATGCCGCGTCTGCGCCGTTTATTGCTGCGCGCCGTGCCGGACAAGGTTGAGGTCAATGTGCTGCGCGGGATTCTGAAAATGGTCGATCGTGCGGTGGCGGGAGAGCTGCGTGGGCAGCGTGTCGGACGCTCTAAAGCCGACTGATTTGGTCGGGTAAATAGTTGACTAAAAGCATCGGGTTTTGCATAATGCCGCCAGGCTCGCAAGAGTAGATGAGGGTAGATATGCGATTGACAACGAAAGGGCGCTACGCCGTAACAGCGATGCTTGACCTGGCCCTGCATGAGGGTAAAGGACCGATCAGTCTGGCGGATATTTCCGAGCGCCAGGGAATTTCATTGTCCTACCTGGAGCAGCTGTTTGCCAAGCTGCGTCGCAACGATCTGGTGCACAGTGTGCGCGGCCCCGGTGGCGGCTATCAGCTCAAGCGCGAGCGCAGCGCCATTAATGTCGCTGAAGTGATCGATGCCGTCAATGAGTCTGTCGATGCGACGGGGTGTCGCAATACCGTCAACTGCCAGAGTGGTGAGGTCTGTCTGACGCATCACCTGTGGTGCGATCTGAGCGACCAGATACACAGTTTTCTTAGCAGCATCAGTCTGGCCGATCTGGTGCAGCGCAACGAGGTTCAGGAAGTCGCCGAACGGCAGGATAAGCGGGGGCGTGTCGCGCATCCGGAACATCTTATCGCCAGCAGCGTGGCCTCGGCGTCCTGATAGCGAAACGTACTGGAGAGTGTAATGAAACTGCCGATCTATCTCGATTACTCCGCAACGACACCGGTCGACCCGCGCGTCGCTGACAAGATGATGCAGTGCCTGACGCCGGACGGCATTTTCGGCAACCCGGCCTCGCGCTCGCATCAGTTCGGCTGGAAAGCCGAGGAGGCGGTTGAGACCGCCCGTCGTCAGGTGGCCGATCTGCTGGGCGCGGACCCGCGTGAGATCGTCTGGACCTCCGGTGCTACCGAGTCCGATAACCTGGCGATCAAGGGCGTGGCGCACTTCTATCACAAGAAAGGCAAGCACATCATCACGTCCAAGATCGAGCATAAGGCGGTGCTGGATACCTGTCGCCAGTTGGAGCGTGAAGGCTTTGAGGTGACTTACCTGACGCCGGGCAGTGACGGCATTATCACGCCGCAGATGGTGGCGGATGCCATGCGTGACGACACCATTCTGGTCTCGCTGATGCACGTCAACAACGAGATTGGCACGATCACCGATATCGCCGCGATCGGCGAACTGACCCGCAGCCGCGGTGTGCTGTTCCACGTCGATGCGGCGCAGAGTGTCGGTAAGCTGCCGCTGGATATGGGTGCGATGAAGGTGGATCTGCTCTCCGTGTCCGGCCACAAGATGTATGGCCCGAAAGGGATTGGAGCGCTTTACGTACGCCGCAAGCCGCGTGTGCGTCTGGAAGCGCAGATGCACGGCGGTGGTCATGAGCGTGGCATGCGCTCCGGTACGCTGCCGACGCATCAGATCGTCGGCATGGGCGAGGCGGCCCGTATCGCGAAGGAAGAGATGGCGCAGGAAAATGAGCGTCTGCTGGCGCTGCGCGAGCGTTTCTGGAACGGCATCAAGGATATGGAAGAGGTGCACGTCAACGGCTCCATGGCGCAGCGTGTGGCGGGCAACCTCAACGTCAGCTTTGCCTTCGTTGAGGGTGAGTCACTGCTGATGTCGCTGAAGGATCTGGCGGTTTCGTCCGGTTCGGCCTGTACCTCGGCCAGCCTGGAGCCGTCCTATGTCCTGCGCGCACTGGGACTCAACGACGAGCTGGCGCACAGCTCGATCCGCTTCTCGTTCGGCCGTTTCACCACGGAAGAAGAGGTGGATTATGCCATCAGCCAAATCCGTGTCGCTGTCGACAAACTGCGTGAACTGTCCCCGCTGTGGGATATGTACAAAGACGGCGTTGATCTGAGTAAGGTCGAGTGGGCACACCACTGACGCGGGATAACAGAGTGTTTGGAGGTCATCATGGCTTACAGTGAACAGGTAATCGATCATTACGAAAACCCGCGCAACGTCGGTAAGATGGACGACAATGACGAGCATGTCGGTACCGGCATGGTGGGGGCTCCGGCATGTGGTGATGTGATGCGCCTGCAGATTCGCGTCAACGATGAAGGCGTGATCGAAGATGCCAAGTTCAAGACCTACGGGTGCGGCTCCGCAATCGCGTCCAGCTCGCTCGTGACTGAGTGGGTGAAGGGGATGACGCTGGATCAGGCGGCGGCCCTGAAGAACTCCCAGATCGCGGAAGAGCTGGCGCTGCCGCCGGTGAAGATCCACTGCTCGGTACTGGCTGAGGATGCGATCAAAGCGGCGATCGAGGATTATCGCAAGAAGCGCTCCTGAGGGAGCGCCGGTTTCGAATCAAGAGGGTTGATATGGCGATCAGCATGACAGATGCCGCGGTTCAGCACGTGGCCCGTTATCTCGAAAAGCGCGGACATGGTGCGGGGATCCGGGTTGGTGTGCGCACCTCCGGCTGCTCCGGCATGGCCTATGTGCTCGAGTTTATCGACGAAGTCGAGGCGGAGGACCAGGTGTTCGAGTTTGATGGCGTGCGTGTCGCGATCGACCCCAAGAGTCTTGTCTACCTCGACGGTACCGAGCTCGACTTCGTCAAGGAAGGTCTCAATGAGGGGTTCAAGTTCAACAACCCCAATGTGCGCAGCGAATGTGGCTGCGGCGAGAGCTTCAACGTCTGACGCCTGACGGGTGCCCACGACCATGGATATGACCCGAAACTACTTTGAGCTGCTGGGGCTTGAACAGGACTTTCAGGTTGATCAGGCCCTGCTTGCCGAGCGTTACCGGGAACTCCAGAAGCAGTGGCATCCCGACCGCTTTGCTCATCTGTCCGACCGCGAGCGGCGGCTCGCGGTGCAATATACCGCGCACCTGAATGAAGCCCTCGCTACCCTCAAGTCGCCGTTGCGTCGTGCGCAGTATCTGTTGCTGCTCGCCGGTCGCGACACCCATGGCGAAGGCGGTGCGCAGCTCGATCCGATGTTCCTGATGGAGCAGATGGAGCTGCGTGAACGGCTGGCCGAGGTTGGCGGCGCCGACGACCCGGAAGCCGAACTCGAGCAGCTGGCCGAGTCGACCGAAGCGGCGCTGCGCAAGTTGCAAACCGAATTTGTCACCCTGTATTCGCAAGCCGATCTGGACGGTGCTGAAACGGTCGTGCGCAAGATGCAGTTCATGACGAAGCTGCAGCGTGAGATCGAGGCGGCGGAAGATCGTTTGCTCGACGACTGAACGGAAGTTTTATGGCCCTGTTGCAAATCGCTGAGCCCGGACAGAGCGCTGCGCCGCATGAGCGCAAGCTGGCTGTCGGGATCGACCTGGGAACGACCAACTCGCTGGCGGCCACGGTGCGCAGCGGCGAGGCGCAGACGCTGCCCGATCTGCAAGGGCGGCATCTGCTGCCGTCGGTCGTGCACTATGCGCCCGGTGCAGCGCCGACGGTGGGGCAGGCAGCGCTCGAGCGTGCCGCTGAGGATCCGTACAACACCATTATCTCCGTCAAGCGTTTGATGGGACGTGGTGTGGAAGATGTGCTCTCGTTTGGCGAGGAGCTGCCGTATCGTTTCTCGCCCGGCGAGGGGGGGATGCCCTACATCGAAACGGCGGCCGGGCCGAGAAGTCCGGTACAGGTATCGGCTGAGATTCTGCGCGCCCTGCGTGAACGTGCCGAGCAGTCACTGGAGGGTGAGCTGGACGGCGTTGTGATCACGGTGCCGGCCTATTTCGATGATGCGCAACGTCAGGCAACCAAGGATGCTGCGCGACTGGCCGGGCTCAAGGTGCTGCGCCTGCTCAACGAGCCGACGGCGGCCGCCGTGGCCTACGGGCTGGATGAGGGCGAAGAGGGCGTGATCGCCGTTTACGACCTCGGCGGCGGTACCTTCGATATTTCCGTGCTGCGCCTCAATAAAGGTGTGTTTGAAGTGCTCGCGACCGGTGGCGACAGTGCGCTCGGTGGCGATGACTTCGATTACGCGCTGGCGCGCTGGATGTTGCAGGCGTCCGGTATCGAGATTGAGCCGGATGCCCAGCAGGCACGCTATCTCACGACGCTGGCCCGCGAGGTCAAGGAGCGTCTGACCGACGAGGCATCGGTCAGCGTCGAGCTGACGGTAGCCGGTCAGCGCGCGACGGTCAGTGTCAGTCGCGAGCAGTTTGACGCGGTCATCGAGCCGCTGGTGAAACGCACCCTGCGCGCCTGTCGCCGCACGCTGAAGGATGCCGGCATCGGCGCTGACGAGGTGCGTGAGGTGGTCATGGTCGGTGGCTCGACCCGGGTGCCGCTGGTGCGCACCAAAGTCGGTGAGCTGTTCGGCCGCGACCCGCATATCGAAATCGACCCGGATCGGGTGGTGGCGATCGGCGCCGCGCTGCAGGCCGATGTGCTGGTGGGTAACAAGCCGGACAGCGATCTGCTGCTGCTGGATGTGATTCCGCTGTCACTGGGGCTGGAAACCATGGGTGGTCTGGTCGAGAAGGTGATCCACCGCAATACGCCGATCCCGGTGGCGCGGGCGCAGGAGTTTACGACCTATCAGGACGGCCAGACCGCGATGGCGATCCATGTGGTGCAGGGCGAGCGTGAACTGGTGGCCGACTGCCGCTCGCTGGCGCGCTTCGTGCTGCGCGGGATTCCGCCGATGGCCGCAGGGGCGGCGAAGATTCGGGTGGCGTTTCAGGTGGATGCCGACGGCCTGCTCAGCGTGTCGGCGAAAGAGCTGTCCACCGGTGTCGAGAGCAGTATTCAGGTCAAGCCCTCCTACGGCCTCAGCGATGATGAGATCGCCGGTATGCTGAAGGATTCTTTCAGCCATGCCGAGGAGGATCTGGTCGCCCGTGCCCTGCGCGAACAGCAGGTCGAGGCCGAGCGTCTGGCCAGTGCGCTCGAGGCGGCGCTGGCACAGGATGGTGACGCGCTGCTCGATGAACAGGAGCGCGCCGAGCTGACGGCAGGTATCGCGCAGTTGCGTACCGTTGCGGCCGGCACTGATGCCGCGGCAATCGAAGCGGGGGTCGAGCAGCTTGCTAAAATGAGTGACGAGTTTGCCGCGCGGCGCATGGATCACGGGATTCAGCGCGCCCTCAAGGGGCACTCGGTAGATGAACTGGATAAGGAGTCGCGCTGATGCCGCAGATCATTTTCCTGCCCCATGAAGAGCTGTGTCCTGAGGGTAAGGTGATTGATGTCGAGCCCGGTATCACCATCTGTGATGCGGCGCTTGCGCACGGTGTCGAGATCGAGCACGCGTGCGAAAAATCGTGCGCCTGCACCACCTGCCACGTGATCGTGCGCGAGGGCTTCGACTCGCTCGAAGAGTCGGATGAACTCGAAGACGACATGCTCGACAAGGCGTGGGGGCTCGAGCCCGAATCCCGTCTGAGCTGTCAGGCGGTGGTGGCGGACGAGGATCTCGTGGTCGAGATTCCGAAGTACACCATCAACCAGGTATCTGAGCAGCACTGACCGGGAGGCGATGATGGGCTTCAAGTGGATTGATGTGCAGGAGATCGCCATCGAACTCGACGAGGCGTATCCGGATACGGACCCGATGCGGATCAGCTTTCCGGATCTCTATCAGAAGGTGATGGATCTGCCCGGCTTCGATGACCATCCGTCACACTGCGGTGAGAAGATTCTCGAAGCGATCCAGATGGCCTGGATCGATGAGAAAGACTGAGGCGGTTCGACCGGGCCGCTCAGGTATCAGGATCTTCCCGCAACCCGGCTTCGGCCGGGTTTGCTGTTGTTGAAGAACTGTTCAGCTGGCAGGGGCTTGCGTATAATGCTGCGCCTTGCATTTTTCTTCACCCTACAACTTTTTGGGACTTGATTTTAACATGGCTACTGAACGTACTCTTTCCATCATCAAACCGGATGCCGTTGCCAAGAACGTAATCGGTGAAATTCTGACCCGTTTCGAAAAGGCCGGGCTGAAGGTAGTCGAGATGCAGATGAAGACCCTGAGCAAGGCAGAAGCTGAAGGCTTCTACGCTGAGCACAAGGAGCGTCCGTTCTTCGCCGACCTGGTGGCCTTCATGACCTCTGGTCCGGTTGTTGTTCAGGTGCTGGAAGGTGAAAACGCCATCGCGCTGAACCGTGAACTGATGGGGGCTACCAACCCGAAGGAAGCGGCCGAAGGTACCATTCGCCGTGATTTCGCCGAGTCGATCGATGCCAACGCTGTACACGGCTCTGACTCTCCGGCGTCTGCCGAACGTGAGATCGCTTACTTCTTCGGTAAGTGATCCTGCCGGAGCCGCCGTCCGGCGGCTCCGCTGTTTTTAATGCTCAAGACGAGTGCCATCCCATGTCTGAATCCCATTCCAAGGTGAATCTTCTCGGTCTGTCACCGGCCAAGCTGGAAGCGTTCTTCGAGGAGCTGGGCGAGAAGCGCTTTCGTGCGACCCAGGTGCTGAAGTGGATCCACCAGTTCGGTGCCAGCAGCTTTGACGAGATGACCAACATCAGTAAGGCGCTGCGCGCGAAGCTGGCCGAAGTGGCGGAGATCCGCGAGCCGGAAGTGGTGGTCGAGAAAATCTCCAAAGACGGTACCCGTAAGTGGGTCATTCGCATGGATGGGGGTTCGGCAATCGAGATGGTGCTGATCCCCGATGGCGATCGCAAGACACTGTGTGTGTCGTCGCAGGTCGGGTGCTCGCTCGACTGCAGTTTCTGCTCCACCGGCAAGCAGGGCTTCAACCGTGATCTCAGTACCGCCGAGATCATCGCCCAGCTGCGGGTTGCGATCCGTTCCTACGGGCCGTTCGACCCGTCCGGCGAACGCCGTGTCACCAATGTGGTGTTCATGGGCATGGGTGAGCCGCTGCTGAACTTCGAAAACGTCGTCGATGCGACCGAGCTGATGATGGACGACAACGCCTACGGCCTGTCCAAGCGTCGCGTGACGATCAGTACCTCCGGCGTCGTGCCGGCCCTGGATCGGCTGAGCGAGGTCAGCGATGTGTCGCTGGCGGTATCGCTGCATGCGCCTAACGACGAGCTGCGCAATCAGCTGGTGCCGATCAACCGTCGCTACCCGATCGATGAGCTGATCGCCGCCTGCAACCGTTACCTCAAGGGTCTGAACGACAAGCGCGTGGTGACGGTGGAGTACACGCTGATCGCCGGGGTCAACGATCAGCCCGAGCATGCGCGTCAGCTGATCAAGGTGCTGCGTCGCGTGCCGTGCAAGCTCAACCTGATTCCGTTCAACCCGTTCCCGAACTCCGGGTACGAGCGCCCCAGCGAAGAGGCAATTCAGGCATTCAAGCAGATCATGCTCAATGCCGGCATTCTGACGACCGTGCGCCGTACCCGTGGTGATGATGTGGATGCGGCCTGCGGTCAGTTGGTCGGTCAGGTGATGGACCGGACCCGTCGTAGCCAAAAATACATTGCTGTGGTACAAGAGGAGCCTGTTCAGGGGAAGACTCAGGCGTATTAAGGGGGATCGATGCGTAGAATACAGGCTGCAGTTGTCTGCCTGGCAGTGTTTTGGCTCTCGGCTTGTTCCACGACTTCTACGCAAGGCTACCGATCTGCCGGCGGCTCCAGGGAGGAGGCGCTCCAGTCCTACACCGGCCTTGGGCTGCAGTATCTGCGCGCTGGCGATACTGCCAGCGCCAAGCGACCGCTGCTCCATGCTCTCGACCTCGATGACAATTATGCGCCGGCCTTCAATGGGCTGGCGCTGGTGTTTCAGGCCGAGGATGATCTCGCACTCGCCGAGGAATACTTCCGCAAAGCAGTGGCGGCAGATCCTCAGTCAGCGATGATCCACAACAATTTCGGTGCGTTTCTGTTTGCACAGCGGCGCTACGACGAAGCCTGTCGGGAACTCGCGCGGGCGACCGAGGATCCCTTCTATCAGCAGCGGGCGCAGGCGTTCGAGAATCTCGGTCGCTGTTATCGACAGATCGGGCGGCTCGATGTGGCTGAACACGCCTTCCGTCGCGCCCTGACTCTGTCACGTCAGCGTCCGGTTGCGCTGATCGAGCTGGCTGATCTGTTGCTGATGAAAGAGCAGTCACGTGCGGCGGGTGAGCTGTTCGATCGTTTCCGAGAGCTGGTCGACGACAAGAGAGTCGATCATTTTCCGCTGAGTCTTTGGGTTGGCATCCGGGTGGCCCGCTATGAAGGAAATGCGGGACGCGCTGCCACCTATGCGCTGTTGTTGAAGAATATGTATCCCGAATCGGCCGAGTATCGGCTGTATAAGGAGTCCGCGCAGTGAGCACAGAAGAAGTCGCCAACGCCCGTGTCGAGTCGTTCCCGGGCGGAGAGTTTACCGCAGCCCGTGAAACGCTTGGCCTGAGCCTTGAGCAGTTGAGCCGGGAGCTGCGTTTGCCGGTACGGACACTGGACGCGATTGAAAAAGGGGAGTTGAAAGGACTCGGTGGTCCGGTGTTCGTGCGTGGCTATATTCGCACCTATGCCAAACGGGTGAAGCTGGATCCGAATCGGTACGTGGCGCTCTGTGATGAGCTGCTCGGCGTGCGCGATACGGCATCGCCGGTGAAAGTGGTCGGCACGGTCTCGACGACACCGGCGCGGCAGAGCCATTCCCTGGTGAGGTTCGGCTCCATCATATTCATTATTGCCATCATCGGTTTCGTGATCTGGTGGTGGCAGACGCAGTATTCGATCGACAGCGTACTGACCTCGCAGGCCGATACGCCGGTCACGGTGGATACCGCCGATGGCAACACGCTGGTGCTGCCGGCGGTGGACGAAGAGCCGGTCGGCTCAGCTGATCTGTTGCCGCAGCCGCAGCCGCAGTCGTCGGAAGATGCGGCGCTGTTGCCAGAGCAGTCGGTACTGTCCGCGTCGAGCGCGAGCGAAACCGAATCGGCCGGGGACGAGACGTCTCCCGATGCCGCTGTCGACGCCGCTCAGGGGTCGGTCACGGAAGAGGCTGAGGCTGCTGACGTTGCCGAGCCGACTTCCGAGCCGCAAGCGCCCGCGGACGCCGTGGCCGACAGTCTGCATCTGGTCCTCAGTGAAGACAGTTGGCTCAGCGTGCGCGACGCCGGTGGCCGCGCGCTGTTCAACGGCATCGCTCAGGCGGGCAGTGACCTGCAGCTGCAAGGTGATGCCCCGTTGTCAGTGGTGATCGGTCGCGCCAGCGCCGTGACGCTGATCGAATATGCCGGTGCGCCGGTTGATCTCAACGCGGTCAGCGATAAGAATGTCGCCCGCCTGACGCTGCCGGCGTCTGAGCGCTAATCGTTATCTGTAATACGGGAAAGTAAGACCTTGGCGAGAATCAAAGCCATTCGCGGCATGAACGATATTCTGCCGGATCAGACACCGGTCTGGCAGTTCCTGGAAAACCGGGTCAAGGAGGTCCTTGGCCGTTACGGCTATGCCGAGCTGCGTATGCCGATCGTCGAACAGACCGATCTGTTCAAGCGCTCAATCGGCGAAGTGACCGATATCGTCGAGAAGGAGATGTACACCTTCGAGGATCGCAATGGCGACAGCCTGACGCTGCGCCCGGAAGGGACCGCGAGCTGTGTGCGGGCCTGCGAAGAGCACGGCCTGATTTTCAATCAGGTACAGCGCCTGTGGTACATGGGGCCCATGTTCCGCCACGAGCGGCCGCAGAAGGGGCGGTATCGCCAGTTCCATCAGATCGGCGTGGAAACCTTCGGCATGCAGGGGCCGGATATTGATGCCGAACTGATCGTGATGACGGCGCGGTTGTGGCGTCAGCTTGGGCTCGAGGATGCCGTCACCCTGCACCTGAACACGCTGGGCAACGCCGCCGATCGCGCGCGTTTCCGCGAGGATCTGGTGAACTATCTCGGTGCCCACGTCGACAAGCTCGATGCCGACAGTCAGCGCCGTCTGTCCACCAATCCGCTGCGCATTCTGGACAGCAAGGACCCGCAGACGCAGGCGCTGCTGGATGATGCGCCGCATTTCCACGACTACATCGATGACGAATCCCGGGAGCATTTTGAGCGGCTCTGCAAACTGCTGGATCAGGCCGGTGTCGCCTATGAGGTCAACGCACGCCTTGTGCGCGGGCTCGATTACTATGGCAAAACCGTGTTCGAGTGGATTACCGATGAGCTGGGGGCTCAGGGCACGGTCTGTGCAGGTGGCCGCTACGATGGGCTGGTTGAACAGCTCGGCGGGCGTCCGACGCCGGCGGTCGGTTTTGCCATGGGGGTCGAGCGGCTGATTCTGCTGCTGGAGACGTTGGGCAAAGTACCCGACGCGGTGCGGCAGCAGGTGGATATCTACGCCATGGCGATGGGTGATGAGGCCTTTGCGCGCCTGTTCGGTTTGGTGGATACGCTGCGTGAGCAGACCGGGCTGCGCATTCAGCTGCACTGCGGTGGCGGCAGCTTCAAGAGCCAGATGAAAAAAGCCGACCGTAGCGGTGCACGTATCGCGCTGCTGCTCGGCGATGATGAATGCCGTGCCGGTGTGGTGACGGTAAAACCGCTGCGCGAAGCGTTGGAGCAGCGGCAGGTGCCGGTGGAGCAGCTTGCCGATACGCTCGCGAGCATGTTTGTTGAAGATCAGGAGTGAGACGATCGTGGCAGAATTGCGCACCGAAGAGGAACAGGTAGAAGCGATCAAGAACTGGTGGAAGAAGAACGGCAGTTCGCTGCTGCTCGGGATCGCTCTGGCTGTGGCCCTTGTGCTGGGCTGGCAGGCATGGCAGCGCTACCAGGCTAACAAGGCAACGGAAGCGTCGGTCAACTACCAGAACCTGGTCGATGCCGTGCTGGCTGTGCGCGGTGCGCCCGATGCGTCGGAACAGCGGGCCACGGCTGAGCATCTGGCGACGACATTGAAAGGTGAGTTCGCCGACTCCGGGTATGCGTCGATGGCAGCGCTGTTGATGGCGCGGGTCGCCGTGGATGCCGGTGATCTGGAGGCTGCGCTGTCGGAACTTGACTGGGTGCGCGAACATGCCGAACAGAATGAGCTTAAGCAGCTGGCACTGTTGCGGGCGGCGCGCATCAAGCTTGCGCAGGGGGATGCCGGTGCAGCCGCTGCACTGCTCGATGGCGCCGACGAGCGGTACTATGCCGCAGCCGTCAACGAGCTGCGTGGCGATGTGTTCGTAGCCATGGGGCAGCAGGCGCAGGCGCGCCAGGCGTATGAGCGTGCACTGGAAACGGCCGGCCGTCAGGCGCAGCCGATTCTGATGATGAAGCGTGACAACGTCTCGGCAGGAGAGCAGTCATGAAACGCTGGGTACAGACGCTGAGTGCCGTATCCCTGGCGGCGCTGGTCAGCGGCTGCGGTTTCTGGGGCGGGCGCAGCGAAGTGGAGCCTTCGCCGCTGGTCGACTTCGAGCCGGAGAAGCAGGTGCAGGTGGTATGGGAAACCGATATCGGCTCCGGGCCCGGTTCCCTGTATCACCAGTTTGCGCCCGCTGTCGGTGATGAATTCGTCTTCGCCGCGTCGCGCGATGGTCGCGTTGTCGCTGTAGACCGTACCACGGGGCGTGAAGCCTGGAGTGTCGAGCTGGAAGAGACGCTGCTTGGCGGTGTCGGCGCCGGTTTCGGTACTTTGGTGGTGGTGAATGACGAGGGTGAAGTGATCGCGCTCGACAGCGCGAGCGGTGAGGAGCGCTGGCGTGGTCAGGTGGCCTCTGAAGTCGTCGCACAGCCGCAGATAAACAACAACCTCGTGGTGGTACAGGTCATCAACGGACAGCTGGCCGCGTTCGATCGTGTCACCGGTGCGCCGCGCTGGACGTTCGACAGCCAGATTCCGCAGCTGAGCCTGCGCGGTACCAGCGCGCCGGTGCTGACACCCAATGTGACCCTGGCGGGATTTGCCAATGGCAAGCTGATCGCGGTCGATAACGCGAGCGGCAATGCGATCTGGGAGCAGCGGGTGGCGTTGGCCGAAGGACGCTCGGAGCTGGAGCGAATCGTCGATGTCGACGGTCGCCCGCTGATTTACAACGGCACTGTATTTGTCGGCAGCTATCAGGGCCGTTTGCTGGCGCTTAATCCGTACGGTGCACAGGTGCTCTGGGCGAAGGACTTCTCCAGCTACCGCAGTCTTGCTGCCGGTTTTGGCAACGTATATGCCATCTCCGCCGAGGACGCGGTCAGTGCGTTTGATGCCGGCAGCAGTGCCAGCGTGTGGCATCAGGATGCACTGCGTTACCGTCGTCTGACGTCGCCGGTGGCACTGGGCAATACGGTGGTCGTCGGCGATGCGCAGGGGTATCTGCATTTCCTGTCGCAGATCGATGGTCACTTCGTGGCGCGGTATAATTTCGACGCCTCCGGTCTCTACAGTGAACCGGTGGTGGTCGAGGATACGCTTTATGCGTTCAGCAACGATGGCCGTCTGGCGGCGCTCAAGCTGAACTGATTGAATTCAACTGCGTGACTCGGCGGTACCTCGTTTAGACGGGGTGCCGCCGTGCTGTTTTCAGGTGAACCCTATGCTTCCGGTGATTGCACTGGTCGGTCGACCCAATGTCGGCAAATCCACTCTGTTCAACCGTCTGACGCGCTCGCGTGATGCGCTGGTGGCGGATCTTCCCGGTCTGACCCGGGATCGCAAGTATGGCGAAGGGCGTGTCGGTAATCGCGACTACATCGTGATCGATACCGGCGGTATCTCCGGTGACGAAAGCGGTATCGACAAGGTGATGGCAGAGCAGTCCCTGCTGGCGATCGATGAGGCTGACGTCGTGCTGTTTCTCGTCGATGGCCGCGCTGGTCTGAATCCGGCTGATGAAATGATCGCCAATCATCTGCGCCGCGAACAGAAGAAATGCTATCTCGTCGTCAATAAGACCGACGGGCTCGATCCGGAGGTGGCACGGGCCGAGTTTTTTGGCCTTGGTCTGGGTGAGCCGCTGACGATCGCCGCCGCCCATGGCCGTGGTGTCACGGCCCTGATCGATCTGACACTGGATGATCTGGGTATCGAAGCGCCGGCCGATGATGAAGAAGACTCAGATGAAAGCGACTCCGGGGTGCGGATCGCGATCGTTGGGCGTCCTAACGTCGGCAAGTCGACGCTGGTGAATCGCATGCTCGGTGAAGAGCGTGTGGTGGTGTTCGATCAGGCGGGCACCACCCGTGACAGTATCTACATCCCCTATGAACGTGACGGCCAGCCCTACACGCTGATCGATACAGCCGGGGTGCGCCGGCGCAAGAATATCCGCGAAGCGGTGGAGAAGTTTTCCATCGTCAAAACGCTGCAGGCGATTCGGGATGCGAACGTCGTGGTTGCCGTCATCGATGCGCGTGAAGGGGTCACCGATCAGGATCTGCATATGCTCGGGTTCGTGATCGATTCGGGGCGTGCACTGGTTGTGGCACTGAACAAGTGGGATGGCATGAGTCAGGAGCAGAAGGAAACGGTCAAGGCGCAGGTCGAACGTCGACTGGCGTTTGCCGCCTTTGCCCGCTTTCACTTCATCTCGGCACTGCACGGCTCCGGCGTTGGCGAGCTGTATCGCTCGATTGACGAAGCCTATGACTGTGCGATGGCCAAGTGGTCGACCAACCATCTGACGCGGCTGCTCGAAGATGTGGTGGCAGACCACCAGCCGCCAACGGTAAACAATCGCCGTATCAAACTGCGCTACGCTCATCAGGGCGGGTCGAATCCGCCGATCATCGTCGTGCACGGGAATCAGACCAATGCACTGCCCGCGTCGTACAAGCGTTATCTTGAGAATCGCTTTACTAAAGTGCTCAAGGTCAGAGGGACGCCGATTCGCTTCGAGTTCCGTACCGGTGAGAACCCGTTTGCCGGCAAGCGCAACACGCTGACGCCGCGTCAGTTGGCGAAAAAGGAGCGCCAGCGCCAGCATATCAAGGAGCTCAAACATCGCGAGAAGAAGCGTTCTCGCAAGTCATAAAAAGAATTCCGCTTGAGTGGGTAAAAAACGGTTGACAGTACATCGGCTGTCAGTAGAATACGCCACCACTTCAGCGGCAACCCGCTTCGCGATAGTCACCTAACCGGCTAAAACGAAACGAAAAAACAGGTTGACACTGAAACCGCAGGCGCTAAGATATGCGCCTCGCTTGAGACGACGGATTCAGCGGTCGCTCAGCACGCTCTTTAACAAGTCGATCAGGTAATTCGTGTGGGCGCTTGTCGGGATCGAGCACACAAAGCTTAGATCTCAAGACAAGCAACCTAAGTGAATTCATTTAGCGTTGTTTATACCTTGAGCAGAACGG
>JAUWAC010000005.1 GCA_030602245.1 Marinobacterium sp.
CTGGTTGTACGGTGGTAACAGCTTGGCCACTACGGCCTGACGTCGCTCATCGGAGTAACGAGGCATACAGATCTCCCAACGCCCCTGAATGATTAAGAGAGTTTAACAAAGAGCGCGTCAATTATCCTGACAGAGGGGGCCTATTACCTGCTGGGGTCCTACCTCTGTTTTACGCTGGTCTCTCTGACCGGGAATTTTTGGCTGGCGTTGGTCGTGGCGCCGGTTGCCGTAGCAATGCTGGCTTGGGTAACGGAAAAGACATTGATCCGCCGAGCCTACCACCTGCCGCACACCTTTCATATTCTGATTACGCTCGGAATCGCACTGATCATTCAGGAGCTTAGCATCGCTGTATGGGGGCCCATTGGTAAAACTGTGGCCGTGCCCGAAGCGTTGAGCGGTGTGTTCCGCATGGGTGACTTCTTTTATCCCAAGTACCGTCTGTTCGTGATTCTGTTTACCGCGATGATTGCGGTGGGTCTCTGGCTATTACTCGAGCGCACCCGCTTCGGTGCTTTGGTGCGTGCCGGTAGTGAAGACGCAGAAACCGTGTCTCTGCTTGGTACTCATATCCATAAGCTCTTTGCGCTGACCTTTGCGCTGGGTGTTGGCCTTGCCGGTCTGGCCGGTGTGCTGGCGGCACCGATTCGCGGTGTGCATCCGTTTATCGGACCTGAAGTGCTTGGTCTTGCCTTCGTTGTTGTGGTGATCGGCGGTATGGGTTCCTTCAGCGGTGCACTGGTGGGCGGTCTGCTGGTGGGGCTGGTGCAGAGCATGATGACCACCATCTGGCCCCAGGGCGCGAGCCTGATGATCTATGGCGCGATGGCGGTGGTGATTCTGCTTAGACCTTACGGTCTGTTCGGGAGGACATAATGGATACTTCCAAGAAACAAGCTTCCATCTTTGGTGGCGTTACCCTGGCGGCCCTCGCAGCCGTAGTACTGATGCCGCTGCTGCTGCCATCAGCGACGCTGGCGACAGAAATCCTGATCTTCGCCCTGGCGGCACTCGGCTGTAACCTGCTGCTGGGTTACACCGGCCTGTTGTCCTTCGGTCAGGCGATCTTCTTCGGTGGTGGTGCCTATGTGGCCTCGCTGACAATGATCCATCTGGGCTTCGGCCTGCTCGGTGCACTGTTAGCGTCGATGATTGCAGGTGCCGCGCTAGCGGCACTGGTAGGTCTGCTGGCTATCCGTCGTACCGGTATTTACTTCGTCATGCTGACGCTGGCGTTTACGCAGATGGCGTACTTCCTGGCCTATACGCTGAGTGACTGGACCGGCGGCGATAACGGTCTGCTCGATGTGCCGCGCCCGCCGCTGACGCTGTTCGGCTTTGAAATATCTGACTTGACCTCAAGCTACGCCTTCTACACCTTCGTGGCCGTCATGTTCATGCTGATCTTCGTGTTTGCACGCCGGGTGATCCATTCACCGTTTGGCACCACGCTGGTGGCTATCCGTGAGAACGAAGGGCGTGCCTCGGCTGTGGGTTTCTCCACCAATCACTTCAAGCTGCTCGCCTTCGTAATTTCGGGCGGTATAACCGGTATTGCTGGTGCGCTCTACGCCATGCTGCTTAACTTTGCGCCGCTCTCCAACATCGAGCTGCTGATGTCCGAGAACATCCTGATCATGACGATCATCGGTGGCACCGGTTCGCTGCTGGGTTCTCTGCTGGGTGCAGGTTCCATCGTCATGCTCGGCGACCTGCTCTCTTCGGTGTGGCCGCGCTGGATGATTATCTTGGGTATTGCTCTGATCGCCGTAGTGCTGTTCATGCCGTCCGGTCTCTGGGGTGGCGTTGAGTCTCTGATTAAGCGCTGGAAAGAAGACCAAAGCGGTGATGGCGCAGTCTCTTGTAAAGATTCCAGCAAGGAAGCGGAGGCCAAGTGATGAGCGATTATATTCTCGAAACTGAACAGCTCGGCTTGCGTTATGGAGCTTTCGCGGCGCTTGGCAGCGTGGATCTTAGGATTCGTCGCGGCACCATCCATACCGTGATTGGACCCAACGGTGCGGGCAAGACAACCTTGTTTCACTGCCTCACCGGTGAGCGTCGTCCCTCCTGTGGCAAGATCCGTTTTGATGGCAAGGACCTGACGCGCCAGCCAGCGCACAAGCGTGTCTCCTCCGGCATGTCACGTTCGTTCCAGATCACCAGCTTGTTCCAGAACCTGAGTGTGCGCGAGAACCTGCGTCTTGCTGCCCAAGGGCGTGATGGACTGGGAGCGCTGGCGTTTTGGTACTCCGACACGCACAGGTCCAAGCACCTGGAGAAAGCCGATGAGGTACTGGAGCGGATCAAGCTGACACACCTGGCGAATACCGATGCGGGGGATCTCTCGCACGGTCAGCAGCGCGTGCTCGAAGTCGGCATGTCGCTGTGCAGCGATCCTGAGCTGCTGCTGCTCGACGAGCCGACCTCCGGCATGGGGGTGGACGATATTCCGGTGATGACGCAGCTGATCTCGGAGCTCGGCAAGGATCACACCGTTATGTTGATCGAGCACAACATGAAGCTGGTGATGTCGATCTCCGACCGGATCACCGTCATGCACCAGGGCAATATCCTGATAGAGGGTGAGCCGGAAGAGGTGCGCGGCGATGAGCGGGTCAAGAAAGCGTATCTGGGGGAGAGCGGATCATGAAGCTCGAGGTCAACAGGATTCATTCCTACTACGGCAAAAGCCATGTGCTTGAAGGAATCTCCCTCGAGGTTAACCCGGGGGAGTTGGTCACGCTGCTGGGGCGTAACGGCGCCGGCAAGACCACCACGCTGCGCAGTATCGCCGGCATCGTGCGCCCGGCTGAGGGCTCCATCGTTTTTGATGGCGAAGAGCTGATCGGCAAGGAGGTGTTCGAGATCGCCCGCCGTGGCGTGTCGCTGGTGCCCGAGCATCGCGGCATCTTCGGCCTGCTCAGCGTCGAGGAGAACCTCGCTATCGCCGTGCGTGCTAGCAGCCGCTGGAGCCTCAGTGATGTGTACGAAATGTTCCCGCGCCTTTATGAGCGCCGCAAAAACGGCGGCAACGCGCTGTCCGGTGGTGAACAGCAGATGCTGGCCATCGCCCGGGCACTGGTGAACGATCCGAAACTGCTGCTGCTGGATGAGCCTACCGAGGGGCTGGCACCGGTAATCGTCGACGAGATCGTGCGCATTCTCGGCAAGATCCGTGAGGCCGGCGTATCGGTACTGCTGGTGGAACAGAACCTGGCGGTGTGTGAAAAGCTGGCCGATCGGCATTACGTCATCGAGCAGGGCCAAGTGGTTTATAGCGGCACCGGCGAGCAATTCCGCCAGGAACAGGCGGTTAAAGATCGCTATCTCGCCGTTTAACGCGACAAACAGGACAAGATAATGGATATGAACACTCAAGGGATGCCGCTGGAAGGGCTCCTGACCGTAGATCGCGATCGCCTCTGGAACACCTTGATGGAACAGGGAAAGATCGGCGAAACCGACAAGGGCGGGCTCAATCGCCAGGCATTGACCGACCTGGACCGCCAGGCACGTGAGCTCTTTATCAGCTGGGGCAAGGAGGCCGGTTGCGAGGTTTCCATCGACCAGATCGGCAATATTTTTGTGCGCCGCCCGGGGGGGGATAACTCGCTGCCGCCGGTGATGACCGGCAGCCATATCGATACACAGCCCACCGGCGGCAAGTTTGATGGCTGCTTCGGCGTGATGGCTGGCCTCGAGTCGATCCGCCGCATGAACGATCTCGGCATCAAAACCAGGGCACCGGTAGAAGTGGTCGCCTGGACCAACGAGGAGGGCTGCCGTTTCCCGCCCTGCATGATGGGCTCTGGGGTATTCACCGGTGAATTTGAACTAGAACATACCTTGGCGATCAGAGATGCTGACGGCATCTCCGTCGGTGAAGCGCTCTCTAAGATCGGCTTCGCCGGTGAAAAGCCTGTTCCCGGCCACCCGGTAGGGGCTTATTTTGAAGCTCATATCGAACAGGGGCCGATACTGGAAGATGCCGAGAAAACTATCGGTGTGGTGATTGGCGCCCTCGGCCAGAAGTGGTTCGATCTCAGTATCCAGGGTGTTGAATCCCACGCAGGGCCCACGCCTATGTCACTGCGCCACGATGCGGGCCTGGTGGCGGCTGAGTTGATCACCTTCGTGAACCGCACTGCTCTGGAACATGCGCCTCATGGCCGCGGCACTGTGGGCTGTCTGGATCTGTTCCCCGGCTCACGTAACGTGATTCCCGGCCAGGTCAACATGACCGTCGACTTCCGCCATCTGGAAGAGCAGGCGCTGGATGCCATGGTGAATGGGCTGAAAGCGAAAATCGTAGAGCTTGAAGAGTTGCATGGCGTTCAGGTCAGTCTAACACCCACGGCCGATTTTGCGCCGCTCTATTTCGCCGATAACTGCGTTTCCTACGTACGTGATGCGGCAGCAGCGCTGGGCTACGGGCATATGGATATCGTCAGCGGCGCCGGTCATGATGCCATATTCCTGGCGGAGAAAGCGCCCGCCGGTATGATCTTCGTGCCCTGCGAGGGAGGCATCAGCCATAACGAGATGGAACGTGCGGACGCCGATGATCTAGCGGCTGGTGCATCGGTGCTGCTGAATGCGCTGGTGAATGCGGCAGGAATTGAGGGGGGCAAATGAGCAACAACCGATACGAAGAGATCGCCGATCTGACAGCCATGGAGCTGGGGCGTCTCTATCGTCTTGGCGAACTCTCTCCGCTGGACGCCACCCGCGCGGCGCTGGCACGGATCGAAGCCTGCAACACCGAGGTTAACGCCTACTGCCATGTGGCTGAGGAATCAGCGCTGGAAAGCGCCAAAGCCTCGGAACAGCGCTGGCTCAAGGGCGAAGCGTTGGGGCCTATCGATGGTGTGCCCTGTTCGATCAAGGACCTGACCAAAGTCGCCGGTATGCCGATCCGCAGCGGCTCGCTGACCAGCACCGATGAGCTGGCTACAGAAGATGCACCGTTCAGTGCCCGCATGCGTGAGGCCGGCGCCGTGATCCTGGGTAAAACCACCACACCGGAGTTTGGCTGGAAGGGCGTCACCGACAGTCGTGCCACCGGTGTGACCCGCAACCCTTGGGATACCGGCAAAACTGCTGGTGGTTCCTCCGGCGGCGCGGCGGCAGCGGCGGCGTTGAACATGGGTGTGCTGCACCAAGGCAGCGATGCCGGTGGCTCTATCCGTATACCCGGCGGCTTCTGCGGCGTGTTCGGTATCAAGCCAACCTTCGGTTATATCCCGCAGTGGCCGGCCAGCGCCATGACGACTCTGTCTCACCTCGGGCCCATGACTCGCACCGTTGAAGACAGCCTGTTGATGATGGATGCAGTAGCACAGCCGGATCACCGAGACTGGTACTCCGACCGCAAGTTTGATGGTTACTGGATCGATATCCTCGACCGTCCGCTCGAAGGGCTGAAGATCGCTTACAGTCCAACCTTGGGCTACGTGGATGTGGATCCCGGCGTGCGTGCCTGTGTCGACCGAGCGGTAGCCACACTGATTGAGCTGGGTGCCGAGGTGGAAGAGGTGGATCCCGGTTTCAGCGATCCGCTGGAGATGTTCTCCACACTTTGGTTTGCCGGTGCGGGCAAGGTGGTCAGCAGTATGACCGAAGCGCAGCGGGGCCTTCTTGATCCGGGCTTTCGTGCCATTGGAGAGCAGGGCATGAAGATCGATATCATCGATTATATGAAGGCGGTCGATGCGCGAGCTGCCCTAGGGATAAAAATGGACGAGTTCCATCAGCAGTACGATCTGCTGGTGACCCCGACTCTGCCAATCAAGGCCTTCGAAGCGGGTCGCGATACCACCGACGACAGTCAGAAATATTGGATGGAGTGGACGCCGTTCTCCTACCCCTTCAACCTGACGCAGCAACCTGCATCGACCTCACCCTGTGGCTTGGTGGATGGTTTGCCGGTTGGCCTGCAGATCGTTGGCGCCAAAGGCGCAGATGCGCTGGTGCTGAATGCCTGTCGTCGTTTTGAAAGAGCGCTGCCAATGCAGTGGCTGAGTCGACCAAAAGCTAGTGCCAAAGGCTGATTCAATGACTAAAAAGCTGCTTGGGCAGATCAGCGATATCGATCTGCGTCTGCTGAAAGTGTTTCGCACCGTGGTGGAGGCAGGTGGATTTGCCCAGGCGGAGGCGGAGCTCAACGTCAGCAGCTCGGCGATCAGTGCCAGCATGGCGGACTTGGAAAAGCGGCTCGGGCTTAGACTGTGTCAGCGCGGTCGCGCCGGCTTTGCCCTCACCGATGAGGGCCGGCAGGCGTACCGGGCGCTGCTGCAGCTGCATACCGCGCTGGACGGCTTCCGCACCGAGATAAACTCTATTCATCAACAGCTCAAGGGGGAACTGGTTATCGGTATTACCGATAACTTGGTGACTCTGCCGCATATGTCGGTGACACGGGCTCTGGCGGCGCTGAAGGCGCAGGGCCCTGATGTCAGTATCGACATCCGTATGCTGTCGCCTGGTATCGTCGAACGTGGAGTTGTCGATGGTCAGCTACATCTGGGGGTTGTGCCTCAGGTTCAGAAAGTTTCGGGGCTGGCGTATAACCCGCTATACAGCGAAACCTCGAACCTTTATTGCAGCTCCGGTCACCCGTTGTTTGCACACAGAGATGAGGCTATCAGCATCGAACTATTGGCCGAGCAGGAAGCGGTGGGGCAGAGCTTCGCGCTTTGCCCCGCTATGAAAAAGATGCTGGCGCAACTGAACGTTACGGCCAGGGCATCTGACCGGGAGGGAATAGCATTCATGATACTGACCGGGCTATATATTGGGTTTCTTCCAGATCATTACGCTGAACGCTGGGTGCGGTCGGGGCAGATGCGCTCTCTTTGCACTGAAAAAATGAGTTATGAAATTAAATATGCGGCAGTTACTCGCAGGGGAATGAGGCCAAACATGGTCCTGGACACGTTCCTTCAGTCACTGGCGTTCAGCAAAGGTTAGAAGTGATCTGTCTGCTCTAGCGCCTGACCGGGCGCTTCTGCAGCTTGCGTTGCAGCGTGCGGCGGTGCATTCCGAGTGCGCGGGCGGTGGCCGAGATGTTGCCGTCGTGTTCCGACAGGACCTTCTGGATATGTTCCCACTCGAGGCGATCGACCGACATCGGGTCGGCGCTGATCGGCTGTGCCGGGTCGGCGCTGTCCTGTGACAGCGCGGCCAGAATCTGGTCGGCGTCGGCCGGTTTGGGCAGGTAGTTCACGGCGCCGAGCTTGATCGCATCGACGGCGGTGGCGATGCTCGCGTAGCCGGTCAGAATCAGAATTCTCACTTCGGGGCTGATCGCCTTCAGGGCTTCAATCAGCTCCAGCCCCGACGGGCCCTCCATCTTCAGATCGACGCTCGCCAGCTGAGGCGGCTGCTGGCGCGCCTGCTCGATCGCTTCACCGACATTGCGCGCGACACTGACGTCATAGCCACGCCGCGTCAGGGCCCGGGACAGAACGCGGGTAAAGGTCGGGTCATCATCAACGATCAGAAAGGGCGTGCTCATGGCGTTGACTCCCTGTGGGCGGATGTGAGCGGCAGGCGGACTTCGGTCAGCGTACCGCCTGCGGGGTGGTTATACAGACGGACGTCGCCATCCTGCTGCGCAAGGGTGGTGGCGGTCAGGAACAGGCCGATGCCCAGCCCCCGACCCTTGGTGGTCACGAACGGATGGCCCAGCGACTCCGAACGCTCCAGTGGCAGCCCCGGCCCGGTGTCACGGATCCGCAGCCACACCTGGGTTGCATCCCAATCCAGCTCGATGCTGATTTCATCGTTGCTGGCATCGACGGCATTGTTGAGCAGGTTGGTCAGCGCCTGTCGCAGCTGGGGCGTTGCATCGAGTACCGGAGCGGAACCGGCGCCGACCACATTGAGCCGGTAGCGCGCCTGCGGGCGCATCAGCTGCCACTGGTCGAGCAGCTGGTCCAGCATGTCGGTGACCGGCATCGGCTCGGCGCGGCCGGCTTCGCGGGCGCTGCGTGTCATCGCCTGCAGCCGCTGCGCGCAGGCGTCGACCTGCTGGCGCAGCAGCGCGATATCCTCGGCCAGCTCCGGTTCGCGGTGCTCCGCCGCCATCTCGTTGAGCAGGATGCTCATCGTCGAAAGGGGGGTGCCCAGCTCATGGGCGGTGCCGGCGGCGAAACTGGCCAGCGAGACCAGTTGCTGGTCCTGCAGCCGGCGCTCACGTTCGCGAATCAGACGGCCTTCCTGACGGCGCATGATCTGCTGCATGCGCACGATAAACCAGGTAATCAGCAGCACCGTGAACAGGAAGTTGAGCCACATGCCGGTGATATGCAGGTCGAACAGTGCGTTCAGGCTGTGGCTGTGGGCGGTCGTGGGCGGCAGGACCGGCAGGTAATAGTGCAGCAGCGAGCTGTACAGCAGGATAACCAGCAGGGCCATGAGCCAGGTGTAGCGCCATGGCAGGGTCGCCGCCGAGATCAGCAGCGGCATCAGCAGCAGGAAAATGAACGGGTTGGTGGCGCCGCCGGTCTGGTAGATCAGCGCACCGTAGAGCACGGCATCGGCGCAGAGCTGGCTGAACAGCTCTGGTTCGGTCACCGGCCAGCGTGAATGCAGGCGGGCGTAGGTAAACAGGTTGACCAGTGCGATAACCGCCAGCGTTGCCGCCATCGGCCAGACCGCGACCGACGCCGCGAACACATAGATCGCCGTCAGCAGCATGGCGCAGATGCCGAACAGCGTCGCAACCCGGATATAGGTCAGCTGCAGCAGGGTCTCGTGATAGCCGGGCATCGGGAATAGGGTCCTCGTGTCGAACGACACGCCATTATAGCCCCCGACCGGGCGCTCGGCATGAGACACTTGGTCGCACCCCGGGGCTGCTGTCGGCGCTGCAATTGTTCCGCGCGCGCGGATCGGCGAGAATAGCACCCTTTTGAATCGATCACTTTCCGACCGGCTGTGTGCGGGTCGGGCGAGTTGCCAATCTGGAAGCACCAAAGCGATGTCACACGCCGTTCAGCAGGAAGTCGCCAAGCGACGCACCTTCGCCATCATCTCCCACCCCGACGCCGGTAAGACGACGATCACCGAAAAGCTGTTGCTGATCGGTCAGCTGATCCAGGTCGCGGGTACCGTGAAAGGGCGCGGCAGCGATCGTCACGCCACGTCGGACTGGATGAGCATGGAACAGGAGCGCGGGATCTCCATCACGTCATCGGTGATGCAGTTTCCCTACAAGGAGCGCATCGTCAACCTGCTCGATACGCCCGGGCACGAAGACTTCTCCGAGGATACCTATCGCACGCTGACCGCGGTGGACTCGGCGCTGATGGTGGTCGACGGTGCCAAGGGTGTCGAGGAGCGAACCATCAAGCTGATGGAAGTCTGCCGCCTGCGCGACACGCCGATTTTCTCGTTCGTCAACAAGCTGGACCGCGATATCCGTGACCCGATCGAGCTGCTGGATGAGATCGAGGAGGTGCTGAAGATCGAGGCCGCGCCGATCAACTGGCCGATCGGTTCGGGCAAGCGCTTCAAGGGGGTCTATAACCTCTATACCGACACGTTGCACCTGTTCACACCGGGGCAGGGACACACGCTGGCGGAGCCGAAGCTGATTCAGGGGCTGGACTCCGATGCCGCCCGTGAACTGCTGGAAGATGACTACGACGACTTCGTTGACGAGATCGAGCTGGTACGCGGTGCGACCCACCCCTGGGATCAGGACGCCTATCTGGCGGGCAAGCTGACGCCGGTGTATTTCGGTACTGCGCTGGGCAATTTCGGCGTGCGTGAGATGCTCGACGATTTCGTCGAGTGGGCACCGGCACCGCCGGCCCGTGCCACCGAAACCCGCGCGGTGGAATCCAGCGAAGAGACGTTCAGCGGTTTTGTCTTCAAGATCCAGGCGAACATGGACCCGAAGCATCGTGACCGTATCGCGTTCATGCGTATCTGCTCCGGCAGCTACACCCGCGGCATGAAGATGCGCCACGTCCGCATCGGCAAGGATGTGAAGATCGCGGACGCCGTGACCTTCCTTGCCGGTGACCGTGAAAACGTGGAAACCGCCTGGTCCGGCGACATCATCGGCCTGCACAACCACGGTACGATCCAGATCGGTGACACCTTCACCGAGGGCGAGTCGCTCAAGTTCACCGGTATTCCGCACTTTGCGCCCGAGATGTTCCGGCGCGTGCGCCCGACCGACCCGCTGAAGATGAAGCAGCTGCAGAAAGGTCTGCAGCAGCTGTCGGAAGAGGGCGCGGTGCAGCTGTTCCAGCCGCTGAAAAACAATGATCTGATTCTGGGTGCCGTCGGTCAGCTGCAGTTTGAGGTGGTGGTGTTCCGGCTCAAGGACGAATACAAGGTCGAGTGCGTCTACGAGGGCATCAGCGTGGCGACGGCGCGCTGGGTCGAGTGCAAGGACAACAAGATGCTGGCCGAGTTTGAGCGTAAGGCGTATGACAACCTGGCCTATGACGGTGCCGGCCTGCTGACCTATCTGGCGCCGACCCGGGTCAACCTGTCGCTGACCGAAGAGCGCTGGCCCGATATCGCGTTCCGCGCAACGCGCGAGCACTGAGGTCCGGCCTGTCCGGCCTGTCCGGGCTGGCGTGCCGCTGACGCCGCGCCAGCCCCCGCCGTACCCTGCACCGGTACCCGCTGTGGTGTCGGGATACGCCGCCGGTTGCTGCCCGATCGCGCATTCGGCGTGCGCGCGCTTTGTGCCATACTCCTGCCATGCTGATTGATACCCACTGTCATCTTGATTTCCCCGCCTTTGATGGCTGGCGTGACGCGGCGATCGCCCGTGCCCGCGCGCTTGGCGTCACGGCGATTGTCGTGCCCGGTGTCAGCGCCGAGCATTGGGAGGCTGTGTTGCGGCTGTGTCAGCACGGGGATGGTGTTCAACTCTATCCGGCGCTGGGGCTGCACCCCTGCTTCATGGCTCAGCATCGGCCGGAGCACCTGCAACGCCTGCAGCATGCGGTCGAGGCGCAGCGTGAGCGACTGGTGGCGATCGGCGAGATCGGGCTCGATTTTCAGATTGATGCTGCCGATCGACAGGCACAGATCGAGCTGCTGTCAGCGCAGCTGAAGATCGCAAAAAACGCTGATCTGCCGGTACTGCTGCATGTGCGCAAGGCGCACGATCAGGTGCTCAGTCTGCTGCGACGGCTGGCGCTGCCGCGTGGCGGTATCGTCCACGCGTTCTCCGGCAGTGAGCAGCAGGCACGGCAGTATGCGCAGCTCGGTTTCAGGCTCGGCTTCGGGGGGGCGATCAGCTATGCGCGGGCCACCCGGCTGCGGCGGTTGGCAGCGGAGTTGCCGCTGGAGTGGCTGGTGCTGGAGACCGATGCGCCGGATATGCCGTTGAGCGGCTGGCGCGACGAACCCAACCGTCCGCAGCGGGTGGCCGAGGTCGCTAATATTATCGCCGACCTGCGCGGGATATCGGCACAGGAGGTGGGGCAGACAACGAGCGCCACGGCCCGTCGTCTGCTGGCACTTCATTGAGTGTTGTAGATGCTCTCGAAGGCGTTGCTCAGGGCCTGCCAGGCGGCGTCGGTCTGGCGGTTGACCGGCAGGCGGTAGTAACGGCCGCTGTCGCCGATCGGCTCCGCCTCATATTCGCCGCCCGGCGGTGTGATCAGCGTGCGGGCCAGCTGCAACGGGTAGTTGGGGCCGCTGATGCGGCTGCCGTAGGCGTTCTCCACCGGCGTCAGGAAACGGCGCTCGGATACGATCACGCTGAGGCGGTGGCACTGGTTGCTCTGGCCCTGGCACAGAATCAGCCGTTCGCTGTCGAGGGTGTAGTATTCGCCGACGCCCGGCGCAGTCTGCAGCAGATTGCCGGTATCGATACAGCCGCCGAGTGCAAGTGCAAACAGCGGTGTCAGCAGCGTCTTTTTCATCAGGTCTCCCTCTGAATGCCGTTCGGTGCCGGAGTTGTCCTCAGCACATGTCCTCGTACGGGTTGGTCAGGCTCAGGCTGACCGGGTTGCTGTAGCCGGGCAGACGAATCTCGCGATCGCTGATCGACAGGTCCTCACCGTTGAGGACATTATGATCGTACCGGTAGGTCGGGCGGGCGAGGCCGCGGGTCGCTTCGGTATCGTATGTGCACGCGGCGTCTCGGACCTGTTCGCGGCGTTCACGCCACTGTGCCAGCGCCTGCTTGCCGTGGCGGCGCTCGAGCATCTGCTCGGCGATATGCGGCGCCATGATGCAGGCGGTGGCGTTGTTGCCGCCAAAGCCCTTGGCGTTGACGAGCACCGAATCCATCTGCTCGGTGCCGACTTCAAGGTGGGCCAGCGGCAGATTCAGGTGGCTGCGGTGAACGTCGTCGGCGATGGACGGTGTTGTGGTCAGGCCGGGAATCACACCATAGCGCCAGAGCCCGAGCGACGCCATGATCTGGTCGCCGCCGGCGGTGCCCTGTGAGTGGCCGAGGTAGGCCTTGACCGCGGACACCGTCCAGCCGTCGATCGCGAAGGCGCGGGCGATCTCGTTGATGACATGCGATTCGGTGACCCGGTTCTGCGGCGTGCTGGTGCCGTGTGCCTGCACGTAGCTGCGTTGGCGCAGCGACACCTCGCCCAGCATGCTGCGCACCAGTGCGGCCGATTTGCCGAGGGTCAGGTAGTTGCCGACACCGGGGGCCGAAATCGATTTTTTGTGGCCGTCGGCGTGGACGAAAACGTCGGGCACGCAGCCATGAATATCGGCACCGAGCTGCAGTGCCAGATCATCGCTCATCAGCACCAGGAACTGGCTCGATTCGCCGATGGTAAAGCCGCAGTTATCACCGAACGGGCGGCAGGCGCGGCGGTAGTCGTCGTCGCTGAGGGCGTCGAGACCGTCCAGTGCAGCCAGCTGCTTGTCTTCGGCCAGCGCGCCCATGGCACGGAAACCTTCGATCACCTCCGGGGTGACCGGAGCGTCGGAACCGCCCACCATGACCAGTCGCGCCTTGCCGCTGCGAATCGCATCGACACCGCTCTTGAGGTTGTAGAGGAAGGTGGCACAGGCGCCGAGTGCGCCGCCGGTGGTACCGACGTTGCCCAGCAGATAGGCGTTGATGAAGTCCGCCGGCATCTGTGCATAACCCAGCGGCATCTGCTTGGAGGTGGTGCGCTTGCCCAGGGCCGGGAACTTGGTCAGGCCGCCAAAGCCGTAATCGTCGAGTTGACCGATCGAGTTGCTGGCAAAGACGGCAATCTGATCCGGGCTCAGGTGCTGCATGATCGTGGCGTAGTCGATGCCCACCGAATTCAGCGCATCGGATGCCGCATACACGGCCATCTGCAGGCCGCGCGGATGGTTGCGTGACTGATACAGGCGCCCGGGTTCGAAACCGGTCGGCAGCATGCCGGCGCTCTGAACCAGCGCTTCGCGGCTGTCCGGGAAGATCAGATCGCAGCTGCCGGTGACGCAGACCTCGACCTGGCCAGTGCCCAGTTCGGTGACCTGCCAGTTGTTCGGCAGTTGTGCCGGCAGCTGGCGTGCACGCAGGCGAAAACGCAGCAGATCTTCATCACCACGGATGCTGGCGGGGCGGTTGAAGGTCACCGCGTGGACATCGAACCAGTCCGGGTGAATACGGCGGATCAGCGTGTTGTTGCGTACGGCCGGCTCGAGCGCGGCGGCCAGTTCTGCGGCGTCGATGCGCTCGCCGCTGGCATTGAGGTAGCTGCCGTCGCTGAATGTGGCCAGACCCATCAGCGTGCCGAGGCCGAGAACGGTCTCCTGCCGGCTTTCACGGTCGAGCTGGTCCAGAATCAGGCGGCGGTAGCCATGATGAAAGGATGCTCTGCCGGCCGGGCTGATGCCGCCAAAGCCGACGATGACGGGAAGCTGGGACAAGGGATAACTCCTCGAACTGGTAACGCGCGCGGATGAATGAATTATGAAACGGCCGGTCATATTTTATCGGCTGTTACCGGCACTGGCCAGCGTGTCGGGAACCCGGCGCGATTCGCGCGGTCTTCATGCGCTATTCAGCTATGCTGAATTACAACGCGTGTCAGGCGCGCAGCCTTCGGGCGCGGCTGCGGCACACCCTCTTTTCAGCAGAAGGAGATCTTCATGTACAAAGTTGCAGTTGCAACAGCACTTTCCGTGGCGCTGCTGTCCGGATGTACGACACTTGACCCCTATACACAGGAGCAGAAGACGTCGCAGGCCACGAAAGGGGCCGGTATCGGTGCACTCAGCGGCGCGATTCTCGGTGCCGCGGTGGCCGGCAAGGGCGACCGCAATGAAGGGGCGCTGGCCGGGGCGCTGATCGGTGGCGCCGTCGGTGGCGGCATCGGCTACTATCAGGACCAGCAGGAGATGCGTCTGCGTCAGGAGCTGGAAGGCACCGGCGTGCGCGTAGAACGGATCGGCGATGATATCCGCCTGATCATGCCCGGTAACATCACCTTTGCGACCGACAGCACGCGGATCGACACCGGCTTCTATCCGGTACTGGATTCGGTGGCCAAGGTACTGATCAAGTTCGATCGCACCATGGTCGACGTGGAAGGGTATACCGACTCGACCGGCTCCTTCGAGTACAACCAGGAACTGTCGGAATATCGCGCGCAGGCCGTGGCGAACTATCTGGCCTCGGTCGGCGTTGATCGCTTGCGCCTCAACACCCGGGGGTATGGCGAGCGCAATCCGATCGCCAGCAATGACAGTGCGGCCGGGCGTGCGATGAACCGTCGCGTCGAGGTGCGCATCCGCGGTACGCAGCGCTGATCAGTCGACGCGGACTGCGCCGAGCATGAACGGGGCCGACACTGGATCGGCCCCGCTGGCGTGACGCCGGCGAGTGGCCGTCGCGTCAAACGGCTGGCGCGTCAAAGTCCCGCGCTTTCGTCCAGACGGGCGAACTTGCCGAGCAGCTGCTGCAGGCGTGCTTCGGTCTCGGCCTGCTCGCGCTGCAGCCCGTCGCGGACCGCCTTGAGTTCGCTGATCTCCAGACGCAGTGTTTCCACCTCCTCGATCAGACTGTCCAGTTTCTGTTCCAGTTCGGCAAAGATTTCGCTTGGCATAGGGCTCCCTTGATACAGGCAATAGTCGGCAGGCGGGGAAGCCTAAGAGCGCCCCTGTACGCTGTCAATGGATCGCGGGTGGCGGGTTGTAAAACGGTGCTGCACGGGCGGCGTTTTCAGCGTGTCTGCCGGGCGATGACGAGATCGTTACGCTGGATATTGTGGCTCTGGCTGTCGCCCTGAATGCGCCCGCGGGCCATATCCGGCTGCACGCGTTCAAGGCGCAGCTCGACTCGGGTGTCGATCAGTTCCGAGTAGGCGCGCATCTGCTCGTCATAATGCGTCAGGCGGCGGTAGATGGTGAGCCTGTCGCCCTCCTTGAGGCCCTGCAGGCTGCCGGCATCGATCCAGACCTCGTCGGCACGGGTGCGGGTGATGCGTGCCATGAACGGCTTGCAGCTCAGGCTGTCGCGCAGATCCTGCCGGATAGTCTCGATCAGCGCCTGTACTTTCTGGCCGTAGTCCTGCTGCCAGAATACCGAGGTACCGAATCCGGTTCGCTCTTCGTGGGGGCGGGTCCAGCGTCCGGCGGTTTCGTAGCGACGCTGTTCGAGCAGCTCGCCACTGAAGCCGTCATAGATGAACAGGTCGAGTACGAGGCGGCGCAGATGGCGTTTGCTGGCGTAATCGGCCCGATTGTACCAATCGGCCAGGATATTCGGCTCACGCGGGCCAACCGGCATCCGCATGCTCATGTCGCGGATCACACCGGACACGATGAACTGGGCCTTGAGTTGTGTGCTGCCGCTGAGTGCGTTGCTCAGTGCGCCTTCGGGCAGCAGATGGGTCGGGGCGCTGTCGGGACGTGTGACCAGATTGTGGCGCGACAGGTTGTACGGCTCGATGCCGGCGGCACCGTTCAGTGACTGTGCGATCAGTGCCGGCAGCTGCCATTGAATCTCGCCAAGTGCGCCCGTGTTGGCCTCAGTCGGTGCCTGCAGCGGGAACAGGGTCAGCGCGACCGACTTGCGCAGGTCGGCCAGGCCCGGGTTGCCGTTACAGCTGTCATCGACAGCGACGTCGGCGCGAATGCGGACATGGAACATCTGGCCTTCCCGCCACTCGTCGATCACCTCGATATTGCGCACTTCGCCGAGGCTGCGAATCGCCATGTTATCCAGCGACAGCACGCCGTCGCTGATCTCCTGCGTCGTGCTGATGTACGCGCCCGCCTGCATCGATGCAGCCTGAGCGGCATCCTGAATCGCACTCTTGCGCGCGCTGTGCAGATCGCCGTTGATGATGGCCGCACGCCCCTCTGCTTCGACCGGGATGGCCAGCACAGGCAGTGCAGTGAAGGCGGCGATCAGCACCAGCAGCAGGCGAAGAGTACTCAACATAAGGCGTCTGTGACCGATACAGTAGGTTGGGGCGTCAAGAGCCTGTAGCATACAGTTCTTTGCCGTGGTAATGCCAACGTGGCGCTGCGGCTGGCGGTAGGGCGCCGCGCAAGGCTGTGGTAGATTGGCATAAAGGAAAAAGGGGTATGCCATTGATGAGCAAGGTGCTGATGGTTGCGGGCATGCTGGCTGTGCTGAGCGGTTGTGCGATGAACACGCGTGACGAGCCGGCATCGGTGCAGATCGACCGTCTCGGGCCCGAAGCGATGCAGCAGATGGAACAGTTGGTTGCGCCACGGCAGGAAAAGGCCGTACGCCGTGGCGAGGCGATGGGTTACCCGGCGCCGCTGCAAGCAGTTGTGTCGAGTGCGCAGGGGTATGATCCGGTCAGTGAGGCCGTGCATCAGATGGCGCAGCAGCTGGCGCGAGGGCTGGATGAAAATCGGGTACGCCGATTGCCGCTGGCCGTGCTGAGATTCCATGATCTGATGCAGCGCGAGCACGCCGGTCCGCTGGGGGAGCGCCTCGGTGACAGTTTTATCGTTCAGCTCGAGCATCTGGGTTACAACCTGGTCGATTACCGTGCCGTGAGCCTGACGACAACGCAGAAGCAGGAACCGGATCCGTCGAGTCTGTCACTGCTGCGCAGTCGCAATCGCATCTACTTCGTGCTGACCGGTACCTATGCGCAGCATCCGGATGGTGTGGTGATCAACGCGCGGGTGCTGGATACGACGACGCGTCAGGTGCTGGCCTCGGCGCAGACCCATATACCGACCGCCCGTCTGGAAGGTGCCTGGCCCGGCTATGATCCGCTCAAGGCCGCTGCCGACGGGATGATCATCGAAAACCGCCATGGTCCTGCCGGGATGAATCCGTGATGAGAAATGACGCCAAGATCCGCCGCGTTCTGTTGCCGTTGCTGGCGGCGCTGCTGCTGAGTGGGTGTGAAACCGTGGCGCACACCTTTACCGCGACCGTCGAGGCGCTGCCCGATGTCCCCAGCCGGCCGCGTGAGCAGGCGCCGGCGGAGCCGAACTGGGTCACGGCGACCGGCTATGCGCCGATCAGCCTGCAGCCGGGCGAGACGCCGCAGCAGAAAATGCTGATGGCGATGCGGGCGTCCAAACTGCGCGCCTATCAGGAACTGGCCGGTATCATCCATGGCCAGTACCTGTACGGCACCGCTCAGGTGGAGGACATGGTGGTGCAGAATGATCGTTTCCGCACCGCAGTGGCCGGTATCGTGCGCGGTGCGCGGGTGGTCAAGAGCTACCCGGTACAGGACGATACCTATGCCACCGTGCTTGAGGTGGATCTGAATCAGGTGCAGCGCGCCTGGGTGCTGAGTCAGCAGTAGCGCGCGGCCAAGCCTGTTTACTCGGCGGGGCGATTGCGCTCGAATGCGGCCAGCTGCTCTGCCGAGGCTTCCGTCTGATATTTCGCCTTCCACTGCGCGTAGGGCTCGCCGTAGATGATTTCGCGCGCGGCCTCGTAATCGATCTCCTCGCCGCGGGCCTGTGCTTCCGCGGCATACCATTTCGACAGGCAGTTGCGGCAGAAGCCGGCCAGATTCATCAGGTCGATATTCTGCACATCCTTGCGTGCGTCCAGATGCTCAAGCAGGCGGCGCAGAACGGCGGCTTCGATTTCAGTGCGGGTTTGCGTATCCATGCCGGTCTCCGGTGGTTGTCGGTTTTAGTGGTTGTGCTGCTGGATGTGCTCGTCGAGCTGGCGGCAGATCGCCTCCTGCAGACGCTGGCAGAAATCCGGGTCGCTGATCGGCTCGTCGTTGCGGTCGGTGATGAAGAAGAAGTCCTCGACGCGCTCGCCGACGTTGGCGATCTTTGCCTTGCGCAGCGTGATGCCGAACTCGACGAAGATGTGGCCGATGCGGGCCAGCAGTCCGGGGCGGTCGGCTGTAATCACCTCGAGCACCGTCTGCTGCAGGTTCGGGTCGTTGCTGATCAGTACCTTGGTCTTGGTGGCGAATGCCTTGAGCTGGCGCGGCACGCGGCGCTGGACAATGTCGGGGTAGTCCTCCGGATCGTCGAGCTCCTCGATCAGGCGCTGGCGGATGTTTTCCAGATAGTCCGGATTATCCGACAGCGGCAGGTTGTCCTCGGTCAGCACCGTGTAGTTGTTCAAGGCATAGCCGTTGTCGCTAACGATGATGCGTGCATCCTGCACGCTGAGGTGGAGCTGGTCGAGCGTGGATACGGTGGCCGCGAACAGGTTGGGGGCATCCTTGGTGTAGATGAAGATCTCGGTGGCGCCCTCGTGGCTGCGGTAGGAGGTCTTCTCCAGTGTGATCAGCGGGATCTGCGGATTCTGATGCTCCAGAATCGCCTGTGTGTGATGGGCGATCGCACGCGGGTCTTCGCGCAGGAAGTATTCATCACCGAGGCGCGACCACAGCGAGCGGGCGGCGTCGGCGGCAACCCCCATGCGCGACAGTGCCTGCAGCGCTTCGTGTTGCACCTGCTCGATGCGCTCGGTCTTGTTGACCGGGTTTTCGAGCCCGCGGCGCAGCGCGCGTTTGGTTTCCATGTAGAGCTGGCGCAGCAGGCTGGCGCGCCAGCTGTTCCAGAGCGTGTGGTTGGTGGCGTTGATATCTGCCACGGTCAGCACGTACAGGTAATCCAGGTGAATGACATCGCGTACCTGCTCGGCAAAGGCGTGAATGACGGCCGGGTCGGAGATGTCGCGGCGCTGCGCGGTCATCGACATCTTCAGGTGGTTGCGCACCAGCCAGGCGACCAGCTGCGTATCCCATTTGCCGATGTGGTGGCGCTGGCAGAAGGCGATGACGTCGTCGGCGCCGAGTTCGGAGTGGTCGCCGCCGCGGCCCTTGGCGATGTCATGGTAGAGGCCGGCGATGTAGAGCAGCTCGATCTTGGGCAGGTGGTTCACCACCCGGTGGGCGACCGGAAAACTGTCGCGGTGATCGCGATGGCGGAACTGGCGCATCTTCTGGATCACCTTCAGCGTATGCGCGTCGACGGTGTAAATGTGGAACAGGTCGTGCTGCATCTGGCCGACGATGCGGCCGAACTCGGGCAGGTAGCGGCCGAGGATGCCGTAGCGGTTCATCCGCTTGAGTTCGGTGGAAACGCCATCCGGCGAGCGCAGCAGCTCCATGAACAGGGAGGTGTTGCGGATATCGTTGCGGAAGCTGTCGTCGACCAGGTGGCGGTGATCGCGGATCAGGCGGATCGTGGAGGCACGCACGCCCTTGATGTACTGGTTCTGCGCCATCAGCACGAACAGTTCCATCAGCGCGAACGGGTGGTATTCGAACACCTTATCGTAGGTCACTTCCAGATAATCGTTATGGACCTGAAAGCGGCTGTTCAGCGGTTTGATGTGCTGCTCTTCCTCGGCGCGCAGGATCACCTCGTCGAAATACTGCAGTAGCATGTCGTTGAACTCCGACATCGCCTTGGCGACGCGGTAGTACTTGCTCATGAACTGCTCGACCGCCAGTGCGCCCTCGCGATCCTCATACTGGAAGAACTCCGCCAGTGCGCGCTGGTGATCGAACAGCAGCCGGTCTTCCCGCCGGTTGCTGATCATGTGCAGTGCATAGCGCACGGTCCAGAGATAGAGTTCGCCGCTGTTGAGGGTGTCGAGCTCGGACTCGGTCAGGAAGCCGTGATCGACCAGGTCGCGAATATAGGTGGCGCCGAAATGGCGCTTGGCGACCCAGCCGATCGTCTGCAGGTCGCGCAGCCCTCCGGGTGAGTTTTTCAGGTTCGGCTCGAGGTTGTATTCGGTGTTGTTGGTTTTCTGGTGCCGTTCGAGCTGTTCGGCGTATTTGGCGCGGAAGAACTCCTTGTCGGTCCAGGCACCTTCCGAGGTGACACGCTCGTACATCTTCTCCTGCAGCTCAGGGTTGCCGACCAGCGTGCGTGACTCGATCAGGTTGGTGGCGATGGTGATGTCGTTGCGCGCCTCGTCGTAACAGTCATCGATGGTGCGCACGCTGGAGCCGACCTCCAGACCGATATCCCACAGCAGGGTCAGAAAACCGCTGATGCTGTCTTCGCAGCAGTGTGCGTCGATGCCGTCCACCAGCAGCAGTATGTCGACGTCGGAGTACGGGTGCAGCTCGCCGCGACCGTAGCCGCCGACGGCGACCAGTGCGATACGATCCGGGTCAGGCCAGTCGAAGCGTTGCCACGCCAGTGTCAGGATCTGATCCAGCACCCAGGCCCGGCCATAGACCAGATTGCGAATGTCCTCGCCGTTGCGAAATGCGCTGTGCATCGCCTCCTGGGACTCGCGCAGCGCGACCTTCAGCGTCTTGATGGCCGACTCCTGTTCGAGTGCCTTGCGCAGTTCGTCGACATTCAGATAGCGAGCGAACTGGTCGGTCGTCGGCAGGCTGGTACTCATGGCTCGGGGTGTCCTTGGGTTGTGTGAGCGGGTGTTCAGATCTGCTCGTCGCTGCGCAGTGTGAGGATCTCGTAGCCGTCGGCGGTGACCAGAACGGTGTGCTCATACTGTGCGGACAGGCGGCGATCAGCCGTTTCAACGGTCCAGCCGTCGTGTTTGTTCAGTTTTACGTGACGCTTGCCGGCATTGATCATCGGCTCGATGGTAAAGCACATGCCTTCCCTGAGCACTTCACCGGTACCAGCCTTGCCGTAGTGCAGCACCTGCGGATCCTCGTGAAACTCACGGCCGATACCATGGCCGCAGTATTCGCGCACAACCGAGTAGTGGTGCGATTCGGCGTGGGCCTGGATCACCGCTCCGATATCGCCAAGACGGGCGCCGGGGCGTACCAGCTCGATGCCCTTGTACATGCACTCCTGTGTAATCTTGCACAGACGCTCGGCATGGGGCGCGACTTTACCGACGAAAAACATCTGGCTGGTATCGCCGTGGTAGCCGTCCTTGATGACAGTGATATCGATATTGATGATGTCGCCCTGCTTGAGCTTCTTCGGTCCCGGGATGCCGTGGCAGACAACCTGATTGACCGATGTGCAGATCGATTTGGGGAAGCCGTGGTAGTTCAGCGGTGCCGGAATCGCCTTCTGCACGTTCACAATATAGTCGTGACAGATTCGGTCCAGTTCGTCGGTCGTGACCCCCGGGACGACGTGCGGCGCAATCATCTCCAGCACCTCCGCCGCCAGGCGGCCGGCGACGCGCATTTTTTCGATTTCTTCCGGGGTCTTGATGGTGATGCTCATAGGGCTCCGCTGGAATAGTTGGTTCGCAAGGCACTCGCGCGGGCGGGTGCTCGGTCAGGTCGGGTCCGGATGCCGGTCGCCGGATGTCGGTCGTATTCGTCGACAGCATCGGCGGGCAGGTGAGAATTGTAGCGAAAAACGCTTCCTCAGCGAAAGGCGGCTTCAAACGTCGGGGGCTTTGTGGTATAAAGGCGCTCCCAAAATCCGTGCCCCCGGGCACACAATCAAAACACACACGTGTCGACACGCCGCTCCTGGGTGCTGCTCCGTGCAGTTGGACGGTGGGATACGTGGAGGTTTTAACCCGTTCAGAGGATAGTGTCAGAATGGCTAAAGTAAGCATGCGTGACCTGCTCAAGGCAGGTGTTCATTTCGGTCACCAGACCCGTTACTGGAACCCGAAAATGTCTCAGTACATCTTCGGTGCGCGCAACAAGATCCACATCATCAACCTGGAGCACACTCTGCCGGCGCTGAATGACGCCCTGGCTGTGGTCCAGAACATGGCAGCGAACAAGAACAAGATCCTGTTCGTTGGTACCAAGCGTGCTGCTTCCAAAGTCATCAAGGAAGAAGCGATCCGCGCCGGTATGCCGTACGTCAACCACCGCTGGCTCGGCGGTATGCTGACCAACTACAAGACCATCCGTCAGTCCATCCGTCGTCTGCGTGAGCTCGAAGCCCAGTCTCAGGACGGTACCTTCGACAAGCTGACCAAGAAGGAAGCGCTGATGCGCACCCGTGAAATGGAGAAGCTGGAGCTGTCCATTGGCGGTATCAAGGACATGGGCGGTCTGCCGGACGCGCTGTTCGTGATCGACGTTGATCACGAGCGTATCGCGGTCAACGAAGCCAACAAGCTGGGTATTCCGGTTATCGGCGTGGTTGATACCAATAGCAACCCGGATGGCATCGATTACGTCATCCCGGGTAACGACGACGCGCTGCGTGCCATCCAGATCTACGCTCAGTCCGTAGCGGATGCTTGCGTTGAAGGTGCCGGTCAGAACGCTGGCGAGCAGAGCGAATTCGTCGAAGTACAGGAAGAGCAGAACGCAGCCGAGTAATCGGGCTGTCAACTGCTGTTGTTAAGCTGAACGATTCGCAAAGGGGAGCCTGGCTCCCCTTTTTTGGATTCCGATTTAACGCGATTATTTTTGAGGGGTAACCGACATGGCGAACATCTCTGCAGCGATGGTCAAAGAGCTGCGTGAACGTACTGGCCTCGGCATGATGGAGTGCAAGAAGGCGCTGGTCGAAGCGGAAGGTGATATCGATCGCGCGATCGATGATCTGCGCAAGTCTTCCGGTATGAAGGCTGCGAAGAAGGCAAGCCGTGTGGCGGCCGATGGTGTGGTCGCGGTCAAGGTGGCTGACGACAACAGCTACGCGGTCGTGGTTGAAGTCAACTCTGAAACCGACTTCGTTGCGCGTGATGACAACTTCCTGAACTTCGTTGCCAAGGTGCTGGACAAGGCGTTCGCTGACAAGCAGGGCGATGTTGCCGCGCTGATGGCGGGCGAGCTGGAATCCGACCGTGAAGGTTTGGTGCAGAAGATCGGTGAGAACATCACCGTCCGTCGCGTTGAAGTTGTTGAAGGCGCTCTCGTTGACGGTTACGTCCACAGCAACAACCGTATCGCCTCTCTGGTTGTTCTGAGCGGCGGTGAAGCCGAGCTGGCGCGCGACATCGCCATGCACGTTGCGGCGGTAAACCCGCGCGTTGCCAAGCCGGAAGACATGCCGCAGGAAGAGCTCGAGCGTGAGAAAGAGATCATCATGGCTCAGCCGGACATGGAAGGTAAGCCGCAGGAGATCAAGGAAAAGATGGCCGGTGGTCGTCTGAAGAAGTTCCTGTCCGAGAACAGCCTGGTCGAGCAGCCGTTCGTCAAGAACCCGGAGCAGACCGTTGGTCAGCTGGTCAAGGCTGCCGGTGCTGAGCTGGTGTCCTTCGTCCGCGTTGAGGTGGGTGAAGGTATCGAAGTCGAGCAGAAAGACTTCGCTGCCGAAGTGGCTGAGCAGCTCAAGGGCTGATCACCGCTCAAACGGGCCGTGCCTCGCGCGGCCCGTGCTGTTGTTTTAGACTCTGTCCCGTCCCCCTCTCTGGAGATTCATCCATGCCTCCTACCGACAAGCACGCCAAATACAAACGTATACTGCTGAAACTGAGCGGCGAAGCGCTGATGGGCGAAGAGAACTTTGGTATCGATCCCAAGGTGCTCAATCGCGTCGCGCTGGAGATTGGCCAGCTCGTGGGCATCGGAGTTCAGGTCGGGATGGTGATCGGCGGTGGCAACCTGTTCCGCGGTGCGGCGCTGAGTGCGGCCGGGCTGGATCGGGTCACCGGGGATCACATGGGAATGCTGGCGACGGTAATGAACGCCCTGGCGATGCGTGAAGCGCTGGAGCGTTGCAACATTGCAACCCGCATCATGTCCGCGATTCCGATGAGCGGGGTGGTGGATCACTACGACCGCCGCAACGCCATGCGCTACCTGAATCAGGGAGATGTGGTAATCTTTGCCGCCGGCACCGGCAACCCGTTCTTCACGACCGACTCGGCGGCCTGTCTGCGCGGCATCGAAGTGGAAGCCGACGTGGTGCTGAAGGCCACCAAGGTCGACGGCGTGTTTACCGCCGATCCGATGAAGGACCCGAACGCGAAGCGTTATACTCACCTCAGCTTTGACGAGGTGCTGGAGAAGCAGCTCGGGGTGATGGATATGACCGCCATCTGCCTGACCCGCGACCACAACATGCCGGTACGTGTTTTCAACATGAACAAGCATGGGGCGCTCGTGAACCTCGTGGTCGGAGGTGACGAGGGTACCCTGATTGACTGCGGTCCTGCCGCTGGAGAATAAGATGATCAGTGAGATAGTGTCCGACGCCGAAGCGCGCATGAAGAAAAGTATCGAGTCGTTGACCGAGCACTTCAAGAAGATCCGCACGGGACGTGCATCTCCGGCAATCCTGGATTCGGTGCAGGTGTCCTACTACGGCTCGATGATGCCGATTCAGCAGGTGGCCAACGTCAGCGTCGAAGATGCGCGCACGCTGATGATCAACCCCTGGGAAAAGAAAATGGTGCCGGAGATCGAGAAAGCGATCATGAAGTCCGATCTCGGTCTGAATCCGACCACCAGCGGTGACGTGATTCGCGTTCCGATGCCGGCGCTGACCGAGGAAACCCGCAAGGGCTATATCCGTCAGGCGCGTCTGGAAGCTGAAAACGCCCGCGTTGCGATTCGCAATATCCGTCGTGATGCCAACGGTGATTTCAAGGATCTGCTCAAGGAGAAGGAGATCACCGAGGACGAAAGCCGTCGCGGCGAGGATCAGATCCAGAAAATCACCGACAAGTACGTGGGTGAAGTCGACGCGCTGCTGGCGCAGAAAGAAACCGATCTGATGGAAATCTGACAAACGCCGGAGCGGCACGGGGTGTCGCTCCGGTGTTTTCATGCCTGCCCATGTCCGAATCCCGCATCCCGAAGCCTTCCACCGGAGGGCAGCCGCCGCGTCATGTCGCGATCATCATGGACGGCAACAACCGCTGGGCCAAGCAGCGCCATCTGCCGGCGCTCGCCGGTCACAAGGCCGGTGTCGACAGTCTGCGCGGTGTCATTGAAGGCTGCATCGAAGCCGGTGTTGAAGTGTTGACCGTGTTTGCCTTCTCCAGCGAAAACTGGCGTCGTCCGGCGCTTGAAGTGCGTGGCCTGATGGAGCTGTTTCGTCTGGCGCTGGATCGCGAGGCGGCCAAGCTGCTCAAAAACGATATCCGTCTGCGCGTGATCGGCGATCGCTCCCGTTTCAGCGAAGATCTGCAACGCCGTATCGAAAAAGCCGAAGCGCTGACCCGCGACTGTTCCCGTCTGCAATTGAACGTGGCCGCCAACTACGGTGGTCAGTGGGATATTGCGCAGGCGGCGCGGCGCCTCGCACAGCGCTGTGTCGACGGCGAGCTGACGCCGGATCAGATCGACGCCGACTGCGTCGATGCCGAGATCTGCCTGGCCGAGCTGCCGCGGCCCGATCTCTGTATCCGTACCGGTGGCGAGAAGCGCATCAGTAACTTCCTGATCTGGCAGTTCGCCTATACGGAGCTCTATTTCTCCGATCTCTACTGGCCCGATTTCGGGCGCGACGCGATGCGCGAGGCGATTGCCGACTTCTGTCGCCGCGAACGCCGTTTCGGCAAAACCAGCGAACAGATCGAGGCGCAGAAGGGTGATTAAACAGCGTATTCTGACCGGTGTGGTACTGGCGGTTGCGGTGCTGTCGGCGGTGTTCCTGCTGTCGGCGGATCTGTTTGCGCTGGGAGCCGGTGCCGTGGTTGTCATGGGCGCTCGGGAGTGGGCGAATCTGTCGGCGCTTGCGGGCGTTGCGCAGTGGCTCTATGCCGCACTCGTCGCGGCGCTGCTGCTGGGGCTGCACTTCGTCGCCGGCGCACAGGCATTGCCCTGGGTGCTGGGAGCGGCGTTTGTGTTCTGGCTCTGGGCCTGCGTTCTGATTCTGCGCTACCCCGGCGGCAGCGGGTTTCACAGCCGTGTCGCACGCCTGCTGATCGGGCTGGCCGTGCTGGTGCCGAGCTGGCTGGCGCTGGTGGGGCTGAAGACGCATGCCGCTGCGCCGCTGGCGCTGGTGATGCTGCTGTTGCTGGTCTGGGGGGCGGATACCGGCGCCTTCTGTGCCGGCAAACTGTTGGGGCGGCGCAAGATGATTCCCTCGGTAAGTCCCGGTAAAACCGTGGAAGGCTTGTACGGCGGTCTGGCCACCTGCGTGCTGCTCGGGCTGGGGATTGGTCTGTGGCGCGAACTTCCCACAGAGGGGTTGGTCTATCTGGTGGTGCTGTCGCTGCTGACCGGTCTTGCCGCCGTGTTTGGTGATCTGTTCGAGAGTCTGTTCAAGCGCGAACGCGGTATCAAGGACAGCGGTGCACTGCTGCCGGGGCACGGCGGTATTCTCGACCGCATCGACAGCCTGACGGCGGCCGCGCCCGTCTTCATGCTTGGTTTGTACTGGTTGCCGGCGCTTTAGGCCGGCTCGGGGAGTCAATGGGTATTCTTCAGACGCTGATCGCGACCATCGTCACACTGGGGCTGCTGGTGACGATCCACGAGTGGGGCCACTTCTGGGTGGCCCGCCGCTGTGGCGTCAAGGTGCTGCGCTTCTCCGTCGGCTTCGGTAAGCCGATCTGGATGCGTAAGGGGCGCGATGGCACCGAGTATGCCGTCGCCATGATTCCGCTCGGTGGCTATGTGCGCATGCTCGATGAGCGTGAGGGCGAGGTGCCGGCTGCGTTGCGGCATCAGGCGTTCAACAACAAGCCGGTGCTGCAGCGAATGGCAATTGTGGCCGCGGGGCCGGTGGTCAACCTGCTGTTTGCTGTGCTGGCGTACTGGTTCCTGTTTGTCTGGGGCGTCACGGCCGTGGTGCCGGTGATCGGCGATGTGCGTGAGCAGTCGCTGGCTGCGCAGGCGGGCGTGCCGGCGGGGGTCGAGCTGCTGGAAATCGACGGTCACAAGGTGCAATCCTGGGATGAGGTCAATCTGCGTCTGGCGGCCCGTGTCGGCGAGAGCGGCATGCTCGAGCTGCTGGCCGGGGAACCGGCGCGCGGTACAGCGCGGCGCTACGAGATCCGGCTGCAGGACTGGGGTGTCGATCTGGAGCGTGAGAGCCCGATCAGCGCGCTGGGGCTGATTCCCTATCGTCCGCAGCTGCCGCCGGTCATCGGTGCGCTGTCGGAAGAGGGCGCGGCGCTGCGCGACGGTCTGCGCAGCGGCGATCGGGTGCTGTCGGTGGATGGCGCGCCGATCGATGAGTGGCTGGAGCTGGTCGAGCACATTCGTGCTGCGCCCGGCCAGCCGTTGGTGCTTGAAGTCGAACGCGATCAGCAGGTGTTCGAAATGACCCTGACGCCGGCCCGCCGTGTCGACGATCAGGGCCAGGTCTACGGCTTCGTGGGCGCCGGCGTCGAAATGGTCGAGTGGCCGCCGGAAATGCTGCGTGACGTGCGTCACGGACCGATCGAGTCGCTCTGGATCAGTGTCGAAAAAACCGCGCAGATGATCGGCTTGACGCTTGAATCCATTGGCAAAATGATCGCCGGTGCGATCTCGGTAAAAAACTTGAGTGGCCCGATAACGATTGCTAAAGTGGCGGGGGCTTCGGCGGCCTCTGGGCTCGAGTCTTTTGTCAGCTTCCTTGCCTACCTGAGTATCAGTCTCGGTGTTCTCAATCTGTTGCCGATTCCGATGCTTGATGGCGGGCATCTGATGTATCAGCTCGTGGAACTGGTGCGCGGACGACCGGTCAGCGAGAAGGTGCAGATGATGGGGTTGCGGATCGGCATGGCGATGCTGTTCAGCTTGATGGCGCTGGCCGTCATCAACGACATCGCCCGCCTGTGATCGCCCCCAACCAGAATTCACTATACGGAAATTAAGACCTGCAGCATGAAACGTAAGCTGGGATTGTTACTGGTATCGATGGTATGGGCGGTTCAGGCATACGCAGCTGAATTTCCGTTTGTGGTCAGTGATATACGCCTCGAAGGGCTGCAGCGGGTCGAGCCCGGTCTGGTGTTTCGCTACTTCCCCGTCAATGTCGGCGACCGACTGACGCAGCAGCGCCTCGGGGAAGCCACCCGTGAGCTGTTCGCCTCCGGTTACTTCGATGATGTGGATATCCTGCGTGAAGACGATCAGCTGATCCTGCGTCTGCACGAGCGGCCGTCGCTGGCACTGATCCGCATCGAGGGCAACGACGTCATCAAGGAAGAGGATCTGCGCAAGGGGCTGGAGCAGTCCGGGGTGCAGGAGGGGGATGTGTTCCGCCGCGCGGCGGTCGACCAGATCCGTCTTGACCTGCTGCGGGTCTACGTCAGTCAGGGGCGCTACGGCGCGGCCATCGACACCGAGGTGGAAGAGCTCTCCGGCAACCGGGTCGCGCTGAACGTCAATATTACCGAGGGGCAGGAAGCGACGATTCAGCATATCAATATTGTCGGTAACAAGGTGTTCAGCGATGAAGAGCTGAAAGAGCTGTTCTCGCTGAAGCTGCCCAACTTCTGGACGTTCTACACCAAGAGCGATCGCTATTCGCGCGAAAAAATGTCGGGCGATCTCGAGCGCCTGCGCTCCTATTACATGGACCGCGGTTTTATCAACTTCGAGATCGAGTCGGCGCAGGTCTCGATTACGCCGGACAAGAAACACGTCTACATCACCGTCAACGTCAACGAGGGCGAGCGCTACAGTGTGCGCGATGTGTCCGTGGCCGGTGAGCTGGTGGTGCCGCGTGAGGAACTCGAGGCGCTGTTCCGGCTGGAGCCGGGCGAGATCTTCTCGCGCAAGGCGATGACGCAGACGCAGGACAATCTGGTGCGCCGCCTGGGCGATGAAGGCTTCATGTTTGCCAACGTCAGCCCGGTGCCGGAGCTGCATGATGACGGTACCGTGTCGGTGCGCTATTTCGTCGAACCGGGCAAACGCACCTACGTGCGCCGTATCAATATCCGTGGCAATACGCTGACCGCCGATGCCGTGCTGCGCCGTGAAATGGAGCAGATGGAAGCGGGTATCGCCACCACGGAAGCGATCGAGCGCTCCAAGACCCGGCTGGAAAAAACCGGCTACTTCAAATCGGTCAACGTCGAAACCCGGCCGGTGCCCGGTACCGACGATCAGGTCGATCTTGAGTACGTGGTGGAAGAGCAGCAGTCCGGCCAGTTCACCGCCAGTGTCGGCTTCTCCGACAGTGAAGGGATCATCTTCCAGCTTGGTGTTGAACAGGACAACTTCCTTGGTACCGGTCGTCGCGTGGGCTTCAATCTGTCCAACAGCGATACACTGACCGAGTACAGCTTCAACTACACCAACCCCTATTACACCGTTGACGGTGTCAGCCGCGGCTTCAGTCTGTATTACCGCGAACGTGATTACGACGAAGACGATGTCAGCTCCTACACCACCAACGAATTCGGTGGCGGCGTCAATTTCGGCTATCCGATCAACGACTATCAGCGCCTGAGCTTCGGGTTCGATATCGATTGGACCGAGATCAATACTTATGACGATACCGCGGAGATCATCGAGGCCTTCATCCGCGATGAAGGCGGCGACTATCTGACCTATCGCTTCACCGCCGGCTGGAGTGACAACCACCTGAACCGCGGTTTCTTCCCCAGCAAGGGTTACGCACAGGGGGCCAGTCTCGAGATCGCGCTGCCGGGCAGTGACCTGACCTACTACCGCGCCAACTACAACGCCAAGTGGTATCACCCGCTGGACGATAACGAAGTCTGGATTGCGAGCCTGCGCGGTCGCGCCGGCTACGGCGATACGCTGGGCGACAACCGCTATCCGTTCTTCCGCCACTTCTACGCCGGTGGTCTGCGCAGCGTGCGCGGCTACACCAACAACTCGCTCGGCCCCACCGACGGTGGCGAGGATCAGGATCCGTTCGGCGGTAACATTCTGCTCACCGGCAGTGCCGAGTTCATCTTCCCGATGCCGTTCGTCGGCGACAAGAGCGCCTGGCGCTCGCTGGTGTTCATGGATGCAGGTAACGTGTTCTCGACCGACTGTCAGGCGTCGCAGAACAACTGCACCGACAGTCTCGATCTCGGTGAGCTGCGTTACTCCGTGGGCCTCGGTATCAGCTGGCTGACGCCGGTCGGTCCGCTGTCCGTGGCGCTGGCCATGCCGCTGAACGACGGCGCCGATGACGACACCGAGGCGTTCCAGTTTGCCCTCGGCCAAACCTTCTAAGGAGTCTGCATGAAACGACTGATGACCCTCTTTGCCGCCGCCACATTGCTGCTGACCGCTCAGGTACAGGCAGCCAGCGGGCGGCTGGCGGTACTCGACGTGCAGCAGGCCCTGCTCAGCTCTGATGCCGCTGCCAGCTTCCGTCAGGAGTTGCAGCAGGAGTTTGCGGACGAACAGCAGCAGCTGGTCGATCTTGAAAAGCAGGCCCGCGCACTGCGGGAAAAGATGCAGAAGAATGCCGGGCTGAGCTCCGAAGAGGAGATGCAGCAGCTGCGGATGCAGTTCCAGAAAGCGTTCGGCGAATTTCAGCGCCGCGGTCAGGAGCTGCAGCAGCAGCGCGCGCAGCGTGAACAGGCCTTCCTGAACGAGATGCGTCCGCGCCTGGATGAGATCATCCGTAACCTGATCAAACAGCAGGAAATCGACCTGGTGCTGAACAAGCAGGCGGCGATCTATGCCAATCCGGAGCTTGATATCACCGGCCGTGTGGTCGAACTTCTGAACCAGCAGTAAACGGATGACAGAAACCAAGGGTCACGTATTGTCGTCGCTGGCTGCCCGTGTGGGTGGCCGGGTCTCAGGCGACCCCACGGTGGTGATCCACTCGTTGGCAACACTGCAGACAGCTGGCTCCGGTCAGCTGTCATTTTTTGCGAACAGCCGTTATCTGGCGCAGCTCAAAAGCAGCCGCGCCGAGGCGGTGCTGGTGAATGAGGCCCACCTCGCCGATGTGCCGGGGCACGCCATTGTCGTGGCTGATCCCTATCTCGCCTTTGCGCGGCTCAGTGCTCTGTTCGACTGGCGTGAGCCGGTCGTGCCCGGTATCGCCGCCGGCGCAACGGTGGCGCCAACGGCGCAGATTGATCCGAGTGCCCGTGTCGAAGCCGGAGCCGTCATCGGCGAGGATGTACGGATCGGTGCGCAGGTCTGTATCGGCGCCAACGTCGTGGTCGGTGCGCGCTGCGAGATCGGCGAAGGCTGTCGCCTTGAAGCGAATGTGACACTGTACCCGGATGTGACGCTCGGCAAACGCGTGCTGGTGCACAGCGGTGCCGTGCTGGGTGCGGATGGTTTCGGGTTTGCCCACGATGGCGGCAGCGGTGAGTGGGTGAAAATCTGCCAGCTCGGTGGGGTCGTCATCGAGGATGATGTCGAGATCGGTGCCGGTACCACCGTCGATCGTGGTGCGCTGGAGCCGACCCGCATCGAGCGGGGCGTCAAACTCGATAATCAGATTCAGGTGGCCCATAACGTGCGCATCGGCGCACACAGTGCAATTGCAGGCTGTACCGCCATTGCCGGAAGCACTAAAATTGGCCGCCATTGCACGATCGCCGGCATGAGCGGTATCACCGGGCATCTCGAGATCGCCGATGGTACCCATATTACGGCCATGTCACTTGTCAGCCGTTCCATTTCCCGCCCCGGAGCCTACTCCTCCGGCACCGGGCTCGAACCTCACCAGCAGTGGAAGCGCAATGTCGTGCGTTTCCGGCAGCTGGATGAGCTGGCCCGGCGCGTGCGCAAACTCGAACAGACACTCGAGCATATCTCTACTGAAGGTCAAGATGATGATGGATGTTAAGGAAATCCGGGAATATCTGCCCCACCGCTACCCGTTTCTGCTGGTGGATCGGGTGGTGGAACTGAACCCGGGCGAGTCGATCGTGGCGTACAAGAACGTCACCGTGAACGAACCCTTCTTCAACGGCCACTTTCCTGAGCATCCTGTCATGCCCGGCGTGCTGATCGTCGAAGCGATGGCGCAGGCCGCCGGTATCCTCGGTTTTAAAACCATGGACAAGCGCCCCCAGGACGGCTCGATCTACTATTTTGTAGGAGCGGACAATCTGCGCTTCAAGCGTCCGGTGGTACCGGGCGACAAGCTGCAGCTGGAAGCCAAGGTCATCTCCGAGCGTCGCGGCATCTGGAAGTTCGATGTCCGTGCCAGTGTTGACGGCGATACGGTCAGTTCAGCAACCATTCTCTGTGCAGACAGGAAGGTGTAAGTGATACATCCACAGGCGATCGTCGAGCCCGGTGCGAAGCTGGCTGACGATGTCGAAATTGGTCCCTGGAGTTATATCGGTGCCGACGTGGAGATCGGTGCCGGCACCCGCATTGGCCCGCATGTCGTAATCAAGGGGCCGACCCGTATCGGTGCCGGTAACCGGATTTTCCAGTTTGCGAGCGTCGGTGAAGAGTGTCAGGACAAGAAATACCGTGGCGAACCCACGGAACTGGTGATCGGTGATCGTAATGTCATCCGTGAGGGCTGCACGATCCACCGCGGCACCGTGCAGGATGCCGGCATCACCCGGATCGGCAGCGACAACCTGCTGATGGCCTACGTCCATGTCGCTCACGACTGCATCGTCGGCGATCACTGTATTCTGGCCAACAGCACGGCACTGGCGGGTCACGTCAAGCTGGGTGATTACGCGATACTCGGTGGTTTCACGGCGGTTCATCAGTTCTGTCAGATCGGGCCCCACGTCATGTGCGGTGCCGGTACCGTGGTGCTGAAGGATATCCCGGCCTATGTCATGGCGAACGGCAATACCGCAGAGCCGCACGGCATCAATGTCGAGGGTTTGAAGCGCCGCGGTTTCGCGCCTGAAACCCTGCGTACGCTGCGCCAGGCCTACAAGATCATCTATCGGCAGAACCTCACGGTGGCCGAGGCGCTGGTGCAGCTGCAACAGCTGGCGCAGCGCGAGCCGGCCGTGCTGCCGTTGATCGACTCGCTGAGCGGTTCCACCCGCGGCATTATCCGCTGAGGCCGGCATGCAGAAACTGCGTGTCGCCATACTCGCTGGCGAAGCATCCGGGGATATCCTCGGGGCCGGTTTGCTCAAGGCGCTGCGCGCGCGGGTCGATCAGCTCGATATCGTCGGTGTCGGTGGCGAACTGATGCAGGCGCAGGGACTCGAGAGCCGTTTCCCGATGGAGCGGCTCTCGGTGATGGGACTGGTCGAGGTACTGGGCCGGCTGCCGGAGCTGCTGAAGCGGCGCCGTCGCCTCGCCGATGAGCTGATCGCCTCACCGCCGGATGTCTTTGTCGGTATCGATGCCCCTGACTTCAATATCGGCCTTGAAGGGCGGCTGCGCCGCGCCGGTATCCCCACTGTGCACTATGTCAGTCCGTCCGTCTGGGCCTGGCGTCGCAAGCGCATCTTCAAGATCAGAAAAACCACCGACCTGATGCTGACGCTGCTGCCGTTTGAGGCGCGCTTCTATGAGGAGCACGGCGTACCGGTGCGGTTTGTCGGTCACCCGCTGGCAAACGAGATTCCGCTGGAATCTGATCCGGCCGCGGCGCGCGCAGAACTGGGTCTGCCGCGCGACGGCGCGCTGGTGGCCCTGTTGCCCGGCAGTCGCGGCGGTGAAGTCGAACAGCTGGCGCGGCCGTTTCTGGATACGGCGCGCTGGCTCGCGCAGCAGCGGCCGGGCGTGCGATTCGTCCTGCCGGCGGCGAATGCGCGCCGTGAACAGCAGCTGTCGACGCTGATCGATGCCGAGTATGGCGATCTTGAGCTGACGCTGGTCAGTGGTCGTTCACGCACGGTCATGGCCGCGGCCGATGCGATTCTGATCGCGTCGGGGACGGCGACGCTGGAAGCGATGCTGCTGAAAAAGCCGATGGTGGTGGCCTACCGCATGGCACCGCTGACCTATCGTATCCTCTCGCGGTTGATCAAAAGTCGATACATTTCGTTGCCGAACCTGCTGGCGGATCGGGAGATGGTGCCGGAGGTGCTGCAGGATGATGTCCGGGTCGACGTGCTCGGGCCGCTGTTGTTAAAGGCGCTGGACGATGATGCGCAACGTCGGGTGTTGGCGGAAACCTTTGCCGATATCCACCAGCAGCTGCGTCAGGATGCGGACGCGCAAGCGGCCGATGCGGTGCTTGCGCTGGTCGAGTCGAGGCGCACGCGCTGATGGAAACGCTGGGGTTTGATTTCGTCCCCGCCGGGCGTGTGGCCGGGGTCGATGAGGTGGGTCGTGGGCCGCTGGTCGGTAACGTGGTGGCGGCTGCGGTGATTCTGGATCCGGCACGGCCGATTACCGGGCTGGCCGATTCAAAGAAACTGAGCGAGAAAAAGCGCGCTCAGCTCTATGACGAGATCCGCGAGCGTGCGCTGGCCTGGGCGGTCGCCAGTGCCAGCCCGGCCGAAATCGATCAGCTGAATATCCTGCATGCGAGCATGCTGGCGATGCAGCGCGCCGTTCTGGCGCTGGACCCGGCGCCCGATTACGCCCTGATCGACGGCAACCGCTGTCCGTCGTTGCCGTGCCCGGCGGAGCCGGTGGTCAAGGGCGATGCACGGGTTGCCGCGATCAGCGCCGCCTCGATTCTGGCCAAGGTGCACCGTGACCGGGAGATGCAGGCACTGCATGAGCGCCATCCGGAGTACGGGTTCGACAGCCACAAAGGGTATCCGACCAAGGCGCATCTGGCGGCGCTGGCGCAACACGGCCCGCTGCCGGAATACCGGCGCAGTTTCGCCCCGGTGCGGCGGGTACTCGAGGCCGGCAATACAGTGAACGCGGAGTAAACGATGTCTGCAGCCAACTTTGTCCACCTGCGGGTGCATACCGAATATTCCCTGTTCGATGGTCTTGTTCGGATCAAGGAGCTGGTCAAGGCGGCGGCCGAGAACGGTATGCCCGCGGTGGGTGTGACCGATCAGACTAACCTGTTTGCGCTGGTCAAATTCTACAAGGCGGCGCTTGGCGCCGGTGTCAAACCGGTCTGTGGCGTCGATCTCTGGGTACAAAATGAGTTGGATCCGGAGGGTGAGCCGTTCCGCCTGACTCTGCTCGTACGCAACGGTCAGGGCTATCGCAATCTGATGGAGCTGGTCTCGCGTGCCTACTCGGAGGGGCAGGGGATCGACCCGGAGCGGGCGCTGGTCAAGCGTGACTGGATCAAGGAGAAGGCCGAGGGCCTGATCGCGCTGTCCGGCGCGCGTCTGGGCGAGGTCGGTCGTGCGCTGCTGGCCGAAAGCGGTCAGGCGCGGGCGATTCTCGACGAGTGGATGGCGGTGTTCCCGGGCAGCTTCTATCTGGAGATCCAGCGCACCGGGCGCAGCGGGGACGAAAGTCTTGTGCACGCCAGCGTGGCACTGTCCCGCGAATCGGGCTGCCCGCTGGTGGCGACCAACGAGGTCATGTTCATCAAGGCGGACGACTTCGAGGCGCATGAGGCGCGTGTCTGCATCAACATGAGCCGCACCCTCGACGATCCGACCCGTCCGCGCAACTACTCCGATCAACAGTACTTCCGCAATGCCGCGGAGATGGGCGAGCTGTTTGCCGACATCCCCAGCGCACTGGCCAACTCGGTGGAGATCGCCCGTCGCTGTAACATCGAGATTGAACTCGGTACCTATTACCTGCCGCGCTTCCCGATCCCGGAAGGGATCCTGATGGATGACTATTTCCGCTACGTGTCCCGTCAGGGGCTGAACGAGCGGCTCGAGTTTCTGTACGACAGCAGTGCGCCGGACTTCGCCGAGATTCGCAAGCCCTATGACGAGCGCCTGGACTTCGAGCTCGACATCATCATTCAGATGGGCTTCCCGGGCTACTTCCTGATCGTGATGGACTTCATCAAGTGGGCGAAGGAGAACGGTATCCCGGTGGGGCCGGGGCGTGGTTCCGGTGCCGGCTCGCTGGTCGCCTACGCGCTGAAGATCACCGATCTGGACCCGCTCGAATATGACCTGCTGTTCGAACGCTTCCTGAACCCGGAGCGTGTCTCCATGCCGGACTTCGATATCGACTTCTGCATGGATAACCGGGATCAGGTGATCGACTACGTGGCGCAGAAATACGGCCGCGATGCGGTGTCGCAGATCATCACCTACGGCACCATGGCGGCGAAGGCGGTGGTGCGTGACGTGGCGCGTGTGCAGGGTAAACCGTTCGGTCTGGCCGATCGTCTCTCCAAACTGATTCCGTTCGAGGTCGGCATGACGCTGGCCAAGGCCTGGGAGCAGGAGGAACAACTGCGTGAATTCGTTGAAAGCAGCGAAGAGGCGCAGGAGATCATGGAGATGGCGTACAAGCTTGAAGGCGTGACCCGTAACGTCGGCAAGCACGCCGGCGGTGTCGTGATTGCACCGACCAAGCTGACCGACTTCGCGGCGACCTACTGCGACGAGGAGGGCCACGGCCTCGTTACCCAGTTCGACAAGAACGATGTCGAAGAAGCGGGGCTGGTGAAGTTCGACTTCCTCGGGCTGCGTACGCTGACCATCATCGACTGGGCGCTGGATACGATCAACCGGCTGCGGCGTCGCAACGGCGAGGATGAGCTGCAGATCGAGGCGATCGATCTCGAGGATCCCGACACCTTCAAGCTGTTGCAAAGCGCCCAGACCACGGCGGTGTTCCAGCTTGAATCCAGCGGCATGAAGGATCTGATCCGCCGTCTGCAGCCGTCCCGTTTCGAGGATATCGTCGCACTGGTGGCCCTGTTCCGCCCGGGGCCGCTGCAGTCGGGTATGGTGGACGACTTCATCAACCGCAAGCATGGCCGTGCGCCGCTGGCGTGGCCGCACCCGGACTATCAGCTCGATTCTCTGCAGCCGGTGCTGGAGCCGACCTACGGCATCATCCTGTATCAGGAGCAGGTGATGCAGATCGCGCAGGTGATGGCCGGCTATACCCTCGGCGGTGCCGATATGCTGCGCCGTGCCATGGGCAAGAAAAAACCGGAAGAGATGGCGAAGCAGCGCGCGATCTTCCTCGAAGGCTGCGCCAACAATGGCATCGATAAGGATCTGGCCGGCAATATCTTCGATCTGGTGGAGAAGTTTGCGGGCTACGGCTTCAACAAGTCGCACTCGGCGGCCTATGCGCTGGTGTCTTACCAGACCGCCTGGCTCAAGGCGCATTACCCGGCACCGTTCATGGCGGCGGTCATGTCCTCGGATATGCAGAACACCGACAAGGTGGTGATCTTCATCGAGGAGTGTCGCCAGATGGGGCTGACCGTCTGTCTGCCCAACGTCAACACCGGCGAGTACATGTTCACCGTCAACGATGCCAATGAGGTCGTCTACGGGCTGGGGGCGATCAAGGGTGTTGGTGAGGGGCCGGTCGAGGCGATCGTGCAGGCACGGCGCGAGGGCGGGCCATTCACCGACCTGTTCGACTTCTGTAAACGCGTCGGCACCAAACGGCTGAACAAGCGTGTGCTCGAAGCATTGGTACGCTGCGGCGCACTCGACAGTCTGGGGGCTCACCGTGCCGTGCTCTGGGAAGCGATTCCAGCTGCCCTGAAGGCCGCCGATCAGGAGGCGCAGAATCAGGATGCGGGCATGTTCGATCTGTTCGGCGAGATGGAAGCGCTGGAGCCGAGCGATCCGTACGAAAACTACCGCAATGCCCGCGAATGGAGCGACAAAGAACGCCTGCAGGGGGAGAAGGAGACCCTCGGTCTCTATGTGACCGGGCATCCGATCGACGAGTATGAAGCCGAGCTGCGCCACTTTGTGCGCAAGAAACTGGTGGAAGTGCAGCCGGCGCGGGGACAGTCACAGAAGCTGGCCGGGCTGGTGGTGGACCTGCGCATGAAGAAAACCAAAAAAGGCGACCCGCTCTGTTTCCTGACCCTGGATGATCGCAGTGCGCGCATGGAGGTCACGCTGTTCGGTGAAGCCTACGATGCCGCACGAAGTCTGATCAGCAAGGATGCGGTGCTGGTCGTCGAAGGCGAAGTCGCGCAGGACGACTACAATGGCGGACTGAAGGTGCGCGGTAATCGGGTCTACAGTATTGCCGAGGCGCGCGCGCTCTATGCCAGTCATGTCGAGGTGTGCTGTCAGAGCAGCCAGATCCGCCCGCGCGTATTGAAGACGCTGGCGGATACGCTGGCCGGTGAAAAAGACACGGACAGCGGGCTGCCGGTGGTGTTGCGCTACCGGCGTGAGGATGCGGAAGGGCCGCTGCGTTTCGGTGATCATTGGCGGGTGCGCGCCAGTGACGAGTTGCTGATCGCGTTGAAAGAGCAGTTTGGCAACGACAGCGTGCGGTTGTGTTTCGACGCCTGAGCGCCAATCGGTGCAGGGTGGAGTCCGGCCCGCGCACCCGGTAGAATTGACCCTATTTTTGGCAGGCCGCCGCGCCTGCCCCAATCCATTTTCACAAAGAGCAGAAGCAGACGCGCATGAATCCTAACTATCTGGATTTCGAACAGCCGATCGCCGAGCTGGAAGCCAAAATCAACGAACTGCGCCTTGTCGGCGAAGACAACGCAGACCTGAACCTGTCCGACGAGATCGCTCGTCTGCAGGAGAAGAGCCGCAGTCTGACTCAGAGCATCTTTTCTGACCTGTCGGCGTGGCAGATCTCGCAGCTGGCCCGTCATCCGAAGCGTCCCTATACGCTCGATTACGTGCGCCATGCCTTCGAGGAGTTCGAAGAGATCCACGGTGACCGGCACTTCGCTGATGATCAGGCGCTGATCGGCGGTATCGCCCGTCTCGACGGCAAGCCGGTGATGATCGTCGGCCACCAGAAGGGGCGCGAGGTCAAGGAGAAGGTGAAGCGCAACTTCGGCATGCCGCGCCCGGAAGGGTATCGCAAGGCGCTGCGCATCATGGAGATGGCCGAGCGCTTCAAACTGCCGGTGCTGACCTTTATCGATACCCCGGGGGCCTACCCGGGCATCGATGCCGAGGAGCGTGGTCAGTCGGAAGCGATCGCCTACAACCTGGCCAAGATGTCGCAGCTGCGTACACCGATCATCTCCACCGTCATCGGTGAGGGTGGTTCCGGTGGTGCACTGGCGATCGGTGTCTGTGATGAGCTGCTGATGCTGCAGTACAGCACCTACTCGGTGATCTCGCCGGAAGGGTGTGCATCGATCCTGTGGAAAAGCGCCGAGCGTGCTGCCGATGCCGCCAAGGCGATGGGGATCACCTCCGATCGCCTGCACGAGCTGGGGCTGGTGGATCAGGTGATTCCGGAGCCGCTGGGCGGTGCACACCGTGATCCGGCTCTGATGGCGGCGAGTCTGCAACAGAAACTGATCGAAACGCTCGATCGCCTTGAGCAGATGTCGATCGACGAACTGCTCGAGCGTCGCTATGCCCGCCTGATGGACTATGGCCGCTTCAGTGACTGACCGCTGCCAGCGTCGCCATGGCTGACCTGCCACGGCTGCTGGCCGAACGGCTCAACCGCCTTCCCGATATCCGCCGCTGGGTGATCGCATTCAGCGGCGGTGTTGATTCCAGAGTGCTGCTTGAACTCTGCGCCCGTGGCCTGCCGCGGGATGCGTTGCTGGCCGTGCACGTCAATCACGCCCTGCAGCCGGACGCCGATACCTGGGCCGGGCAGTGTCAGGCGCAGTGCCGGTCGCTGGGCATCGCCTGTCGGGTACTCAAGGTCGATCCGGGCTCCGGTTCGGAGGCGGATCTGCGCCGTGCCCGCTATGGCGCATTTCGTACCCTGCTTGAGCCCGGTGATTGTCTGCTGCTGGCGCATCATGCCGATGATCAGATTGAAACCTTCTTGCTGCGACTGATGCGCGGCGCGGGGCTGCGCGGTCTGGCTGGCATGCCGTCGCAGCGGGCGATCGGGCCGGCGCTGCTGTTCCGCCCGCTGCTGGATCGTACCCGGGAAGAGCTGGAGCAGTGGGCGCGACGCGAAGGGCTGGAGTGGATCGAAGATCCCAGCAATGCCGAGGCGCGCTATGAGCGTAACTGGTTACGCCACCGTATTATCGTGCCGCTGCGCGAACGCTGGCCGCAGCTGTCGCGGCGCCTGACCCGCACCACCGCGCAGCTGGCTGAGTCGGTGGCGTTGCTGGACGAGATTGCGCACAGTGATCTGGATGCCTGTCAGCGCTGGCCGGAGCGACTGCCGCTGGCGGCACTGACAGCGATGTCGCCGCCGCGACAGCGTAATCTGCTGCGTTGCTGGGTGCAGCGCGAGAGCGGTCACTGGCTCGAGGCGGATGAGCTGGCGCGGCTTGAGCGGGAAGTGATCGGCGCCCGCGATGATGCAGTGCCGGCGTTGAGGGTGGGCGAGCGCTGGTTGCGCCGCTACCGTGGTGAACTCTACCTCGTGCCGGCGTCTCCGGTGCCGGGTGTCGGCGGCACGCTGGAGGTGGTCGAGGGTGTCGTGACGCTGGCGCAGGGGACGCTGACAATGCGGGCGGGCACTGAACCCGGGCTGGTGCCGGGACAACGACTGCAGCTGAAATACCGCCGCGGCGGCGAGCGGTTGCGCCCGCTCGGGCGAGGCGGTTCGGTGACACTCAAACAGCTGATGCAGGAGGCCGGTATACCCCCCTGGTGGCGCGCCGGATGGCCGCTGCTGTTCGACGGCGATCGGCTGGTGGCCGTGCCCGGTATCTGCCTCTGCGAAGGGGCGGTCGAAGCGGGTGGAATCAGGCCGTTATGGCAGCCATTTGGTTTGTCTGAACCCCGGGGCTTTGGTAGACTGTAGCCCCATCTTGAGTACGTTTTCCCTCCTAACTTTCGATCTGACAGGTTCCGCATGACGCGTTATATTTTCGTCACTGGCGGTGTTGTGTCCTCATTGGGCAAAGGCATCGCATCTGCTTCTCTGGCGGCTATTCTCGAGGCGCGTGGCCTCAAAGTCACAATGCTCAAGCTGGACCCGTACATCAACGTGGATCCGGGCACAATGAGTCCGTTCCAGCACGGGGAGGTGTTCGTCACCGAAGATGGCGCTGAAACGGACCTCGATCTTGGTCACTACGAGCGTTTCATCCGCACGACGATGACCCGTCGCAACAACTTCACCACCGGTCGCATCTACCAGCATGTGCTGCGCAAGGAACGCCGCGGTGACTATCTGGGCGGCACCGTGCAGGTGATTCCGCATATCACCGACGAGATCAAGCGCCGTGTGATCGAAGGCGCCGGTGATGCCGATATCGCGCTGGTCGAAATCGGCGGTACCGTGGGTGACATTGAGTCGCTGCCGTTCCTCGAGGCGGTGCGTCAGCTCAAGGTGGAACTGGGCTCGAACCGGGCGCTGTTCATGCACCTGACGCTGGTGCCCTATATCGCCACGGCCGGCGAGACCAAGACCAAGCCGTCACAGCACTCGGTCAAGGAGCTGCGCTCGATCGGTATTCAGCCGGACATTCTGGTCTGCCGTTCCGAACAGCCGATCCCGGAGTCATCCCGTCGCAAGCTGTCGATGTTCACCAACGTCGAAGAGCGCGCCGTCATCTCGCTGCCGGATGCCGATACCATCTACAACATCCCGCGCATGCTCAGCGAGCAGGGGCTGGATGACATCGTGGTCGACCGCTTCCGTCTCGATGGCTGCCCGGCCGCGGATCTGCGCGAGTGGGATCGCGTTGCCGACGCCTTCCTGCACCCGGAAGGTGAAGTGCGCATCGCCATGGTCGGCAAATACATGGAACTGCTGGACGCCTACAAGTCGCTGATCGAGGCGATCTCGCACGCCGGTATCACGCTGCGCAAGAAGGTACGCATCGAGTACATCGACTCCGAACGGATCGAGCGCGAAGGCGCTGACATCCTCAGCGACGTCAGCGCCGTGCTGGTGCCGGGCGGATTTGGCGAGCGTGGTGTCGAAGGCAAGATCATGGCCGTGAAGTACGCCCGCGAGAACAAGGTACCCTACCTCGGCATCTGCCTCGGTATGCAGGTGGCGGTCATCGAGTATGCGCGCCATGTGGCGGGCCTCACCAACGCCAACTCAACCGAATTCGACAAGGACAGCGAGCATCCGGTGATCGGTCTGATTACCGAGTGGCTCGATGCCAGCGGTGAGAAGGAAGTGCGCAGCGAGGATTCGGACCTCGGCGGCACCATGCGTCTGGGCGCTCAGATCTGTCACCTGAAGCCGGGCTCACGGGTGGCAGAAGCCTATGGTCGAATCGACATCAAGGAGCGCCACCGTCATCGTTACGAGTTCAACAACCATTACGCCGAGCGTCTTGAAGCGGCGGGCCTCGTGATTTCCGGTCGTTCCGAGGACGGTCAGCTGGTGGAAGTGGTGGAAGTGGCCGATCACCCCTGGTTCGTCGCCTGTCAGTTCCACCCGGAATTCACCTCGACGCCGCGCGATGGTCACGGACTGTTTACCGGTTTCATCAAGGCAGCGCTGGAACGTCAGGCGCAGCAGGCTAAGTAAGTATCTGATAACTGGAGAGAATGTACATGGCTCAGATCGCTGATATCAAAGCGCGCGAAGTGCTTGATTCCCGCGGTAACCCCACCGTCGAAGCGGACGTTATCCTGGCATCCGGCATCGTCGGCAGCGCATGCGCGCCGTCCGGCGCCTCCACTGGCTCGCGCGAGGCGCTGGAGCTGCGTGATGGCGACAAGTCACGTTACCTCGGCAAGGGCGTTCTGAAGGCGGTTGCCGCTGTCAACGGCAGCATCCGCGATGCCCTGATCGGGATGGATGCCAACGACCAGCGCGCGCTGGACAGCAAAATGATCGAGCTCGACGGGACTGACAACAAGGCCAACCTGGGCGCCAATGCGATCCTGGCGGTCTCGCTGGCAGCCGCCAAGGCCGCTGCAGCCGAGAAGGGCGTGCCGCTGTACGCACACATCGCCGAGCTGAACGGCACCCCGGGGCAGTTCTCGATGCCGGTACCGATGATGAACATCCTCAACGGTGGCGAGCACGCCGACAACAACGTCGATATTCAGGAGTTTATGGTTCAGCCGGTCGGCTGCGACAACTTCGCTGATGCTCTGCGCTGCGGCGCCGAAATCTTCCATGCCCTGAAGAAGGTGCTGAAGGATCGTGGCCTCAATACCGCGGTCGGTGACGAGGGTGGCTTTGCGCCGAACCTGGGGTCCAACGAAGAAGCGCTGGTCGTTATCAAGGAAGCGATCGCCAATGCCGGCTACGACTTGGGCAAGGATGTAACGCTGGCGCTGGATTGCGCGTCGTCCGAGTTCTACAAGGATGGCAAGTACGATCTGGCCGGTGAGGGCAAGGTGTTCGATTCCGAAGGCTTCGGTGACTATCTGGCCGAGCTGACCCGCAACTATCCGATCGTATCCATCGAAGACGGTATGGATGAGTCCGACTGGGATGGCTGGGCATCGCTGACCAAGAAGATCGGTGACAAGGTGCAGCTGGTCGGCGACGACCTGTTCGTCACCAACACCCGGATCCTGCAGCGGGGTATCGAACAGGGTGTCGCCAACTCGATCCTGATCAAGTTCAACCAGATCGGCTCGCTGAGCGAGACGCTGGACGCGATCAAGATGGCCAAGGATGCCGGCTACACCGCGGTGATTTCACACCGCTCCGGCGAAACTGAAGACACCACCATCGCGGATCTGGCCGTCGGTACCGCTGCCGGTCAGATCAAGACCGGCTCCCTGTGCCGCTCCGACCGTGTGGCCAAGTACAACCGCCTGCTGCGCATCGCAGAAGAACTGGGCGACAAGGCCGTCTACAACGGTCTGAAAGAGATCAAGGGCCAGGGCTGACAGCTCATGGCAATGAAAGGGGCCTGAGCGCCCCTTTTTTATGTACAGGACGTACGGTATCCCGCGAGCGCATGGATGCGCAGGAGCGGGACATGCCCGGGACGTACGCCATCTGAATTGATGAGGCTTTTGTGTATCGCTGGTTGCTGCTGACACTGCTGCTGATGCTGGCCGGACTCCAGTACCGCCTCTGGTTCGGAGAGGCCAACCTACGCGAGGTCTGGCTGCTTGAAGAGCAGATTGAGCAGCAGCGGATCGAAAACGCACGCCTGATCGAACGCAATAAGCGGCTCGAAGCGGAGGTGCGCGATCTGAAACAGGGCCTCGCTGCCCTTGAAGAACGCGCGCGCAGCGAGATGGGCATGGTGCAGGAGGGCGAAACCTTCTTCCAGCTGATCGAGCCTGAACAGGAGACACGACAGCGTTGAGCAACCTTGTCCATGAGCCAGTCTGGCTGCACGGCAAACCTTCGGTCGAAGCCCTGCTGAGGGCGGAGCCGGAGGATTTTCGCGTTACCGAAAATCTCGGCTTTGAGCCCGACGGGGAGGGCGAACACCAGTTTCTCTATATCCGTAAGCGCGGCGAAAACACCGACTGGGTGGCACGTCAGCTGGCCCACTTCTGTCAGGTCAGCCCGCGCGATGTGAGTTATGCCGGCAAGAAGGATCGCCACGCCGTCACCGAGCAGTGGTTCAGCGTGCATCTGCCGGGCCACCGACGCAATCTCAACTGGCAGCTGTTCGGCGGTGATAGCATCGAGGTGCTGCGCGCCGAGCGGCACTCACGCAAGCTGCGTCTGGGCGCTCTCGCGGGCAACCGTTTTGAGCTGCGCCTGAAACAGGTCAGCGACGGCGCAGAGCTGCAGGCCCGCTTTGCGCGACTCGCTGCCGGCGTGCCGAATTACTTTGGCGAGCAGCGTTTTGGCCATCATTTTGGCAATATCGAGAAAGGGATCGCCCTGCTTGAAGGGCGCCTGAAAGAGCGCCAGCGGCACAAGAAAGGGCTCTACATCTCCGCCGTGCGCTCGTGGCTGTTCAACGAGCTGCTGTCGCGCCGGATCGAGAGCGGGTACTGGGATCGCCTGCTCGAAGGTGACGTGTTGATGATCAATGGTCGTCAGAGCTGTTTCCGCTATGATGGCGATCCGACCGTGGCGCAGCGGCTGGCAGCCGGTGAGCTGAATCTGACCGGCCCGCTTTGGGGCAGTGGCGAGCTGATGACCGACGCGCAGGCGCAGGCGTTTGAACGGGATGCGCTCGCGCCCCATCAGGCGGTGTGCCAGCGTCTGGAGGCGATCGGGCTGAAGCAGGAGCGTCGCGCGTTGCGGCTGATACCCGGAGCGCTTGCGATCGAACGAGAGAGTGACCGACAATGGCGGCTGATGTTTGATCTGCCGGCCGGTGCATTTGCCACCAGTGTGTTGCGCGAGCTGTGTTGCTGGCGCCTGCCCGCTGCCGACGGTCGACCGGAACAAGAGTAAAGGGGCGCAGAATCAGGATGCTGCCGGCCCCATGAGGCCAACAGGGCCTCGACGGAGTTTGTCCCACCCGATGAATATACTGATTTCAAACGATGACGGCGTGTTCGCGCCGGGGCTTGCGGCAGTGGCTGGCGCGCTGGCACAGGACGCGCGCTCGGTGTGCGTCGTGGCGCCGGATCGTAACCGCAGTGGCGCGAGCAACTCCCTGACCCTCGATCGCCCGCTTGAGGCGTACACCCATGAATCGGGGTTCATCAGTCTCAACGGCACGCCGACCGACTGCGTCCACCTGGGCGTATCGGGGCTGTTCAGTGACAATGTTCAGCCGGATCTGGTCGTTTCCGGTATCAATGCCGGCGCCAACCTTGGCTGCGACGTGCTCTACTCGGGAACGGTCGCAGCGGCGATGGAGGGGCGGAACTGCCGTCTGCCGCCGATCGCGGTGTCGCTGTGCAGTTTCCATCCGCAGCATTACGACACCGCTGCGGAGATCGTCAGGGTGCTGGTGAGTCGACTCGAGTCGCTGGTGGTCGCGCCGCGCACGGTCCTTAACGTCAATGTGCCGGACCTGCCGCTGGAGCAGATCAAGGGCATCCACGTGACACGCCTTGGGCACCGGCTGGCGGGTGAGCCGCCGGTCGAGGTGCAGGACCCGCGAGGTCGCACACGTTACTGGATCGCCGGCACCGGCGATGCCGCCGACGCCGATCCGGGAACCGACTTTTACGCCGTGGAGGCGGGCTATGTATCGATTACGCCGTTGCAGATCGACATGACCCACTACACCGGCATGGATAATCTGGGGCTCTGGCTGGAGGAGCTGAATTGATAGACGTACAGTTTCAGGGCATCGGCATGACGTCCAGGCGCACGCGGGATCGTCTCGTCACCCGCCTGCGTGAACAGGGGATCAGCAACGAGAAGGTGCTTGCTGCCCTGCGTGATACCCCCCGCCATATTTTTATCGACGAAGCACTGTCCCATCGCGCCTATGAGGACTCGTCGCTGCCGATCGGATTCAATCAAACCATCTCGCAACCCTACATCGTTGCGCGCATGACCGAGCTGCTGCTGGAAGACGGGCCGCGTGAGAATGTGCTCGAAATCGGGACCGGCTCCGGCTATCAGACCGCCATTCTGGCCCAGCTGGTGGGGCAGGTATTCAGCGTCGAGCGGATCCGCAACCTGCAGGAGAAGGCGCGCAAGCGGCTGCAGCAGCTGAAGCTGCGCAACGTCATGTTCCGCCACACCGATGGCGGGATGGGATGGCCCGACAAGGGGCCGTTCGATGGCATCATGGTCACAGCCGCGCCCGAACAGGTGCCGGAGGAGCTGCTGGCCCAGCTGGCGATTGGTGGTGTGATGGTGATCCCGGTCGGGGATGGCGGGCATCAGGTGCTGCAGCGTATCCGTCGCCTGAGCGAGGACGAGTACCAGACCGAAACACTGGATCCGGTGCGTTTCGTGCCGCTGTTGCCGGGGACTGTTCGTTGAGCCGGGAGTTGAACAGGGTGCGAAACCTGAAGGAAAACCTGCTGCTGGCCGGCAAGGGCATGATGATGGGCGCCGCCGATGCGGTGCCCGGTGTGTCCGGCGGGACCATCGCCTTTATCACCGGCATCTATGAAGAGCTGATCGAGACACTGCGCCGTTTTGATATCAGGGCGCTACGGCTGCTGTTCAGCGAGGGACCGCGGGCCTGCTGGCAGTACGTCAACGGCAGCTTTCTGCTGGTACTGCTGGCCGGCATCGGCCTGAGCCTCGTCACCGTCGCGCACGCGGTACTCTACCTGCTGGAGCATCAGCCGGTATTGTTGTGGTCGTTTTTCTTCGGCCTGATCCTGGCATCGGTCTGGAGTCTGGTGCGTCACGTCAAGGGCTGGGATCTGGGGACATCGCTGGTGTTTTTTGCCGGCGCGTTGCTGGCCTACATGATCACGTCGATGGTACCGGGTGCCGTGACCGCCACGCCGCTGACCGTGTTCGGGGCCGGCATGGTCGCGATCTGCGCGATGATCCTGCCCGGTATATCCGGCAGCTTCATCCTGCTGCTGATGGGGCTGTACGCACCGATTCTGAACGCGATCAAACAGTTCGAGTTCGTTACGCTGGGCGTGTTCGGTGCCGGTTGCGCGATCGGGCTGATCAGTTTCTCACACCTGCTGAGCTGGGCGTTTCATCACCAGCGCAGGGTCATACTGGCACTGCTGGGCGGTTTTCTGCTGGGCTCGCTGAACAAGGTGTGGCCATGGAAGTACACGCTCTCCTACACGCTGGACCGGCATGGCGACGCTGTGCCGCTGGTGCAGCGCAACGTGCTGCCGGATGTTTTTGTCGAGCTGACCGGTCAGTCGGCTTGGCTCACCCCGTCACTGGCGTTGATGGCGGTCGGTATGGTACTGGTTCTGGTACTGGACCGACATAACCGCTAGGGGTAAGGAGTGCACGGCTTGAGGAGCAGACTGCGCAGGTTGGCTGTCATACTCGTGGCGTGCACTCTGGCGGCCTGCTCGGGAGGCTATGCCCCGGTCAGCGAACAGTCGCTGGGCGGGCGTGCCGAGGGACCGGTGCCCGCGACCTACAAGGTGCGCCGTGGCGACACGCTGTATTCCATCGCCTGGCGCTACGGCATGGACTTTCGAACCCTTGCCCGGCTCAACGGTATCGACAGCCGCTATCTTATCTATCCCGGTCAGACGCTGCGCCTCAAAGGCTCCCCCCGGACGGTCACGACAGCGAGCACCGGAACCAAATCCGCGACTTCCTCTCCAACCAAACATGAGCGCGCTTCAACAACGCGAAGCGAACGCTCGGCCTCAGCCTCGTCTGAGGTGGCCCCGTCCGGGCCGATAAAGTGGTCGTGGCCGGCCTCAGGGCCGCTGATTGGCCGCTTTTCGGGCGGCAGTAACCCGAACAAGGGGATCGATCTGGCGGGCCAGGTCGGTGATCCGGTGTTCGCGGCCGCGTCCGGGCGAGTGGTCTATGCAGGCAGCGGTCTTCTCGGTTACGGTAATCTCGTGATTGTTAACCACAACCGACAATACTTGAGCGCATATGCGCATAACAGTCGCATCTTCGTGAAGGAAAGTGATAGTGTGAAAGCCGGCGACAAAATCGCCGAGATCGGAAGTACTGGGGCCAGCCGTCCGATGCTGCATTTTGAAATCAGACGTGATGGCAAGCCCGTCGATCCGCTGAAGTATTTACCCAAAAAACAATAAAAACCAGAGAGCGTAAGCAAGCACGCATGGGGGTAAGCAGATGGAAACCGTTGGCAACAAGGGCTATGAGACGATGAATCCGGGGCGGGAGAGCGAAGACGAGGAAATGGAGCTCGATGCCGCTGAGGAATCCGACAAGGATGACTCCGATGATACGGGCGAGGAACTGCCGGAATTCATCAACAGCGGTCGCGGACGTGGCAGCATGGCCCACAAGGATCTGGTCAATGCCAAAACGCTGGATGCGACTCAGCTTTATCTCAACGAAATCGGCTTCTCGCCGCTGCTGACGGCGGAGGAAGAGGTCTATTTCTCGCGGCTGGCGCTGAAGGGCGATGAGGCGGCGCGCAAGCGGATGATCGAGAGCAACCTGCGCCTGGTGGTCAAGATCGCACGCCGCTACATCAATCGGGGGCTGTCGCTGCTGGATCTGATCGAGGAGGGTAACCTGGGTCTGATTCGGGCGGTCGAGAAGTTCGACCCCGAGCGTGGTTTCCGCTTTTCCACCTATGCCACCTGGTGGATTCGTCAGACCATCGAGCGTGCGATCATGAACCAGACGCGCACGATCCGCCTGCCGATCCATGTCGTCAAGGAACTCAACGTCTACCTGCGTGCCTCGCGGGAGCTGGCACAGAAGCTGGATCACGAACCCTCGGCGGAGGAGATCGCTCAGGTGGTCGACAAGCCGGTGGAAGACGTGGAACGGATGCTCGGTCTCAACGAGCGCATCGGCTCTGTGGATATGCCGGTGGGCGGCGGTAATGACAAGTCACTGCTCGATACCATCGCCGATCAGGATACGGTGGACCCCGAAACGCTGCTGCAGAACACCAACATCAGCGGTAACCTGAACAAGTGGCTCGACATGCTGCCGGAGAAACACGCCGATGTGCTGTCGCGCCGCTTTGGTCTGCGTGGGCATGAGATGTCGACGCTGGAGCAGGTGGGCAAGGAGATCGGTCTGACCCGCGAGCGCGTGCGTCAGATTCAGGTCGAGGCACTGCGCAAGCTGCGTGAGATCGTCGAGAAGAACGGTCTCAGTGGCGAAGACCTGCTGCAGTGAGCGGGCAGCCGATGTGAAAACGGGGCCTTCGGGCCCCGTTTTCGTGTGGTGGTGCGGCAGCAGTTGCCGGGTCAGCGCTCGAGGTATTTGATCTTGCCCTCGACACCGTTCCACTCCTCCGCATCCGGCAGCGGCGCCTTGCGCGCGCTGATATTGGGCCAGACTTCAGCGAGCTCCGCGTTGAGCTCGACAAACGGCTGGTCTTCGTCCTTCAGATCATCCTCTGACAGAATCGCCTCGGCGGGACACTCCGGCTCGCACAGACCGCAATCGATGCACTCGTCCGGATGGATGACGAGAAAGTTCGGTCCTTCGTAGAAACAGTCCACCGGGCAGACATCGACACAGTCGGTGTACTTGCAGCGGATGCAGTTCTCGGTCACCACATAGGTCATCGCTCAGGCTCCCCGTTACCTCGGATTCGAGGGCAGTATAGTCAGGGATTCGTGCACTGCGCTAACGCGACGCACTAACGCGACAGCCGCTTCAGTTCGTACAGCAGCTCCAGTGCCGCGCGCGGCGACAGCTCGTCCGGGTCGATCTCCGCCAGACGCTGCTCGGCCTCGGACGGCACCGGTGCGATGAACAGGTCGTTCTGTATCGGCCCCGCGCTCGGTTGCGGCTCACGATTGGGTGCCGGGCGCAGGTCGGCGGCACGGGTGTCCTGTTCCAGCTGGATCAGCTTCTGACGGGCGCTGGCGATTACGTGGGGCGGTACGCCAGCCAGTTGGGCGACCTGCAGGCCGTAACTCTGGCTGGCCGGGCCCTGCTGTACCTCGTGCATAAAGACGATGTGATCGTTGTGTTCGACCGCGGTGAGGTGCACGTTGGCAACACCGGCGCACTGCTCCGGCAGGGTGGTCAGCTCGAAGTAGTGGGTCGCGAACAGCGTGAAGGCGCGGACCTCCCGGGCCAGATATTCGGCACAGGACCAGGCCAGTGACAGACCGTCGAAGGTGCTGGTACCGCGTCCGACTTCGTCCATCAGCACCAGGCTGCGATCGGTCGCGTTGTGCAGAATGTTGGCGGTTTCGGTCATCTCGACCATGAAGGTCGAGCGCCCGCCGGCGAGATCGTCGGACGAGCCCATGCGGGTAAAGATGCGATCGACGATACCGATGGTCGCCGCGGCAGCCGGCACATAGCTGCCGATATGGGCCAGCAGCGTAATCAGCGCGGCCTGGCGCATATAGGTGGACTTGCCGCCCATGTTGGGGCCGGTAATGACCAGCATCCGCTGCTGCGGGTCAAGCTTCAGGCTGTTGGCCACGAACGGTGTGTCGAGGACCGCCTCGACGACCGGATGACGCCCGTCGGTGATGTCGATGCAGGGCTCCTCGACCAGCGTGGGCGCGGTGTAATCCAGCGTTTCGGCGCGTTCGGCCAGATTCTGCAGCACGTCGAGTTCCGCCAGTGCGCCGGCGCAGTCCTGCAGTGGGGCCAGCTCGGCTGCCAGTGTCTCGAGCAGCGCATCGTAGAGCTGCTTCTCGCGTGCCAGCGCGCGTCCCTTGGCGCTCAGTGCCTTGTCTTCAAAGGTTTTCAGCTCCGGCGTGATATAGCGCTCGGCGTTTTTCAGCGTCTGCCGGCGCTGATACTCCGCCGGCATGTCGATCGCCTGCGCTTTGCTGACCTCGATGTAGTAACCGTGCACGCGGTTGTAGCCGACTTTCAGTGTGCTGATTCCGGTGCGTTTGCGCTCACGGGCTTCGAGTTCGAGCAGGTAGTCGCCGGCGTTCTCACTGATCGAGCGCAGCTCGTCGAGTTCGTCATCATAGCCTTCGGCAATGACGCCGCCGTCGCGGATCAGCATCGGTGGTGATTCGATGATCGCCCGCTGCAGCAGGTCGGCAAGGGTCGGGAAGGTGCCGATCATGGCGGCCAGCTCGCGGATGCGCGGTGCATCGTCGGCGTTCAGTTGCTGCTGCAGCAGCGGCAGTTGTACCAGGGCGGACTTCAGGCGCTCAAGATCGCGCGGGCGCGCCGAGCGCAGCGCGACACGGGCGAGGATACGCTCCATGTCGCCGACCGGGCGCAGGGTCTCGCTGATGGCTTCAAAGCGGAACTGTTCGCGCAGCCAGCCGATGGCGCGCTGGCGTGCCAGCAGGGTGTCGCGGTCGCGCAGCGGCCGGTGCAGCCAGCGCCGCAACAGGCGTCCGCCCATCGCGGTGCGGGTCTTGTCCAGTACCGCCGCCAGCGTGTTGTCGCTGCCGCCGGACAGGTTCTGGTCCAGCTCCAGGTTACGACGCGTTGCGGCATCCAGCAGTACCGCCTCGGAGCGCTGCTCGATCTGGATGCGCCGGATATGCGGCAGCTGCGAACGTTGGGTGTCGCGGGCGTACTGCAGCAGGCAGCCGGCAGCCCCGATCGCCAGTGTCAGGTGGGCACAGCCGAACCCGCTCAGATCCTGAGTATTGAACTGCTGGCACAGCAGGCGCTCGGCAGTATCGCGCTCGAAGTGCCAGGGCGCCTGCGGGCGCAGGCCGCGACGTCCACCGAGCAGGTCGCCCAGCGATGAGTGTTCGGGGTAGAGCAGCTCGGCCGGGCGCAGGCGCTCGAGTTCCGCAAACATCGCCTCTTCCGACTCCACCTCGAGCAGACTGAAGCGGCCGGCGCTGATATCGACCAGCGCCATGCCGAAACGGCCGTTGTCACTGTCGATCGCAGTGAGCAGATTGTCGCGGGTTTCGTCGAGCAACGCCTCGTCGCTGAGCGTACCCGGGGTGACGATGCGCACGACCTGGCGCTCGACCGGCCCCTTGCTGGTCGCCGGATCACCGACCTGCTCGCAGATCACGACGGATTCGCCGGCGCGCACGATCTTGGCGATGTAGCCCTCGGCCGAATGGTAAGGGATCCCCGCCATCGGGATCGGCTCACCGGCCGACTTGCCGCGGGCGGTCAGCGAAATGTCGAGCAGGCGGGCGGCACGTTTGGCATCGTCGTAGAACAGCTCGTAAAAATCGCCCATCCTGTAGAACAGCAGCTGGTCCGGATGCTCGGCCTTGATTTTCAGGTACTGCTGCATCATCGGCGTGTGGCGGCTGGTATCGGTCTGCGCTTTTGCTGTCATGGTGTCGCTGTCGTCTGGCTGAGAGTTGCTTGCCGGGAGTCGAATCGGGAACATGAGGCGGTGCGCGGGGAATAACAAGATAAGGGCGCGATCCGCAACCTGTGTAATGGGGCGCTAGTCTACGCGATTACGCGGGCGCTGCGTAGTTGTGATCAACGGAGGTGGGGATGAACGCATTGGCAGAAAAGGTGGGGCAGGCGCTTGGTGCACGCGGCCTGCGTGCAGCGACGGCGGAGTCCTGTACCGGGGGCTGGGTGGCGCAGGCGATCACGGCAGTGCCGGGCAGCTCACAGTGGTTTGTCGGTGGTTTTGTCAGTTACTCGAATGCTGCGAAACAGCAGATGCTGGGGGTGAAGGCGCGGACGCTGGAGGCCCACGGTGCCGTCAGTGAACAGACGGTGACGGAGATGGCCGAGGGCGGGCTTGCGCGCACTGGCGCCGATATCTGCGTGGCGATCAGCGGGGTGGCGGGGCCGGACGGTGGCTCGAAAGAGAAGCCGGTGGGCACGGTCTGGCTGGCCTGGGCGGTGCGTAACCGGCCCACGGTCAGCTGCTTGAGTTTTTTTCAAGGTGATCGCACTGCTGTGCGCGAGCAGGCGGTGGAGCAGGCGCTGGAGGGTATTCTGGCCTATCTGCCGCCGTGAGCCGAGGCTGTCTTTACGTGCGTGAAATGAGGTTGCAAATTGACCGCGTTCTGGAATAATACTGTTCAAGCATACAGTATTTGTGTCCGGTCCGGCGTCGCGGCGCCCCGGCAGGTCGAATCCAGCGAAAGGTTGAGAGATGGACGATAACAGAAAGAAAGCGCTCGATGCGGCGCTGTCGCAGATTGAACGTCAGTTCGGTAAAGGTGCAGTCATGCGCATGGGGGATCAGCCCCGTGAAGCGATTCCGGCGGTGTCCACCGGTTCTCTCGGCCTGGATATTGCGCTGGGTATCGGTGGCCTGCCCTACGGTCGAGTGGTCGAGATCTATGGCCCTGAATCATCCGGTAAGACCACGCTGACGCTGCAGGTGATCGCCGAGGCGCAGAAACAGGGCAAGACCTGTGCCTTCGTTGATGCCGAACACGCGCTGGATCCGGTCTATGCCGAAAAGCTTGGCGTCGATGTGGATTCGCTGCTGGTGTCGCAGCCGGATACCGGTGAGCAGGCGCTCGAGATCACCGACATGCTGACCCGCTCCGGTGCGGTCGATGTCATCATCGTCGACTCCGTGGCCGCGCTGGTGCCGAAGGCCGAGATCGAAGGTGAAATGGGCGACTCTCACGTTGGTCTGCAGGCGCGCCTGATGTCGCAGGCGTTGCGCAAGCTGACCGGCAGTGTCAAGCAGTCCAACTGTCTGCTGGTGTTCATCAACCAGATTCGTATGAAGATCGGGGTCATGTTCGGCAACCCCGAGACGACCACCGGTGGTAACGCGCTCAAATTCTACGCCTCCGTGCGTCTCGACATCCGCCGCACCGGTGCGGTCAAGCAGGGTGACGAGGTGATCGGCAACGAAACCCGCGTCAAGGTGGTCAAGAACAAGGTATCACCGCCGTTCCGTCAGGCCGAGTTCCAAATCCTGTACGGTGCCGGTATCTACCACATGGGTGAAGTGATCGATCTGGGCGTGCAGCAGAAACTGATCGACAAATCCGGCGCCTGGTACGCCTACAAGGGCGACAAGATCGGCCAGGGTAAGGCGAATGCCGCCAAGTATCTCGAGGAGCATCCCGAGATCGCCGAAGAGATCGAAGCGCAAATCCGCGCCGAACTGCTCAACGTGCCCAAGCCGAAGGCACCCGAGCAGGGCGAAAAGCCGGAGAAAAATGCCGAGCTGGAGTTCTGACGCACGTCGACTCAGGATGGATACCGAAAAGGCCCTCAGGGGCCTTTTCTCGTTTGCGGGAGGCAGGATGTTTGGGCGTCGAGGATCGGGCAAGGCCAGTTGTGCGCTGGAAAGCGAAAGCGCCGTCATGGAGGCGATGATTCAGCTGCTGGCACGGCGTGAGTACAGTCAGCATGAGCTGCGCCAGCGGGTCGCGCCGCGTGTGGCAGATGAGGTCATGCTGGAGACTGTGCTGGCGCGGCTGCAGCAGCAGGGCTACCAGAGCGATCGCCGTTGCGCAGGTATGCTGGCGCGCCAACGTGCCGGGCAGGGATATGGAGAGCGCCGCATTCGGCATGACCTGCGTGAGCGCGGTATTGAAAACACCCTGATTGACGAGGCGCTGGCTGAGCTGGATGTGGACTGGTTCGATCTGGCCCGGCAGCAGGCGGTACGACGCTATGGCGATGGCCCCCCTGCCGATGCGCGGGAACGTGCCCGACGGATGCGCCATCTGCTCGGTCGCGGGTTTGGCTATGATGAAGTGAACCACGCCCTGTCGGCGCCTGACGACTGAGCGCTGAAACGGCCGCGAAGTGCCCGTTTTGCGCGCGTTTGGCGCCTAAAAATGTTCGAACAAAATTTACACACGTTATATACTGTCCCGCCATTTTTTACGGCCGGCGTACGCGTGCGTGGGCGGCGGTCGCTGCGGGCATCGCTCGATGTCGGCGGCAAGCGTTTGAAAGCAGGGCCAGGCAGACCGGATCTGCGGTAACAGCAACACGAGGACAACGGTTTATTCAGATGAAATACATGACGAGTGCCGAAATTCGCCAGGCTTTTCTGGACTATTTCAAATCCCAGGGGCACGAGATTGTCCCCTCCAGTCCGCTCGTGCCCGGTAACGATGCGACCCTGCTGTTTACCAACGCCGGTATGGTGCAGTTCAAGGATGTGTTCCTCGGCACCGACAAGCGTAGCTACAGCCGTGCCACGACCGCTCAGCGCTGCGTGCGTGCCGGCGGCAAGCATAACGACCTGGAGAACGTCGGCTATACCGCGCGTCATCACACGTTCTTCGAGATGCTGGGTAACTTCAGCTTCGGCGACTATTTCAAGCGCGACGCGATCCGCTTTGCCTGGACCTTTCTGACCGAAGTGCTGGGCCTGCCGCAGGAGAAACTCTGGGTCACCGTTCATCACAGCGATGATGAAGCGGAAAAGATCTGGAAAGAGGAGATCGGGGTTGATCCGCAGCGCTTCTCGAAGCTGGACGAGGACAACTTCTGGGCGATGGGCGATACCGGCCCCTGCGGCCCCTGTTCCGAGATTTTCTTTGACCACGGCCCCGATGTGGCGGGCGGTCCTCCGGGCAGCCCGGACGAAGATGGTGATCGCTATATCGAGATCTGGAATATCGTCTTCATGCAGTACAACCGCTCTGCCGATGGCAAGATGACGCCGCTGGAAGCGCCGTCCATCGATACCGGCATGGGCCTTGAGCGTATAGCGGCCGTGATGCAGAACGTGCACAGCAACTACGAGATCGACCTGTTCCAGAACCTGCTCAAGGCGACCGCCGAGGTCGTCGGTACCACCGATCTCACCGCCAAGTCGCTGCGCGTCATCGCTGATCACATCCGCTCCTGTGCATTCCTGATCGTCGATGGCGTACTGCCCTCCAACGAGGGGCGCGGCTACGTGCTGCGCCGTATCCTGCGCCGCGCGATTCGCCACGGTAACAAGCTGGGTGCCAAAGAGCCGTTTTTCCACAAGCTGGTTGCACCGCTGTTGCGCGAAATGGGCACGGCCTATCCGGAACTGGCTGAACAGCAGGCTCAGGTCGAGCGCGTGCTGCTGAAAGAAGAGCAGCAGTTTGCCCGTACCCTTGATAACGGCATGGCACTGCTCGAGCAGGCGATCGCCGATCTCGACGGCAAGGTGCTGTCCGGCGAGACCGTGTTCAAGCTCTACGACACCTACGGTTTCCCTGTCGACCTGACGGCGGACGTGGCGCGTGAACATGAGCTCAGCCTCGATATGGACGGCTTCGAGCAGGAGATGGAAAAGCAGCGTGAGCGTGCGCGTGCTTCCGGCCAGTTCGCGGTTGATTACAACGATCGCATCAAGGTCGATGGTGAAACCCGATTCACCGGCTACGACGCATTTGAAGACCACGCCGAGGTTGTGGCGCTGTTCCGCGACGGCGAACCGGTACAGCAGCTGGCAGCAGGCGACAGCGGTGTTGTGGTGCTGGAGCGTACGGCCTTCTACGCCGAATCCGGTGGTCAGGTCGGCGATAGCGGCGTGATCCGCTGGGATCGCGGCCAGTTCGGTGTCAGCGACTGTAAGAAAGAGGGGCGTGTTCACCTGCACCACGGCCAGGTTGACGAGGGCGTGCTGAAGGTTGGCGATCAGGTTACGACCGAAGTGGACGTAGATCGGCGCCGGGCGACCGCGCTGAACCACTCTGCCACCCACCTGCTGCACGCGGCGCTGCGAGAGGTGCTCGGCAGCCATGTACAGCAGAAAGGCTCGCTGGTGGATGCCGATCGTCTGCGCTTCGATTTCTCGCACTTTGAAGCGGTCACTGATGCGCAGCTCAAGCAGATCGAAGATATCGTCAACGCCCAGATTCGCGCCAACAGCCCGGTCGAAACCGAGATCATGCCGATCGACGAAGCCAAGGCGAAGGGGGCGGCGGCGCTGTTCGGCGAGAAGTACGACGAGGTGGTGCGCGTACTGACCATGGGGCATGGCTTCTCGATCGAACTTTGCGGCGGTACGCACGTCACTCGTACCGGTGACATCGGTCTGATGAAAATCGTATCCGAGAGCGGTATCGCGTCCGGTGTGCGCCGTATTGAGGCGGTGACCGGGCAGGCGGCGCTGCGCTGGTTCCGCGACAGTGAAGCGGTGATCGGTGATCTTGCGGCCATGGTCAAGGGCACGCGTGACTCGGTCGTGGACAAGGTGCGTCAGCTCAATGAGCGCAGCCGTCAGCTCGAGAAAGAGATCGAGCGTCTGACTGCGAAGCTCGCGTCGGCGCGCAGCGATGATCTGCTCAATCAGGTCGTCGAGGTCAACGGCATCAAGGTGCTGGCCGCGCAGCTGGAAGGGGTGGAAGCCAAGTCTCTGCGCGATTCCATCGACCAGCTCAAGAACAAGCTCGGCAGCGGTGTGGTGATCCTGATGACGGCGCAGGGCGACAAGGTCAGCGTTGCGGCCGGGGTCACCAAGGATCTCACCGACCGCATCAAGGCGGGTGATCTGGTACGTGAGCTGGCAGCCCAGCTCGGGGGCAAGGGTGGCGGTCGTCCGGATATGGCTCAGGGCGGCGGCAGCGATGTGCAGGCAATGCCGGCCGCGCTGAAGTCGGTACCTGATCTGGTGGCGCAGGCGCTCTAACAGTTTTCAGCGGCGCAGTGCCGCGGTTAAGGAACAACGAAAATGGCGTTATACGTTCAGAAGTATGGGGGCACCTCGGTTGGCTCGGTTGAGCGTATCGAGGCGGTGGCGGAGAAGGTCAAGAGCTTTCGCGACCGTGGCGACGATATCGTCGTCGTCGTGTCGGCCATGAGCGGGGAGACCAACCGCCTGATCGGTCTGGCACATGCGATTCAGGAACAGCCGGATCGGCGTGAGATGGATGTTCTGGTGTCCACCGGTGAGCAGGTCACCATCGCGCTGCTGGCGATGGCATTGAAAAAGCGCGGTGTTGATGCGCGCTCGTACACCGGCGGTCAGGTACGTATTCTGACCGACAGTGCCCATACCAAGGCCCGCATTCAGGATATCGAAACCAGCGCCATGCGCGCAGATCTGGAAGCGGGGCGCGTGGTCATCGTGGCCGGTTTCCAGGGCGTCGACGAGCGCGGCAACATCACGACGCTGGGGCGTGGCGGCTCCGATACCACCGGCGTGGCACTGGCGGCGGCACTGAAAGCCGACGAATGTCAGATCTACACCGATGTGGATGGCGTATACACAACGGATCCGCGTGTCGTGGCCGGTGCTCAGCGCCTGGATCGAATCACGTTTGAAGAGATGCTCGAAATGGCGAGTCTGGGCTCCAAGGTGCTGCAGATTCGTTCGGTGGAGTTCGCCGGCAAGTACAAAGTGCCGCTGCGTGTGCTGTCCAGCTTTCAGGATGGCCCCGGTACCCTGATCACGATAGAGGATGAAGAAACTGTGGAAAAGCCCGTTATCTCCGGCATAGCGTTCAACCGCGATGAAGCCAAACTGACGGTCGTGGGCGTGCCCGATATTCCGGGCGTGGCATCGCGGATTCTGGGGCCGATCAGTCGCGAGAACATCGAAGTCGACATGATCGTGCAGAATGTGGGCGCCGATCAGACCACCGACTTTACGTTTACCGTGCACCGTAACGATTACGATCGTGCCCGCGCGATTCTGGAAAAGGTCGTCGCTGAACTGGGCGCCCGTGAGTGCAGTGGTGACAGCAAGATTGCCAAGGTCTCCATCGTCGGTGTGGGCATGCGCTCTCACGCCGGTGTGGCAAGCAAGATGTTCGATGCGCTGGCCGCAGAGAACATCAATATCCAGATGATCTCCACTTCCGAGATCAAGGTTTCCGTGGTGATTGCGGAGAAGTACATGGAACTTGCGGTGCGCGCACTGCACGCCGCATTCAATCTCGACAAGGCCGACACCGTCTGCGAATAACGCAGTGCCGGCCTTTGGGCTATAGTGCAAAGGCCGGACCTGTGGTGCCGTGGATGGCTGTGGCAGAGCCTGCAGTGTCCACGGACGCCAGGATCGAGTGTCGATAGGATGTAGCAAAGAGGTCAGCACCCCTCGAAGGACGTAATAAGGAGATCCAATATGCTGATTCTTACCCGCCGTGTAGGCGAAACTCTGATGGTCGGTGACGATGTCACCGTGACAGTGCTGGGTGTGAAAGGTAATCAGGTCCGCATCGGCGTGAATGCCCCGAAGGATGTTTCTGTCCATCGTGAAGAGATCTATCAGCGTATTCAGCGTGAAAAGAGCGGCCAGGAGAGCGAAGACTGAGCGGGAGGCGAAGCGATCCATCCCGTGTGAGGCATCTGACGGTGGTGGTTCGGTTCGCATTTCCGGATTTTTCGAATTAGTGCTTTTATTTTGAAAATCAGTCTTGTAGTATACGCGCCGTTGTCGAGGTGAGATGGCCGAGTGGCTGAAGGCGCACCCCTGCTAAGGGTGTATACCTCCTGGGTATCGAGGGTTCGAATCCCTCTCTCACCGCCATTTAGCGCCCGTAGCTCAGCTGGATAGAGTACCTGGCTACGAACCAGGCGGTCAGAGGTTCGAATCCTCTCGGGCGCGCCAACGACGACAACAGCGGTAAAATCGTAAGTGTGCGCCCGTAGCTCAGCTGGATAGAGTACCTGGCTACGAACCAGGCGGTCAGAGGTTCGAATCCTCTCGGGCGCGCCACCCTCTGATTTTTCCGTTTCAGGTCACGCGCCCGTAGCTCAGCTGGATAGAGTACCTGGCTACGAACCAGGCGGTCAGAGGTTCGAATCCTCTCGGGCGCGCCACTGAATCTCCCGTCAAACGGGCGCTTGCCCCTCTCGATCCCAGACCGATCATGAAATTCATCATCAAGCTGTTTCCCGAGATCACGATCAAGAGTCGTCCGGTTCGTAAGCGACTGATTGCGCGCCTGCAAAACAATGTCCAGATCCTGCTGGGTCGGATAGACGACGGCATCAAGGTCAGTGGCTTTTGGGACAAGCTCGAGGTGGATCTGTCGGCTGCTCAACAGCAGGATCTCGGAGTGTTGCGTGACGACGTGGTCGACGCGCTGGCGAGAATTCCCGGCATTCAGACATTTCTGGAGGTGGAGCAGTACCCGCTGGGTGACTTCCACAACGTGTTTGAGCTGACGCGGCAAGCCTATGCCGAGCGTCTGAAAGGCAAGACGTTCAAGGTCCGGGTACGCCGTTCCGGCAAACATGAATTTACCTCGGTCGAGCTCGAGCGCTACGTGGGTGGCGGTCTGCGACAGCATACCGAAGCGGCCGGTGTGGATGTGCACAAGCCGCAGGTCTGGGTCGACCTTGAGGTACGCAACGACAAGCTGTTTATCGTGACGCAGATCCATCAGGGCATGGGCGGCTATCCGCTCGGTACGCAGGAGCCGGTGCTGTCGTTGATTTCGGGTGGCTTCGACTCCATTCTGGCGTCCTGGATGACGATGCGCCGCGGCTGCAAGACACACTTCCTGTTTTTCAATCTGGGTGGCCATGCCCACGAGATCGGCGTCAAGCAGGTGTCTCTCTATCTGTGGAAGCGCTATGGCGCCTCCGCGCGTGTCAAATTCATCACCGTCCCGTTTGAGGAGGTGGTGGGGGAGATTCTGCAAAGTGTTGACCGCTCCCATATGGGCGTCGTGCTGAAGCGGATGATGATGCGGGCGGCCGACAAGGTCGCCGAGCGGATGAAAATCCCCGCGTTGGTCACCGGTGAGAGTATCGCTCAGGTGTCCAGCCAGACACTGCCTAACCTGAGTCTGATCGATGCGGTTGCCGAGCATCTGGTGATTCGGCCACTGATTACGATGGACAAGCCTGACATCATCGAGCAGGTACGTGCCATCGGTGCCTTCGAGTTCGCCAGCGCGATGCCCGAGTTCTGTGGCGTCATTTCGGACAAGCCGACCACTGCGGCGCGACGCGAACGGCTCGAACAGGAAGAGGCTGCATTCGACTTCGACGTGCTTGAGCGTGCCATCGAATCCGTCGAGGTCATTTCCATCGATGAGATTGTGGAAAATCGTAATATCAATTCTGAAATAGAGGCCCTGACCCGCGTTGGCGACAATCAGGTAATCGTCGACATTCGGGCCCCGCAGGAAGAGGAGCGCAAGCCGCTGAACCTGCCGGGCTGCGAGATTCTGAAGGTGCCGTTCTATCGCCTTGAAGAAGCCGTCGAGCGCTTCGAGCCCGGGCGTGAATATCTGCTCTACTGTGAAAAGGGCGTGATGAGCCAGATGCACGCGCAACACCTGACAGAAAAGGGCTTCAGCAATATCCGGGTATACCGACCAGCCGCTCCGAAATGAGCGGCTTTTTTGTGCCCGAACGCGCGCCGTTACTGGCACTGAGCGCTGCCTGCCGGAGCTCGATTGCACTGCCGAGTGCGTGACGCTTGCGTGGCTCAGCCGGGTCTGAAGCGGCTGTAAGTCGGTTACACCCGCCGCCCCGCCGGCGTTTCCTTTGTCCATCCACGTCACGGTTACGGATTAGCACTGGAAACAGCCGTGCTGCATGGGATATGGTGCGAAACTGAGCAGTGCCCGGATATGGCGGCGAATGTCGCTGATTTTTGTAAAAAAATTACAGAATGTCGACAATCTTGCTTTTACCCGGGTGCTGTGCGATAGAATAGCTCGCTCGGTTACGTTTGTTTACTTGCCTTTGGTCGCAAGGGGGCAATCAGCCGATTCATCTGCCTATCATTGATTGCCCACCATTGTGCAGTCGACGCGGTCACAAGCTGCGGATGGGCGAAGGGTTAAGAACTGAACAGGAGCACCCATAGATGGATAATCTGCTATCAGAAGGCCTCAACCTGATGGTCTTCGGTATGGGTTTCGTCTTTGTCTTTCTGACGCTGTTGGTGATCAGCACCGCCGTCATGTCCAAGCTGGCGACGAAATATGCGCCGGCGCCCGCCGTGAAGCCCGTCAAGGCGCGTCCGACTGCGGCTGCTCAGAGCGCGTCGGCGGCTACCAAGAACGACGAACTGATCGCCGTCATGACTGCCGCCGTTCATAAATACCGTTCATGACAGCCGAACCAATAAACAATAAACGAGATTGAGATAAGGCCAATCCCATGTCCGACGCAAAGAAAGCACTAGGCATTACCGACGTCGTACTGCGAGATGCGCATCAGTCGCTGTTTGCCACTCGCCTGCGACTCGACGATATGCTGCCGATCGCGGAGAAACTCGACAAGGTCGGTTACTGGTCCCTGGAGAGCTGGGGCGGTGCGACCTTCGATTCCTGCATCCGCTATCTGGGTGAGGATCCCTGGACGCGTATCCGCGAACTCAAGGCAGCCATGCCGAACACGCGTCAGCAGATGCTGCTGCGCGGCCAGAACCTGCTCGGCTATCGTCACTACGCCGACGATGTTGTGGAAAAGTTTGTCGAGCGGGCCGCGGTCAGCGGTGTCGATGTGTTCCGTATTTTCGACGCGATGAACGATCCGCGTAACCTGGAAACCGCCATCAAGGCGGTCAAGGCGACCGGCAAGCACGCACAGGGCACGATCTCCTACACCACGAGCCCCGTGCATACCGTGGAAATGTGGGTCGAATACGCCAAGACGCTCGAAGACATGGGGGCGGACTCCATTGCGATCAAGGACATGTCCGGCATCCTGACGCCGTACAGTGCGTTTGATCTGATCTCGCGTCTGAAGGCGCAGACCGGTCTGGAAGTTCAGTTCCACGCCCACGCTACCGCAGGTCTGTCGGACATGACCATTCTGAAAGCGGTCGAAGCCGGTGTGGATCGTGTCGATACCGCAATCTCGTCGATGTCGATGACCTATGGCCACACCGCAACCGAATCGGTTGTGGCAGCGCTGCAGGGCACTGATCGGGATACCGGGCTGGATCTGATTCAGCTGGAAGAGATCGCGGCCTACTTCCGGGAAGTTCGGAAAAAGTACGCCCGGTTCGAGGGCTCCCTGCGCGGTACCGATTCGCGCATCCTGGTGGCACAGGTGCCGGGTGGCATGCTGACCAACATGGAAAACCAGCTCAAGGAGCAGGGCGCTGCCGACAAGTTCGATGAGGTGCTCGCCGAGATCCCGCGTGTTCGCGAAGACCTGGGCTATATCCCGCTGGTAACACCGACGTCGCAGATCGTCGGTACTCAGGCGGTGATCAACGTGTTGATGGGAGAGCGTTACAAGACCATCTCCAAGGAAGTTCAGGCGCTGCTGAAAGGTGAATACGGTGCGGCGCCCGCGCCGTTCAATCAGGAGCTGCGTGATCGTGTGCTTGCCGGCGATGAGCCGGTGACCTGCCGTCCGGCCGACCTGCTCGAGCCGGAAATGGACAAGCTGACCGGTGAGCTCCGTGAGCTGTCCAAGGAGAAAGGGTTCAAGCTGGAGTCGGGCGATCGCGAGGTCGACGATGTCCTGACCTATGCTCTGTTCCCGCAGATCGGTCTCAAATTCCTGCAAAACCGCGGCAACCCCGACGCCTTTGAACCCGCACCTACGCTTGAGGACGCTAAAGCCATGTCAGCACCGAAAAAATCCGGACCGGAAGTCTACACCATCACTGTCAACGGCCAGAATTACGTGGTCCAGGTCACCGAAGGTGGCGATATTTCCAGCGTAGCAGCGGCCGCGCCGGCCCAGCCGGCTCAGTCTGCGCCCGCTCCGGCTGTCGGTTCCGGCGAAGAGGTTCCGGCGCCGCTGGCCGGCAACATCTGGAAGGTTCTGGTCAGCCAGGGCCAGTTGGTTCAGGAGGGTGATGTGCTGGTTATCCTCGAAGCGATGAAGATGGAAACGGAAGTGCGTGCGGCGCGTGCCGGTACGATCGTTTCCGTGGATGTCAAAGAGGGTGATGCCGTTCAGGTCGGCGATTCACTCGTCACTCTGGCCTGAATCCGGAAGGTGTGAGTAATGGATAAACTACTCGAGCTCTGGCTGGCCTCGGGGATCTACAACATCAGCGCCGGTCAGGCGCTGATGATGGTGATCGGGCTGGTGCTGCTCTACCTTGCGATTCGCAAGAACTTCGAGCCGCTGCTGCTGGTGCCGATCGGCTTCGGTGGCATTCTGGCCAACATCCCGGAGGCGGGTCTGGCGTTTTCCGCTGTGGAAAACGCCATCCACTTTGCCAAGCCTGAGGTGCTCAGCGCACTTGCGGGTGTATTGGGTGTCGATAGCGCCGATCCGTACACGGTTCTGCATGCCTACAAGGAGGCATCGCACTCCGTGCATACGGCGGCGACCGATATCGCGCTGGATGCGGGCTACAGCAACGGCATGCTGTACAACTTCTACCTCGTTGCGATCGCGTCGGGCGCCGCTCCGCTGGTGATCTTCATGGGGGTTGGGGCGATGACCGATTTCGGTCCGCTGCTGGCCAACCCGAAGACGCTGTTCCTGGGCGCGGCGGCGCAGTTCGGTATCTTCGCCACCGTGCTTGGCGCTGTTGGTCTGAGCGTGCTCGGTATCATGGACTTCAGTATCCAGGATGCGGCTGCGATCGGCATCATCGGTGGTGCTGACGGTCCGACGGCGATCTATGTGGCCAGTCTGCTGGCGCCGCAGCTGCTGGGTGCGATCGCAGTCGCTGCGTACTCGTACATGGCACTGGTGCCGCTGATTCAGCCGCCGATCATGCGTGCCCTGACGACCGTCGAAGAACGCAAGATCAAGATGCACCAGCTGCGTCATGTCTCCAAGCTGGAGAAGATCGCGTTCCCGGTACTGCTGCTGATTCTGGTTGCTCTGCTGCTGCCGGATGCGGCGCCGCTGCTGGGTATGTTCTGCTTCGGTAACCTGATGCGCGAGTGTGGTGTGGTTGATCGTCTCAGCGACACGGCGCAGAACGCGCTGATCAACATCGTCACCATCTTCCTGGGTCTGTCGGTGGGCTCCAAGCTCAGCGCCGACAAGTTCCTCGATGTGCAGACGTTGGGTATCCTGATGCTGGGTATCGTGGCGTTCGGTATCGGTACCGCCAGTGGCGTGCTGATGGCGAAACTGATGAACAAGCTCGAAGGTGGTAATGCGATCAACCCGCTGATCGGTTCGGCCGGGGTATCAGCGGTGCCGATGGCGGCCCGTGTATCGAACAAGCTGGGTCTGGAAGCCAACCCGCAGAACTTCCTGCTGATGCACGCGATGGGGCCGAACGTGGCCGGCGTTATCGGCTCGGCAGTGGCGGCTGGTGTCATGATCAAGTTTGTTGGCTGACACCGCGTCCAACAAAAAGGGCTGCCCAACCGGCAGCCCTTTTTTGTTACGCGGAACGCCGCGGTGCGTTCATGTGGTCTGGTCGCCGAGTCCGGCCAGTACTTCGATATGGGCCAGTACGCTGAATGCCAGAGCGATCGGGTTGTAGCCGCCTTCGAGGATGGAGACGACGCGCCCGTCGGCATAGGTTTCGGCAACCTCCAGCAGGCGCTCGGTGACCCAGGCGTAATCCTCCTCCTCGAGATTCAGATCGGCCATCGGGTCTTCCTTGTGGGCATCGAACCCCGCCGAGATGAATACCATGTCAGGCTTGTGTTCGTGCAGTGCCGGTAGCCAGCGCTGCTCGATCGCGTCGCGCCAGTCGCTCGCCGGGCTGAAGGCCGGCAGTGGGCAGTTGATGATATTGGGGCGGTCGATGTCGCAGTAGCGCTCCGGGTAATAGGGGTGCTGAAACGTGGAGCAGACCAGCACTTCCGGCCGATCCTTGAAAATGTCGACGGTGCCGTTGCAGTGATGCACGTCGAAATCCAGGATGGCGACCCGTTCGATACCCGGCTGTTGCAGGGCATGGGCGGCGGCAATGGCGACGTTGTTGTAGAAGCAGAACCCCATCGCTGTCTTGTGCTCGGCATGATGGCCGGGTGGGCGCACCGCCACAAACGCGTTGCGCACGCGCCCGGACAGCACTTCATCGGTGGCCAGCACCGAACCGCCGGCGGCCAGATCTGCCGCGAGCAGCGAGTCGGGGCACAGGGCGGTATCCTCGTCGGCATAGACGACGCCCTCGTCAGGGAGCTTCATCTCCAGACGGGTCTGGTGCAGGTCGGCATGGACAAGCCGAATCTGTTCCGGCGTGACCGGCACGGCTTCCAGCTGATGCAGCTGGTCGATCAGTCCGCTACGCTCAAGTACGCGGCGGATAGCGTGCAGACGCACAGGGCTTTCCGGATGCTCCGGCCCCATGTTGTGCAGCACGCAGTCCTGGTGGCTGATAAATGCGGTTTTCATTATCGTTGTGTGACTCCCATCGGCCCCTGATTCTAAGACAAAGCGACACCAAATCCCTTTAGGCGATGGTCTTAGGAGGTGCGATCCATGCCCTGTTGATCCCTTCGACCTTAGCGGTTCAGCGATTGGTTCGCACTTGACCCAGATCATGACGCGACGCCGGGCATTTCAGTATTCTGCCCCTACAGCATAGAACTGTCTTTGGCACCGCGTGTTTTCACCCGACACCCGGTGCTTTTTTCTTTCTGGCGGGTGCGGTTTCTCCGTGCCGGCAACTCTTTGTATACTGCACTCTGACACTAACCGTGAATCCGCTACGGCGCTGATTCCAGCAGGGTGAACAGAGATCAGTGGCCCCCCCCAGAGTCAATTACGCCGACAAAAAAGTGCTTCTCGTCGACAGCAGCGGAAACATGCGTTCGACGATCTTTTATATGTTGCGTGAACTCGGGGTACAGAACCTGCGTGCGATGACGGTCAGTGATCGGGTGCTGGACCTTGTGCGCGAAGAGTCGTTCGACATCATCCTGCTGGGGCATAACAGCAGCGATGCGGTCTCCGGTATCCAGCTGCTGGAAGAAGCACGCTATCGCGGGTATATGCGGCCGACGGCGGGCTGGATTTTCATGACCTCGGATGCGTCGCAGGAGCTGGTGCTGCATGCGATCGACAGTCATCCCGATGACCTGCTGACCAAACCTTTCTCGATTGACGAGCTCAAGGCCCGGCTGGACCAGCTCGTGCTGCGCAAGCGCACGCTGTACGCGGTCGAGCAGGCGATCGAGATTGGCGACCTGGAAGCCGCCGTGGAGGCCTGTGATGATATTCCGCGCAGCGATCCCTGTTTCGAGCAGGCGCAGCGCCTGCGCGCCCAGTGCCTGATCGACCTCGGGCGCCCGCAGGAGGCGTACGACGAGCTGGAGCGCCAGTTCTGGCAGCTGGAAGACAAGGAAACCGGGCTGCTGATGGCGCAGGCACTGTACCGTCTGGACCGGCTGCGCGAGGCGGAAGAGCTGCTGACCAACCTGATTGAAAACTACCCGCTGTTGATCGCGGCCTACGACTGGCTGGCCCGCGTACACGAACGCAATGGGCAGCTGCACGATGCGCGAGAGACGCTGCGGGAGGCGACTCAGAAGGCACCGCTGGGTATTCCGCGCCAGATGGAGTTGGGACGTGTGGCAACCCAGACCGATGCGTTCGAGGTGGCCGAAGGAGCCTATCGACGCTCGATCGTGCTGGGACGTCACAGCTGTTTCCGTTCCCCTGAACCCTATCTGCGCCTGGCCAACGTGCGGCGTCTCGAGATGAAGGGCGCGGATGTGCGCCGCGTGATCGAGCTGCGCAACGATCTGGACACCCTGCTTAACACTGCTGAATACAGCTTCCCCCGCGATGCCGAGCTGCGCGTGCGCACGGCGCTGCTACGCAGTCAGGTGGCACGTGATCTGGCAGAGCCGGATGAAGCTAACCGGCTGCTGCGCGAGGCGCACAGCCGCAATCAGGCGCTCGACGTGCCGCTCGACATCGCGCGCGAAGAGCTGCTGCTCAGCGGCGATAAGGTGCCGATGCTGGAACCCGACTCAGCCACGGCACGCCAGGAGTCGGTGCGGCAGGCGCGGCGCGATCAGGCGATGGCGGCGAAGGTCAACCGACTCGGTATCAAGCACTACATGGCCGGCAAATACTCGCAGGCGATCCGCTATTTTGGCCTGGCGATCGAGTACGACCCGGGCTACCCCGCCGCGCTGCTCAATCTGGCCCAGCTCTACTTTGAGAGCGCGCGTGACAGTAGCGCTCGGCGCGAAGAACGCCTGAAAATGGTGGATCGCTACCTGCGCCTGACCGAGCGTCTTCAGCTTGGCGCCGCTGAGCGTACGCGTCTGAATCAGTTCAAACAGCTGCGCGGTCAACCGATCGAGCAGCTTCCTGCCGGCTCCCTTGGAGTGTTGCTGCGCTGAGAGTCCTCGGGTTGTGGTCTACGCTTTCTCCAGGAGTCGACCAATCACCAACCCAGAGGTGGTCATGTTTGAGAGCAGCTTGAATCAGGATCGTGCCTATATCGCCGGCGAGTGGGTGTCAGCACAGTCCGGACAGACGTTTGATGTCATCAATCCGGCGACCGCCGAACGGGTGGGGCGGGTGCCGGATATGGGCGTGGCCGACGTTGACCGTGCCGTCGCTGCGGCGCACGAGGCCTTCAACAGCTGGAAAAACACCACGGCGAAAGAGCGGGCGAGCCTGTTGCGGCGCTGGTACGAGCTGATCATGGCGCACCATGAACGGCTCGCGGAGCTGATGACCGCCGAGCAGGGCAAGCCGCTGCATGAAGCCCGCGGTGAAGTGGCCTACGGCGCCTCCTTCGTCGAGTGGTTTGCCGAAGAAGCGAAGCGAACCTATGGCGAGCAGATCCCGTCGCCCAAAGCCGATGCCCGTATTCTGACGATTCGGCAACCAGTCGGCGTCGTCGCCGCGATCATCCCCTGGAACTTCCCGGTTGCGATGATCACGCGCAAGGTTGCACCGGCTCTGGCGGCAGGTTGTACGGTGGTGCTCAAGCCTGCCTCCGATACCCCGCTGTGTGCGCTGGCACTGGCATCTCTGGCAGCGGAGGCCGGCATCCCCAGCGGTGTCATCAATATCATTACCACGGCCGATTCGAAGGCGGTGGGAGATCATCTGACCACGCATCCGCAGGTGTCGAAAATCTCTTTTACCGGCTCCACCGGTGTCGGCAAACATATCCTGAAACTGGCGGCTGACAGTGTAAAGAAGGTGTCGATGGAGCTGGGCGGCAATGCACCGTTCATCGTCTTCGACGATGCCGATCTGGACGCCGCCGTAACGGGCGCGATCGCCTCGAAGTATCGCAATGCGGGGCAAACCTGTGTCTGTGCCAACCGGATCTTCGTGCAACGTGGTGTCGTGGCAGCGTTCCTTGAGCGCTATCGCGATGCCGTCGCTGCGCTCAGGGTCGGCCCCGGTGATGAGTCAGGGGTGGATATCGGGCCGTTGATCAACGCCGATGCGGTTGCCAATGTTGAGCGGCTGGTGCAGGAGGCGCTGGCGCTGGGGGCGGAGCTCGTCACCGGCGGTGCGCGCAGCGAGCGTGCCGCACTGTTCTACCAGCCAACCCTGCTGCACAACGTCAACGAGCAGATGTCGATCGCCAACGAGGAGATTTTTGGCCCGATTTCGACTGTGTTTGTATTCGACACCGAAGAGGAAGCGATCCGTCGCGCCAACGATACGCCGTTCGGGCTGGCATCCTACTTTTATGCCCGCGATATAGGCCGGATCTGGCGCGTGGCCGAGGGACTGGAATACGGCATTGTCGGCATCAACGAGGGGTTGATCTCCAACGAGGTGGCGCCGTTTGGTGGCATGAAACAGTCCGGTATCGGGCGCGAGGGCGCGCGGCAGGGCATCGAGGCCTATCTGGAGACCAAGTATATGCTGATGGGTGGTCTGGGCTGAGAGCGTTGACAGGGCAGCGGGAGTGGCCTCCCCACCAGGACTCGAACCTGGATCTAACCCTTAGGAGGGGTTTGTTCTATCCATTGAACTATGGGGAGACGGCGCGCATTGTAACGGCAAAGGTGGGGATGGGCCAGCGCTGCGGGCTCAGGCTTTGCCGAGCCGGCTCTGGGTCGCAAAACTGCTGCTCTGGCCGGAACGGCCGTAGAGCTGGCTGCGCTGATTCTTGCCCTGCAGGATGCTGAGCAGGCGTTCGGTGTTTTCCTGTCCCCGACGAACCAGCTGCTGATTGATCAGGCTGGCCTTCTGGACCCGTTCCAGGGTCTCGGCAAGCTGCTGCCAGTGTGCATCCAGCTGTTCGGCCTGATCGGTCGGCAGCTGCTGCAGGAACTGCTGCCAGCCTTCGGCCGACAGCTCAATGCCCTGCGCGCTGAGCCATTCATGGCGGGTGCGGAAGTTCGCATCGATCTGCGCCAGCAGTGCTGCTTTCTCTTCGTTACAGCGCGTCATCGCGTCGAGGTCGCGCTGTTCAAGCGCCTGACGTTCGCTGGCAAGTTGTGTTTCGAGGACGCGCAAAAGCTCCACGCCCTGTTCTATCAGGGGGTGGAGCGCTGCGATATTCGGTGACTCAGGCATCGGTCATCAACTGAACAGGGATTCCATCGCCAGCATGCCCTGGGCGACGCGCTCGGCGTCCACCTTGTATTCACCGCTGTCGATCGCGGCCTTCAGCTCAGCGACGCGCGCACTGTTGACCTCGGGCTCGGACTTGAGATCCTGTGCGGCACCCTGAATCGCCTGGGCGGCATCGCTGATCTTGACCGTATCGACGCTACCCGGGCTGACCGATGGCTGAGCGCTGCCCTCACTCCGCGGAGTGCCGGCATTCTGCTGCTCACTGCTGACCCGGTTGCTGCGTACATTGCCCGTCTGGGCTGACGACAGGCCGGGGATATCAATTGCCATCTCGCATACCTCTTATCTGTTACGGGTAAGGGTATCGGTCGTTGCTGGAATAACTTTAGGGTTTTGGTCAATTTTTTTCTAATGTGTATCGGTTCGCTCAGTATAGAGCGGCGCAGGGTCGTTGGCCATGGCGGGCTCAGGGCATGGTGACGACGCCGGGGGCGGTGACGATGCCGCGCAGCTGGCGTCCCGACCGCTGATTTTCAACATCGATCTGTTCATTCAGTCGGCCATCCTCAAGGGCGATACCCTTGGTGCGGATCAGCAGGTTGCCCTTGCGCACTTCCAGCGTCACCACATCGCCGCGACGCACGGCTACCGATGCCTCGAGCTGGCGTGGCGAAATCACCTCACCGTTGGCGATCGGTACGCGCGCGGTCTGGCCTGCCACGTCCTGCAGGCGGGTGTAGTAGTCACCGCGCAGCTGATTGATATCCTGTTCACGCAATGTGAGGGCATTGCTGCCGATGCGTGTGTTGCGGTTGATCGGTCGAGAGGCCGCTACCACCGTCACGAACTGCTGCACCCGAGCGGTCACAAACAGGCTCCAGGCGCGGGGCGCGGTACAGCTGACCCGGGCCGTCACCCGCTCGCCACTGCTGAACGGCAGCTCGATCTGCAGCGGATGGTTGCAAGGGGTCAAAGAAAGGGTGCGGTTGATAGGGTTTACTGTTACGTTTACGCGACTCTCTGGTACTCTTGTCACGTAATGCTGACGAATGGTCGACTCGACCTGACGCTCTATGTCAGAGTTGAGAGACTGGTCGGCAACGGCACCGCCGGGCAGGGCCAGAAGGCTGGCGAACAGCAGGCAAGCTGTTATTAAATTGAGGACGTTCACGCCTGAGTCCTGATAACGCAGGGCTTTGCGGTATGACATTACTACTCTGACCTCGGGGTTTGAAAAGATCATGTCAGGTATCCTGGATAGTGTAAACCTGCGCACCCAGATGGTGGGGCAGAACCGGCTGGAACTTCTGCTGTTCGGCCTGGAAACCTCTCAACGGTATGGCATCAACGTGTTTAAGGTGCGCGAGGTGTTACAGTGCCCGGAGCTGACCGAGGTGCCGCGCCAGACCACCGCGATCAAGGGGATGGCGCATATCCGTGGCGAGACGATTCCGGTGCTTGATCTGTCTGAGGCGATTGGTCGGCGACCGATCCCGGAAGAGGATCAGCGCAAGTGCTTCCTGATCGTGGCCGAATATAACCGTCGTACGCTGGCGTTTCTGGTGCGCAAGGTCGATCGCATCTTCAATACCCAGTGGGATCAGATCATGCCGCCGCCGGCGGAGATCGGCTCCGAGAACTACCTCACAGCCGTGTTCGAACATGAAGGCCGCCTGATCGAAATTCTCGACGTGGAGCAGATCCTCGCCGATCTTTACCCGATGCCGACCGAGGTCAGCGACGATGTGGCATCAAAACAGGTACGCGAGCAGGCGCAGCAGCACCATGTGCTGATCGTCGACGACTCAGCGGTGGCGCGCAACCAGATGCAGCGCTCGCTCGAAAGCCTCGGCGTCCGCGTCACCTCCTGCAACAACGGCAAGCAGGCGTGGGATCTGCTGCGCGGCATGGCGGACAAGGGTATCGATGTCGAACAGGCGTTCCTGATGGTCATCTCTGACATCGAGATGCCGGAGATGGATGGCTACACCCTGACTGCGATGATTCGTGAAGATACTCGCATGCAGCGCATGCACGTGGTGCTGCATACCTCGCTCAGTGGTGGCTTCAACGTCTCGATGGTCAAAAAGGTCGGTGCCGACGGCTTCCTGGCCAAGTTCAACCCGAATGATCTGGCCACGGTCGTGGTCAACCGCATCAATCAGGTTCAGTCGGCTTGATGGCGGAATAAGCGGTGAGTCAGAGCTTCAGGATTACGCCGGACGATTTCCGACAGTTCAGTGCCTTTCTCGAACAGAGCTGCGGCATACTGTTGGCCGAGCAAAAGCAGTACCTGGTGCAGAGCCGCCTGAGCAAGATCATGCGCGAGCAGAACTGCGAATCGCTCAGTGAACTCGTGCAGCGGTTGCGCCGCCCCGGCGGCAATACGCTCAAGGAAAGCGTCATCAATGCGATGACGACCAACGAGACCCTCTGGTTTCGCGACACCCACCCGTACGAGATTCTGGCCAAACGCCTGCTGCCGGAGATCAACGCTGAGCGGCGCTATCAGAAGCTGCGTATCTGGTCGGCAGCCTGTTCCACCGGGCAGGAGCCATACTCGATCAGCATGGTGATCGAGGAGTTCAAGCGCACCAATCCCGGGGCGCTCAGCTCCGGAGAGGAAATTCTGGCGACGGATATTTCCACCAATGTGCTGGAGCAGGCGCAGCGCGGCGAGTACGAAATGCTTGCGCTGGGGCGAGGTCTGTCACAGGAACGACTGAAAAAGTACTTTGTCGCCTCGGGGCAGGGCTGTTGGCAGATCCGGCCGGAGATCAAGTCGCGGGTGCGTTTCCAAAGCCTGAACCTGCTCGGTCAGTACAGCGCGCTGGGTCAGTTTGACATCATCTTCTGCCGCAACGTGTTGATCTACTTTTCCTCCGATGTGAAGCAGGAGATTCTGCGCAAGATGCGCCGCCAGCTGCGCCCGGGCGGTTATCTGTTGCTTGGAGCCTCCGAGTCTCTTTCCGGCCTGTCCGATATCTACAAGATGATCCACTGCCGTCCCGGCATTATCTATCAGGCGATCTGACCTGTGCTTCGTCCCTCCTCAGGCGCGTTGCGCGTCTGAGGCCATGTCTTTCGCCGCCGTGCAATCAGCGGCAAGGCGGCAATCGATGCCGCTGCTGGCGGAACCTGCTTGCCGCTTTGCCGTCCTCTCAGACAGTCTGAATTCCTGAATGCCCCGCCCCGTGGTTGTTTCGGCTTAGTGGCACGCCGATTGCTTTCTGTCTGATACAGAACACAGGAGCGCTTTGATGGCTATCAGTTTTGATTCAGCACTGGGTATTCACGACGACGCATTGCTGTTGCGCGCACGTCGTGCCGAAGTCCTTGCCAACAATATCGCCAATGCCGACACCCCGGGGTTCAAGGCGCGCGATATCGACTTCGAATCGATCCTGCGTGGTGAAACCGAGTCGGGCCTGAACGAGCCGGCGGTTGAGCTGGTACAGACCCAGCCGGGCCACAGTGATGAATTCCTGCAACCGGATTTTGCCGCCGAGCTGATGTATCGCATTCCGCAGCAGCCCTCTGTCGATGGCAACACCGTCGAGGTGCAGCAGGAAATGGCGCGCTACACCGATAACGCCATCCGGTTTCAGAGCTCCTTTACGTTCCTGAACAGCAAATTCACCGGCCTGATGGGCGCGATCAAGGGCGAATAAGCATGTCACTGTCTAACGTTTTCGGTATTGCCGGCTCGGCGATGAATGCACAGAGCATCCGTCTGAACACCACGGCGAGCAACCTGGCCAACGCTGAAAGTGTCAGCTCCAGCGAAGGTGAGACCTACCGCGCGCGCAAACCGGTGTTTGCGGTGCAGGCGCCGACTGCCGATGACTACGCGGCGGCAGAAGCGGGTCAGGTGCCGGGGCAGGGGGTTGAGGTGCGCGGCATCGTTGAAAGCGATGCGCCGCTGCGCATGGCGTATGAGCCGAGTCATCCGATGGCGGACGAGAACGGCTACGTCTACTACCCCAACGTCAATGTCGTGGAAGAGATGGCAGATATGATCTCCGCCTCCCGCTCTTTCCAGATCAATGCGGAGATCATGAACACCGCCAAGCAGATGCTGCAGCGCACGCTGACGCTGGGCGAATGACAATCATAGCGGGAGCACGATATGTCTACTGTAGATACCAGTAGTACTTCATCGATTTTCCAGTCGATCAACGAGGCCAACGAAAGCAGCTTCACCACGTCCTCCTCCACCACCAGTGAAACGAGCGACATGTTCATGGAGCTGCTGATCGCGCAGCTGCAGAACCAGGACCCGACGGATCCCACGGACACCTCAGAGTACATGAGTCAGATAGCCACCCTGACCCAGGTGGAAACCACCCTGTCGCTGTCCGACTCCCTGGATGAGCTCAGCACTCAGCTGAGCACCAGCCAGAAGGCGCTTCAGGCTTCATCCCTGGTGGGGCAGAACGTGTATGTGGCATCGGATACGGCCGAGCTGGATGAGAACGGCACCATTGAAGGCGCCTACGTGCTGGATACCAGTGCCACCGATGTGCGCTATACGGTATACGACAGCAACGGCAATGAGGTGGACTCCGTGAGCCTGGGCTCCCAGACGGCAGGCACCCTGAACTTCAGCTGGGATGGCTCCGATTACGGTGCGGATACGTACACCATCGTCGTCGAGGCGGCCACCAGCACCAGCGGCGGTAGCTATGAGCAGTTGCAGGCCTATCTGGCCCAGAACGTGAACAGCGTCACCCTGGGGACCAGTGGTTCCAGCTTGACTATCAATACTGACATCGGCCAGTTCTCGATGGACGATGTGATCCAGATCGGATAAAAGGGAGACCAACAATGGCAGGCTTTAATACCGCGGTCACGGGGCTCTCCGCCGCGTCGACCAACCTTGATGTGATCGGCAACAACATTGCCAATGCCAGCACCACCGGGTTCAAGTCCTCTCGTACCGAGTTTGCGGACCTGTACACCACCGCAGTGGTGGGGGCCGGTTCCAGCAACGTGGCCGGCTCCGGCGTCACCGTCAGTGACATCGCCCAGGATTTCAGCGCCGGCACCATCGAGTTCACCAACAACAACCTGGACCTGGCGATCGACGGCAGCGGTTTCTTCCAGCTGGCGGACGATACCGGCTCCCTTTACTACACCCGCGCCGGTGAATTCGAACTGGACGACGACGGCTACATCGTCTCCAAGGACGGCAAATATGTGCAGGGTTACGGGGTGGCGGATCCCACCAGCGACGACATCTCCCTGACCCCGGTGGGCAACCTCCAGGTCAGTGAAACCGAAAGCGCCCCCCAGGCCACCACCGAAATCGATCTGTCCTTCAACATCAACGATGAGCTGGACCCGCCGGAAAACGAATACGATCGCAGCGATTCCACCACCTACAGCTACAGCACCACGGTGGGGATCTACGACAGTCTGGGCAACCAGCAGACCATCAAGATCAACATGGTGGAGCAGGGGCCAACCATAGAGACCCATACCATCGATGCCAATGCCATTTCGGGCAACGACCTGGAGATCTCCGGTGTCACCCTGTCCGGGCTGAATACCACTGATCTGGATAGCATCGATGACGTCTATTTGGGCATCTTCACGCTGAACAGCGAAACCGGGCAGTATGAGCTGGACGCCACCAACCTGGCGGCGCTGCAGGATGAGGACGAGCGCATCGCGCGGGTGATTTACGTGCCCGACGCAACCGATCCCTCGGGCACCCTGGGGGATATCGTCGTGGAGTTTGAAGCCCAGTATACCGACAGCGGTGATCTCTATGTCTACAGCTCCGGTACGGCGATCCAGGATGAGGTGGATGAGCGCTCCAGCGCCGAGGTGCAGACCTTCAGCATCGACAGTAACGGTGTAACCGGCGGCACCAGCTTCAACTTTGGCGGCGTCACCATCACCTTCGACAGTGATGCCACCCAGGATGATATAGGCGAAGCGATCGAGGATGCGGAGGATGACATCCTTGAAGCCAACCCGGAAGTGGAGAGCGTCGTCTATGAAAATGGTCAGGTGATCGTCACCTACAAGGCCGAGCAGGGGGACGTGGACAACGACCTGCTGGAGGTGGTGGTGTCCAGCGGTGCTGACAGCCCCTTCGATGATGCTCATACCACCAACACCGACGGCTATGTGATCCCGGTGAGCCAGAACGGTGATGACAGCTACGAGGGCGTCTATCGCATGTACGCCTACCTCAACGATGAGGAGCTGCTGGATATCGGCAAGCTGGCCGAGCCCGGCAGCGGCTCTGCCGAGGGTGCCACCGAGGAGGGGCCGATTCTGGTGACCTTCGACACCAGCTCCGGTGACCTGGAAACCCTCAACGGCGACAGCGTGGCCGCCAGCGGCCAGGCCCCGCTGCTCACCATCAAGGGTGCGGACCCGGCCGATCCGGATACCGAGATCACCCTGGATCTGACCGATACCACCCAGTATGCGTCGGATTCCGTGGTCAAGGATTCCCAGCAGAACGGTTACCCGAAAGGGGATCTGACCGGAGTCAGCTTTGCCGAGACCGGCGAAATGGTGGCCTCCTTCAGCAACGGCCAGAGTCTGGTGCTGGGCGTGGTGGCGATCGCCACCTTCGACAACCAGGCCGGGCTGACCGCGTCGGGCACCACCCAGTGGATCGCCTCCCTGGAGTCCGGTGACCCCATCCTGAACCCGCCAGGAACGGGGCTCAACGGCACCCTGGAATCCGCCGCCCTGGAGGCCTCCAACGTGGATCTCTCGTCCGAACTGGTGGAGCTGATCCAGGCCCAGCGAGACTACCAGGCCAACTCCAAGACCCTGGAAACCATGAACGAAGTGACTCAGACCATCCTCCAGATCTGATCGTGACGGCACCGGTTGCCGCGGCGCTATGCATGGCGCCGCGGCGCAACGGGGCGGATTTCCATGGCCACCGCAACGGGCACGGGACTCCGCCCCTTTTTTATGGCACAGGCTTTGCTTTATTCGGTATGTAACGCCCAAAGCGGCAAAACCTTGCCTGATGGAGCTGTAATGGACAAGTTGCTGTACGTGTCGATGACCGGAGCGCGGGAGAATCTGGCTGCGCAGCAGGTGCACGCCAATAACCTGGCAAATGTCACCACCACCGGGTTCAAGGCGGATCTTGAACAGGCCCGCGCCATGCGGGTGCTGGGGGATGGCTTTGAATCCCGCGTGTACGCCATGAGCGAGCGGCCGGCCACGGATACCACCGCCTCAACCCTGATCCAGACCGGGCGGGATCTGGATGTGGCCATCGACGGCTCAGGCTGGATCGCGGTACTGGGGCCGGACGGGCAAGAGGCCTATACCCGTGGCGGAGAGCTGCAGATCAATGCCGCCAACCAGCTGGTGACGGGCAGCGGTTTGCCGGTCATGGGCAGTGGCAATGTGCCGATCAGCATCCCCCCGGCGGAAAAGATCCAGATCGCCAACGACGGCACCATCACCATTCTGCCCCTGGGTGATGAAGCCACTGATCTGGCCCAGATCGACCAGATCAAACTGGTCAATCCCGAGCAGCCCCTGTTCAAGGGCGCAGACGGTTTGATGCGTGCCGACAATTTTGAAGCGCTGCCGGCAGCCCAGGACGTGTTCCTGCGCTCCGGCTATATAGAATCGAGCAATGTCAACGCGGTGGGCGAGATGACCGCCATCATCAGTCTGTCGCGCCAGTTTGAGCTCCAGATCAACATGATGAAAACCGCCGAGGAAAACTCCTCCGCGGCCACTGAAATACTGTCACTGAGCTGAAGTACAGGGAGTGAAGCCGAATGATTGGTGCGTTGCAAGTCGCTAAAACAGGCCTGAGTGCGCAGGATACCCAGCTGCAGCTGATCTCCAACAACCTGGCCAACGTCAGCACCGTGGGTTACAAGAAAGAGCGGGCAGTGTTTGAGGATCTGCTCTACCAGACCGTGCGCCAGCCCGGTGCCCAGAGTGCCGACGACTCCCAGCTCCCCTCCGGCCTGCAGCTGGGCAACGGGGTACGGGTGGTGGGCACCCAGAAACTTTTCACGACCGGCGATCTTGAAGTCACCGACCAGGCCTTTGATGTGGCGATCAACGGGGATGGCTTCTTTCAGGTGCAGCTGCCCAGCGGCGAGATCGGTTATACCCGCAACGGGGAATTGCATCTGGACAGCGAAAGTCGTCTGGTCACCGCCGAAGGCTATCTGCTGGACCCGGAGATCACCCTGCCGGAGGACACCCAGACGTTGATCATCGCCAGTGACGGCACCGTATCGGTAACCCTGCCGGATGACGCGGACGTGGAAGAGGTGGGGAAAATCGAACTGGCCACTTTCGTGAACCCCCAGGGGCTGGAAGCGATAGGCCAGAACCTCTACCTGGAAACCGCCGCCAGCGGGGCACCCCAGACGGGAACCCCGGGGGAAGATGGGCTGGGCACCCTGGAGCAGGGAATGCTGGAGGGATCCAACGTGAACGCCACCGAAGAGCTGGTGGACATGATTACCACCCAGCGCGCCTACGAGATGAACTCCAAGGTGATCTCGGCCGCCGACGAGATGCTCTCGTTCGTAACGCAGCAGCTGTAACCGATTAGGGGAGGCAAGGGCATGAATGCAAAAGGGTGGATTACGGGCGTACTGCTGGCGGTGACCCTGACCGGGTGCGTCAATACGCCGCCCAAGCCGGACAACCCCTACTATGCGCCGGTGGAGGTGACCCCGGTGCCCAACCTCCAGCCCACCACCGGAGCCATCTACAACCCGGCCACGGCAAGGGATCTGTATGCCGACGGCCGCGCCTACCGGGTGGGGGATATCATCACCATCGAACTGGACGAGAGCACCCAGTCCTCCAAATCCAGCTCCACCTCGGTGGAGAAGAGCAGCAGTACGGAAGTGGGGGCTGGCTCAGTGCTGGGACAAAGCCTGTCCCTCTTTGGCAATCCCCTGTCTGCCTCCCTGAGCAGCGACAATTCCTTCGATGGTGAAGGCAGCTCGGACATGAGCAACAGCCTCAGCGGCAACATCACGGTCACCGTGCATGAGGTCCAGCCCAACGGCAATCTGCTGGTGCGCGGGGAAAAATGGCTGACCCTGAACCAGGGCGATGAGTATATTCGCATCAGTGGCCTGATTCGGCCCCAGGACATAGACCCGGACAACACCGTACTCTCCACCAAGCTGGCCGATGCCCGCATCACCTACAGCGGCACAGGCGCCCAGAACGACGCCAACGTGATGGGCTGGCTGTCGCGCTTCTTCATCAACCCGCTGTGGCCGTTCTGACGGGAGTGTGAAAATGAGCATGCTGAAAACGATAGTGGCACTCTGGTTGCTGGGCTGCTGTCTGGCGGCACCGGCACAGGCGGACCGGCTGAAGGATATCGCCACCGTGGCCGGGGTGCGCAGCAACCAGCTGGTGGGCTATGGTCTGGTAGTGGGGCTGGATGGTACCGGCGATGGCACCGACTTTACCTCCCAGACTTTCCGCAACCTGCTGAACAACTTTGGCGTGGCCATACCGGCGTATGAGGACCCGGAATCCGACAACATCGCCGCGGTGGCGATTCATGCCGAACTGCCGCCCTTCGCCAAGCCTGGCCAGACCATCGACGTGACCGTATCGGCCCTGGGCGATGCCGAAAGCCTGAGGGGCGGCAGCCTGCTGATGGCGCCGCTCAAGGGGGCTGACGGCCAGGTCTACGCCATCGCGCAGGGCAATCTGGTGGTATCCGGTTTTGGCGCCCAGGGCAATGACGGCTCCCGGCTCTCGGTCAACGTCTCCAGTGTGGGGCGTATCCCCAACGGCGCCACTGTGGAACGGGCGGTGCCCAACGCCTTCTCCCAGGGCGATGCCCTGGTGCTGAACCTTAACCACCCTGACTTTACCACCGCGCGCCGGGTGGCCGAACAGATCAACGGGCTACTGGGGCCCGATGTGGCCAGCGCCATGGATGCCACCTCGATCCGGGTTCGCGCCCCGCGGGATCCCTCCCAGCGGGTCTCCTTCCTGTCGGTACTGGAAAACCTGGAGGTGGAACCAGGCCAGGAGGTGGCCCGGGTCATTATCAACTCCCGCACCGGCACCATAGTGATCGGTGAGAACGTGCGGGTCTCACCGGTGGCGATCACCCACGGCAGTCTGACCGTATCCATCACCGAGACGCCCCAGATCAGTCAGCCGGATACGCCCCTGGCCGGTGGCCAGACGGTGATAACACCCCGTACGGGCATTGAGGTGGACCAGGGCTCCGGTCACATGTTTGAGTTCAATGCCGGCACCTCCCTGCGGAATCTGGTGGATGCGGTCAATCAGGTAGGCGCCGCGCCCGGTGATCTGATGGCCATTCTCGAAGCGCTGAAACAGTCCGGCGCCCTCAAGGCGGAGCTGGTGGTGATCTGACATGGACAGCAAACTGACCGGCCAGGTGGACCCTGGTGTCTACACCGACCTGCAGTCACTGGGCAAACTCAAGGCGCTGGCCTCCAGGGACAGCGACGCCGCCCTCAAGGAGGTGGCGCAGCAGTTTGAGCAGGTGTTCATGCACATGATGCTCAAATCCATGCGCGAGGCCAACGCGGCCTTTGCCGAGGATGATCCCCTCTACTCCAGCGAGGTGCAGTTCTACCAGGGCATGCTCGACCAGCAGCTCAGTCTGGACCTGGCCAACGCCCAGGGGCTGGGGTTGGCGAATATCATCGTCAAACAGCTGAGCCGCTCGCTGGCCCCATCGGCCAGGGCCGAGGAGAGCCTTGCTGCCAGCACCCGGCAAGTGGATCTGGACGCCCGCCGGCTGGCCAGCCAGTCGCTGCAGGTGGTGGATCAGCTCAATGAACAGCTGACTCGGCAGCGGATCGAAGCGACCACCGATGCCGCCGAGACGCCAGCCCAGGCAGAGGCTGCCGACGGCCGCGGCCGTGTGGCCATGGACTTCGACTCCCCGGCGACTTTTGTGCAAACCCTGATGCCGCTGGCGCAAGAGGCCGCGGAAAAACTGGGAGTGGATCCGCGGGTGCTGGTGGCCCAGGCGGCGCTGGAGACCGGCTGGGGGCGTTCCATCATCCGCGACAGCCAGGGCAACAGCAGCCACAATCTGTTCAACATCAAGGCGGACAGCCGCTGGCAGGGGCAGAGCATCGGGGTGCAAACGCTGGAGTACCGGGATGGATTACCGCAACCGGAGTATGCGCAGTTCAGGGCCTACGACTCCCTGGCCGAAGGGTTGGATGACTATGTACAGTTTATCCAGACCAATCCGCGCTACGCCCAGGCGCGGGAACAGGCCGCAGACCCGGTGGCCTATCTGCAGGCGCTGCAACAGGCCGGATACGCCACCGATCCGGAATACGCCAGCAAGATTGAGCGCATTCTGGGCAGCAGCACCCTGGCACTGGGCGAGGTCAGCGCTCAAGATGGCTAAAGATTGGCCGATAACCGGATCAACAGGGCGTAGACACAACCGAATCGCGCCATTGGAGCAAACACATGTCTTCCAGTAATCTACTCAACATCGGCAGCCAGGCCCTGACCGCCAACACCGTGGCGCTCAATGTGGTGGGGCAGAACATCGCCAATGTGGATACCGAAGGGTACTCCCGCCAGAGTGTTACCCTGGTCAGCCAGGAGTATCTCAACGGGGTTACCGCCACCGACATCAGCCGCATCACCGACGAGTTCCTGCGGAGCCAGATCTACAGCCAGACCTCCAGCTACTACAGGCTCTCTTCCTACGAGGAACTGGCCAGCCAGCTGGATGATCTGCTGGCGGCGGATGGCACCAGTATCTCCGACTCCCTGGACACCTGGTTCGAATCCCTGCAGACCGCCATCGACGATCCCTCCAACCTGGCCAACCGCCAGCTGCTGTTGAGCGAAACCGAAGCCCTGGTACAGACCTTCTCCAGTCTGGACGCCCAGCTGGAAACCCAGAATGAGGCGATCAATACCGAGATCAGTGAGAGTGTTGCTGCCATCAACTCCCTGGCGACCAACCTGGCGGCGGTCAACGACTCCATCCGTTTGGCCAGCGCGGCCAACTCCCTCAGCAATGAACTGCTGGATCAGAGAGACCAGATCCTTGAGGAGCTGGCCGGTTACATCAACTTCACCTCCGATATCCAGAGCGATGGCCAGGTGAACCTCTACATCGGCCAGGGCGAACCTCTGGTGGTTGGACAGACCAGCTACCAGCTGAGCACGGGCGCCAATCCCGATGATCCCCAGGAGCAGAATGTCTACCTGACCATCGGTTCCCAGCAGAGTGACCTGACCAGCCAGATCAGCGGTGGAGTACTGGGCGGGGTAATCGAGTACCGGGAAACGGTGCTGGGTGATGCCCGGGACCAGCTGGGCCTGCTGTCGCTGACCTTCACCGACAACATGAACAGCCTGCAGAGCCTTGGGCTGGATCTCAACGGCGAGTTCGGCAGTGAGATGTTTGCCGATATCAATTCCGCCGATGCGGTGTCCAACCGCCTGGTCTCCAACAGTGAAAACACCACCTCGGTGCTGGAAAGCCAGGTCTATCTGGTTGATCTTTCCGTGGTACAGGCCACCGAATACACCCTGGAGTTCGACAGCCGCAGCCAGGTGACCCTGGAGCGGGCGGATGGCGAAAGCTGGACCTACGACGAAGCCGACAGCCAGGCCTCCGCCGCGGATGTGGACGAGGATGGGGAATTCTATTTGGACTCCTCCAGCGGCGAACTGGTGATTCAGCAGGATGGCATGCTGATCCAGCTGGAGATCTCCACCACCCGCAGCCCGGTGGGGGACAGCTATACCATCCAACCCACCCGCTACGGGGTGAACAACATGGAGTTGCTGATCAGTGATGGGGCGGAACTGGCCTTTGCCGAGCCGGTGATCGTCACCGAAGATGCCGCCAACGCGGGCAGTGCCGAGTTGACCGCCACGGTCAGCAGCAGCGAGTTCCGCGGCAAACTGGCCGGTTACATCAACAGCCAGGGCAGCAGTGCCAACGCCACGGAAGACAGCGTCATGCCGCTTGAAGTCAGCTTCAGCGATGATGGCAGCGGTGGGCTGCTTTACTCCATCACCGATGCCGACGGCAACGCCATCGCCACCGACCTGACCTACCAGGCCGGCGAGCCCCTGCTGAGTGCGGATACCGACCTGGATGGTGATGGCACGGCGGATGATCTGGGGATCAGTCTGGAACTCTCCGGCACCCCCAAGGCCGGTGACAGCTACAGCCTGGCGTTCAACGAAAACGGCGTGTCCGACAACCGCAACGCCCTGGCCATGGCCGAGTTGCAGTACAGCCAGATGGTCGACGGGGCCTCCTACCAGGACTACTACGCGGTGATCGTCCAGGAGGTGGGCAGCCTCACCTCCGTGGCCCAGATCAACAGCGAGGCGGCCAAGTCACTGCTCGACGCCAACACCGCAACCCTCTCCAGTATCTCCGGAGTGAACCTGGATGAGGAAGCGGTCGATCTGGTGAAATACCAGCAGGCCTACGCCGCTGCATCGCAACTGATCAGAGCCTGGCAGGAGATGTTCGACACCCTTCTGGCCAGCGTCAACTCATAAGGAGGCCCCGCCATGCGAGTCTCGACCCAGCAGATCTACAGCGCCAACATCGATAACCTGAACCGCCTCAACAGCACCATCGCCAAGGTTCAGGAGCAGATCTCCAGTGGCGAACGTTTCACCCAGGCGTCGGACGACCCCCTGGCGGCCTCTCAGGTCCTGAAGTTGGACCAGGAGATCGCCCGCTACGAACAGTACCAGGACAACATCGACGTTACCCAGAGCCGACTGGAGCTGGCAGAGAGCACCCTGGAAGCGATCAACGATGCCACCGTACGGCTGCAGGAGATCGTCACCCAGGCCGGCAATGGCACCCTGAGCAGCGAGGATCTGGGACTGCTGGCCTCCGAGGTCGGCGAGCTGATCAACGAGATCGAGGGGCTGGTCAATACCAAAGACAGCTCCGGTGAATACCTGTTCTCCGGTTACCAGGGGCTGACCCGCACCTATGACTACAACGAAACCACCGGCGAGTACGAGTTCCAGGGCGATGGCGGCCAGCGCTACATCCAGGTGGGGCCGGACTTCCAGGTGGCGGCCACCGACTCTGCACTGGATATCTTTGAAGGCGCAACCGGTGCCTTCCAGCCGATCCTGACCGACACCACCGATCCGGCGAACCCCGCCGTGGTGGAGAGCAGCTTTTTCAATGCTTATGTCAGCGATTACACCGAATTTGAAGAGTTTGCGGCCGAGACCAGTGACTTCCAGCTGGCGCTGACCGCGGCGGTGGCGCCCGCCACTGACGCCACCCTGACCCTGAGCTATACGGATGCTGAAGGGACCGGCCAGAGCTTTGTGTACAGCCTGAGTGATGAAAGCGGCAGCCTCACGCTGACCGCGGATGCCACCCAGAGCAACGCCGAGGCGGCGGCCGCCCTGATCAGTGACAACGGCGACGGTCTGGTGATCGGCGGGCTGGAGTTGGTGCTGGATGACACGGCGCTCACCGCGACCGATACCAGCGTCAGCATCGACGGCGAACATGAGAGCGACAATGTGCTCAACTATGCGCTGGATATCTATAATGCCCTCGCCAATGCCGATACCGACAGCTACGAGGGCAAGCTGGTGCTCCAGGAATCCCTGGCCTCGGCGCTGATCGCCCTGGACAGCATCCAGACACAGAACATCAGTGCTCGGGCTTCCATCGGTGCCCGGGTCAACGCCATCGAGGATCAGTCATCGATCAACGACGACTACATTCTCTATACGGAAAGTACCCGTTCCGCCCTGGTGGATACGGACCTGACCGAGGCCGCCAGCGAACTGGCCCTGCTGCAGACCCAGCTGGAAGCGGCCTACTCCAGTTTCAACATCATCACCGGGCTGAGTCTGTTCAACTATATCAACTGATATAACTGAAACCGCTGACAGGTGTGGGGCGGCCTGTATGCGGGCGCCAAATGACCGCGCCCCCTGCGCGGCTGGCCGGGCAGGGGGCGTACGGCAGGGACGCTCAGGAGAGCGGACAGCGCGGACTCAGCGCTGTCCCGAGATGTTTTTGTAGACCTGGAGATTCTGGTCCGACTGTTTGATCTGTCTGAGTTCTGCCGCGATCAGATCCCGGATCTGCCGGGCGCCCTGGCCGATCTCGCTGTTCATCCGTGTCAGCGTCGCGATCTGCTCGCGTAGCGCCAGCGCCTCCGGCCCCAGAGAGGCGGTATCCATTTCGCGCACCAGCTGCTGCCAGCGGGTCAGCAGCGCGAGCAGGTCACTGTCATCCGTTTGGCCGGCGTGGCCGCTCGCCTGACTCTGCTGCAGGGAGCCGGCCAACAGGGGCATCAGCTGCTCATGCAGCCGGGTCGCCTCGGCGTGCAGTGCCAGCCACTGCGCCACGCGCCCCATCAGCGCCGCTCCTGCTGGCTCAGGTGGTGATACTCCTCGGGAATCTTGTCCCAGCTCTCCTTGATGGTGATGATCAGCTGCGCGGCTTCGTCCAGCTTGTCCTGCGACTGCTCCCGGTTGGCGGTCAGCAGCAGACGGGGGAGATAGTCATACAGGCTGTCCAGCCGCTGGGACAGCTCGTTGGAGTCCTTGTCTCGGAGGGAACACTTCAGCTCGCTGATGATATGAATCGCTTTCTGGATCGATGCCGTTGTCAGCGTCTTGTCACCCCGGGACATGGCCCCCTTGGCTTCCATGATGCGTTTCAGATAGCCCTCAAACAGCAGGGAGATCAGTTTGTGCGGTGATGCGCTCATCACGGCGGAAGATACATCCACGTTCTGATATTGGGCGATCGCTTTGTTGTTCATTTCTGGCATACCTTCAGGGCTTCTGTAGGGCGGATACATCAGGGCCGATTAACCCCGGTTCAGTCTGAATTCATGGACTCGGTGATGGCGTCCAGCATCTCAATCAGGGCATCCCCCTGGGAGTTGATGGCGGCGACGGTGGTGTCCATGGCATTGAACTTGTCATAGAGCAGATCCTCGTAGCTCTCCAGCCACTCTTCCAGATCTTCCATCTGCTCTTCCACATCCTCGATCTGTTCGTTGACCGAGTCAATGCGGCTGTCGAGAATACCGTCGGTTTCGGTGTAGCTGCTGATCTTCTCCTCCAGGCGAGTGGCCAGGCCATCCTCGCCGGTGAACAGGGTGGTGACACCGGACAGATCGTTCTCCAGCGCTTCCGCCAGTGTCTCTTCATCGATCTCCAGCTGGCCGCCGGACTGGGTGGTGATCCCCAGAGTGGAGAGGGCGTTGATGGAGCCCTCGTAGCTGTCGGTGAGGGTGCGGGTGATCTGGTTCTTCAGGGTTCGGGTCATGGAGTCCCCGAACAGGGCCGCCGCTTCTTCGCTGTCCGAGTCGTAGCTGGTCAGGCTGTCCAGCGTCACTTGCAGGGTGTTGTAGGCGTTGACGAAGTTGTTGATCAGCGCTTCCACCGTACTGGTATCGTGACTGATATCCAGAGTGGCGGCCTCTTCGGTCTCGGCGGTCAGGGTGAAGGTCACCCCCTCAATGACGCCGGAGATCTCATTGCTGCTCGAGGTGACGGTCTGACCGTCGATGGTCATGACCGCATCTTCGGCGGCGCTGACCTGGGTATAGAGTCCCTCATCACCGTCCGTGCTGCTGGCGTAGTCGTAATCAAACATGGACAGATCGCCAGTGGTGGAGCTGGAGGTGATGCTGGTGATCTGATATTCGGCACCGGTTTCGTTGGCGGTCAGTACCAGTTGCTCGCCGGCGTCGGTGTTGATGATGGTGGCTGTGATCCCTTCGTTGTCGCTGCTGGCGTTGATCGCCTCGGCGATATCACTCAGGGTGGCTTCAGTGTCATCGATCTCAATGCTGAAGCTGTTGCCGTTGGCCTGGGTAAAGGTCAGGCTGCCGCTGGCACCGCCGGCATAGGCCTGGGTGTTGACCAGCTTGTGGGCGCTGGCCAGCTGTTGCACCTCGATGGCGTAGGACCCTACCTGGGCATCACTCTCGGTTGCGACCGAAAAGGCCTTGTCATCGCTGACGCTGCCGGTCACCGCATTGAAGGTGGACTCGTCAGTGAGGCTACTCAGGCTGTCTTCAAACTCCGCCAGAGCACTCTTCAGCAGACTGACGCTGGACAGTTCGGTTTCCAGCTCGGCTTCTTCGGTTTCCAGATTGCTCTGCTTGACATCACCTTCGGCGCTGACCAGACCTTCCACAATGGATTCGATATCCAGCCCGGAACCCAGACCGGTGGCTGTAACTGTACCGCTGCTCATGGCTGCTTCTCCTGAATCGAAGCGGGATTTTCATTCCCGGGACGACCGCCCCATCATGCCCTGGTTTCAAACAGGATATTATTCATCTCTTCGATATGTTGCATCAGTTTCAGGGTATCTTCCGAGGGGATCTGCCGGATCAGTTCACCGGTTTCCCTGTCGGTAACCCGAACTACCAGTTCGTCACTGTCCGTATCCACCTCAAAATTGAGCGCACGAGACATCCGCGTCATCACATCGTTAATGGAGTCCACCACCTGGCTCAACTCCTGGACCGATAGTGATGGGGCTTCCAGCGTGGTTTCGATACCTGTCTCGCTGCCGTTGTCGGCATGGATCCCAGTGGGCGACTCCGCTGTCGACCTGTTGAACTCGTTGCTGCCCGGCAGGGGCGTCATCGAAGTGGCATTTGAAATCGGGGTATTCATGTGCACCTCTGATCAAAAAGGGGGCCAGGCCCCCTTTTGTTCACCCTTTTGTTCATCTTGCCCAGGGTCTCCGCCCATTATCGACCAGGGACTCTCTGCGAGGCCCAAGGGCGAAGACTTACTGCAGCAGGGTCAGGACGTTTTCCGGTTGCGCATTGGCCTGGGCCAGGATGGAGGTGGCCGCCTGCTGCAGCACGGTGGCGCTGCTCAGGTTGGCGGTTTCTTCGGCGAAGTCCGCATCCTGAATCCGTGAGCGGGCAGAGGTCACGTTCTCCTCGATGTTGCTCAGGTTGCTGATGGTGCTGTCCAGACGGTTCTGTACCGCACCCAGGTCGGCACGCTGGCTGTCGATAAAGGAGATCGCTTCATCGATGATATTCAGGGCTTCGGATGCGCCATCAGCGGTGCTGATATCGATACCGGCCACGGACTTGAAGGTGGTGCCGGAGGCCAGATCCATGTCGGTACCGTCAACGGAGACGCTGCTGAGGCTGGCGTCCAGCTCCGCATTGCTGAAGTCGATGGTGAAGTCCGGAGTGTAGGTGGTGCCGGTTTGCACAGCGCTGGTGACGGCACTGCCTGAAATAGTAGATGTTGTTGAACCATCATCGGCAGAGGCATCGTCAGTCGTTGTTACAGCTGAGCCGCCGACCGGTGTAATGGTGATCGCCGTTGTGCCGTCAGTACCACCGTCATTAATGCTGGCTGTGGTATCGAAAGAGGTGGCAGAACTGAGGGTGATGGTACCGGAGCCGTCGCCTTCGGCATAGATGCCACTGTCGTTGAGGGCTGCATTGATGGCGGCAACATCCGTATCCTCGGTACCCGTCAACGTAACATCAGTGCCGCCGATATTGACGGTCATTGTGTCTTCGGCATCAATCGTGATGGCACTGAGTGTTGTCTGATAGGGATCTTCAATGCTGATACCGCCGGAGACGGTCACCCCGGTCAGACCATCGATATTGTTGATCTTGGTGGCCACATCGTCGGCGGACATATCCGCATTCAGGTCGATATCGTAGTCGACACCGTCCACGGTGATGGTGGTGGAGCCGGCGCTGGCTTCGGTGCCCGGCGTGGCGGTAGCGGTCACGGTACCGCTGGTATCAAAGCTCTTGTAGGTGTAGCCGATCGCATCGGCGGAGATGTTGCCCAGGGAGATATCCATGGTCTGACCGGCCTCGGTGCCGATCTGGAAGGAAGCGGTGCCGAAGGAACCGTCCAGCAGGTTGCGGCCACCGAAGGCGGTGGTGTTGGCGATACGGCTCAGCTCCTCCTGCAAGGCGGCCACTTCCGCCTGCAGATATTCGCGGTCTTCGGCGCTGTTGGAATCGTTGACCGACTGCAAGGCCAGTTCCCGCATGCGCTGCAGGATCTCGGTGGATTCATCCATCGCGCCCTCAGCGGTTTGCGCCAGGGAGATGCCGTCGTAGGCGTTGCGCTGGGCCACGTCCAGACCTTCGATCTGGCTGGTCAGACGGTCGGAGATGGCCAGCCCCGCGGCATCATCGGCAGCGCTGTTGATCCGCAGACCGGAGGACAGACGCTCATACGCGGTGGTCAGGGTGCTCTCTGATTTGGAGAGGTTGTTCTGGGCGTTCAGGGACGCGATGTTGGTATTGATAACAGCCATTTCTGTTCTCCTTGAATCCCACCCCTTGAGTGGATTGCCAGGGCCTGGCCCGACTGGGTGGGTAAAGTGATGTAGTGGGTGCCGGTGAACGCGGCATTCCATCGCACTGGTAGGGTTAGCGGCCCCTGGCGGAGAAACTTTAAGAAATTTTTGAACAAGTTTGTCTTTCCTTGTGGTCACTACTGCCACTGGTACCTGGGCGTGGCTGTCGGCGAGGGAGCAGGCCAGGTGATACAGGTGTCAATCTCTTGACAATCCCTCCAGCTGTAGTACCTTTGTCAGAATACTGACGCAGACGGGGCTCCCTCCATGCATGTAAGCGGATTACATGTTCTGATCATCGATGACGACGCCGAGCGACGCACCAGCCTGCAGGCCTGCTGTGAGTTTCTTGAGCTTGAGTGTCATGTTTTTGACTTTGTCACCTGGTTACAGCAGGGCAAGGGATTCGAGCTGGCGTCGGTCGGGGTTGTGTTGTTGGGCGAGAGCAGTCTGCCGATTTCGTTGAACAAGCTGATCGCCGAACTGGATGGGCAGGGGCGGATGCTGCCGAAGGTGCTGGTGTGTGACTGGAGCGAGCTGGCGCCGGACGACTTCGCCGCTGCCGGCATCCTTGGCCACCTGTTGCCGCCGTTTACCTACAGCGCGATGCTGGATCTGCTGCATCGCTGTTTCGTATTCAGCAATGGTCAGAATACCGACAGCGTGCCGGAGCTGGAGGCGCTGGTCGGTCAGAACCCTGCGATTCTCGAGGTGAAGCGGCTGATCGCGCAGGTGGCGCCGCGGGACATCAGCGTGCTGATCACCGGGGAGTCCGGTACCGGCAAGGAGGTCGTTGCGCGTTGCCTGCACGAACAGTCTGCGCGCGCTGCGGGGCCGTTTGTGCCGGTCAACTGCGGTGCGATTCCGGGGGAGTTGCTGGAAAGCGAGCTGTTCGGGCATGAAAAAGGTGCCTTTACCGGTGCGATTTCCAGCCGGCCCGGCCGCTTCGAGCTGGCGCAGGGCGGTACCCTGTTTCTCGACGAGATCGGCGACATGCCGCTGCCGATGCAGGTGAAACTGTTGCGTGTGCTGCAGGAGCGACAGTTTGAGCGTGTCGGCGGTACACGCACGATCGAGGCCGATGTGCGGATCATCACCGCCACCCACAAGAACCTCGAGGAGATGATCGCGCAGGGCGAGTTTCGCGAGGATCTCTACTATCGCCTCAATGTATTCCCGATCGAGATGCCGGCACTGCGAGACCGTCTCGATGATCTGCCGCTGCTGGTCAACGCGCTGATCGATCGCCTGAAGGCGCAGGGGATCGGCAGCTTCCGCTTTCACCCCTCGGCCATTGACTCGTTGCTCAAGCATCCGTGGGCCGGCAATGTACGTGAGCTGGCCAACCTGATGGAGCGGCTGGCCATCATCTACCCCGGCGGCGTGGTCGGTGTCTCGGAACTGCCGCCCAAGTTTCGCCATGTGGCAGAACCGGATCCTGCACGGTACGACGCAGTGAAGTTGGGGGCAGAGCCCTGTTTTGCAGACAGCAGGGCGCTGACCCCCGTGTCCCCCGCCGACGGTTCCGTGATCCTGCCGGCGGAGGGGATCGAGCTCAAACCTTTCCTCGAAACCCTTGAACAATCGCTGATCCATCAGGCGCTGGAGCGCTGTGATTATGTCGTCGCCCGCGCGGCGGATGAGCTCGGCGTGCGTCGTACGACGCTGGTGGAAAAGATGCGCAAGTACGGAATTTCGCGCCAATGAGTGATCGCGATCGCATTGCCGAGCTGGAGCGCGAGGTCGCTCAGCTGCGGCAGGAGCAACAGGCGGCGCGGCGCCTGCGGCGACTCATCGATCAGATGCCCAGCGGGGTGCTGGTGATCGATAACCGCGGCCTGATTACCGAGTGTAACCCGGCGGCGCAGGCGCTGCTCGGCACCGATCTGTACGAACGACGCTGGGTGGATGTGATCAACGCCTGCTTTGCGCCCCGCCCGGACGATGGGCACGAGGTATCGCTGAAAAACGGCAAGCGGGTCAGTCTGGCGACACGGGCGCTGGAGGGCGAGCCGGGGCAGCTGGTGTTTGTATCAGATCAGACCGATACCCGCCTGTTGCAGCAGAAGCTGCATCATTACCAACGCCTGTCCGAGATGGGGCGGATGATGGCCTCGCTGGCGCATCAGGTGCGCACACCGCTGTCGGCGGCGCTGTTATACGCCAGCCATCTGACGGCGCCGACGCTCAGCGATGAGCAGCGCATCCGTTTTGCCGGCAAGGTGAAGTCGCGCCTGACGCATCTCGAGCAGCAGGTGCGTGACATGCTGATCTTCGCCCGCGGTGAAACGAAGCTGGAAAACCGCGTCAGCGCACGCGAACTGGAAGCCCGCATCGACGATCTGCTGGACATGCCACTGGCCAACGCCGATGCGGACTGCACGCTCGTCAATGAGGCACCGGAGCTGGTGATTCAGTGCAACCTCGAGGCGCTGCTGGGCGCGGTGATGAATCTGGTCAACAACGCGCTGCAGGCCGCTGGTGAAGGCGCCGAGCTGAAAATTCGTCTCGCCCGTGAGGGGCGCTACCTGCGCCTCGATGTCATCGACCAGGGTCCCGGCATGACCGCGCAGCAGCTTAAACAGGCGCTGGAGCCGTTCTATACCACCAAGTCCCACGGCACCGGCCTTGGCCTTGCGGTTGCGCAGGTGATCGCCCGCGCGCACCACGGTGAATTTCGGCTGCAGTCGGCCCCGGGCACCGGCACCTGCGCCACCTTTTTGCTACCCTCACTGGAATCGGCAGCGGCCGAAACGGACGCGGAAGGACAAGATCGATGAACCCGTCAGTACTGATTGTCGAGGATGACCTGGAGCTGCGCGAAGCGCTGGCCGATACGCTGGAGCTGGCGTCGATTCCCCATCGACTCGCCGGCAGTGGTGAAGAAGCGCTGGAGCTGCTCAAGCAGCACAGCGCGGCGATGGTGATCAGTGACGTGAACATGCCGGGGATGGACGGCCATGAGCTGTTACGGCGGCTGCGTCAGAGCCACCCGGGCCTGCCGGTTGCGCTGATTACGGCGTTTGGTCAGGTTGAAAAGGCGGTCGATGCGATTCGCAATGGTGCCGTCGATTATCTGATGAAACCGTTTGAGCCGGAGCAGCTGATTGCACTGATCCGCACCCATGCTGGTGGCGTGCCGGCCGATGGACAGCGTGAAGAGCCGGTTGCGGAAGCGCCGGGCAGTCGTCAGCTGTTGCAACTGGCGCAACGGGTGGCACAGACTGACTCGACGGTACTGATTACCGGTGAGTCCGGGACCGGTAAGGAGGTGCTGGCGCGTTATATTCACGACCACTCCGCGCGTGCCGCTCAGCCATTCGTGGCGATCAACTGCGCGGCGATTCCGGAAAACATGCTCGAAGCCACCCTGTTTGGCCATGAGAAAGGGGCGTTCACCGGCGCCTATACCAGCGCGCCCGGCAAGTTTGAGCAGGCCAATGGCGGCACCCTGTTGCTGGACGAGATCAGTGAGATGGATCTGGGGCTGCAGGCGAAGCTGTTGCGGGTACTGCAGGAGCAGGAGGTCGAGCGGATCGGCGGGCGCAAAACGATTGCGCTGGATGTCCGCGTGCTCGCCACCAGCAACCGCAAGCTGGAGGCGTATGTGGCCGAAGGCCGTTTCCGTGAGGACCTCTACTACCGTCTTAATGTCTTCCCGTTGCAGTGGCAGGCGCTGCGCGAGCGGCGTGAGGATATCGTACCGCTGGCACGCCGCATTCTGCTGCGCCACTGCAATAAGATGAAGCGCCCGCCCGCGCAGATGACCCCGGCTGCGGAAGCGGCGCTGCGCGATCATGACTGGCCCGGTAATGTGCGTGAACTCGATAATGTGATTCAGCGTGCGTTGATTCTGCAGGCCGGCAGCCGCATCGATACGGCCGACCTGCACCTCGCCGGCGGTGCGATTCCACTGACCGGCGCGCCATCGGCAGCACCGGTGGACGCTGTCGTTGAGGCGGCGGAAGAAGCACCCGGCGTCCTCGGGCAGGATCTGCGTCAGCGCGAGTATCAGCTGATTCTGGATGCCCTGCGCGCCAGTGGCGGCAGTCGCAAGGACGCGGCGGAAAAGCTCGGCATCAGCCCGCGCACCCTGCGCTACAAGCTGGCGCGGATGCGCGAGGAAGGGATCGAGCTGTAAGCGTCGGCAGGTCCTCTGTTTCTGCCAACGTCTATACTCGGTGGTGCGCGGTGTCTGTCGGGGCGGATCTCGGCGGCTGGCAACGGTCAGGGAAATGTGAGTGCTTACTATCATTCAAGCCTTACATTCTTTAGTCTAGGTGCCGGTAGACCAATGTCTAATTCAGGGACAAAGTGCCGCTCAAGTATAACTCTACGCAGTATTGAGTTACGTACGCGGCCAGACCTCAGAACAACAACCACAGGCCGTTTTGCATACCGCATAACAACAAATTACCAAGGCTAGGGGCATCACAATGAGTGAAGAGAAAGTCTATCCGGTGGATCCGGCGTTCGCTGCCAATGCGCATATCGATGCGGAAAAGTACAAGGCGATGTACGAACAGTCGGTCAACGATCCGGAAACCTTCTGGGGTGAGCAGGGCAAGCGACTCGACTGGTTCAAGCCGTACACCAAGGTAAAAAACACCTCTTTTGACCCGCACAACGTCTCCATCAAGTGGTTTGAAGACGGCACGCTGAATGCCTCCTACAACTGTCTTGACCGCCATCTCGAAACCCGTGGCGATCAGGTCGCCATCATCTGGGAAGGTGACGATCCCAGCGAAGACGAAAAAATCACCTACCGCGAGCTGCATGAGCGCGTCTGCCGTTTTGCCAACGTCCTCAAGGACAAGGGCGTGGAGAAGGGCGACGTGGTGACCCTGTACCTGCCGATGATCCCGGAAGCCGCGGTGGCGATGCTCGCCTGTGCCCGTATCGGTGCCGTGCACTCGATCGTGTTCGGCGGCTTCTCTCCGGAAGCGCTGGCGGCACGTATCGAAGGCGCCGGCTCCAAGGTTGTCATCACGTCCAACTACTCCCTGCGTGGCGGCAAGGTCGTGCCGCTGAAGGCCAACGTCGACAAGGCGCTGACCCATGAAGGCGCGAAGAAGAGCGTCGAGAACGTCATCGTCGTCAAGCGTGTCGATAAGGACGTCGAGTGGGATGACAGCCGCGATGTCTGGTACGAAGACGCGGTTGCCACTGCATCCGCCGATTGCCCGGCAGAAGAGATGGAAGCGGAAGCGCCGCTGTTCATTCTCTACACCTCCGGTTCTACCGGTGCACCGAAGGGCCTCAAGCACACCACCGGCGGTTACATGGTCTATGCGTCCATGACCCATCAGTACGTGTTCGATTACCACGAGGGCGACATCTACTGGTGTACCGCTGACGTGGGCTGGGTGACCGGTCACAGCTACATCGTCTACGGGCCGCTGGCCAACGGCGCGACCACGCTGATGTTCGAAGGCGTGCCGAGCTACCCGGACAACAGCCGCTTCGGCCGTGTCATCGAAAAGCACAAGGTCAACCAGTTCTACACCGCACCGACCGCTATCCGTGCGCTGATGCAGCAGGGTGAAGATGTCCTCGGTGACTCCGACCTGTCCAGTCTGCGCCTGCTCGGTTCCGTCGGCGAGCCAATCAACCCGGAAGCCTGGGAGTGGTACCACCGCGTGGTCGGCAAGGGCAAGTGCCCGATCGTCGATACCTGGTGGCAGACCGAGACCGGCGGCATCATGATCGTGCCGCTGCCGGGTGCGACGGCAGCCAAGCCGGGCTCAGCCTCCATGCCGTTCTTCGGTGTGCAGCCGGCGCTGGTCGACAGTGAAGGCAACGAGCTGGAAGGTGCAACAACCGGTAACCTCGTGATCAAGGACTCCTGGCCGGGCCAGAGCCGCTCGATTTGGGGTGACCATGAGCGTTTCACCAACACCTACTTCACCACCTTCAAGGGCTACTACACCACCGGTGACGGTGCTCGCCGTGACGAAGATGGCTACTACTGGATCACCGGTCGTGTCGATGACGTTATCAACGTCTCCGGTCACCGCATGGGGACCGCAGAAGTCGAGTCCGCACTGGTGGCGCATCCGGCCGTCGCCGAAGCGGCGGTGGTAGGCTATCCGCACGACCTCAAGGGTCAGGGTATCTATGTCTATGTGACGCTGCAGGCCGGGTTTGAACCGACCGACGAGCTGATGAAGGAACTGCGCAACTGGGTGCGTGCCGAGATCGGCCCGATCGCATCGCCGGACCTGATCCAGTTCGCACCGGGCATGCCGAAGACCCGCTCCGGCAAGATCATGCGCCGTATTCTGCGCAAGATCGCCGAAGACGACTTCGCGGCGCTGGGCGATACCTCGACGCTGGCGGATCCGAGCGTTGTCGACGATCTGATCGAGCATCGTCTGAACCGCAAGAAGTAACATCCGCGCGCACAGGCGCGTCGATACAAAACGCCCTGCAGGCTCTGTCTGCGGGGCGTTTTCGTTTCAATCCTGTTATTATGGCCGCTCAAAAATATCTGGTATCAGTCGAGATCCCGAAGCAGGATCGCAGGCAGGGGGGAGAATACGCATGCAACTGGCCCAGAAGATTGTAATCGCCGACGACCATCCGCTGTTTCGGGCCGCATTGAAGCAGGCCGTCACTCAGGCTGTGCCCGGTGTCACCATTCTTGAAGCGGACACGCTGGCGGCGGTACAGGAAACGGTGGAAGCCCATGGCGATGCCGATCTGGTCCTGCTCGATATCCACATGCCGGGTGCCCAGGGATTCTCGGGTCTCGTATTCCTGCGCGGGCAGCATCCGGGGATTCCGGTTGTCGTGGTGTCCGGCAGCGAAGAACCCCATGTCATGAAGCGCGCGATCGACTACGGCGCCTCCGGCTTCATTCCGAAATCGGCGCCGCTGGAGGTGATCTCCGAGGCGATCACGTCGGTGCTGGAAGGTGAGGAGTGGCTGCCGCAGGAGATCTCGGACAACCTTGATGATCTGGTCACTGAAGAGGATCAGAAGTTCGCGGCAGCGCTGGCGTCACTGACACCGCAGCAGTTCCGCGTTCTGACGATGCTGACCGAGGGCCTGCTGAACAAGCAGATCGCCTACGAGCTCAGTGTCTCCGAGGCGACGATCAAGGCACACGTCACGGCGATTTTGCGTAAACTGGGCGTGCACAGCCGCACTCAGGCCGTGATCGCCGCGCAGCGCCTTGGTGTCGAGCCGCCCAAGACCGACGTCTGAGAAAAAAGGGGACAGACCCCATTTCCCTCGGAAATGGGGTCTGTCCCCTTTTTTCATTTTTCCTCCGCGCGGGCGGTGGCAATCATCCGATTGATCAGTGCGCGCAGCGCGGCCGGCTTCACCGGCTTGGTCAGCAGCTGGGCGCCCGCTGCCTGAATCTCCTCCTTGACCTCGTCGGTACGGTCGGCCGTGATGACAATGGCCGGTACCGGTTTGCTCCAGCGCGGGGCGAGTTCGCGCAATGCCATGAGGCCGGTTTCGGTCTCGCCCAGGTGGTAGTCGGCGAGGATGATATCCGGCTCCCAGTCATCTGCGGCGACGCGTTCCAGCGCCTCCTGTCCGGACAGTCCCGACATCACCTCGCAGGACCAGCCCTGCAGCAGTGCGGTCATGCCCTCAAGGATCTTGGGTTCGTTGTCGATCACCAGCACGCGAATGCCGTTCAGGCCCTTGCTGCGGATCCAGCCGCGTTGCTCGGGCTTGGGCCGCTGCGCCTGCGCCGGGTCACCGAGCGGAACCGTGATGCTGAACACGGTGCCGCGCCCGGGCCATGAGCGCACGCCAAGCTTGTGACCCAGCATGCGCGCGATACGTTCGGTGATGGCAAGCCCCAGCCCCAATCCTTTGACCTCACTGTGCTTGGGGTTGTCGATGCGGCGAAACTCTTCGAACACTTCGCCGAGCTTGCTTTCCGGGATGCCGACCCCGGTATCCCAGACCTCAAGGCGCAGGCTGTCGCCGAGCCGTCGTGCACCCATCAGCACCTTGCCGTTGGCGGTGTAGCGAATGGCGTTGGAGAGGAAGTTCTGCAGAATGCGGCGCAACAGCGCCTGGTCAGAGTGCACCACCTGACGGCAGCCGACATGGTGGAACTCCAGCCCTTTTTCTTTGGCGACGGCGGTGAACTCGGTGGTCAGGTGCTGGAACAGTTCATCGAGCGGGAAGTGGCTGAAGTTGGGCTCCAGCGCACCGGCATCGAGTTTGGAGATGTCGAGGATCGCCGTGATCAGCTCCTCGCCGGCGCGCAGGGCGTTGTCCAGATTTTCCACCAGCTGCGTGGTGTCCGGTTCGTGGGATTTTTGCGCCAGTGCCGAGGTGAACAGACGGGCCGCGTTGAGCGGTTGCAGCAGGTCGTGGCTGGCGGCCGCGAGGAAGCGGGTCTTGCCCAGGTTGGCGGCTTCCGCGTCGGATTTGGCCTGACGCAGCTCGTCCTCCATCAGGGCGCGGACCGTGTTTTCCTTGCGCAGCTCCTTGTTGACGACGGAGAGCGCATGGGTACGTTCCCGCACGCGCTGCTCCAGATTCTCATTGGTTTCCTGCAGCGCAATCTCGGCCAGACGGCGTTCCGTGATGTCCTGATACAGCGTGAAGTAGCCGAGCAGGTCGCCATATTCACCGATATGCGGAATATAGGTGACCTCGGCATAACGCACCGAACCGTCGCGGGTCGGCATGCGCGTTTCAAAGCGCTGGCGCTCACCGGCCAGGACCTTGCGGATGTAATGCTGACGCTGCTCGTGTTCCTCTTTTGGCAGCACCTTGTGTGACGGGGTGCCGGCGATGGTGTGGCGATCGATGCCGAACGCATCGGCATACGCCTTGTTGACGAACAGGAAGTTGCGATCCGGGTCCAGATAGGCGATCAGCACCGGCACGTTATCGGTGTAGATGCGCACGTTCTGCTCGCTCTCGCGCAGCGCTTCCTCGGTGCGCTTGTGCTGGGTGATGTCCATGTAGGTGTTGACGTAGCCGCCGTTGGGCATCGGGTTGCCGCGTACTTCGAGCACGGTGCCGTCCGGGCGGTAGCGCTCGAACGCGTGCGGCTCACCGGAGCTGATCAGCGCCAGTCGTTCGGCGACCTGCTCGTCGATACTGCCGCTGCTGAGGCCGTATTCACCGCGCACCGCGTTGTAGCGGAACACCTCTTCGATCGGGCGGCCGACACAGATCAGTCCCTCCGGGAAGTTGAACATGTCGATGTAGCGCTGGTTCCACGCAACCAGTCGCATGCGCTGGTCGATCACGCTGATGCCGAGGCTGATGTTCTCGATCGTGGATTGCAGCAGCGAGCGGTTGAAGCGCAGCGCCTGCGAGGCTTCATCGACGATGGCGACGACGTCGCCGATCTCCATGCCCTTGCCGCGCAGCGTCGAGTCCATGACGATCCGCGCCGATGAGGCGCCGATGGCACCGGCAAGCAAGCGCTCAACATACTGGATCAGCTCAGGGGTCGCCTTGGCACCGGGCAGTGCCGGCTCCTCGCCGCGCTGCAGCGCGAAGTCATTGAAGGCGTGCTGGGTACGGCTGATACCCAGGAAGCGCTCCGTCAGCATCTGCAGATCGCCAACGCTGACCTGGCTGGTGAGCCGGCCCGGTTCAGAAACGCCTTTGGCATGTACGTTGGTAAAGGCGCTGGCCTGAATGCGATCGACAAGGCGCTGACTGGTCAGGCTGGAGACGATGATATAGAGCAGCACGTTCAGCGACAGGCTCCAGATCACACCATGGGTGAGCGGATCGAACAGGTCGAGGCCAAACAGTGCCGTCGGCGCCAGCCAGTCAGGTGTCGACCAGCCCGGCAGCAGGTAGGTCGGAATCAGGTGGGCGCTCTGCATCGAGGGCACGACCAGTGTGTAGACCCAGAGCAGGAACCCGGCGCTCAGCCCGGCCAGTACACCGTGGCGGTTGCCACGCTTCCAGTAGATGCCGCCCAGAATCGCGGGCAGGAACTGAATCGCGGCGACAAAGGCGAGCAGGCCAAATGAGGCCAGCGAGCCCTGCTCACCGAGAATGCGGTAATAGAAATACCCCAGCAGCATCAGCGTGATGATGGTGACACGGCGCACGCGCAGCAGTAGCGCACCGAGATCGCCGGACTGCGACAGCTTGAGGCGTGGGATGCGCAGCAGGACCGGGATCACGATGTCGTTACAGACCATGGTGGCCAGCGTGATACTGGCGACGATCACCATGCTGGTGGCGGCCGACAGTCCGCCGAGGAAGGCGAATGTGGTCAGAAACTCCTGTCCCTGTGCCAGTGGCAGCATCAGCACGAACGTGTCGGCGTCGACGCCGGTGCCCCCGAAGTAAAGCAGGCCACCAAACGCGATCGGCAGCACGAACAGCGAGAGCAGAAACAGATAGAGCGGGAACAGCCAGCGTGCGGTACGCAGGCTGCCCGAGTGCGTGTTCTCGACGATGGTGACATGAAATTGACGCGGCAGACAGAGGGCTGCACCGCAGGCCAGCAGTATTTCCGTCAAAAAACTGCCGCCAAACGGACTGCTGAAGTTGTCGTTGAAGCGCAGCTGAGACTGAATATTGGCGATCAAGCCCTCGCTGCCGCCGAAGATATTGAAGGTGACGAACAGGCCAACGGCAACGAATGCGGTCAGCTTGATGATCGACTCGAACGCCACCGCCAGTACCAGGCCTTCGTGATGCTCAGTGGCGTCGATATGGCGGGTACCAAACAGAATGCCGAACACCGCCATCGCCAGTGCCACGAACAGGGCTGTATCAGCCCCCTTGCTGGCGGCCTCGGTCACGCCGGGTGCCAGTGCGTTGTAACTGATGGCAACCGCCTTCAGCTGAAGGGCGATGTAGGGAATGGTGCCGAGTACGGCGATCACCGTCACCAGCACGGCCAGACTCTGGCTCTTGCCGTAGCGCGACGAGATAAAGTCGGAGATCGAGGTGATATTCTGCTGTTTGCTGACCAGGATGACCTTCTCGATCACACGCCAGGCAAACAGAAACACCAGCGCGGGGCCGAGATAGGTCGCCATGAACTCCCACCCGGTCGATGCCGCACGGCCGACGGCGCCATAAAAGGTCCAGGAAGAGCAGTACACCGCCAGCGACAGCGAATAGACCACCGGGTTACTGGCCCAGCGTTTGCCGGCGCTGCTTTTATCCCCGTAATAGGCGAGCCCGAACAGCAGGCACAGGTACGCCAGGGAGATCAGAATGATGGTCCAGCCCGATAACATGTCGACAGATTCCGCTCGTCAAAGAAAATTCATGATGCCAGTTTACTCTTCGTGTCCGGGTCGAGGGAGTCCCGCGACCTGTGCGGCACGGCGTGCAGGAAAACATACCCTAAGACCTTGGTCTAGGTTGTGTTACCGGTCCCCGGGCCTCTATTGTGTGATGGACGCTTATGGCGCAGGAGTTGCGGTGCCAGGGGCAGGATTGCAGACAGTATGAATCAGACTAAAGTCGGGGCTCCTGTGCCGCGACGCGTTTGTTAGATTCAACCTGTCTGCTTCCATCAGTCGTAATAAAAACAATAGAAAGGATGGTGCCATGTCTAGCAACATCAGCAGCGCGCAGGCCTACTGGAAGGAAAACCTGCGTATCATCATGACCTACCTCGCGATCTGGTTCGTTGTGTCCTACGGATGCAGCATCCTGTTCGTCGACGCCCTTGATCAGATCCAGTTCTTCGGCTTCCCGCTCGGGTTCTGGTTCGCTCAGCAGGGTTCAATCTACGTCTTTCTCGGGCTGATCTGGGCATACGTGTTCAGCATGAACAAGCTCGACGAAAAGTACGACGTTCACGAATAAAAATAAGTACGAAGGACGCTCACCATGAGTCTTGATCTGCTCACATACCTGTTCATCGGGGGATCGTTCGCACTCTATATCGGCATCGCGATATGGGCTCGTGCAGGTTCCACCAAAGAGTTCTACGTTGCAGGTGGCGGTGTACCGCCGGTTGCCAACGGTATGGCGACTGCGGCCGACTGGATGTCTGCTGCATCGTTCATCTCCCTCGCCGGTATCGTTTCCTTTATCGGCCGTGACGGTTCTGCCTACCTGATGGGCTGGACCGGTGGTTACGTTCTGCTCGCGATGCTGCTGGCACCTTACCTGCGTAAGTTCGGTAAGTTCACCGTGCCTGACTTCATCGGTGACCGTTACTACTCCAATACTGCGCGTACCATCGCGGTTATCTGCACCATCGTCATCTCCTTCACTTACGTGGCAGGTCAGATGCGTGGTGTTGGTATCGTGTTCTCACGCTACCTGCACGTTGATATCAATACCGGTGTTGTCATCGGTATGGCGATCGTATTCTTCTACGCCGTTCTCGGCGGCATGAAGGGGATCACCTACACCCAGGTGGCCCAGTACTGCGTACTGATTCTGGCCTTCATGGTGCCGGCGATCTTCCTGTCCATGCAGGTGACCGGCCACTTCCTGCCGCAGACCGGTCTGGGTGCGACGCTGGATAACGGTCAGTCCGTACTGGCAACCCTGAACGAACTGCATCGCGAGCTGGGCTTTGCCGAGTACACCGATGGGCGCAAGACCACGATTGACCTGTTCTTCCTGACCGCTGCGCTGATGTGCGGTACTGCAGGCCTGCCGCACGTTATCGTTCGCTTCTTCACCGTACCGCGCGTGAAGGACGCTCGTATCTCCGCCGGCTGGGCGCTGGTCTTCATCGCTATCCTGTACACCACCGTTCCGGCTGTTGCTGGCTTCGGTCGCGTGAACCTGATCCAGACCATCAACGGTCAGGATAACCAGGGCACCGAGTACACCGCGATGCCGGACTGGTTCAAGAACTGGGAGAACTCCGGTCTGATCGCCTGGGCTGACAAGAACGGCGACGGCAAGGTGTACTACCAGTCTGGCAACGCCTTCAACGGCAAGCCTGCCTTTGCCGAGGAGCGCGGTGAGTTTGGTCAGCGTATCACCACCAACGCCTCTGACAGCGCCAATGAAGTCTACGTCGACCGCGACATCATGGTTCTGGCAAACCCGGAAATCGCACAGCTGCCGGCCTGGGTTATCGCCCTGGTGGCCGCAGGTGCAGTCGCAGCGGCACTGTCCACTGCAGCCGGTCTGCTGCTGGTTATCTCGACCTCGATCTCGCATGACCTGATGAAGAAGACCATCAATCCGAATATCACCGACAAGCAGGAGCTGATGTACGCTCGTCTTGCGGCGATCGTGGCGATCATCATCGCCGGCTACTTCGGTATCAACCCGCCGGGCTTCGTGGCTCAGGTGGTGGCTCTGGCCTTCGGTCTGGCAGCGTCTTCGGTATTCCCGGCGATCATTCTGGGTATCTTCAATGCCCGTATGAACACTCAGGGCGCCGTTGCCGGCATGCTGGTGGGTCTGGTCAGCACCATGGCGTACATCATCTACTTCAAGTTCATGGGCGGTACTGCCGACCAGTGGTTCCTCGGCATCTCTCCGGAGGGCTTCGGTACCGTGGGCATGATCCTGAACGTGATCGTGGCCTTCATCGTCTCTGCGATGACACCGCCGCCGCCGGCTGAAATCCAGCAGATCGTCGAGGATATCCGTATCCCGCGCGGCGCTGGTGCAGCTCATGCACACTGATCACTGATCAGTTGCAGTAACCGGAAAGGGGCACACCGGCGCAGGTTGGTGTGCCCCTTTTCTTTTCTGACCGAACTAGCGGAATGAATTCGCCCCGTGCGGGGTGCGAGGAGGAAGTGATGCCTGATTCATTCAAGATGGACAATATTCCGTTCAGTCTGCTGGATGAGAATGAGCAGGCGCTGGTGCGCTCCAATCTCGACCTCGGGTACTACCAGAAGGGCGAGAAGATCATCACCGCCGGCGAGGTGCCGGAGGGTGTCTTCGTCATCCTCAAGGGCCGGGTGCTGGAGAGTGAGGCGGGAGATGAGCAGCAGCATGTCTACGTGCATTACGAAGACGAGGATTATTTTGGTGGCTGGTCGGCCCTGCGGGGGACAGCGATCCATGACTTCATTGCTGAAGAAGAAACCATCTGCCATATCCTGCCGACGCGGGTGTTGCATGAGCTGATTCAGAGCAACGCACTGTTTGCGGACTACTTCCAGCAAACCTTCAGTGCCAAGACTGAGATCGTCGCTCAGCACGGCAAAGGCCAGGACATGACCGAATTCATGCTGGCGAAAATCAGCAGTGCGACCGTGCGCGAACCGCTGGTGGTAGAGCAGGGTACGACGATTCAGGACGCCACGCGGCTGATGCGCGAGCACAAGGCGGACTGTGTGCTGGCCCGCAAGGGTGGGCGCTTCGGCATGGTGACCGGCACCGACCTGCTTGATGCGGTGGTGCTGAAGGGGCAGGGGCTTGATACCGACGTGTCGGAGATCGCCTCCTACCGCCTGATCACGGCTGATCTCGAGGATTACCTGTTCAATGCGCTGGTCATGATGACGCAGCAGCAGATCGAGCGCGTCGTGGTCATGAACGGTCAGTCGATGGTGGGTATCGTCGAACTGACCGACGTGCTCAGTTACTTCTCGAGCCACTCGCATGTCATCGGGCTGCGCATCGAACGCGCCTCCAGTATCGATGATTTGCGCGAGGCGGCACAGGGGCTCAATGACCTGATCAAGGCGCTGGTCTCCACCGGCGTCAAGATCCGTTTCACGATGGATCTGCTGGCGGCAATGAACGGCCGCATCATGGCGAAGCTGTTTGATCTGATGATTCCAAGCGACATGCAGCCCCACGTCTGCCTGATCGTTATGGGTTCGGAGGGGCGTGGCGAGCAGATCATGAAGACCGATCAGGACAACGCGCTGATCTTCCGTGACGGACTGTCCTGGGCGCAGATGCAGGACACCATGAATCGCTTCAGCGAGATGCTGATTTCGTTCGGTTTTCCACCGTGCCCCGGCAACATCATGGTATCGAATCCGGAGTGGGTGAACTCGGTGGGTGACTGGACACAGAAACTCAGTGACTGGGCCGAAACCTGTGAGGGTACGTCGCAGATGAACCTGGCCATCGCGGTCGATGCCAAACCGGTGGCCGGCAATCAGGCGCTGTTCAAGGTGGCGCGTAACTGGTTCCTGCGCCATCTGCGCAACAACGATGTGTTCTTCTCCCATTTCGCGCGCGCGTCGGTGGAGTTTGATACGCCGCTGACCTTTTTCGGCAACATCAAGGACAAGGGGCAGCTCGATATCAAGAAGGGCGGCATCTTCCCGATTGTCCATGGCGTGCGCACGCTGGCGCTTGAGCACCGTATCCTGGCGACCAATACTTACAAGCGGATCGAAGCGCTGATTGAGGATGGTCAGCTGCGGGAGAAGGATGGCAAGGATATCGCCGAGGCGCTGTCGCTGTTCATTCAGTTGCGCCTGCGTCAGCAGATGCGGCGCGTGGAGGAGAGCGACGACGGCTTCGATCCGACGCCGAACCTTATCGAACTGCATCAGCTCAACAAGATGGACCGCGACCTGCTGCGCGACGCGCTGCAGATCGTGAAGGCCTTCAAGAAACATCTGGCGCTGCGCTATCATCTGGGAGGTTGAAGATGATAATACCGAGAACGATCCGGCGGCTGCAGGAGCGCCGCTCCCATCGCAACGGGCCCTGGGCCGACCTGTTTGAAAGCTACGATGGCGACGAAGTGATTTCGCTCGACTGCGAGACCACCAGTCTCGAGGTCAGTGAAGCCGAGATCCTGTCGATCGGCGCGGTACGGATCAAGGGACGCAAGGTGATGACCAGCGATCGACTGGATCTGCGTCTGAAGCCGCCGGCCAGTCTGTCCGGCGACTCCATCAAGGTACACAAGATCCGCGCCAGCGATCTGAGTGACGGTATCGAGCTTGAGGATGCGCTGGAGCAGTTGCTGAAGTTTATCGGCAACCGACCGATCCTAGGCTACTACGTCAATTACGATATTCGTGTCATCGACAAATTCCTGCGGCCGCACTATGGCTTCGGGTTGCCGAACAAGGCGATCGAGTTGTCCCACGTCTACCATGACATCATTAAATGGAAGCATATCGGCGGCGATGTCGACCTGCGCTTCGACACCATCGCCAGTCAGCTGGATATTCCGATCATCCAGCGCCATACCGCATTGGGTGATGCGATCACTGTTGCGCTGATGTATGTGCGCCTCAAGCACGGTCAGGCGCCGGTCGATACGCACTGATCACGCGACAGGTGTCAAAAAAGTGAACGGGCCAATGGCCCGTTTCTTGCTTTTAACTACTGCGCAAGGCATTTTTTCGGGGTGGAGTGACGATTATTTGTCGTCAAACCCCGGCTTGCTGCTTGATGAGCGGCGCCTGGCGGGGAATCTTGGTATTCCGCTGCTGCTGCTCGTGGTATTGGCGATGGTCACGCTGCCGATGCCGCCGTTTCTCCTCGATGTTTTCTTTACCTTCAACATCGCACTGTCGATCGTGGTACTGCTGGTGGCGATCTACGCCCTGCGCCCGCTCGATTTTGCCGTGTTTCCGACGGTGCTGCTGGCGGCGACTCTGCTGCGTCTGGCGCTGAACGTGGCGTCGACCCGTGTCGTGCTGCTGTATGGCCATGAAGGCACCGGTGCTGCCGGCAAGGTGATTCAGGCGTTCGGCGATGTGGTCGTTGGCGGTAACTACATCGTCGGTATCATCGTGTTCATGATTCTTTTGATCATCAACTTCGTGGTGGTGACCAAAGGTGCCGGGCGTATCTCCGAAGTGAGCGCGCGCTTCACACTGGATGCGATGCCCGGTAAGCAGATGGCGATCGATGCCGATCTCAACGCCGGCCTGATCAGTCAGGACGAGGCGCGTTCGCGTCGTGCCGAGGTCACCCAAGAAGCGGATTTCTACGGCGCGATGGACGGTGCGTCCAAGTTTGTGCGCGGCGATGCCGTGGCGGGGATCCTGATTCTCGTCATCAACCTGTTTGGCGGCTTCGGCATCGGCATGATTCAGCACAATCTCAGTTTCGATCTGGCGCTGCAGTACTACGCGCTGCTGACGATCGGTGACGGCCTCGTCGCCCAGATCCCGTCGCTGCTGCTGTCCACTGCCGCCGCTGTCATGGTGACCCGTGCCAACTCCTCCGAAGCGATGGGTTCGCAGGTGTTCCGGCAGATGTTCGCCTCGCCGCGCGCGCTCTATGTGTCGGCCGCGATTCTGGCGATCATGGGCAGTGTGCCGGGGATGCCGCATTTCGCGTTCCTGTCGCTGGCGCTGGCCGCCGCCGGAATCGGCTGGTACATCAATCGGCAGAAGAAGCAGGCCGAGGCGCAGGCGCTGGAAGCCGGCAAAGAGCCGGAGAAAGCAGAGTCGGAAGCGCCTGAAGAAGCCGGTGAACTCGGTTGGGACGACGTCATGCCGGTGGATATGGTCGGGCTTGAGGTCGGTTATCGCCTGATTCCGATGGTCGACAAGATGCAGGGCGGGCAGCTGCTGAATCGAATCAAGGGCGTGCGCAAGAAGCTGTCACAGGAGCTGGGTTTTCTGGTGCCTTCGGTGCATATCCGCGATAACCTCGATCTGCTGCCGGGTGCCTACCGGATCACGATGATGGGGGTTATCGTCGGCGAGGCCGAGGTGTACCCGGATCGGGAGCTGGCGATCAATCCGGGGCAGGTGTTCGGCAAGATCGAGGGAATCGAGGTCAAGGATCCGGCATTCGGGCTTGATGCAATCTGGATCGAAAAGGCGCAGAAGGAGCGCGCACAGACCCTCGGCTACACTGTAGTCGATGCGAGCACCGTGGTCGCGACCCATATCAACAAGGTGTTGCAGAGCCATGCCCATGAACTGCTCGGGCATGAAGAGGTGCAGCAGCTGCTCGATATGCTGGCAGAGAAGTCGCCCAAGCTGGTTGAAGAGCTGGTGCCGAAAAAGCTGTCCATCAGTGTATTGTTGAAGGTACTGCAGAATCTGCTGATGGAACAGGTGCCGCTGAAGGATTTCCGCACCATCATGGAGTCCCTGGCGGAGGCGATCAACCGCACCCAGGATCCGCTGGCGCTGACCGCCGCTGTGCGGGTGTCGTTGGCGCGCCTGATCGTGCAGACCGTTAACGGTCCGGGCGCCGACATGCCGGTCATTACGCTCGACCCGCAACTGGAGCAGATGCTGCTCAGCTCAATGCAGCAGCGCCAGCAGGGTGAAGAGGGACTGGTGCTCGAGCCCGGCATGGCGGAGCGGCTGCAGAAGTCGCTGTCGCAGGCGGCACAGAATCAGGAAATGAAAGGGCAACCGTCGATACTGCTGGTATCGGCGCCGATCCGGCCGCTGCTGGCCAAGTTTGTGCGTTATGGTGAGCAGCAGATCCATGTACTCTCCTATCAGGAGATACCGGAAAACAAGAATGTCACCATAGTGGCGACCGTCGGGGGACAAAATGGCTAACGATTTCCCACCTGTCGGCCGATAAGGGACGAATATGAAGGTAAAACGCATATTTGCACCGGACATGCGCCAGGCCATGCGGCGCGTCCGCGAAGAGATCGGCCCCGATGCCGTGATCGTCTCCAACCACCGGGTTGCCGGCGGCGTGGAGATTGTGGTCGCCCGTGAGGAGGAATACGAGGCCGCGCAGGCCGAGTTGCAGCGTGAGCGCGCCCGCCGTCGCGAAGAGCAGGTCAGGATTCTGACGGCCGGTCGCCAGACGCGCGAGTCGAAGCCGGAGCGGTCCCGGGATCAGGCACTGGATGCGGAACTCGAACGTGCCCGGCTCGATCTGGCGCGTGCCCGCGAAGGGCTCGCCCGGCCGGAAGTCAGCCGTAACGCCAACCGCCAGCTCGAAAGTGGTGAAGACGAGGAGCTGCAGTCGATTCTCGAATCCCTGCGCGCGCGTCAGCGCGAGCGTGCGGCCGCGGGACTGGATGACGAGACGCCCCTGCGCAGTGCCAAACCGCGCCCGCCGGTACGCCCGGATCCCGCGCCGGAACCCCGGCTCGCCGACCAGGACCTGATCCGCAATATGCAGGACGAGATTCATCAGCTGCGGGCGATGCTGGAGCAGCAGCTCAGTGCACCACAGCCGTCGGCCGCGCCGGCGCCGGTGCGTCAGGAGATGGCGATGCCGGATGCGGGCTTCGCGGCTTTCGATGCGCCCGAGTCCGGTCTCAAGGGGCAGCTCGGACGACGTTTCCAGCGCCTGGGGCTTGGCGAGCGGCTGTCACGTTCGCTGCTGGCCTCGATCGAGCCGGATCTGGCGATCGACAAGGCATGGCGCAATGCGCTGGCGCGACTGGCCGATTCGATCCCGGTGATCGGCGAGGAGCTGATCGAGCGCGGTGGCATGATCGCCTTTTTAGGCCCGACCGGCGTTGGCAAGACCACGACCATCGGCAAACTCGCGGCCCGCTACGTCCTGCAGCACGGCAGCTCGAGCCTTGCGCTGGTCACCACCGACAGCTTCCGTATCGCCGCGCATGAGCAGCTCAAGACCTTTGGCCGGATTCTCGATGTGCCGGTGCGGGTCGTCGACGAAAATCATTCGCTGGAAGAGGTGCTGCAGTCGCTCAAGGGCAAGCGTCTGGTGCTGATCGATACGGCGGGCATGAATGCACAGGATCCGGCCGGACAGCTGCAGCTGGAGATGCTTGAGAGCGTCTCGATGCGGATCAAGAAACTGCTGGTACTGTCCTGCTCCAGCCAGCGTCAGTTGCTCGAGAGTGCCTGGCAGACCTATTCCCGACTGGGATTGCAGGGCTGCGTGCTGAGCAAGATGGACGAGTCCGGCAGTCTGGGTGAGGCGCTGACGCTGGCGGTGGAGAAGCAGATGCCGATCGCGTACGTCGCCGATGGTCAGAAGATTCCTGACGATATCGGGTTGGCGCGTCGCCATGATCTGGTCAGTCGCGCCGTGGTCACGGCTCAGCGTGACGGCGAACGGGCCAAAGCCGACAAGGATCGCCTGTTCCGGGCAGGCTGACAGTTGAGTATGAATATGAAGCAGTCACACCCGGTCAAGGTGGTAGCGGTCACAGGCGGCAAGGGCGGCGTCGGCAAGACTAACGTGTCGGTCAATCTGGCGGCGGCGCTGGGCGAAATGGGGCGGCGCACCGTGCTGATGGATGCGGACCTCGGGCTTGCCAACGTGGACGTCATGCTCGGTCTCAGGCCCAAACGCAATATTTCCGATGTGCTGGCCGGCGAGTGCACGCTCAACGACGTCATGCTCGATGCGGGCGAGAACTTCCGTATCGTGCCGGCTGCGTCCGGTACGCAGGAGATGACCGCGCTCAGTGCGCATCAGCACGCAGAACTGATCCATGCCTTTACCGATATTGCCGATGAGCTCGATGTGCTGATCGTCGATACCGCCGCCGGCATCTCGGAGTCGGTGGTCAGCTTTATTCGCGCGGCGCAGGAGGTGCTGGTTGTCGTCTGTGACGAGCCCACGTCGATCACCGATGCCTATGCGCTGATCAAGCTTCTCAGCCGTGATTACGGCATGACCCGGTTCCGGGTATTGGCCAACATGGTGCGCAACGAGTCCGAAGGTCGCAACATGTTCAGCAAGCTGCTCACGGTCACCGATCGCTTCCTTGACGTCACGCTTCAATACCTTGGCTCAATCCCTTATGATGAGTCGGTGCGTAAGGCCGTCCAAAAGCAAACGCCTGTTTTAAAAGCGTTTTCAAAAAGTAAGTCAGCCATCGCATACAGGCAGCTCGCCAACAAGGTCGACGAGTGGCCGGTGTCGACAACGTCGCGCGGTCATCTGGAGTTCTTCGTTGAGCGTCTGGTTCAGGGAGCTTAGTCAACGGCATTACGGGCCCTCATGTATAACCAGCTGGAATTCAGGTCAGGGCAGGAACTGGTCGAGCAGTATGCACCGCTGGTCAAGCGGATCGCACGCCACCTGATGGCAAGGCTGCCGGCCAATGTGGTACTGGATGACCTGATCCAGGCCGGGATGCTGGGTCTGCTCGAAGCTATGAGCAAATATGATCCCGGCAAGGGCGCCAGCTTCGAGACCTACGCCGGCATTCGCATTCGCGGCGCCATCATCGACGAGGTGCGTCGAGGTGACTGGACGCCCCGCTCCGTGCATCGCAACGCCCGCCGTGTCAGTGAAGCGATTGCTGCCGTTGAGGGGCGCACGGGACGCGATGCCAGTGATTCCGATGTGGCGGCAGAACTGGGTGTGAGCATTGATACGTATCACTCACTGCTGCAGGATTCCGCTGAAAGCCGGCTGTTCAGCCTTGACGAGCTGACCGAGTCCGGTGAAGACTCGGCCGGAGAGCAGTTTGCCGGCGCCGATCCAAGTCCGGCGCAGATGATTCAGGACGGTGCCTTCAAGGCGGCGCTGGCCAGGGCGATTGAAGGATTGCCGGAGCGCGAGAAACTGGTACTGGCGCTCTACTATGATGAAGAGCTCAATCTCAAGGAGATCGGGCAGGTGCTCGGGGTGACCGAGTCACGGGTCAGTCAGATCCACAGCCAGGCTGCGGCGCGTCTTCGGGCTCGCCTGCGGGACTGGCAATGAGAAGCCACGGCTTCTCAGGCGCTAATGAGTAGTGTTAATAACCGGGGGAACCTGTCTTGAAGAAAGACATCAAGATTCTCGTCGTCGATGACTTCTCGACGATGAGACGCATCATCAAGAACCTGTTGCGTGATCTGGGGTTCACCAACGTGGATGAGGCCGATGACGGCAAGACCGCATTGCCGATTCTGAAGCAGGGGCGGATCGACTTCCTGATCACGGACTGGAACATGCCCGGCATGACCGGCATCGACCTGATCCGCGAGGTGCGCGCCGACCCGAATCTGGCCCATATTCCGGTACTGATGGTGACGGCGGAAGCCAAGCGTGAACAGATCATCGCCGCTGCCCAGGCAGGTGTTAACGGCTATGTCGTCAAACCGTTCACGGCGGCTGTGCTGAAAGAAAAGATCGACAAGATCTTTGAGCGCCTGCAGGACTAAGTAGAGCTGAGGAGCGCTTGATGGCAGAGAAGGATATAGCGGTCGATCTCGACGGACTGGAAGACCTGCTCAAACAGAAAGCCCAGGAGCTGGTTGCTGCGCTGGAAGCCGGTGAGCTGCCGCGCGCGATCGAACTGATCAATCAGCTTCAGACCGCACGCCATGAGGTGTTCTACAACGAAGTGGGGCATTTGACCCGCGGCCTGCATGAGGCGATCAAATCATTTTCCACCGATGTGGGCGGCCAGCTCGGTGACAAGAAGGAAAGCGGCGGCGAGGCGATGAGCGATGCCTCAGACCGTCTTTCCTATGTGATCGAGCTGACCGAAGAAACCGCCCACAAGACGATGGACCGGGTCGACCAGTCGCTGAGTCTGGTCGACCGTCTCGATACGCAGAGCAGCCGCTTCCGCGACCTGCTGCTGCTTGTCGGTCAGCTCGAAGGTGAGTTCGAGGCGCTCAACGGTGTCTATGATCGGACCTGTACGCTGAAGGACGAGTCCGAGAAAACGATCGAAGAACTGCGCACGGCGCTGACCGATATTCTCGTTTCCCAGGGGTTTCAGGACATCACCGGCCAGCTGATCCGCCGCGTGATCACGCTGCTGACCCAGGTGGAAGGTCAGCTGGTGAAGCTGATGGACATGGCCTCCAAGGTCGAGCGTCTGAGCGGCATCGAGAGCTCGGTGCTGGATGACACGGACACGGCTGGCGCCGACGAAAGCCGCAAAACAGCAAAAAAAGAAGAGGTTCAGGCCGAAGGTCCCCAGATCCGCCGGGACGGCAGCAGCACCGCCTGTGATCAGGACGATGTTGACGAGTTGCTTTCGAGCCTTGGGTTTTGATTAGGAGCGCCCTATGAGTTTCGATGTCGATCAGGAAATTCTCGAAGACTTTCTTGTCGAAGCGGGGGAGATACTCGAGCAGCTGTCCGAGCAGCTCGTGGACCTGGAGCAGCGGCCCGATGACCGGGATCTGCTGAACGCGATCTTCCGTGGCTTCCATACCGTCAAGGGCGGCGCCGGCTTCCTGCAGCTCGAAGCGATGGTCGAATGCTGTCACAAGGCGGAAAACCTGTTTGACCAGCTGCGCAACGGCGAGCTGGTTGTCACGTCCGACCTGATGGACGTGGTGCTGCAGGCACTGGATGCGGTCAACAACATGTTTGAATCGGTGCGCAACGGCATTGAGCCGGAACACGCGCCCGACGCACTGCTGCAGCGCCTGATCGATTTTGCCGAAGGGCGCGGCGGTGCCGTACCCGGCCCCGGCGCGTCTGCACCGGCACCCGCCCCAGCACCTGCCGCTGAGCCGGCGCCGGAACCCGAGCCGCTGCCGAGCAACCCCAATACGCCGAATGACGATTTCGAGTCGCTGCTCGGTGATCTCGCCGGCGCCTCTCAGAGTGCAGCCGACACCGGCGGCGACACGGGGGGCGATTCCGATCTGATCACCGAGGACGAGTTCGAAGCCCTGCTGGATGACCTGCACGGTCCGGGCGGTGCGCCCGGTGCCGAGAAAAAAGCGCCCGCCAGCGCGGCTCCGGCTCCGGCTGCGGTGGAGTCTTCCGGTGGCGGCGATGATCTGATCACCGACGACGAATTCGAGGATTTGCTCGATCAGCTGCAGTCCGAGGGGCGTGGGGCATTTGCTCATACGCAGCCGGCCGCGAAGCCGGCGGCGGCTCAACCGTCCCAACCGGTCGCAGCGCCCACCCCAGCGCCAGCACCGGAGCCGGCCCAACCGGCCGCGCCGGCCGTATCAGCCAGCGCGCCAGCCAGTGGCGCGGCGCGCGGCGCGGCGGCACAGAAGCCGGCACCCGAGTCCAACGTGCGCGTCGATACCCGCCTGCTCGACAAGATCATGAACATGGTCGGCGAACTGGTGCTGGTGCGTAACCGACTGGTGCGTCTGGGCGTGACCCATGAAGACGAGGAGATGGGCAAGGCGCTCGGGACTCTCGATATGGTCACCGCTGACCTGCAGACGTCGGTCATGAAGACCCGCATGCAGCCGGTCAAGAAAGTATTCGGTCGTTTCCCACGCCTGATCCGCGACCTGTCACGCAACCTCAAGAAAGAGGTGCGTCTGGAGCTGCGCGGTGAAGAAACCGATCTCGACAAGAACCTGGTCGAGGCGCTGGCGGATCCGTTGATCCACCTCGTGCGTAACGCGGTTGACCACGGTATCGAAGCGCCGGAAGAGCGTGCCAAAGCCGGTAAGCCGCGCGAAGGTCACGTGCTGCTCTCTGCCGAGCAGGAAGGCGACCACATCCTGCTGATCATTCAGGATGACGGGGCCGGCATGGATCCGGAAAAGCTGCGTTCGCTGGCCGTGAAGCGCGGCATGCTGGATGCCGAGTCCGCGCGCCGGCTCACCGATCAGGAGTGTTTCAACCTGATCTTCCAGGCCGGTTTCTCGACCAAGACCGAGGTGTCCGATGTGTCCGGTCGCGGTGTCGGCATGGATGTGGTCAAGACCAAGATCACCCAGCTCAACGGTACGTTGAGTATCGACTCGGTGATCGGTCAGGGAACCCGCATCGCGATTCAGGTGCCGCTGACGCTGGCGATCATGCCGACGCTGATGGTCATTCTCGAGGGGCAGGCGTTCGCGCTGCCGCTGGTCAACGTCAACGAAATTTTCAACCTGGATCTGACCAAGACCAATATCGTCGATGGTCAGCAGGCGATTATCGTCCGCGATCAGGCCCTGCCGCTGTTCCACCTCAAGCGCTGGCTGGTCAACGGACAGGAGAGTGCACCGCTGCCCGAGCAGGGCCACGTGGTCATCGTCACCGTGGGTACCACCCGCGTCGGCTTCGTGGTCGACCAGCTGGTGGGGCAGGAAGAGGTGGTCATCAAGCCGCTCGGCACCATCCTGCACGGCACTCCGGGGCTGTCCGGCGCGACCATCACCGGCGACGGTCGTATCGCGCTGATCATCGATATCCCGAACCTGCTCAAGCACTATGCGCAGACCTGAGCGGGCAGGCCGTGACACGACCGGAGGGCGTGCATGACGATTCGGGTGCTGATCGTCGACGACTCCGGTTTTTTCCGCCATCGTATCGAAGAGATCCTGCGCGACGACAAGCGCATCGAGGTGGTCGGCAGCGCCGTTAACGGCCGCGAAGCGGTCGAGAAGGCGCGCGCGCTCAAGCCGGATGTGATCACGATGGACGTGGAGATGCCGCAGCTGAACGGCATCGATGCCGTGCGCATCATCATGCGCGAGTGCCCGACCAACGTGCTGATGCTGTCATCGCTGACCCACGAGGGCGCGCGAATCACGCTGGAAGCGCTCGATGCCGGCGCGGCCGATTACCTGCCCAAGGATATCCGTGCCTGGATGGACAAGAGCCTGTCGATTCGCACCCAGCTGATCGACCGCATTCTTGCCCTGGGCGCCTCACGCCGTTTCCGTTCCGGTTCCGTGTTCGAACAGCGCCATCCGCGCTCGCGTGCCACCACCAGCTCCACGATGGTGTTCCGACCGGATGAGCCGCCGCGCCGCGAACGCCCGACGCCGTCAGCGCGTGGGGTGGGTGAACGGGCCGGCCGTGACAGCACTCGCCCGCTGCGCGCAACGGCGCCGGAGCCGGTGGCGCGTGCCCGCACCGAGGCGCCGGCCTCGCCGGCACTGCGGCCGCGCGCCTCGGCAACGGAGAGCGATGTCCGCACCAGCACGCCGAGCAAGGTCGTCTTCCCGGACTGCCGTATCGTCGTGATCGGCACGTCCACCGGCGGCCCGGCCGCGCTGCAGCGCATTCTGACGCAGATTCCGGCTGATTTTCCCTACCCGATGCTGCTGGTTCAGCACATGCCGAAAACCTTTACCCAGGTGTTCGCCGAGCGACTCAACCAGCAGTGCAAAATCGCGGTCAAGGAAGCGGAGGATGGCGATCGCCTGAAGCCGGGGCTCGCGCTGTTGGCGCCGGGCGGATTGCAGATGATGATCGACCCGCGGCAGTCCGACCGCGTGCGCGTGCTCGAAGGCGACACCAAACTGACCTACAAGCCGAGCGTGGATGTGACCTACGCCTCGGCGGCGCGCACCTACGGTGCCAAGGTACTGGCGCTGATTCTGACCGGCATGGGCGCCGACGGCTGCGACGGTGCCCGTCTGCTCAAGCGCGAAGGCGCCACGATCTGGGCGCAAAACCGGGACAGCTGCACCATCTACGGCATGCCGCAGGCCGTGGTCAATGCCGGTCTTGCCGATGAAGTGCTGGATCTTGAGGACATTGGCCCGCTGCTGGCAAAACAGCGGAGGCGCGGCTGATGTTCGGCGTGCTCGGTATTCTGTTGGCGCTGACTGCCCTGATCGGTGGCAATTACATCGGCGGCGGCGAACTGTCCGAACTCTATAACCCGACCGCCGCGCTGATCGTGGTCGGCGGCACGCTGGCGGCGGCGGTGATTCAGGCGCCGCGGGAGGATTTTACCCGTGCCTGGCAGCTGTTCGGCTGGGCATTCCGACCGGAGCCGCCGGACTTCAACCGGGGGCTGGAGGCGTTGCGCGAATGGTGCCTGCTGGCGCGGCGCAAAGGTCTGATTGCGCTGGAGCTTGAGGCGAGTCGTGAGCAGGACCCGTTTGTCGCCAGCGGTCTGCAGTTGCTGGCCGATGGCCGCCCGCCCGAAATGATTCGCTCGGTGCTGGAAGTGGAGTTGGTCGCACGTGAACAGCGGGATCTGCAGGCGGTTCGTGTCATCGAGAGCCTGGGCGGCTATGCGCCGACGCTCGGTATTATCGGTACCGTGCTGGGGCTTATTCAGGTCATGGCCAACCTGAGCGATCCGCAAACGCTTGGTCAGGGCATCGCGACGGCGTTTGTCTCAACCATCTACGGCGTTGCCGCGGCCAACCTGCTGCTGATTCCGACGGCGAACAAGATCAAGCGTCTGGTTCAGGGACGTGCGCAGTACCACGAGATGCTGATGGAGGGGCTGGTCTATGTTGCCGAAGGGCAGAATCCGGAGGTGATTCGCCAGCGTCTGCACGGATATCTGGAGACGGGTCATGCCGCGGCGAAGACCCCCTGAGCCGGATGCGCCGCTCGATCGCTGGGTGTTGTCCTGGGCTGACTTCCTGACGCTGCTGTTCGCACTGTTCGTAGTGCTGTATGCGATCTCCTCGATCAATGAAGAGAAATACAAATCGATGTCGGAGGCGCTGTCGCAGGTGTTTTCCGGCCCCGGCGGCCCAAAAGGCGCCAATCCCGCACTTGAAGGTGGCAGCGGTTTTCTCGAAGGGGGCGAGAGCCTGAGCGATGAGCCGGCGGTGCTGGTGGTGCCGGCGGATGTTGAGGAAACGCAGCAGCTGCAAGGGCTGCGCGCGCAGTTTGAGACCGACTTCAGCGACCAGATTCAGGCCGGTGAGGTGGAAGTCAGCGGCACTGACCTCTGGTTCGCGATCGAGCTGCGCTCAAGCCTTCTGTTCGAGAGCGGGGGCGCGGTGCCGGCGATCGCTGCTGATGCGATTCTCGCGCAGGTTGCCGACCGGCTGAAAGGGCTGGATAACCCGATCCATGTCGAGGGGTTTACCGATAACGAGCCGATCGCCACCGAGCAGTATCCCTCCAACTGGGAGCTCTCAGCCGCGCGGGCAGCCGCCGTGGTACGCTTGCTGGCGATGAATGGTGTCGATCCGCGACGGATGGCGGCCGTGGGCTACGGCGAGTACCAGCCGGCCTACAGCAACCGCACGGCGGAGGGGCGTCGGCTGAACCGGCGCATCGTCATCGTCGTGTCGCGCGATGAAAAAGTGCGCCGGGCGGTCAGCGCTTTTGGCAGCGATCAGGTCAGTGAGGATGCGGTTAACGCGATGCTGATCGAGCAGGGGCGGGAAGAGGACGCGCCGCCGACGCTGGAACAGGTTGAAACCGAGGATGGAATCCTGTTTCGACAGGCAAGGCCGGAACAACAACAGGAATAAGCTATGCAGGTGTGGGCAGTTGCTAACCAGAAAGGGGGCGTCGGGAAAACGACGACCGTCGTGACGCTGGCCGGCCTTCTGGCCGAGATCGGATACCGGGTATTGCTGGTCGATCTGGATCCGCACGGATCCCTGACCAGTTACTTCCGTTACGATCCCGACGAGCTTGAGCACAGTGTCTACGACCTGTTCGAGCAGCTGCAGATCGATGAGTCCCGCACCCGCAACCTGATCGTACACACGAGCCACGAGGGGATCGATCTGATGCCCGCCGCCACCGCGCTGGCGACACTGGAACGCCGCGCCGTTGGCAAGGAAGGGATGGGGTTGCAGGTTGCCAAGGCGCTGGCGACTCAGAAGCGACACTATGATTACGTGCTGATCGACAGTCCGCCGGTGCTCGGTGTGCTGATGGTCAACGCGCTGGCTGCCTGTAGCCATCTGCTGGTGCCGGTGCAGACCGAGTTTCTGGCACTCAAGGGGTTGCAGCGGATGATCCGGACCATTGAGATGGTCAACCGGGCGCGGCGTAACAAGCTGGAATACACCATCATCCCGACCTTCTACGACCGCCGTACTCAGGCCTCCGTCAGCAGCCTGCGCGAACTGCATCACCTCTATGGCGAGCGCATCTCCAATGCGGTCGTGCCGGTGGATACCAAGTTCCGCAACGCCAGCCTCAAGGGGTTGGTGCCCTCGTCACTGGACGCCGGTAGCCGGGGCGTGCACGCCTATGCCAAACTGCTGCGAAATCTGCTCGAGCGGCGCAGACAGGGTAAAGTCGATGGCTGATCAGAAAAAAGTCGTATTCGAATATATAGAGGCGCTGCTGGCTGACCCGGACAGTGCCGAAACAGACGCGCCGCAGCTCACCGGTGCGGACGATGAGTCACGCCGGCAGCAGCCGGCAGCACAATCAGTTGTCGAGCCTGACAGCTCTGACGCGGCGGCTGCGTCTGAGGCGTCTGCTGCGGAGTCGGTGGCCGAGCCTGTCAGCGAACCGGCCACGGATGAGGGCGTCGGTTCGGTCGACGCGGTTGACGATGTAACGGTCGCGGCTGACACTTCTGTTGAGCCTGAGCCTGAGCCTGAGCCTGAGCCTGAGCCTGAGCCTGAGCCTGAGCCTGAGCCTGAGCCTGAGCCTGAGCCTGAGCCTGAGCCTGAGCCTGAGCCTGAGCCTGAGCCTGAGCCTGAGCCGGAACCGGAACCGGAACCGGAACCGGAACCTGTGCCAGCGCCCACCCCGGCCGCGGCTGCGAAAGCCCCGGTACAGACGCTTAACTGCGTGCTGCTCGACATGCACGGTATGAAGCTTGCCATCGAATTCGACCGGATCGAGGGTGCGTTGAACTTCCACGACCTGTCGATGGAGATCGCGGGCCTGCCGGACTGGATACTGGGACGTTTCGGTGCCGCATACGATCAGACCCATGTCGTCGATACGGCGCTGTGGCTGATACCCGAGCGTTACAAGCCGGAGCACTCGAAGTACAGCGAAGTGGTGATCCTGCAGGGACGGAAATGGGCACTGGCCTGTGACGGCCTGATCAAGTCGGTGCAGATTCCGATGGATCAGGTCAACCTGAACCGGGATCGGAGCCAGCGCTCCTGGCTGCTGGGTACTTACATGGCCGAGCGCTGCGCGATTCTGGATGTAGAACAGCTGGTCGAGGAGTTCGAGGCGGTATCGGCGTGACAGAGCTGACCCTGACCCAGATAACCCTGCTGATTCTGACGCTGGTGGCGATCAGCTGTGCCGCCCTGTGCGGCTATCTGTTCGTGCGTGTCAAACGCCAGGAACGGCGCCACCAGGCGTTGATCAATGTGCTGCGCAACGAGATCCGGGCGATGACGAACGGCTCCATCGGCATGGGCAACCGGCTGCTAGCGATCGAGCACAAGCTCAATATCACGGTGGAAAAACAGCAGGAGCTGGAGAACCGTGACCCGGGCGTGCTGGCCTACAATCAGGCGGCACGCCTGATGGAGATGGGCGCCGATGTCGACGATCTGGTGCGCAGTTGCGGTATCGGTCGGCCGGAAGCGGAGCTGATGGCACTGCTGCACCGCGAGCTTCACGCCGGCCCGGAGTCTCTGCCCCGGCGTCACTGAGTCGGTGCTTGCAGCGCCGACTTCAGCTTCTCCTCCACCTCGTTTTTGGGCTTCAGGCCGTAGGCAAACGCAATCACTTCGGCGATGGCGCGATAGAGCGATTCGGGAATTTCATCACCCAGCTCAAGCCGGATCAGCACCTCAAGCAGTTCCGGGCTTTCGTACACATGCACGTTGTGCTCGCGCGCCAGTGCGAGGATCTGCTCGGCAATCAGTCCTTCGCCCTTGGCGGTGACGCGCGGCGCCTGTCCTGTTTCAGGGTCGTACTGGAGCGCGACCGCGCGACTGCGCAGCTCCGGGCTGTTGTCATCACTCATGTGTGCAGATCCACCAGACGTCGTGACATGGCCGGCTGTTCCTCTCGCGGCGGCCGTCCCTGTTGGACATGCAGCGCCTCGATCTGAAAGCCACTGTGACGCAGCTGTGCTTCGAAGTCCGGCAGACGCTGCCGGATACGCTGTGTTGTTTCACCCTGCTCGGCCCAGAAGCGGGCGCTGAGCTGCCACTCCTGCAACAGGCTGATGCGCGCGTCTATGGCGCCGATCGGCTCGATGTCGAAATGCAGGTTGATCGACCACTCCGATACCAGCCGATCCTGGTCGTCCCGGCGCCGGTGCTGGTTGATGCGGATCTCCGTGTTCTCGAGTCGCTGTTCATCCAGCCGGATCGGCAGATCCAAGCGGTACTGGCGCTCGATGCCGCCGTCGGGCTGGTCCTGCCAGCGCTGCAGACTGGACGCCTGATTGACGGCGGCACGCGCCTTCAGTCCCTGCAGCAGAGTCTGGACGCGTTCGCGCGCGTCGCCCGGCAGTTGCTCGGCCAGCTGGCCGAGGCGCGCCAGCGGCTCCTGCAGCGACGCCTGCGGCTGACCGCCTGAGGCCGGGCGCATCATGCCGCTGGCCTGCAGCTGGTTTTGCAGTGCCTGTCGCGTGCTGCCGGCATCCGGTTTTGCCGGCACGCTGAACAGGCTCAGCATCGACTTGACCACCTGGCCGATCGCGTCGCCCTGTCGGGTGCTGTTGCCCAGCTGGCGTAACTGGTTCAGCGCGTCTGCCATCGGTATCTGCTGGGGCAGGGTTTCGCGCAGTACCTGTTGTAACCCCTCCTGCAACCGCGCCTGACCGGCCGGGCTGACCTGCGGAGGCTGGGCCTGAAGCTGGACGTTATTCTGGTCGGTGCGGGTCAGCTGTACCGCCAGCCCCGCCTGCAGCGGACGCTGTGACAGCAGCTCGATGCGCTGGCCGTTGACGGCGATCTGAACCGGCTGCGGACCGCGTGGTGCGGTGGCTGATGTCGGTGCAGGGCTGGCTGTTGGCGTGGGCGTTGTCGTATTGGCGCTGACAGGCGCTTGCCCGCGACTGCTCCCCGCGCCGGACGTCGCCGGAGGCGCCGCTGTCGATGGTGTGGCGGGTGGTGTGGCGGGTGGTGCCGTGATGTTGTTCGTTGCAGCCGCGGCCGGTGTCGGTGACGCCGGTTGGGGCGTGCCTGCCATCGGTCCCGCCGGGGTGCTGGCCGCCGCAGAGGCGCCCGCACCGGCGGCGCGTGCCGTCGTTGCGGCAGGCTGCGTAGTGGCTGTGGGTGCCGTGCTGCCCTGTGTTGTGGCAGCAACAGAGCTGCCGCTGGCGGCGCCGGTCTGAGCACGGGCGCTGGTGCTGCTGGTGGCCGCGGGCGTGGATGTCGGTTGGCCTTGCGTGGGTGGCGGTGCGGCGCCGGTCTGGCGCGTTACGCCCGCAGCCGATGCGGCCTGAGTCGCGGCAGGGGGGCTGGTGCTCGTCGGCGGTGATGGCGAAGCGGAAGACCCGGTCGCCGCCTGCGCTGGCGCGGCTGTCGTCGCGGGAGCCGTGGTAGCAACAGCCGAGGGTGACGCTGCGTGCGCGCCGCTGCTGGCCGTCGGTGCCGGGGACTGTGCCGCGGTTGACGACGCCGGGATGACGTTGGGTAGCACCCGTCCCGCCTGCGGTTGATTCAGTGGCAGCGTGCGCGCCAGCAGTTCGCCCTGCGGGCTGTTGGTCGGGATCTGCAGCGTCAGCCCGGAGCTGTTGCGCGCGCCGGTTGCCGGCGCGTTGGGCACGGGCTGGCGCGCGCCACTCTCGGCGCTGCCTGCCGCATTGCCCGGGCGCTGGGTGTTCGGGTTCAGCGTCAGTTCCAGACCCCCGTTGCTGCCACGGGCGAGACTGATCTGGGCGCCGGTACTGAGCGGGCGCGATGTAATCAGTTCCATCAATTGATTCTGTACCTCAACCTTGAGGCGAAACAGGTTCGGTCGGCTCGGGTCGAGCGTTACCTCGCGTACGCTGCCGCTGAGCGTCTGGCCGGCATTGAGCTGGGCACGCAGGTCTGCCGGCCTGGCATCGCCGGTGCTGCTCAGTGGCTGCAGGGACTGGATCGGTAACGTGAGTGCCAAGGCGACGCTGCTCCTGTCGGGTGCTACGGCCGGGATATGGGGCGGTGGTAGCACGGATCTGCGACTAATGACCGCGCTCAAGCAGACGTTGATGAGCCTGACGCCGCGAGGTCATTCTGTTTATAATGGCGCGTTTGAAAACAGTCGGCCAGAGTTGGCGCAACTGTAGTGTGACGCGGGTAGGGAGTCGCTGTTTGTCCGGGGCGTTGTTGAAAGTCGAGAACCTGTTCTGCGAGCGTGACGACCGCGTGCTGTTCGATGGCCTGTCGTTCGAGGTCGGCAGCGGCGAGGTGGTGCAGATCGAGGGCGCCAACGGCAGTGGCAAGACCACCCTGTTGCGCATTCTCAGTGGCCTGTCGCGCAATTACGAAGGCGACCTCTACTGGCGTGGTGAGCCGCTGGCGGCGGTGCGGGAGCAGTTTCACCGCGAGCTGCTGTATTTTGGCCACCAGCCCGGCGTCAAGGCATTGCTGACACCGGAAGAAAACCTGCGCTGGTACTGTGCGCTGCACCCTTCGCTGGATCCGGCGCGGGTGATGGAAGCGCTGGAACAGGTCGGCCTGCGCGGTTTCGAGGATGTGCCCTGTCACATGCTGTCGGCCGGTCAGCACCGCCGGGTGTCGCTGGCGCGCCTCTACCTCAGTGATGCCCCCCTGTGGATACTCGATGAGCCGTTCACGGCAATCGACAAGCGCGGCGTGGCGGCCAAGGAGGCATTGATCGGGCGCCATATTGCACGCGGCGGCAGTGTCGTGCTGACCACGCATCAGGACCTGCAAAGTCTCGGTGCCGTGCGCGCGATCAATCTCGACCAGCAGAGTGGAACTTGATGGCCGATCTGAGTACTAACCCCGCAACTGACAGCCGGATGGAACACCGGACGCTCGGCGCCGGTGGCCTGTTTGTGGCCGCGCTCAAGCGCGATCTGATGCTGTCGCTGCGGCGTAAGAGTGAGCTGGTGAACCCGCTGATCTTCTTCCTGATGGTGATCACGCTGTTCCCGCTCGGCGTCAGCCCCGAGCCTGGTTTTCTGGCCGAACTTGCGCCCGGTGTGCTCTGGGTCGCGGCGCTGCTGGCGACACTGCTGTCGATGGACAGCCTGTTTCGCACCGATTTTGATGACGGCTCACTTGAACAGCTGCTGCTCAGTCCGCAGCCGCTGTTCGTCGTCGTGCTGGCCAAGGTGCTGGCGCACTGGATGCTGACCGGTCTTGCGTTGACGCTGGTGGCACCGGTGATTGCGGTGATGCTGTTTTTACCCGCTGAGGGGATGCTGGGGCTGATGCTGAGTCTGCTGCTCGGCACCCCGACGCTGAGTCTGGTTGGCGCCATCGGCGCGGCGCTGACAGTGGGGCTGCGCAAGGGCGGCGTGCTGATCTCGCTGCTGGTGTTGCCGCTGTATATCCCGGTGCTGATCTTCGGCACCGGTGCCGTGCAGGCGGCGGTGACCGGGCTGCCGCTGGGGGGCTATCTGGCGCTGCTGGGCGCGCTGCTGGCACTGGGCGTGACGCTGGCGCCGCTGGCGATCAGCGCGGCATTACGGATTTCGGTAAGTGGTTGAGTGGACAGGTATGGCTGAAAGGAAAGCATCCGAGAGGAAATGGTTGCCGCGCTGGTTCTACCAGCTGGCGTCTCCGCGCTGGTGCTACCAGATTACCGGCAGGCTGTTGCCGGGATTCTCGATCGTCGCACTGTTACTGCTGCTCGGTGGCACCGTCTGGGCGCTGGCGTTTGCGCCGGCGGATTACCAGCAGGGCAACAGTTTCCGCATCATCTATCTGCATGTGCCGTCGGCCATCCTGGCCCAGTCCTGCTACATGCTGATGGCGGTGGCCGGTGCCATCGGTCTGATCTGGAAGATGAAAGTGGCCGATATGGTGGCCAAGTCCTGTGCACCGATCGGTGCCACCATGGCCGTACTGGCGCTGCTGACCGGTGCCATCTGGGGCAAACCCACCTGGGGCTCCTGGTGGGTATGGGATGCGCGCCTGACCTCGATGCTGATTCTGTTTTTCCTCTATCTCGGCGTCATGGCACTGAACTCCGCCATCGAGAGTGAGTCTACCGCTGCACAGGCGAGCGCCGTGCTGGCGCTGGTGGGACTGGTGAACATCCCGATCATCAAATATTCCGTTGAATGGTGGAATACGCTGCATCAGCCGGCCACCTTCAAACTGACCGAGAAACCGGCGATGCCGGCGGAGATGTGGCTGCCGCTGCTGGTGATGGTGATCGGCTTCTACTGCTTTTTCGCCGTGTCGCTGATGATGCGGCTGCGCAACGAGATTCTGCGCCGCGAACGCCGCAGCGGCTGGGTGCGGGATCTGCTGCTGTCCAAGTGAGGTGGATGTGAGCTTCGACTCCTTTTCCGAATTTCTGTCGATGGGTGGGCACGGGCTCTACGTCTGGCTCAGCTACGCCCTCGGCCTGATGCTGATTCTTATCAACCTGGTCGGACCGCTGCGTGCGGGCAAACGCCTGCAGGCGCAACTGACCCGTCGCCTACTGAGGGAGAAAAACCGCTGATGAATCCGAAACGCAGGCAGCGACTCTTCATCGTGCTGTTTATCGTCGTCGGTGTTGGCATCGCTGTCGGCCTGACGCTGTTCGCACTGAACCAGAACATCAATCTGTTCTATTCCCCGACGCAGATCGCCCAGGGCGAAGCGCCGGAGGGACGCCGTATCCGTGCCGGTGGCATGGTCGTCGATGGCAGCGTGATCCGGTCACAGGAGTCGCTCGAGGTCAGTTTCGAGATCACCGACTACGAAAATACCGTTCGAGTCGAATACGCGGGAATTCTGCCGGACCTGTTCCGCGAGGGGCAGGGTATCGTTGCCCAGGGCGAACTCGACAGCCGCGGTGTGCTGAAGGCCGTCGAGGTACTGGCCAAGCATGACGAGAACTACATGCCGCCGGAGGTCGCCGAAGCGCTGGAAAAGGCCGGCAAGATGCCCAGACCCGCGGGACAGGAGTTCAATAAATGATCCCCGAGCTTGGCGAATACGCACTGATACTGTCGCTGTGTCTGTCGGTTCTGCTGGCGATCGTGCCGCTGGTGGGGGCCACGACCGGCAATGCGCTCTGGTGTAGTTATGCCCGCCCGCTGGCGAGCGCGATTTTCGCGTTTGTCCTGTTCAGCTTTCTCTGCCTGAGCTGGGCGTTTCTGCACAACGACTTTTCCGTCGCCTACGTGGCCAACAACTCCAATACGGCGCTGCCCTGGTACTACCGGCTCAGTGCGGTATGGGGCGGGCATGAGGGCTCGCTGCTGCTGTGGCTGCTGATTCTGGCCGGCTGGATCGTCGCGGTGGCGGTCAAGAGCCGCAACCTGCCGCAGGACATTCTGGCGCGGGTGCTGGCGGTGATGGGTATGATCAGCACCGGCTTCCTGATGTTTGTGCTGTTTACGTCGAGCCCGTTCGAGCGCTACCTGCCGCAGGTGCCGCAGGAAGGGGCCGACCTGAACCCGCTGCTGCAGGATTTCGGTCTCATCGTGCATCCACCGATGCTGTACATGGGCTATGTCGGCTTTTCGGTGGCGTTCGCGTTTGCGATCGCGGCCCTGCTCAGCGGCCGGCTTGATGCGGCCTGGGCGCGCTGGTCGCGGCCCTGGACCAACATCGCCTGGGCGTTCCTGACCCTGGGGATCGCGCTGGGCAGCTGGTGGGCCTACTACGAGCTTGGCTGGGGCGGCTGGTGGTTCTGGGATCCGGTCGAAAACGCCTCGCTGATGCCGTGGCTGATCGGTACCGCACTGGTACACAGCCTCGCGGTGACCGAAAAACGCGGCGTGTTCAAGAGCTGGACCGTACTGCTGGCGATCTTCGCGTTCTCGCTCAGCCTGCTGGGAACTTTCCTTGTCCGTTCCGGCGTGCTGACCTCGGTGCATGCGTTCGCGTCCGATCCGGAACGTGGCTTCTTCATCCTCGTGCTGCTGGCACTGAGTATCGGCGGCTCGCTGCTGCTGTACGCGATCAAGGCCTCGCACGTGAAGAGTGAGTCCAGCTTCAGCCTGCTGTCGCGTGAGAGCTTCCTGTTGATCAACAACGTGCTGCTGACGGTCATCTGCGCCACGGTGCTGCTGGGCACACTCTATCCGCTGCTGATCGACGCGCTGAACCTGGGAAAGCTGTCGGTCGGACCGCCGTACTTCAATGCGCTGTTTGTCCCGCTGAGCGCGCTGCTGGCGCTCAGTCTCGGTGTCGGCACGCTCGTGCGCTGGAAGCAGACCAGCGCCACCCTGTTGCTCAGCCAGCTTTGGCTGCCGGCGCTGGCGGCCCTGCTTGCCGGTGGCGTGACGCTGGCGCTGCTGCCGCAGTGGCCCGGTATCTGGGCGGCGATCGGTCTGCTGCTGGCCTGGTGGGTAGTGTTCGCCGGCCTGCGTGACCTGTTCAACCGTGTGCGTCACAAGCGCCAGCCGCTGGCGGCGATGTTCCAGCAGTCGCGGGCCTACTACGGCATGGTGCTGGCGCATGTCGGTGTTGCCGTGCTGGCGGTCGGCATCGCGCTGGTATCGACGTTCAGTGAGCAGAGCGACCTGCGCATGGAGCCGGGTGACAGCCGTACCTTCGGTGGTTACGAGTTCGTCTTCGACGGTATTCGCAAGGTTGATGGTCCCAACTTCCACTCCGATACCGGTGTCATCCGCGTGCTGCGTGACGGTGAACTCTATACCGAAATGTATCCGGAGAAGCGGCTCTACAACGCCCGAGGCATGGTGATGACCGAAGCGGCGATCGATCCGGGCCTGTTCCGCGATCTGTACGTGGCGCTGGGCGAGCCGCTGGGCGGCGATGCCTGGGCGGTGCGCGTGCAGTACAAGCCGTTTGTGCGCTGGCTCTGGCTGGGTGGTCTGCTGATGACCGTTGGGGGCATTCTGGCGGCGACCGATCCGCGCTACCGCCGGCAGGCGAAGCGTGAAACGGCATCGGCCGCGGCCTGAACAGAATCTGGTTGAAGGATAGAGAGCAATGCGTCGAGTACTGCTGTTCCTGCCATTGGCAATTTTCCTCGGACTGGGCTTTTTCCTGTGGCGCGGTCTGTCGATCGATCCGACCGAACTGCCATCGGCACGTCTGAACCAACCGTTTCCGGCGTTCGAGCTGGCGTCGCTGACCGAGCCCGATCGCATCCTGACCGAGCAGGATCTCAAGGGCGCGCCGGCGCTGGTGAATGTCTGGGCGACCTGGTGCCCGACCTGCAAGGAAGAACACGCCTACCTGAACCAGCTGGCGCGGGAAGGGGTAACCATCTACGGCATCAACTACAAGGACGAACCGGTCAAGGCGCGCGCCTGGCTGGATCGTTATCTGGATCCGTACGTGGCCTCCGTCGTTGACGAGGAGGGTCGGCTGGGGCTGGATCTGGGGGTTTACGGGGCACCGGAAACCTATGTCATTGATGCCGATGGCGTGATCCGCTATCGCCACGTCGGTGCCGTCGATGCGCGGGTCTGGCAGGATCTGAAGGCGGTCATGGACGCGATCGCCACGGGAGACCGCTCATGAAACACCTGCTGTTGAGTCTGTTGCTGCTGTGGCCGCTGTCGGTGACGGCGGCGATCGATGCCTACGAGTTCAGCGATCCGGTCACGGAGGCGCGGTTTCAGGAGCTGACCGCCGAGCTGCGCTGTCCCAAGTGCCAGAACAACAATATTGCCGACTCCAATTCGCCGATCGCATCGGACCTGCGGCGCGAGGTCTATCTGATGCTGGAAGCCGGGGCCACCGATCAGGAAGTGGTCAACTTCATGGTCGATCGCTACGGCGAGTTCGTGCTCTACCGGCCGCGTGTCAACGAGATGACCTGGCTGCTCTGGTACGGGCCGTTCGGGCTGCTGGCGGTCGGCTTGGTGGTCGTGCTGCTGGTCAGCCGCAACCGTCGCCGTCGCCAGAGCGCAGGCCCGCAGCGCGAGCTGGATGCGCGCGAACGCGAACGACTGAACAAGCTGCTGCAACAGGATAAAGACACATGATGGCACTCTGGGGCGCGATTGCGCTGCTCACCCTGATCGCCGTGGCCGTGGTGTTTCTGCCGCTGCTGCGGGCCGGTCGTCTGGCCCGTCGCGACGAGGCAGAAGATCGCCAGCATCAGAACATCGACATCTATCGCGAGCGCCTTGCCGAGCTCGAAAGCGAGCGCGCGTCGGGCACGCTCGACGATGACAACTTCGAGGTGCTCAAACTCGAGCTGGAACGCAACCTGCTGATCGATGCGGAAGACAACCGTACGCCGGTGCTGAAGGCCGTGCGTCCGGGCGCCGCGCAGCTGACCACGGTGGTACTGCTGGCACTGCTGATCCCGGTCGCGGCCATCGGTCTCTACGACCGGATCGGGCGTGCCGATGATCTGGAGCGGGCGATGAATCCGCCGCAGATGCCGACGCTGGAGCAGGCGATCGCTGAACTCAAGCGTGAGCTTGAGGCCAACCCGGACAACGCCGAAGGCTGGTATCTGCTGGGCACCACCTACGTCAATCAGGGCCGCTTCGACGAGGGGCTTGACGCGTTCCGTCGTGTCGCCGAGATTCTGCCGCCGGAGGCGCCGCAGTACGCAGGGGTGCAGGGCCAGATCGCGCAGGCGCTGTACTTCCAGGCCGGCGGCATGACCGATCAGGTCCGCGCGCAGATCGAACATACACTGGCGCTGGATCCGAACGACATGGCCGCGCTCGGTCTGCTCGGGATCGACGCCTACGAACAGGCCGACTATCGCGCGGCGATCGAGTACTGGAACCATGCGCTCGACAACGCCTCCGGTCAGGCGGCGCAGTCGCTGCGCGCTGGTATCGAGCAGGCCAAAGAACAGCTGATCGCGGCCGGTGAAGCGTTGCCGGATCTGCCGCAGGCCGCCGCTGCCAGTATCCGCGTCAGCATCACCCTCGCCGATGAGCTGAAAGCGCAAGTGTCACCGGATCAGACGCTGTTCGTCTATGCCCGTCCGGTCGGTGGTCGGATGCCGCTGGCCGCCGTGCGCCATCGCGTGGCGGACCTGCCGCTCGAGGTCGTACTGGATGACTCGCTGGCGATGATGCCGGGCGCGGAGCTGTCAAGCGTCGACCGGGTCGAAGTGGGGGCGCGGATCAGCGCCACCGGTCAGGCGGCGGCTGCGCCGGGCGATCTGATCGGCAGCGTCGCACCGGTCGAGACGGCGACGCCGGGGCAGCGTGTGGAACTGGTGATCGACAGGGTAGTAGAGTAGGCTGTCGAACTAAGAACAATCGGGTAGCGGGTAGGAATAGAGCGTCATCATGGAGATCGGTCTGCGCGAATGGCTCATCATTGGCGGAATTCTGGTAATTGCGCTGATCCTGTTTGACGGCTGGCGTCGTATTCGCGGCGGCCGCAACCGGATTCGCCTCGATATCGACCGTTCCGCGCTCGGCGACGACGGCGCAGACGACGATCTGCATTACGCCAATCCCGAGCTGCCCAATGGCGGTGCCCGTCGCCGTTCCGGTGACGACATCGGCGAGCGGCGCGAGCCGAGCTTTGGCCCTGATCCGGCAGCGCCGGCTGAGGCGACGAAATCCAACGTGACGGCGCCGAAAACAGCGGCCGTGAGCCCGCAGCCGAGCCCCGCGGATCTGGCCGCCGAGCAGACGGCAACGTCACAGCCACGAATGGCTGAAACCGACGCCCGGGTAGAGGATGACAGATCCGGGCGCGATACCCTGCGTGATATGGACCCGCTGTTTGACGATGTACCGGTTGAACCGCGGCCCCGTTCGCGACGGGCGGCGTCCGCTGCGAAAGCGGCGCCGTCAAAGGAGGAGGATCCGCTGGACAGTGCCATCAGTCAGGGCGAGTTTGACGGCCTGTCGCTGGATGGTTTCAGCGACGCGGAGATGCTCGACAAGCAGAGCAGTCCCACGGCGCCGCTGCGCGCCAGCCGCGACGATGAGGAACCGGTGTCGATGAGTCTGGATTTCGATCCGGAGCAGCCGATCCCGGTGCTGAAGGATCGTCTTGAGCCGGCACCTGATCCGCGTCCCCATGCCCCGGAGCCGCACTCGGATGCGTCCACCGAACTGGAGGTGGATGCCGACGAAGGTCTGTCGCTGTCACTCGATGAACCGGTCGCTGAGACGCGTTCCGACAACCCCCGCTCGAACGCGGCTGCCCCCGAGCCGACCCAGCGCCCGCTGTCCGGCGATGGCGCGCAAGCGCCGGCGGCACCCTCTGCCGAGCGGGAACCGCCGCGCAAGCGCCCGGCACCGGAGATCAGCGCCGATCCCGAAGAGATGCTGGTGATTTTTGTCGTCGGCAAGGACAAACAGATGCTGCCCGGTGGTGCGATCAGGACCATCGTTGAAGCCTGTGGCATGGAGTTTGGCGAGATGGGCATCTACCACCGCCATGAGCACCCCAACGCCGAGGGCTCGTTGCAGTTCAGCATGGCCAACGCGATCCAGCCCGGCACCTTTGATCTGGAGACGATGGATGCGCTGGAAACGCCGGCCGTCACCTTCTTCATGTCGATGCGTGATCCGGCAGACCCGCTCTACGCCTACGAGTGCATGCTGGCCACCGCCGAAACCCTGTCTCGCCACCTGGATGCCGAGCTGCTGGACGGCGACCGCTCCGTCATGCGCCCGCAGACCAAGGAACACTACCGCGAACGGATCCGCGATTTCGAGATTCATAAACGCGTCAAGCGCGCCCACTGAACGGGCGCGCCGATCAACTCTTTCCGCAGGGATTCCAGATACCGATGAGCAGTTCAGATGCGCAGCGTATCCTGCTGCTGCGTGAGCAGATCGATCAGCATAACTACCGCTACTACGTGCTCGATGAACCGAGCATCCCCGATGCCGAATACGACCGTCTGTTTCAGGAGCTCAAGGCGCTCGAAGCCCGCTATCCCGAGCTCGTAACGCCGGATTCGCCGACCCAGCGGGTCGGTGCAAAACCCGAAGGCGGCTTTGCCGAAGTCGCGCACGAGCTGCCGATGCTGTCGCTGGACAACGCCTTCGAGGCGGACGATCTGCGCGCCTTTGTGCGCCGCATCGGCGAGCGACTCGAACAGCAGGATACCGACAGCATTGCCTTTGCCTGTGAGCCCAAGCTCGATGGTCTGGCGATCAGTCTGATCTACGAGAACGGCGTGCTGGTCAGGGGCGCGACCCGCGGTGACGGCTACACCGGCGAGGATATCACCCTCAATGTGCGCACGATCGCAAGCGTACCGCTGAAACTGCTCGGGCACGGCTGGCCGCAGCGGCTGGAGGTACGCGGTGAGGTCTACATGCCCAAAGAGGGGTTCGAAGCGCTGAACGAACAGGCGCGGGCCCGTGACGAGAAAACCTTCGTCAACCCGCGCAATGCCGCCGCCGGCAGCCTGCGTCAGCTGGACCCGGCGGTCACCGCGCGGCGGCCGCTGGAGTTCTGCTGTTACAGCACCGGCATCGTCGAAGGCGGCGAGCTGCCCGACAGCCACAGCGAAACACTCAAGCTGCTCAACCAGTGGGGCCTGCGCATCAACAGCGAGATGCGCGTGGTCAGGGGCGTTGGGGGCTGCCTCGAGTATTACCGGCGTCTGGCCGAGAAGCGCAACGATCTGGCGTACGAAATTGACGGCATCGTGTTCAAGGTGGATGCCCGCACGCTGCAGCAGCAGCTTGGATTTGTTTCCCGGGCTCCGCGCTGGGCCATCGCATACAAGTTCCCGGCGCAGGAAGAGATCACGCGTCTCAACGACGTCGAGTTTCAGGTCGGCCGTACCGGTGCCGTGACGCCGGTGGCTCGGCTGGAGCCGGTGTTCGTCGGCGGCGTCACCGTGAGTAATGCCACGCTGCACAATATGGACGAGATCGCCCGTCTCGATGTGCGCATTGGCGATCATGTGATGATTCGCCGCGCCGGCGATGTGATCCCGCAGATCGTCAAGGTCGTGACCGAGAAGCGTACCGGTAACGAAACAGCGGTCGAGATTCCGCAGCAGTGCCCGGTGTGCGGTTCCGAGATCGAACGCACGAAACTGGTCAAACGCGGCAAGGGCGGTGAGCAGATCTCGGAAGGGGCGATCTACCGCTGTGTCGGTCGCCTCGCCTGCGAAGCGCAACTGCGCCAGGCACTGTTCCACTTCGGTTCGCGCAAGGCGATGGATATCGATGGCCTCGGCGAGAAGAACATCGAACAGCTGGTGGCGCGCGGGCTGGTGCGCTCGCCGGCCGACCTCTACCGGCTGACGGTGGACGACCTGCTGACACTGGAGGGCTTTGCCCGGGTTTCCAGCGAAAAGCTGATCGACGCGATCGACCAGAGCCGGGCCACCACGCTGGAGAAATTCGTCTATGCGCTTGGGATCCCCGAAGTCGGCGAGGAGACCGCGCGTACGCTGGCGCGTGATCTGGGCAGCCTGAACCGCATTCGAACAGCCCTGCCGCGCACGCTGGCGATCCTCAAGGATATCGGCCTGACGGTGGCGCACGAGATTCACAATTTCATGGCCGATGACCACAACCGTCAGGTCATCGACGATCTGCTGCAGCAGGGCGTTACGCCGAGCGAGCGTGGCGAGATCAATTCGGCGCTGGCCGGTCGGGTCTCCTTCGCGGCCCTGATCCAGAGTCTTGAGATCGCCCGCCTAGGCCCCAAGGGCGCCCAGGCGCTGGCGGAGCATTTCGAGTCGGTGGATGCGCTGCTGGCCACTACTGAAACGCAGTTGCGCCGGGTCACCGGTGTGAACAGCGCGGCGCGGGAAAGTCTGCTCGCGTTTGTCGATGATGAGGAAAGCTGCCGCCAGGTGCGCGCGCTGGAGCAGCAGCTGCGCGAGTTCGGTCTGCACTGGGAGTGCAAGCGTGCGGACGCAACGCAAACACTGCCGCTGAGCGGGCAGACCTGGGTGCTGACCGGCACCCTGGCAACGCTGACCCGTGATGAAGCGAAGCAGCGGCTTGAGGCATTGGGCGCCAAAGTGGCGGGCAGCGTATCGAAAAATACCGATACCCTCGTTGCGGGTGAGAAGGCGGGCTCCAAGCTGGATAAGGCGCGTAAGCTGGCGGTCGCGGTGATGGATGAGGACGCGTTCCTCGCCTTTCTGGCGCAGCACGGTCAGGGTTAAGCGATGATCGTGCCCTGGCAACAGCTGTCGGCGGATGCCCTGCGCGGGTTGATCGAAGAATTCGTGACCCGCGACGGCACCGACTACGGCGAGGTGGAAGTGCCGCTTGCGCAGCGCGTCGAGCAGGTGATGGCGCGGCTGCGCCGCGGCGAGGCACAGATCCTGTTCAGTGAAAGTACAGGCGAGTGTTCTATAGTGCCAAGCGAACAGCTCTAAACGGTATTGTCATGGAACAACTCGATCAGATCACCAGCCTTATCGCGCTCTCCATGGGCGTTGCCTGGGCCAGCGGTATCAACCTGTATGCCACCGTACTGATGCTGGGCGTGCTGGCCAACATGGGCCATATCACGTTGCCGCCGGGGCTCGAAATCGTCAGCGACCCGTTGGTATTGATGGCGGCCGGGCTGATGTACTGCGTCGAGTTCTTTGCCGATAAGGTGCCCGGCGTCGATACTGGCTGGGACACGCTGCACACCTTCGTGCGTATCCCGGCCGGTGCGGCACTGGCGGCCGGGGCTGTGGGGGACATTTCGCCGGCGGTGGGGCTGGCCGCTGCGCTGGTGGGCGGCTCACTGGCCGCCGGCAGTCATGGTCTCAAGGCCGGCGGGCGGGTGATGATCAATACATCGCCGGAGCCGGTCACCAACTGGACCGCCTCGATCAGTGAGGATCTGATCGTCATCGGTGGTCTCTGGACCGCGCTTAACCATCCCGGGTGGTTCCTCGGCGCGCTGATCCTGTTCATCCTGCTGCTGATCTGGCTGCTGCCCAAAATCTGGCGCGGTATCAAGCGCGTATCTGGCTTTCTTGCGCGTCTGTTTGGCGGTGGTGGTCAGACGCAGGCAACCGCGTCAGCCAATACCCCTGCCGAGGTTTCAGGCACGGCGCAATCCGGCGCACCCGAACTGCCGCCGCCCGGGCGGCGGTCATAGTGCGGTCACGGCTTCACTGATTGCGGGCGTCGCCGCTCAGGCCCAGCTTTCCACGCGCGCATTGTTGATCAACAGGCGCAGCAGGTCTGAGCGGGTGATGATGCCGACCAGATGTTCGTCGGCATCGACCACCGGGATCGCGCGGATCGGATAATTGACGAACGTGTTGGCCAGCACTGACAGCTCGGTGTCGAGGGCGGCGACGACGATCTGTTGCTGATAGGCCTCGCTGACCGGCAGCATGGAGTCTTCGCCGTGGGGCAGGATGTCGGTCTCGGAGATCAGCCCCAGCGGGCGGCGCTCGTCATCGGTAATCACCAGGTGGTGGACGCCGTGCTCGCGCATCAGATTGGCGGCACTGCGCAGCGTGGCCTGCAGCGTTGTCGTGTATACCGGTGCGACCAGCAACTGCTGCGCGGTAAGGCCGCGCTTGCGCCGTTCCGGGCCGCTGAAGCGGCTGACGGATTCATAGGTGGTGGGGCTGTCCGGGTTATCCGGTGCCGAAGGCAGACGGCGGCGCGCGTGCTGACGCTCGGCGTTGACGAAGGCCTGTTCCAGCGCGTGCGCTTCATCGCGCGCGATATCGTCGCTGCCCGGCAGTGATGCGGAGCGGCGAGGCTCGGTCAGCTCATCCACTCCCCGTGGCTTGAACAGCGCCGATACCGGGGTCTTGATGGGGTAACCCTGATCGTAGACGACAAGTGCCATGACGCCTCCTCCCGTTCACCGCCCGCAGGACCACTGTCCCCGGGCCTTCATCTCTATATCGACCGCTTGATCAGTCCCTTGATCAGAAACCGCACCGGATTCAGCGCTTCCGCCACGTCGCGGGGCAGCGGCAGCGGTGTATTTTCGATTTGTGACAGCAACAGTTCCGCACTGATTGGACAACTGATCAGCCCTTTCGATCCATGGCCGGTATTGACGAACAGCCCGGGCAGGTGCTGCATCTGTGCCTCGAACGCCCAGTTGGCGTCCTTGCTCAGACGGGCGAAGTGGCGCAGTACCCAGTCGGCATCCGGTGCCGGGCCGACAATCGGCAGGTAGTCCGGCGTGGTCGCACGAAAGGCGGCGCGGCCCTCGCGCGGCTGCCGGCGCAGACTGGCAGCGAGCTGCGGCAGTGCCCGCTCCAGCAGATCGAGGTTTTCCTCGTGCTCGTGTTCCCGCACGTCGAGGCGGTCATCGCGCAGGCGGAAGGTGGCCCCGAAGCAGTATTTCCCCTCCTGCGGCGGCGAGACATAACCCTCGCCACAGACCACGGTGTTCAGCGTCGGCGTATCGGGGCTGACGCTGGCGCGGGTGGTCTGGCCGCGGATCGGCTTCAGCGGCAGATGCGCAAGCGGTGCGAGCTGGCCGGCCCGTTCCGCGCTGCAGACCACAACCACCGGCGCGCAAAATACACCGCCGTTGATCCGCCATTGGCGCTGTTCGCGGTCGTATTCGAGCGTCTCGACCGTCGTATCGTAGTGACAGCGGATCGACGGGGCGGCCAGCAGTGTCGCACAGACCCGTGGCGGGCAGGCCCAGCCCCCGTGCGGGAACAACAGACCGCCGGCACCGGTCGCGGTGCCGGCGCGGGCACTGGCCTCGGCCTGGCTCAACGGCTGCACCAGACTATCGGGGTAGAGTCCGGTGTCGAGCAGCTGTTGCTGATGACGCGCCGCTTTGGCATCCAGCGCCAGACTGATCAGACCGCAGATATCACCGCTGGCGCTGTCCTGTGCCTGCAGGGTGCGGATCAGCGCCGCGCTGTAATGCAGCCCGGCCAGATGCAGTCGGCTTTGCTGGGTCGGCTGGGTCGGCAGCTTGATATAGAGCGCGCCCTGGGCATTGCCGGAGCCCGCCTGAGCCGGACCTGCATGCTGCTCCAGAACCTCAACCTGCCAGCCGTTACGGGCCAGCGCGGCCGCGGTCGTGGCACCGGCAAGGCCCGCCCCGATGACGATGGCCCGGCGTTTGGCCGGTTGCTCGCCGGGGCGCAGCAGCCAGGGTTTACTGGCCGCGGCGGTGTAACCGGACTGGAAGGTGCCGGTCAGCATCTCACGCTTGCGTCCGAACCCGGGGCGCTTGGCGATCGCAAAGCCGACCTGAGTCAGCCCCCGGCGCACGACACCGGCAGCGGTGAAGGTGGCGAAGGTAGTGCCCGGCCCGCTGTGGTCGGCAATACCTGCAAACAGCGCTTCGCTCCACATCTGCGGGTTGCGGGACGGCGCGAAACCGTCGAGGAACCAGGCGTCGGCGCGGGCATCGATCCGCGCCAGCATTTCGGCGGCATCGCCCAGTGCCAGTGTCAGGCGAATACGCCCATCATCGAACAGCAGTGTGTAGAGTCCCTGCATCGGCACCGGCCACTGCGCCAGCAGTGCCCGGGTGGCGCCGGACCACTGTGGCCAGTGGGCGAGCGCGCGGGCCAGATCATCCTGTGTCAGTGGGTGTTTCTCGAACGAGATGTAATGCAGGCGCGCACCGGCGGGCGCGGTGCGCAACCAGAGATCACGCGCGCAGAGGAAGTTGAGGCCGGTGCCGAAGCCGGTTTCGATCAGCGTGAAACGGGCATCTTCGGGGAGATTCTGCCAGCGCTCCGGCAGGTCGTTACCGACCAGAAACACGTGCTCGGTTTCGGCGATGCCACCGGCCTGATTGAAGTAGATATCCTGAAACGCGCGCGAGCGAGGGACATCGTGCTGCCACTCGAGCTCCGCGGGCGTCAGCGTCTGATCGGTCGTGCTCATCAGTGGCTGTTGCGCCCCACGCCGTAGTACGTAAAGCCGAGGTCGTGCAACAGCTGCGGGTCATACACGTTACGACCGTCGACGATCACCGGTTCGCGCATCAGCCGGTGCAGCTCGGTGTAGTTTGGCGACCAGTAGTCGGGCCAGGCGGTGAGCAGCAGCAGGGCATCGGCCCCGTCGACCGCATCATAGGGGGCGTCGCAGTACACCAGTTGCGGCTGCTCGCCGTAGATCGCGCGAAACTCCTGCTGCGCCTCCGGGTCGTGCAGCTGCACGGTCGCGCCCTGCGCCAGCAGGGCATCGACGATGCGCAGGCTCGGTGCGCTTTCCACCGTGGCCACGCCGGGCTTGAAGGCGAGTCCCCAGATCGCGATGCGCTTGTCGCGCAGCTCACAGTGGTAGTGCTGCCACAGCTTGCGGAACGGCAGCTCCTTGTGATGCTCGTTCTGCTCCAGCACCGTTTCGAGCAGGCGCGAACCGCGGGTCTGGCTCAGCAGGCCCGCCAGACCTTCGATGTACTGCGTGAAGTGGTGGCCGCCGAAGCCGCAGCCCGGGGACAGGTAGTGCGGACCGACACGTGGGTCGGTGCTCATGCCATCGCGTACCGTCTCGATATCGACACCGACATGGTCGGCCAGCATCGCCAGTTCATTGATATACCCCAGTCGCAGCGCCAGCATGCCGGTGATGGCGAACTTGGTGAACTCGGCCTCGCGCCGGCTCATCAGGCGGATTTCGGTGCCTTCGCGCGTAAACGGGCGCAGCAGTGCCGTCACGCCGACCCGGGCCGCTTCGTCCTCGCAGCCCAGCAGCAGGACGTCGGGGTGGGCAAACTGGCGCATCGCCTGACCGCCCTGCAGCATGTCGGGCAGGTAGACCAGATGCTGGCCCAGCGCGGTGTCGAGACGCGCCTGCAGCGCATCGCTGGCGCCGGTGCCGAGGTTGCTCTGGCTGACGACCAGCACGTTGCGACGCCCGCTGGCGGCGATGCGGGCGACGATTTCGCTGGCGCTGTCCAGCTCGCCCGGTGCCACGGCCAGCCAGTGCACGTCGGCGCTGTAGGGATCGGCCAGATCGGCATCGACCATGCGGCCGCTGTCGATCGCCTGTTGCAGCCTGTCGAGCAGGCCGGGTTCGGCGCGGATGCTGCTCTGCATCGGTGTCAGTGCCGAGCCGGCCTTGATGATCTCATTACCGAACGTGGCGAGCTGAGCGCAGGCGATCCAGCCCGCCAGTTCCTCGCCCCAGATCGAGATTTTCATGCGTTACTCCCCGCTTCCGGTCAGGTCCTGTCGCCGCGGGCGGCGATTCGTTCGAGCAGACCACGGGTGGCGCAGTCAAAGTCGTGGTCGCAGGCGTTCTGTTCCAGCGCACCGAGCATTTCGGTGGCCATTTTCTTGCCCAGCTCCACGCCCCACTGGTCGAACGGGTTGATCTGCCAGATCACCGCCTGGGTGTAGACCTTGTGTTCATACAGCGCGATCAGCTGGCCCAGTGAGTACGGGGTCAGCTCATCGAGCAGAATCATGCTGCTGGGCTGGTTGCCGCGGTAGCGCTTCCACGGTGGCGCGGCGGCCGCCTGTTGCGGATCCAGCGCGTGATCACCGAGGGCCAGCACCCGGGCCTGGGCCAGACAGTTGGCCAGTGCCAGCCGGTGCTGTTCCTGCAGGTGGGGACTCTGATCGGTGTAACGGCGAATCGGCACGATGAAGTCACACATCACCGCTTCGGTCCCCTGGTGCAGCAACTGATAGAACGCATGCTGCGCGTTGGGGCCGATCTCGCCCCAGAGGACGGGACAGGTCCGCGTATCAACGCGGTTGCCGTCGAGGCGCACGCTTTTGCCGTTGCTCTCCATCTCCAGCTGCTCCAGATAGGCCGGCAGGTGCGCAAGGCGTCCGTCATAGGGCAGGATCGCGTTGGCGTGGATATCGAGCAGATTGATGTTCCAGATGCCGGTCAGGGCCAGCAGTACCGGCAGGTTGCGATCAAACTCCGCCTGCTGGAAATGACGGTCCATGCTGTGTGCGCCGGCCAGCAGCTGACGAAAACCGGCCATGCCGATCTGCACCGCGATCGGGAAACCGATCGCCGACCAGAGCGAGTAGCGCCCGCCGGTCCACTCCCAGAACAGCAGCTGGTTTTGCGTCGGGATCCCCCATTCGGAGGCCTTGTCGGGCTGTGCCGTGATGCCGATGAAGTGGTGGCGCAGTATGATCTCGCGTTCGAGGCCGCTGGCGTCCACCAGCCACTGACAGGCGGTGGCGGCATTGGCCAGGGTGTCGATCGTGGTGAACGACTTCGATGACAGCACGAACAGGGTCGTGGCCGGGTTCAGACGACTGAGCAGGCCCGACAGCTGACTGCCATCCATCGACGAGACGAAATGCAGTTCGATGCTGCGGGCGGCGTCCGGCTGGAACTCCTCCAGTGCGTGACAGGCCATCAGAGGGCCCAGATCGGATCCGCCGACGCCGATATTGACGACGGTATCGATCGCCTCACCGCTGAAGCCGCGCCACTGGCCGCTGTGCAGCGTGGCGATCAGCGTCTCCATCTTGTCCAGCGTGGCCTGTACCTCGGGAATCACATCCTCGCCGTCGACGAGCACGTGACCATCCGCGGGCGTGCGCAGCGCCGTATGCAGGGCGGCGCGCTGCTCGGTGTGGTTAACCCTGGCGCCGCCGATCAGCGCGTCGATGCCGTCGCGCAGGCCGCTGGCCTGTGCCAGTTCGACCAGCTGCTGCAGCACGTCCGGCGTAAAGCGTTGCCGGCTCAGATCGAGCAGCACGCCATCGTGTTCGAAGGACAGGGTGTCAAAGCGGGATTCGTCGGCCAGCAGCTCGCTGAGGTGGGTATCCTGCAGCGAGTGGGCCGACTGGCGCAGGGCGCGCCAGCAACTGTCACGGCTCATGCCAACTCCTTGGCCCGGTTACCAGTTGATGGTGGTCAGAAATTCGCGCAGGGCTTCGCCGGTTTCGGCGTGACGCAGCCCCAGTGCCACATTGGCCTGCAACAGACCGGCCTTGTTGCCGCAGTCATAGACGCGGCCACGCATATTGAACGCTTCCAGCGGGGCTTCGTGGGTCAGCGTCAGCAGCGCGTCGGTGAGCTGAATCTCGCCGCCGGCCCCCGGCTGGGTCTCCTGCAGCAGCTGCATGACCCGCGCGGGCAGGATGTAGCGGCCGACGATGGCAAGGTTGGACGGTGCATCCTCGGCAGCAGGTTTTTCGACCATGCCGCGAATCTCGGCCGCCTCGCCGGGGCCCACCGGCACACCGCCGCAATCGACGATGCCGTAGCGCTGGACCTGCTCCTGCGGCACCGACTCAACCATGATCTGCCCCTTGCCGGTGGCGCGGTAGCGCTCGGCCATGGCGGTCAGGTCGCGCTGGCCATCCGGATTGTCGATCACCATGTCGGGGAGGATCACGGCAAAGTCTTCATCACCAACCACATGTTTGGCACAGAGCACCGCGTGGCCAAGCCCCAGCGCCTGCGGCTGGCGTACAGAGACGATCTCGACATCGTCGGGCAGGGTGTCGTTCACGGCGGCGCGCAGGTCGTGCTTGCCCTTGCGGGTCAGCTCATGTTCGAGTTCGTAGTGATGGTCGAAATGGTCTTCGATCGCCTGCTTGCCGCTGCGGGTGACCAGAATGATCTCGCGAAAACCGGCTTCAATCGCCTCTTCGACGACATGCTGAATGACCGGCTTGTCGACGACGGTCAGCATCTCCTTGGGGATAGCCTTACTGGCCGGCAGCACCCGGGTACCGAGGCCTGCGACGGGAATGACAACCTTGCTGAGCATGACTCCTGATCCTCTCTCGCTGCTGCTGTTCAAGCCACCATACCAGAAAAAAGGGGACAGACCCCTATTTCGGAGAAATAGGGGTCTGTCCCCTTTTTTCCGAGGGAAAGCGATCGCCGCCGGCCGCAGGCTGATTAGCGCTCATCCTCGTTCAGCGGCGGCGCTTCGCGCTTGCGCGCGGCTTCCGTCAGCGGCTTGCCGGCGGTGCGCTTGAGCATGCGCACCTTATGGTGCAGCGCGGTTTTCGCCATCATGTGGGCGCTGACCGGCGCCGTAATCAGCAGGAACAGGGTGATCAGCAGCTCATGGACGATGACCCCGTTGCCTGCGACGAAAAAGTAGATCATCGAGGCGATCAGCAGGCCGGCAAGCCCCAGTGTTGTGGCCTTGGTCGGCGCGTGCAGACGGGTGTAGAAATCCGGCAGGCGCAGCAGGCCGAACGACCCGAGCAGGACAAAGGCACCGCCGAACAGCAGGAAACAGGAGATAATGATCTCGACAGTCGGGTTCATGGCGCTCTCCTATTCGATGATATCGCCGCGCAGCAGGTATTTGCACAGCGCTGCGGTGCTGACGAAGCCCAGCATCGCGATCAGCAGTGCACCCTCGAAATAGAGCAGCGAGCCCTTGTGCAGCCCGAACAGCAGAATCAGGCCGATGCTGTTGATATACAGCGTATCCAGCGCCAGGATCCGATCGGACAGATCGGGCCCGGATAAAAGACGAATCAGGTTCATCACCAGCGCGATACAGATCATGACGCTGACGATCACAATGGCGGTATTCAGCATCCGAAAATCTCCTTGATCGGCGCCTCGTAGCGCGACTTGATCTGCGCGATCAGTGCAGCCTCGTCCTCCAGATGCAGGGCGTGGATATAGAGCCACTTGCGGTCTTCGGAGACCTCGGCGCTGACGGTACCCGGTGTCAGCGAAATGGTGCTGGCCAGAATCGTGATCGGCAGCGCACCCTCGACATCCAGCGGGATGGCGACAAACGCCGGTTGCAGCCGACGGGTCGGGCCGAGCACGCGCATCGCCACCTCAAAGTTGGCGACCAGAATGTCCCAGAGCACCCGTCCGACGTAGCGCACCGCGGCCCAGTGCCGTACCACCCGCGGCTGGGGTGCCTGCGTCGGCGCGATCAGCAGCGGGATCGTCAGGGCCAGTACGGCTCCGAGCAGAATGTGGCCCGGTGCCAGCGTGTTGTTGAGCAGCAGCCAGACCACGAACAGGATCAGGCTCTGAGCCGGCATCGGCAGCCAGCCGGTCGGAGAGGAAAGCTTCATTGCCCGGTACCTCCTGGCAGCAACGGCTCAAGTGCGCGGCTCATGCCGTGCAGCTGGGTCGCGGTGTCATAGGTGTATTCCGAGATCGGGCCGCCGAAGATCACCAGCAGCGGCGAAGTGGCAAGCAGCAGGATGACGGCGGCCAGCTGCAGTTTGGAGACGCGTTCGCACGCATCCGGCTCGCGGCTGATATTCCAGAACAGCGTGGTGCCGGCGCGGCTCATCGCGATCAGCGCGGCCAGACTGCCGACCAGTACCGTCGGGAACAGCCACGCGGCTTCATAGGCGATATCCGCGGCCTGCAGTACCAGCGCCTTGCCGACAAAACCGGAGAACGGTGGCAGGCCGACGATCGCCATGGCGCCGATAAAGTAGATCACGCCCAGCAGCTTCGGCTGGCACATGCGACGCGCCGTGACAAAACGGTCTTCCGCCTTGCCGCGCTGCTGACGGATCATGTCCGCCAGCAGGAACAGGCCGCCGGTCACGAGCGTCGAGTGCACCAGATAGTAGAGCAGTGCGCCGGTGGCTTCGGTGGTCGACATCGCAACGCCGGCGATCAGCGTGCCGATCGACATGACGACAAGGTGGCCGGTGAGCTGGCGCAGGCTGTGCGCCGACAGGGCGCCGATGGTGGCAATGATCAGCGTCGCGATCGCCAGCGGCCAGAGCCAGGGTGTCGCGATGCCCGCCAACGCGCCCGCTTCTTCACCGAACACGACCGTAAACACGCGCAGGATGCTGTAGACGCCGACCTTGGTCAGCACGGCGAACAGCGCCGCAACCGGCGCGCTCGCGGCCGAGTAGGCCCGCGGCAGCCAGAACTGCAGCGGCAGGATCGCAGCCTTGAGGCCGAACACGACCAGCAGCAGCAGGGCGCCGGTGCTGGCGATGGTCTGCTCGGTGGGTTCGAGCTGGCCGATCTTCGCTGCCAGATCGGCGATGTTGAGGGTGCCGACGGTGCCGTAGAGGATGCCGAGTGCGAACAGGAACAGCGACGAACCGACCAGGTTCAGTGCGACGTAGTGCACGCTCGCCTTGGTTTTCTGCTTGCCGCCGGCATGGATCAGCAGGGCGTAAGAGGCGATCAGCAGCACCTCAAAGAAGACGAACAGGTTGAAAATGTCGCCGGTCAGGAATGCGCCGTTGATCCCCATCACCTGAAACATGAACAGCGGATGGAAGTATTTGCCGTTGCGATCATCGCCGGCACAGGCGTACAGCATCGCTGCCAGACCGAGCAGCGATGTCAGCAGCAGCATCATCGTCGACAGGCGGTCCGCGACCAGCACGATGCCGAAGGGCGGCTGCCAGTCGCCGAGCACATACAGCTCGATCTCGCCGCTGCCGGCCTGTGCCAGCAGGCGCGCGCTGACCAGCAGCAGCAGCCCCAGCGTTACCAGTGACAGGGTGCGCTGCCGTGACAGCTCGTTACCGACCGGCGGCAGCAGCATCACCACGCCGGCCAGCAGAGGCAGAAGAATCGGCAGAATTGCCAGGTGCTCCATTTACGCCTTCTCCCTCGGTTGCGCCGATTCCGGCTGCGCCGGCAGGCGCCCATCCACATGATCGTTACCCAGGTCGGCCCGGGCGCGCATCGCCAGAATCACGACGAACGCGGTCATCGCAAAGCCGATCACGATAGCGGTCAGGACCAGTGCCTGTGGCAGCGGATCGGTGTAGTTCTCTGCCGTTTTCTGCAACACCGCGGCGTCCTGCACATTGAGGCGGCCGCTGGCGAACAGGAACAGGTTGACGGCGTAGGAGAGCATCGTCAGACCTATCACAACGGGGAAGGTGCGACCGCGCAGCGTCAGGAAGATGCCGCAGGCGGTCAGAATGCCGACGCAAAGTGCGTAGACCATCTCCATATCAGGTTTCCTCCTGGTGCACGGGGCGTTCGGGGGTGGTCAGCTTGCCGAGGTTGGCGAGGATCAGCAGCGTGGCGCCGACCACGGTCAGATAGACGCCGAGATCGAACAGCATGGCGCTGGCCAGCTCGATCTCACCAATCAGCGGCAGATGGAAGTAGTCGAACCAGCTGGTCAGGAACGGGCGCCCGAACAGCCAGGAACCCAGCCCCGTCAGTGTCGCAATCAACAGGCCGGCGCCGATCATCCACTGGTAGTTCAGACGCAGACGATCCTTGATGAACTCGACGCCGTGGGCGATGTACTGCTGGATGATCGCCACCGCCGTGATCAGGCCGGCGATAAAGCCGCCGCCCGGCAGGTTATGACCGCGCAGGAAGATATACACCGATACCAGCAGTGCCAGCGGCAGCAGCAGCTGCGATACCACCGACAGGATCATCGGATGGCGGTCGCTCGACCAGGCGCGGCCGCGCTCATCGCCTGACGGCATGAACAGACGCATACGGTTGATCAGCTTGAAGATACCCAGTGCCGCGATGCCGAGCACGGTGATCTCACCCAGCGTATCGAAGCCACGGAAGTCGACCAGAATGACGTTGACCACGTTGGTGCCGCCGCCACCGGTTTTCGAGTTGGCGAGGAAGAAGTCGGAAATGGTCGCATGCGGGCGCGTCATCAGCGCATAGCACAGGGTGCCGACGATACCGCCGATCATCGCCGCGATGCCGAGATCGCGCATCACCTGATGGGGGCTGGATTCCTTCGGCGTGCGCTGCGGCAGGAAGAACAGCGCCAGCATCAGCAGGATGATCGTGACCACCTCGACCGAGAGCTGGGTCAGGGCCAGATCCGGCGCCGAGAAACGTGCGAACGCCACCGACACGATCAGACCGACGATCGACAGCGTCAGCAGCGCGATCATCCGCTTGCGGTGCCAGATCACCGTCGCCACCGCGCCCAACACCAGCAGGATGGCGCCGGTGATGACGACACCGTCGGCCGGGATCGTGTCACGCGTACCGGCGGTCTGGTTCAGTGCCATCATCGGCGCGGCGAGCAACGTGATGGTGAACAGCAGCATGAACAGCAGGTAGCGCTGCAGCGATGAGTTGTCGATAAACATGTAGAGCCGCCCGCACCAGGCGATCAGCTGCTTCATCGCGCGCTCGAACACCTCCTTGGCGTCCGCCTCGGGGAACTGCGCCTGGAACTGGAACAGCACCTTGCGGTTGTAATAGATCGCAAGCCCGCCGATCAGCGCCAGTACACTCATCGCCAACGGCAGGTTCAGGCCGTGCCAGATCGCCAGACTGTACTCCGGTACCACGCCCTGCAGCACGGCGGCGGAGGCGCTGTAGAGCAGGTCGCCGATCACATAGCCGGGCAGGATGCCGACCAGCAGACAGAGTGCCACCAGAATTTCCACCGGCAGTTTCATGTAGCGCGGCGGCTCGTGCGGCGTTTTCGGCAGATCGATCGGCTCGCCGTTGAAGAACACGTCGTGGATGAAGCGCAGTGAGTAGGCCACCGAGAAGACGGCGCCGCAGGTCGCCAGTACCGGTACGATCCACGACAGCGAGCCCAGGGTGCTCTGATGCAGCGTCTCGGCGAAGAACATCTCTTTCGACAGGAAACCGTTCAGCAGCGGCACCCCGGCCATCGACAGCGCAGCCACCATCGCCAGCGTCGCGGTATAAGGCATGTATTTCCACAGACCGTTGAGCTTGCGCATATCGCGCGAGCCGGACTCGTGGTCGATGATGCCGGCGGCCATGAACAGCGAGGCCTTGAAGGTCGCATGGTTGATGATATGGAACACCGCAGCCACCGCGGCAAGCTTGGTATCCATGCCCAGCAGCAGGGTAATGAGGCCCAGATGACTGACGGTGGAGTACGCCAGCAGGCCCTTGAGGTCATGCTTGAACAGCGCGAAATAGGCGCCCATCAGCAGGGTCGCAAGGCCGGTCAGGCTGACGATCAGGAACCACATGTCGGTGCCGGAGAGCAGCGGGTAGAACCGCGCCATCAGGAAAATGCCGGCCTTGACCATGGTTGCAGAGTGCAAGTAAGCACTGACCGGTGTCGGCGCCGCCATCGCATGCGGCAGCCAGAAATGGAATGGGAACTGTGCCGACTTGGTAAAGGCACCGAGCAGGACCAGAATCAGAATCGCCGGATAATAGCCGGATTCGCGGACCTGAATCGTGTGCGCCAGCACCTCGTCGAGGTTGTAGCTGCCGACGACCTGCCCGATCAGCAGGATGCCGGCCAGCAGCGCCAGGCCACCGGCGCCGGTTACGGTCAGTGCCATGCGGGCACCGCGGCGGGCTTCCTGTTTGTGCGACCAGAAGCTGATCAGCAGGAACGAACTGATACTGGTCAACTCCCAGAACACCCAGAGCTGAATCAGGTTGTTGGACAGCACGATGCCCAGCATCGCCGTCATGAACAGGATCAGGAAGCTGTAAAAGCGTCCCATCGAATCCTTCGGCGACAGATAGTAGCGGGCATACAGAATGATCAGCAGGCCGATGCCGAGGATCAACAGCGCGAACAGCAGCCCCAGTCCGTCGAGCCGGAAGGCCAGATCCAGTTGCAACATCGGAATCCAGGGCAGGCTGCTCTTGATCGTCTGGCCGGCCAGCACGCCCGGTGCCAGATTCAGCACGATCAACAGCGCCGCCGCCGGCAGAGTCGCCGTCATCCAGGCGCAGGCCGTCCGCCCAAAGCGTTCGGTCAGAAGCGGCACCAGGGTGCCGATCAGGGGCAGCAGTGGTACCCAAAGCAGGTTCATGGCAGGGGATAACTCCTGTCAGTCGCGCTATAAATGTTTCGGGAGTGTATCACGCCTCACAAGGCGGCCAATATTTATAACGACTTACCCATACCGAGTCCAACCTGTCCGCGTCTGTCTCGACCACGCCGAAGCGTGCGGCGTTGGACATTCGGTCGCTGCCGGGGTTCAGGGTGCATCCAGGCAGGTTTGGCAGGTACGCAGCCAGCGTGTGCAGCGATCATTGCAGCCGGAGGCGGGTCAGCGAATGACGCCCAGCTCGACCGACACCTTCTGCCATCGCCCCAACAGCTCAAGCAACAGAAACGCCCGCTGCTCGCCGTCGTACTCGACGAACACCGCGTCCAGCCCCTTGAATGGCCCTTCGGTAATCGCCACCGTCTGATTCGGCTTCAGACGCTGCTCCGGCTCCTGATCGGTACGCAGCTTCTGCCGCAGCGCCTCGATCACCTCATGCGGCACCACCGCCGGCGTGTTGCCGAACGTAATCAGCCGCGCGACCCCGCGGGTCGAGCGAATCGGCCGCCAGTTACTCTCGACCTCCGACAGCCAGATAAACAGATAGCCGGGAAACAGCGGCTCGACCACCTCAACACGCTTGCCGCGTTTGATCTTTTCCACTGTGATCTGCGGAAAAAACAGGTCATATCCCTGGTTTTCAAGCTCCGCGCAGGCCCGCGCTGCCTGCCCCGGCTTTGACTGCACCACGTACCAGTTGTAGCCAGACATGCTCCTCTCCCTGAGTATCAACCCACGGCGTATTATAGAGGGCTACAGATGGCACCAGAAGTTTTGTACCATTAGCGCCCCTACAATTTGGTCCCGGCACGGAGCGCCGGTCCGCGGGTTTGAGGAGTGCCCGACATGTAACCTCCGGGCGGTAGCGTGCCTGAAACAGACCTCAAGGATGAGATAATGCCGGTTCTATCTGTTTTCTTCGGGATAGTCGTGCGGATGTGGCATGACGACCATCCGCCGCCCCATATACATGTCGAGTATCAAGGGTTCGAAGCGCTGGTTGAAATCACCTCGGGCGAAGTGAGACAAGGCTCATTGCCCCGAAAGGCGGCTGCTATAGTTAAAGAGTGGTGTGCCACGCACCAGACTGAGTTGCTGAGGAACTGGGAACGCGCTCAGCACTTTGAACCTTTGGAGCGTATCAGGGGAGCAGACTATGATTAAGATCCTACGTGCCTCATACCGGACGCAGAACGACATAAGGCTCGAGTTCTCCGACGGCGTGACCGCAACCTTCGACCTGCAGAAGTATCTCGACGAACACCAGGGATCGCTACTGAGCCCTCTGCATGATGCGACGTATGCTCAGCGACTGTTCATCGACTGCGGCGCTCTCTGTTGGCCCCACGGGCTGGAACTCTCACCGGCAAGACTTTACGAGTATACCCACGCAAAAAAGGTTGCGTGACGGGCTTAGATAGAAATACACGTGAAGAAAGCTGACGGCAAAGGACCTGCCAATGAATATCCAACACCACGGCGCCCGTAACGGCGTCACCGGCAGCTGCCACCAGCTGCACATCGACGACAACAGCAGCCTGCTGATCGACTGCGGCCTGTTTCAGGGCAGTGAAGCGGGTAACGGCAGCAGCAGCGATCGCCACGCAATCGAATTCGATATCAGCACCGTGCGTGCGCTGATCGTCACCCATGTCCATATCGATCATGTCGGCCGCATCCCCTGGCTGCTGGCCGCCGGCTTCGATGGCCCGATCATCTGCTCGCGTCCATCCGCCAAACTGCTGCCGTTGGTGCTCGAAGATGCCTTTAAACTCGGCATCAGCCGCGACCGCACGTTAGTCGAGCAATACCTGAACAAGATAGCAGAGCGCACCGTGGCGCTGCCCTACAACGAGTGGTTCACACTCATCGATACGCCAGTTCAGATGACCCGGATCAGATTGCAACGCGCCGGCCACATCCTCGGCTCCGCCTACGTAGAAATCGATGCCAATGACACCCGCATCGTCTTCTCCGGCGACTTGGGCGCACCCCACACCCCGATCCTCCCCGCTCCCCAGTCACCGGAACGGGCAGACGTGTTGGTGCTGGAAAGCACCTACGGTGATCGCAACCACGAAGACCGCGCCACCCGCAAACAGCGCCTCAAGGCCGCCATCGACCGTGCCCTCAACAACAACGGCACCGTCCTGATCCCGGCCTTCAGCATTGGCCGCACCCAGGAGCTCCTCTACGAACTCCATGATCTTTTAGGACACGATGCTCCTGTAGGAGGCGCGCCCCCGCGCCGACCAACCCAAACGCCGCAACAAACCCCGGCAATCCCGGTCATCCTCGATTCCCCCCTGGCCTCCAAATTCACCGCCGCCTACCGGGAACTCAAACCCTACTGGGATGACGAAGCGCAAAACCTGCTGGCTCAAGGCAAGGCACCACTCGCCTTCGACAACCTGCTAACGGTTGATAGCCACGACGAACACCTGAAAATGGTTCACCACCTGGCCACGTCCGGCCGCCCGGCCATCGTCATCGCCGGCAGCGGCATGTGCAATGCCGGCCGCATCGTTAACTACCTCAAGGCGATGCTGGGTGATGAACGTCACGACGTACTCTTTGTCGGCTACCAGGCCGAAGGCACACCGGGGCGGGATATCCAGCAGTACGGACCGCAAGGCGGCTGGGTTGAACTCGACGGTGAGCGTTACCCTATCCGTGCAGGTGTAGAAACCATCGGCGGCTACTCCGCCCATGCCGACCAGCAGGGGCTGGTGGCTTTTGTGCAGGGCATGAAGCAACCACCAAACGAGATACGGTTGGTGCATGGGGATCAAGGCGCCAAGCAGGCGTTGAAAGAAAGGTTGCAGGACGTTTGCTCAGCGGGTACTGAATTCCAACTCTGATCCCGATTCACATGCGCAAACCCTGACCGAATAGCGTAACGAAGTAATCCCGCCGCCCGACAAGTTCGATGTGCTCGATTAAAACATCAAGGCAGAGCCAGCCTCAAAGCGCATATCGACCGGGCAGGGGTTGAGATTTACACAAGGACCAACAGATGAACATCACCATCGCCGGTACCGGCTATGTGGGCTTATCCAACGCTGTACTGCTGGCCCAGCACAACAACGTTATCGCACTAGGTGTCGTGCATGACCAGCCGCACAAAAATCTTGTTAAGGGTGTTCATGAATGACTGCAGTGCAGCAGCGTGAAGGATATCTCTTACGCCTGGCGAATATAGGGGTGCGTGGTTTCAACCTCTTAAGCAAGTTTCTACTTATATTTGTACTGGCTAAGTATCTTGAGCCAAGTGATCTAGGTTTATATGGTCTTATCGTTGCAACAGTAGCCTATGCAATGTATCCCCTTGGGTTCGATTTTTATACGTATAGTACGCGTGAGTTATTAAAGAGAGAACGGAGCGAGTGGGGGGGGCTATTAAAGAGTCAGGTTTTTTTACATGGTGCTCTATACGCCGTTTTTTTACCATTGTTGGCTCTTGTTTTTTATTTTGAATTATTACCATGGGATGTAATTTTTTGGTTTTATGCTATTTTGGTATTGGAGCATCTTAACCAAGAGTTGATGAGGTTGTTGATTGCGCTCTCAGAACAATTAACGGCAACAACAGCGCTTTTTATTCGGCAAGGCTCTTGGGCTGTTGTGTTGGCCTTTTGGATGTATGCTGATGCTGACGCCAGAAATATAGAATCTATTTTGCTATCTTGGTTTTCTGGTGGTTTATTTGCGCTTTTTATATCACTTTACAAGATAAAGGCAATGGGTGTAGGTGGCTGGTCTTCGAGCATCGACGTAAAATGGATTAAGAGAGGTGTTTTCGTGGCTGTTCCCCTGTTCTTTTCATCACTTGCATTAAATGGTGTTTTTACAATCGATCGTTACTGGTTTGAGTCACTTGTGGGGTTGGAAGCTCTGGGTGCTTATGTGCTGTTTATGGGTATGGCGGCGGCACTTATTTCGTTCATGGATGCTGGTATTTTTTCGTTTAAGTATCCAGCTATGGTTAGTTTATTTAATAAAGGTTTATGCGATTCGTTCAGGAAAAATACAGAGTCAATGCTGATTCAAGTTATAGTTTTTTTGGCAATATATATATTAGTTGTTTCTTCCTTGTTGGGACTGGTTTTAGAGCTTATAGGTAAAGAGTTATATCTTGAGAATGTTGATATTTTTTATTGGCTTGTGCTTGTCATGGGAATACAGGCAGTAAGCAATGTTCCACATTACGCATTATATGCACAAGGGAAGGATAGCCCTATCATTGCGAGCCATTTGGTGAGTTTGCTCCTGTTCATTCCGATAGTGATTTTTTTGTCCGCCTTCTCCAATTATCATGCAGTCCCCGCTGCCCTGTGTGTTATTCAATCAATCATGCTGGTATGGAAAGCTGCTTGTTATTATAAATATATACCCAAAGAATATAGAATATATAAATTTTGATAGAGAGTTTCATTGATGCAAATATTGAGCCTCATAGGTAGAGATAAAGAACTGTTCTCTGCGGATATCCAAAGCAACGAAAAAAAATTGGCTGAGATCGTCGGATCGTCACGATTCCTAGTCCTTGGTGGCGCAGGCTCTATTGGTCAAGCGGTCACCAAGGAGATCTTCAAGCGCAACCCAAAAAAGCTGCATGTTGTCGATCTCAGTGAGAACAACATGGTGGAGCTGGTACGTGATATCCGTAGTTCCTTTGGCTATATCGAAGGTGATTTCCAGACTTTTGCCCTCGATATCGGCTCCATTGAGTATGATGCTTTTTTCAAAGCCGATGGGCAGTATGATTACATTCTGAATCTCTCTGCGCTTAAGCATGTACGCAGTGAGAAAGATCCCTACACGCTCATGCGTATGGTCGATGTGAATGTATTCAATACCGACAAAACTCTTCAGCAGGCCATCAATGCCGGGGTGAAAAAATACTTCTGCGTCTCCACTGATAAGGCAGCCAACCCCGTCAATATGATGGGGGCTTCAAAACGTATAATGGAAATGTTCCTGATGCGTCGGAGTCTGGATATCGATATTTCGACAGCACGTTTCGCCAACGTGGCCTTCTCGGATGGTTCCTTGTTGCATGGCTTTAATCAGCGCTTGGAAAAGCGTCAGCCGATCGTCGCACCGAATGATGTACGCCGTTATTTTGTTACCCCCCAAGAGTCAGGCGAGCTCTGCTTGATGTCCTGTATTTTCGGCGATAACCGCGATATCTTCTTCCCCAAACTCAGTGAGGCGCTGCACCTTATTACCTTTGCTGACATCGCTGTGAAGTACCTGGCTGAGAAGGGCTATGAACCCGTTCTGTGCAGCAGTGAAGATGAAGCACGGGAACTGTCTAAAACACTGCCTGATCAAGGTAAATGGCCTTGCCTTTTCACCAGTAGTGATACCACAGGTGAAAAAGACTTTGAGGAGTTTTTTACTGACCAGGAAACGCTGGATATGGAGCGTTTTGAGAACCTTGGAATCATCAAGAACGAAGCCGATTTCGATAGCCAAAAACTGAAAGACTTCGAAGATCGAATCAGTACTATGAAGCGTGACCTGGTATGGAACAAGCAGGCGCTGGTTGACCTCTTTCACCACATGATTCCTGATTTTGGGCACAAAGAAACCGGTAAATATCTCGATAGCAAAATGTGAGGCAGCTTTGAGCGACCAACTGATTCGTTTCGTCCGTGATTATTTCGGCACCAACGACTTTATTCCGCTTCACGCTCCTGTTTTTCCAGGTCGTGAAAAGGAATATGTAGTTGATACCATCGAATCAACGTTTGTATCCAGCGTGGGTGCCTACGTTGATCGGTTCGAACAGGATATGGCTGTCTATACCGGTTCTCCCAAGGCGGTTGCAACTGTCAATGGTACCGCCGCACTTCATATTGCCTTGAAGCTCGCCGGAGTCGAACCTGATGATTTGGTGATTACACAGCCGCTGACGTTTGTGGCCACCTGTAACGCCATTGCTTATTGCGGCGCAGAGCCGGTGTTTGTGGATGTTGACCGTGACACACTTGGGTTGTCTGCTACAGCCTTGCAACAATGGCTGGAAGATAACGCTAGGTTGGATGCCGATGGTATATGCAGAACCCGTACTGATAACAAAGTGGTGCGTGCTTGTGTGCCTATGCATACGTTTGGGCACCCGGCTGATCTTGATGGTCTACTGCGTGTTACTTGCGAATGGAATATTACGCTGGTGGAGGATGCCGCTGAATCTCTGGGCAGTTTCTATAAAGGTCAGCACACGGGTACTTTCGGTGCGCTGGGAACGCTCAGTTTCAACGGTAACAAAATCATGACCACCGGCGGCGGTGGTATGATCCTGGCTGATGCAGTGCTGGGTGAACGTGCCAAGCATTTGACCACCACCGCTAAAAAGCCACACCCATACGAATATATCCATGATGAGGTCGGCTATAACTACCGCCTGCCCAACCTGAACGCAGCATTGGGCTGCGCCCAGTTGGAGCAGCTTGAGACCTTCATCAAAGCCAAGCGAGCTTTGGCAGCGGCCTATCAAAACGAGCTATCCGCTACAAACCTTGCGTTTGTGAGCGAGCCTGAAGGTTGCCGTTCAAATTATTGGCTGAATGCTGTCGTTTGTGAGGACAAGGCGCACAGGGATGCACTGCTTGAAACAACGAACCAACAAGGCGTTATGACCCGGCCAATCTGGGCGTTGATGAACCATCTGAGCATGTATGAAAACTGTCGTCGCGGTGACCTCAGTAATGCCGAGTGGATGGAAGAGCGCGTCGTCAATTTGCCAAGTAGTGTTGTGATCAAGTGACCACCGTGAACAGGATAGGCATCTTTGGTACATCAGGTATGGCTCGCGAGGCTGGCGACATTGCTTGGGCATTAGGTTTTGAACCATTTTATGTAGCGCGGGATCAAGCCGAGGTGCATGCCTGGTGTTTTCCTGCACCAGTAATACTGGAGCAAGATGTGAGGCATTACACTGATATGCCATATGTCATCGGAATCGGTGAAGGCGGTATTCGCAAAGCCGTTGCCGAACGATTTAAGTATCAGCTCAGGTTCACCAATCTGATTCATCCCAGTGCCACATTTGGCTTGGCACAAAGGGAAGTAATCGAAAGCTGTACGGGCACAATCATTGCGGCAGGTGCACGGCTTACCAGTGGCATATCCGTTGGTGATTTCTGCATATTCAATCAGAACGTCACTGTTGCCCACGATTGTATAGTGGGAAATTATGTTCATGTGGCGCCGGGTGCAAATGTGTCAGGTAATGTGCATTTGCAAGATAGCTGCTGGGTAGGTGCAGGCGCTGTGATTAATCAGGGCAACCTAACAAAGAAACTTGTGGTTGGAAGCAATACGGTTGTTGGATCTGGTGCTGTAGTGATTGACGATTGCGACCCCAATGCCGTGTATGTGGGTGTCCCCGCAAAGAGGATTAAATGAAAACACTTATTATCGCGGAGGCCGGCGTTAACCATAATGGTGATATGGGGCTGGCCAAAGAATTAATTGCAGCTGCGGCAGATGCCGGTGCTGACCTGGTAAAGTTTCAGACGTTTATTGCCGCCAATATAATATCGCGCCACGCACCCAAGGCAGAGTATCAAAAGGGTGCAACCGACCCGCAAGAGTCACAGCAGGAGATGGTGCGTAAACTGGAGCTGACACGAGACCACCACCTTGAGTTGATCGAGGAATGTAAAAAGCAGGGTATAGGCTTTTTCTCAACCGCTTTTGATAAAGACAGCATCGATCTTCTGGATGAGTTGGGTGGATCAGATATTGTTAAAGTACCCTCTGGCGAGTTAACCAACCTTCCATATCTGCGTTACCTTACCCGGCATGGGCATCAGGTCTTGCTCTCGACGGGCATGGCTAACCTGGGGGAGATCGAAGCAGCAATAAATGTAGTGGAGCAAGCGGGTACCTCCAGGGACAAGATCACAGTTCTGCACTGCACCACTGAGTATCCGACACCCATGGAAGATGTAAACCTGCTGGCCATGGTTAATATCGGTAAAGCCTTTGGCGTTAATGTGGGTTATTCGGATCACACCCCAGGTATAGAGGTGCCAATAGCAGCCGTTGCACTGGGTGCAACGGTGATTGAAAAACACTTCACGCTGGATCGTAACCTTCCCGGACCTGATCATAGAGCCAGTCTGGAACCAGGTGAACTAAAAGCCATGGTGCAGAGCATACGGAATATTGAAAAGGCACTGGGCGATGGCATCAAACGACCCAGCCCGAGTGAATTGAAGAACAAACCGATCGCCCGCAAGTCCATCGTTGCAGCCCGTCCAATCAAAGCCGGCGAAGCGTTCAGCGAAGAAAATCTCATGGCAAAACGCCCGGGAACAGGGATTTCTCCCATGCGTTGGGATGATGTCATTGGCCGTACTGCAAGCCGGGATTTCAATGAAGACGAGTTGATCGAGCTATGAGTCGCAAAATCTGTGTAGTTACCGGCACCCGTGCTGAATTTGGTTTGCTACGCTGGCTGATGGAGGCTATCAACAATCATCCAGAATTAACACTTCAAGTTGTTGCAACAGGGATGCATTTGTCACCGGAGTTTGGCTCCACCTACCGGGAAATCGAAGAAGCGGGCTTTAAAATTGATGCCAAGGTGGAAATGCTGCTTAGCTCAGACACCAACACCGCCATCACCAAATCCATGGGACTCTGCCTGATCGGCTTTGCGGATGCTTATGAACGCCTGGCACCCGATATGCTGGTCGTATTGGGTGACCGGTTTGAAATTTTTGCCGCCACTTCAGCTGCCATGATTGCCGGCATCCCCATTGCACACCTGCATGGTGGCGAGACTACTGAAGGCGCATTTGACGAAGCCATCCGTCACTCCATTACTAAAATGTCCCACCTGCACTTTGTAGCAGCAGATGAATATCGCAGACGTGTTATTCAGTTAGGTGAACACCCGGATCGGGTATTCAATGTGGGTGGAATGGGCATTGATGCCATCAAACGCCTCAAACTGTTGAGCCGGGAAGAGCTGGAACGTTCGCTTGATTTCGCTCTTGGCGAGAAAAACCTGTTGATCACCTTTCACCCGGTGACCCTCGAAGGGGGGGGCAGCTCTGTTGCACAGATGCGAGAGCTACTGGCTGCGTTAGATGAACTGGAAGATACTACCCTGATTTTCACCATGCCCAATGCTGATACCGGTGGTCGGGAACTGGGAACCCTGGTACAGCAATTTGTGGAAAAGCACCCACGTGCAAAGGTATATACATCCCTCGGTCAGCTGCGATACTTCTCTTGCCTTGCACAGGTAGATGGAGTGGTAGGCAATTCTTCCAGCGGCTTGGCGGAAGCACCATCGTTCAATATCGGCACTATTAATATTGGCGATCGTCAGAAGGGGCGCTTGAAAAGCCAGAGCGTAATCGATTGTACGCCAAATAGTGCATCCATTCTCACAGCATTAAAAACACTTTATTCGACTGATTTTCAGGCCAGTCTAGCCACTGTAAATAACCCCTACGGCAACGGTGGTGCCTGTGAGGGTATCGTTAAAGTACTTGCGGAATATCCGCTTAGAAACATCCGTAAGAAGCAGTTTTATAACCTGTCAGTAAATGATCTAGCGTAAGCAGCGGAGCAGCCCATGAAACCCTGGCGTAAAGCCCTTGTAAACAGTGATGTTACTCTGGAGCAAGCAATAAAAGTACTTGACAGTGCTTCGCAACGAATAGTGTTAATTGTTGATAGCAACGATAAGCTTTTAGGCACATTGACTGATGGGGATGTGCGTAGAGCTTTGTTAAAGCACTTGCCATTGGATACGCCAGTAGCGCAGGTTATGAATATAAAGCCAAAAACGGCTGAATGTTCTTGGACAGAAAAACGTATATTATTTCTGTTAGAGAAGTATGATCTGCTTCAACTTCCAATCATCGATGATGAAGGGCGAGTAATAGGTTTGTCTAATCTGCACGACATCCTAAAAAAGCATCGTCACGACAATCCTGTATTTCTAATGGCAGGTGGTTTCGGGACACGCCTGCGGCCACTGACCAATAATTGCCCCAAGCCCATGCTGAAGGTAGGGGACAAACCAATACTCGAGCAAATTTTGCTGAACTTTGTTGAGGCGGGTTTTCATCGTTTCTATATATCAACCCACTACATGCCGGAAGTCATCCGTGATTACTTTGGTGATGGTGAGAAATGGGGTGTCAGCATTCAATATGTGCATGAGGAAGAACCACTGGGCACAGGTGGGGCATTGGGCTTGCTGCCACACGACGAGATAGATCAGCCCATGTTCATGATGAATGGTGACCTGCTGACATCGCTCAACCTGCACAGCTTTTTGGAATTTCACGAACGCCAAAACGGTGTGGCTACGATGTGTGTAAGGGAGTACGAACACCAAGTGCCCTATGGTGTAATCACCAGCGAAGGCACGCAGATCAAATCCATGGTTGAAAAGCCGGTACATCGCTTCTTCGTTAATGCCGGCATTTACCTGTTGGACCCGGCTCTGGTGAAAAGTGTGGTGCCGGGTACACGAGTCGACATGCCGACACTGCTTGAACAGCAGATTGGTGTTGGTAAGTCTGTAAATATGTTTCCGATTCATGAGTACTGGTTGGATATTGGGCGGATGGATGATTTTCAAAAGGCTCAGAACGAATTCGAGTTGGCTGGGGTCTCGAAATGAGAAGAGCGTTGGTAGTTGGTAGTGGTAGTATTGCTAAGCGTCATATCCGTAATCTTCGCTGTCTGTATCCAAATGCAGAGGTTGTGTGTGTTAGCGCCAGTGGCCGACAACTCGTAGCTTCGGATGTAGGCGCAACTGGTATTGCTGGTACAGTACAAGAAGCTATTTTGGACAAGCCAGATGTAGCGATTGTGGCATCACCTGCTAACTTTCACCTTCGACATGCTGTACCGCTTGTCACAGCTCAAATCCCGGTACTAATAGAAAAGCCCATTTGTGTTGAGCTTGCAGAGTTATCACAGTTTCCGCTCGATGAAACAAAAAATAAAATAGCTGTTGGCTATAACCTGAGATTCATGCCTGCAGCCCAAGCCGTAAAGCAGATCATAGACTGCGGGACGTTGGGGCGTATCTCGACAGTATTTGCAGAGGCTGGTCAGTATTTGCCAGATTGGCGGCCAGAGAGTGATTATCGCACAGGCGTTTCAGCCCAAAAAAAACTGGGAGGTGGGGCGCTTCTGGAGTTGAGCCACGAGCTGGACTATCTCAATTGGCTGTTTGGTAGCTTTGATGAAGTAACTGCAAGCATTGGTAGCTCAGATCTACTTGATATTGATATTGATGTTGAAGATACAGTTGATGCTTTGATGACCAACCAATCCGGAACTACTTTTCACGTCCATCTCGACTTCCTCCAGCGATTCCCAAGCCGATCTTTTAAAGCAGTCGGTGAGAAGGGAACGCTAGTCTGGAACCTGCTTGCTAACGACGTTGTGTTGTATGGACCGGGTGCAGCATCAGAAGTGCTTTACAGTGATAGCGACTACGACCGGAATGATATGTATATCGAACAGCTGCGTGCGTTTGTAGCATTTGCCAAGGGACGCGGCGAGTTTGATTCTAAAGTCAGTACCAGTATTGAAGTCATGCGGTTAGTAGAAGCTATCAGGCTGTCTAACCAACAAAGATCTTGGGTACAGCTTGGGGAAGTAAAATTGACCTTTCCCCCAAAAGTAGAACCGCAAGTTGGATGAGATTTCCCGATAATAGACAGATCAGGGGATCTCAGCATGAAGAAGCGTTACAGCGAAGAACAGATCATTAAGGCCATCAAGCAGCATGAGGCCGGTGTCAAGGTGGACGACATCTGCCGGGAGTACGGCATCTCGAATGGCACCTTTTACAACTGGCGCAGCAAGTACGCCGGGCTGGAAGTGAACGAGGCCAAGCGGCTGCGCGAGTTAGAGTCGGAGAACGCCAAGCTGAAGAAGCTCTTGGCGGACAAGCTGCTCGAAGTCGAAGCGATGAAGGACGTGCTGTCAAAAAAGTGGTGAAGCCCGCCCATAAGAAGCCGATCGTGGCTCGACTGGTGGAGCACTTCCGGTTAAGCGAACGAACGGCATGCCGTCTGGTCGGGCTGAGCCGAACAGCCTATCGATACCAAGCGAAGCCCAGGGACGACCAGGTGCTGCGTGAGCGTCTGAAGACACTGGCCGCGCAGCACTCACGCTATGGCTATTTGCTGCTGCATGGCCTGCTCAAGGGTGAAGGTCTGGTGGTCAACAAGAAACGCACCTACCGGCTCTACACGGAGGAAGGGCTGCAAGTGAGAACCAAGAAACGGAAGAAGCTGCAGCGCCCGCGTCTACCGATGGAAGTGCCGTCAGCAGCAAACCAGCGCTGGTCGATGGACTTTGTCTCCGACCAGCTCAGCAGCGGTCGTCGCTTCCGCGTGCTCAATGTGGTCGACGATTACTCGCGAGAGATGGTTGGTCAACTCGTGGCCACGTCGATCTCTGGGCGACAGGTTGCTCGCTTCCTCGATCAACTGGCTGACAGTCGAGGTTTGCCGACCATGATCGTTTGCGACAACGGCCCGGAGTTTACCAGCAAGGCGATGTTCTTCTGGGCCAAAGAACGGAAGACCAAGCTTGGTTTTATCCAGCCAGGCAAGCCTACGCAGAACGCCTTCGTGGAAAGTCTGAACGGCAAGTTCCGCAACGAATGCCTGAATCAGCACTGGTTCCGATCGCTGGACGAAGCACGATGGGAAATCGAGCAATGGCGCGAGCACTACAACCATGTTCGCCCGCACAGTGCCTTGGGTTATCTACCGCCAGTGGAGTTTGCGAGGAAAGCGGCTTAATCTAACCGAAATCTCATCCAGTCGATGGTACTAAGGCAGGGGAAAGGTCAATGTCAAGGAGGACCAACGCCCTTTTGCCGAACGGCCGGTGCCCGCCAATGCCCTCACGCCAGAGGAGGAAGCTGACATCCTGAAGCAGTGTCACCGGGAAGAGTTTGCTGACCTGCCACCGGATCAGATCGTGGGTAAGCGTCCGGCCATCACACCTTGTCAGGTATAGCCGGCGTCCAGTTGTGGGGCAATAGCTCGTCGATGGCGTTGTTCTTCTGCGTCGGAAGGCGGGTCAGCACATCCTTCAGATAGGCATACGGATCATGCCCGTTCAGCTTGGCTGACTGGATCAGAGTCATGACCGCAGCCGCTCGTTGACCGCTACGCAGTGAACCGGCGAAGAGCCAATTGCTGCGGCCTAATGCCCAGGGCCGGATCTGGTTTTCCACCCAGTTGTTGTCGATGGGCACCGCACCATCGCCCAGGTAGCGCGTCAGCGCTTCCCAGCGTTTGAGGCTGTAGTCCAAGGCTTTGGCCGTGCCGGAGCCATCCGGCACTTTCTGACGATGCGCCAGCATCCACTGATGCAGGGTATCAGCAAGCGGTTTGGCTCTGGTTTGTCGGATTTCCCGGCGCTTATCCGGCGGCAGGTCTTTGGTGTCCCGTTCGATCTCGTAGAGACCGCCGATGTATTCCAGTGCCTTGGCCGCCAGTTCGCTCTTGTTGGCTTCGTGCAGGTCATAGAACTTGCGCCGGGCGTGGGCCATGCAGCCGATTTCCGTGATGCCGTGGCCGAACCCGGCCTTGTAGCCAGCGTAATCGTCACAGACCAGTTTGCCCTGCCAGTCACCCAGGAAGGCGCGGGCATGTTCACCTGCCCGGCTGGGCGCGAAGTCATAAACAGTGGCTTTCAGACCCGAGAACGGCGTGGTGCAGTAGGCCCAGACGTAGGCCTTGTGGGTCTTCTTCTTGCCCGGGGCCAGCATGCTGACCGGAGTTTCATCGGCATGCAGAACGCTGTGTTCCAGCAAGGTGTTTCTCAGCGCATCCGCCAGGGGTTGCAACTGCACACCGCAGGCACCGACCCATTCGGCGAGTGTAGAACGTGGGATTTCGAGGCCAGCGCGACCGAAGATGCGTTCCTGACGGTACAGTGGCAGATGGTCCGCGTACTTGGCCACCAGCACCTGAGCCAGCAGCCCAGCAGTGGGGATGCCCTTGTCGATCACCTGCGGTGGCACCGGTGCCTGGATCAAGGTCTCGCATTTGTCGCAGGCCCACTTGCCCCGGATGTGCCGCTCGACGGTGAACTCGCCGGGCACATAATCCAGCTTCTCGCTGATGTCTTCGCCAATACGCTTGAGCTGGCAGCCACACTGGCACTGGGTATTGTCCGGTTCGTGGTGGATCAGGGTGCGGGGTAGTTCTGGTGGCAGCGGGGTGCGCTTGGGTTTTTGTTTTGGCCGGGCAGCTTTCTGCTCCTCGGTCATCGCCTGGTCCAGCTCGGCTTCAATGGCGGCCAGGTCGCTGTCGATCAGTTCGTCCAGCAGTTTCCCCTGAACAGCATCGAGTTGCTCACTGCGACGGGAGTACTTGTGACGCTTGAGGATGGCTACTTCGTGGGTCAGCTTCTCGATGATAGCGTTGCTGCGCACCAACTCACGATCCTTCTTGCTCAGGACTTGATCCCGGGCGTCCAGGGAGTCCATCAGTTCCGTCGCCAGGGCACGGAGCTGATCGGCAGAGAGATGGTTGATATCGGGGCGCTGAGTCATACCCTTAGTATGCCAAGTCCCTGTGCGGCAGGCGATTCGCGGTTCTGGCTATAGCGGCATTACGGCACTTGTGGTTACAGGATGGAGATGATGCCTTCAGCGCCAATGCGCTGCCAGGGCAGGCCCTGAACCAGAGCGGATAACTGTTCCTCAGTCAGCCGCAGTTGGTCACCGCGCCAGGTTTCGCCCCAGTGGAACTTGCCCCGGTTCAGCCGGCGGGCACACAACCAGATGCCAAGACCATCGTGGATCAACACCTTCATCCGGTTGCCCCGTTTGTTGGCGAACAGATAGGCGCAATGCGGCCTGGCTGAACCAAACACCTGGATGACTCGCGCCAGCGCCTTGTCCGGCCCCGCCCGCATATCCAGCGGCTCGGTAGCCAGCCAGATCTCATCGATACGGATCATCCCAATAGATCCCGCAGCAATGCGGCACACTGATGGGCCTGCTCGGCAGGCCACTCCACCACAACCGCACCGCCGGCGCGGGAAATCTCAATGCGGATGGTGCTACGCTTGTCTGGGACTGATTGATTGCTCTGCGCAGAGGCCACTGTTGGCAGATTGACTGGTACGAATCCAGGTGGTGTCGCTGGCGCTTTCGGCGCTCGCCGCGCCTCGCTGATCCAGCGCCGGACCATGTTGGCATTGAGACCGTTATCCAGTGAGATTCGAGAAACGGAGGCACCGGGCTCCAGACATTGGGCAACTATCTGGGCCTTGAATTCCCGGGAAAAGCGGCGACGGCGCTGGTAGGGTTTGGTTACGCTTAAGTCGTTCATGTTAAGTGTCCACTAGAAAATAAGTGGACACTATCCTGACGGCGGCAGCGCCGGGCTCAAGATGGGATCACCGGACGGTTAC
>JAUWAC010000007.1 GCA_030602245.1 Marinobacterium sp.
GAAGCGCTGGAAACGGATCAAGGGATTTGATCTGCTGGCCCTCGTGGTCAACAACGTGAAATTCAAGGATGGGGAACAAGTACAGGATCAGTCAGACAGGAACGCCGCCTGAGCCCGTACACCAGATTTGACAATAACTCACCAGAACCTGAGAAAATGCAAGTTTTGCCCGGGATCAGGCGGCTGCGGCTTGCCCGGGCAGCCACGGCAGTTTCACCTTGCAGTAGGCATCGTTCGTCATCGCCCTCAAATCTTCCACGTCCAGGTGTGGAACCACCAACGCAGTGCCTTGGTATCGAACTCGCGGGTGGTTGGTTGGTTGGAATACGCCATGGGGAAGGTCGTCCTCATCGCCCAGCCACTGTCTGAGCCGGAGATCGATACACCAGCCCTGTTCGAGCTCGATCCAGCAATGGGGAGCGGTGGTCATTCGGCTCAGTCGGTCCTCGGCGTATCCGACCCGGCACTGATGGAAAACACCACGGTCGTCCAGAATCTTGCTGATCACAAAGGTCATGCAGTCGCTATCGACCCTGGCGTCCTCAAGCGACAACAATGCGAACTCAAGCTCATCGTGCCAGTCGCTCATGATTGCGGCTCCTTGAACATCAGCTGTTTGCCCTGTTCGTACAAAACCGGATAGGGGACCGGCTCGCCATCCCGGATCACGGTGTTGGGTGGAAAGTACATCACTATCCAGGGAGGCATGCCGGCGCTGACAGCGCCATAGAATTCATCTACTGGAAAGGTGGGTTCATGGCCGGACTGCCGAAACACCAGTCGGGAGTATTTCTCGGGGTGGTTGGCAGCGATGTTATAACTGGCAGCTTCACCGCCGATGACATAGCTTGGTGTCTTCCAGTGATTCGGCTGTTGGATGTTGTAGGCGATGATGCAGTTGCTATCGGCACAGCCATATCGCTCGGCTTTTACTGACCACAGCATGAGCGGGTGCCCGTCAATTTCTGGCGTCTTCACGTCTGTGAGTTTCGTTGCCGTAATTGCCATCGATTCGGCGGCCTGGGTGATGGCCTCATCTACGACGGCAACATAGTGGTCATAGGCGTCATCCTCGCTCGCCGCCAGTGATTCCGGCATCCAGCCCATCAGGCTGGGCCGTGCAGAAGGGTTGTCCGGCGTCATCATGATATCGGTGGCGTTAAATAGCAGGGTCTGAGTGCCGGTAAGATGACGAAGCGGTGCACCTAATGAGGTGGCCAGACTGGCCAGGTTGAGGGCGCCCATCAACAGGCTTTTGCGATAAGAGCGGGTGCCGTCTGGTGAGTCCCGCAGGTCTTGATCGTAGATGCCCCCAGCACGTGCCAGGTTCAGTGCGCGGGATGATTCGTCGTCATAGTGTCGAGGCGTGGCAGCGCAACCTGCGAGAGCGGCTGTAATTACAGCAAAACAAATGGTCTTCAACTTGGTCATTTTGAACTCCTGCGTTTTCTAAAATACTCGCACGAAGTTTCAAATATGCAAGAGGAAAAATAAAAAATAATCAATAAAATCAATGGTTTGTACTATCAGTACAAACTTCGCTGTATCAGCAGAGGTGCGCTGGGAGCGCCGCTCTTGCTAGACTTGCTGGCAGGTTTTCTTCGGTTGAGACGAGGTGACGGGAAACCGGAAAAGATCAGGAATTCCCAGTTTCCCACTTATCCCAGTTTATAATCATGAGTAGTAACTATGTGGGCTACTCAGAGATAAAGTTTCTATTCATGGGTAGTAAATTGGGTAGTACCGATCATTTATCACAAGAGAAAACGTTTTAATCACCTGTTTTTGAAGGGTTTTATATTTTTATTCTTCGAGCAGATCCAGAATATCGAGTGAGCGCCGGCTCCGATGCGGGCAGGGCGCTGACCGTATGCGGATGAAGACGCTCTCTTCCCCCCGACGGCGACACTGGTATACTCGGGTGCGATAGTGGTTAAAAACTGCACGTTCGTCTGACGGGCGTGGCATGGGGAACCCGACACAAAGAAGGACCAGTCGATGCGAGTTGCCACGCTCATCACCGCCCTGTGCTGGCCGTGCCTGACACTGGCTGCCGAGCCACCCACCCTGACCCTGCTGAACTGGGAAGCCTATCTGGCACCGGCCGTGATCGAGCAGTGGGAGGCCGAATCCGGTGCCCGTCTGGAGCAGGTGTACTTCGATAATGACGAACGGCGCGATCAGCTGCTGGTCGACGTGGCACGGCACCGTATCGACCTGGTTGTGGTGGACGAGGTCGCGTCGCGGCTGTTCGGCGAGCGCGGCGTCCTGTATGCGCCGGCTGTCGAGGCCGCGCCCAATCTGCGCCATATCGAACCGGATCTGCAGGCTCAGTGCGGTGAGCACAGCGTACCCTACATGTGGGGGACGCTGGGCATCGTCTACCGCACCGATCGTGTTGCGCAGCCGCACAGCTGGGCCGACCTGATGCAGCCGGAGCCCGCCCTCTATGGCCATATCGGCATGATGGACGACGTGACCGACATGCTGGCACCCGCGCTGCTGATGCGTGGGCAGTCGGTCAATACCGCCGACGAAGAGCCGCTCAAAGTCGCCTTTGACGATCTGCGCCAGCAGCTGCCGGCCGTACTGACCTTCGAGTATGCGATCACCTATCTGCAGAGCGCACCGCGTGCCGACGACCTTTATATGGCGGCGGCCTACAGCGGCGATCAGGCCGCGTTGAACGAAATCGCCGGTGAGGCGCGCTGGGACTATGTCGTGCCGCAGGAAGGTACCATCCTGTGGGCGGATTGCCTGGCGGTCGTCAGTGGCTCCCCCCAGGCGGCGCTGGCCGAAGCGTTCATCGATTTTCTCAACCGTCCCGAGGTGGCCGCGCTGAATGCGCAGGATCTGCGTGTTGCCAGCGGTAATGCGGCCGGTAACGCGCGGCTGCCGGCCGAGATGCGCAAGGATCCCCGCATCTTCCCGCCAGCGGCGGTGATGGCGCGGCGACAGCTGTACGAACCGCTGAGCAAGGAGAATCTGCTGTTGCGCCAACGTATCACTCACGCAATACGAAAACGGCATGACGCTCGGTAAACGCTCGGCCCTGCTGATCTTTCCGGTACTGCTGGTCAGCTACCTGCTGGTCGCACTCGCGGTCTATTACGTCGAGCGCTCGTCGATCGAGCGGCGCGAGCAGGCACGCCTGAGCAACAACCTGACCGAATTGCGCGCAACCTTCTCGGTGTACGCGTCGTTTGTCGACAGCTATCTGTTCGCCATCGTGGAGTCGGAAGCGCTGCATCAGTATCTGCTGGAGCAGCAGGACCGCTACCGCGAGCATGCACTGGGCAGTCGGCTCGAGGCCGCGCTGGGGAACCTGACACGCCGGCGCTCCGACTATCTGTCGTTCTCACTGATTGAGGCCGATGGCACGCCCGCTTTCTTCTTCGTCAGCAGTGACAATCCGTTTCGCGAGCTCAGCGCTGAAGAGCAGGCCGTGGCGCGCAGCGCCTGGCAGAGCGGTGCGCTGTCCGGTATCGAGCTGATCGAAACGGCCGATGGCACGCCGATGCTGGTGCAGTACAAACTGATCGATCGGCGCACGTTCTCGACACCGCTGCCAACCCAGCGTGATCACAGCGTACTGGCACAGATCGCGATCGAGTTGAACGCCTTTGAGGCTCAACTGGACGAGATCATCGCGACCTACGACGCCGCGATCGACTATGGCGCCAGCGCCAGACCGGTGGCTGACGACTTCAGCGGCGAGATTCGTCTGTTGCCGGGCCACTACCTGCGTATTCAGCCCTCACCCCGCTATATCGAGCAGCGGCTGGACGTGATGCAGCAGGGGCTGCTGATCGGGGCGCTGGTGTTTGCGCTGAGCTGTGCGCTGTTACTGATGTGGCTGATGCGGCGCTATGTCACCGATCCGGTCAGCCGTCTCGAGCAGCAGCTGAATGACCTGATGCACGGCCAGCGCACGGCGCTTGAAACCGGCACGGGAGACGAGATTGGGCGGCTCGCGCTGCGCTTTCAGCAGTTGTACGACCAGCTCAACGATGCCTACCGCCGTTCCCGTCAGCTCGCCGAGCATGATCCGCTGACCGGCCTGCCCAACCGCAATCACTTTTACGAAATGGCCGTGCGCGAGTTGAAACTGGCCAGCGATAACGGCCGTCGCGTGGCGCTACTGTACATCGATCTGGACCACTTCAAGTTCGTCAATGACAAGTACGGCCACAGTGTCGGGGATGCGCTGCTGAAATCGTTTGCGCAGCGTGCCGGATCACTGCTGCAGCAGGAGTGCGATCGTTCGCCCGGTGCCGGTCAGGGCGTACTGGCGCGTCTCGCCGGTGACGAATTCGCCGTACTGCTGTATCGCTTTGTCGAGCCCGACCATCCGCAGCAGCTGGCGTCACGGTTGCTGGGGCTGGTGCGCGGTGGCTATCAGTTCGAGATGGGGCGCTATCCGGTGACGCTCAGTATCGGCATCGCCCGCTATCCGGAGGATGGACATACCATCACCCAGCTGATCTCCAACGCCGATACGGCGATGTATCAGGCCAAGCACGGCGGCAAGAATCAGGTGGCGTTCTACTCCCAGAAACTGGCCCGGCAGGCCCGCTGGGCGCTGGAGATCGAGCATCAGCTGAAGGCGATCAATTTCGATGACGAGCTGTTTCTGACCTACATGCCGGTGCTGGATGCGCAGGGGCGGGTCGAGGGATGTGAGGCCCTGCTGCGCTGGCACTCCCCGGTGCTCGGCGCCGTCGGGCCGGACCAGTTCATACCGATCGCCGAGCGCACCGGCCTCTACTCGCGCATCGATCGCTGGGTGGTGCAGCAGGCACTGAGTGACTACGAAACCCTGAGCCGCCTGCTCGGTGACGACATGACGTTGGCGATCAACGTCTCCTCGGCGGAACTGACGGTAACCGACTTCGACCAGTTCATGCAGGAACAGCTCGAGCGCAGTGCGGTACCGGCGCACCGCATCGAGGTGGAGATGACGGAGACATTCGGTGTCGATGCATCGCGCCAGCGTGATCGTCTGCTGCGGCAGCTGCGGGCGCTCGGCCTCAGGATCGCGATTGATGACTTCGGTACCGGTTACACCTCGATGATGCAGATGCTGGAGTACCCGGTCGACAAGCTCAAACTGGATCGCAGCTTCGTCGAGCGTCTGATGGAGCCGTCCAACCGCGCGCTGCTCAAGCCCGTCATCGCGCTGGCACATGCCCGCGGTCTGCAGGTCACGGCCGAGGGCGTGGAGACCCGGGAGCAGGCCGACAGCCTGATCGCTGCCGGCTGCGACCTGCTGCAGGGCTATCTGTTCGGCAAGCCGATGCGGCTGTCAGAGCTCGAACTCTGGGCCCGTAAGCGGGCTGCGCAGAGTACAGCCCCCAATCTGGAGCAGCCGGTATAGCGCAGCGGCATCAAAACCGCTGCAGTTTGGCCCCGTGTGGCTGAATCCGGGCGGTTGCGGCGTTGTCGGATACAGACATCGTGGGTGGGTTCGGTATACTAGCCCCTTTCTGCGTGAACACTTTTCAGACAGAGGTTGATCCAGTGGCGACAGCAGGCAAGGAGATCGAGCCGGGCGCAGAGGACCTGCAGGTTCTCATGGCGCGCCAGCCCATATACACCAAGAGTCAGGACGTGGCGGCGTTCGAGCTGCTGTTTCGCGACCCGAACGGCAATTTTGTCGAAGGGCTGGCGGACAAGGACGCGACCCTCGGTGTGCTGCTCGGCACCTATTCCAGTATCAGCAAGGGTGGCGAGGTCCAGAGTCTGCCGTGCTTTCTCAAGGTGACGGACAGCTTCCTGCTCGATCATGATATGCCGGATCTGCCACGCAACAGCTTCGTGATCGAAATCCTCGGCCACTCCAAGTTCACCCCGGCGCTGATCGATCGCGTCAAAAGTCTGGCCGAGCAGGGCTATCGTCTGGCGCTGGCGGACTATGATCCGCTGGACGAGCGCTTTGCGCCGCTGCTCAATATCGTGCACGTGCTCAAGATCGACATCCAGAAACTGGGGCTCGATAACCTGCCGGGCATCCTGCAGAAGCTGCGTCCGTACCAGCTTGAGCTGCTGGCCGACAAGGTGGAGACGAAGGAGGAGTTCCGCCTTTGTCTGGAAATGGGCTTCGAGCTCTACATGGGCTATTTCCTGAGCAAACCGGAACCGGTCAAGGGCAAGAAAATCAGCGGTAACAAGGTACTGCTGATCCAGCTGCTGGCGGAGCTGCAGCGCCCCAACGCCACGGCTCAGTCGGTTGAGCAGATCGCGCTCAACGACCCCGCACTGACCTACCGCATTCTGCGCGTGGTCAACTCCGCCGCCTTCAACCTGCGCCGCGAAATCACCTCGCTGTCGCATGCGATTGCACTGCTCGGCATGGACCAGATCCGGCGCTGGGTGATGCTGTTCCTGGCCAACAGCGACGGCAACAAGCCCGATGATCTGACGCGCAATATGCTGCAGCGCGGGCGCATGTGTGAACTGATCGCCGAGATGACCGGACGCGACGAAGCGATCAATCATTTCATCGTCGGTCTGCTGTCACAGCTCGATGTCATGCTCGATATCGAGATGTCTGAGCTGATGAGTCAGGTGCCGCTGCATCAGGATATGAAAGCAGCACTGATCAAGCGCGAAGGCTCGTATGGCCAGATTCTGCAGGAGGTGGAGCATTACGAGCACGGTGAGTTCGAGCACCTGCAGCGGCTGTTGGATCGTCACTTCTACGAAGTGGCCTACCGTCACAGCATCAGCTGGGCAACACAGGTCATGCAGGCGCTGCAGGAAGCGGCATGACGCTGCTGCCGCCGGAGCTGGCGCTGGCGGACGCAATACTGCTGATTCTCACCGCCGGTTTTACCTCGATGCTGACCGCCGCCATGGGCATCGGTGGCGGCCTGCTGTTGCTGGCCGTGATGGGGCAGATCGTGCCGCTGACGGCGCTGATTCCGGTGCACGGTCTGGTGCAGCTTGGCTCCAATGCCAATCGTGCCCTGATGCTGCGCCGGCATATCGACTGGCGCCTGCTGGGCCTGTTCGCGGCCGGCGCAGTGCCCGGCGCGGTGCTGGCGTCGATGGTCGTGGTGCAGCTGCCGCTGGCGACGATTCAGCTCTGTATCGGCCTGTTCATTCTCTGGCTGGTCTGGGGACCGAAACCGGGTAAACGGGAGTTGTCGCGTGCGGGGCTGTTGCTGGTGGGCGCGATGACCACGGTGCTGACGGTCTTTGTTGGCGCGACCGGGCCATTAGTGGGCGCTTACATTCACCGGGCCGCCTATGACCGTTTTCGCACGGTCGCAACCTTTGCCAGCTGCCTGTCGGTGCAGCATATGCTCAAGGCGGCCGTGTTCTCCTTCATCGGCTTCAGCTTCGTCGATTGGCTGGGGCTGTCGCTGGCGATGATCGGCGCCGGTGCACTGGGCACCTGGATCGGCCTGCATCTGTTGAAAAAGATACCCGCCGAACGCTTCAGCCTGATTTTTCGCACCCTGATTACGCTACTGGCGCTGCGCATGCTGTGGCTGGCGCTGGTGGCATTGAGTGGCGGTTAGCGAGCCCGCCGCGGCCGTGCGGCAGGAGGGGGGCGAGAGAGAGGCCGCCAGTGCTGGCGGCCAACGGTCAGACCCGGTACGCATTGCCCCGCTCAGGGTGCGATGCGTACCGGGTGGGTGCTCAGTCGAGCTGCGACAGGTCGCGCACGGCACCGGTATCGGCTGATGTCACCAGCTTGGCGTAGGCTTTCAGCGCCGCCGAGACCTTACGCGGACGCTCCTTCGCCGGTTTCCAGCCCAGTTTGTCCTGCTCGGCACGGCGCTGGGCCAGCTCCTCGTCGGATACCAGCACGTTGATGGTGCGGTTGGGGATATCGATACGGATCCGGTCACCGTTGCGCACCAGACCGATGGCGCCGCCAGCGGCCGCCTCGGGTGAAGCGTGACCGATCGACAGGCCCGAAGTCCCGCCCGAGAAGCGGCCATCGGTCAGCAGCGCACAGGCTTTGCCGAGTCCTTTGGACTTGATGTACGAGGTCGGGTACAGCATCTCCTGCATGCCCGGGCCGCCTTTCGGCCCCTCATACCGGACGATGACGACATCGCCCGGCTTGACCTTGTCTTCAAGGATGTTGTGGACCGCCTCATCCTGAGATTCGGTGACATGGGCCGGCCCCTCGAACACCAGAATCGATTCGTCTACACCGGCGGACTTCACGACACAGCCATTCTCGGCGATGTTGCCGTACAGTACCGCCAGCCCCCCTTCCTGCGAGAACGCATGCTCAATCGAGCGGATACAGCCGTTGGCGCGGTCGCCATCCAGACTCGGCCAGCGCGTCGCCTGGCTGAACGCCTGCTGGGTCGGGATGCCGGCCGGACCGGCCTTGTAGAACTCGACCACTGCAGGGCTGGGGTTGCGCATGATATCCCATTCGTCCAGCGCGTCCTTCAGCGTGGCGCTGTGGACGGTCGGCACGTCGGTGTGCAGTTTGCCGGCACGATCCAGCTCGCCGAGGATCGCCATGATGCCGCCGGCGCGGTGCACGTCTTCGATGTGGTACTTCTGCGTGTTCGGCGCCACTTTGCACAGCTGCGGGACGACGCGGGAGAGGCGATCGATATCCTTCATCGTGAAGTCGATCTCCGCTTCCTGGGCCACGGCCAGCAGGTGCAGGATCGTGTTGGTCGAGCCGCCCATGGCGATATCCAGCGTCATCGCGTTCTCGAATGCCTTGCGGCCGACCGCGCGCGGCAGAATGCGCGCGTCGTTGCCTTCGTAGTACTGCTTGGCCAGCTCGACGATGGTGCGACCGGCACGCTTGAACAGCTGCTCACGGTCGGCGTGGGTGGCCAGCAGGGTACCGTTGCCCGGCAGTGACAGCCCCAGTGCCTCGGTCAGACAGTTCATTGAGTTGGCGGTGAACATGCCGGAGCAGGAGCCGCAGGTCGGGCAGGCGGAGCGCTCCACCTCGGCAACCAGCTCGTCGGAGGCGTTCGGGTCCGCCGCCAACACCATCGCATCGACCAGATCCAGCTTGTGCTCGGCCAGTTTGGTTTTGCCCGCTTCCATCGGCCCGCCGGAGACGAAGATCACCGGGATGTTCAGACGCATCGCGGCCATCAGCATGCCCGGGGTGATCTTGTCACAGTTGGAGATGCAGACCAGCGCGTCGGCGCAGTGGGCGTTGACCATGTACTCGACGGAGTCGGCGATGATGTCGCGGCTCGGCAGCGAGTAGAGCATGCCGTCGTGGCCCATGGCGATGCCGTCGTCGACGGCGATGGTGTTGAACTCCTTGGCGACGCCGCCGGCGGCTTCGATCTCGCGTGCCACCAGCTGACCCATGTCTTTGAGGTGCACATGGCCCGGCACGAACTGAGTGAAGGAGTTGGCAACGGCGATGATCGGCTTGTGGAAGTCCTCATCCTTCATGCCGGTCGCGCGCCAGAGGGCGCGTGCGCCGGCCATGTTGCGGCCCGCGGTGGAGGTCTTGGAACGATACTCAGGCATCAGCGGATCCCTCGGATATTCTGGGGTGGAAAGGAGCTCTGCAAAGGGCCCGAGTATAGCAGATCGAATCGACATAGCAGACTCGCCGATTCCCGCTAGACTGCCGGTACATGAGTGCAAAAAAGCAGGCTGGACAGGAGGTGTGTATGCGCATAGGCGTACCCAGGGAGATCAAGGTGCACGAGTATCGTGTCGGCATGACACCGATGGGTGTCCGTGAGCTGGTGGGGCAGGGCCATACGGTCACAGTACAGCATGATGCCGGCAGTGCGATCGGCTTCGATGATGATGCCTACCGCGAGGCCGGTGCGCGCATCATCGACGATGCCGAAACGCTGTATCGGGAGGCGGAGCTGATCGTCAAGGTCAAGGAGCCGCAGCTGAACGAGTGTGCCTGGCTCGATGTCGGCCAGGTTCTGTTTACCTATCTGCATCTGGCGGCGGATCGGGCGCAGACCGATGCCCTGCTCGAGAGCGGCTGCACGGCGATCGCCTACGAGACGATCGAGGATCGTCACGGTGGTCTGCCGTTGCTGGCGCCGATGAGTGAAGTGGCCGGGCGCATGGCGGTGCAGGCCGGCGCGCACTGTCTCGAACGTGAGCAGGGCGGCCGCGGTGTGCTCTTGTCCGGGGTGCCGGGCGTGTCGCCGGGGCGGGTGCTGGTGATCGGCGGCGGTGTCGTCGGCAGTCAGGCGGCCCGCATCGCCCACGGCATGGGCGCGCAGGTTACGATTCTGGATAAATCGCTGCCGCGGCTGCGTGAACTCGACGACCTGTTCGGCGGCCAGGTCCGCACGCTCTACTCCACCGGCGACAATATCCGCCAGCAGCTGGCGCAGTCGGATCTGGTGATCGGGGCGGTCCTGGTCCCCGGTGCGCGGGCGCCGAAGCTGGTCACCCGCGACATGTTGTCGTTGCTGCCGGCGGGCGCGGTGCTGGTGGATGTGGCGATCGATCAGGGCGGCTGCTTCGAAACCAGCCGACCCACCACCCACGCGGATCCGATCTTCGAGGTGGACGGCATCGTGCACTACTGTGTGGCCAACATGCCGGGTGCTGTGGCGCGCACCGCCACCTTTGCGTTGGCCAACGCCACGCTGCCCTACGTTGAGGCGCTGGCCAACCGGGGCTGGCGCGAGGCGCTGGCCGCTGTACCCGGGTTTGCGCCGGGGCTCAATGTGCATGCCGGGGAGATTTACTGTCCCGGTGTGGCTGCCGCTTTCGAGCGCCCACTGGCGGACCTCGATGCGCTGCAGAACCCGGCCTGATGCCGGGTTCATGCAGGATTCATCTGCGCGCACCTAGAGTGAGCACTGTGCCCGGCAGGCTGATCTGCAGTATCATCGCTCGCCGGCTGCGCCCCGGTGCGGTATCGTTATTGCGGTCAGCGTTGCATCAGCCGACCCGGCCCCGGGGCGTCATAACCCGTTGAATTCAGGTCAGCACAGAAGAGGTTGAAAAGATGGCGCGCAGCAGGCGCACTCGAGCACAGTGGATGAGCGTAATCCTGTTGGCGCTGCTGCCGGCGCTGACCAGTCTGTCGGCGCATGCGATCGCGGCCGGCACGCCGGCACTGGTGCAGTCGCAGGTCGACCTGAAGCAGGCCGTGAGCATCGCGCAGGACGCGTTCGGCGGTGAGGTCGTCAAGACCGAAGAGGTGGAGCGCGACGGACGCCGGCTGTTCCAGATCCGTCTGGTCAACGAGGGGCGGGTACGTGATGTGCTGGTCGATGCCGAGAGCGGTACGATTCTGAACCCCTGAACCGGAGCTGCCCATGAAGCTGCTGATCGTCGAAGATGACCCGGACCTGCGCCGCCAGCTGGCCAGCGGGCTGAGCGAGCGCGGCTATACCGTCGAGGAGGCGGGCGACGGCGAAGAGGCGCTCTACCTCGGCAACGAGTTTCCCTATGACCTGGCGATCGTCGACCTCGGGTTGCCGAAGCTCTCCGGCATTGAGTTGATCCGCCAGTGGCGCGCCGATGCGCGCAATTTCCCGATCCTGATTCTGACCGCACGCGGTGACTGGCAGGACAAGGTGGAAGGCCTTGAAGCCGGCGCCGACGATTATCTGGTCAAACCGTTCCAGTTCGAGGAACTGGTGGCCCGTCTCAATGCTCTGCTGCGCCGCGCCGCCGGCCACGCCCGTCCGCAGCTCACGTTCGGACCGCTGACGCTGGATACCACCGCGCGTACCGTCACCGTCGAAGGTGCGCCGATCAAGCTGACCAGCTACGAGTACCGCACCCTCGAGTATCTGGTGCTCAACGCCGGTAAAACGATCTCCAAGGCGGAGCTGACCGAACACCTCTACCATCAGGACTTCGACCGCGACAGCAACGTGCTTGAAGTCTTTATCCGGCGTCTGCGCCAGAAACTGGATCCGCAACAGACGCTGCAACCGATCGAAACGGTGCGGGGCCTTGGCTACCGCTTCGTCCTGGAGGCGGACGAGCGCAGCTGATGACGTTCGCCGCATTGCTCCCCCGTTCACTGAAGGCACGTCTGTTCTGGGCTTCGGTCGTACTGCTGCCGGTGGTGACCCTGTTTGCCGGCGCGGCGCTGCAGCGCGCTTTTCACAACAGTCTGAAAGCATCCGAGGCCAGTCAGGCCCGCCTTCATGTCTATCTGCTGCTGGGCGAAGCGGAGCTGCGCAACGGCCGTCTCTGGCTGCCCGATACGGTGCAGGAACCCCGCTTCAGTCAGCTGCAATCCGGCCTCTATGCCACCGTTCATCGCCATGGTGGTGAGCTGCTCTGGCGCTCGCCGTCGGCGCAGCTGCTGTCCGAGCCGCTGCTGGCGCGGCTGGCGGCGACCAATCTGGAACCGGGGCAGACACTGTTCCAGCACCTGCCCGCCGAGGGCGTGTTCCTGTTCCAGTACCCGGTAGTCTGGGAAGGGGAGAGTGGCGAACGCCGCTTTCTGGTCTCGGTGCTGCACTCGGATGAGAGTGTCGATCGCGAGATGCAGGCGTTTGCGACTCAACTGTGGGGCTGGCTCGGGGGCGTCTATCTGCTGGCGCTGCTGATGCAGTACCTGATCATGCGTTGGGGGCTGAAGCCGCTGGATCGGCTGGCCGAGGATCTCGGGGCGATCGAACGCGGCGAGACCGACAAGCTGCAGGGGCAGTATCCGCTCGAGGTCCAGGCGGTCACCGATAACCTGAACCGGCTGATCGAGAGCGAACGCCGTCAGCGCGAGCGCTACCGCAACACCCTCGCCGATCTGGCGCACAGTCTGAAGACGCCGCTGGCGGTGATGCAGGGCGCCGCCGGTGAGGGCCTGGACAGCGCGCGCTACCGGCAGCTGGTGACAGAGCAGACGGCACGCATGACGCAGATCGTCCAGTATCAGCTGTCGCGGGCGGTGAAGTCGCCGGGGACGCCGCTGGCGCTGCCGGTGGCGGTGGAGCCGCTGGTGCGGCGCATACTGTCGGCGCTGAGCAAGGTGTACGCCGCGAAAGCGATCACGGTGGATTGCGAACTCGAACCGCAACTGAACTTTGCCGGCGACGAGCACGATCTGATGGAGCTGCTCGGCAATCTGTTGGAAAACGCCTTCAAGTACGGTGAGCGACGGGTGCGCGTGCGTGGCTGGCGTGATGAGGGGATGCTCTGGCTTGAAGTCGCCGACGATGGCCCGGGGGTGAGCCCGGAACGGCGCCAGACGATTCTCAAGCGCGGCGAGCGGCTCGACTCTTCCGCGCCGGGGCAGGGTATCGGTCTGGCGGTGGCGGTGGATATCCTCAGCAGCTACGACGGCGCGCTGGAGGTACGCGACAGCCGCGCGCTGGGCGGTGCCGCGTTCCGGATCCAGTTGCCGACACTGTAGGCAGGCCGCCTACAGCGGCTTGATGAACACCTTGGAGTTGCGCTGGAAGTTGTAGAGTTGCTTGCGCTGACTGGGCAGCGATTCCAGTGGTGCGGCACGGAAACCGCGCTCGAGGAACCAGTGCGCAGTGCGCGTCGTCAGCACGAACAGTTCCTCGAGCCCCAGCGCTCTCGCCTCGTCCTCGATATGTTCCAGCAGCAGATCGCCGCGGGCGCCGCCGCGGTACTCGTTACTGATGGCGACGCAGGCCAGCTCCCCCATCCGCTCGTCGGAGAACGGGTAGAGCGCCGCACAACCGATGATCGCGCCGTCGCGTACGACGATATGGAAGCGTTCAATCTCCGCTTCCAGCAGCTCGCGCGAGCGCCGCACCAGAATCCCTTTCTCCTCCAGCGGCGCGATCAACTCGAGAATCCCGCCGACATCCTCGATCGTGGCCTGCCGCACCTGCTCGTAGGACTCCTTGCTGATCATGGTGCCGGTACCGTCGCGGGTGAACAGCTCGATCAACAGTGAGCCATCCCGCGAGTGGCTGACCAGATGGCAGCGTGGGACGCCGCGATCACATGCCTCGGCGGCGGCCTGCAGCAGGCAGGCGGTTTCGGTCCAGGGGGCCTGCGGATCGGCGGCGACGCTCGATTCGTACAGATGCACCAGACGGCGTGCGGTCTCTGCCAGCAGTTCGCTGCGCAGCTCGCCGCTGGAGTCGTAGATCCCCTCCTGCTGTCCGAACAGGATCAGTTTGTCCGCCTGCAGTGCGACGGCGGTGCCGGTGGCCACTTCCTCCACCGGCAGGTTGAACACCTCACCGGTGGGCGAATAACCGATGTTGGAGATCAGTACGATATTGTTCTGATCCAGCTGGCGCTGGATCGCCTGATGGTCGACCCGGCGCAGCTCGCCGGTATGGCCCATATCGACGCCGTCCAGGACGCCCAGTGGCCGTGCGGTGACAAAGTTACCGCTGCAGACGCGGATGCGGGCGCCGTGCATCGGTGTATTGGCCAGCCCCATCGACAGCTTGGCCTCGATCTCGGTACGTACCCGTCCCACCGCTTCGATGACGCAGCGCAGCGTCTCGCCGTCGGTGACGCGCTGGTCGTGGTGCAGACGGGTGTCCAGACCCGCTTCCCGGATGCGGGCATCGATCTGCGGACGGGCGCCGTGCACCAGCACCAGGCGCACGCCGAGGCTGTGCAGCAGCGCGATATCGTGCACGATGCTGGGCAGGTGGGCGTCGTTGATCGCCTCGCCGCCGAGCATCAGCACGAATGTCTTGCCGCGATGCGCGTGGATATAGGGCGAGGAGTGGCGGAACCAGTTGACGAAGGCTTCGGTGGTGTCGTTCACGCAGGCAACCTGTTCAGAGGCAGTAGTGTCGAATCATCTTATCGAGTATATCGAGAGTGGGGCGGATCTGGTCCAGCGCGAGATACTCGTCCGGCTGGTGCGCCTGATCGATCGAGCCGGGCCCCATGACGATGGTATCCATGCCCAGCTGTTGCAGAAACGGGGCTTCGGTGCCGAATGCCACCGCTTCCGCCCGATGTCCGGTCAGCTTCTCTGCCAGTGCGACCAGTCCCTGAGTATCGGCGTTCTCGAACGGCGGGATGCCCGGAAACAGCGGGTAGGTCTCGAGCTGGACACCGAACTGTTCACCGAACGGGCGCAGGCGTTCGGCGATCGCATTGCGCAGACCATCCATCGACATGCCCGGCAATGGGCGCAGGTCGAACTCCAGTTCGCAATGGCCGCAGATGCGGTTCGGGTTGTCGCCGCCGTGGATGCAGCCCAGATTCAGCGTCGGCAGGTCGACCCGAAAATCACTGTTGCGGTGACGGCTTTGCAGCTCCCGGCGAAAGTCGATCAGCTCGCCCAGCACCCGGTGCATGGCATCGAGCGCGTTGGCGCCGAGCGACGGGTCGGAGGAGTGACCGGAACGGCCCTGAATGCGCACCGCTTCCATCATCATGCCCTTGTGCATACGTACCGGGCGCAGGCTGGACGGCTCACCGATGACGGCGGCGCGCGCCTTGGGACGGCCGGCCTCGGCCAGCGCTCGCGCGCCGGACATGGAGCTTTCCTCATCGGCGGTAGCGAGGATGATCAGCGGCTGTTGCAGCGGCTGATCGGCATAGGCCTTTGCCGCCTCGACCGCCAGTGCCAGAAAGCCTTTCATGTCGCAGGTGCCCAGCCCGTAGAGGCGGTTGTCGCGCTCATCGAGCCGGAACGGGTCGCTGCTCCACAGCTCGGGATCGCACGGCACCGTGTCGGTGTGGCCGGACAGGACCAGTCCGCCGGGTCCTGAGCCGAGCGTGGCGATCAGGTTGGCTTTGCGGGTGTGGCCGCTGACCGGCATCACTTCGCAGCTGAAGCCCAGACCTTCGAGCCAGCCATGCAGTTTGTCGATGACATCAAGGTTGCTCTGATCCCAGTCCGGTGTCGTCGAGCTGATCGACGGCGCTGCGATCAGTTCGCGCATCATCGTCAGGGTATCGGGCAGGGTACGAGGCATGAACGGTCTCCGCTGGGTGGCCGACGGGCAAAACCGCATTGTGCAGCCTTTGTCCGGTAGCGTCCATTATAGACAGCCTGCAGCGCAGGTACGTTGTGACGGGCACAGCGCGTGAGGGTGGCGTTGTGTTGCCGACCCGCGTATTGGCAGGTGATCGTGGCGGGCGCTACGGCCCAAACGAAGCGGTGAGAATACCGGAAGTGGCGGGATGCCACTTCCGGCTGTGGCTCAGGAGAAGATGCCCTTGAGCATGAAGAAGAACATGATCGCCAGCAGCGCGCCGGCCGGCAGCGTGACGATCCAGGAGATGAAGATGGTACCGACGACGCGCATGTTCAGCGCCGCCATACCGCGGGCGATACCGATACCGAGGACGGCGCCGACCAGCGTGTGCGTGGTCGAGATCGGCAGGCCGGTACCGGACGCGACCACGACCGTCGTGGCGGCCGCCAGCGTCGCGGCGAAACCGCGGCTCGGCGTCAGCTCGGTGATGTTGGTACCGACGGTCGCGATCACCTTGTGGCCGTACATGATCAGACCGGCGACGATGCCGCCACCGCCGAGCAGCAGGATCCAGGCCGGCATCGCCGACTTCTGCGCCACACCGCCTTCCGAGGCCACCACGCCGACGACTGCCGCCAGCGGCCCGACCGCGTTGGCCACATCATTGGAGCCGTGCGCGAAGGCCATGGCGCAGGCGGTGAACAGCATCAGGATACCGAACACCTTTTCGACGCTGCTGAAGTGATATTCCTTGTCGGCCTTCGCATCCTGACGGATACCACGCTGCATCAGGATACCGATGATCATGACGACGATGGCGACGCCGACCGAGATCAGCGCACTCTGGCCCCAGCTCAGGTGCAGGCCCACGTGCTTGAGGCCCTTGGTGAAGGTCACCATGGCGACGATAAAGCCGACCAGGAAGATATACATCGGCACGTAGCGCTTGGCGTTCGCGAACGGATCCTGCGTATCCAGAATCAGCTTTTGCACGCTTCGGAACAGCGCAAAACCGATGATGCCGGCCGTCACGGGCGAGACCACCCAGCTCGCAACGATGGTGCCCACTTTGCCCCAGGCCACCGCCTCGACCGATACGCCCACGGCCGCGAAGCCGACGATGGCACCGACGATCGAGTGGGTGGTCGACACCGGCCAGCCGAAATGGGTGGCGATCAGCAGCCAGACACCGGCCGCCAGCAGTGATGCGAGCATACCGTAGATCAGCAGCTCCGGGGTGCCGGCGAGAATGCCGGGTTCGATGATGCCCTTGCGGATCGTGGCGGTGACGGCACCGCCGGCCAGGTAGGCACCGGCAAATTCGAACAGGATGGCGATGATGATCGCCTGCTTCAGGGTGATGGCACGGGAGCCGACCGACGTACCCATGGCGTTGGCCACGTCATTGGCACCGACGCCCCACGCCATGAAGAAGCCGAATACACAGGCCAGAATGACGAAAATTTCGCCGTGCTGAAGAATGATTTCCATTGGGACCCTCGTTAAATCGAATTAACGTGCCAGCAGCAGCTGCAGTCGGCTGCCCACCTGCTGTGCGCGGTTGGCCAGGTCGCCAACCCAGTTGATGATCTGATACAGAAACATCACGTCGACCGGGTAGAGGTCGCGCTCAACGGCAAACAGCGCCGCGCGCAGATTGCGCTCATGCTCGTCGGTCTCGTACTCAAGCCGGTCCAGCTCGGTCAGCAGACGCTCGACGATATCGATTTCGTGGCCGCGGAAACCGGAGGTGACCAGCTCGTCGAGCTCGTTCATCGCGGTCTTGGCCTGGTCGGTGGTTTGCAGTGCGGTCCGCAGGAAGTCGATCATCCCTTGCTGGATGACGCTCGGGAACGTCATCTGGCGGCCCAGAATCAGGCCCGCAATGTCCTTGGACTTGTTGGCGATCTTGTCCTGCATGCGCACCAGATCCAGCAGATCGGTACGGGGTACCGGCAGGAAAAGGTTGCCGGGCAGGTTCTGCCGGATTTCGCGCTTGAGATCGTCAGCCTCGTTTTCCAGCGCCGTAATGCGCTGCTGGATGTCGGACGCCTTGTCCCAGTCCTCGTCGATCACCGCCTGAAAGAACGGGATCAGTTCAGCGGCGCATTCCTGTGCCTTGGCGATATGCTCCTGCATCGGCATGAACGGGGAACGGGCAAACATCTGAAATATGGGGTTGTTAACCATAGTTCTGTTCCTGATAGCCGGTTGGTGTTGGGCGCATTGGAAGCTGGGCGCAAGTATAGGGATAGCGGCCGCGCTTTTGTAATAAAAATGAGATGAAATTGTCATATCGCAGGTGTTTTGCCCGGTTTTGACCGTTTCATCTGGTGTTATAACGCTGCAGCGGGTCTGTTCGGGGGGCGGCAGGAGACTATCGGGTTGCCCGGTGCTTTCCTAGAATGAAGGCATACGAGACAGGGAGCCGATATGGGATCTGAAACCGAACTCAAGCTTGGACTCAAGCCCGAGTACAGCGATGACGTGGCATCGCTGGCACTGCTGCAGGAATATCAGTGTGCACCGCCTCAGGTGCGCCAGATGGACAACACCTACTTCGATACGCCGGACCATCGCCTGCGTCGTGCTGGCGTGGCGTTGCGCATCCGCCGCGACGGTGGCCGTTTCATTCAGACACTGAAAAGCGCAAAGCGCGGACAGGGCGGCCTGTCGGTGCGCGCGGAATGGGAGTGGGAGCGCCCCGATGCCACGCTGGATCTGGCATTGTTGCGTGAACACCTGCCGGAGGCGCTGCGGGCGCCGGGGCTGCTTGACCAGCTGGTGCCGCTGTTTGATACCGGCTTCGAGCGGCGACTGTGGTGGTTGGGCGGCGAGTGCGATGGCGAGCCCTGGCGGGTCGAAGTGGCGCTGGATCAGGGCTGCATCGACGCTAACGGTCAGCAGATGCCGTTGAGTGAACTGGAGCTGGAGCTGCAACGGGGAACGCCTGACACCCTGTTCCAGCTGGCGGCTGAGATCGCACGCCAGGTGCCGCTGCAGGTCAGCGATGTCAGCAAGGCGCAGCGCGGCTATCAGTTGTGTGGCGCGAGCAGCGCGTTGCCGCAGGTTGACGCGGTCTGGACCGGCAGCGACAACGACTCGCTGGTGGCGCTGATCGGCAGCTGCCTGCGGGCATGGCCGCGGCAGTTGCAGGCGGCCACCGATGGCGACGAAACGGCGCTGGAAGCATTGGCGCAGACGCTGGATCTGCTGCTGGCTGCACTGGAGTATCTGCCGGCGGTTGCTGAACAGTGTCAGGTGCTGATCTCGCAGTACCAGCGCCTGCGTGCCGAGATCGCCCGGGCTCACGACTGGCGCCTGCTGACGATGATGCCCGCGCAGTGGCAGCAGGCCCAGCGTGAGCAGGCGCGTGAACGTCTGGCCGCATTGAGTCACAAGACACTGCCCGGGCAGCTGGCACTGGCGACCGGTGAACTGCTCTGGCAGCTGAGCTGCGATGCTGAAGCGGAGCGCGCCCGATGACAGAAAAACGTCTGCTGGTCGTGCATACCGGCGGCACCATTGGCATGGTGCCGGGCGCGCACGGACTGGAGCCTGCCAACGGTTTCGAGGCGCTGATGCGACAGCGTCTGGGCGAGCGGCTGGATACGCTGCCGGCCTTCGAGCTGGTCGAGCTGGCGCCGCTGATCGACAGTGCCGAACTGCTGCCCGCGCAGTGGCGCACCATCGCCGACGCTGTGGTAACGCGCTATGACGAGTATGACGGCTTCGTTGTCCTGCACGGCACCGATACGATGGCCTATACCGCGTCGGCGCTGTCGTTCATGTTGCAGGGGCTGGACAAGCCGGTGATCGTGACCGGTTCCCAGATTCCGCTGAGCCGGGCGCGCAACGATGCCGAGGGCCACCTGCTGGCAGCGCTGGCGCTGGCCGCGCACGAGAAGATCCACGAGGTCGGGCTCTACTTCAACGGTCGACTGCTGCGCGGCAATCGCGCGGTGAAGGTTGATGCCAGTGCGCTGGCGGCGTTCGACTCGCCGAACTATCCGCCGCTGGGCGAGGTCGGCATCGACATCAGGCTGCGTGAGGACCTGCTGCTGCCGGTGGCGAGCCGCGCCTTTACGCTGCCCGCATTCGACAACACCGCCGTGGCGGTACTGAGGCTGTTCCCGGGCATCGGCAGTGCGCTGCTGCAGGCGGTGCTGAGCCAGCCGGGCCTGAAGGCGCTGATTCTGCAGAGTTACGGTGTCGGCAATGCACCGGTGACGGCGCCCGGGCTGCTGGAGACGCTGGAAGCGGCCGTGGCGCAGGGCACGCTGGTGGTCAATCTGACACAGTGTCCGCGCGGGGCGGTTGCCGCGTCGACCTATGCGACCGGGTCTGCGCTGGCACAGGCCGGCGTCATTGGCGGCGCGGATCTGACGGTGGAGGCGGCGTTTGCCAAGCTGCACTGGCTGTTGGCGATGGGGAACACACCGGCGCAGGCCGCTGCGTTGATGCAGCGCCCGCTGTGCGGAGAGCAGCGCGGGCACTGACAGGACGAGGCCGGCCCGTCAGGGCCGGCCTCAGCGCGTGTCGGGGCCGGATCAGTGGTTGAGGATCTGGCTCAGGAACAGCTGAGTACGCTCGTGCTGCGGGTTGTTGAAGAACTCGTGCGGGTTGTTCTCCTCGATGATCTGACCGCCATCCATGAAGATCACGCGATCGGCCACGGTCTTGGCAAAGCCCATCTCGTGGGTCACGCAGAGCATGGTCATGCCTTCCTGCGCCAGCTCGATCATGACATCGAGTACTTCCTTGATCATCTCCGGGTCCAGTGCCGAGGTCGGTTCATCGAACAGCATCACGTCCGGGTTCATGCACAGCGAGCGGGCGATCGCCACACGCTGCTGCTGACCGCCGGAGAGCTGACCGGGATACTTTTTCGCCTGCTCCGGAATCTTGACGCGCTCGAGATACTTCATCGCCGTCGCTTCCGCTTCCTTGCGCGGAATCTTCTTCACCCAGATCGGTGCCAGCACACAGTTTTCCAGCACCGTCAGGTGCGGGAACAGGTTGAAGTGCTGGAACACCATGCCCACGTCCTTGCGGATCGCCTCGATCTTCTTGACGTCCTGCGTCAGCGGAATGCCGTTGACGATGATGTCACCACTCTGGTGTTCTTCGAGGCGGTTGATGCAGCGAATCATCGTCGATTTGCCGGAGCCGGAGGGTCCGCAGATGACGATACGTTCGCCGCGTTTTACTTGCAGGTTGATGTTCTTCAGAACATGGAACTCGCCGTACCATTTGTTCATGTTGCGCAGCTCGACCATCAGCTGCTCGTCGGAACGGGTTACCGCGTCGGTCATTGTTGAATTCTCCACATTCAGGCCCGGTTGCCGTGTCCGGTCTGGAGCCGTTTCTCGAGATGCTGGCTGTAGCGCGACATGCTGAAGCAGAAGAGCCAGAAGACGAATGCCACGAAGACATAGCCCTCGGTCGCGTAGCCGATCCAGCGCGGGTCATTGGTTGCTGCCTGTACGATCGCCAGCAGGTCAAACAGGCCGATGATCAGTACCAGACTGGTGTCCTTGAACAGGGCGATGAAGGTGTTGACGATGCCGGGGATCATCATCTTCAGCGCCTGCGGCAGGATGATCAGAATCATCTTCTGCCAGTAGCCCAGCCCCAGTGCGTCGGCCGCTTCATACTGTCCCTTCGGAATTGCCTGCAGACCGCCGCGAATGACCTCGGCCATGTAGGCGGACTGGAACAGCGTGATGCCAATCAGTGCCCGCAGCAGCTTGTCGAAGTTCATCCCCTCCGGGAAGAACAGCGGCAGCATGACCGAGGCCATGAACAGCACCGTGATCAGTGGCACACCGCGCCAGATCTCGATGTAGATCACGGACAGCGATTTCACGATCGGCATGTCGGACTGGCGACCCAGCGCCAGCAGGATGCCCAGCGGCAGCGAGGCGACCATGCCGACCACCGCCAGTACGAGGGTCAGGCTCAACCCGCCCCACTCATGGGTGTCGACCGCGACGAGACCAAACGCACCGCCGGTCAGCAGATAGAACGCGACGATCGGGTAGACGATCAGAGTCAGCACGGCGGCCCAGCCCTTGGCCGGCAGTTTCGGGATCGCCAGCCAGAGGATCAGGGCCAGCAGCAGCACGAAGCTCAGGTCCAGACGCCAGGTTTCCTCCCGCGGGTAGAAGCCGTACAGGAACTGGTCGATACGCTGGCCGATAAAGACCCAGCAGGCGCCTTCGCCGGTACAGGCGTCACGCGTCGTGCCGCTCCAGTTGGCGCTGATGAAGACCCAGTCGATGACCGGAATCAGCAGCGTCACCGCCAGCCAGGCCAGCAGGATGGTTGCAATCGAGTTGAACGGGCCGTTGAACAGGTGCTTGCGGGCCCAGCCAACCACGCCGATGGTGTTGGGCGGCGGGGGCAGTGTCGGTTGAAGTTCGTATTTCATCGGAGCCTCCGTTACCGCTCAATCAGCGCGACGCGCTTGTTGTACCAGTTCATGAAGAGCGACGTCAGGATGCTGAGCGTCAGGTAGACCGCCATTGTCATCGAGATGATCTCGATCGCCTGACCGGTCTGGTTCAGCGTGGTGCCGGCGAATACGGACACCAGGTCCGGATAACCGATCGCCGTGGCCAGCGACGAGTTCTTGGTCAGGTTCAGGTACTGACTCGTCAGCGGCGGGATGATCACGCGCATCGCCTGCGGGATCACGATCAGACGCAGGGTGCGGGTCTTGGGCAGACCCAGTGCCGAGGCCGCTTCGATCTGACCATGCGGTACCGCCAGAATGCCGCCGCGGACGGTTTCGGCGATGAAGGCGGCGGTGTAGATGGTCAGCGCCAGCCAGAGGGCGACGAACTCAGGGATGATCGTCATGCCACCGCGGAAGTTGAATCCGCGCAGCTCCGGATGGTCCAGGCTCAGCGGTGCGCCGGTCACCAGGAAGGCCAGCAGCGGCAGACCGATAATCAGACCGGTGACGACCCAGGGCGTCGGGAAGATCTGACCGGTTTCATCCTGGCGTTTGTGGGCCCATTTGGTCACCAGCCAGCTGGCGACGATGGCCACACCCAGCGCGATCCAGACGAAATGGAAGCCGGGCTCGGCCACCGGGGCCGGCATCGACAGGCCGCGAATATTGAGATAGCTGCCGAGGAATTCGATGCTCTGGCGCGGTGATGGCAGTGAGCGCAGCACGGCGAAGTACCAGAAGAAGATCTGCAGCAGCAGCGGGATGTTTCGGAACGTCTCAATATAGAGCGCAGACAGCTTCGCAATCAGCCAGTTGTCCGACAGGCGGGCAACGCCGAGGATGAAGCCGAGAATGGTGGCGGCAATGATCCCCAGCACCGATACGAGTACCGTGTTGAGCAGGCCGACAAAGAAGGTGCGGCCGTAGCTGGAGGTTTCCGCGTATTCAATCAGTGACAGCGGTATACCGAAGCCGGCTTCCTGATTCAGGAACCCGAAACCGGTGGTGATGCCGCGCTGTTCAAGGTTGTTCAGTGTGTTCGATCCGATGAACCAGACGAAGGTGCCCAGCACCAGAACCAGCAGGATCTGGAACAGCATCGCGCGTTTGGCCGGATCGTTCCAGAATTTGATCTCTTCGATGGGCTTCTCGTGGCTGGGCCGTTCGTTGACGTTCGGCAGGTCCGAAGGCATCGGCTCTTTCTCCATGCCTGGTAAGGCTCAGGAAGTTTTCGGCCGCCGCGGGGGTGGGCTGCGGCCGAAAACCCGGACGCGGGGCGGTGGTAGCCGGCCCCGCGGACAAACGGAAAGTTAGCGGATCGGCGGGGCGTACATGATGCCGCCGTTGTTCCACAGGTTGTTCAGGCCGCGATCGATGTTCTGCGGAGAGTCCTTGCCGACGTTGCGAGCGAAGGATTCGCCGTAGTTACCGACCTGCTTGATGATCTGGTAGGCCCAGTCGTCGCTGATGCCCAGACCTTCGGCGAGGCCCTGCTCGTTACCCAGCAGACGGTTGATGCTCGGGTTGTCGCTGGAGGTCTTCATCTCGTCGACATTAGCGGAGGTCACGCCCAGTTCTTCGGCGTTGATCATCGCGTTCAGCGACCATTTGACGATGTTGAACCACTGATCGTCACCTTGACGTACGGACGGGCCCAGCGGCTCCTTGGAGATGACTTCCGGCAGCGCCACGACGGAGCTCGGATCGGTCATGCGGGTACGCAGGCCGTACGCCTGAGACAGGTCGGTGGTGAAGGCGTCACAGCGGCCGGTATCAAATGCGGTTGCCGCCTGCTCGTTGGTGTCGAAGACAACCGGGGTGTGTTCCAGACCGTGGGTCCGGAAGTAGTCGGCCATGTTCAGCTCGGTCGTGGTACCGGACTGTACGCAGATGGTCGCGCCGTCCAGATCCTTGACGCTGCTCAGGCCGAGATCTTTCTTCACCATGAAGCCCTGGCCGTCGTAGTAGTTGACGCCGGCGAAGTTGATGCCCAGCTGGCTGTCACGGGTCAGGGTCCAGGTGGTGACGCGGGACAGCACGTCGATTTCGCCGGACGCCAGCGCGGTGAAACGCTCCTTGGCGTTCAGCGGGATGTACTTGACCTTGTCCGCATCGCCCAGCGTTGCAGCGGCGATGGCGCGGCAGACGTCGACATCGAGACCGACCCAGTTACCCTGCTCGTCCGGAACGGAGAAGCCGGGTACACCGGAGGTGACACCGCACTGCAGATGATCGCGTTCCTTGACGGCGTCCAGAGTGCCGGCAGCCTGAGCGCTGGTGGCGAGCGTCGTCATTGTCAGCGAAAGCGTAGCGGTCGCCAGTAAGGTTTTTTTCAGCATCATTTGGATCCTCTTCGATGAGTTTTATTCCATAACCGGGCGGTCGTGCCCTTGTTTTTCTTGTCTATTTGTTGACTGACCGTTCAGTTAGCAAAACCTGTTCCAGTCTCCGGTCGGCGGCTCTGGTGCGGTGTTCCTGCCGCGGTTGTGGCCCGAGGCATGGGAAACCGCTGCCGCAAGTGCTGCTAATAGGTGTAGCCGGGAAATCGGGGAATTGCCAAGAAGACAGGCGGTTAGCGTGTTTCCGGCGGCGATTTCGACGACCTGAATCTCCTCCCTGTTGTGACGGTGCCGTTACAGATACCCCATTTCTGACCGGCCGGGCAAGTACCATATTGGCGCATGCCGCCCCGGATTGGTGCGCCTGTTCCTGCGCCCGAGTTCTGGTTTACAGTAGGGTGAGCCCTAGCTGTCAGGAGATAACCGGGAATGATCGACACACTGCGCCTGCGCGTGCCGGAAGCACTGCGCCCCTGTCTGGAGCAGAACTGGAACCGGATTGAGGCGGCGGTGTCGGCCTGTGCGCCGTTGCCGCCCTCGCTCACCGAGGATCTGCCGGTGCTGCTGATCGGCAGCGACTACCTCTGCGAGCAGCTGCAGCGACAGCCCGGCTTGCTGAGTGAGCTGATCGACGCCGGGGATCTGCTGCGCCGCTACGAACCGGGCGAGTTGCGCCGCGCCGCCAGCGCGTATCTGCCCGGCTGCGACAGCGAGGCGGAGCTGCAGCGTCGTCTGCGCGTGTTCCGACGGCGCGAGATGGTGCGGATCATCTGGCGCGATCTGAGCCGGCGTGCCGACCTGGCCGAGACCACCGCCACCCTGTCGGATCTGGCCGATGCGCTGATCGACCTGGCGCTTGAATGGCTGCACACCGATGCGGTGCGGCGCTGGGGGCGGCCGATGGGTATCGATGCCACGGGGCAGCGTGTCGAACAACGTCTGGTCGTGCTCGGCATGGGCAAGCTCGGTGCCCATGAACTGAACCTGTCCTCCGATATCGACCTGATCTTTGCCTACCCCGAAAATGGTGAAACCGATGGCCGCGACAAGACACTGAGCAATCAGGAGTTCTTCACCCGGGTCGGCAAGAAGCTGATTCAGGCGCTGGATAACAGCACCGTCGACGGCTTTGTCTTCCGTGTCGACATGCGGCTGCGTCCGTTCGGAAGCGTGGGGCCGCTGGCCTGCAGTTTCGATGCGATGGAGACCTACTATCAGGATCAGGGCCGCGAGTGGGAGCGTTACGCGATGGTCAAGGCGCGTGTGGTCGCCGGCGACCAGCAGGCCGGTGCCGAGCTGCTGGCGCAGCTGCGCCCGTTCGTCTATCGCAAATACATCGATTTCAGTGCGTTTGAATCGCTGCGCGAGATGAAGGCGCTGATCAATCGCGAAGTGAAGCTGAAAAATCGCGACCAGAACGTCAAACTCGGCGCCGGCGGTATCCGGGAGGTGGAGTTTATCGCGCAGGCGTTTCAGCTGATCCGTGGCGGTCGCGACCCGCGCCTGCAGCAGCGCGAGCTGAACCGGATACTGCCGCTGCTGCCCGAGTGTGTCGGCATGCCGCAGGAGGTGGTCGATGACCTGCTCGCGGCCTACCGGTTTCTGCGTGACACCGAACATGCGCTGCAGGCGGTGGCCGACCGCCAGACCCAGGAGCTGCCGCGTGACGAGATCGGCCGGGCCCGGCTGGCCTTTGTCATGGGGTGCGACGACTGGCAGCAGTTCAGCGCGCGACTGCAGGGGTATCGGGACACGGTATCCCGCCACTTTGCCGACGTCATCGCGCCGGTGCAGGAGGAGGCGCCCGGCTCCGATGCGGCCCGGCAGAGCGCCGACTGGCACGCGCTTTGGGATGCTGAGCTGGCCACAGAGCCGGCCGAACGCTACCTGAGCGAGCTGGGCTTCGGGGAGCCGGCGCGGGCGCTGCAACAGCTGCGTGATCTGCAGCAGCAGCGCACCGTGCAGATGCTGCAACAGGTTGGTCAGGAGCGGCTGCAGGCGGTACTGCCGCGGCTGTTGCAGGCGGTGGGCGAGGTCGACAACCCGGAACTGACGCTGGAGCGCGTGCTGCTGCTGATTCAGGCGGTGCTGCGCCGTTCCGCCTATCTGGTGCTGCTGGCGGAAAACCCGGGGGCGCTGAAGCAGCTGGTGCGGCTGTGCTCGGCCAGTCACTGGTTCGCTGAGCAGATTTCGCGCCAGCCCGGGCTGCTCGACGAGCTGATCGATCCGCGCACGCTGTACGCCCCGCCGGACAAGGCGCGTCTCAAGGATGAGCTGCGCCAGCTGATGCTGCGGATTCCCGAGGATGACACCGAGCAGCTGATGGAAGCGCTGCGCTATTACAAGCATGCGCATGTGCTGCGGGTGGCGGCCTCCGATATCACCGGCGCGCTGCCGCTGATGAAGGTCAGCGACTATCTGACCTGGCTGGCCGAAACGGTGCTCGATGCGGTACTGGAGATCGCGTGGCGCGACCTGACCGCCAAGTACGGGGTGCCGCAGCGTGTCGAGGGCGAGCCCTGTGATCCTGACTTCATCATCGTCGGCTACGGCAAGCTGGGCGGGATCGAGCTGTCCTACGGCTCCGATCTGGATCTGGTCTTTATTCACGATGCCGATGCCAATCTGATGACCCGCGGCGGTCAGCGTGAATTGCCCAATCAGGTGTTCTTCACCCGACTCGGGCAGCGCATCATCCATATTCTCAATACGCTGACGCCGTCCGGGCAGCTGTACGAGGTCGACATGCGGCTGCGTCCGTCCGGTAACTCAGGGCTGCTGGTGACATCGCTGAATGCGTTTGAGCAGTACCAGCAGAAAGAAGCCTGGACCTGGGAACATCAGGCGCTGGTGCGGGCCCGGGCGGTCAGTGGCAGCGAGCGCGTGATCGAGAAGTTCCTGCGGGTGCGCGAGACGATTCTGGGGCGCGAACGGGAGGTGGAAACGCTGCGCACCGAGGTCCGCGAGATGCGCGAGAAGATGCGTCAGCAGCTTGGCACATCGCCGGCCAAAGAAGAGCAGCAGTTCCACCTCAAGCAGGATCGCGGTGGTCTGGTCGATATCGAGTTCATGGTGCAATACCTGGTGCTGGCGCATGCCCACCGGGAGCCGGCGCTGATGACCTATACCGACAACATCCGCATTCTGGAGTCGATCGAGGCCGCCGGGCTGATGTCCCCGGAGCAGGCGGAAGAGCTGCGCGACATCTATAAGGCCTATCGGGCGTTCGGCCATCGTCAGACGCTGCAGAACCAGCCGACCGTCGTCAGCGGCGACCAGATGACGGAGTACCGCGAGCGGATCAGCAGGCGCTGGCGGGAGTTGATGGAAGTCTGATCGGGAGTCGCATCAAAAAAGCCGGGGCAGTCGCTCCGGCTTTTTCGTCTCGGCGGGGGCTCAGACCTTCAGCAGCCAACCGTGGCTGTCTTCAGCGCGGCCCCACTGGATGTTGTTCAGAGCCGTGCGCAGCCTGACTGTGGTGTCACCGATGCCGCCATTGCCAACGGCATACTCCTTGCCGTGGTGGATCAGCGTGCCGACCGGCGCCAGGACCGCCGCGGTGCCGGACAGGGCTGCTTCACAGCCGGGCCGTACCGCGCGCTCCAGCAGTTCGTCGACGCAGAGGTCGCGTTCGGAAACCGTCATGCCCAGATCGCGGGCGATGGTCAGGATCGAGTCGCGGGTGACGCCGTGCAGGAAGCTCTCGTCCAGCGCCTTGGTGATGATCTCGTTGCCATCGATCAGCAGGAAGTTGGCCGCGCCGGTTTCCTGTACGTCGCCACCGGGGCAGAACAGTACCTGATCGGCCTTGTACTCAGCTTTGGCTTTCATCGTCGGGCGCAGCGCACCGGCGTAGTTGCCGCCACTCTTGATCATGCCCATGTGCGGCGGGCAGCGCATGCCGGAGTCGTCGACCAGCAGGCGCAGTGCCTTGTCGCCACCGGCGAAGTAGTCACCCACCGGTGACAGCAGAATGTAGAGGCAGGAGGTCACGGAGGGCACGGCGGCCTTGCCGATCGCCGGCTCGGTGCCGATATGGGTCGGGCGGATATACATCGAACCCGGCGGCTGCGGCACGTCGCTGGCGAAGCGCTTGACGATGTCGATGATCATCTGCGATACGGCCGCCTTGTCGATCTCCGGCAGCGCCAGCAGGTGAGAGCTCTGCGCGAACCGCTCCACGTTGCGATCCATGCGGAAAATGTTGACCGACCCGTCCTCGTGGCGGAATGCCTTCAGGCCCTCGAAGCAGGTACTGGAGTAGTGCAGCACATGGGCGCCCGGGTGCAGCGTCAGGCTGTCGCTGGAGACGATCTCGCGCTCGCTCCAGTGCGAACCGTCGAACCAGGAGATTGCCATTTCAGGCATGAATACGGAGCCGAACGCGGACATAACTGACCATCCTACCTACGAGTGAACGAGACGATTTCTCACGCCGGCGCGAGTGCCCGGCCGGGCATGAGCGAGCAAGAGTGTAGATTGTATGCATCCGGGCGAAAAATGGAATTGCCCGCACGCAAATGCCGATGCTATTTGCCCCGCCGATCCGTCAGGCCGCGGCCTGCTGGCGCCGGGTGGCGGAGCCGGGTCCTGCGCTCGGCGCATGACGACTGTCATTGTAGGGCCTGGCGGCGGAGCGGAATATCCAGCAACGGCGTAATTGTTTATCATGGGCGCCATTTCAGCGCATGGCGCCGGGCGGCGCAGTAACAGGGGCGGACAGGGGCTTTGACGCGGATTCTGATTGTCAGTGACGGCAAGAGCGGGCATCTGAACCAGTCACTCGGGCTGGCTCAAGCACTGCGCGCGCGGCGCTCGGAGGTGACGCTCGGGCAGACCTCGCCGCTGACGCCGCGACAGGCGTGGCTGAGCCTCATGACGGGCCGTGTGCCCATGGGGCTTGATCGGCCAGCGCTGCTGGTCGGCGCCGGCCATGCGACGCACCTGACACTGCTGGCGCTGAAGCGCTGCTGGGGTGTGCCGGCGGTGGTACTGATGAAGCCGAGCCTGCCGCTGAGACTGTTCGATCTCTGTCTGATCCCGGAGCATGATGCCCCCCCGTCGCGGGCCAACGTGATGGCGACCCGTGGCGCACTGAACCGCATGCAGCCGGCGGCGAAGGTCCCCGGCAGTGGCATGATCCTGATCGGCGGGCCGTCGCGCAACAGCGGCTGGCAGGAAGCACGCCTGCTGGAGCAACTGCGCGCACTGGTGCGGCGCGACCCGCGCCCGTGGCGACTGACCACATCGCGGCGGACGCCGGCATCGACGCTGGCGCAACTGGCACGACTGGAGGGTGTCGAGCTGTTTCCGGTGGATAGCACCGGCCCCGGCTGGCTGCCCGATCAGCTGGCCACGACGGAGCAGTGCTGGGTCACCGAAGACAGTGTGTCGATGATCTACGAGGCGCTGACCGCGGGCTGTGCGGTCGGCGCACTGGAGGTGCCCTGGCAGCGCAAGGGGCGCCTGTACCGAGGATTGCAACAGCTGAAGCAGCGTGGACTGCTGACGGCGTATCCGCAGTGGTCGGGGGCGCCGCTGCAGGCGCCGGCGGAAGGGTTCAACGAGTCGGCACGCTGTGCCGAGGCAATTTTGAAAAGAGGATGGTTATGAGTCTGCCGACACTGGATCAGATCCACATTGGCATCATCGGGCTGGGCTATGTCGGGCTGCCACTGGCGGTTGAGTTCGGCAAGCATTACCCGGTGGTCGGCTTCGACATCAGCCGTGAGCGCATTGCCGAGCTTGAGGCGGGCCACGACAGCACGCTCGAGGTCGAGGACGAGATGCTCGCGGCTGCGAGCCGACTGAGCTTCAGTGCTGATCCGGAAGCGCTGCGCGCGTGCAACGTCTATATCGTCACCGTACCGACACCGATCAGCGGCCAGAAACAGCCGGATCTCACGCCGCTTCTGAAAGCGTCTGAGACGCTGGGCGGGTTGGTCAGCCGCGGCGACATCGTCATCTACGAATCGACCGTGTACCCCGGAGCCACCGAAGAAGACTGCATCCCGGTGATCGAACGTCACTCCGGACTGCGCTTCAATGAGGACTTCTTCGCCGGTTACAGCCCTGAGCGAATCAATCCGGGCGACAAGGAGCATCGAGTCACCACGATCAAGAAAGTCACCTCCGGATCGACGCCCGAGGTCGCGGATCTGGTCGATGCGCTCTACCGCTCGATCATCACCGCCGGCACCCACAAGGCAAGCAGCATCCGCGTTGCTGAAGCGGCCAAGGTGATCGAGAACACGCAGCGTGATCTGAATATCGCGCTGGTCAATGAGCTGGCAATTATCTTCAACAAGCTGGGCATCGATACCGAAGAGGTTCTGGAAGCCGCCGGCACCAAATGGAACTTCCTGCCCTTCCGGCCCGGCCTGGTGGGCGGCCACTGTATTGGCATCGACCCCTATTATCTGACCTACAAGGCGCAGTCCGTCGGCTACATCCCGGACGTGATCCTCGCCGGGCGACGCATCAACAGCAATATGGGGGCCTACGTTGCCGACGAGATGGTCAAGGCGATGCTCAAACGTCGCATTCATGTTGCCGGCAGTCGAATTCTGATTCTGGGGCTGACGTTCAAGGAAAACTGTCCGGACCTGCGCAACACCCGCGTCATCGATATCGTACAGGCGCTGCGCGAATACGGTGCCGAAGTGGATGTCTATGATCCCTGGGTCGACCCCCAGGAGGCCGGTGACGAGTATGGTATCGAGCCGCTGACTACGGTGCCGGAGGGCACCTACGACGGCATCATGCTTGCTGTAGCCCACCGCGAGTTTCGTGCTCTGGGGGCCGAATCGATCCGGCGCTGGGGCAAGCCTGAGCATCTGCTGTATGACCTCAAGTATGTGCTGCCGGCGGATGCGGTGGATCTGAGGTTGTGATGCGCAACAGCGATCAACCCGGCCGGGAGATGGCGGCGTGAAGGTCGTTCAGGTACTGCCGGCACTGGATGGTGGCGGGGTGGAAAAAGGTACGCTCGAAGTTGCGCGTTACCTGGTTCAGCATGGCCATGAATCCGTCGTGATCTCGGCCGGTGGCCGGCTGGTACAAACGTTGGAGCAGGAAGGCAGTCGTCATGTTGGCTGGGATATGGGACGCAAAACCCCGTGGACCTTCCGTCATGTATTTGCACTGAGGCGCTGGCTGCTCCAGGAGAGGCCCGACATTCTGCATCTGCGCTCGCGCATGCCCGCGTGGGTCTGCTGGTTGGCCTGGCGCGGGCTGCCGGTTGAAACGCGCCCGCATCTGGTCACGACGGTGCACGGGCTGTACTCGACCGGGCGCTATAGCAGCATTATGTGCCGTGGTGAGCGGGTGATCGCCGTGTCCAGAACGGTGGACGCCTATATTCGCCAGCACTATCCGGAAACCGACCCGGCACGGATTCGGCTGATCTACCGTGGTGTCGATGCGCAGGAATTTCCCCGCGGGTATCAACCGCAGAGGCGCTGGCTGGAACAATGGCAGGCGCAGTACCCCCATCTGGCGGGGCAAAAGCTGCTGACCCTGCCCGGGCGGCTGACACGACTGAAAGGACACGGGCGATTCCTCGAGCTGATCGCATGCCTGCGCAACAACGGGGTGCCTGTGCACGGACTGATCGTCGGTGGCGAAGATCCGAAACGCCGTCAATATGCACAGGAGCTGTACCAGCAGGTCGAGGCGTTGGGGCTGTCAGATGCCGTGACGTTTACCGGCGCGCGACGCGATATCCGTGACATTTATGCCATCTCCGATCTAGTATTATCACTGTCGACCAAGCCTGAGTCGTTCGGTCGCACGGTGCTTGAGGCTTTGAGTATCGGTACGCCGGTGGCAGGTTACGATCACGGCGGTGTCGGTGAAATCCTCAGCGCGCTGTATCCACAGGGGGCGGTACCGCTGGAGGCGCCGATCCCGATACTGGCAGAACGGATTCAGGCGCTGTTGTCGCAATCGGGTGGCGAGGCAATCAAAAACAATCGTTTCACCTTGTCCGCGATGCTCGAAAATACGCTGGCGGTGTATAAAGAGCTATTGGCGGTTAATGAATATTAACGCTCTTTTATTTGTATTGACTGGGATTGGATTTTTAATGATCAGGGATTTTTTCCTTTGGTATGAAAGAAAAATAATTATATTTCCATTTTTAATTATTGTGCTGTTCGGCCTTGGGCGAGCACTTGGGAATGTATCTCTTTTTCTATATGTCGTTGCAGGGAGCATATGCCTAGCATACGCGATAAATGCTGGTCGCGACTTTCTTCGCGATCGAGTGGTAGCAGTTTACATCATTTTTTCATTCTTGCTGCTTGCTAATCTGGTTGCCAACTTTGATAAAGTGGAATTGGGTGAATATGCTGTTTTTTGGCTCTCGACATTAACTTTCATATTTATGTATATATGGAAAGGATCGGTAGAGTTTGCGCAGGTCGGAAGGGCCGTTTTGTTAATACTGGCTTTTAGATTGGGTATGGCAGCATATGACTACTCTGGATTGCTTTTCGAAAAGGCGTGGCGCGCTGCTGTTGATGTTAATGTCATGTCACTGGCGATGATGTTGCCGTTGGTTTTTTTGATAGAGCGGCGATGGCAGCGATATGCGATTCTGTTCCTGGGCTTTCTGGCACTCCTGTTTGCCGATAGTCGAACGGAGCTGGTTGCAGCTTCAGTCGCTGTCATGTGTTATGGGGTATTTTTATTCCGTAAGGCTAAGCTTGCTATCGTCGTTACTTTGTCTGTATTGATAACGTTTTTTTCCGCTCACCTATGGGGAATTTCACATGGGTGGTACGATTATAACGACGTTGTCAGGTTCTTATCTAAACTATCAACTACCCGGACAGACCTGTGGCTGGCGGCGTGGAGCCATCAGCCTGATAATATACTGATAGGTGGTGGGTTGGAGCAGAGCGCAGAAACGATAAAAGGCTTTCCTCCAAAACATCTCCATAATGTGTTGCTGGAGTTGTATTGGGAGCTTGGTATTTCAGGGTTTATAGCTCTGGTTTTACTGACAGTTTTCGCCCTTTCTGGGATTGTTGATTTCTATCGTTCTGAAAACTCGATCGGGCGTAAAGCATATGCGGTCCTGCTATCTCTTCTTGTGTCCGTTTTTATCGGGTGTCTGCTGGATAAGGGCATGAACAGTGTCTATTTTAGTTTTTTCTATTTTTCCCTATTAGGGATCATTTGGCAGTTGAAACGTCGCAAAGATAGCTCTTTTGGATTTTCATATGGAGTATCATAGGGGGCACTATGATGGGGCGAAAGATTCTATTTCTCGGCGACTGTAATACGTTGGGAGTTGGTATCGAGAAAGGTAATAGTTACCCTGATCTGGTTAGTGCCAGCATTGGTTATGATGGTTTCAATACAGGAATGGCCATGCTTACCACCCGAGAAGGGAAGAGGGTTTTTCAGGATCGCTATGGTGAAGATATCAGCATAGTAACGGTTCAGTTCGGCTTGGTCGACTCTTGGGTGACCGTGGCCAAAGCGCCTTATGTACTGTATTACCCGGATGGAAAGCTACGCAAAATTGGACGTAAGTTTGCTAAAAAATATAAAAAGATTGCTAAAAGACTGTCATTAGGAAGGTTTTTTGGAGAGGCGTGCGTTGTTGAGATTGATGAGTACATAAGCAATATAAAAGAAATTATTGAGGCGACTAAAGGTGTGGTGTTGCTCATTGAAACTTCGCCTAATAAAGATCTCCCCAGGAATGTTAAAATAGAAGAGTATAACGCCGCTTTAAAGGTTCTGTCAGATCAGTACTCAAACGTTTATATAGTTGAAACCTATCATGATCTCAAAGCTATGCTGGACGATTATGTGCATGAAGATGGAACTCATTTAAATGAAGCCGGCCATGCGCTGGTGGCGAGCAAGGTGGTGCATGTTCTGTCGGCGGTTCCAGGCATAGAGTCTTCATTCACGTATCAGTAACGTGCTGGAATCGTTCGCGAGCGATCAGGAAGGGGCGGCGGCTACAGCCTGACCCTGTTTTCAGGACCGGCTAGTATAGGCAGGGACATAAAATTGAAACGTGATATGGCCTCTTCAAGGGGAATGGGTCAGTTGGAGTCCGGGGCTGATGCGGTCATTCGGTTCAGTGCGCTGGGTGATTTGGCGGCAGCGTTGCCGGTTCTGCGCGCTTTTCGACGCAAGCCAGTGATCGTTACGTCCACGCTGGGTCATGCCTTTCTGAAGGATGAGTTTGACGACTTTCTCGTGCTGCCAGATAAACGTGTGCGTTCGATGCTGCGCCTCGCCTGGGAGATGCGGCGTCGGCACTTTCATCAGGTCGTCGACCTGCAAAACAATGATCGTTCAAGGATCCTGCGTCGACTGTCAGGTGCCAAGGTATTTGATAACCGGCAGATCTCGCTTAACAAGCCTGCGACCGACATTTTCAGGGGTATAGCAGCGCCTTCGGGACTGCTGGGGGAGATCGATATGATCTTCGAGCCTCGCAGCTCGGATTACATCGTGCTCAACTGCGGCTCCAGCGCCAAGTGGGCCTGCAAGCGACTACCGGTTGAAAGGTGGCAGTATATTGCTCGACAGTTGCTTGAGCGCTTCGGTGTGCGTTTTGTGCTGACAGGTGATGCTTCGGAACGGGAGTATGTGCAGGCACTGGCCTCACAGTTAGAGGGACAAACCGAAGTGTTGGCAGGGAAAACGAGTCTTGGGGAGCTGAAACAGGTGCTCAGTGGTGCCCTGTTGACCGTATCAACCGACTCGGCTGCCATGCATATTTCCGCAGTGCAAAAAACACCGACTATCGGTTTGTTTGGGCCCACGAGCTGGATTCGGTCTGCTCCATGGGGGCCGTGGTCGATAGCTGTGTATGACCAGGTCTACTATCCCAACGGAACGCCCCCGGCTCGAAATGTACCGGTTGAAGGGCGCTATTTTGATCACATCGACATATCGGATGCACTTGAGAAACTGGCACCATACCTGCCACGGTAGATCGTTATCGACGGCGTCACGCGACGTGAAAGAGGTTGTATGAAACTGAGAATGCCACGCTTTGATCAAGGTAACGTATTGATCGTGGGCGATCTTATGCTCGATCGTTTCTGGCACGGTGATACCGGGCGGATTTCGCCTGAGGCGCCGGTGCCGGTCGTGCGGGTCAGACAGGACGAGATGCGTGCGGGTGGAGGCGCCAATGTGGCAGCCAACGCGGCCGCACTCGGGGCGACGACATCGCTGATCGGTATCGTCGGCAGTGACGCCAACGGTGCGGAGCTGAAGCAACTGCTGGATGCGTCGAATGTGCGGCATGATCTGGTGGAAAGCCAGAGCGAACCGACCATCACCAAGCTGAGGGTACTGAGCCGCCATCAGCAACTGATTCGGCTTGACTTCGAGGAGATGTTCAAACAGGACTATGCCCGCCTGATAAGGGAGCGTTTCCAAACGCAGGTGGCGTCGGTGGATGTCGTTGTGCTGTCCGATTATGCCAAAGGGTCCCTGCATGATGTGCAAACACTCATCGAAATTGCACGTCAGGCGGGCAAGCCGGTTCTCGTCGATCCCAAAGGGACTGATTTTTCGCGCTACCAAGGCGCCACTCTGCTGACGCCGAATCTGGCGGAATTCGAAGCGGTCGTGGGACCTTGTACCAGCGAACGAGAGTTGGTCGAGAAAGGGCTGAAACTCGTCAAGTCGTTGTCGCTTGAGGCGATTCTGGTGACGCGCAGTGAACATGGCATGACGCTGATAGAGCGAGATGGTGCTGAGCATCACTACCCGGCGCGTGCACGCGAGGTCTTCGATGTGACGGGAGCCGGCGATACGGTGATTTCGACGCTTGCAGCAGGGCTGGCCGCTGGCGAAAGTCTTCAGGCTGCGGTCGCCGTTGCCAATGTGGCGGCCGGCATTGTCGTAGGGAAGCTGGGCACTGCCCCGGTCAGCGTCCCGGAGTTACGGTCTGTGTTGCAGTCGGAAACCCGCGCTGAGTGTGGTGTTGTCACGCAGGAGCAGTTGTTACAGGCACTGGAAGAGGCTCGGGCTGCTGGGGAGACGATCGTATTTACCAATGGATGCTTCGATATTCTGCATGCGGGGCATGTCGGGTATCTTGAACAGGCGCGTGCCCACGGCGATCGGTTGGTATTGGCGGTAAACGATGATGACTCTGTTCGGCGTCTGAAAGGCGCCGGGCGCCCCATCAATCCGGTCGAGCGGCGCATGGCTGTGCTTGCCGGCCTGGTTGCAGTTGACTGGGTCGTTCCGTTCAGTGAAGACACCCCGGAAGCGTTGATTCGTGCGGTAAAGCCGGACGTTCTTGTCAAAGGAGGCGATTACACACCGGAAACGGTTGTGGGGGCTGATTTTGTCAAAAGCTATGGCGGGCGCGTGGAGTTGATGCCGTTTCTTGACCGCTGTTCGACCACGCTGATTGTTGACAAAATCAAGTCGGATGCGACCCAGAATGAGCGAGAGTAGAGCAATGAGTCTGAATCTCAATGGCAAGGCAGTGCTGATTACAGGTGGAGCGGGATTCATCGGCAGTAATCTGGCGCTCACCATCGAACGCCGCTGGCCGGGCGCACGGGTTGTGGTATTTGACCGGTTTCAGGACGGTACGTGCTTTGGTAACGGCAATCCTATCAGCCTCGGCAGCTGGCAGAACCTGGTCGATTTCCGGGGAGAGGTCCTGTGTGGTGATATCAACAACGCCCGGGATCTGGCGCGTCTTGAAGACTACAGCTTCGACTATATCCTGCATCAGGCTGCGATTTCCGACACCCGAGCGGATAATCAGATGCTGGTGATGCAAACTAATGTCAATGCGTTTGGTGACTTGCTGTCACTGGCCCGGCGTTGTGGCGCACAGATGATTTATGCGTCAAGCGCCGCGACTTATGGGGCGAGCGCATCGCCTCAACGAGTCGGTCAGGAAGCGCCGGATAACGTATATGGCTACAGCAAGCGCGCCATGGATGATCTGGCCGCACGCGTTCGGGAGCAGGCGCCCGACTTGAAGACGGTCGGGCTGCGCTATTTCAACGTGTACGGGCCCGGCGAATATTTCAAGGGAAAAACGGCTTCGATGGTACTGCAGCTGGGGCTGCAGATTCTAGATGGCCGTCCTCCACGCCTGTTTGAGGGCTCAGACAGGATCATGCGTGACTTCGTCAATATTGACGATGTTGTCGAGGCCAATCTGCTGGCCATGGAAACCCCTCACAGCGGCGTTTACAACGTCGGATTTGGACAGTGTCGCAGTTTCAAGGACATCGCAGATATTTTGCAGCGAGAGCTCGGAACTGAGTTGCCGATTGACTATTTCCCCAACCCTTATAGCGGATATCAGATGCATACCCAGGCGGATAACAGTTTGTCCGAGCGGGATCTCGGCTATGTGCCGCGAGTATCGCTGGAGGAGGGGATCGCGGCGTATGTGCCGGACATTCGCAGGATCTATCAGCAGTTCGGCTACCAGGGGTAATCGATGCGTATCCTTGCCATTCGCTTTAGCGGGTTGGGCGATATCGTCATGCTCAGCGGTGTGCTCGCACAGTATCGAAGTCAATATCCCGGCTGTGAAATCACATTGCTCTGCGATGTGGTAAATGCGGGGATCGTCACCGAGCTGGGCGGTGTGGTGGATCATGTCATCGCTTTGGATCGCAAGCCGTTTCGGCAACGTCGCTTAGTGGCGTCGTTGCTGGAGTTGTGGCGTGTCGTGCGCGCGGTACGCCGCAGGCCTTTTGATCGCGTCCTGGACTTTCAGAACTTCGGTGAAACGGGCTTTCTGACGCGAATGGCTCGCGCAAAAGAGAAAATCGGTGCGCCGAAGAAGGCCAAGTACGCCGGTGCGTATGACATCTGCGTACCGCTGCGGAAAAGCGGCCATCGCATTCAGCAGTTCGCCCGCATCGCACAACTACTTCCCGAGATTTACACGCCCAGGCTGGTACTGAGTGAGCGTGCAGAGCGCGTTCGTAAAGAGTTGGCAGCCATGACCTCAGGGCCGGTCGTTGGGCTGAATATTGGCTCCAGCCAGGAGTCTCGGCGCTGGTCTGAGCAGCATTTCGCTGAACTGGCGAAGCGCTTGAGCAAGACCATGCACATCCGCGTTTTTGCCGGCCCGTCCGAGGCAGACTTGCTGGCGGCCTTTGAGGGTATCGAGAATATCGATGTCTGTACCGGGCTTGATCTTTCGCAGCTGTCCGGTGCGATAGCGAGCTGTAACGTTCTGGTGAGTAACGATACCGGACCGGCACATATTGCCGGTGCCTTGCAGGTGCCGCTGGTGACACTGTTTTCGACCGGGGATGACGACGAGGTGGGTGCTGTCGGTGCGCCGAAATGTTACATAAAACGTATTCCCATCAATGCCATTGATGTCGGCGAAGTTGAAGCGCGGGTCACGTCTTTACTGGAACAGCTGTCAGCCCCCTTCGGAGAGGATGCTGTCAACGGCCTCGGACAGGTCTGAGAATATGCGGGTGCCCTGAGGTAATTGCTCGCGCTTGTCGGCCAGTGTTCGCTCTCCTTTGCCGGTGCGTACCAAAATGGGGTGACAACCTCTTGCGGCCCCTGCTTCCAGGTCTCGCAGGCTATCACCGATCATCCAGCACTCCTCGACTTCCTCCTGTTCATAGTGTCCCAGAATACGGTCGATAAGACCGGGTAATGGTTTGCGACAGAGGCAGTCATGATGGGGGAGGTGAGGGCACCACTCGATATGATCGATGCGGCCGCCATGAAGTGCGACCAGCTCCAGCATCTTCGAGTGCATGGCGTCGAGTGTCTCCTCGGTGAAGTACCCCCGCGCCAGCCCGGATTGGTTCGTTGCAACGCAGACCCGAAAACCTGCCAGGCTGAGCTGCGCGATCGCTTCGATACTGCCCGGCAGCGGGATCCACTCCTCGCAGCTTTTAACGTATGCGTCGGAGTCCTGGTTGATGACACCGTCGCGATCGAGTATGACCAGCTTCATCGGGACGCCACCTGTGTGTCGAGATACTCGCAAATCCAGTGCCCGATAAAAATATGTGCTTCCTGAATGCGTGCTGTTTCGCTGCTGGGAACGCGGATGCACTGATTGCTGATGGTTTTGATACGTCCGCCATCTTCCCCGGTCCAGCTCCAGGTCACGGCACCGATCTCATTTGCTGCCGTAATGCCGCGGATCACATTTTCACTGTTACCGGACGTTGACAGGCCGATGACCAGGTCCTGAGGTTTGCACAGCGCTTCTATCTGGCGGGAAAAGAGCGTGTCGAAGCAGTAGTCATTCGTGTGCGCTGTCAGAATCGATGTGTCGACTGTAAGGGCCAGCGCTGCCAGTGGCTTGCGTTCGTTACGATAGCGGACAACAAATTCGGCAGCCAGGTGCTGGCAGTCTGCCGCACTGCCGCCGTTGCCCATGAACATCACTTTACCGCCGTTATGCAGGCAGCGGAGAACATCTTCGGCTTGAGCCTCGACTTCCGGCTGGAGAGTATCAAGGCGAGAAAACAGTGAACGATGGCGCTCTAAAGCGTGCTGGAATGACATGGTGGCTCCGTAGTCGCGGCCGGTCGTGGTACCGGTATACCTTATATTATTTATGATTATTCATGCAGAGTTGTGACTTTCGGCAGCGGGAAGCGCCGGTCATTTCGTGTTGGCTCCGCCTGTTATGTCCGCCGAAATCAGCATCTAAGAAAGCATCTGCCTGTACAGGCTGATGTAGGCACTCATGACGCTATTGGCAGTGTATCGGTGTTGATATTCCTCGTATCCAGCCAGTACCAGCTGCTGGGATAGCGACGTATCGTTGGCGAGTCGGAGAACGGCCTGGCTGAGTTCGTCAGCCTTGTTCTTCTGAAAGATGAGGGCCGTTTTTTCGTGTTCCGTGATGGCGGTGGCACCTTCAGAGTCTGAGCTGATCAGCGGTAAGCGGTGTGACCAGGCTTCGAGCAGGACGCTGCCGAATGCTTCACGCCGAGAGGGTACCAGGAAGAAATCGCTGATGTAGCAGTACTGGGAAATATTGTCCGTCCATCCCACCAGATGCACGCGGTTGTGCAGGCCGAGTTGATCAATCTGCTGGCGCAGGGTGGACTCTTCGGGCCCATTACCGGCCAAAATATAAACATACTCTTCAGGCAGCAGGGCTAATGCTTCGAGTGCAGTATCCAGCCCTTTAACACTGTGCAGGCGTGCGGGGGTGAAAAGCACTTTTTTCCCGGCCAGCTGCAATTGGCTGCGCAGTCGGGATGAAACGGCCGGATCTTCGCTGATGGGCGGGTTGACGAAGTTGGGTATAACGGCAGTGCGTGCTGCCGGGTACCCGCTGTCCCGAACATGTCGGGCAAGGTCTTCGGTGGCACCGACCAGCCAGTCCATGTGTTTGAAGTTTTTTACAGCGTAGTAGCCGCCCAGACGGCCTAAATTCAGCGTGCCTTCAACCGGAGGCATCAGGCTGGCGGCTCGACTCATCCAGCATTGGGCAACCTGCGCCTTTTCATGCAGGGCAATGTGCTTGAGGCGCAAACGGGTATAGATATCCCATCGACCCTTAAAGGGCAGTTCATAGACCGTCAGCGGAGTGGACTTGAACTGCTCTGCCAACCACGAGCCTTGTCGTACCACTACGACGACCCGCGTTTCTGCACGCTGATTCATCTCCAGACAGAAGCGGAGGTAGTGGGACTCGGCTCCCCCCGGGTTTTTGGCGCCGCAGACCTGCATTACGGTGATCATAGTGAATCTGGCTCGTTAGCGGAGTTGTTGTACAGGTAGTTCTTCCCCTTCGGATGCGTCTTGAAGCGTCGATGCACCCACATGTACTGCGCCGGATCCTTGCGGATGGCACGCTCGATCTCAGCATTGACGCGGGTGGCATCGGCGACATCGTCGCCGCTGGGGAAGGGTTCGATCACCGGGAACAGTTCAAGTTCATAACGACCGTCCGGCAGTCGGTGCTGGGCCAGCATCAGGATCGGCGAGCCGTTCAGTTTGGCAAGCCGGCTGGTGGCCGTGATCGTGGCCGCGCTGACGCCAAAGAAGGGCGCATACACTGACTGTTTGCGACCGAAGTCCTGGTCAGGGGCGTACCAGATAATATGGTTTTTTTTCAGCGCACGGATAACCGAGCGGATATCTGAGCGTTCGATCGCCTGACCGAAGTAGCGCTGGCGGCCGCGCGTGATGATCCGCTCCATCAGTGGATTGTTGTGACGACGGTACATCGCATCCACCGGGAAGTAATCGGAGAACAGAAGTCCGCCCAGATCCAGCGTCGAAAAATGCGCGCCGAGCAGCAGTACCCCGTGGCCCTGTGCATGGGCCCGCTCGAGGTGTTCGCGACCCTTGAAGATGACCCGATTATGGAAGGCGGACCTGGGGGTCCACCAGGCCATCGCGGTTTCAAAGATCCCGATGCCGTTGTTGGCGAAGGTTTCGCGCACCAGAGCTTCGCGTTCCTGTGCGCTTTTTTCGGGGAAGCAGAGTGCCAGATTGACGCGTACCACGTGTCGTCGCTGCGGCAGGCAGAGGTAAAGCGCTTTGCCGAGCCAGCGTCCGAGCCGATATTGCGCGCCCAGTGGCAGCCGATTGCACAGCCACAGCAGGGCGATGCCGATCCAGGTCAGCCAGTAGCGTGGGTGAAGAAACGTGTTATCGGAATCTGTTGCGCGGGTCATGGTGGGTACCTTGAATGTGCGCCTATTCTACGGACAGCACCGGGGCGCAGCAAATCGTCGCCGCCGTGTCAGACGCGGGCCCTGCGCGACGTTACTACCCGAAACCGCGGTATGTATAATGTCCGGCTTCAGATGCAGAAAGGTTGCGCATGAGTAAATCCGCAAAGCAGCAATCAACACCGGCCGTTGAAGGCACCTGGCAGCTGTACCGGCGGCTGCTGGTCTACGTGAAACCCTACTGGTTTGCATTCGTCATCAGCTTTCTGGCGTTCGCACTGTATGGCGCGACGCAGGCGTGGTCGGCGCGCTGGCTTGAGCTGGTGGTCAATGCGGTCGAGCAGGGCGCTCTTGAGCAGCGCACCATGCTGGCGCTGATGGTGCTGGGTATTTTCGCGCTGCGGGGTGTGGCCACGTTTGTTGGCAACTACACCATCAGTCATGTGGCGCGGCAGGTGATTCATGGGCTGCGCACAGATCTGTTCGATCGCATGCTGACGCTGCCGGCCAGCTATTATCACCAGAATGCCAGTGGCCACCTGCTGGCGAAGCTGACCTACAATGTGGAGCAGGTGACGGGTGCGGTCACCGATGCGGTGAAGACGGCGCTGCGCGAAGGACTTACCGTGATCGGCTTGTCGGCTTACCTGCTGTATCTGAACTGGAAGCTGACGCTGATCTTCGTGCTTGCTGCGCCGTTTATCGGCCTTGTCGTCACGGTGGCGTCACGCCGCATCCGCAAGCTCAGTCGACGGCTGCAGGAATCCGTCGGAGACATTACCAGCGCGGCATCGGAGACGATCAAGGGCTATCAGATCGTGCGTATCTTCGGGGGTACCGAGTTCGAGCGTGACCGCTTTCATGGTGCCAGTGAGCACAACCGCCGCCAGTTCATGAAGATGGTGGTGACCCAGTCGCTGAACACGCCGACGGTACAGTTCCTGATTGCGATGGCACTGGCAGGACTTCTGTTTGTGGCCATGCACCCCGATGTCATGGGGGAGATGACGACCGGTGGTTTTGTGGCGTTTCTCACCGCCGCGGGCCTCATTACCAAGCCGCTGCGTCAACTGACCGATCTGAGCAGCGTGATTCAGAAAGGTGTGGCTGCATCCGAGGCGGTATTCGAGGTGATGGACGTGGAGCCGGAGCGTGACAGCGGCACACGCAGCGTTGAGCGCGTCTCAGGTGCCCTTGAGATGCGCGGGCTCGGGTTCAGATACCCGGGGCAGGAGCAGCCGGCGTTGCAGGATGTTTCACTCCATATTCCCGCCGGCAAGACGGTGGCACTGGTCGGCCGGTCGGGCAGTGGCAAGTCGACACTGGCCTCTCTGTTGCCCCGTTTCAATGATGGCTGGCAGGGCGAGGTCCTGCTGGATGGCGTACCGCTGCAAGAGTACACGCTTGAGAGTCTGCGCAGTCAGATTGCTCTTGTGAACCAGCAGGTGGTGCTGTTCAACGGCACCATCGCCGACAATATCGCCTACGGGGCGATGGCCGGGGCCAGCGAAGAGCAGATCCTCGCGGCCGCGAAGGCGGCGCATGTGACCGAGTTTCTCGAGCGGATGCCGGAGGGTATCCATACGATGGTAGGTGAAAACGGTGTGCTGCTTTCCGGTGGCCAGCGCCAGCGCATCGCGATTGCGCGGGCGATCCTCAAGAATGCGCCGCTGCTGATTCTGGATGAGGCCACATCGGCACTGGATACGGAATCGGAGCGCCACATTCAGGCGGCACTGGCCGAGGTGGTCAAGGGGCGCACGACGCTGGTGATCGCACACCGCCTGTCGACGATCGAGAGCGCGGACCTGATCGTCGTCATGGACCATGGTCGTGTCGTCGAACAGGGGACGCACGAGGAGCTGCTGGCCAGAGGCGGCGCGTATGCGACCCTTCACGCCATGCAGTTCCAGGATTGACGGGGCGATCGTGGCGCGCGCGCTCTACACGCTGCTGTACTATCTGGCGCTGCCGCTGATTCTGCTGCGCATCTGGTGGCGTGGCCGCCGGGCGCCGGCGTACCGACAGCGGATCTCGGAACGCCTGGGGTGTGCTCCGACGCTTGCCACTAAGGGGCGCCCGATCTGGGTCCATGCCGTGTCCGTAGGTGAGACGGTGGCGATTGCCCCGTTGATCGAGCGCCTGCTGGCGCGTTATCCACAGCATCCGATTCTGGTGACAACGATGACCCCCACCGGTGCCGAGCGGGTACAGGCGCTGTTTGGCACACGGGTGCAGCACCGTTACTGCCCCTGGGATCTGCCGGACGCCTGGTGGCGGTTTCATCGCCGGGTCAATCCGGCGTTGTGCATCATTGTCGAAACCGAACTCTGGCCCAACATGCTGGCCGCATGTGCGGCACGCAACGTGCCGGTGGTGCTGGCCAATGCCCGTCTGTCAGCGCGCTCGGCACGCGGCTACGCGCGTATCGCCCGACTGGTGCGGCCGATGCTGGGCCGGTTGACACTGGTGGCGGCGCAGAGTCGTACTGACGGTGAGCGCTTTATTGAGCTCGGGCTGGCGCGCGAACAGCTGCATGTGACGGGCAGCATCAAGTTTGATCTGTGCCCCGATCCGGACCAGATCGAGGCGGGCAGACAGCTTCGGGTACAGCTTGGCGAGACCCGCCCGGTGCTGATCGGTGCCAGCACCCACGAGGGCGAGGATGAGTTGCTGCTGCGTTGCTGGCAGCAGCTGGCGCTGAAATGGCCGGGGCTGGTGCTGATGCTGGTGCCGCGTCATCCGGAGCGGTTTGCGGCGGTCAGAACGCTGGCGCAGGGCTACAGCGATGCCGTCTCCAGCCGCAGTCAGGCCGATCCGGTGTCGACAGACACGGAGATCTACATCGGCGATACCATGGGTGAGCTGATGCTGATGTACGCAGCGGCGGATGTGGCGTTTGTCGGCGGCAGTTTCAGTGGCACCGGCGGGCACAACCCGCTGGAGCCGGCAGCGTTGGGCAAGCCGGTGGTCGTGGGGCCGGATACGTTCAATTTCGCGGAAATAACCCGGGCGCTGAGCGACGCCGGCGGACTGCGCCAGGTCCAGGACGAGTCCGGGCTGGTCCGGATTCTGGCCGAGCTGATCGGTTCTGCATCGGCGCGTCAGCGCGCCGGCGAGGCTGGGCGTCGCTATCTGTTGGCCAGTCAGGGGGCGCTTGAGCGGCTCGAACAGCTGGTGGCGCAGCAGTTGTTGTCCGCCGATAGCGACTGAGTCCAAGCGTTATTCGTCACTCGATGCCGTAATAGTCACGGTACCAACGCGCAAAACGCTCGATACCCTGTTCTATGGATACAGTGGGCTGATAGCCGGTGTCGCGGCTCAGCTCGCTGACATCGGCATAAGTCTGCTCCACATCCCCCGGCTGCAACGGCAGCAATTCTTTCTTCGCTTCGCGTCCGAATGCCTTTTCCATCAGTTCGATGTAGTACAGCAGCTCTACCGGCTGGCTGGCGCCGATGTTGTACAGTCGCCAGGGCGCTTTCGAGCTGGCCGCATCTGGTCTCAGCCCTGACCAGTCCGGATTCCCCTGAGGAATGCGATCAAGACAGCGCACTACACCGTCGATGATATCGTCGATAAAGGTGAAGTCGCGCTTGTGGCGGCCATAGTTGAAGACCTTGAGTGGTTTACCTTGGATAATCGCGTCGGCAAACAGCATCGGCGACATATCGGGGCGCCCCCAGGGGCCATAGACCGTGAAGAAACGCAGGCCGGTGGCCGGCAGGCCATACAGGTGGCTGTAGCTGTGTGCCATCGCTTCGTTGGCGCGCTTGGTAGCGGCGTAGAGTGACAACGGGTGGTCCACGTTGTCATGGATACTGAACGGTGTCGTCTCGTTGGCGCCGTAGACAGAACTCGATGACGCATAGACCAGATGCTCGATGTCGTGATGGCGGCAGCCCTCGAGAATGTTCAGAAAGCCGACCAGGTTGGACTGACCATAGCTGTGCGGATTTTCCAGCGAGTAGCGCACGCCGGCCTGAGCTGCCAGGTGAACGACTCGGCTGCAGCGGGCGCGTTGGAATAGCGCCAGTAGCGTGGCAGTGTCGGCGATATCGGCCTGGATGAACTCGAAGCCGGGTTCAGCTTCCAGCAGCTGCAGGCGGGCCCGCTTCAGGCGGACATCGTAATAGTCGTTCAGGTTGTCGACACCGACGACCTGATCGCCCCGTGCCAGCAGTGCGCGTGCCAGTGCTGAACCGATGAAGCCGGCGATACCGGTGACCAGTACACGCATCGGTCACACCACCGGCTTCAGTGAATCGGCGCGGCCGATCGCGAAGTACAGAAGGCCCGCGGCGCGCACCTGTTCCGGCTCGTACAGGTTGCGGCCGTCGACGACCACCGGCTGCTTGAGTTGCTGGCGCAACCAGTCGAAATCGACGGTGCGGAATTGTTTCCACTCGGTGCAGATCACCAGCGCATCGGCGTCGCTGAGGGCATCGTCGCGGTGTGCCACCAGTGTCAGGTCTTCGCGTTCGCCGTAGATACGGCGCGTTTCTTCCATCGCTTCCGGGTCGAATGCCTGCACGCGGGCGCCAGCCGCCCAGAGACTTTCCATCAGCGTGCGGCTCGGCGCTTCGCGCATGTCATCGGTATTGGGCTTGAATGCGAGTCCCCAGACCGCGATCGTACGGCCGGCAAGGTTGCCATCGAATGCCTGCGACAGCTTTTGGAACAGCACCGATTTCTGCCGCGTGTTAACTGCTTCGACGGCATCCAGCAGCTGTGCCTGGTAGCCCACCTGCTGCGCGGTGCGCGCCAGGGCCTGCACATCCTTCGGGAAGCAGGAACCGCCGTAGCCGCAGCCGGGGTAGATGAAGTGGTAGCCGATACGTGGATCGGAGCCGATCCCCTGGCGCACCTGTTCGATATCCGCACCGAGCCGTTCGGCCAGATTGGCGATCTCGTTCATGAAGCTGATCTTGGTGGCCAGCATCGCATTGGCGGCGTACTTGGTCAGCTCCGCGGAGCGGATATCCATGAAAATCAGTTTTTCATGGTTGCGGTTGTAGGGCGCGTAGCACTCGCGCATCCGCTGCTCCACATGAGCTGAGTCGGTGCCGAGGACGATGCGGGCGCCGCGGGTGAAATCCTCGATGGCGGCGCCTTCCTTGAGGAATTCCGGGTTGGAGCAGACATCGAAGCTGAGCGCGGCACCGCGCTGCGCCAGTACCGCAGCCACTTCGGCGCGCACCCGGTCAGCGGTACCCACCGGCACCGTGGACTTGTCGATGATGATCTTGTGATCCTGCATGTGCTCGGCGATCGTGCGCGCGACGGCCAGTACATACTTCAGATCGGCGGAGCCATCCTCATCGGGCGGGGTGCCGACGGCGATAAACTGCAGTTCGCCGAATGCGACACCCTCGGCGGCGTCGGTCGTGAAATGCAGCCGACCCTCGGCGTGGTTATGCAGCACGATCGGTTCAAGGCCCGGCTCGTAGATCGGTATGATGCCCTGCTTGAGGCCCTCGATTTTGGCTTCGTCCACGTCCACGCAGATGACCTGGTGGCCGGCATCAGCCAGACAGGCGCCGGTGACGAGTCCCACGTAGCCGGTGCCGAAAACGGTGATATGCATCGCGAAGCGGTTTCCTGCTGTTGATGAATGAACGGGGGCTCAGTCTACCCCGGTCTGAATGACAGTTTATGGCCGACCGGGTTCAGAGACCTGTGAAATCCAGCGCCTCCCCCGCCTGTTCGGCAAACGCGTGCTGCAGCACGTCGGCCAGCGGCGCGCCGTCGCTGTCGCGGACCCAGTGTTCGCCGTTATGGTCGAAATGGTAGCCGCCGTCGCGGGTGGCCAGCCAGAGCTGCTTCAGTGGCGGCTGGCGGGTGAAGATGATCTGGCTGCCGTTTTCGCATTTGATCGTCATCATGCCGCCCTGGGTTTCGTAGTCGAGGTCGGATTCGGCCTCGTCGAGAATCTCCTCGACCCGCGCCAGCGTGGCATCGACCTGGGCCATGTATTCCGAGTCAGTCATCGTATTTTCTCCAGTCGGTGCGAGTGGGGGCAAAGTATATCCTGCTTTACGTTCCGGTGCTGTGTTCGATCAGGGCCGATTCCATCCCCTGCCGGTACTCATGGCGGCCCTGCTCGGGGTATACTTGGCGGTTTGAAAATGAACAGCTGGCCGGCCGCTGCTGCCGGCGCTGGAAGGAGCCGCCGAACGATGAAACGCTGCTGGCCGATTCTGTTGCTGGGGACGTTGCTGCTGGCGGGCTGCGGTCAGAAAGGACCGCTGTCGCTGCCGCAGACCGTCGCCGCCGAGCAACAGCAATGAGAGAGATGATGGATAACTTCGAATACCAGAACGGCGCCCTTCACTGTGAAGAGGTGTCGCTGCGCCGTATCGCCGACGAAGTCGGCACGCCCACCTATGTCTATTCGCGTGATGCGCTTGAGCGCGCCTATCTCGCCTACGCCGAGGCGCTGAAAGGGCGTGAGGCTCTGGTCTGCTATGCGGTCAAGGCCAACTCTAACATCGGCGTCCTGAATATCCTCGCGCGTCTGGGCGCCGGGTTCGACATCGTTTCCCTCGGCGAGCTCGAGCGTGTCCTGCGTGCCGGTGGCGATCCGGCCAAAGTCGTATTCTCCGGCGTCGGCAAGCAGGCCCACGAAATCCGGCGCGCGCTGGAAGTGGGCATTCACTGCTTCAACATCGAGTCGGATGCGGAGCTGGATCGGGTCAACGCGGTGGCGGCCGACATGGGCGTGATCGCGCCGGTGTCGTTCCGCGTCAATCCGGATGTGGATGCGCGCACGCATCCGTACATCTCCACCGGCCTGAAAGAGAACAAGTTCGGCATCGATATCGACCATGCGCTGGACGTGTATCGCCGCGCTCATGCGCTGGCAAATGTCGCGGTGGTGGGCATCGATTGTCATATCGGCAGCCAGCTGACCGAGCTGAGCCCGTTCCTCGACGCGCTCGATCGCCTGCTGGTGCTGGTCGATCAGCTGGCTGAAGAGGGCATCGAGCTGCGCCATCTGGATCTCGGTGGCGGTCTCGGTGTCTGCTACACCGACGAGGAGCCGCCGGCACCGGCGCAGTACATCGACGCGGTTATCGAGCGTCTGGGCGATCGTCAGCTGGCGCTGGTGTTTGAGCCCGGCCGTTCCATCGCCGCCAACGCCGGTGTGCTGCTGACCCGGGTCGAGTTCCTCAAGCAGACCGGGGAGAAGAACTTCGCCATCATCGACGGGGCGATGAACGACCTGATCCGTCCGTCGCTGTACAGCGCCTACCAGGAGATCGTCCCGGTGCAGCTGCGCGAAGACGGCGAAGTGAAGCACTGGGATCTGGTCGGGCCGGTCTGCGAAACCGGCGACTTCCTCGGCAAGGATCGCGCATTGAGCCTGCAGCCGGGCGATCTGCTGGCGGTCTGCTCCGCCGGTGCCTACGGCTTTGTCATGGCATCGAACTACAACACGCGCCCGCGCCCGGCCGAAGTCATCGTCGATGACAACCGCTACAGCGTCGTGCGCGAACGCGAGCGTCTGGCCGATCTGATGCGCGGCGAGCATCTGCTGCCGGGAGATGCCTGAGCATGCTGGTTCGGTTCACCAAGATGCACGGCCTCGGTAACGACTTTGCCGTTATCGATGCCATCAGCCAGCGCATTCGTCTGACGGCGGATCAGGTGCGTCGCCTCTCCGACCGCCACACCGGTATCGGCTTCGATCAGCTGCTGCTGGTCGAGCCACCGACGCGGCCGGAGATGGATTTCCGCTATCGGATCTACAATGCCGATGGCTCCGAGGTGGAGCACTGCGGCAACGGTGCGCGCTGTTTTGCCCGCTTCGTGCGCGACAAGCGGTTGATCATGCGCGATCGCATTCTGGTACAGACCGCACGGGGCGAAGCGATTCTGCAGATCCGGCCGGACCTGCAGGTCGAGGTCGACATGGGGGCTCCCGAGCTGATGCCGGCGCAGATCCCGTTCGTGGCCGCGGAGCCGAGCGCGACCTACCCGATCGACGTTGCGGGGCAGACGCTGCAGATCAGTGCCGTGTCGATGGGCAACCCCCACGGCGTGCTGGTCGTGGACGATGTGCAGGCGGCGCCGGTGGCGCAGCTGGGGCCGCTGCTGGAAGCGCATGAGCGCTTTCCGAACAAGGCCAATATCGGCTTCATGCAGGTGGTGTCTCGCGCTGAAATTCGACTGCGCGTATTCGAGCGCGGCGCCGGCGAAACCCAGGCCTGTGGAACCGGTGCCTGTGCGGCCGTCGTCGCCGGGCGTCTGCGCGGGCTGCTGGATGAGCAGGTGACGGTGCATCTGCCCGGCGGCACGCTTGAAATCCGCTGGGCCGGCGAAGGCCAGCCGGTGATGATGACCGGGCCTGCAACAACCGTATACGAAGGGCAGATCTACTTATGAGCGACGAGCTGACCGTGGGCGAGGCGACGCTGAGCGCCGAACAGGTCGCCGACTATCTGAGCCAGCATCCCGACTTTTTCAGCGAGCACACCTATCTGCTCGAGAAGCTGTATGTGCCGCACGAGCGCGGCACCGCGATCTCGCTGGTGGAGCGACAGACATCGTTGCTGCGCGCTCGCAACGAGCAGCTGCACAGCCGTCTGTCGGAGCTGATCGACGCGGCCCGTTATAACGATGGCCAGTTCGAGAAAACCAAGCGCATGGTGCTTGGCCTGCTCGAGTCGGAAACACTGGACGAGGTGGCGGTCGCGCTGGAGGAGAGCCTGTGTCGCGACTTCTACGGCGATGAGACCGTGCTCGTGCTGTTCAGCGAAGAGGCACTGGATACCAACGGTGTGCGGGTGCTGTCGCGCGGCGAATGCAGTATCGTGCAGCCGCTGATCGACACCAATCTGCCCAGCTGCGGTCAGCTGTCGGACGCGATGAACCGCTTCCTGTTTCAGGATTCGGCCGTGCGCGTCCAGTCCAGTGCCGTCGTGCCGCTGGTCAAGGGCGATACGCTGGGGTTGCTGGCGATCGGCAGCTACGACCCGAACTACTTCCAGAGCAGTCAGGGTACGCTGTTCCTGAGCTATGTCGGCGAGGTGCTCAGCCGCGTCGTCGCGCGTATCCTGCGCCAGCAGGGCCGGTACTGACATGCAGGCGCAGGACGAACGCCTGCTGGCGGACTTCCTGCGCTATCTGGCGAGTGAGCGCCAACTTTCTCCCCACACCCTGAAAAACTATCGTCGCGATCTCGAACAGCTCGATGCCGAGCTGGCCGTGCTGGGCCATGCCGGCTGGCGCACGCTCGACGAGCGCAGCCTGCGCCGTGCCGTGGCGCAGCTGCACGGCAACGGCCTGTCGGGACGCTCGCTGGCGCGACTGCTGTCGGCAACGCGCAGCTTCTACCGCTATCTGGCGCGCGAGGGCGTGGTAGAGCAGAACCCGGCGCTGGCGGTACAGGCACCCAAACCCGGGCGCCGGTTGCCGCAGACGCTGGATGTGGATCAGATCAGTGCTCTGCTCGATCAGCCGGCGCCGACCGGCAAAACGGACGCGGACGAGCCGCTGCTGGTGCGCGATCTGGCGATGATGGAGCTGCTCTATTCGTCGGGTCTGCGCGTATCGGAGCTGGCGGCGCTGGATGTGACCGACCCTGACCTGCGCGATGGCAGCGTGCGGGTGGTCGGCAAGGGGCAGAAAACCCGAGAGTTGCCGATCGGGCGCAAGGCGATTGCCGCGCTCGAGCGCTGGCTGCCACTGCGCAACCAACTCGCCCATCTGGACGAGCCGGCGTTGTTCGTCGGCAAGCAGGGGCGGCGGCTCGGCGTGCGCGCGATTGAGCAGCGCTTGCGGCGCAGTGGCGAGCAGGCCGGCGTCAGCGGTCGCGTCTATCCGCACCGTCTGCGGCACAGTTTCGCCAGCCACCTGCTCGAGTCCAGCGCCGACCTGCGCGCCGTGCAGGAGCTGCTGGGCCATGCCGATATTGCGACGACACAGATCTATACTCATCTCGACTTTCAGCATCTGATGGAAGTCTACGAGCAGTCTCACCCCCGGGCGCAGCGCAAGCGTGGCGCCGGGCGCAAGCAGGAGAAATGACAGCATGCTCAAGTGCGCCACCTTCGATCTGGACGATACCCTGTGGGCGGTGGACCCGGTGATTCGTCAGGCCAACCTGACCCTGTGGCAGTGGCTGGAGCGCAACGCCGGCACCTTCACCCGGCTGCACTCGCCGGCGGATCTCGTCGAGGGCTCGGCGATGCGCGCGCAGCTGCTGGCCGAACATCCCGACATTGCACACAGCATGACACTGGTGCGGCTGCGCCTGCTGGAGCGCGGGCTGCAGGCAGCCGGTTTTGATCAGCAGCAGTCTCAGGCACTGGCGGCCGAAGCGTTCGACGTGTTCCTGCGGGCGCGCCACGAGGTGGAGCTGTTCGAGCACGCATTTGACATGGTCAGCCAGCTAAAGAACGACGGGCTGGTGATCGGCGCGCTGAGCAACGGCAATGCCGATGTCAGCCTGACCGGCCTCGGTGAGTTGTTCGATTTCCAGTACAACGCGGACAGTGTCGGCAGCGCCAAGCCGGACCCGCTGATGTTCCATCGTGCGCTGGAGCATACGGGCCTGAGGCCGGAGCAGGTGGTGCATATCGGCGATCACCCGATCAACGATGTGCAGGCCGCGCGCGAGGTGGGGTGCTGGACCATCTGGGTCAATCTGGAAGGGCAGCACTGGCCGCAGCCGGCGCAGGCCGATGAGCGCGTCGACTGCCTGTCACAGATTCCCGCCGCGGTTGCGCGAATCCGCGAGCAGGCCCGTCACCGCGCGACGCTCTGAGGCACAACGCGCGCAGGCTCTGAAAGCCCCGCGGGCCGGCGCGGCGGCGCGATGGCCGGGTCAGTCCAGAAACAGACCGAGCAGATCGTTCAGGAACAGCTGTCCCTGTGTGGTGGCGACGATGCGGTCACGGTTTGCGTCCAGCAACCCCTTGCGACGAGCGCTATCGAGCGTCGCCTGCACACGCGCCAGTGGCAGTCCGGTACGCTGCGCAAAGAGCGTGCTTTCAACCCCCTCGACCAGACGCAGGGCATTGAGCATGAACTCGAACGGCAGCTCGTCGGCGTCGACGCGCGCCTCACCGGCCAGCCGGCGTTCCGGTTCCATATAGGCCGCGGGCTGGCGCATCTTGTGACGTCGAATCACCTGCAGTTCACCGGCCGCGAGGCGGCTGATCTTGCCGTGGGCGCCGGCGCCGATACCGATATAGTCACCAAAGCGCCAGTAGTTGAGGTTGTGGCGGGCCTGACGTCCCGGCTGCGCATAGGCAGACACTTCGTACTGGGCAAAGCCTGCTTCTGCCAGTCGCTGCTGGCCCTGCTCCTGAATCGCCCACAGCGCCTCATCCAGCGGCAGCTGTGGTGGGCGGGCATGGAATTCGGTGTTCGGCTCGATCGTCAGCTGATACCAGGACAGGTGGTCGGGGCCAAGGTCGATGGCACGGTTCAGATCCGCAATGGCGTCCTCGGGCGTCTGTCCCGGCAGCCCGTGCATCAGGTCCAGATTCAGGTTGGGGAACAGGTCCCGGGCGGCCGCGGCCGCGGCGACTGCATCCTGTCCGTCGTGAATGCGGCCGAGCGCGGTCAGGGCCCGGTCATCGAAGCTCTGAATCCCCAGCGACAGGCGGTTGATGCCGGCACGGCGATAGTCCGCAAAACGGGCGCGCTCAAAGGTACCGGGATTGGCCTCCATCGTGATCTCGATGTCGGCAGCCAGCGTCATGCGCTGTGCGATGCCGTTCAGCAGCCGCTCGATCGCGGCTGCGCTGAACAGGCTGGGGGTGCCGCCGCCGATGAAGATCGACTGCAGCGGACGGTTGGCGGCATCGGGCCGTTCCTGCTCCAGATCGGCCAGCAGCGCGTCGACATAGGCCGCTTCCGGCAGCGCGTCACCGCGCTGCGCATGGGAGTTGAAATCGCAGTAGGGGCATTTGCGCACGCACCAGGGTATATGGGCGTACAGCGACAGCGGTGGCAGTGTCATGCCTGTGCCAGACGGGGCGCGATCGCCGCCAGCAGCTGCTCGACCGCCTTGCCGCGGTGGCTGTAGGCGCGCTTCTGCTCCGGGCTCAGCTCGGCACTGGCGCAGTTCAGCTCCGGCACCAGAAACAGCGGATCGTAACCGAAACCGTTCTGGCCGCGCGGTTCGCGCAGAATGCGGCCTTCCCAGGTGCCCTGGCAGATCAGCGGCGTCGGGTCCTCGGCGTGGCGCATGAATACCAGCACACACTGGAAGCGCGCGGTGCGCTCGGCCTCCGGCACATTGGCCAGTGCCTGCAGCAGCTTGCGGTTGTTGTCGTCATCGCTGGCGCCCTCGCCGGCGTAACGTGCCGAATAGATGCCGGGAGCGCCGCGCAGCGCATCCACCTCCAGACCGGAGTCGTCCGCCAGCGCCGGCAGCCCGGTGACCTGACAGGCGTGGCGCGCCTTGATGATGGCGTTTTCGACGAAGCTCAGCCCCGTTTCCTCGGCATCGCGCACGGCGAAGTCGGACTGGGGCACGACGCTGACGTTGAGCGGCGCCAGAATATCGTTGAGTTCGTTGAGCTTGCCGCGATTGCTGCTGGCCAGAACGATCCGGTTGATCATGTCACCTCAGTCGATATAGAAGGTTTGCTGAAATTCGATGCGGTACGGGTCGGCATTGGCATCCGGCTGCACCTGCAGCGAGATTGTCAGCTGCTCGTCGTTGGTGAAGCGGAAGCTTGCCAGATAGTAGAGCGCGTTGCCCTCGTCGATCTGACGAAACTCCAGCTGCTGCGCCTGATCGATCAGGTTGGCGGCCTCGCCACGGACCTGCGCCCGTACCGGGGTTTTGCTGCCGTCCTGTTCGATGCGCAGCACCGATACGTTGATCAGCGCCCGGTACTGACTGCGCGTGATGTTGTACTGCTGCGCCACTTCCGGGGTGATGAAGCTGGAGTTGAAGGCGTTGTAGTGGATTTCGTAACGGCCGTCCGAGAGTTTCTGCTCGGCGCGGGCCGTCAGTGCCAGCAGCGTCAGCAGGACGATGCTCGACAGCTGAATCAGGGTGCGAATGGCGGACATGGTGGTGCTCCTTGAGTCGGTTCTGTGCGTCTAGCGCGTGATCCGGTAGATCGCGATCTCGCCGAGCATGTTGGGCCAGAGCCGGATCCACCAGCGGTCGCGCAGCGTGTGGTCCACGACGGTACGTTCGAGGATACGGATGTTGCGTTCTACGCACAGGCGTTCGAAGTCGTCGAACGTGCAGAAGTGGATGTTCGGTGTGTTGTACCAAGTATAGGGCAGGAACTTGGACACCGGCATACGGCCGCGGAACGCCAGGTAGAAGCGCGCGCGCCAGTGGGCAAAGTTCGGGAAGGTGACGATGCTTTCGCGGCCGATGCGCAGCATCTCGTCGACGATCTGGTCGGGGCGGTGCATGGTCTGTAGCGCCTGTGTCATCACCACGGTGTCGAAGCTGTTGTCGCGGATCGACGCCAGACCGTTATCGATATCCTGTTCGATGACGCTGACACCTTTCTCGACACAGGCGGTGATGTTGTCGTGATTGATCTCCAGACCGTAGCCCTCGACCTGTTTTTCGCTGCTCAGATGGGCCAGCAGCTCGCCGTCGCCGCAGCCCAGGTCCAGCACGCGTGAGCCGGGCGCGATCCACTGTTGGATGATCTCCAGATCAGGACGCAGCATGTTGCACCTCCCCTTGGGCGTCAGCCGGCGCCTCGGCGGCAACACGGTTCATGTAGGCGGCAAAGGTTTCCATGTAACGGGGGCTCGGAATCAGAAAGGCGTCGTGACCGTGGGCGGAATCGATCTCGGCATAGCTGACCGGCTTGCGCGCCGCGACCAGTGCATCGACGATCTCGCGTGAACGCGCCGGTGAGAAACGCCAGTCGGTGGTGAAGGCGATCACCAGAAAACGACAGGTGGCGTGGCTCAGCGCGCGCACCAGATCGTGGTCGTAATCGGCGGCCGGGTCGAAATAGTCCAGCGCCTTGGTCATCAACAGATAGGTGTTGGCGTCAAAACTGGTGGAGAAGCGCTCGCCCTGATACTGCAGGTAGGACTCCACCTCGAACTGCGGATTGTTGAAGTCGAAGCTGAGCTTGCCGGCGCGCAGTTCGCGGCCGAATTTTTCGCGCATGCCGTCATCGGACAGGTAGGTGATATGCCCGACCATACGTGCCAGCGCGAGGCCGGTTTTCGGCACCACTTCGTGTTCGTAGTAGTGGCCCTCGTGGAACTGCGGATCCTTGCTGATCGCCTGACGTGCGACCTCATTGAAGGCGATATTCTGTGCCGACAGCTTGGGTGCCGATGCGATGACGACGCAGTGACGCACTCGATCCGGGTAGTCAATCGCCCACTGCATCGCCTGCATGCCACCGAGGCTGCCGCCGATGATGGCGGCCCATTGCCGCACACCAAGGCGATCGGCGAGGCGGACCTGAGAATTGACCCAGTCCTTGACGGTGACGATCGGGAAATCCGGGCCGTAGGGTTTGCCGGTATCCGGGTTGATGCTGCGCGGTCCGGTGGACCCGTGGCAGCCGCCGAGGTTGTTCAGGGCGACGACGAAAAAGCGGTTGGTGTCGATCGGCTTGCCGGGGCCGATGGCGGAGTCCCACCAGCCGGGCTTGCGGTCCTCCATGCTGTGGTAGCCAGCGGCGTGGGCATGGCCCGACAGCGCGTGACAGATCAGCACCGCGTTAGAGGCATCGGCGTTGAGTTCGCCGTAGGTTTCGATCACCAGATCGTAGCTTTCCAGCACCCGGCCGCAGGTCAGTGCCAGCGGGGTGTCGAAATGCAGTGTCTGTGGTGTTACCAGTCCGACGGAGTCGGCGGGAATCTCGGTTGGCATGAAGCGGCTCTCGAACAGGTTGTCGTGGATGCGTGCGGATTCAGGGGGCGCATCACATCTCGTAGTAGAGCCCGCGACAGTGGAGCAGGAACTTGCGTGGATTCACCTTAATCTCTCTCAATCGGAACCGACTTCCCATCAGCCGGCAGCGACGGCAGTCGCGTCGGCTGCTCGATCCGCACCCGCTTCTGGCGCCCGAGTTCGCCGCTGATGATCGTGACCGCGCCCTTCGGGACGCCGAAGATCCTGGCCAGAAACCGGATCAGCCGGGCATTGGCGCGACCGTCGATCGGCGGGGCCGCGATGCGGATCTTAACACTGTCACCGTGCAGGCCCGAAATCGCGTCTTTCGATGCCTTCGGCTGCAGGTGGCAGCTGAGGATCAGCGCCTCGCCGTCCCAGCGGTAAAAGGTCGCGGCCACGGCTCAGAGCGTAAACGGTGCCAGCTGGGAACGGATGATCTGGATGACCAGGAAGATCAGGATCGGTGACAGATCCAGACCGCCGATCGGCGGGATCACCTTGCGCGCCAGCCCGAACAGCGGCTCGGTCAGCTGCAGAATCAGCTGCGGTGCCGGATGGTAACTGTCCGGCGCGATCCAGCTGATGATCACCGCCGCGATCACCGCCCAGAAGTAGATCGTCAGGATCGCGTCGACCAGCCCCACGCCGGAGAACAGCAGCACGGCGGTCAGCGCGACGCTGGCACCCTTGACCAGCATCATCAGGTACAGGGTCAGGATGTTGACGCCGAACGCCAGCAGCAGCGGCGACAGATCCATCCGGCCGGCCCGCGGCAGCAGGGTTTGCAGCGGCTTCAGCGGCGCACTGGTCAGGCGCACGACGGCCTGCGAGATCGGGTTGTAGTAATCCGCCCCGGACAGCTGCAGCAGAAAGCGCAGAATCAGCATGAACGCATACAGCGAGCCGAGCGTGTGAATGATCAGAATAACCGGATCCTGTCCCATATCGAGTCCTGTCACTGGTTGGGCCGCTCAGTATAGAGAGTTTGAGCGGCCGGTTGAACCGTACTAGTCCTGATTGCAGAGCTCGTCGCTGAGCGCCTGTGCACGTGCCTTGCAGGCCTGCATCGCCTGCAATACGGTGGCTTCGAGCCCCTGTTGCTGGAAGCTCAGAATCGCCTGCTCGGTGGTGCCCTTGGGCGAGGTGACCTGTGCGCGCAGCTGGGCCGGGGTCAGCTCGCTTTCGCTGGCCATGCGCGCGGCGCCCAGCGCTGTCTGCAGGGTCAGTTTCAGCGCCGTGTCGGCGTCGAGGCCGAGCGCTTCGCCGGCGCGCGCCATCGCCTCCATAAACAGGAAGTAATAGGCGGGACCGGAGCCGGAAACCGCGGTCACGGCATCGATCTGGGCCTCCTGCTCGACCCAGAGTGTCATCCCGACGGCGGCGAGAATCGCTTCGGTCTGCGCCCGCTGGGCGTCACTGACCCGCGCATTGGCATACAGCCCGCTGGCGCCGCATTGAACCAGCGACGGTGTGTTGGGCATGCAGCGCACCACCGCCAGCTCGCCGCCGAACCACTGTTCCAGCGCCGCCGCGCTGATGCCGGCCGCGACGGAGATCAGCAGCGGCTTGCGCGCCTGTACCGCGTCGCGGTGGGCTTCGCCCAGCGCCTGCATCCCCTGCGGTTTGACCGCCAGCACGACGATATCCGCGGCGCGGATCGCCGCATCGTTGTCAGCGCTGGCGTGCAGGCCGCGCGCAGCCAGATCGGCCAGTTTGTCGACGTGGCGGGCGGTGACCCAGAGCCGGTCGGCCGGGTAGCCGTCAGCGAGCAGGCCTTCGAGGATGGCGCGGGCCATATTGCCGACGCCGATGAATGCAATCGTGGGAGTCTTGTTCACAACGCTGTCCTGAATCTTCAAGCGGGTTTGGGTGGGCGCGGGCCGAACAGGGCCGTGCCGATGCGCACGATGGTGGCGCCTTCGCTGATCGCGGCTTCCAGGTCGCCGGACATGCCCATCGACAGGGTGTCGAGGCCGGGGATGTCGTGGCTGATCTGCTCGAGCAGCACGCGCAGGTCGGCAAACGCACGGTGCTGAGTCGCCGGATCGTCGCTGGCTTCGGGGATCGCCATCAGGCCGCGCAGGCGGATGCCGGGCAGCGCGCTGAGCTGACGCGCCAGCGCCGGGGCGTCCTCGGGCAGGCAGCCGGACTTGCTCGGTTCGCGCGAGATGTTGACCTGCAGACAGATGTTCAGCGCCGCCCTGTGCGCAGGGCGCTGCTCCGACAGGCGCCGGGCAATCTTGAGCCGGTCGACGCTGTGCACCCAGTCGAAGTGCTCGGCGATGGGGCGCGTCTTGTTGGACTGGATCGGGCCGATGAAATGCCACTCCAGCGGCAGGTCGGCGAGCTGTTCGATCTTGTCGAGCGCCTCCTGCAGGTAGTTTTCGCCGAACCGCGTCAGGCCGGCGGCGTGGGCGGCACGGATCTCGTCCGCCGGGCGGGTCTTGCTGACCGCCAGCAGCGTCACGCTGGCGGCGTCGCGGCCGGCCTGCTCACAGGCGCTGCGGATCTGTGCGCGGACGTTGTCGATATTGCTTGCTATGCTGCTATTCATGCCGGATCGATGAATCAATTGCCATTGGAATGTCGGGGGCTATTCTGCTAGAACAGACAACTCCAGATACAAGCTCCGGGCTCCCGAACTATGGATATTACAGAACTTCTCGCCTTTGCCGTCCAGCAGGGCGCCTCCGACCTGCATCTGACGGCGGGTATGCCGCCGCTGATCCGTGTCGACGGCGACGTGCGCCGCATCAAATTGCCCGCGCTGGAACACAAGCAGGTGCACACGCTTGTCTACGACATCATGAACGACAAGCAGCGCAAGGAGTACGAGGAGAACTTCGAAACGGATTTCTCCTTCGAGGTACCCGAGCTCTCACGTTTTCGTGTCAACGCATTCAACCAGCACCGTGGCGCCGCCGCCGTGTTCCGTACCGTCCCCAACAAGGTACTGACCCTGGATGACCTGGGGATGGGCAAGGTGTTCCGTGACCTCTCCGAGCAGGCGCGCGGACTGGTGCTGGTCACCGGGCCGACCGGCTCGGGCAAGAGCACGACACTGGCAGCGATGATCGACTATGTCAACGAAACCCGCACCGATCACATCCTCACCATCGAGGATCCGATCGAATTCGTGCACGAGAGCAAAAAGTGTCTGATCAACCAGCGTGAAGTGCATCGCGACACGCACAGCTTTGCCAATGCGCTGCGCTCGGCGCTGCGTGAAGACCCGGACGTGATCCTCGTCGGCGAGATGCGTGACCTCGAGACGATCCGGCTGGCGCTGACCGCGGCCGAGACCGGTCACCTGGTGTTCGGTACGCTGCACACCACCTCCGCCGCAAAAACGATTGACCGTATCATCGACGTATTCCCGGCAGCGGAGAAGGATATGGTGCGCTCGATGCTGTCGGAGTCGTTGCAGGGGGTTATCTCCCAGACCCTGCTGAAAAAGCTCAAGGGCGGCCGTGTCGCCGCGCACGAAATCATGATCGGCACGCCGGCGATTCGTAACCTGATCCGCGAGGACAAGGTCGCGCAGATGTACTCCGCGATACAGACCGGTGCCGCCTACGGCATGAAAACGCTGGATCAGTCACTGCTCGAACTGGTGCAGAAAGGGCTTATCTCGCGCGATACGGCGCGTGAAAAGGCCAAGAACCCCAGCTCGTTCTGAGCGACTGAAGGAGAATAAGAGTGGATTTCACACAACTGCTGAAGGTGATGTCCGAGCGTGGGGCGTCGGATCTGTTTGTCACGGCTGGCGCACCGCCGTCGATCAAGGTCGATGGCACGATCAAGCCGCTGACCCGCGAAGCGCTGAAGGCGTCGCAGGCACGGGCGCTGGTCTACAGCACCATGAACGACAAGCAGCTGGCGGAGTTCGAGGGTACCAACGAGTGTAACTTCGCGATCAGCGCGCCGGGGATTGGCCGCTATCGTGTCAGCGCCTACATGCAGCGTAACTCACCCGGCATGGTACTGCGTGCGATCAACGACTATATCCCGTCGCTGGAAGAGCTGAATCTGCCGCCGGTGCTGAAGGATCTGGCGATGACCAAGCGCGGGCTGATCCTGTTCGTCGGCGGGACTTCGACCGGTAAGTCGACCTCGCTGGCGTCGATGATCGACTACCGCAACAGCCATCACGCCGGGCATATCATCACGATCGAAGACCCGATCGAGTACATCCATCAGCACAAGAAGAGCATCATCACCCAGCGCGAGGTCGGTATCGATACCGAGTCGTTCGAGGTGGCGCTGAAGAACACGCTGCGTCAGGCGCCGGACGTGATTCTGATGGGGGAGATTCGCTCCGCCGAGACGATGAAGTACGGCCTGCAGTTCGCTGAAACCGGCCACCTCTGTCTGGCCACGCTGCACGCCAACAACGCCAACCAGGCGCTGGACCGTATCATCTCCTTCTTCGGTCCTGAGCACCACGCCCAGATCTGGATGGATCTGTCGCTGAACCTGAAGGCGATCGTGGCGCAGCAGCTGCTGCCGACGGTCGACGGCAAGGGGCGTCGTGCCGCCATCGAAGTGATGATCAACACGCCGCTGATTCAGGACCTGATCCGCAAGGCCGAGGTGCACGAGATCAAGGAGGTCATCAAGAAGTCCACCAACCTGGGCATGCAGACCTTCGATCAGGCGCTCTACAACCTCTACAAGGAAGGCATCATCAGCTACGAGACCGCGCTTGGCCACGCCGACTCGGCCAACGATCTGCGTCTGATGATCAAGCTGAACTCCGATACCAACCCGGATCTGGAGACGGACGACATGCCGTCGTTCACGCTGCAGGAAGAGGACGACACGCTCAACATCGACGGTGACAGCGACGTTCGCGGCATGTAACCACGGCAGATAAAAAGAGATAAAAAGGGGACAGACCCCATTTCCGGACCCCATTTCCGAGCGGAAATGGGGTCTGTCCCCTTTTTCGCCGTCCCCTTTTTCGCCTTTTTCGGTATCGTCAGCGGCGGTAGACGATGCGTCCGCCGAGCAGGGTCGTGTGGACGCGGCCTTTCATTTCCTTGCCGGCGAACGGAGTGTTCTGGCCGCCGGAGCGCATCTCGGTCGGGTCCAGTATCCAGCGCTCGTCCGGGTCAAAGATACAGACGTCGGCCTGCGTACCCGGCTCCAGCGTACCGTCATCGAGGCCGAGGATCCGGGCCGGTCCCAGCGTCAGTTTCTCGATCAGCTGCGGCAGCTCCAGCAGCTGTTCATCAACCAGTTGCAGACACAGTGGCAGCAGGGTTTCCAGATTGCTCATACCCGGCTCGGTGGCTGCGAATGGCGCCTGCTTGGCGATGGCTTCATGCGGCTGGTGGTCGGAGCAGATGGCGCGGATGGTATCGGTCACCACGCCCTGACGCAGGCCGGCGCGGTCGAGCTGGCCGCGCAGCGGCGGGGACAGGTGGTAGTCGGCGTTGAAACCGTCCACCGACTCATCGGTCAGCAGCAGGTTCTGGATCGAGACGTCGGCGCTGACGCGCAGGCCGCGTTCCAGCGCGGCTTCGATCAGGCGCACCGAGCGCTCGCAGGAGAGCTGGCCGAAGTGGGCGCGCACGCCGGTCTGTTCCACCAGCATCAGGCAGCGTGATACCTCGATCGTTTCTGCCGCCTCGGAGATGCCGTTGAGGCCCAGCCGCGTGCTGGTGGCGCCTTCGTGCATGCAGCCGGCGCTGGCGAGTGAGGCATCCTGCGGCTGGAAGATCACCAGCAGATCGTGGGTGGCGGCGTATTCGAGCGCGCGCAGCAGCACCAGGGTGCTCGCCATCGGCAGGCGGGCGTTGGTGAACGCGATACAGCCGGAGCTGGCCAGCGCGTGCATCGGGGCCAGCTGCTCGCCGGCCAGATCACGGGTCAGGGCGCCCATCGGCAACACCCGGGCCAGCCCCTGTTCCGCGGCGCGGTCCTGGATCAGCTCGGCGACGGCGGGGGTATCGACGGTGGGTCGGGTTGTCGGCGGCGTTACCAGCGTGGTAATACCGCCGGCGGCGGCCGCGGCCGTCTCCTGTGCGATGCTGCCTTTCTGGCTGAAGCCCGGTTCGCGCACATGGGCGCAGAGATCGATGAAACCGGGGCAGACCACCCGTCCGCTGGCATCGATCACCTCATCGGCCTCGAACCCCTCCGGTGCGTCGCCGATCGCCAGGATCTGTTCGCCACGGATGTAGAGGTCGCCGACCTGGTCCAGTTGCTGGGCCGGATCGATGATGCGACCGCCCTGAATCAGAATGTTCATGCTCTCTCGATCCTTATCCGTTGAGGTTGTCGCTGCCGGCCGGCTGCTGCGCAGCCAGCTGTCCGCTCATCGCCATCGACATCACTGCCATGCGCACGGCGATGCCGTTGGTGACCTGATCGAGGATCACCGAGCGGTCGCCGTCCGCCACCGCCGATTCGATCTCGACGCCGCGGTTGATCGGGCCCGGGTGCATGACGATGGCATCGGGCTTGGCAAAGGCCAGCTTGTCACGGGTGAGGCCGTACAGCTTGTAGAACTCCGCCTCGCTCGGCAGCAGTGCCGTCTGCATGCGCTCCTTCTGCAGGCGCAGCATCATCACCACGTCGACGTCGCGCAGGCCGCAGGCCATGTCGGTGAACACCTTGACGCCCATGGCTTCGATATTGCGCGGCAGCAGCGTCAGCGGGGCGATGACACGGATCTCGTCGGCGCCCAGCGTGCGCAGGGCGTGGATCTGCGAGCGTGCCACCCGTGAGTGCAGGATATCGCCGACGATCGCCACCTTCAGCGGCGCGAAATCACCCTTGTGACGGCGGATCGTCAGCATGTCGAGCATCGCCTGCGTTGGGTGCGCATGACGGCCGTCCCCGGCGTTGATGACGGCCACATCCGGCGTCACCTGACTGGCGATGAAGTGGGCGGCGCCGGAGTCGGAGTGGCGCACGACGAACATGTCGGAGTGCATCGCACGCAGGGTCATCAGCGTGTCCTTGAGGGTTTCCCCCTTTTTCGTCGAGGAGGTGCTGATGTTCAGGTTGAGCACGTCGGCGGAGAGGCGTTTGGCCGCCAGCTCGAACGTGGACAGGGTGCGGGTGCTGGCCTCGAAGAACAGATTGACGACGGTCTTGCCGCGCAGCAGCGGGACTTTCTTCACCTGCTGTGCACTCATATCGACGAAGGAGTCGGCGGTGTCGAGAATCTCGGTCAGCAGCTCGCGCGGCAGCCCTTCGGTGGTCAGAAAATGGCGCAACTGGCCACTCTCGGTCAGCTGGATCGGGCAGTGAGTGATCGGTTCAGACATGATGGTTTCTCAACGCAGGCAGGTTCAGTCTCGCTGGCGGATGGTCAGGGTCAGCGGGTCGGGGCCGCTCAGTTTGATCGACTGATCGGGGCCCAGCGCCAGTGTGCTGCCGACCACATCGGCCTGAATCGGCAGTTCGCGGCGCTGCAGATCGAGCAGCGTAATCAGCATCACCGACGCCGGGCGGCCGTAGTCGAACAGCTCGTTCAGCGCCGCACGGATTGTGCGTCCGGTCATGATGACGTCGTCCACCAGCAGAATATGGCGGCCCTCCACCGGACAGGGCAGCTGCGACGGCTGGACCCGCGGGTTCAGCCCGACCTGGGTGAAATCATCGCGGTAGAAGGAGATGTCCAGTACACCCAGCGGTGTGTCCAGGCCGAGCGCCTGATGCATCCGTTCGGCGATCCAGGCGCCTCCGGTGCGGATGCCGATCATCAGCGGCGCTTCAATGTCGCGCTGGGCGATCTGCGCGCGGGTTTCGCTGCAGATGCGCTCGAGCAGGGCATCGACGCTAAGGGTTCCCGATAGCATAGAGCTCCTCCAGTCGGGTATGGCTTGGGATACGGTCAGGGCTTGCGAACCAGTCTTCGAGCAGCAGGCGGGCGGCGATGCCGTCAACGGACTCGGTCTTGAAATCGGTGCTGCCGCCGGCCTCCAGATGCAGGCGCTTGGCTTCGGCGGTGGTGAGGCGTTCGTCGATGAGATAACAGGGGCGCTGATAGCGGTCCTGCAGGCGGTTGGCGAACTTGCGAGCGCGGCGGGCCATCTCGCTGATACTGCCATCCATGTTCAGCGGCAGGCCGACCACCAGTGCATCGGGCTGCCACTCGGCGATCAGCGCATCCAGTGTCGGCCAGTCCGGTTTGCCGTCCTGCGCGCGCAGCGGCGCCAGCGGCGCAGCAGTACCGGTGACCGACTGGCCGACCGCCACGCCGATGCGGGTGGTGCCGAAGTCGAACCCCAGAACCTGCTGGTTGTTATCGCTCATCGATGCTGCGGTACCCAGTTATGTGTGCTCAGGCATGGCCGGCGTGGGCCGTGAGTAGATTCAGGTTGATTCCCAGTATCGATGCAGCAGCCTGAAGGCGTTCCTCGGCCGGCATCCGAAACATTATATCGAAATTGGCCGAGCAGCTTAACCAGAGGTTGTCGCTCAGTTCCTGCTCCAGCTGCCCCGGGCCCCAGCCGGCATACCCCAGTGCAACGATGAAGGCGCTCGGACCGCAGCCAATGGCGATCGCCTCGAGTACGTCCAGTGAGGTGGTCAGACTGATGTCGGGGGTGACGCGGTGGCTGTTGAGCCAGTCGCTGCGGTAGCCGTCGGGCGTGTGCAGTACGAAGCCGCGATCCTCGTGTACCGGACCACCGGCATACACTGGTCGCTGCGCCAGTGCGGCGGTTTCATCGTTCAGCTCCAGATGGCTGAGCAGTTCGGGCAGCTGGATGCCGGCGGGGCGGTTGATGACCAGTCCCATGGCGCCATATTCGCTGTGATCGCAGATGTAGGTCAGCGTCTGTGCGAAATTGGGGTCCGAGAGGTGGGGCATCGACAGCAGGAACTGGTTGCGAAGACGGGTTGACGAGGCCATAAGGCTAACCCTGTTTTGGAGTGAGAGAATCTGTCGTGAGCCTGTACTAACAATTAGTACACGCGGGCCTGTTTCTCAAACTTCCAGGTGCGAATGATCTCGAGCCGGTCGGTGCGTTTGCGCATCTCGACCGGGAACGGCTGGAACGGCGCTGCAAGCTGGACGATGCGCACGGCGGCATCGTCGAGAATGGCATGCCCGGACGATTCCAGAATGCGGACCTGCTGCACGCTGCCGTCCGGCAGGATCTCGACCAGCAGGCGCAGCACGCCGTAGATGCGTTCGCGCCGGGCGCGTTCAGGGTAGTTCAGGTTGCCGACCGACTCGATGCGCCGGCGCCAGTTGTCGAGATAGACCGCGTCCTCGTGTGACATCGTCGAGGCGGCGGTCAGACGGCGTACCCGCGGACGCTTGGCGAACTGTTCGCGCTCCCGGTCGAGCTGCGCCTGCAGACTGGCGATCTCGAGGCTGCGGGCGAGCAGCGAGGAGGATTGTCCGCTGTGCGGTTGTGGCCGGGCGGCGGCCTGCTGTTCGGTATCGGGGCTGGCCGTGGTGTTGCTGCGCGCAGTGGTGGTAATGACCTGCTGCTGACCGCTCTGGCTGGTGGGGGCCGCTTCCGGGGCCGGTGCAGCCGGCGCGGGCGCGGTGGCGGGTACCGGCTCCGGCTGAGCGCTGGGCGGTGTGGGTGTGGACTGGGCCGCCTGAGGTTTGGGTTTCTGCTCGCTGAATGGCGCCTCTTCGGTGGTTTTCGGTGCACGTTTTTCGTCACTGTTGCCGCTGCCCTGCTGGTTATGCTGGGCGATGAAGTCCACCTGTTCCGGCGCCTGCTCCTGCTGGTACTGGGCCAGCGTGATGTCGAGCGTGGGCTGGCGCGGCGGCGGCTCCGGCAGCTCGAAACTCAGCGCCAGTGCCAGCACGCCGTGCAGGGCGGCGGCGAGAAACAGCAGGAAGCCGAAGCGCTCGGGACTGAGCGCTCGCCAGTCGGCGATATCGGCTGCCTGCTGCCGTTTCATCAGCGGCCGAGGCGTGCTTCGATGCAGTCCATCAGCTGCATGCCGATGTCGAGCCCGAACTGGTCATCAAGCTCGCGCAGACAGGTCGGACTGGTGACGTTGATTTCGGTCAGGTAGTCACCGATCACATCGAGCCCGACAAACAGCAGGCCCTTGTCGCGCAGTGTCGGCCCCACCTGTTCGCAGATCCAGCGGTCGCGATCGGTCAGCGGGCGGCCTTCGCCGCGGCCGCCGGCGGCCAGGTTGCCGCGTGTTTCGCCCGCCGACGGGATGCGGGCCAGGGCGTAGGGCACCGGTTCGCCGTTGATCATCAGGATCCGTTTGTCACCGGCGCTGATCTCGGGGATGTATTTCTGCGCCATGATCGTCTGGCTGCCGTGTGCGGTCAGCGTTTCGATGATGACACCCAGATTCATGCCGCTCTCCTGTACGCGGAAGATCGAGGAGCCGCCCATGCCGTCGAGCGGCTTCAGAATCACGTCGCGGTGTTCGGCGTGAAACTCGCGCAGCAGGCGGGCATCGCGGGTGACCAGTACCGGCGGACAGCACTGCGGGAAGTGGGTCGCGAACAGCTTCTCGTTGAAGTCGCGCAGGGACTGGGTGCGGTTGACGATCAGCACGCCCTCGCGCTCGGCCAGTGCCAGCAGATGGGTGGTGTAGATGAATTCGTTGTTGAACGGCGGGTCCTTGCGCATCAGAACCACGTCCAGATCGGTCAGCGGGCGGCTGACGTACTCGCCGCGCTCGAACCAGCCGTCGGGGTCCATCGCCACGCGCAGCGGCGCCATGTTCGCCGCCACTTTGCCGTCGCGCAGGTAGAGGTGGCGCTGCTCCATGTAGTGCAGCTCCCAGCCTTTGCGCTGAGCGGCCCAGAGCAGGGCCAGTGAGGTGTCTTTCTTGTACGTGATCGACTCGATCGGGTCCATCACGATGCCGACTTTGATCGTCATCTGTCTGTCCTGTGTTGCTCCGGGTTGTGGCGGTTCAGCTGAAATCGCCCCAGAGATACTGCAAGATGGCGGCCGCTGCAACGGGCGCCGTTTCGGTGCGCATCACCCGCGGGCCGAACGCGACCGGGCGAAAGCCTGCGGCGATCGCGGCCGCGACCTCTTCTTCGGTCAGGCCGCCCTCCGGGCCGATCAGCAGGGCCACGGAGGCGGGCCGCGGCAGGTTGCCCAGCGGCTCAGCCGTATGATGATGCAGTACCAGCTTTAGTTCCGCATCGACGCTGTGCAGCCATTGCGCCAGCGGTTCGGGCTCGTCGATGCGGGGGACCCGCACCCGCAGGCTCTGTTCGCAGGCGCTGATCGCAACCTGCTGCCAGTGGCGCTGGCGTTTCTCCTGCCGCCGGGCGTCGAGACGGACTTCGCAGCGCTCCGTGAACAGCGGGCTGAAGCGGCTGATGCCCAGCTCGGTGGCTTTCTGCACCGCGAAGTCCATCCGCTCGCCGCGCGAGATCGCCTGCCCGACGTGCAGCTGCAGCGGCGATTCGCGCGGCGGTTCTTCGGCGGCATCCAGACGGGCGCAGGCGCGTTTCTTGCCGACCTCGCACAGGCGTGCCGGGTACTCGCGGCCGCTGCCGTCAAACAGTATCAGCGGCGCGTCCTCGCCCAGACGCAGGACTCGCACCAGATGGGTGAAGGCGGTGTCGTCGAGTTCGATCGACTGACCGGCCACCAGTGGGCCGGGCTGATAGATGCGGGGAATGCGCATGGTGAATCCGTCTGCAGACTGTTCGCAAATGAGGCGATTATGCCATACCACGCGGGCTCAGAGGATGTCGGCGTCGATCTCCAGATCCTGTGCCAGCAGCGCTTCGAAGTCGCGGCGCTCGAGCGGGCGGCTGAGCAGGTAGCCCTGTACCCGGTCGCAGCCCATCTGGCGCAGATGGTGCAGCTGGGCATCGGTCTCGACGCCTTCGGCGATCACCTGAAGGCGCAGACCGTGGGCCATGTGCATGATCGCCTCGATGATCTTGCACGCCTGCGGGCTGGTCTCGATATCGTCGATGAAGCTGCGGTCGATCTTGATGTAGTCGATCGCCAGATTACGGATCCGGCTCAGGGATGAATAGCCGGTGCCGAAGTCGTCGATCGAGACGCTGATGCCGAGGCGACGCACGCTCTCGAGCTGCTGGTGAATCCGCGCCATCTCCTCGATCAGCACCCCTTCGGTAAGCTCCAGCTCCAGCTGCGGCAGCAGCCCCGGATGGCCCGCGAAGCTCTCGCGCAGCAGCTGCTCCAGATCCGGACGCAGGAAGCTGATGCCGGACAGGTTGACGGCCAGACGCGGGACGGTCAGACCGTTGCGTGTCCACTGATCCAGCTGCCGTGATACCGCCTGAATTACCCAGAGGTCGATTCGTTTCACCAGCCCGGTCTGCTCCGCGAACGGGATGAAGACCGCCGGCGAGATCAGGCCCTTCTCCGGGTGGCGCCAGCGCAGCAGCACTTCGGCCGCGACCGGCTGGTTGCTGGCGAGGTCGAAGATCGGCTGGAACACGAGGTAGAACTGGTTTTCCTGCAATGCCTGCTGGATGTCCTGCCACAACGTCAGACGCTGATCGACCGGTGCGCTGGCCAGATTGCCGAACCAGACCCAGTCGCGCTCCTCACGCCGTGCCGCCCGCAGTGCCTCTTCGGCGCGGCCGATCAGCTGGAACTCCTGATCGCCATCCTCCGGGAACAGGCTGATACCGATGCGGCCGTGCAGCGTGAACGGGCGCTCATCGATGGTCACCGGTGTTGCGATGGTATCGAGCAGATCACGTACCAGTTGGCGCAGCGCCTCGTCGTCCCCGACATCCGGGCGTACCAGCGTCAGCGTATCTTCGCCGTGGCGGGCCAGCAGATCGTCGACCCGCAGGTGGCTGCGCAGGCGCTCGACGACAGCCTGCAGCAGTTGCTGGGCGCAGTCACGTCCCCACTGGGTGGCGATTTCACGCAGCAGTACCAGACGAATCACCAGTACCGCCAGCCGTGCCTCATGGTGCTGCTGGCGCGTCAGCTCGCGCGCCAGCGCCTCGCCCAGTGCCTGCCGGTTGTAGAGCCGGGTGACCGGATCGAACTCCTCGAGGAAGCGGGCGTGCTCGCTGAGTTTGCGCAGGCGGCGGTTCTCCTGCGCCTGGTTTTGCAGCAGCCGGATCGCCCGTGCCAGAGTGCCGATCTCGTCGCCGCGCCGGGTGCCGTCGATCTCCATCTCCAGCTCGCCCTGACCGAGGGCGTCGGTGACGCGGGCGAGCCGGTTGACCGGTTCGCTGATATTGCGGGCGATCGCCAGAGCCACGCCCAGCGTGACCAGCAGCAGGGCGAGGGTCAGGATCGCCAGCCACAGCAGGCTTTTCAGCAGCTGTTCGTTGACGTCCTCGAGATAGACGCCGGAGCCGAGCAGCCAGTTGCTGCCGGGCACCCGCATCACGTAGCTGAGCTTGTCTTCCTCGCGGCTCAGGCCGCCGCTTTCGTCCTGCACCGACCAGCGATAGCTCCAGAACACGGCGTCGCGGGTGCTGATCTTGCGCAGCAGATCTTCGATCAGCAGCACACCCTCGCTGTCGCGCAGGTCGCGGATACTGCGGCCTTCCAGCTCCGGGCGGCCGCCGTTGCTGATCATGCGACCGTCGCTGTCGAGCAGAAACAGGTAGCCCTGCTGGCGGTAGCGGGCGTGGTGGAGCAGGGCGCGGGCGCGCTGTTCAAGCTCGGCGCGCGCGAAGTCGCCTGACGCAAAGCCGGCATGCAGCTCCGCCAGCTGACCGGCGACGGCCTCGACGACGCTGCGGATTTCCGCTTTGCGGGCGTCGAGCAGGTCGGCGCGGTGCAGCCAGGCCGCGAGCAGGGCTGCCAGCAGAATGCTGAACACCGACAGGCTGACCAGCAACAGAAGTTTGCGTCCGATGCTGAGCTGACTCAGTGGTGATGAAATCCTGTCTTCACGCATGCGCAGTATCCCTGTCCTGCCGGCCCCTGAGGTGAGAGTAAGTACGGGGGCCGGCGATCCCGCCGGGCCCCGCTGTGCGGGTGCGCGGTCAGAGACCGGCCGCTGCGCGCAGGGCGTCTGCCCGATCGGTCTTTTCCCACGGGAAGGCGGTGAAGGTGTCATCACCGACGGTCATCTCGCAGGGGGTGCGACCGAAATGACCGTAGGCGGCGGTCTGCTTGTACATCGGGTGCAGCAGGTCGAGCATGCGGGTGATCGCGTACGGGCGCAGGTCGAAGTGCTCGCGTACCAGCTCGACGATCTTCTCTTCGGCAATCTTGCCGGTGCCGAAGGTGTTGATCGATACCGAGGTCGGTTCCGCCACGCCGATGGCGTAGGAGACCTGAATTTCGCAGCGATCGGCCAGTCCTGCCGCGACGATGTTTTTCGCCACGTAACGGCCAGCGTAGGCGGCAGAGCGGTCGACCTTGGACGGGTCCTTGCCGGAGAAGGCGCCACCGCCGTGACGGGCCATGCCGCCGTAGGTGTCGACGATGATCTTGCGCCCGGTCAGACCGCAATCACCCACCGGGCCGCCGATGACGAACTTGCCGGTCGGGTTGATATGGTAGCGCGTGCCCTTGTGCAGCAGTTCCGCCGGCAGTACGTGCTTGATGATCAGCTCCTGCACCGCTTCCTGCAGGTCGGACTGGCTCACGTCCGGGTTGTGCTGGGTGGAGAGGACAACGGCGTCGATGGCCACCGGCTTGCCGTTTTCATAGCGGCAGGTGACCTGTGATTTGGCATCCGGGCGCAGCCACGGCAGCAGGCCGGACTTGCGCGCTTCCGCCTGACGCTCGACCAGACGGTGGGAGAAGGTGATCGGTGCCGGCATCAGCACGTCGGTCTCGTTGGACGCGTAGCCGAACATTAACCCCTGATCGCCCGCGCCCTGATCTTCCGGCTTCTCGCGGTCGACCCCCTGCGCGATATCCACCGACTGCTTGCCGATGATGTTGATCACGCCGCAGGTTTCGCCGTCATAGCCCACATCGGATGAGGTGTAGCCGATATCGCAGATCACGTCGCGCACCAGCTGCTCGAGGTCGATCCAGGCGCTGGTGGAGATTTCGCCGGAGACGATGGCAACGCCGGTCTTGACCATGGTTTCACAGGCCACGCGGGCGTGCTTGTCCTCGGTGAGGATCGCGTCCAGCACCGCGTCGGAGATCTGGTCGGCGATTTTGTCCGGATGGCCTTCGGAGACGGACTCGGAGGTGAACAGGCTGTATTCGCTCATCTGTGCACGGGATCCTTGAATATAAAGCGGAAAAGGGGAACCGGTTAGCGGGTTCTACTATGCTGACTCAAACCTGACATTCTAGCGACCCGGCCAGTTGAATGCATAACCTGAAGGTAGATTGGGCGTGAAAATTTTGCCAGATCGGTATGAATCTGCTTCAAAACGGGCCGATTGGATTTGAAGCGTGGCCGTATCTGCGCGAAAATTGCGCCCCTGTTTTTCATCCTTACCCGCAAAGTGGGCCCGGCCCAGGAGTAGAGTGAATGTCCTCTCGTCGAGAACTTGCCAATGCCATCCGCGCGCTGAGCATGGACGCCGTCCAGAAAGCTAAGTCCGGTCACCCGGGCGCCCCGATGGGCATGGCGGATATCGCCGAAGTGCTCTGGAACGACTTCCTCAAGCATAACCCGAACAATCCGCACTGGTTCGATCGCGACCGTTTCGTGCTCTCCAACGGGCACGGCTCCATGCTGCTCTATTCGCTGCTGCATCTGAGCGGGTACGACGTCAGCATCGAGGATCTGCAGAACTTCCGTCAGCTGCACAGCAAGACCGCCGGCCATCCGGAATATGGGTACTGCCCGGGCGTTGAAACCACCACCGGCCCGCTCGGTCAGGGCATCACCAATGCCGTCGGCATGGCGATCGCGGAAAAGGTGCTGGCGGCACAGTTCAACCGCGAGGGTCACGAGATCATCGATCACTACACCTACGCCTTTATGGGCGACGGCTGCCTGATGGAAGGGATCTCCCACGAGGCCTGCTCGCTGGCCGGTACGCTGGGGCTGGGCAAGCTGATCGCGTTCTGGGATGACAACGGCATCTCCATCGACGGCGAGGTCGAAGGCTGGTTTACCGACGATACTCCGGCCCGTTTCGAAGCCTACGGCTGGCATGTGGTCCGTGGCGTCGACGGCCACGATGCGGAGCAGATTCGCGCGGCGATCGAGCAGGCCCGCGGCGAAACTGAAAAACCGACACTGATCTGCTGCAAGACCATCATCGGGTTCGGCTCCCCCAACAAGCAGGGCAAGGAAGAGTGTCACGGCGCGCCGCTGGGCGAGGATGAGATTGCACTGGCGCGCCAGCAGCTGAACTGGCCGTACCCGGCGTTCGAGGTGCCGGAGGAGATCTACGCCGACTGGAACGCCTGCGAAGCCGGCGCCCACGCTGAAAACGAGTGGAACGAGCGCATGGCGGCGTACCGCGCGGCGTACCCGGAGCTGGCCGACGAGCTGCTGCGCCGCCTGTCCGGCGATCTGCCGCATGACTTCGTCGAGAAGGCCGATGCCTGGATCCGTGAAGTGGCGGAAAAGGGCGACAACATCGCCTCACGCAAGGCCTCTCAGAACGCACTCAACGCCTTCGGCCCGATGCTGCCGGAACTGCTTGGCGGCTCCGCCGACCTGGCCGGCTCCAACCTGACGCTGTGGTCCGGTGCCAAGGGGGTCGAGGCTGGTGATGCCAGCGGCAACTATGTGTTCTACGGTGTGCGCGAGTTCGGCATGAGCGCGATCATGAACGGTATCGCACTGCATGGCGGTTTCATCCCCTACGGCGCGACCTTCCTCGTGTTCATGGAATATGCCCGTAACGCGGTGCGCATGGCGGCGCTGATGAAGCAGCGCGTGATCTTCGTCTACACCCACGACTCCATCGGTCTGGGCGAAGACGGCCCGACCCATCAGCCGATCGAGCAGCTGGCCAACCTGCGCCAGACCCCGAACATGAACACCTGGCGTCCGTGTGACGCGGTCGAGTCCGCGATCGCCTGGAAAGCGGCGCTGCTGCGCGAAGACGGCCCCAGCGCGCTGATCTTCTCGCGTCAGGGCCTGCCGGCACAGCCGCGCAGCGAGGCGCAGTTCGATGATGTACTGCGCGGCGGTTACATCCTCAGCGATTGCGAAGGCGAGCCGGAGCTGATCCTGATCGCAACCGGTTCCGAGGTGCAGATCGCGATGGAAGCGGCTGCCGAGCTGCGTGCCGAGAAGCGCCGCGTGCGCGTGGTGTCGATGCCCTGTACCGAGCGTTTCGATGCGCAGGACAAGAGCTACCGCGACAGCGTGCTGCCGCCGTCCGTGACCGCACGCATTGCGATCGAAGCGGCGCACGCCGACTTCTGGTACAAGTACGTGGGCCTCGACGGCGCCATCATCGGCATGCGCAGCTTCGGTGAGTCGGCGCCGGCCGGTGATCTGTTCAAGCACTTCGGCTTTACCGTCGACAAGGTGGTCGGCAAGGCCAAGGCGCTGATCTGAGGTGCGGGCGGCGTGGCCGCCCGTGCTTTCTTTATTAACAGTCGGTAACGGATCAGATGGCGTATCGGGTTGCGATCAACGGCTATGGGCGTATCGGGCAGAGCGTGCTGCGTGCGATCTATGAGCGCGATCTGGCCGATCGCCTGCAGGTCGTGGCGCTGAACGAGCTGTCCGACCTGGATACGCTGACCTACCTGACCCGTTACGACACCACCCACGGCCGTTTTCCGCTGCCGGTCAGCAACGACGGTGAGCATCTGCTGGTCGCGGATGACCGCATCCAGGTGCTCAACCGTGAAGACCCGCGTGAGCTGCCGTGGGCGGCACTGGGCATCGATCTGGTGCTGGAGTGCTCCGGTTCGTTCAACAGCCGGGCGGTGGCGCAGCAGCATCTCGATGCCGGCGCCGCGCGGCTGCTGTTCTCGCAGCCGGCGCAGGCGGATGTGGATGCGACGGTCGTGTTCGGCGTCAATCAGCACAGCCTCAAGGCCGCGGATCGCATCGTTTCGGCCGCATCCTGTACCACCAACTGCGTGATTCCGGTGCTGGATCTGCTGGATCGCCGGTTCGGCATCGAGGAAGGGGTGACGACCACGATCCACTCGGCGATGAACGACCAGCCGGTGATCGACAGCTACCACCGCACCGATCTGCGGCTGACGCGCAGCGCCATGCAGTCGATCATCCCGGTGGATACCGGTCTTGATCGTGGCATCGATCGTCTGCTGCCGCAGCTCGCCGGACGCTTTCGCTGCCTGCATGTGCGGGTGCCGACGATCAACGTGTCGCTGATGGATATGGCGATCAATCTGAGTCGCGACACCAGCGCCGAAGAGGTGAACGCGCTGATGCGCGAGGCGGCCAGCGAGGGGCCGCTGGTGGGACTTCTGGGTTATACCGAGGAGCCGCATGCTTCGGTAGACTTCAACCGCGATCCGCGCTCCGGCATTGTCGATGGCACTCAGACCCGCGTCGCCGGCGGGCGGATGCTGAAGCTGTTGTGCTGGTTCGATAACGAATGGGCCTTTGCCAACCGGATGCTGGATGTGGCGCAACACTGGCTGGCGCTGCGCTGACCCCGATAGCGGTCAGTGGCCCCGGCCGGCAGCAAGCGCCGACAACGACTTCAACCGACGAACTCCAATTACAAATCGACGAGACACTGCTATGAGCGTACTGAAAATGACGGACCTGGATCTGGCCGGCAAGCGCGTGCTGATCCGTGAAGACCTCAACGTACCGGTCAAGGACGGGCAGGTAACCTCCGATGCCCGCATTCGTGCCTCCCTGCCGACCATCGAGATGGCGCTCAAGGCCGGCGCCCGGGTCATGGTGATGTCGCACCTGGGGCGGCCGACCGAGGGGCAGTACGACGCGCAGTACTCGCTGGCCCCGGTGGCGGCCCACATCGGCAAGCTGCTCGGGCGTGCCGTACCGCTGATCAAGGACTGGCTCGACGGCGGCTTCGAGCTCGAGGAGGGTGAACTGGTCCTGCTCGAGAACGTACGCTTCAACACTGGCGAGAAGAAGAACGACGAGGCGCTGTCGCGGCAGATGGCCGCACTGTGCGATGTCTACGTCATGGACGCCTTCGGCACCGCGCACCGCGCGCAGGCCTCCACCCATGGCGTGGGCAAATTTGCGCCGATCGCCTGTGCCGGCCCCCTGCTGGCCAACGAGCTGGAGGCGCTGGGCAAGGCGCTGGACAACCCGGCGCGGCCGATGGCGGCGATCGTTGGTGGCTCCAAGGTGTCGACCAAGCTGGAGGTGCTCAACGCACTGTCCGAGAAGTGCGATCAGCTGATCGTCGGTGGTGGCATCGCCAACACCTTCCTGGCGGCGGCCGGCAAGCCGGTCGGCAAATCCCTGTGCGAGCATGACCTGATCGACACGGCGAAGGCGCTGATGGCGAAGGTCAGCATCCCGCTGCCGGTGGACGTGGTGGTGGCGAAGACGTTTGCCGAAACCGCCGAAGCGACCGTGAAGTCGGTTGATGACGTGGCCGAGGATGACATGATCCTCGATATCGGTCCGCAGTCGGCGCAGAATCTGGCCAACCTGCTGAAGGAAGCGCAGACGATCATCTGGAACGGCCCGGTCGGCGTGTTCGAGTTCGATCAGTTCGGCGAGGGCACGCGGACGCTGTCGCTGGCGATCGCCGACAGCGAAGGCTTCTCCATCGCCGGGGGCGGTGACACGCTGGCCGCCGTCGACAAGTACGACATCGCCGACAAGGTTTCCTATATTTCCACCGGTGGCGGTGCGTTCCTGGAGTTCGTCGAAGGCAAGACGCTGCCGGCGGTTGCGATGCTGGAAGCGCGTGCAGCGAAGTAAGATTTTTTGATCAACCAATTCAAAGGGTGAAACCATGGCACTGATCTCGATGCGCCAACTGCTGGATCACGCCGCCGAGTACGGCTACGGCATTCCGGCGTTCAACGTCAACAACCTCGAACAGATGCGTGCCATCATGGAGGCGGCATCGAAGACCGATTCCCCGGTGATCGTGCAGGCGTCTGCGGGCGCGCGCAAATATGCCGGCTCCAACTTCCTCAAGCACATGATCCTGGCGGCGATCGAAGAGTTTCCCGATATCCCGGTCTGCATGCATCAGGATCACGGCACCAGCCCGGCGGTGTGCCAGCGTTCGATCGCGCTGGGTTTCTCCTCCGTCATGATGGATGGCTCGCTGGGCGAGGACGGCAAGACGCCGACCAGCTACGAGTACAACGTCGAGGTGACCCGTCGCACTGTCGAGATGGCGCACGCCTGCGGTGTCTCCGTCGAGGGTGAGCTGGGCTGTCTGGGTTCGCTGGAAACCGGCATGGCCGGTGAAGAGGACGGTATCGGCGCCGAGGGCGTGCTGTCGCACGATCAGATGCTGACCGACCCGGATGAGGCGGCCGAGTTCGTCAAGGCGACCAACGTGGATGCGCTGGCGATCGCCTGCGGTACCTCCCACGGGGCCTACAAGTTCACCAAGCCGCCCACCGGCGATACGCTGGCGATCGGCCGCATCAAGGAGATCCACGCGCGCATCCCCAATACCCATCTGGTGATGCACGGCTCCTCATCGGTGCCGCAGGAGTGGCTGGCGATCATCAACGAGTTCGGTGGTGAGATTCCGGAAACCTACGGTGTGCCGGTTGATCAGATCGTCGAAGGCATCAAGCACGGCGTGCGCAAGGTCAACATCGATACCGACCTGCGGCTGGCGTCTACCGGTGCCGTGCGTCGCTTCCTGGCCCACAACCCGGCCGAATTCGACCCGCGCAAGTACCTCAAGGAGACGATCGCGGCGATGCGTGATATCTGTATCGCGCGTTACGAAGCCTTTGGCAGCGCCGGTCATGCCAGCAAGATCAAACCGATCTCGCTGGAAGATATGGCCAGCGCCTACGAGGCCGGCACGCTGGACGCGAAGATCAACTGATCGACGCCAGCAGCGGACAGCAGGGGCGGCCAGCGGCCGCCCTTTTGCGTCAGGGGACAGGGGAGACAAACGTGCGTTATCTGGTGTTCGTGACGATTCTGTGGGCGTTTTCGTTCAGTCTGATCGGTGAGTATCTGGCCGGGCGGGTGGACAGCTACTTTGCCGTGCTGACCCGAATCCTGCTGGCCGGCGCGCTGTTTCTGCCGCTGCTGCGCCTGCGGGGACTGGCGCCGGGGCTGATCGGCGGCATTTTGCTGACCGGTGCACTGCAGTTCGGCATCACCTATGTCTGTCTGTACCTGTCGTTTGAATACCTGAGCGTGCCTGAAGTGCTGCTGTTCACGATCACGACCCCGCTCTACGTGGCGTTGATCGACGAGGGGTTGAAAGGGCGCTTCACGCTTGGGCCTCTGCTGTCCACGGCGCTGGCCGTAGTCGGCGCCGGCATTATCCGCTACGACAACATCTCCGATCAGTTCCTGCTCGGTTTTCTGATTCTGCAGCTGGCCAACGCGGCCTTTGCCGCCGGACAGGTCGGCTATGCCCATCTGGTGCGGCGCTATCAGGTGCAGGGCCCACTGTATCGCAGTTTTGGCCTGTTCTTCGTCGGCGCCCTCTGCGTGGTGTTGCCGGCGTTTCTGCTGCTTGGCAATCCGGAGCGGCTGCCGCAGACCGCGCTGCAGTGGGGCGTGCTGGGTTGGCTCGGTCTGGCCGCATCGGGGCTCGGGTTCTATCTCTGGAACAAGGGCGCGACGCTGGTGGACGGTGGTACTCTCGGGATCATGAACAATGCGCTGATCCCGGCCGGGCTGATCGTCAATCTGCTGATCTGGAACCGCGACGCGGATCTGCTGCGCCTGAGCCTCGGCGGGGGCGTGATTCTGTTGTCGCTGTGGCTTAATCGCTGCTGGTCAGCACGGATGGCGCCGCGCGCGGCCTGATCAGGCGAACGGACCGGGCTTGCCGACGGCAAACCCCTGCAGGTAGTCGACGCCCAATGCCCGCAGGGTGTCGGCGATCTCATCGCTGGAGACGAATTCGGCGATGACCCGGGCGCCGATCTTGTGCGCCAGATCGATGATGCTTTCGGTCACCAGCAGGCTGTTTTTGTCGGTCAGGATGCCGGAGATGATCGAACCGTCGATCTTGATGAACTCCGGCTGCAGCTCGACCAGATAGGAGAAGTTCGAGTAGCCGCTGCCGAAGTCGTCGATGGCGATTGCGGCGTCATAGGCGCGAATCGAGCGGATAAATGCCTTCACCTCTTCATAGTCCTTCAGTGACTCGCCTTCGGTAATTTCGAAGATCAGGTTGCTGCCACCATGCTGGCGCAGCTCGCCGAGAATGAAATCCCGTGTCTCCCGGTTATCGATATCCTCCGCCGACAGGTTGATCGAGATATGGCAGCCGTGTTTCGCCGCCGTCGCGATCGCACGGCGTACGACCTGACGGGTGATGCTCGGGTAGTATTTGGTGTGCTTGATAATGTCGAGGAAGTGATAGGGCGAGACGATGCGGCCGTTGCGATCGACCAGACGCAGCAGCGATTCATACTTGCGAACCGATGAGCCATATGCCGGTGCGATCAGCTGGTAGTGGCTGATAAGGCGTCCTTCCGCCAGCGCCGCCTTGATCTCACGGATCCAGTACAGGTTGTTGAGGTGGATTTCGTCCTGCTCGCTGTAGGTCAGCACCGAATCGTGGATCTTCTGCTGCTTGGCTTTCTGCAGCGCCGTTTCCGCCAGCGCCATCAGGTGCTGGCACCCCTCGGCCATGCCGAAGTAGAGCTCGGCATCGATCACTTCATCGTCCAGCTGCAGCGGCTGGCGGTTCAGCGCCCGGTCGGCCGCGAGCAAGTGCTGCTCCAGCGTCGCCTTGTCCATGCCCGCCGGCGGTAGAAAGCCGAAGCCGGCGCCGTACAGGCGGTAGACGCGGATGCCGCTGGCCAGCAGCTGCTGGCGCAGGCGCTCGGCCAGATCGGCGATCAGGCGGTCGCCGGTGGCGATGCCGTAGTAGTCGTTGATCAATTTAAAACTGGCCACATCGGCCAGCGCCAGTACGGTGCTCTGTTCGCGCTCGATATCCTCGAGCAGGCGGGTGCGGCTGGGCAGTCCGGTGAGCTTGTCGGTCAGCTGTGCGGCGATGCGCTCCTCGTTGAGCAGAATGCTGGTGATATCGTCGCGGATGCCGATGTATTCGGTGATTTCGCCCTGGGCATCCAGAATCGGCAGGATGGTGCTGTGGACGTAGTAGTAGCCGCCATCTTTCTTGCGATTCTTGATCGTACCGGTCCAGATCTGCTTGTTGGAGATCGTCTTCCACATCTCGTCGAACAGCGAGGCGGGCATGTCCGGATGGCGCAGAATACGGTGTGTCTTGCCGATCACTTCGTCCGCCCGGTAACCGCTGATCTCCTCGAACAGCGCGTTGACGTAGGTGATGCGCCCGGCTTTGTCGGTTTTGGACACGGTCGAGGTCTGATCCAGCGCATACTTGTACTGCTCGAACAGCTCCAGCGACTGGCTCAGCTCGCGGGCGGTCACGTTGGACAGATGGGTCAGGGAGCGCAGTGTCGATGCGTGTGGTGGCAGCGCGGGTTGCGGCTGCGGCTGATCGTCGCGAATCCGGTCCTGTTCCGACAGCGTGACCAGCGTCGTCGTGATATTGAGCAGGCGATTATCACCCGGCATGTGAAAATATTCGCCATAGGTGAAAAAGCCGGCACAGGGGCCGGCCGCCGCAAGGGATGCAATTTCCGACGCGATGTTGCTTTTCAGAAACGCCCGCCGCGCGGTGCAGGAGTAGATATACATCGCCTCGATCGGCGTGGTGCGGGCAAGATCGGCCGCAGTGTCGGCGGCGCTGGTGAGGATAGTGTCGATATCGGCGACGCCGAAGCGTACCGACTGGCCCTCGATAAACTCGCCGGCGTAGATCAGGCCGCCGTCTGCGGTGGCACCGACCGGCGAACGTGCCACCGGTTGGCCACCGCTTTCGCCGAGCAGCGGGAATTCCATCAGACTCTCGGGCACCTTGTCGGCGACCTCGTTGCCGAGGTAGTAGCGGTAGAGATCGAGAATCGGCGTGTCGTTGAGTTCGTAAATGATGTTGCCGTCGTTGCGGGTGACGCGCATCTCGATGCCGATCGGGGTCCAGTTCAGCACCTGCCGGTTGTGCACCTGCAGCTGCTCGCCGCGCAGGACTGCCAGCACCAGCCCGCGGTCGTGGATCTCGCCGTTGAGAATGACGAAGGTATCGCGGAAGCGGGCATTGTCACCGGCGTTGCCACCGGCGATGCAGACATCCGGTGCCCCCTGTGACAGGCCGTGCAGGAAGCGCTCCGGGTTTTCCCGCAGGGTGTTGCCAAAGCCAAGCACCAGCCGGGCGTCGGAGCCGGCCAGCTCGCGGCCTATGGCGTTGCCGTTGGCAAAGGAGAGATCGTCGATATACAGGGTGTCGATGCGGGTGTGGTCGAAGGTGGAGAACGAGAGCAGGATACGGCCGTCGGTGATGGTGGGGCCACACACCTCGCCGCTGGTGGAGGCGCCGACCATGGCGAACCCGGGCAACTGCCGGCTCAGCTGCGCGAGCAGCGGCCGCAGCCTGTCGTGCTCGGTGACGCCGGTGAAGATCTGCAACAGGCCGCGGCGCTGGCCGAGCCGGTGCTGCTCGATGAAGGCATCGAGCTGCGCACGGTCCTGATACAGATGGTTGGCGAGTTCCATGGGTTCTACCTTATGCCGCGTGGGACGGGTAAGCCCCGCGCACCGAGAATCCCGTTATAAGGGATAACGGTAGCGTCTGCAATTGACCCTGTATTCATTCAGGTTATTCAGGCGCTTGCGCCAAAACGGTGGTCTTGTCATCGAGGCCGGAGGATACTCTCGTAACAGCTCAGGATGGATCTGGCTGGGGTGGACAGGAAGGCGACAAGAGTATGAGCAAACGGATCATCTGGGGACTGCTCGGCACACTGCTGCTGGCCGGGTGCAGCGAGCAAAGCGGCCATGCGCCCGCCAGCGGGGCACGGGAGGCGCGTGGCCATCTGGTGGAAACCGTGGTGGTGACACCGCGTCACGTCGCGCTGGAACGCAGCCGCACCGGCACCCTGCGCGTGTTGCGCGAGGTGGAGATTCACAGTCAGGAGGCCGGTCGTATCGCCGAGCTGCCCGGTTATCCCGGTGATCGGGTCGAGGCCGGCGAGCTGCTGGTGCGGCTTGACGATCAGCTGCTGCGGGCGGAGCTGGCCCGGGCCCGGGCCGCGCTGCGCGAAGCGCAGCAGAATCTGGCACGCCTGCGCGAGCTGGCGCAGCGTCAGCTGGTGTCGCGTGAAGAACTGTTGCGCCGCGAAACCGAGGCCGATGTGGCGCGGGCCGATGTCACGCTGCTGGAAACCCGGCTGTCCTACACCCGTATCGACGCACCCTTTGCCGGCGTGATTACCGAGCGGCTCAGCGAGCCGGGCAACGTCGCCGAGCGTTACGATCATCTGCTGACGCTGGCCGATCCTTCGGTACTGGTGGTGGATGTCAGCCTGTCGGAGCTGGTGCTGGCGCAGATCAGTGTCGGCGATCCGGTTGCCGTGGTGATCGATGCGCTCGGGGCGGAGCCGCGCCCGGCGGTGGTCAGCCGCATCTATCCACAGGTCGACCCGATCACTCGGCGCGGGCAGTTGGAGATCCGGCTGGAGCCGGTGCCGCAGGGGGCGCGTGCCGGTCAGCTGGTGCGGGTGCAGCTGGAAACCGCCGCCCGCGAGCGTTTGCTGGTGCCGTTCAGTGCCCTGCGCTATGACCCGGTGCGCGACAAGCCCCGCCGTTCAGGGCGGGGAAGGATAGCGCGGACGGCGCAGCCGTCCTTGTCTTTGGGTTTCAGTGTGGGGTTTGCTGCTGCTCGATGTACTGGCGCACGATGGAAATCGGCGCGCCGCCGCAGCTTGAAGCGAAATAGGACGGCGACCACAGCACGCCTTTCCAGTAGCGCTTCTGGATGTCGGGCCGTTCCTTCCGCAGCAGGCGACTGGAGACGCCTTTGAGGCTGTTCACGAGCTTGGAGACAGCCACCTTGGGCGGGTATTCCACAAGCAGGTGAACGTGATCGTCCTCGCCGTCCATCTCGATCAGTTGCGCCTCGAAGTCGGCGCAGACCTTGGCGAAGATCGTGCGCAGCCGGTTGATAGCGTCACCATCGAATACCCTGCGGCGATATTTCGCTACAAAGACCAAATGGACATGCATCTTAAAAACGCAGTGTCGTCCATGCCTAATATCGTTGTCGTCGCTCATAGGCCAAATTATAATATCCGCATGCAACGCCTCCAAGCCTTCAAATACGAACTGCGACCAGACGGCCAGCAAGAGCGGCAAATGCGCCGCTTCGCCGGTTCGTGCCGGTTCGTCTACAACAAGGGGCTGGCGTTGCAGAAAGAGCGCTACGAGCGCGGAGAGAAGAAGCTGGGCTACGCCGGGCTGTGCAAGCTGCTCACCGAGTGGCGCAACAGCGCGGAAACGGCTTGGCTGGCCGATGCGCCGGTCCATCCCTTGCAACAGGCGCTCAAGGATTTGGAGCGGGCCTACAGCAACTTCTTCGCCAAGCGGGCCGACTTTCCACGTTTCAAGAAGAAAGGCCAGCGCGACAGCTTCCGCTACCCCGACCCGAAGCAGATCAAGCTCGATCAGGGCAACAGTCGCATCTTCCTGCCCAAGCTGGGATGGCTGCGCTACCGCAATAGTCGCGAGGTGCTGGGTACAGTCAGAAATGTCACCGTGAGCCAGTCTTGCGGCAAGTGGTTCGTAAGCATCCAGACCGAGCGCGAAGTTGAGCAGCCCGTGCCGCAGGCCACCACAGCAGTGGGTATCGACATGGGCGTGATCCGCTTCGCCACACTCTCGGACGGCACGTTCTACGCGCCGCTCAACAGCTTCAAGCGGCATGAAACGGCCCTGCGCAAAGCGCAGCAGGCCATGAGCCGCAAAACCAAATTCAGCAACAACTGGAAGAAGGCGAAAGCCCGAGTCCAGCGCATTCACTCCCGTATCGGCAACGCCCGCCGCGACTTCCTGCACAAGACCTCGACCGCGATCAGCCAAAACCACGCGATGGTGTGTATCGAGGATTTGCAGGTACGGAACATATCAAGGTCAGCGGCAGGTACTACCGAACAACCGGGACGAAACGTTCGGGCCAAGTCCGGCCTGAACAAGTCCATCCTCGATCAAGGCTGGTTCGAGTTCCGCCGCCAACTGGATTACAAGCTGGCGTGGCAAGGCGGCTGGCTGGTTGCAGTGCCGCCACAGAACACGAGCCGTTCCTGTCCGTGCTGCGGCCATGTGTCTGCCGACAACCGGCAGACGCAAGCCCGATTTGCATGTGTGGAATGTGGCTTCGAGGAAAACGCCGATGTGGTCGGCGCGATCAATGTGCTAAGGGCGGGACACGCCCGGTTCGCCTGTGAAGTGAGCGATGCAGTAGGGTCGCCAGCAGCAGGAACCCACCGAAGCGACTCAGGGGCGGCTCAATGCCACCCCTGAGCGCCGTAGGAATCTCCGGCCTTCAGGCCGGGGAGGATGTCAAGAGGGCCCGTTCCTCTACGTCGTCAATGCGGACAGCCGGATCGAGCGACGTGCCGTGGTCACCGGCAGTCGGCTGGCCGATACGATCGAGGTGCTCGAGGGGCTGACCGCAGGGGAACGGGTGGTCACGCGTGGCTTCCTCGGGCTGGCGCCGGGCAAGCAGGTTGAAGAGGTCAGTCTGGTCGGGGGTGGCGGCGCATGAGCAATGACACTCCGACACCGCTGCGCCACGGGGGTGGCCTGGCCGGCTGGTCGATCCGCCATCCGGTCGGGGTGACGATGATCGCGCTGGCGGTCATTGTGCTCGGCCTGTTTGCGCTTGGGCGGCTGTCGGTGGATCTGCTGCCGCATCTGATCTACCCCGAGATCCGCGTGCGCATCAGTGACAGCGGCGTGCCGGCCCGGGTCATGGAGGATCGTGTCACCAAGGTGCTCGAGGAGCAGCTGGCGATCACCGAGGATGCGATCTCGCTCCAGTCCGAAACCAGTCAGGGGCGCTCCGAGGTGGATCTGGCGTTCCCGTACGGCAAGGACATCGATATCGCGCTGCGTGATGCCAGCACGCGGCTCGACCGCGCCCGCCGCCAGTTGCCCGATAGCATCGATAATCCCGTCATCTACAAGCTGGACCCGGCCCAGATTCCGGCGCTGGAGTTCGCCATCAGTTCGCCGTTGCGCGATCCGGTTGAGCTGCGCAGCTGGACCGAGGACACGCTGGCAAAATGGTTCGTCAACCTGCCCGGCGTGGCGGCGGCCGAAGTCGGGGGCGGGCTGGTGCGCGAGATTCAGGTGTTGCCGGATCAGCAGCGTCTGGCCGGTCTCGGGCTGGAGATGCAGGATCTGATCGACGCGATCGAACGCGGCAACCGGCAGGATCCGGCAGGACGGTTGCGGATGAACCGACAGGAGCTGGCCGGGCAGATCAGTGGGCGCTTTGACAGCGTCGAGGCGCTGGCACAGCTGCCGCTGCGCCTCGATGACGGCACCACGGTGGCGCTGGCGGAGGTGGCGCAGGTGCTGGATACCCATCAGGAGGAGCGCATCCGCATCCGCGCCGATGGACGCCCCGCCGTGCAGCTGTCGATCCAGAAGCAGCCGACCGCCAACACGGTGGCGGTGGCCGATGCGGTACAGGCGCAGCTGGCGTGGCTGCGCGCGAACAATCAGCTGCCGGCGGATATCGAGATTACGCCGGTGTCGGATCAGTCGGTGTTCGTGCGTCAGGCGCTGAACAACTCGGCGCTGGCGGTGGTCAGCGGTGCGCTGTTGTCGATGGCGGTGGTCTACCTGTTTCTCGGCAACCTGCGGCGGACGCTGATTATCGGCAGTGCGATCCCGATTGCGGTGATGGTGACCTTCGTCCTGATGGGGTTCGGCGGCCTGACGCTGAACATCATGACGCTGGGAGGGCTCGCGCTCGGCGTCGGCATGCTGGTGGACAACACCATCGTCATGCTGGAAAACATCTACCGGCATCAGCGCCAGGGCGAAGACAGCGGGCGTGATGCCGCGGTGGCGGCGGCCGAGGTCAACTCGGCGATCGTGGCGTCGACCACGACCAACCTGGCGGCGGTGCTGCCATTTCTGTTTATCGGCGGCCTGATCGGGCTGCTGTTCCGCGAGCTGATTTTCACCATCTCGGCGGCGATTCTGGCGTCGATGGTGATCGCGCTGACGCTGGTGCCGGCGCTGGCCGCGCGCGTGCATGCGGTCAGTGATAGCCCGGTACGGCGTCTGATCGACGGGCTGATGGTGTGGCTCGGCCGCGGCTATGAACGGCTTATCCGCCGGCTGCTGCGACGGCGCGTGCTGGTCGTGATGGCGTTTCTGCTCGCGCTTGGCGCGGCGCTGCCCACCTTCCTCAGCGGCAAACAGCAGTTTTTGCCGCCGCTCGACAATGGCGAGATCTACATGCGTATCACCGCCGATCCGGGCATCCGGCTGAACGAGCTGGACGCGCAGGTGTCGCGTATCGAGGCGCTGGTCAGCGCGCAGCCCGAGACCCGCTCGGTGTTCACCATCGCCGGCGGTTCCGTGTTCGGCAGCTCGTCGCGGGAGATCGCCAACCGCGCCACGCTGCGCATCCAGCTGCTGCCGCTGTCGCAACGTGCAATCAGCTCCGGGCAGTGGATCCGCCGCCTCGATGGCGAGATCCGGGCGTTGAAAATCCCGGGGCTGCAGGTGCGCATGCGCCAGCGGGGAATTCGTGGTTTGCGCACCAGTGGCGGCGATGACGATATCAGCCTGCGCCTGCAGGGGCCGGATCTGGAACAGCTCGATACGCTGGCGCAGCAGGTGGTGACGCGGCTGGGCGACGTCGAGGGGCTGCGCAACCTGACCTGGTCCAGCGAAGAGGTGCAGCAGGAGCTGTCGATCCGGATCGACCGTGAGCGTGCCGCGGCCCTCGGCTTCGAGGTTGAAGATTTGTCCGATGCACTGGCCATCGCGCTGGAGGGGCGGGTCATCACCGATTTCATCGAGGGTGACAGCAGCTATGACGTGCGCCTGCGACTGCCGCGCGAGGCGGCGTCGACGCCGCAGGATCTGGAATCGATCCTGTTGTTCCCCAGCCGCGACGGCCGGGCGCCGGTCTATCTCGGCAGCGTCGCCGAGCTGAGCCTGATGCGCACGCCGGCGCAGATTCTGCGTGACCGGCAGATGCGCATCGTCGAGATCAGCGCGACGCTGGCCGAAGGCGCGACCCTGGGCGGTGTGTTCGAACGGATTCAGGCGGCAACGGCAACGCTGGCGCTGCCCGACGGTTACACGCTGTATGACGGTGGCGGGCTCGAGACGCTGCAGGAGGGGCAGCAGACCAGCCGCATCCTGCTCGCGCTGGCGCTGTTCCTGGTGTTTGTGGTGCTGGCGGTGCAATACGAGTCGCTGCGCAACCCGCTGGTGATCATGACCAGTGTGCCGTTCGGTCTGATCGGGGTCGCCCTTGGCATCGAATGGCTGGGGCTGCCACTGTCGATGCCGGTCTGGCTCGGCCTGATCATGCTGGCCGGTATCGTCGTCAACAATGCGATCGTGCTGGTGGAGTATATCGAGCTGGCGCGGGATCGCGGGCTGGCGCTGCCGGATGCGATCGCCGAGGCGGCGCGGCTGCGGCTGCGCCCGATCCTGATGACCACGCTGACGACGGTGGTGGGCATGCTGCCGTTGGCGGTCGGGTTTGGCGAAGGTGCCGAGATGCTGCAGCCGCTGGCCGTGACGATCGTCTGCGGGCTCAGTTTCTCGATGCTGGTGGTGTTGCTGCTGGTGCCGGTCAACTATTCACTGCTGACCCGCGCGGATGCGGTCGATCGACTCCCTGCGTCGGGCGCAGAAAGGGCGTCGGGATAAACTGCCCGGTTTGTTATTGAGTCGTTGTCGCCGTGTCTTTCTGGTGTGGCAGGTTGCCGAAATGTCCGTATCGGGCTGCCGTGTGATGTGCCGTTGGAGTGGGTTACACGAGATGGTGCAGGGCCATCTGCGCCGTCATCGGCTCAGTGTGCCGCTGACTGGCGCAGGTTGTAGCTGACGCGTGCCTTGCCTTTCTTCTCGGATTTCTTGAAGAACAGGTTACGGAACAGGCTGGCGATGTAGGCAGCGCGATCGGCACGGGCCTGCTCGATGTAGTAGTCCACGTCGACCAGATTGTCAGCGGTGTATTTCACTTCGATGGTTTCGTTGAAGTCGCTCATGGCGGGCTCCTCGTTCGGTTGCTAAGTGTTCAATTTGTGTGCGTAATACTAAGGTCGTAAAGAAGGCTGGGCAAACGATGCTTTTTCAGGCTATAGTTGAGAAAAACTAAACCTTGAAAGGAGAGTGTCATCAGACGTCTACCCCCGCTCAATGCACTGCGTGTCTTCGAGGCTGCGGCGCGACACGGCAGTTTCAACAAGGCTGCCGAGGAGTTGTGCGTGACGCCGTCGGCGGTCAGTCATCAGCTCAAGTCGCTTGAGGAATTTTTGGGGCTCAAGCTGTTTCGGCGCGAGAAGCGTCAGGTCTACCTGACCGGCGCCGGTGAGCGCTATCTGGGCTCGGTTCAGCTGGCGCTGGATGAGGTCGAGAGTGCCACGCGCCGGCTGATGACGGCGACCAACACCTCGGCCGTCAACATCAGTGTCGCGCCGTTTTTCCTGACCCGCTGGCTGGTGCCGCGGATCACGCGCTTTCAGGAACGCTTCCCGGACGTGGAGCTGCGCTTCAGTTCAACGATGGGCTATATCGACTTCGAGCACTCCGATACCGATATGGCGGTCTATTACGGCCACGGCAACTGGGAAGGGGTCGAAGAACATCTGCTGCGTAACATCGTGCAAACGCCGGTGTGCGCACCGTCGTTTCTCGACGGTGACGATCCGATTCAGACCCCGAAGGACATGGTCAGGCATACGCTGATCTACATTACCGGCCGGCGTCACGAATGGAACCGCGCGCTGCGGGAGATCGGGGTCAGCCTGTCGGATGCGACCCGGACCATGTCATTCTCCAGCACCTCGCTGGCGGTATCGGCGGCGATCGAAGGTATCGGTATTGCGCTGGCCGACCGCGTGCTGGTGCAGCGGGAGATCGAGAGCGGCAAGCTGGTGGCGCCGTTTGATCTGGCGTTCGACACGCAAAATGCGTTCTATCTGGTGTACAAGCAGAATCGCGCCCTGACCTATGGCATGCGCGCCTTCCGTGACTGGATCATGGAGGAGATGCAGCAGGATCTGGCCGAGCACGGCGGCGCCGTCAACGAGGCGTGAGCTGCGTCACGGCCAGCGGCGGCTTGTACTGCCCGGCGGGCTGGCGCATAGTGTCGGGATCGGCTAAAAAGCGAGCGCTCTGATGGAACGGAAGCGTTAGGGGATTCCGCGGCGGACCGCCCCTACAAGGAGCCGAAAACGCTGTCGGAGTCGCTGCGTATTCTCGCCTTCATGGTGCGCGATCGCCATCTGGACGCCGCCGTGTTCCGCCTGTTTCTGGAGTCCGGTGCCTATCTTCGTTACGCTGAGCAGTTCCTGAAGCCGGAACAGATAGATGCCGTGGACTGTCGCCAGCTGCTGGCCATGATCGAGCAGCCGCCGAGTGAGTGCCGCGCCGGAGTCCCATGCCCGACAACCCGTTACTGACGCCGATTGCACGGCTGCTGCATGCTCACCCGGAGGGGCTGAGCGAGTATGCGCTGATGAAACAGCTCGAGTTCGATGGCCTGCGCCTCGATGACGAGCCGGACGTTACGCCCGAGCTGCTGCTGTTTCGCAAACACTTCCTGGTCATGAACGCGCTCTACCGCCTGCGCTCGGTGCTGGCGGACGAGGGCTTTGATCTGAGCATCTCCGCGCTGCATATCCAGCTGCACCCGATGGACCCTGAGCAGGCGGCCGCCGGACAGGCGCTGGCGCGGGACGATAACCCGCTGCGGGATTACTATCTGGACTGGTCCGAGTTCGAGAACAGCAGCAGCGCGCATGTGCGGCGCCTGCTGGAGGGGTTCTGGTGCCGTTATCTCGGCGATGATCGTCTCGAGGCGGCCTGGCGTACGCTGGACCTGCAGCCGGGCGCCGAGCCGGATCGGATCCGCGTCGCCTACCGGCGCCTCGCGGCGCGCCACCACCCTGACCGCGGCGGCGATGCGGAGCAGTTCCGTCGCGTGCGTGAGGCGTATGAGCTGCTGATGGCCTGATACGGCCGGGTCGGGCGTCGGCAGATCCGCTACAATGCCGCCATCTGCAACCGGATGGTGAGTCATGACCGCGAACAGCCAACCCTTCTACCAGCTGATGCCCGATACCGTGATCGATGCGGTGGAGTCGCTGGGTTACTACAGCGATGGCCGCATTCTGGCGTTGAACAGCTATGAGAACCGCGTCTATCAGGTCGGTCTGGATGAGGCCGAGCCGCTGATCGCCAAGTTCTACCGTCCCGAGCGCTGGAGCGACGAGCAGATTCTGGAGGAGCATCAGTTCTGTTTCGAGATGGCCGAGCAGGAGCTGCCGGTGGTGGCGCCGCTGCGTAACGCCTCCGGCGAGAGTCTGTTCCGCTTCGGCGAGTATCGCTTTGCGCTCTATCCGCGCCGCGGCGGCCGTGCGCCGGAGCTGGGTGATCCGGACCATCTCTACCGGCTCGGGCAGACGCTGGGGCGGATTCATCTGGTCGGTGCCGCGCATCCGTTCCGCTATCGGCCGGAGCTGAATGTGGAGCACTACGGTTACGACAGCGTGGCGCTGATTGCGCAGGACTTCATTCCGGCGTCACTGCATGAAGCCTATGTCAGTCTGACCCGCGACCTGCTGGAGGAGGTGGAAGCCGCCTTCGACCGGGCGGGGCCGGTCAGACGCCTGCGCGCCCACGGCGACTGCCACGGCGGCAACATCCTCTGGCGCGATGATACGCCGAACTTCGTCGATTTTGACGATGCCCGCATGGCGCCGGCAATTCAGGATCTGTGGATGCTGCTGACCGGGGATGATCGCAACGAGCTGCAGCTGCAGTTGTCGGAGGTGGTCGAGGGCTATAACGAGTTTGCCGATTTCGACCCGCGCGAACTGCATCTGGTCGAGGCGCTGCGCACCCTGCGCATGCTGCACTACAGCGCCTGGCTGGCGCGACGCTGGCAGGACCCGGCGTTTCCGCACAATTTCCCCTGGTTCAACACTGAACGCTACTGGGGCGAGCACCTGCTGCAGCTGCGCGAGCAGTTCGCCAAACTCCGCGAGGCGCCGCTGGTGCTGCTGTGACCTGTGCGCCTCAGAGCTTGCGGACGCGGAAGCTCTTGCCCTTGATGGTGCGTGACTTCAGCTGCACCAGCGCCACCTCTGACAACTCCCGTTTCACCGCCACGTAAGCGGTGAAGTCGCCCACCGCGATCGCGCCGATATCGTCGCCTTGCATGCGTCCACCGGCGGTCAGTGCACCGACGATATCGCCCGGGCGCAGCTTGTTCTTGCGCCCGCCGGCGATCGCCAGCGTCCGCATCGGGGCCCGTGCCGGGCGGTAGTCCGGATCCGGCTGCGGCAGCTGCGCGATGACCTCGATCGGGGCCGTCTGGGCGGCGCTGATGCGCTCCAGTTTCTGGGTTTCTTTGGCGCCGACGAGGCTCAGGGCGGTGCCGCTGCGCCCGGCGCGTCCGGTCCGACCGATGCGGTGGGTGTAGACCGCCGGGTCGCGCGGCAGGTCGACATTGACGACCAGATCCACGGCGTCGATATCGAGTCCGCGTGCGGCCACGTCGGTGGCGATCAGCAGGCGCAGGCTGCGATTCGAGAACAGCGTGATGCGCTGGTCCCGCTCGCGCTGCTCCATGTCACCGTGCAGCACACCGCTCTGGAAACCGGCGGCTTTCAGCGCCGTCGCGTAGTCGTCGCAGCGCGCTTTGGTGTTGCAGAAGATCACGGCTGCATCGGGTTCGATCTGCTGCAGCAGCGCGATCAGGGTGGCGGCCTTGTCCGGCTCGTCGCACAGATAGGCGCGCTGGGCGATATCCACCGGGCGGTGCTGGTCCGGCGCGGTCACACGCTGCGGATCACGCTGGTAGCGCGCCGACAGGGCTTCGATATCGCGGGGATAGGTGGCCGAGAACAGCAGGGTCTGGCGGCTGGTCGGCGTGGTGTCGATGATGGCGCCGATATCCTCGGCAAACCCCATGTCCAGCATGCGGTCGGCCTCATCGAGCACCAGCGTGCGCACCCGGTCCAGCGTCAGCGTCCCCTTGCGCAGGTGGTCGCGCACGCGCCCCGGCGTGCCGACAACGATATGGGCGCCGTGCTCGAGGGAGCCGATCTGCGGCCCGATCGGCATGCCGCCGCACAGCGTCAGGATCTTGATATTGTCCAGATAGCGCGCCAGCCGGCGCAGCTCCGCAGCGACCTGCGTGGCCAGCTCGCGGGTGGGGCAGAGCACCAGCCCCTGCACCGCGAACAGCCGCGGCTGCAGTGCTTCCATCAGGCCGATACCGAAGGCGGCGGTCTTGCCGCTGCCGGTTTTCGCCTGTGCGATCAGGTCCTGCCCGGCCAGCGTGATCGGCAGGCTCAGTTGCTGGATCGGTGTCATCTGTTCGTAGCCGAGTGTGCGCAGGTTATCGATCTGGGCTGCGGGCAGTGGCAGGGCGGAAAAAGCGGTATCGGTCACGGCAGGTCCGGTATCTGAAGGGAAGTGAAAGGTGCTGAATCGGGCGCGCAGTATAGCACGCCCTCGCCTTGGGCCGGGTCAGCGCGGCGGGTCGATCTGGTTGTTGATGCTGGCGTTGACGCGGAACCAGCCGGCGATGCTGTAGCGGTCGGCCCGGGCCGGCAGCACCTCGTGCGGGAAACGGTCGCTGAGGAAGATCACCAGCGTGCCGGCACGGGGCATGACCCGTTCCAGTGCCTCCTCGCCCTGTTCCGGGTAGATCAGCAGTTCGCCGCCGTTACTCGGTTGCCAGTCCGCGTTGAGATAGAACACGGTGGTCAGCAGCCGGTTGGTCTTGCCGCGAAAGGCGTCGAGGTGGCGTTTGTAGAACGCCCCTGGCGCGTAGTGGGCGAAGTGGCATTCGTAGTCGAACAGTCCCATGAACAGGCGGCGGTTGAGCCCTTCGCGCAGTCGGGTCATCCAGTCGAGATAGGCGGATTCCGCCGCATCGTCGTACTCGAGCCAGCGGATCTGATCGCGGCGCACGGTGCTGTTCAGATGCAGATCCTGCTCGCGGCCCACCCCGGCGCGCTGAAAATGGGCCTCGTCCAGCTGCTGGATACGCCGGAACAGCGCCTGTGTCAGCGCACTGTCCAGGGCATCCTGCAGGATCAGATAGCCCCGTTCGACCAGCGCATCGGCAATGCGGTCCAGCAAGGGTTCGGTCGGTCCGGTCAGCGGGAGATTCATGGTGTTACTCGTATTCAGGGATGCAGAGGTGGTACAGCGACTGCGCCGGTCCGCGGTTGGCGATGACGGTGACTGGGGACGCGCGAACCGCGGTGACTATATAAACACAAACCGGGCGTTATAAACACAAACCGGGCGTTAGTCACGCGAAATGTTTTGAAATAGCGCGAAATGTCGATAAAGGCTGGTATGGCAGCGGTGCGCCGGGCTAAGCTGCGATTGTGGAACGGCAACAGGGCAGGCACAGTAAACGGATGCGTGGACGTACAGGATATCGCTGCAGAGGGTGGGGGCTGGTGCTGGCCTCGGTGCTGGCGTTTGGCTGCAGCGCCGAGCCGGAACCGATGTATATGACGGTGCAGGCCTCGGCGTACAACTCGCTGCCGGAGCAGACCAATGACCAGCCTAATATCGCCGCCTGGGGCGATGAGCTGCGCCCGGGCATGAAGGCGATTGCCGTCTCACGTGACCTGCTGCGCGAAGGGCTCACCCGCGGTACCGAGGTGCGTATCGAAGGGCTCAAGGGGCGCTATCGGGTACTCGATAAGATGCACCCGCGCTGGACCCGCAAGATCGACATCTATATGGGAGAGGATCTGGACGCCGCGCTGGAGTGGGGCGTGCGCGAGGTCCGGATCAGCTGGGTGCCGGAGCACGGCGATAGCTGAGATCGCCGTGCCGGCACCTGTGGCTCAGTCCGCCAGCCCAAGTGCGGCGGCGTGGTGGCGCAGATGGTCAGCGATGAAGCTGGCGATGAAGAAGTAGCTGTGGTCGTAGCCCGGCTGCAGCCGCAGTTCCAGCGGATGACCGGCTGCTTCGCAGGCGGCCTGCAGCGCCTGCGGTTTGAGCTGTTCGGCCAGGAAATCGTCCGCTTCGCCCTGATCGACCAGCAGCGGCAGCCGCTCACGGGCGCTGGCGATCAGTTCACAGCTGTCCCATGCTTTCCACGTTTCCCGATCCGCGCCCAGATAACCACTGAACGCCTTTTCGCCCCACGGGCAGTTGATCGGATTGCTGATCGGCGCAAAGGCGGACACCGAGCGGTAGCGACCCGGGTTCTTCAGCGCGCAGATCAGGGCGCCATGTCCGCCCATCGAGTGGCCGCTGATGGCGCGCTGGTCAGTGACCGGGAAGTGGGCTTCGATCAGCGCCGGCAGCTCGTCCACCACGTAGTCGTACATGCGGTAATTCTCGGCCCAGGGGGCTTCGGTCGCATTGACGTAGAAGCCGGCTCCGGAGCCGAAGTCATAGCTGTCGTGTTCACCCGGGTGGTCGGTGCCGCGCGGGCTGGTGTCCGGCGCCACGATGGCCATGCCCAGCTCGGCGGCGAGCCGTTGTGCACCGGCTTTCTGCATGAAATTCTCATCGGTACAGGTCAGGCCCGACAGCCAGTACAGCACTGGCACCGGTTGGGTTTGCGCCTGTGGCGGCAGGTAGATGGCAAAGATCATCTCCGTACCGGTGGCGGTTGAAGTGTGTTTGTAGCGCTTGAGCCAGCCGTCGAAGCATTTGTTACTGGCGATCAGCTCGGGGGCTTGTTGTGACATCACGTGCTCCTTGGACCTTGGTTGTGTGACGTGTCTTGCTTGGGTGCGTGGCTCAGGAGTGAACAGGCTTGCTCGACACGCCGTAAACCCTTCCCTGGGGGCTCGATGGCGCCGTCCATGGCGCCATACGGTCGATCAACCCTGTTCTCTCCACGCCTGCAGCCATGAGTGCCAACGTCTGATGGTCGCTGTGACAACCAGAGTCACACTGGGTGTCCACAAAGCCGACCTTCAGCGCCATGGATGGCGCTGCAGAGCCTCCATGGACGGATTCACGGCGTGTCGGTGTGTGGATGCCCAGTGGGGCCGCACCCTCGGGCTACGGATCACTGATCGAACAGAATCACCGAGCGGATGCTCTTGCCTTCGTGCATCAGGTCGAACGCCTTGTTGATATCCTCAAGGCCCATGGTGTGGGTGATGAACGGATCGATCTCGATCTTGCCGTTCATGTAGTCCTCAACGTAGCCCGGCAGCTGGCTGCGGCCTTTCACGCCACCGAAGGCAGAGCCTTTCCAGACCCGACCGGTGACCAGCTGGAACGGACGGGTGGAGATCTCTTCGCCGGCGCCGGCGACGCCGATGATGATCGACTCGCCCCAGCCCTTGTGGCAGCACTCCAGTGCCTGACGCATCACCTGTACGTTGCCGATACACTCGAACGAGTAATCGACGCCGCCGTCGGTCATGTCGACGATCACCTGCTGGATCGGGTCGGCGTAGTCTTTCGGATTGATGCAGTCGGTGGCGCCGAACTGCCGCGCCATCTCGAACTTGTCTTCATTGATGTCGATGGCGATGATGCGGCTTGCCTGCGCCATGCGCGCACCCTGAATCACCGACAGACCGATACCGCCGAGACCGAACACGGCCACGGTGGAGCCCGGCTCAACCTTGGCGGTATTCAGGACCGCACCGATACCGGTGGTGATACCGCAGCCGAGCAGACAGACCTTTTCCAGCGGCGCATCGACGTGGATCTTCGCCAGCGAAATTTCCGGTACCACGGTGTACTCGGAGAAGGTCGACGTGCCCATGTAGTGATAGATCGTTTCGCCGTTCAGCGAGAAGCGGCTGGTGCCGTCCGGCATGACGCCCTGGCCCTGCGTGGCGCGGATGGCCTGACACAGGTTGGTCTTCGGGTTCAGGCAGAAACTGCACTCGCGGCACTCGGGCGTGTACAGCGGGATGACGTGGTCGCCCTTCTTCACCGAGCGCACGCCCGGCCCGACGTCCACGACCACGCCGGCGCCCTCGTGGCCGAGGATGGCGGGGAACGCGCCCTCCGGGTCATCGCCGGACAGCGTGAAGGCATCGGTGTGGCACACGCCGGTGGCGCGGATCTCGACCAGGACCTCGCCCTCGCGCGGGCCATCCAGGTCGACGGTCTCGATGGCCAGGGGCTGGCCAGCTGCAAAGGCCACGGCGGCACGCGTTTTCATGGTGTTCTCCGCTGCGAAAGAGGCGATGCCCGATTATCGACCCGGAGCGCGGCAGCCGCCACCGGACTTCCGCAGCGCGGCATTCCTGATAAGGTAGATCGTTCACGCATCGAGCCGAGGGGAGCTGCCGGCGACCATGAGCGAGCGCGAGTTTGATCTCGTCCTGTGGGGCGCAAGCGGCTTCACCGGCCGGCTCGTCGCGGAACAACTCGCGCGCGCGGGCGCGGCGCGCGGGCTGCGCTGGGCAGTCGGCGGTCGCAATCCGGAGAAGCTGGCCGCGACGCTGCGCGAGATCGGCGCGCCGGGCAT
>JAUWAC010000012.1 GCA_030602245.1 Marinobacterium sp.
GAAGCTCGGCCTCGACGGCCTGTGCGATCAGCTCCCGTGCCCCAGTCCGCAGCAGCTCGGTCAGCGGATCAATAACGTCTTTTTCTGGTTGTGGAAGAGTCTTCAGGGTAGACTTGGCCATGGCGTATCACCTTCTGTTGGTTGTTGATCTGGCGTGATCAATCAACAGGATACGCCATCCTTCCTACCTTCCCGTACACCAGAAATGACCATAACTCAGTGCAGCGCCTTGTCACGCCTCACGACCCGGTGCGGGAAAGGCAGCGCCGATCAGGGTTTCCAGCGGCGCGTCAATATCGCCCTCGATACCGTGCAGCACCCGTTGCAGATTGCGCCGCGCCAGCGCAGGCCCCGGCGGTGCCGGATCCGGCGACAGCTCGCCCAGCTGCTGCCACAACAACATCAGTTCGACCTGCTCGGTCGCCAGCTCCGCCTCGCGCAGACGCCGGTAACAGGCGTCGAGCTCCGGCCGGGTCTGCTTCTGCTCGCGCACGCGATAGCGCACGGCGCGCAGCGGGTGGGTGATAGCGCGCTGCCAGTCGCAGGCGGCTCCGGCCAGCAGGTCGGGCGGCAGCTCACGCCCCTGTCGCGCCAGATAACAGGCCAGCAACAGACGGTTGATACTGGCTCCGGCCGCCTGCAGCTGCAGTGCAGCCGCCGTCACGCCGGGGCGGGCGTAGAGGTCCAGGGCATACTGCCAAAGGGGATTATCCAGCGCCATCGGCACGGGGCTCCTCGTCGCGTGGGGCAGCGCTGCGCGCCCGGCCCGTGCAACCGATACTGGCGCTGCCCGGGGCTGGCGCTGTACTATTCGCCGCCATGATTCAGATCCAGAACCTTAGCTTACATCGCGGCGCTCTGCCCCTGCTAGAGCAGGCCGACCTGACCCTGCACGCCGGCTGGAAAGTCGGCATTATCGGCAACAACGGGGTCGGCAAATCGAGCCTGTTCAAACTGCTGCTGGGCGAACTGCAGGCCGATGCCGGCGAGCTGCTGCTGCCGGCCGGGCTGTCGATCGCCCACATGGCGCAGGAGGTATCCGTCAGTGACCGCTGCGCGCTCGACTATGTGCTCGACGGCGACGCCCGCCTGCGCCAGATTCAGGCGCAGCTGGCCGCGGCGGAAGCCGGTCATCAGGCCGAGCGTATCGGCGAACTGCACGCCGAGCTTGAGGCGATCGACGGCTACCGCGCCGAGTCCCGCGCCCACCAGCTGCTCGACGGTCTCGGCTTCATGCCGGGCGACGCCGAGCGACCGGTCAGCAGCTTTTCCGGCGGCTGGCGCATCCGTCTCAATCTGGCACAGGCGCTGATGTGTCGCTCCGACCTGCTGCTGCTCGACGAGCCCACCAATCACCTGGATCTGGACGCCACCATCTGGCTCGAGCAATGGCTCAAGCTTTACCCCGGCACGCTGCTGCTGATCTCCCATGACCGCGACTTCATCGATGCCGTCGTCGGCCATGTCGTGCATATGCACAACCGCCAGCTCACGCTGTACAAGGGCGGCTACAGCGCGTTCGAGCGCCTGCGCGCCGAGCAGCTGGCCCAGCAGCAGGCCGCCTACGAGAAGCAGCAGGCCCGCATCGAGCAGATCGAAAGTTTCGTGCGCCGCTTCCGCGCCAAGGCGACCAAGGCGAAGCAGGCGCAGAGCCGACTCAAGGAACTGGAGCGGATGGAACAGCTGTCGCCGGCCCATATCGACAGCCCGTTCACGTTCAGCTTCGACTGCGCCGACAAAATCTCATCACCGCTGCTGACCCTGTACGATGCGGACCTGGGTTACCCCGACCGCACCGTGCTGTCACAGATCGCGCTGACGCTGACGCCGGGCGAGCGGATCGGCCTGCTCGGTCACAACGGCGCCGGCAAATCGACGCTGATCAAGAGCCTCGTTGGCGACCTGCCGCTGCGCAGCGGCGAGCGCCATGAAAGCGAACACCTCGAGATCGGCTATTTCGCCCAGCATCAGCTCGAAGCGCTGGATATGAACGCCTCGCCGCTGTTGCATCTGCAGCGGATCTCACCGCGCAGCAGCGATCAGGAGCTGCGCAACTTCCTCGGCAGCTTCGGCTTCATCGGCGATCAGGCACTGGATCCGGTCAGGACCTTCTCCGGCGGTGAGAAGGCGCGCCTGGCACTGGCGCTGATCGCCTGGCGCAAGCCCAACCTGCTGCTGCTCGATGAGCCGACCAACCACCTCGACCTCGAGGTCCGCCACGCGCTGACGCTGGCGCTGCAGGGGTTCGACGGCGCCCTGATTCTGGTGTCACACGACCGCCACCTGATCCGCAACAGCGTCGATCGCTTCCTGCTTGTGGCCGATGGCCGGGTCGAGGAGTTCAAGGGCGATCTGGACGACTACCATCAGTGGCTCGCCCAGCAACGCCGGGAGCAGGACAGCGCAGCCCCGGCGCCGGTCCGCGAAAGTCGCTCGGCGAGCGCCGCCGAGCGCAAGGAGCAGAAGCGGCGCGAAGCCGAACAGCGCGCGCGTCTGCGCCCGCTGCGGCAGGCGGTCGAGCGGCTGGAAAAGGCACTGGAACAGGTGAACGCGGCGCTGGAGCAGGTCGAGACCGCCCTTGCCGACAGCGCCATCTACGCGGACAGCGAGAAAGAGCGTCTCAAGGCGACGCTGGCTGAGCAGGCCGAGCTGGTGCAGCGCCAGCAGGCACTGGAGGAGGAGTGGCTCGAGCAGCTCGAAGCGCTCGAGCAGCTCGAGTCGGCGCTGAATCAGGACGCCTGAGCCCGCGCCCGCGTCAGTGTATGCGTCAGCTCGTTGAGATCATCGCTGGCGGCACAGAGGCTTTCGAGCGCCGCCTCGGCCTCCGCCATGGTCAGACCCAGCGCGCTCAGCAGCGCATCGTCGATCGGCAGTACCGGTCCGTCGGCGAGCCCTTCACGGCGCAAAAGCCGCGTCGTCAGGCGCAGCAGCAGTGCATACACCTCAGCATCGCCCTGCGGTGCTGCCAGCTGCTGCTGGCGAATCGCGGAGCTGACCTCGGCGGGCAGATTCCAGCTCTCCAGCAGCCAGCCGCCGATCTGGTCCCGCGTCACATTCAGCACCTGCTGTTCGATCAGCACCGGCTCCAGATGCGGGTTCGCTTCGATATAGCGCGACAGCAGCGAGAACTGCGGCTGGAACAGGTGTGCCAGCACCAGATAACCGAAGTTGTGCAGCAGGCCGGTCAGGTACACCAGACCCACCTTCGGCCGCTTCTCCAGCGGCATCTTGCGCGCCAGCATCTCGGCCAGCGTGGCGGCATAGACCGACTGCTGCCAGTACGGCGTGGAACCGCGCGGCATGTCGTCCGGCACCCGCAGCACCTGACCCATCGCAATCCCCAGCGCCAGGTTGACCACCAGATCGAAACCGAGCACGCGGATGATCGCCTCATCGATCGAGTTCACCTTGCCCGGTGCCGCATAGTAGGGCGAAGCGGCCCAGCTCATCACCTGAGCCGACAGGCTCGGGTCCAGCCGCACCACCGGTACCAGATCATCGACACCGGCGTCCGGGTTGGAGCGCAGCATGACGATCTTCTGCGTCGTCGGCGCCAGCGCCGGCAGCCCCAGCGTATCTTCCAGTCGCTGCTGAATGCGCAGCGCGGTAAAGCGCTCCACCGCCCGCGTGATCGCGGCCTCATCACCGCTGCCGGTGGGCTGTTGCTGCACCGTTGCCGTGGCCGGTTCCAGCGAGATGTCACCGAAGGTCACCGGCTGGTCGCTGTCGCACACGGGGCGCCAGCCGAAGCGCAGCCCGCTGTTGAGCTCACCCAGCGACAGCGTTTCCTGCCCTTCCAGCGTCCGGTCGATCACCAGCGGCAGTGACTGCATCAGCCGCTTCTGGCCCGCTTCGGTCTGCATCCCGCTCTGACCGAAGAAACGCCGGGCATCCTCGGCCCGCGCCGTCTGCAGCCGCCGTCCGGTCAGTGACCAGAGGCCGGCAAGATTGAGCAGCCGGTGCGAGGGCACCAGCACCAGCACCTTGCCATCGGCATCATGCAGCAATACCAGTCGAACCAAATCTTTCTCCGCGCCGGCGGCGGGCACCTGCACTCCAAGCGACACTTGCACTCTCCCGTCTGACGATCGTTCGGGCCGCGCTCCGGCGAAACACTGTCGGCAACAGCATGACCTGGCCAGAAAACGCTTTATCCCACACTAAAGGAACTAGATTATAGGAAAGCCCTTTTGATGACAGCAAAAACACCCGGCCAAGGAGGCTGCGCATGTCGCTCTCGCCACGCATCGCCCTGCTCTTCGCACTGCTGACTCTGGGTCTGACACCCCTCGCCCACGCACAGACGCTGCGCCCCGAGCCTGAAGCCAGCACCGGACTGGCCCAACCCGAGGTGGTTCAGGCACAGCACCGGATCGTCGTCAGCGCGCACCCGGACGCCACCGCCGCCGGTTACGCGGTACTCGAGCGTGGCGGCAGCGCGCTGGATGCGGCGATCGCCGTGCAGGCGATGCTGACACTGGTCGAGCCACAGTCATCCGGCATCGGCGGCGGCGCTTTTCTGCTCTACTGGGATCAGAGCACCGGCACGCTGCACGCCTATGATGGTCGCGAGCAGGCGCCCGCCGCGGCAGACGGCGACCTGTTCCGACAGCCGGATGGCACGCCGATGCGCTGGATCGACGCCGTTATCGGCGGCCGCGCGGTGGGCGCTCCCGGTGTCCTCAGAATGCTGGAGCTGGCCCACCGGGCGCACGGCCAGCTGCCGTGGTCGGAGCTGTTCGACAGCGCCATCACCCGCGCGCGCGACGGCTTTATCGTCGGCGAGCGCCTGCACGGTCTGATCGCCCAGGCGGTCAATCCGGGGCTGGGCCGCTATCCGGAGGCACGGGACTATTTCTTCAGTGCCGATGGCACGCCACGGCCGGTGGGCAGTCGCTTGCGCAATCCGGCTTTGGCCCGCACGCTGGAGCAGATCGCCCGTGACGGTGCCGATGCGTTCTACCGCGGGCCACTGGCGCAGCGCATCGCCGCGCGGGTGCAGTCGGTCGAGGACAACCCCGGCCGCCTGACCGCGGCCGATCTCGCCGCCTATGAGGCGAAAGTGCGCACGCCCCTGTGCCGCCCCTATCGCCAGTGGCAGATCTGCGGCTTCCCGCCCCCCACGTCGGGCGGTGTCACCCTGCTGCAGATCCTGGGTCTGCTGGAAGGCTATGCACCGGAGCAGCTCGCCCCCGACTCGGCCGAGTTTGCCCACCTGTTCACTCAGGCCAGCCGCCTGGCCTACGCCGATCGCGCGCGCTATCTGGCCGACCCGGACTATGTCGAGGTGCCGGTGGCAGCGCTGCTGGCACCGGCCTATCTGCAACAGCGACGCCAGCTGATCGACCCGGCACGGGATATGGGCGAGGCACCGGCCGGCGCCCTGGACGCGCTTGCCTGGGCCGATGACCGCTCGCCGGAGCTGCCCTCCACCAGCCACTTCGTCATCGTCGATGGCGATGGCAACGCGGTGTCGATGACCAGCAGCATCGAGCATGCGTTCGGCTCCACGCTGATGGTGGACGGCTTTCTGCTCAACAACCAGCTCACCGATTTTTCGTTTCGCGCCGAACAGGACGGTCGTCCGATCGCCAACCGGGTCGAACCCGGCAAGCGCCCACGCAGTTCGATGGCGCCGGTGATGGTCTTTGACAGCAACGGCGAGCTGGTGGCCGCACTAGGCTCCCCCGGCGGCAGTCACATCATCAATTACGTGGCCCAAACGCTGGTCGCACTGCTCAATTCACCGCTGTCCCTGCAGCAGGCAATCGCGCTGCCCCATGTCAGCAATCGCAACGGCCGCACGGCACTGGAGCAGGGTCGGGTCGATGATGCGCTGATCGAATCGCTGCGCGCGCGTGGCCATGAGGTCGAGCTGCGCGATCTGAACAGCGGCCTGCACGGCGTCTATCGACGGCCGGACGGGCGCTGGGAAGCGGGGGTGGATCCGCGCCGCGAAGGAGAGGCGCGGGGCGACTGAGGCCGGTGGCCGTGCCTGCCTACTGACGCTGGATGTGATTGACGTGCGCCTGACGCCGCAGCTGCTTGATGACGCGTGCCAGGTGCACACGATTGAACACCGTCAGTTCGATCTGCACCTTGTACAGTTGGCCTTCCCGTTCGCCGCTGTCGATGCGCAGCAGGTTGGCACCGGCCGATGCCACGGCCATCGCCAGCTGGGCGATGATGCCGCGCTGTGATTCAACCGACAGTGACAGCGTCACCGGATACTCCTCGTCGGCGCTCTCCGGCGACCACTCGAGATAGATACACTTCTCCGGATCCTCGCGCATGTAGCCGATGTTGCGGCAATCGGTGCGGTGCACGACAAGGCCGCGCCCGGTGCTGATATGGCCGACGATGGTGTCGCCCGGAATCGGCTGACAGCACTTGGCGAAGTGCATCACCATGCCTTCGGCCCCCTGAATCGCCAGCGGCTTGCGCTGAGTCACCGCCGTCGGCACCGGTTCGCTGTCGGCCTCGGCGGTCACCTCCGGTCGCAGGCGCCGGGCGACGACGTAGGCCATGCGGTTGCCCATGCCGATATCCTCGAGCAGATCGTCGAGGCTGGCCAGATCGGCCTCTTTCAGCACCGTCGCCAGCTTGTCGCGATCGATCTCGTCCAGCGTCGCCCCGTAATTGGCGAGGAACTGGTTCAGCAGGCGCCGGCCCAGTTCGATCGACTCGTGCCGCTGCTGGTTCTTCAGAAAGTGACGGATGCTCGAACGCGCCTTGCCGGTGACGACGAAATTGAGCCACGCCATGTTGGGCTGCGCCCGCGGTGTGGTGATGATCTCCACGGTCTGGCCGCTCTCCAGCGGCTCAGACAGCGGCGCCAGCCGCCGGTTGATCCGACAGGAGACGCAGGAGTTGCCGACGTCCGTGTGCACGGCGTAGGCAAAGTCGACCGGTGTCGCCCCGCGCGGCAGTTCGAGAATGCGCCCCTTGGGGGTAAACACGTACACCTCGTCCGGGAACAGATCCTTCTTGACGTTATCGATGAACTCCATCGAATCGCCGGCACGGCGCTGCATCTCGAGCAGCCCCTGCACCCACTTGCGGGCACGGTTGTATGACCCCACGGCGCTGGCGGAGTCGCCATACACCTTGTAGTGGCTGTGCTCGGCGATCCCCTGACTGGCCACGGCGTCCATCTCGCGGGTGCGGATCTGCACCTCGATGGTGATGCCGCGGGCACCGAACAGATCGGTGTGCAGCGACTGATAGCCGTTGGCCTTGGGAATCGCGATATAGTCCTTGAAGCGTCCCGGTACCGGTTTGTACAGGTTGTGCACGGCGCCAAGGATGCGGTAGCAGTCATCGACGGTCTCGGTGACGATCCGGAACGCGAACACGTCCATGATCTCCGAGAACGCCTTGCGCTGCGTTTTCATCTTGCGATAGATGCTGTAGAGGTGTTTCTCGCGTCCGGTGACGACGCCGGGCAGGTGCTCCTGATCGAGCCGGCCCTGAATCGACTGCTCGATCTGGGTGATGATGTCGCGGCGCTGGCCGCGTGCCTTGACCACGGCGCGGCGGATATATTTCGCCCGCATCGGGTAGAACGCCTGAAACGCCAGATCCTCCAGCTCGACCTGCAGATCGCGCATGCCGAGACGGGCGGCGATCGGTGAATAGATGTCGAGGGTTTCGCGCGCGATACGGCGCTGCTTGTCGGGGCGCATCGCACCGAGCGTACGCATGTTGTGCAGACGGTCGGCGAGCTTGACCAGAATGACGCGAATATCCTCCGCCATCGCCAGCACCATCTTCTGGAAGTTTTCCGCCTGCGCCTCGGCTTTGGTTTCAAACTCCAGATGGGTCAGCTTGGAGACACCATCGACAATGTCGGCCACCGGCTTGCCGAACTGGCTCTCGATCCCTTCGTAGCGGATCTCGGTATCTTCGATCACGTCGTGCAGCATGGCCGCCATCAGGCTCTGATGGTCCATGTGCATCTCGGAGAGCACGCCGGCAACGGCCAGCGGGTGAGTCACGTAGGGTTCGCCGCTCTTGCGACGCTGGCCGTCATGGGCCTGTTCGGCGTAGAAATAGGCACGCCGAACCTGCCGGATCTGTTGCAGATCCAGGTATTCGGTCAGACTTTCGGAAAGGGCGTCGATCGTGGGCATCACTCCTCCGGGCAGATTTCAGTACCGGCCCTCAAAGGATGATGCCGCATCCGAACGCTAAGGGAAAGATCAGGCCTCTTCGCGCTCGTCGAGCACGTTGCGATCGACCAGACCGGCCGCGATTTCGCGCAGCGCCACGACGGTCGGCTTGTCATTTTCCCAGTCAACCTTCGGGTCCTTGCCGCCCACGGCCAGCTGGCGCGCACGGCGCGATGCCACCATCACCAGCTCGAAGCGGTTGTCGACGTTGTCCAGGCAATCTTCAACAGTTACACGTGCCATTGCGGTCCTCGGCGGGAAATTGGGTGAAATTGAAACGGGCGGCTAGTTTACGGTCCGATCAAAGCTTAGACAAGAGGTCGCTCAGCAGCCCCTGGTGCCGCTGCTGCTGCAGCGACTGGGTCAGGCGGGCACTGCGGAACAGCGACGCCAGATCGGCCAGCGCAGTGTCGAAATCGTCGTTGATGATGAGGTAATCGAATTCGGCGTAGTGGCTCATCTCGTTGACCGCCTCGGACAGGCGCCGCTCGATGACGTCGTCGCTGTCGGTGCCGCGCCCGCGCAGGCGTTGTTCGAGCACCGCACGGCTCGGCGGCAGAATGAATACTGAGCGTGCCTCCGGCATCAGCCGGCGCACCTGAGCCGCGCCCTGCCAGTCGATCTCAAGGATCACGTCGAGCCCCTTTTCCAGCTGCTCGCGTACCCACAGCTGTGAGGTACCGTACTTGTTGCCGAACACCTCGGCGTATTCCAGAAACAGCCCCTGCTCGATCTTGGCATCGAAGGTGTCGCGGCTGACGAAGTTGTAATCGACGCCGTCCTGCTCGCCTTCACGCATCGGCCGGGTGGTATGGGAGACCGACACGACCACCTGCGGGTCCTGCTTCAGCAGCGCCTTCACCAGACTGGTTTTGCCCGCACCGGAGGGGGCGGAAACAATGTAGAGATGACCAAGCTGTTTCATGCCGTGTATCTGCCTGCCCTTGTTTGCAAAGGCGGCAGTTTAGCAGAAAGCCCGGGGCCGCCAAAGCCGCGCCCCGGCGCGCGCCGCGGGCTCAGCCGAGGAACTGCTCGAGCATGCTGTCGGGCAGCGCATCGGTGTCCTTGATGCGCTTGGTCACGATATAGGTGTAGTAGCGCCGCAGACCGATATCGGCATTGAGCAGACGGTCGACAAAACGCTGATAGTCATCGATGGAGGGGGCAACCACCTTGAGCAGGTAATCGATACCGCCGCCGAGCGCCCAGCACTCCAGCACTTCCGGTTCGTTGCGGATCGCCTGCTCGAAGCGGGCGAAATCGGATGCCAGATGGCTGTTCAGCTCCGCTTCCATGAACACCAGCGTCTGCTGCGTCAGTGCCTGCCAGGCGATGCGCGCGCCATAGCCTTCGATCAGGCCGATCTTTTCCAGATGTTTGAGCCGCTCCCAGCACGGCGTCGGCGACAGGTTGACCCGCCGCGCCAGCTCCGTTTTCGCGATTCGTCCCTCGCGCTGCAGTATCGACAGTATCTGCAGGTCGCGCTCATCCAGTTTCACTCGCATCGACGTGTTCGATCCTCTCCGCTTCGCGCCTGCTGTAACGGCTCAGCCGCTCCAGATCCCGGTGCCTGCGCCCAGCCTCTCCGCCTGGCGCAACGCATGGTCGGCGATCGCTGTATCCTGAATGCCGGTGCCGGTCAGATCGCACAGGGTGATCTGGTGCTCCGACGTGCGCCCGGCGTCGATACCGGCGCACAGCTGCGCCAGCTCGGTGTAATCGCCATCCGCCGGCAGCACCCCGGCGGCCACGGCACTGCGCAGCTCGCCGCGTTCGAGGGACTGGCTGGTACGGTCCAGCACCAGCCGGTCGACCGCGGCCAGTACACCCGGCGCAATTTCGTTCTTGTCCGGCGCATCGGACCCCATCGCGGTAATGTGCAGCCCCGGATGCAGCCACTCCGGCCGGATCAGCGGCTCGCGCGATGGCGTCGTCGTCACCACCACCTGACTCTGCTGCACCAGCGTCTCGAGACGCGGCGCCACCTGCACCGGCCGCCCCAGTATCCGGGCCAGCTCATCGGCGCAGGCCTGCGCTCTGGACGCCTCGCGTCCCCACACCAGCAGCCGCTCCACGTCCCGCTCCAGCAGCAACGCCTGCGCCTGCAGCCGTGCCTGCACGCCGGTGCCGACGATACCCGCCGTCTGCACCCGCTGCGGTGCCAGATGGCGCGCGGCCACGCCACCGGCGGCGGCCGTGCGAATATCGGTCAGATACCCGTTATCGAGCAGCACCGCCGTGACCACGCCGGTGTCGGCGCTGAGCACGACCATGAGCCCGTTGAGGCTGGCCAGCCCCTTGCCCGGATTGTCGAAAAACCCGGGACTGACCTTGATCGCAAAGTTGTCCATACCGGGCACCCAGGCGGTCTTGATATCGACCTCGCCGTTCACGGCCGGCAGGTCCATGCTCAACACCGGCGGCATGACGACACCGCCCTGCGCCAGACGGGCAAAGGCCTGCTCGATGATGTCGTGCAGCTGCGTGCTCAGCGTCACGCCCCGGCGCAGCTCCGCTTCGGTCAGGATTCTGATCTCGGCCATACTCTCTCCGTGACGGTTCCTCTGTACCTGTGCCTGCGCGCTCAGCCCGGCGTGGTCTGCCATACCGGATGGCGCTGCTCGACGACGGCGCTGAACGTCTGCATATCCACATTGCGCCCGGACACGATAATCGCGATGTTGCGCCCCAGACGCCCGTCCAGTGCCCGGCGCCGCGCCGGCTCCAGCAGCAGTGCCGCGCCCAGCGCCGACGCCCCTTCCGCCACCAGCTGCTCGTGCAGATACAGATGGCGCATGGCGCGGGCGATCTCGATTTCGTCGAGCAGCACCCTGTCATCCATCAGCGCCTGCACATGCGCGAACGTATAACGGTTATCCAGCCCAATGCCGCCGCCGAGGGAGTCGGCCAGCGTCTCAAGCTCTTCCACCTCCACCGGCACACCGGCATCGAGGCTCGCCGCCATCGCCGCGCCACGCGCCTGACAGACGCCGATCACGCGAACGCTCGGTTTGATCGTTTTCGCCGCCAGTGCGATACCGCTGAGCAGGCCGCCTCCGGAGAGCCCGACGATCAGCGTATCGACCTCTGGCCAGTCCTCGAGTATCTCCAGCCCGATGGTGCCCTGGCCGGCGATCACGTCCGGGTGGTCGAACGGCGGGATCGGCGTCATGCCGTCGCGCTCGACCAGTTCGTCGACCAGCTGCTGTGCCTCATCCTGACTGCGGCCCTGAATGCGGACATCGGCGCCCAGCCGGCGGATCGCCTCGACCTTGTTTGCCGGTACCAGCGATGACATGCACACGGTGGCGCGCGCGCCACGCTGACGCGCGGCCCAGACCAGCGCGCGACCGTGATTGCCGGTGGACGCACAGACAACTCCACGCGCCAGCTGCTCATCACTGAGCCGGGCCACCGCATTGACCGCACCGCGCAGCTTGAATGCGCCGGTGGGCTGTGTGGTTTCCAGCTTCAGGCGCACCTCGGTGTGCGCATCGCACAGGCTCAGCGCCGGAATCAGCGGCGTGCGTGTCACCTGGCCGGCGATCCGGCGGCGGGCATGGTAGATGTCGGACAGATCAAGCAGACTCATGCCACCAGCCCCTGTTCGATCGACATCAGTTTCAGCCGCTGCAGTGCCATCGCCACGTGGCGCCGGCGCAGGTTGCCGATCGCGGCCATCTGACCGTTCTCGAGCAGTTGCAGTGTCTCGCCGATCTCGTTGCAGAACATCTCGGCCTCCAGCGCCACCGCCGCGTCCGGCATCAGATAGGGCCACATGCGCGCCGAGCGGTAGAACAACAGGCCGGCCACCTCGCGCAGGGCGCGGTTGCCGACCAGCTCCATCAGGGCTTCAAAAAACTCGATGTTGACCTCGGCGAACAGCCGCTTGGGGTTGTCCGCCGTCGGGACCTGCCGGGTGCGCTCGAGAATCGCCCGTATACGCGTCATCAGATCGTCGGCCGGCGCGACGGGGGACATCAGTCCAAGCTGACTGACAACCTCCATGCGCAGCTCATACACATCGCACAGATAGTCGAGATCGATATCGGTGACGAGCGTCCCGACGCCATGACGAATCTCGACCAGCCCCTCCAGCTCCAGTCGCCCCAGCACCTTGCGGATGGGGGTGCGGCTGACGTCAAACTCGCGCGCCAGCGCCACTTCCGACAGCCGTGTACCGGGGGCGTAATCCAGCAGGCAGATGCGGCTGCGCAGCATCGAATAGATCGTGCGAAAGCGCTGTTCGGCGCTGCTGTAACTCTCCTGCTCGGAACCTGCCGTGCCTTCTGCTAAAGCGCTCATCATCGATGATCAAACCTGTTTGTTCTTGTGTGGAAACGGACCTGTCGGCCCGCCGGTTTCCGCTGCCGGCCCGCAGCCATATGCTGACGCTGCCGGTCAAGGGCGCTAATGTACCGCCATCCGCGGCGCCGTGCTCGAAAAACACCCTCCCGTGCGCTCAGACCACCAGTACCGGGCACCTGGCCATACCGACCACCTTCTGCGACACACTGCCGACAAGGAACGACTCCGCATCGCCCAGACCGTGGCTGCCGATGATGATCAGATCGACGCGGTTCTTGTTGGCGAACTCGACAATCGTCTTCGCGGTGTGGCCACTTTTGACGAACGCCCTCACGCCGGGGCAGCCCTGCTCAATCGCATACGCGCGAAAGCTCTCGGCCACCTCTTTCGAGTAGCTTTTCATCAGGTCGTCCATGTGCTCAGGATCGCGCGGGCGCACCATCGACATCGACGCCTCGCGCAGACTGTGGTGGCGAAACACCGACAGGATCATCAGCTCGGCACTGTGGATCTTTTGCAACTCGACCGCCAGTTTGAGCGCCTCGAACGCCCCCTCCGAGCCATCGGCCGGCAATAGAATCCGTTTGAACACGTCGCCTCCCTCAGCCCTTGTCGAACGCCAGATCACGCAGGAACAGCGCAATATCCGGGAAGAAAATCAGCGCCACGGCGACCGCCAGCAGAATCAGCACGAACGGCGGGGTACCGCGGATCACCTCGAAATAGGGCCGCTTGAACACCGCCATCGCGGTAAAGATGTCGCAGCCGAAGGGTGGCGTTGCCGACCCGATCGCGACCTGCAGCGTGATGATGGTACCGACCAGTACCGGATCGAGTCCGACCGCGTCCACCACCGGGGCAAAGATCGGCACCAGAATCAGAATCACGACGATCGGATCGACGAACATGCAGCCGATAAAGAACGAGATCGAGATCACGAACAGCACGCCGATCGCTCCCATCTCCGCAACGCCGACGGCGCCCAGCAGCTCCTGCGGGATACGCGCAAACGAGATCACCCAGGAGAACGCGGCACCGGCCCCGACCAGAATGAACACCACGCCGGTAATCAGGCCGGTGGACTTGGCGGTGTCATAGATGTCGCGCGCGGTGATGGCACGGAAGACGACGAACTCCAGCAGCAGCGCGTAGGCAACGCACACCGCCGCCGCTTCGGTCGGGCTGAACACTCCGCCGTAGATACCGCCGACAATGATGACCGGAAAGCCGAGCGGCCAGATCGCCTGACGCACGGCGATCAGACGCTCGCGCCAGCTCGCCTTCGGCTCCGTCGGCACCCCCTTCACCGTGGCGTAGATCATGCTGTAGATCGAGAACAGCACCAGAATCAGCAGCCCCGGGCCGATGCCGGCAATAAACAGCTCGGAGATCGAGGTGTTGGAGACCACACCGTAGATGATCATGCCGATACTGGGCGGAATCAGAAACGCGATATCACTGGCGTTGACGATCAGCGCCAGCACGAAGTTGTCCTTGTAGCCCGCCTGCAGCATGCGCGGGCGCAGCGGCGATCCCACCGCCACCACCGTGGCCTGGGTCGAGCCGGACACAGCGCCGAACAGCGTACAGGCCGTAGCGGTACTGACCGCCAGACCGCCCTTGATGTGGCCAACGAAGCTCATCACCATGTCGATCAGGCGGTTGGCGGAGTGGCCGCGGGTCATGATGTCCGCGGCAAAAATGAACATGGGAACGGCAATCAGTGACGCCGGGCGGATGCCGGCCATGAACTGCTGCACCATGAAATCCATTCTGCCGATGCCGTTGAACAGCTCGTAGAAGCCGATAAAGGCGCCCACAATCAGCGGAATCATCATCGGGAAGCCCAGCAACAACAGGATGATCATCGCCAGGAAAATCGTAGCTGCCATGATCGCCTCTCCTATAGCTCGACTTCAGTGTCGTCATAGCCCTCGAGCACCTTGGTCGAGAGATAGATGTCTTTCTCCATCAGGTTCTTGATCGCCGTCAGCGCATACTGAATACCGGTGACGGCGAACCCCACCGGCACCCACAGGTAGATCCAGTAGACCGGGATCTGCAGCGCCGGCAGCACACGTCCGGAGGAGGCGACCTTGCCGATGTAACGGATGGAGAAATAGCAGAGGGCCAGCATGCACAGCGACGAGATCACGGCGATCGCGACCATGAAAATCTTGCGCAATGTCGTCGGCAGCGCATCGTAGATCGCCGACATGCGGATGTGGCGCCCGTGGCGGGCGGCATAGCCGATACCGGCGAAGGTGATCAGTATGATCAGAATTCGGTTCAGCTCTTCGCTGAAAAACAGACTTTCCTGAAACACGAATCGACCGATGACATTGGCGATCGTGTTGGCGGCCATCAGCAGGACGCTGGCCGCAAGGCCGAAGGATTCAAGCCGGCTGATCAGGGAGTCGATCGCGCCGAGGAATCCAGGCAGATCCGATGAGTGTTCGTGATCCCGGGCCTCGTCGGTCATGACCGGCCCTCCCTGGTGATCGGATGGATGGACATTGCAGTATCCCCGGGCAGTGCCCGCACGCCCCGGGCGGGACGTGCGGGCCGTTTACCGTGCTCTGATTACTCGGTGACAGCGGCCACGTCAGCCTTGAGCTGATCGAGGATCGCCTTGCCGGTATCGCCGGTCATTTCGATGAACTTGGCCTCAACCTTCTCGGCGGCGGCCTTGAACGGCGCACGCTCCTCTTCGGTCAGCACGTTGACCACCATATCGGGCTTGGCGTCCTGAATCTTGGCGATCGATTCGTCGGACAGACCCTTCTGGTACTCGAGGATGTACTCGAATGCGACGTCGGTCGCGTTCTGGATCAGCTGCTGCTCATCGGCAGACAGGCCGTCGTAGAAGTCCTTGTTCGCCATCACGGCCGTCACGAAGTTGCTGTGACCGGCAAAGGTGATGACATCGGTGACTTCATACATCTTGGTGGATTCGAGGAAGAACGCCGGGTTCTCCTGACCCTGAATGATGTTGGTCTGCAGCGCACCGTACACCTCGCCCCACGGCAGCGGCGTCGGGGTTGCACCGAATGCCTGATAGGTCTCGACCAGCAGCGGGTTGGTCATGACGCGGAACTTGACGCCATCCAGATCCTCCGGCTTTTTCACCGGCTCCTGAGTGGTCATCGCGACTTCCCCCTCGGGGAACATGGTCAGCAGCTCGAGGCCATGCTGGGCGTAGAGGTCCTTGAAGTCCTCATTGATCGCCTTGCTGGTGCGGAAGAACTCGTTCAGCGCCTCGGTCTCGGTGGGCAGGATGTAGGGAACGAAAAAGACCTGCGCCTCAGGAATCAGCGCGCCGGTGAAGCCGGGCGACTGGTCGACGAACTGCAGGATACCGGCCTGCGCCTGCTCCATGATATCGGCAGACTCACCGAGCGTACCGTACGGGAACAGCTGAACTTCATGGTCGGAATTCTTTTCGATCTCTTCCTTGAACTTGGTCGCATAGACCCCCTGCACATCGGTGATCGCTTCCTCGAACGCATAGCGCCAGGTATCAGCCTGCGCCGCGCCGGTCATCATCATGCCGGCCAGAGCGCCGGCAACGAGCTTGGGGGTGAACTTCTTCTTCATCTGAATTCCCTCTGCTGGAAGTGGGTTAACGGTTTACATCGTGGTTGTCCTCGTCACGCACTGTTGCCAGACACCATGTCTGAAATACGCGCACTGCTATTCAACATACAGCCTGAGATCAATATTGCAAATTAGATGTATACATTTGGCCCAATACGTACTACACATACCCAATAAAAACGCGAAATCGGCGCCCCTTTACCACCCACATGTGTACATCTTGCCGAGAGGACACCCATGAATCCGAAACGCCTCCGTTTCGAGGCCGGTGAATACCTGGCCCGTCAGGCCAAGACCCGCAAGGCGATGCGCGAGCAGGGCATCGATCTGCTGGTGATCGCGGACCCGTCCAATATCTGCTGGCTCACCGGCTACGACGCCTGGTCGTTCTACGTCTACCAGTGTGTCGTCATCAGCGTGGACGCCGATCTGTTCTGGTTCGGTCGCGGCATCGACGCACCGGCCGCGCACATCACCACCCACCTGCCGGAAGAGGACATCGTCGCCTATCCCGACCACTACGTGCAGTCCGCCGAGGTGCACCCGACCGAGTATCTGGCGCAGGTGCTCAAAGCCCGCATGCTCGACACCGGCAACATCGGCGCCGAGATGGACAACTACTACCAGACCTACCGCGGTATGCATGCGCTGATGGAGTGCCTGCCCGACGCGACCTTCAGCGACGCCACCGGGCTGGTCAACTGGCAGCGCGCGATCAAGTCGCCGACCGAAATCGAGTACATGGAGCGCGCCGGCAAGGTGATCGAAGCGGTGTACCGGCGGGTGCTGGACGTGGCCGAACCGGGCATGCGCAAGAACGACCTGATCGCCGAGATCCTGCACGCCAGCACGCACGGCACCGATGCGTTCTACGGCGATTACGCGGCGATTCAGCCGCTGATCGCCTCCGGCCCCGAAGCCTCCGCCTGCCACCTGACCTGGGATGCCTCGACGATCGAGAACAACACCGGCATGTGCCTGGAGCTGGCCGGCGTGCACAACCGCTACCACTGCCCCTGCAGCCGCACCCTGCACTTCGGCACACCGCCGCAGAAATACCGTGATATCGAGGCCGTCATCCTCGAGGCGATCGATCTGGTGATCGAGATGTTCCGCCCCGGCGTCACCTGCGGCGAAATCGCGCTCGCCTTCAACCAGCTGCTGCGCAAGAACGGCTACGAGAAGGACAACCGCTGCGGCTACTCGATCGGCCTGAGTTACCCGCCGGACTGGGGCGAACGCACCATGAGCCTACGCGAAATCGACGACACCCCGCTGGAGGAAGGCATGTGCTTCCACTTCATGCCGGGCATGTGGTTTGACGACTGGGGCTTCGAAATTACCGAAAGCCTGACCGTGACAGCGCAGGGCGGACGGGAGCTGTCCCACGTGCCGCGCAAGCTGTTCGTCAAATAAATCCGTTTCAACCTCTTAACCACGGGAGCTGCACTCATGCGCAACAACCCGATCTCCGCCACCATCGACTTCGAGCAGGACGGCATCCAGCACGGCTTTCTGCGCCTGCCCTGGTCCCGCGACGACTCCGCCTGGGGGGCGGTGATGATTCCGATCACCCAGTTCAAGCACGGTGACGGTCCCACCGCTCTGCTCAGCGGCGGCAACCACGGCGACGAATACGAAGGCCCGATCGCCCTGTTCAATCTGGCCGGACGCAAGGACATCAGCGATATCCACGGCCGTGTCATCATTGTGCCGGCGATGAACTACCCGGCGTTTCAGGCCGGCACCCGGGTCTCGCCGATCGACCAGCTGAACCTGAACCGCATCTTTCCCGGCCGCCCCGACGGCAGCATTACCGAAGTGATCGCCGATTACTTCTCGCGCTATCTGGTGCCTCAGGCCGACTACGTGCTCGACATTCACTCCGGCGGGCGGACGCTGGATTTCGTGCCCTTTGCCGCCTCCCACGTGCTCGATGACAAGACCCAGCAGGATCGCTGCGAAGCCGCCGCGCGCGCCTTCGGCGCGCCCTGTTACGTGCAGATGCTGGAGATCGATGCCGCCGGCCTTTACGACACTCAGGTCGAAGCCAGCGGCAAGGTCTTCGTCACCACCGAACTGGGTGGCGGCGGCACCGCCTCGCCACAGTCGGTGCAGATCGCCCGTCGGGGTGTGGATAACTTTCTGATCCACGCCGGCATTCTGGATGCAACCCCCACCGTGCCGGACACGGAGCCGGTCTGCCTCGACATGCCGGACTTTCGCTCGTTCCTGTTCTGCGAGCATCAGGGCATGGTGGAGCCCTGCGTGGCGCTGGGCGATATCGTGCGCGAAGGCGACCTGATGGCCCGCATCCACAACATCGAGCGCGCCGGCGCGCCGGTCGTGGAGTACCGTGCCCCACGCGACGGCATGGTGATCGCCCGCCACGTACCGACACTGATCAAGATCGGCGACTGTCTCAACGTGATTGGCGAGGTGCTTTAAGCCGCGCGGAACACATAAGAGAGACTCTCCTGCGCCGGGCGGCAAAAAGGAGAGATCCGCTAGCGGGACGGGCGAATTCAGAGAACCCCTCCCGCCCCTCTGGTCCACAATGCGAACACGTATTGCACAACCCCAGAACACAACGGGAGGGCCACCCCATGCTGTCAACCCAGAAACGCCACCAGCGCGATCCACAGCTGGACCAGCTGGCCGACCCGACGCTGCTGCGCGAGTTCGCCTACATCAACGGCGAATGGTGCTCCGGCGACGGCGACGCCCGCACGGATGTCTACAACCCGGCCAACGGCAGCTGGCTCGGCTCCGTGGCCAGCCTCAGTGCCGCGCAGAGTGCACAGGCGGTGCGGCTGGCGCATCAGGCCTTTGCCGACTGGTCGATGAAGCTGCCGCAGGAGCGCTGCCGCCTGCTCGACCGCTGGTACGACCTGATGCAGGAGCACAAGGAGGACCTCGCCCTGCTGATGACGCTGGAACAGGGCAAGCCGCTCTCCGAGGCACGCGGCGAAATCGACTACGCCGCCTCCTTTCTCGAGTACTACGCCGAGGAGGGCAAGCGCCTCAACATCGAGAGTGTCATGTCACATCTGGAGCGCGCGGAAGTGGAACTCTGGCGCGAGCCGGTGGGCGTGGCGGGGCTGATTACGCCGTGGAACTTCCCGTCCGCGATGCTGACCCGCAAGGCCGGCGCGGCCCTGGCCGCCGGCTGCACGGTGGTCGCGCATCCGTCATGGGAAACCCCGTTTTCGGCCCTGGCGCTGGCAGAACTGGCCGAGCGCGCCGGCATTCCGGCCGGGGTCTTCAACGTGCTGACCGGCGAGGCGCCGACCATCGTCGAGCCCTGGACCGAGATGCCGGAGGTGCGCGCACTCTCGTTCACCGGCTCCACCGATATCGGCAAGCTGCTCTATCGCCAGAGTGCACAGACCGTCAAGCGACTGGTGCTGGAACTCGGCGGCCACGCCCCGTTTCTGGTGTTTGCCGATGCCGACCTCGACCACGCCGTCGACTGTGCCATCGACGCCAAGTTCGCCACCTCCGGACAGGACTGTCTCGCCGCCAACCGCATTCTGGTCGAGCGCCCGGTGTACGACGCGTTCTGTCAGCGTTTTGCCGACAAAACCGCGGCCCTGAGCGTCGGCCCCGGGATCGAGGATCCGGCGATCGGCCCGCTGATGAACGAGAAGGCCGTGGCCAAGCAGGTCGAGCAGGTCAGCGATGCCCTGGCCAAGGGGGCCCGCCTGCTGACCGGCGGCGATATCCACAAGGCGGGCCCGCTGTTTTACCAGCCCACGGTGCTGGTGGATGTACCGGGCAACGCCCGCATTTTCCACGAGGAAACCTTCGGCCCGGTCGCCGCGATCGCGCCGTTCGACAGCGAGGAGGAGGCGATCCGCCGTGCCAACGACACCGAGTACGGACTGGTCAGCTATGTCCACACCGAAAGTGCCCACCGCATCTACCGTCTGACCCGGGCGCTGCAGTACGGCATGGTGGCCGTCAACCGCACCAAGGTCACCGGCGCGCCGATTCCGTTCGGCGGCATGAAGCAATCGGGTATCGGCCGCGAAGGGGCACGGCTCGGGATCGAGGCCTTCTCTGAAGTGAAATATGTCTGCCGGGACTTTCAATAAGCGCCGGATAACACCTGGAGGTAATCATGACTGACATCAAGCAACTGGAAAGCTGGGACCGCGAAAACTTCTTCCATCCCTCCACCCATCTGGCCGATTTTGCCCGCGGCGATGCGCCGAACCGGGTCGTGACCGGTGGCAAGGGTGTGTTCATCAATGACATGAAGGGCAACAACCTGCTGGATGCGTTCGCCGGGCTCTACTGCGTCAACATCGGCTACGGCCAGCAGAAGGTGATCGACGCCATCAGCAAACAGGCCAATGAGCTGGCGTACTACCACGCCTACGTCGGTCACGGCACCGAGGCCTCGATCACGCTGTCGAAGATGATTCTGGAGCGGGCGCCGGCCCACATGTCCAAGGTGTATTACGGCCTCTCCGGCTCCGACGCCAACGAAACCAATATCAAGGTGGTCTGGTACTACAACAACGTGCTGGGCCGTCCGCAGAAGAAAAAAATCATCTCGCGCTGGCGTGGCTATCACGGCTCCGGCCTGATGAGCGGGTCGCTGACCGGTCTGCAGCTGTTCCACAAGCAGTTCGATCTGCCGCTGACGCAGGTGCTGCACACCGAGGCGCCCTACTACTACCAGCGTCAGGATGATGCGATGAGCGAGGAGCAGTTCTCTGCCCATTGCGCCAGCGAGCTGGAGAAACTGATTCAGCGCGAAGGGGCCGACACCATCGCCGCCTTTATCGGCGAGCCGGCACTGGGCACCGGCGGCCTGATTCCGCCGCCAAAGGGCTACTGGGACGCGATTCAGAAGGTGCTCAACAAGTACGACATCCTGCTGATTGCCGATGAGGTCGTCACCGGCTTCGGCCGTCTGGGCAGCATGTTCGGCTCCGAGCACTACGGCATGAAACCCGACATCATCACCATCGCCAAAGGGCTGACCTCGGCCTACGCGCCGCTGTCCGGCTCCATCATCTCCGACAAGGTGTGGAAAGTACTGGAGCAGGGCACCGACGAGTTCGGCGTGTTCGGCCACGGCTGGACCTACTCCGCCCACCCGATCGGCGCGGCCGCCGGGGTCGCCAACCTGCAACTGGTCGATGAGCTGAATCTGGTCGGCAACGCCGCGGAAACCGGCGCCTACTTCAAGCAGTCGCTGCAGCAGGCGATCGGCGATCACCCGCACGTGGGCGAGGTGCGCGGCGAAGGGTTGCTGGTCGCGGTCGAGTTCGTCGAAGACAAGGCCAACCGCCAGCGCTATGCACAGGTGGGTCAGGTCGGCGCGCAGCTTGCCGCGGCACTGCTCAAGCGCGGGGTCATCGCCCGGGCAATGCCGCAGGGCGACATCCTCGGCTTCGCGCCACCGCTGTGCATCACCCGCGAGGAGTGCGATCAGGTGGTCAGCGCGCTCAAGGATGCAGTGACCGAAGTCCTCGGCTAAGCTGGACCTTCGCACCGAGACAGGGGCACGCCGTGCCCCTTTTTTACGTCTGCAATGACCATCTCAGAGAGGACAGCATGCAACCGGTTCCCCTGATCTCCGATATCGATGCCGCCGAACGGGCACTCTGGCTGGCCCGCTTCGCCGAGCTGATGCCGGAACTCGACATTCGGCCCAGCGAGCAGATCAATGACGCCGACGCCCGCACGGCCCGGGTCGCCATCGTCGCCAACCCGGCACCGGAACAGCTGCGCCGCTTTCCCGCACTGCGCTGGGTACAGAGTCTCTGGGCCGGAGTGGAAAAAATGGTACAGATGCCGGAGCTTGCCCGCGTCCCGATCGTGCGTATGGAAGACCCGGAACTGGCACGCATCATGGCGGAAGCGGTGCTCACCTGGGTGCTGTGCCTGCACCGGGAATTGCCCGAATATGCACGCCAGCAGCGCGAGCGGATCTGGCATCAACGGCTGTATACGCCGCCGGCGGAACGCGAGATCGGCGTACTCGGCACCGGCAACCTCGGCATGGCCGCCATTGCCGCACTCAAGGCGCAGGGCTTTCGGGTTTCGGCCTGGAGCCGGGCCGCGAAGCAGATCGACGGCGTCAGCCACTATGCAGGCGAGGAACAGCTGCCGCTGCTGCTGGCCCGCTGCGACATAGTCGTCGTGCTGCTGCCGCTGACGCCGCAGACCCGCGGGCTGCTCAACGAACAACGGCTGACACTGCTCAGGCCCGATGCCAGCCTGATCAACTTCGCCCGCGCCGCAATCGTCGACTACGACGCGCTGCTGCGCCAGCTCGATCGCGGTGCCCTGCGCCATGCGGTGCTCGATGTGTTCGACACCGAGCCGCTGCCCGCGTCCAGCCCGCTCTGGCAGCATCCGGCGGTGACGGTACTGCCGCACGTCTCCGGGCCAACCGATATCGGCAGCGCCAGCCTCATCGTGCGCGACAATCTGCGCCGCTATTTTGACCACGGCGAGATTCCCGCCGCGGTGGATTACGCCCGGGGCTACTGAGTGAAAATATCGCTGCTGTGCAGTCTCTCAAGTACCCGAAAACAGCGCTACAATAGCGCCCGGTTTTTCCTCTCACTGTTCGAGGTATCTATGCCCAAGGCATCCGAACTCAAGCGCGGCCAGGTCGTCGAGATCGACGGCAAGCTGATGCTGACGCAGCAGATCGACGTGCGCAATCCGACCGCACGCGGCGCATCCACGCTTTACCGTGTTCGCTTCAGCCAGATTCCGGGCGGGGGCAAACACGAAGCCACCTATGTCGGTGACGATATTCTCAAGGACGTGGCGCTCGAGCGCCGGCAGTGCTCCTACCTCTACAAGGAAGACGACCTCTACTACTTCATGGACGCCGAGGACTACAGCCAGTACGGCATCAACGGCGACGTGATCGAGGACCAGCTGCCCTACCTGATGGAAAACATGGAGGGCATCATGGTCTCCCTCGTCGATGGTCAGGCGATCTCGATTCAGCTGCCTTCCATCGTCGTCATGGAGATCGTGGAAACGGTTCCGGGCATGAAGGCCGCCAGCGCGACCGGCCGCACCAAGGCCGCCAAGTTTGCCAACGGCCTCGAAATTCAGGTTCCGGAGTACCTCGAAGTGGGCGAAAAGGTGAAGATCAACACCGAAACCGGCAAGTTCAGCTCCCGCGCCTGAACCCTGTGAGCCCGCTGCTCTGCGCTGCAAAAAGCCCCGCCGCGCCGGGGCTTTTTCGTTGCAAGCGCTTGAATCGTAAAGGTTCGTGGTATTGAATAGCCTGTCAGGAACCGATCGAAGGGCCGCCGCCCAAGCAGTCGTGCGCACACCGGTGCGGCACAGAAGGACAGGAACCGCCCCGCCATGAGCCGCGCCACTTTCACGCCCCATCTTCCGGACATCCGCCACTGGCTGCTGACCACGCTGCTCTACTTTATCGGCGCCCTGCCGATGATCCATCTCTCACTGCAGCCGGGCAACGTGGCGTCGCTGTGGTATGCCAACGGCATCGCGATCTGCTGCCTGCTGGCACGGGCGCCACGCCAGTGGCCGCTGCTGCTGACCGGTATCGCGCTGGCCAGCCTCAGCGCCAACTATCTGCTCTCGCGTGATCTGGCTCTGACGCTGGCGTTTCTGCCCGCCAACCTGATCGAAGTGGCCATCGGTGCGACACTGCTCCACCTGCTGTGCCAACCGGCACGCTGCATCGGCCAGATTGAATCCCTGCTGCGCTGCCTGCTGACCGCCACGGTGATCCCGGCCGCGATGGGCGGGCTGTTCGGTGCGCTGGCGCTGAACGAGCTGCATCTGGGCGACGTCAGTGCCATCTGGCTGGCCTGGTTCGAGGGCGGCCTGATCGGCAGCACCTCGGTACTGCCGCTGGGTTTCCTGCTGCTGGCCCGCGGCAGCGGTGCCCTGCGACCGCTGGCACGCCAACCCTGGGCGCTGATGGCGATTCTGGTTGTCGTGCTGCTGTCGATCTGGGCACCGCTGCATCTGCAGTATCCGTTCGTCTACCTCACCGCCGCGCTGATGCTGGTCGCCATGACCGGTCACTTCGCAGCGACCTCGGTGGCCACGGTGCTGTGCTCGATCATTATCGGCGCGCAGATCACCGCCGGCATCTTCTCCCCCAGCGGCGCCGCCGAGCGCTTCTTCACCGAGCAGCTGTTCTACACCCCGCTGATCCTGACGCTGCTGCCACCGGTGCTGCTGGCGAGCACGCTGGAGCGCCAGCGCCTCAATGCCGAACAGCTCGCGGTGCAGGAAGCGCAGTACCGCTCGCGCTACCAGAACACGCCGGTGATGATGCACACCATCGACACCGAAGGGCGCCTGCTCAGCGTGAATGATCGCTGGCTCGAGCGCCTCGGTTACACCCGCGCGGAAGTGCTTGGGCGCGCCTCGGTGGAATTCCTGACCGAGACCTCCCGCCGCCACGCACTGGAGGAGGTCTACCCCCGCTTCTGGCGCGGCGACGAGCTCAAGGATGTCGCCTACGAGATGGTCTGTCGCAATGGTCAGGTCATCAACGTGGAGCTGTCGTCGGTGTGGGAGCGCGACGACCGGGGACGTCTGCTCTGTGCTCACACGGTGCTCAAGGACGTGACCGAACAGAACCGTCTGGCCGCAGCGCTGGCAGCCGAAAAGGAGCTGATGGAGGTGACGCTGCACTCGATCGCCGACGGCGTCATCACCACCGACCGCGACGGCCGCATCACCTACCTCAACCCCGCCGCGGAAAAGCTCACCGGCTGGTCACTGGAAGCAGCACACGGCGTCACCTTCGAACAGGTCGTCCAACTGCGTGAGCAACCCACCGGCGAGCCGCTGCCGGATCCGGTCAGCCGCTGTCTGCACGCGTCGAACGGCGCCAAACGCGATCATGTGGTGCTGCTCGGCCGCGATGGCGCGGAGTACGGCGTGCGCGACAGCGTGTCGCCGCTGCTGAACCAGCAGGGTGAACTGCTCGGTACCGTGATGGTGCTGCAGGACGAAACCGAGTCGCGCGAACTGGCCCAGCAGATGGCCTTCCTCGCCCACCACGATGTCCTGACCGAGCTGCCCAACCGGGTGCTGTACCAGGATCGTCTGCACCGCGCCTGCCGCCGCGGCAAACGCAAGCGCGACCGTTTTGCGGTGATGTTCATGGATCTCGACCATTTCAAGAACATCAACGACTCGCTCGGGCACGGCCTGGGTGACGAGCTGCTGCGCGAGGTGGCGCGCCGTCTGCGCCAGACCCTGCGCGAAAACGATACCATCTGCCGTCTCGGCGGCGACGAATTCGTCATGCTGCTGGAGGATGTGCGCAACAGCCGTCAGGCCAGCCAGGTCGCGCGCAAGATCATCGCTAGTCTGGCCCAGCCCTGCCAGCTTGGCAGTACCGAGCTGGTCGTCACCGCCAGTCTGGGCATTGCCCTCTATCCACAGGATGGCGAAGACCCCGACAGCCTGATGAAACATGCCGATGCCGCCATGTACCGCTCCAAACGGGACGGCCGGAACGGCTTTCACCTGTTCTCGCGCAGTGCCGATGACGCGGCGCTGGCGCGCCTGACACTGGAAAACGATCTGCGCCACGGCATCAGCGAGGGCCAGTTTTTCCTCCATTATCAGCCGATCGTCGATGCCTCGACACGCCAGCTGGTGTCGCTGGAGGCACTGGTCCGCTGGCAGCGACCGGACGGGCTGGGGCGACCGGATCAGTTCATCCCGGTGGCCGAGGAGAGCGGCCTGATCGTGCCACTGGGCCGCCAGCTGCTGGAGCAGGCCTGCGCGCAACTGCAGCAGTGGCAGACAAACGGGCTCGACATCCCGCGGCTGGCGGTCAATGTCTCGACGGTACAGCTGCGCGAGCGCAGTTTTGCGCAGATGGTCGCCAGTATCCTGACCCGCTACGGCGTCGATGGCGCGCGGCTGGAGCTGGAGATCACCGAGTCCACGCTGATGACCGATCCCGATGCGATGCTGACAACGCTGTCGCAGCTGAAGGCACTGGGGCTGCGCATCTCGATCGATGATTTCGGCACCGGCTACTCGAGCCTGAGCTACCTGAAACGGTTTCCGGTGGATACGGTCAAGATCGACCGCACCTTCGTGCGCGACATGGAGACGGACAGCAGCGACCGGGAACTGATCCGCGCCATTCTGGCGATGTCACGCAGCCTTGAGCTGGAGGTGGTTGCCGAAGGTGTCGAGACGGAAGGCCAGGCCGACATCCTCACCGGCATGGGGTGCCCGTCCCTGCAGGGCTACCTGTTTTCCCGCCCGCTGGCCCCGCAGCAGCTGCTCGACTTCCTCAGTCGCGACGGCAGTCCGCACGGCGTACCGAACTGGGTGATCTGAACCGGCGCACACCCGCCGCGACGGTCAATGGGCGCCGCGCTGCCGATGCGAATGTCGGCGCCGGCCGCTGGCCCGCTCGGCAGCGCTTCAGGCTAGAATGGGGAAGGCGGCCTGCGGCCCCTGCCACCGCAGCCCCCCATCAATCGCAGCAACAAGGAGAACAGGCATGCGTTGCCATGAAGTGGATTACGAACTGATCGGCTCGGAGATGCAGCTGGTCGAAGTCGAACTCGACCCGGGCGAGACCGTCATCGCCGAAGCGGGCGCCATGACCTACATGGAACCGGACATCGACTTCGAAACCCGCATGGGCGACGGTTCCAACCCGGACGAAGGTCTGATGGGCAAGCTATTCTCCGCCGGCAAGCGGATCTTCACCGGCGAGTCGATCTTCACCACCCACTTCACCAACCGCGGCAGCGTGAAACGCCGGGTCGCCTTTGCCGCCCCTTACCCCGGCAACATCGTCGCGCTCAACATGGCCGAACTCGGCGAGCGCATCACCTGCCAGAAAGATGCCTTCCTCTGCGCGGCACTGGGCACCAAGGTCAGCATCACCTTCAACCGTCGCATCGGCTCGGGCCTGTTCGGGGGTGAAGGGTTCATCCTGCAAGCGCTCGAAGGTGACGGCATGGCGTTCATTCAGGCCGGTGGCACCGTGGTTGAAAAGCAGCTCAACGGGGAGACGCTGCGCGTCGACACCGGCTGTCTGGTCGGTTTCACCGGCGGTATCGAGTACGACATCCAGCGTGCCGGCAATCTGAAGTCGATGATCTTCGGCGGCGAAGGGCTGTTCCTCGCCACCCTCAGCGGCACCGGTACCGTCTGGCTGCAGAGCCTGCCGTTCTCGCGCATGGCCGATCGCATCATCGCCCATGCCCCCTCCCACGGCGGCGATGCCAAGGGCGAAGGCTCGGTTCTGGGCGGAATCGGCCGCCTCATCGATGGCGATCGCTGAACAGGAGGACGCACTGACATGCGCCGCGTTATCTTTTTCACCGGTGCCGGTATCTCGGCCGAATCCGGCGTGCCGACGTTCCGCACCGGCGCCGGCGCGCTGTGGGAGAATCACCGTATCGAAGATGTCTGTCATATCGATACCTTCGAGCGCAATTACGCGCTCGTGCATCAGTTCTACAACCAGCGCCGCACGGCGCTGGCCGGCGTTGAGCCCAACCGCGCCCACCGCGCGATCGCCGAGCTGCAACAGGCAGCGCCGCAGCAGGTGATGCTGATGACCTCCAACGTGGACGACCTGCACGAGCGCGCCGGCAGTCCCGCCGTGCGCCATATTCACGGCAATCTGCTGGAGATGGTGGATCTGGACAGCCGGGAGATTCTGACGCTGGGTTACGAGGCGTTCGATTACGAGAACCGCCGCGGCCGCTTCAAGCCCAACGTGGTGTTCTTTGGCGAGATCGCACCGGTCTACGCCGAGCTGTTCGGGCTGATGAACGCGCTGACGGCGGATGATCTGGTCGTGGTGGTCGGCAGCAGCGAAAACGTGATCGCCTTCTGTGCCGAGGCTCATCTGGGCAGTCAGGGGGCCGCCCGGGTGCTGTATGTCGATCCCTGCCAGCACACGGTCTACGCGGGATCGTCACTGCAACCCTATGACCGCCACTACCGCATGAGCGCCACCGAAGCGTTCGCCGACGGTTCCGAACTGCTCGAGCAGATCAACCGCTGGCTCAACGCCTAGCGCTTTGCACGCGACCCCACGTCCGCTGAGGCCTCAGCGTCGAGCAGTTCGCGCAGCGCCTGCAGCGGCATCGGTTTGCTGAACAGGAAGCCCTGCACCTGATCGCAGCCGTGACGCTGTACGAACTCCAGCTGGGCCGGTGTCTCGACGCCCTCGGCCACGACCTTGAGATTCAGGTTGTGCGCCATGTCGATGATGGTTCTGACAATGACCTCATCGTCGTTGTCATTGCCGATATCGTGGATGAACGAGCGGTCGATCTTCAGCGTGTTGATCGGCAGCTGCTTCAGCCGGCTCAGTGACGAGTAGGCGATGCCGAAGTCGTCGATCGCCAGGCGCACGCCGAGGGCGCGGATCTGGTTCAGGTATTCATGCAGATGAGCCTCTTCCGACGCGACCACGGCCTCGGTCACCTCCACTTCCAGCAACTCGCCGGGAAAGCCGCTGCTGTTCAGTGTCGACTCGATACGATCACGCAGCCCCCGGTGTACGAAGTGCGCCGGCGAGAAATTGACCGCCAGCGACAGCGCCGGCCGCTGGCCCGCGCTGAGCTGCATCAGCTCCTCACACGCCCGCCGCGTAACCCAGTCATCGACCTCACCGATCAGGCCGCACTCTTCCGCCAGCGGGATGAACTCCTGTGGCGGAATATAGCCTTCGTCCGGGTCGAACCAGCGCACCAGCGCCTCGACGCCGACGATGCGCTGCGTCCCGGCATCGTACTTGGGCTGGTAGTAGACCTGCAGCCCCTGATCGGACAGGGCATCGCGCAGTTTGCTTTCCAGCAGCAGGCGCCGTTCGGAGCGGGTGTTCATATCATGGGCAAAGAAGCTGAACCGGTTACGGCCCACATCCTTGGAGAAGTACATCGCGGTATCCGCATTTTTCAGCAGCGTTCCGGCATCCCGGGTGTCATCGGGAAAGATGCTGATGCCGATGCTGGTGGTCACGCGCAGACAGTAGCTGTCGATCTCCACCGGCTGGTTGATCGCGACGATCAACTTACCCGCCACTTCAGCCGCGACTTCCGGCGTACAGTCCACCAGCAGCAGCGCAAACTCGTCACCGCCGAGGCGGGCCAGCGTATCGGTGGCACGCAACAGGCCGCGAAGCCGCTCGGCGAGCTGCACCAGCAGCCGGTCGCCAATGGCGTGGCCGAGGGTATCGTTGATCGCCTTGAAGCGGTCCAGATCGAGAAACATCACCGCCAGCTGTTTGCCGGTGCGCCCGGCGATGGCGATGCTGCGCTCCAGATCACGGTCGAAGGTCATTCGGTTGGGCAGCCCGGTCAGCGCATCGTGAAACGCCTGATGCTCGAACTGGCGCGTCATTTCCAGCAGCTCGTTGGTGCGCTCGTTGACCTTGACTTCCAGCTCCGCCTGAGACTGCTGCAGCTCCTGCTCGCGCGCCTCGATCTCATCGAGCATGGCATTGAAGTCTTCGGCCAGATCGCCGATTTCGTCCTGCGTTGTGCACTCCGCGCGCAGCTTGTAGTTCCGCGTCAGGGTGATGCGCCGTGCCGTGCGGGCCAGCTGCAGAATCGGCGCCGTCACCACGCGCTGGGACAGGCTCGCCAGGCCGATCGCCACCAGAACCGAGAACAGGAACAGCACGAAGACGATGCTCCAGCGCTCGCGCTGCAGGGCTTCCCACTGCCGTGGCTCGAACAGCAGCACCACCCGCCCCAGCGCATCGCCGTCAAACTGCACCGGCTCGTTCACGTAGAGATAGCCGTGCATCTCACCGCGCTCCCGCGGCGGCTGCTCCAGCATCAGCGCCTGCTCGTCCCCGGCGTAGCGGGCGAACAGGGCGCCATTGGCGTCAAACAGCAGCGCGGCGACGATCTCGGCATCACTGTCCAGCGACGCCAGCGTACGGGTGGCGGCTGCGCTGTCGTTGAACAGCAGCGCCGAGGCACTGTTGGCGCCGATGATGTTCGCCTGTGCCGACAGCCGATCAAAAATCGTCGCCCGCATGTTGATCCAGTCGTTGACCGCAAAGCCGAGGTTGGCCAGTACCAGAACGGTCGTACTGACCGCCATCAGCATGACCGTGAACCTGCGTCGCAGCGAGCGCCGGCGCGGACTCACGGCTCACCTCCCGCCGGCCCGATCAGCCGCGCCAGCTTGAGCAGATCCGAACTCATGGTCAGACCGTGCCGCGCCAGCTCCGTGCGGTTCACCTCGAAACCGATGTTGACCTCCCGGCGCACCAGATTCATCACCACGCCGGGGTAGGCGACGCCCTGCCCTTCCTGATCGGTCAGGTCGGCGATGGTCAGTACCGGCTGGCGCGCGTCATCGGTGGCCAGCGCGCTGATGTAGTGTTCCAGCTGCGCCGAGGGAATCAGCAACAGACGGCAGTCGGACCGCTGCTGCGGTTGTTCGATCAGCATCCGTTTGATGTCGAGCCCGTCGATGTGCTTGTTCAGCATCAGTTCGACGCCGGAGCCGAGCGGATCCTCGCGGTAGTAACAGAGCATGAAGTGGGTGCTGTCGGCACCTGCCTGCAGCGGCCAACTGACAAACCGGGCGATATTGAGGATGAACGCCGCCTTGACCTGATTCACCCGCTCGCTGTTGCTGCGCGCCTCCGCGACGGCGGCGCTCAGGCTGATCGACAACAGGCAACAGGCAAGCAGCAGCCCGCGTCGGCCGGGCAGCTGTGGATAAAAACGAGACGGCATCAGTGATCGGGATATCGATTTCAAAGCGTCAAATCCCACATCAGCCGTAACCAGATCTCCCGTTCGCTGCGCTCGCTGCTGTAACGGTTGCCGAAATCGGCGGCGGGGTCGTATACCCGCTCGTCGAACAGGTTGTCGATACCGAAGGCGTACCGCCAGTCATGCGACAGCCGTCCGGAGCCGTACAGATTGGCGATCAGGACGTCGCCCTGGTCGTCCTCGGCAGTCCCGTTTTCATCGTCACGCGCCTGATTGTAGATCAGCGAGACGCCGAGCAGCTGATCCGGCCGGTAGCGGTAGTCCGCCTGCAGACTGCCGGTCCAGGACGACAGATAGGGTACCGTTTGCTCACCCTCGACCGGATGGATGTAGGCCGCCCCCAGGCGCAGGTTCAGGCTGTCGGTGGGACGCAGGTTGTACAGCATCTCCGCGCCATGCAGCACCACACGACGGTCGCTGTTGGCGAAGTACTCGTCCTGATCGTCCGGGGTCGGTTTCTCGAAGATGAAGTTGGTCAGCTCGCTGCGGTACAGGTTCAGGCTGACGTTGGCGTTATCCCACTGGTACAGGTAGCCCAGTTCGAGCTGCTCGATCTCCTCCGGCTCCAGCGCTGGCGGCACGAAACTGGTGCCTTCCAGTACCTTCATATATTCCCGCAGCGTGGGCGTGCGGATCGCGGTGCCGTATTGCAGTTTCCAGGTCCGGGACGCGTCCGGTGCGTACACCAGCGCAGCACGCTGGTTGAGATGGCCACCGAAGGATTCGAAGTCGTCATAACGTGCGCCCAGCGTCAGCGTCAGCGCCGGCGACAGCGTCCAGACATCCTGCAGATAGAGCGCATGGTCGTGGTTGGAGATGCCGGGCTCGGCCAGCAGATCGCCGGTTTCCGGCGGCGTCAGATAGCCATCCGCATAGTGGTAGGTGCGCCGGTAACGGGTGTCATACGCCGATTCATATTCCCAGCTCACGCCGCTGGCCAGCACGTGATCGCCAAAGCGTTTGAAGCCGGTGACCTTGGCGCCGGCCATCGCCGCGTCCTGATACTCCTCGTACCCCAGCGTGCGGCCTTCGTTTTCGATCTCGTATTCGCGGGCGTTGTCGAGATGGTAGTAGACGGTGGTCTCCAGCCGCCCGGTGTCCAGCGTGCCCTGCTCGTAATTGGCCGAGAGCACCAGCGACTCGCCATCGACCCATGCGTCCTGCGTGTCGGGGATGAACACGAACGGTGTTTCCTCACGGCTGTATTGCAGCGCCAGCGTCAGACCGTCGACCGGCGAGCCTTTCAGCATCAGGTTGGAGAAGGATTCGTCGAGCGGCTGCCGCGTATCGCCGCCGATAAAGCTCCTGCGCGTATCGCGGAACGGCGCGTCCTGCTCGAGCCGGCCGGCAAACGCCTGAAAACGCTCGCTGTTATACAGCGCCGTCGCCTTGCCACGGTCGTTGCTGCCAAGCTCGAATCCCGTCTGCAGCTGCGGCTGATCACTGAAGTCGCGCGTCGTGATCGAGATGATGCCGCTCAGCGCATTGGCGCCATACAGGCTGGATGCCGGCCCTAGTATCACCTCAACCCGCTCGACCGCTTCCAGCGGCAGGTTGTCACCCAGCGAAAAATGCCCGTAATAGAGATGACGCATGCGCACGCCATCGACCATCAGCACCATCTTGTCGTTGTAGCGGTCGAGCATGCCGCGCGACCAGATCGAGCGGTGACGCTTGCGATACTGATTCAGCTGCAAACCCGGCACGAACGCCAGCAGGTCATCCAGTCGACGCACGCCTTAGCGGGCAAAGTCCTCACGATCAAACGCATAGACCGTTCCCGGCGCCTCGCTGACCTGGGTCGGCAACAGGGAGGCGGAGGTAAACACCTCCAGCGCCATCAGCTCTTTCAACGACAGTGCGGTCAGATCACTGCCGCTGTCGACGCTGCTGGCGGCGGCACTTACGGGGGCCAGCAACAGCGGCAGCAGCAACAGGATATTCGGGGGGGGAGACGCGCCGCTGCCGGTTTGGCAACACAACGCTTGTCGATGACGAGCCCACGTACAGTCCTCTCGGTGAATGGTGCCCCAACAGCCCACCACACCGCGTCGTGCACTGCCAAAACCTATGCCCCTATTCTTACCATGTTTTTACTGACAAAACATGGTACCGACGTCGAATACTGACCGGGCCGTCAGCCCCGTCACGCCCGGGGGTAAACCCGCGCGCCGCAGCGGCCCTGAAACGCAAAAACCCCGCGACCGACGCCGCGGGGTTTTTCATCGTCAGCGTGACCGTTTACTCGACGGTCGATACGCTGTTCAGGTACGCCTTGTCGGAGATCTCAGTCCACTTGCGCACCCGCTTGAGGTACTCCTGCTGAGACGCGATGATCTCGCGGGTCAGCGGATCCTTCTCCGCTTCCTGCGCCAGCAGCTTCATGGTGGCATCGCGCAGCGCGTCGATCACCTCCGGCGGGAACGTCTTGTGGGTGACGTTGGGATACTCCTCCTTCATCTTGTCCCACGCGGCCGCATTCAGGTGCGTGCTCTGGGTGTACATGTCATACGCAGCGGTCCGCATCGCGACGCGCAGGATCTCCTGCAGATCGTCCGGCAGGCTCTGCCAGGTTTTCTGGTTGATCAGGAACTGCACCTCGGCAGAGGGCTCCTGCCAGCCGGAATAGTAATAGTTGGCGATGCTGTGAAAGCCCATCGGCAGATCCAGCGCCGGGCCGACCCACTCCAGCGCATCGATGGTGCCGCGCTCCAGCGACGTGAACAGCTCGCCCGGTGCGATATTGGTCACCGCCACACCGATCTCCGACATCACCTCGCCGGCGAAGCCCGGTGTGCGCATCTTCAGGCCCTGCAGATCCTCAACCGAGGTGATCTCCTTGCGGAACCAGCCCCCCATCTGGTTGCCGGTGTTGCCGCCCGGGAACGACAGCAGCCCGTGCGGACCGTACACCTTCTCCATCAGCTCCATACCGCCGCCATGATAGAACCAGGCATACTGCTCCGGCGTCGTCATACCGAACGGAACGGTCGTGAAATACATGGTGTTCGGAATCTTGCCCTTATAGTAGTAGGACGCGGTATGGCCCATGTCGTACTGACCGCCCTTGACCATATCGAAGATACCGAACGGCGCCTTGTGCTTGTTGCTGGAATCGATCCGGATCTGCAGACGCCCGCCGGACATCTTCTCCGCCATCGCTGCCATGTGGCGCGTCGTCTCGCCCAGAATCGGGGTGTTAGGCCCCCAGGTCTCGGCCAAGGTCAAACGGTGGGTTTCTTGCGCCAGTGCGGGCGCACCGACAAACGCCAGCACCGCGGCAACCACCGCAGCCGGCTTGAGCAGGGCAAAGCGAATTTTCATATCGTCCGTCCGTTGTCGTTGTTGTTACCAACTGTTCAGGTGCAGCGATAGTAACCTGTGGAAACAATGCTGTAACCCTTTGCGACTCCGGAACCCGACGAACGGCGTACGGTAAGTGCCTCGGCCAGGGTTCAAACCCACCGGGACTTCTCAACCCGCCTGGCGACAGGGGTCAGTTTGCAGCTATTGAGTCAACGGGAGGACTGTTGCGATCAGAAAAAATGGCGCGCCTGGAGGGATTCGAACCCCCGACCAACAGGATCGGAACCTGCTACTCTATCCAGCTGAGCTACAGGCGCGTGGGAAGTGTTTGCGAGCGGCAATGTTACCGATCTGGGCGTCGTTTGCAAGCGCGATTTCCGTTGCGTCGTGCCGGAGAGCGGCCCTAATATACAGGCATGCCGGTCGCGCGCCGGGCCGGGCAACGCGCTCCATTCACCAAGAGTACTGAAACACCATGACCTACTGTGTCGCCATGCGTCTGGCCGATGGGCTGGTCTTTGCCGCCGATTCGCGTACCAACGCCGGTGTGGATAACATTTCGACGTTCCGCAAGCTGTTCACGTTCGGTAACGGCAAGGATCACGCACTGGTGCTGCTCAGCGCCGGCAATCTGGCCACGACACAGAGCATCGTCGAGCTGCTGCGGCGACGGATCAACGAGGCCGAGGAAAACCTGATGACGCTGCCGTCGATGTATGACGAGGCGGCGTATGTCGGCAAGCTGATGCGCGAGATCATCGACCGCGACACGCACAACCAGCAGAGTCAGGGCATCGATCTTGGTTGCAGCCTGCTGCTGGGGGGACAGATTCGTGGAGAGGAGCCACGTCTGTTTCTGATCTACCCGCAGGGCAATTTCATCGAGGCGAGCATTGAAACGCCGTTCTTCCAGATCGGCGAGTTCAAATATGGCAAGCCGATTCTGGATCGTATCGTTGAATACGATACGCCGCTGGAAACGGCACTCACCTGCGGCCTGATTTCGATGGATTCGACCATCAAGAGTAACCTGACCGTGGATCTGCCGATCGATATCCTGATCTACGAGAAGGACAGCTACCGCCTGACCCGCACCCGCCAGATCTGCGCCGAGGATGAACAGTTCCTCGCCCTGCGCCGGGCCTGGGGCGAGGGCATTCGGGAACTGTTCGACCGTCTGCCGCGTACTGAACTCTAGTCGTATCAGCGGGCGACTAAGGTCCGCCTTTTCGTACGGACTTTTTTGCCGGTATAATCGCTGACCAGTTTTTTGGTGCAGTATTGTCAGCCACGTCTGGACGGGGGTGTTGACAGACTGCCGACACCATTTCCTGACGAGAGGTCGTGATTGTGAACAAGTTCGCTGCTAAAGCTGTGAAGGTGCTGGGTGCACTGGGTCTGGGACTGGCGCTGGCCGGCGTCGTTCAGGCTGCTGTCAACGAAGAAGAGATCATCAAGCGGATCGAGCCGGTCGGCAACGTCTGCGTCGAAGGTGACGAGACCTGTGGTTCCGCTGCGGCGGCACCGGCGGCTGCGGCTGCAGGTGGTCGCACCGGCGAAAGCATCTACAACGGCAAGTGCGCAGCCTGCCACGGCAGCGGCGTACTGGGTGCACCGAAGTTCGGCACCAACGAAATGGCGCAGCGTCTGGAAGAGAAAGGTATGGAAACACTGCTGAGCCACGCCATCAACGGCTTCAATGCGATGCCGCCGAAAGGCACCTGTGCCGACTGCTCGGACGACGAGATCAAGGCCACCATCGAGTACATGCTGGAAGGCTCCTGATTCAGGTCGCCTGACCGGCATACGAAAAGGCCACCTTCATCGGGTGGCCTTTTCTGTTTACAGGTCGTCGAACATGCCCTTGAGGCTGTTCAGCGTGGCATTGCCGCGCGCCCGGTTCTGCGCCGGACTGGCCGGCCCCAGACCCTCGATCTCCAGATCCTCCTGCGGCAATTCCTCGAGAAAACGGCTCGGTGCACACTCCACCTCTTCACCGAACTGCCGCCGCTTCTTCGCCAGGGTCATCGTCAGCGTGCGCTGCGCCCGCGTAATGCCCACGTAGGCGAGGCGGCGCTCCTCCTCGATGGTGTCGGTCTCGATGCTGTTGCGATGGGGCAGCAGCTCCTCTTCCATCCCCATCAGAAAGACATGCGGGAACTCGAGCCCCTTGCTGGCATGCAGCGTCATCAGCTGCACCCGGTCGGAGTCATCCTCCTCTTCCTGGCGGTTCATCAGATCGAGCAGGACAAGGCGCGCAATCGCCTCTTCAATGCCGGCGTCCGGGTCGTCCTCCTGCAGCCGCTCCAGCGTCGAGCGCAGTGAGTCGACGAGGAACCAGACGTTCTGAATCCGCTTTTCCGCCACCGCGTCGCTGGAGCAGTTCTGGCGAATCCAGTCCTCGTATTCGATCTCGGCGATCAGATCACGGATCGATGCGATGGCATCGCCGCGACAGCACTGCTCGTACAGACGCTCCAGCATCTGGCAGAAGCGGCGCAGCCGTTCCACCGCTTTCGCCGGCAACTGCTGCTCCAGCCCGATCTCGGCGCAGGCCGCGAACAGGCTGATATGGCGCTCGGATGCGTACTGGCCGAGCTTTTCCAGCGTGCTGGGGCCGATCTCGCGGCGCGGCAGATTGACGATGCGCAGGAAGGCGTTGTCGTCATCGTGGTTGACCAGCACCTTGAGGTAGCACATCAGATCCTTGATCTCGGCGCGGGCAAAAAACGAGGTGCCGCCGTTCAGTTTGTAGGGCACCTGATAGCTCTGCAGCTTCATTTCCAGCAGTCGTGACTGGTGGTTACCGCGGTACAGCACGGCAAAGTCACGAAACGGCACTTTCTCGCGCAGGTGTCGATCGAGAATCTCGGTGGCGATGCGGTCGCACTCGGCCTCTTCGTTTCGGCAGTGGATAACGCGCAGCGGATCGCCGTAGCCCATCTCGCTCCACAGCGTCTTGTCGAATACGTGTGGGTTATTGGCGATCAGCGTGTTGGCCGCTTTCAGAATCCGACTCGTGGAACGGTAGTTCTGCTCCAGCTTGACCACCTTCAGACTCGGGAAGTCCTCCTGCAGCTGGGCCAGATTTTCCGGCCGCGCGCCGCGCCAGGCGTAGATCGACTGGTCGTCGTCGCCGACCACGGTCAGGGCACCACGGTGGCCGACCAGCTGACGCACCAGTCGATATTGCGACAGGTTGGTGTCCTGATACTCATCCACCAGCAGGTAGCGAATCCGGTTCTGCCAGCGTTCGAGCACATCCGCATGCGCGGCGAACAGCCGCACCGGCACCAGTATCAGGTCATCGAAGTCGACCGCGTTGTAGGCGCGCAGATGGCGGTTGTACGCCTCGTAGGCGCGGGCACAGAGGATCTCCTGCGGCCCCGCGGCCAGTTCCAGCGCCTGCTGCGGCTCGACCATATCGTTTTTCCAGCTCGAGATCTGGTGCTGCACCATCTGCACATGATCCGGGTCCTCGTCGTGGTGCAGCAGCAGGTCGCGCAGCAGCGCCTTGCTGTCCTGATCGTCGAAGATCGAGAAGCCCGGTTTGAAGCCCAGCGCCTTGTGCTCACGACGGATGATATTCAGCCCCAGATTGTGGAACGTGGACACGGTCAGGCCTCGGCTGGCCTTGCCCTGAATCAGGTTGCCGACACGCTCCTTCATCTCGCGGGCGGCCTTGTTGGTAAAGGTGACAGCCGCGATGTGGCGCGCCTCGATACCGCACTCCTGCACCAGGTAGGCGATCTTGCGCGTAATCACGCTGGTCTTGCCGGAGCCGGCGCCGGCCAACACCAGCAGGGGGCCGCCAATGTAATGAACCGCCTCCCGCTGACGGGGGTTCAACCTGCTCATAGCACCTCAAATAGTTCTAAACATTGCCTGATGACGGCCGATTACTGCTTTAGGTCCGTCTGCAGCCTGAAACAGGACGGATTGCCTAAGACACTGATACACAACGAATAAAACGTTTGTTTTAAGCCGGAATTTTCCGTGATAATCTGGCTCGGCCCCGGACTCGGGGGCTTCATTATCGCATGTCACTGGCGATATTGAGAGCACCCATGCCGCCGTACCGACAGCAGTTTCAAAAGGACCGGCACATGCTGGCAGTAGAACAGGCAACAGACACCGAGGAGCAGACGCTACTGCTTCTGGACCCGACAGCACGGCTCGAACCGTTGCTGCAGGCGGCGCTTCGAGAGTCGGACGGCTTTCGCACGGTACTGTGCCATTCCGCTGCGGAAGTCGAACTGCATGCTGACTCGAAAGTCCTGCTGCTGTGCTACACCGATGACCGCACCGCGCTCACCCAACTGATCGATCGCCTCCAGCTCAGCTATCCCGGATTACCGGTCATTCTGTTTCATGACGACCCGGTCGATGCCGACCCGGCACTGCTGGTGCGCCAGCCACTGATCGACCAGATCTCGCTGACCAGTTTCAGCCGTGAGCTGCTGTTGCGCTCGCTGCGCTACGCCCAGTGCACCCGCCGCAGCCAGGATGCCCTGGCCCAGCTCAAGCAGACCGACCCGCTGACCGGCGTCGGCAACCGGCAGTACTTTTACAAGGCGCTGCTCAACGAGCTTGAGCAGTTCGACCAGCTGGCGCTGATCAACATCGATATCGACGGCTTCAGCCGCTTCAACCACGAATACGGTCACGATGCCGGCGACGAAGTGGTGCTGGAACTGAGTCGGCGCCTGAAACAGTGTCCCGGCGCGTGCCATCTGTCACGCATCGGCAGTGACGAATTTGCCCTGATTCTGCCGGTCCCCGAGCCGGATGTCGTCGAACACCGGGCCGAAGGCGCCATTGCCGAGCTGATCGGGCTGCTGCTGCCGAGCTATCGCGTCGGCGACAGCGAGCAGGCACTGAGTTGCAGTATCGGCGCGGCGTTCTCGCCACAGCACAGCCGTGAATTCGATACGCTGATCAAACAGGCGGGGCTGGCACGGCTGCGCGCCAAGGAACAGAGCGGCCACAGCTACGCGATCTTCGATACCCGGCTCGATCAGGATAACCAACCCGGGATTACGCTGGAGCCGGAACTCTGGCGCGCGCTGCAGAAAGAGGAGTTCGTACTGCACTACCAGCCGCGCATCGACCTGCGCACCGGCTGCATCACCGGTGCGGAGGCGCTGATCCGCTGGGAGCACCCGGAGCGTGGTCTGATCCGCCCGGACGAGTTCATTCCGGCGTGCGAGCAATCCGGTCTGATCGTGCCGATCGGCTACTGGGTGATTCAGCGCGCAGGGCGCGACATGAAGCTGATCCGCGAGGCCGGTCTGCTGGGACATATCGGCGTCAATCTGTCGTTCCGCCAGTTCCAGGACAGCTATCTCGCCCGCACCATCGAACGGATGATCGGCCAGTTCGGCATCGATACCTCGATGCTCGAGTTCGAGCTGACGGAAACCGCCCTGTTCAGCGACGAGGCTCATGTGCAGCAGTGCATTCAGGCCATCAGCGCACTGGGCGTTGATTTCTCGCTCGACGATTTCGGTACCGGCTATTCCTCGTTCTCACTGCTGCAGAAGCTGCCGATCACAACACTGAAAATCGACAAGTCGTTCATCGCCGGCGTGCCCGGCAATCCGGATGATGAGGAGATCGTGCGTGCGATCATCAGCCTCGCCCACAACCTGCAAAAGAGCGTCATTGCCGAGGGCGTGGAAACCAAATCCCAGCTCGAATTCCTCATCAAACAGGACTGTGATCAGGTGCAGGGGTATTTCTTCAGTCCCCCGGTCAGCCTCGAGCTGTTCCTGAAAATGCTCAGTGCCAACCAGCTGCAGGCACGTTGACCGCCGTCATAGCGGCGCCCACTGCCCCCGAAACATCAGCGCCTCCAGCAGGTGCGTCTCCTGCACATCAGGACTCTGCTCCAGATCCGCCAGCGTTCGCGCCACCCTTAACAGACGATGGCAGGCCCGGGCCGAAATATGATGCCGCGCCATGACCTGCGCCAGCAGGGTGCGTGCCGACGCCGGCAGCACGCAGTGCCGCTCCAGCTCGGCGCCTGCCAGATCCCGATTGACGCAGCCCTGTCGCGCCAGCTGCTGCGCCTGTGCCGCCATCACCCGCGCCCGCACCACGTCGCTGGACTCGGCCGGGGCAGCGGGTGTCAGCAGCTCCTGCGGGCTCAGCGCCGGCACACTCAGCTGCAGGTCGATCCGATCCAGCAGCGGCCCCGAAATACGCTGCTGATAGCGCTGAATCTGCTCGGGTGAGCACTGGCAGCGCTCGGTACCGTCAGCGTGGTAGCCGCAGGGGCAGGGGTTCATCGCAGCCACCAGCTGGAAACGGGCCGGATAGCGGGTGGAGCGTGCCGCCCGGGAAATCAGGATCTCGCCGGTTTCCAGCGGTTCGCGCAGCACCTCCAGCACCCGGCGCGGAAACTCCGGCAGCTCATCGAGGAACAGCACGCCCTGATGGGACAGCGAGATTTCCCCCGGCCGTGGCCGACCGCCGCCGCCCACCAGCGCCACCGCCGATGCGGTATGGTGCGGTGTGCGAAACGGCCGCTGCCCGGCGCAGATCGCCTCGACCGGCAGCCCGGCGACCGAATGCACCGCGGCGACGGCAAGGCGCTCCTGCTGCGACAGCGGCGGCAGCAGTCCGGGCAAGCGCGCCGCCAGCATGCTTTTGCCACTGCCCGGTGGCCCGTGCAGCAGCAGATTATGCTGCCCGGCCGCCGCGACCTCGAGCGCCCGGCGCGCCTGCAGCTGCCCCCGCACATCGCACAGATCCGGCATCCCGGCCCGCTCTGCCGACACGGGACGTGGCCGATGCGGGCACAGACGTTCGCCGCCACGCAGATGTTCGCACAGCTGCAGCAGATGGCTGACCGCCAATACCTCGGTCCCCGCCAGTGCGGCTTCATCCGCATTGTCGGCCGGCGCGATCAGTGCACGCCCCGCTCTGGTGCAGGCAACCGACACCGGCAGTGCGCCGGTCACCGCGCGCACGCTGCCGGACAGCGCCAGCTCACCGATCACCTCGTAGTGATCAAGACTGTCGACCTTGAGCTGGCCCGAAGCCAGCAGGATGCCGAGCGCAATCGGCAGATCGTAGCGCCCACCCTCCTTGGGCAGGTCGGCCGGTGCAAGATTGATCGTGATGCGACGTTGCGGAAAATCGAAGCCGGCGGTGATCAGCGCACTGCGCACCCGCTCACGGCTTTCCTTTACGGCGGTTTCCGGCAACCCGACGATCGACAGCGAGGGCAGTCCGCCGGAGAGATGGACCTCGACAGCCACAGCCGGCGCTTCGACGCCGAGCTGGGCCCGGGTGTGGATAATGGCTAGCGACATGACTCCGTCCCTGGGTCATGGCGGCGCAAGTGTTACTCGGCCGCGTTATCGGAGGCCGGGGCCGGAGTGTCCGGCCCGGTCTTGTTCTGTTCCAGTTCAGCAACGCGCTGCTCAAGCGTTTCGACCAGCTCGCGGGTGCGCGCCAGCACGGCGCTCTGAGCATCGAATTCATCCCGCGTGACCAGATCCAGTCGCGCGAAGGTGCTCTGCACTACGCTGCGAATCTGCTGCTGCATCTCGCGCTGGCCGGGCAGTTCCGGCGCGCCCTCGAACAGCTGGCTGAACTGGTGGGTAAGAGTGTCTATCAGTTTCTGGCGCATCTGGTGGCAGCTCCCGTTCGGGCTCGATCGATTCTGCCTGCACTATACCGTTGAACCGTGTTTCTGTCAGTGATCCAGCCGCCATCACACCCGTGCACCATAAACAGGCATGCCCTATATCAGTGCACAAAAATCGACCAGTTTCGCCAATCCCGCCCGCCCCAGCGCCTGTTTATTCTGTGTTCAATTATTTTAAGCATATGAAATAAAAGAGCTTTTCATTAGTGGCACGGTAATCGCTAATGCAGATCACAACCGAGGCGTGCGGCGCCCCTAAGCAGCGCATACCTCGTTCGACTTTATCCAAGGGGGACTCAGAGATGAAACTGATTTCAGCAATTATCAAACCGTTCAAGCTGGATGACGTACGTGAAGCGCTGTCTGACATTGGCGTGCAGGGCATCACCGTCACCGAAGTCAAAGGCTTCGGCCGTCAGAAGGGGCACACCGAACTCTACCGGGGCGCCGAATATGTCGTCGACTTCCTGCCGAAGGTCCGCATCGACGCGGCCGTGGCCGACGATATCGTCGATCAGGTTCTCGAGGCGATCAGCAAGGCCGCCCAGACCGGCAAGATCGGCGATGGCAAGGTTTTCGTCATGCCGCTGGAGCAGGTGGTACGTATCCGTACCGGCGAAACCGGCAATGACGCACTCTGATCCATTCCACGTTTCAAGACGCTGCAAGGCCTGATGGAGGGCTAATCCAATGGAAGAACTTCTGAATACGACAGCCGGGGATGTGACCCAGCTGAAATATGCACTCGACACCTTCTACTTCCTGGTGTGCGGTGCCCTGGTAATGTGGATGGCGGCCGGCTTCGCCATGCTCGAGGCGGGTCTCGTACGCGCCAAGAACACCACCGAAATCCTGACCAAGAACATCGCCCTGTACGCCATCGCGTGCATCATGTACTTCGTCAGCGGCTACGCCATCATGTATGGCGGTGAATACTTCCTCAGCGGCATTACCGGTGACGGCTTCACCGGTGCTGAAGAGCCGGCAACCTACGCACCGTCCGCAGACTTCTTCTTCCAGGTCGTGTTCGTAGCAACCGCCATGTCCATCGTCTCCGGTGCTGTCGCCGAGCGTATGAAACTGTGGTCGTTCCTGCTGTTCGCTGTCGTCATGACCGGCTTCATCTACCCGATGGAAGGCTCCTGGACCTGGGGTGGCAACGCCGTATTCGGCATGTACACACTGGGTGACCTCGGCTTCTCCGACTTCGCCGGTTCCGGCATCGTGCACATGGCCGGCGCTGCTGCTGCTCTGGCGGGTGTGCTGGTACTGGGTGCTCGTAAGGGCAAATACGGCAAGAACGGCGAAATCAACGCCATTCCGGGTGCCAACCTGCCACTGGCGACTCTGGGTACCTTCATCCTGTGGCTGGGCTGGTTCGGCTTCAACGGCGGTTCCGTACTGGCAACCTCCGATGTTGAAAACTCCAACGCCGTTGCCGTCGTGTTCATGAACACCAACGCCGCCGCTGCCGGTGGTGTCGTTGCCGCGATGATCGTCGCACGCATCCTGTTCGGCAAGGCCGACCTGACCATGGCGCTGAACGGTGCCCTGGCCGGTCTGGTTGCCATCACCGCTGAACCGTCCACTCCGTCTGCTCTGCAGGCCACCATCTTCGGTGCGCTGGGTGGCGTACTGGTCGTGTTCTCCATCATCACCCTGGACAAGCTGAAGATCGACGATCCGGTCGGTGCGATCTCCGTGCACGGTGTTGTCGGTCTGCTGGGTCTGCTGCTGGTACCGGTTACCAACGATGGCTCCAGCTTCTCTGGCCAGATCATCGGCGCCCTGACTATCTTCATCTGGGTGTTCGTTGTCAGCCTCATCGTCTGGGTCATCATCAAGGCGATCATGGGTATCCGCGTCAGCGAAGAGGAAGAGTACGAAGGCGTCGACCTCTCCGAGTGCGGTATGGAAGCCTATCCGGAATTCGCTTCCAACAAGAAGTGATCCCGACCCGGTAACGGGAACGCGAGGGAGCCCTGACGGGCTCCCTCTTTGCGTTTTCAGCCGCGCCTGCTGCGCGCGCCTGCTGCGTATGCGTAAGTCCATGATTGAGGGTATACTGAGGCATTCGGCAGCTTGCCAAAACGCAGTGCGGCACCGGCGTGCGCGCCCAACCGATCAACGAGGAGTGAAACGATGAAACTGATATCTGCGGTGATCAAACCGTTCAAACTGGATGATGTTCGTGAAGCGCTGTCCGATATCGGCATCCAGGGTGTCACCGTGACCGAGGTAAAAGGGTTCGGCCGCCAGAAGGGACACACCGAGCTGTATCGCGGTGCCGAATACGTCGTCGATTTTCTGCCCAAGGTGAAACTCGAGGTGGCGGTTGACGACAGCATGGCCGATCAGGTGATCGAAGCGATCAGCAAGACCGCCAACACCGGCAAGATCGGGGACGGCAAGATCTTCGTCATGCCGCTGGAACAGGTGATCCGCATCCGTACCGGCGAGAGCGGTTCTGACGCTCTCTGAACAGCGCCGGCTCGCAGGGAACGCAACACTGGATCAACGCAATATTGCAGCCATTTGGCTGCAATATTGCACTTTGAACCGGGTTTGTTAGGATCGAGTGACGGCCATTTATCTGCGAGCAGTTGAGTGACATCCAAAGAACAAGAAACCCCGGCGCCCTCGGTTCGACTCGCCGATACGGGCAGCCCCATCGAAGCACTTGCCACCTCCCCCGTCGCGGCCTGCCTGCTCGACGCACAGGGCCACTGCATCGAGGCCAACCCCGCGTTTCTGACCCTGATTCCCGGCTTTGACGAGTGCGGTCCGCGCGATAGCCTGCTCCACAGCGAACAGGCAGCACAGCTGCTGGGCAGCCTCAAGGCCCTGACCGCCGGCACCCTCTCCTGCCAGACGCTGCAACACTACCGCATTCAGCACGATGGCTGTGCCTGGGAACTGCAGCTGCACCTGTCGGCAGTGCCGACGGCGGGTGGCGCAGACGGGGGGCGGGTACTGGCACTGGTGCAGGATGACAGCGGTCAGCGCCAGCGCGATCTGGAGCTGAAGCAGCTGACCAACGCGGTCGAAAACAGCGGCAGCGCCATCGTCATCACCGATGCCGATGGCTCGATCCAGTACGTCAACACACGCTTCACCGACATCACCGGTTACAGCCTCAACGAGGTCATCGGACGACAGCCGTCGTTCCTCAAGTCCGGCAACACGCCGCGCGAGGTGTATGACGAGCTCTGGTCCACGATCCGCCGTCACCACAAATGGCGCGGCACCCTGCACAACCGCCGCAAGGATGGCAGTTACTACTGGAGCCTGCAGTCGATCTCGCCGATCCTCGACGAGAACGGCACGCTGACCAATATCGTTTCGGTCAGTGACGACATCACGCAGATCAAGGAACACCAGCAGCAGATGGAGCGGCTGGCGTTCTTCGATCCGCTGACGGACCTTGGTAACCGGCGCCACTTCCGCGACCAGCTCGAGGAGCTGCTGCGCGCCCGCAGCGACCATATCAGCGCCCTGCTGCTGCTCGATCTGGACCATTTCAAGAAGATCAACGACACCATGGGGCACGAGGCGGGCGATACCCTGCTGCGCACCGTGGCCAACCGGCTGCGCTTCTGCATCAACGCCCCGCACTCGGTGTACCGGCTCGGGGGCGACGAGTTCACGGTACTGCTGACCGATCTCAATTCGATCGACCGCATCCGCGACTATGCCGACGACATCATCGAGCTGCTGGCCCAACCGCTCGATATCGGCACGCACCAGATGCAGGTGACCGTCAGCATCGGCATCACGCTGATTGGCATCGATGCGATGGACGTCAGCAGCCTGCTGCGCAATGCCGATCTGGCGATGTATCGCGCCAGGCATGTCGGCCGCAACACCTATCAGTTCTACAGCCCGGAGATGAATGCCGAGGCACGCCGGGCGCTGACGCTGGAGCACGACCTGCGCCAGGCGCTGGACCGCCGCGAATTGCAGCTGGTGTACCAGCCGCAGATCGACCTGCACAGTGGCCAGATGGTCGGCATGGAAGCGCTGCTGCGCTGGCACCATCCGATCGAGGGCGCGATCTCGCCGGTGGAATTCATCCCGATGGCCGAAGAAACCGGCCTCATCATCCCGATCGGACGCTGGGTACTGGCGCAGGCCTGCCGCGACGCACAGCGCGTACGTGCGGCGCTGAACAGGCCGTTGCGCGTGGCGGTTAACCTGTCGGCCCGCCAGTTCGACGACCTTGGCCTTGAGCAGATGGTCCGCACCTGTCTGGCGGACACCGGGCTGCCGGCCGAGGCGCTGGAGCTGGAGATCACCGAGGGGCTGATGATGGAGAACTTCGAAACCTCGATGACGGTCCTCAGTCAGCTCAAGCGCGCCGGCGTCACGCTGGCGATCGACGACTTCGGCACCGGCTATTCATCGCTCAGCTACCTGAAGAAAATGCCGGTCCATGTGCTCAAGATCGACCGCTCCTTCGTGCAGGACATACCGGATGACCGTGACGATCTGGCGATCACCTCCACCATCATCCTGATGGCACGCCAGCTGGGATTGCAGGTACTGGCCGAGGGTATCGAAACCGAGGAGCAGCGCCAGTTCCTGCTCGCATCGGGCTGCCGTGTCGGTCAGGGATTCCTGTTCGACCGCCCCCTGCCGCTGCCGGAACTGCTCAAACGCTACGGCCCGGCACCGGTCTGACGCCTGCTGCGGCGCAATACGCTTTCCACATCAGGCCGAGCCTCACCTGTAGACTATAACCTGCTGTTTTAAAACGATAATACAGAAAACAACCACGCCACACCCCCATCCTGTCCAGAGAGTTATCCACAGCTCAGGCGCTCGTTTTGGACATCCGCCGGCAGTGAACAGGTCTACACTGATGGAAAGAGCCGCCGTGGAGAGGGATCAACATGCTCGTGGTCAGACCGATCGAACACCGGGACCTGGATCTCCTGCACCGGATCGCCATCGAATCCGGTCCCGGCTTCACCTCGCTGCCGGATGACGCCGAATTCCTTGCCCGCAAGATCGACCAGTCCGTCACCGCGCTGCAACGGCCCCAGGCCCCGCCGGGGCCGGAAACCTATCTGTTCGTGCTTGAGGACAGCCGCACCGGCGAGGTCGCCGGTACCTGCGGTATCGCCGCCGCGGTCGGGCTCGACATGCCGTTCTACCACTACCATATCGGTACCATCGTGCACTCATCGCGCGAGCTAGGCGTGTATAACGAGTTCAAGACGCTGAATCTGTGTAACGACTACACCGGCAGTGCCGAGCTGTGCACGCTCTACCTGCGCCCCGGCTGGCGCCAGGGCGGCAACGGCAACCTGCTGTCACGCTGCCGCTTCCTGTTCATGGCCGAGCACCCGCAGCGCTTCGGCGAACGGGTCATCGCGGAGATGCGCGGTTTCACCGACGAGCGCCACACCAACCCCTTCTGGGAGGGACTGGGACGCCGCTTTTTCTCGATGGATTATGATCAGGCCGACTACCTGACCGGTGCCGGTAACAAGGTATTTATCGCCGAACTGATGCCGACGCACTCGATCTACATCCACCTGCTGCCGGCCGATGCACAGGCGATTATCGGCAAGGTACACCCCAACACCGAGCCCGCCTGTCGGATGTTGCAGAAAGAGGGTTTTCGCTTCGAAAACTATGTCGATATCTTCGATGCCGGCCCGACACTGGCGGCGCGTCAGGAAAACATCCGCGCCATCACCCAGAGCCGGCGCGTGAAAGTGCAGATCAGTGCACAGCCGGAGATTGGTGAAAAGAGTGGCGAGAGCCATCAGTTCCTGATCGCGAACACCCGCACCACCGGCTTTCGCTGCACCGTCACACAGCTCAGGCCCGGTCGCTCACAGGTGCGCCTGACGCCTGCGCTGGCCGATCTGCTCGGCGTAGACGATGGCGACCTCGTGCGGGTCGTGTCGATGCGCCGCCGCGCACCGCTTTAACCGGCCCGCACGCGGTTGGGTTCGATCAGCCGCGCCGGCAGCCGGATCATCGCTTCCAGCCCCCCGTCCGGGTGGTTGCGCAGCTTCAGCGTACCGCCCAGACGCTCAGTGGCGCGGCGCACGATACTCAGCCCCAGGCCAAAGCCATCCTGCTGCTGCGTACGCCCGCGCGTAAACGGCTCGGTCAGGCGGCCAAGCAACGCCTCCGGAACCCCCGGTCCCTCGTCGCGAACCCACAGCAGCAGCTCCCGCCGTTCGGTCAGGCGCGCGCCGAGGTGTACGGGTGCCTCGACCGGGGTGTACTTGAGCGCGTTACTGATCAGGTTATCCAGCGCCCGGCGCAACAGATCCTCATTGGCGCGCAGCTGCAAGGATTCAGGTTCGACACTGACATCCAGCACCCGCTCGGGCTGGGTAAAGCCAACATCGCCGGCGATGGCGTCGAATAGTTCGCCCAGCGCAAAGGGCGGCCCCTCCACCGCGGTCTGATCCAGCCGCGACAGGGACAGGATCTCGGCGATCAGACTGTCCAGCTGCTCGCATTCGTGGTTGATGCGCTGTGCCGTGGCATCGCCCGCACCGAGTTTCTGCTCCGCCAGACCGGCCGCCACCTGCAGCCGCGCCAGCGGTGCGCGCAGTTCATGTGACACATCCTGCAACAGCCGCTGCTGCGCCGTCAGCGTCTCCTCGACATAGCCCGCCATCTGGTTGAACTCTCGCGACAGCTCGCCGATCTCGTCGCGCCGGGCACTGAGCCGGTTGTCGGCACGACTGCTGAGGTTCTGGTGGTGGTACAGCTCCTGCGCATGGCGACACAGCTGATTGATCGGGCGCACGATCAGCCAGCTCAGCAGCAGGCTCGCCAGTGCCGACACCAGCAGCACCAGTACCGCCTGCATCGAGACCAGAAAACCGAGCAGGCGCTTGAGGTAGATCCCCTCCTGGGGCGGTGGCACCAACAGCTCCAGCGGTTTGCCACCGAGGGTTTCGACGCTGAACCGCACCATCCGCCCCGGTGGCGGAGGCGACGCATCGGGGCCAAGAATCACCCGACCGGTCGTCGGATCGACGATCCACAGCGGCATCAGCCGCTCCTTATGGCGATGCTTGTGTTCACGATCATCGTCATCCTTGTCACGACGACCATATACCGCCTCGCCACGGGCCTGGCGCTCCAGCATCAGGCTCGCCTGCGCACGGGCACGGGTTTCCAGCAGTTCCAGACTCTGCCGTCGTTCAGCCACTTCCAGCACGCCAAGCACGGCAATGCCGGTACCGGCGGCACTGATCAGCCAGATGACCAGAAAGATCTTCCAGAACAGCTTGCGATACCACTTCATGGCAGCTCCCGCACAAACTGATACCCCTGCCCGCGCACGGTCTTGATCAGCTCGCCATCGATCAGCGCTGCCAGCTTCTGGCGCACCCGACTGACATGCACATCCAGCGCACGGTCATAGGCGGTGAGCTTGCGATGCAGCACCAGCTCCGTCAGCTGCTCTTTGCTCATGACCCGCCCGGCGTTCTGCATCAGGTAAGCCAGTACGTTGAACTCCGCACTGGTCAGCTCGACCGGCTCACCGGCCGCGCGTACCTCACGGGTGCCCGGATCCAGCTCGATCCCGCACAGGGTGACCGGATGCACCGGGAACAGACGGTTTTCTGCCGGTGCCGCGGGCGCCGCCCGGCGCAGCACGGCCCGGATGCGGGCCAGCAGCTCGCGCGGATTGCAGGGCTTGCCGAGATAGTCATCGGCTCCCATCTCCAGCCCGAGGATACGGTCGATCTCATCACCCCGGCCGGTCAGCATGATCACTGGCGTGCGGATGCGCGGGCGCAGTTGCTGCAACAGCTCAAGACCGCTGGCACCGGGCATCTGAATATCGAGAATCAGCAGATCCCACTGTTCACTGCCCTCAAGTCGCGCCACCGCCGCTTCCGCGCTGTGCACCGCTGCCACCCGGTAGCCCTCATGGCTCAGATAGTCCGACAACAGCTGACACAGCGCGTCGTCGTCATCGATGATCAACAGCTTCTCGCCGCTCATCCGTTTCTCCGTCGTTTCGCTTTATATCCATAGTAAAAGGTTCGGTACCGGCTTTGGCAGCCTTTACCAAACTTTACGCCGCCCTAACCCAACTTAGCGTGGTCCGCCGCCATACTGCACTCAACAACAGCGAGATCTGAGGAGAGTTCACATGCGCACGACCACTTTTCGTAAACTGGTAACCGGCGCCGTCGCCGCCACCATCCTGACCGGCGCGACCGCCGGTATCGCTCTGGCCCATGATCGCGGCGATGAACGCCACGAACGCATGGCCCGGGTGCTCGAGCTGAGCGACGAGCAACAGGCACAGCTGCAGCAGCTCTGGTCTGAGCGTCGCGAGGCGATGCTGGAACGCCGGGATGAGCGTGGCGGCAAGGGTATGGCGCTCGGCGCGCTGGATCCGACGGCCGACAACTTCGATGCCGAGGTGGAAAAGCTGATTGCCGATGCACAGGCACGCGTCGCCGAGCGGATCCAGGCACAGGCGGAAATGAAGCGGAAAATGAGCGAGATTCTGACACCGGAACAGCGTGAGAAATGGCAGGCCATGATGGCCGAGCGCGGCGAACGCGGTGAGCACGGCTTTGGCAAGCACCACGGCAAGAAGGACCGTGACTGCCGCTGATCACGCCTGAACAGCGGTCAGACACAACACGCAGAAACAAAAAGAGAGTGCCGCTGCACTCTCTTTTTTATGCCTGCAGAACGCCGATCATGCGATACGTTCGAAGATCAGATCCCAGACCCCATGGCCGAGTTTTTCGCCGCGGCGCTGAAACTTGGTGACGGGACGGAAGTCCGGCTGCGGTGAGTACTGGCCGTCGCCCGCCGCGTTGCGGTACCCCTCGGCTGCGCTCATCACGTCCATCATGTGCTCGGCGTAGTTTTCCCAGTCCGTCGCCATATGGAAGGTGCCGCCCGGCTTCAGCTTCTGGCGAATCGTCTGCGCAAACGCAGGCTGCACGATACGCCGCTTGTGGTGACGCTTCTTCGGCCAGGGATCGGGGAAGAACAGCTGCACGCACTCAAGGCTCTGATCCGGAATACAGCGCGCCAGCACCTCGATCGCGTCCTCGCAATAGACACGAATGTTCTCCAGCCCCTCTTCCCGGGCACGCGCCAGCAGACGGCCGACACCGGGTGGATGCACCTCAATGCCGATAAAGCCTTTCTCCGGCGCACGACGTGCCATTTCGATCAGCGAATCGCCCATGCCGAAGCCGATCTCGAGCACCACCGGACGCGCGTCGCCAAACAGGGCCTTGAAGTCGACAGGACCGTCGCTCAGTTCCAGCCCGTACAGTGGCCAGTTCTCCTTCAAGGCCCGTTCCTGCCCTTCGGTCATGCGACCGGCGCGAACGACGAAGCTGCGTACCTGACGCAGCGGACGCTGCTGTTCTGTTTCGCTCATGCCTGCCTCAGCTGATGGTACCGTCCAACGGGGAAGATGCACTGGCGTAGGCTTTGCGCGGCATGCGCCCGGCCAGGAACGCCTCGCGACCCGCCTCGATCGCCTTGCGCATGGCGCTCGCCATCAGGACCGGGTTCTGTGCCGCCGCGATCGCGGTGTTCATCAGCACACCGGCGCAGCCCATCTCCATCGCCACCGCCGCATCGGACGCGGTGCCGACACCGGCATCCACGATGATCGGCACCTTGGCCTCCTCCATGATCAGACGGATATTGTGCGGGTTGAGGATGCCAAGACCGGAGCCGATCAGGGAGCCGAGCGGCATGACGGCGACACAGCCCATCTCTTCCAGCTGCTTGGCCACGATCGGGTCGTCGTTGGTGTACACCATCACCTTGAAGCCGTCCTTGATCAGGGTTTCAGCGGCGGCGAGGGTTTCCACGATGTTCGGGTACAGGGTCTTCTGGTCACCCAGAACTTCGAGTTTGACCAGATCGTGACCGTCCAGCAGCTCACGCGCCAGACGGCAGGTGCGCACCGCATCCTGTGCGGTATAGCATCCGGCCGTGTTGGGCAGGATGGTGTACTTGTCCGGGCTGACGACGTCGAGCAGGTTCGGCTCGTCCGGGTTCTGGCCGATGTTGGTGCGGCGGACCGCCACGGTGACGATTTCGGCGCCGCTGGCCGCGATCGCCTCACCGGTTTCCTGCAGATCCTTGTACTTGCCGGTACCGACCAGCAGACGGGACCGATAGCTCTTGCCGGCGATTACCAGCGCGTCGTTCAGCTGTTGCTCTGACATCGTGTAAATCCTGCGTTGATTCTGATTGAAACCCCTGCCGTGCGTCGTGCCCTCAACCGCCACCGATGGCGTGCACGATCTCGATCCGATCACCCTCGCTGAGGACCGTGGTGCCGTGCTCGCTGCGCGGAATGATCTCCATATTCAGTTCGACGGCAATCCGCTTGCCGGCCAGCCCCATCTGCTCGACCAGCTCACCGAGGGTACGGCAGTCGCGAGCCTCGAAGGGCTCACCGTTCACCTGTATCTGCATGCTGTTTTACCTTGCTGAAAACCGCCCAGGCCAGCGTCAGCCAGCCGGCAATCATGGCCACGCCACCAATCGGCGTGATAACTCCGAGATAATGCTCCCCGGTCAGCACCAGGACATAGAGGCTGCCACAGAACAGCAGCATGCCGATCAGGAACAGCCAGGCACTGACCTGCAACGCAGGCCGGTCGCTGCGCTGCCGAAGCAGGCCGACACCGAACAGGGCCAGAACATGATAGAACTGATAGGTGACCCCGGTCTGGAATACATCGAGCATCTGAGCCGACAGCTGGGCACGCAACACGTGGGCGGCAAAAGCGCCGAGCATCACGGCCACGGCACCGGCCAGGGCCGCGATCAACAGGGTCAGACGGGCCGACATCGGTCACTCCGGGTTGGGAACGGGTGCTTATTATACGCGCTGCGTCCGAGAGCGTAAAAAACGGATTCAAAAACAACAAAGCCGCCGGCCTTCCGAAGAAGCACACCGGCGGCTTCCCGCATTGCGCGGCATCAGACGGTCATCGCCGCCTTGATTTTGTTCATGGCATTTTTCTCGAGCTGGCGGATACGCTCGGCCGAGACGCCGTACTTGGCCGCCAGATCGTGCAGTGTCGCCTTCTCGTCGCTGAGCCAGCGCTGCATCAGGATATCGCGGCTGCGCTCATCGAGCTTCGCCATCGCTTCCGCCAGTGCACGCTGGGAGTTCTCTTCCCAGTCGGCCGCTTCCAGCTGACTGGCAGGATCGCTCGAGTGATCCTCGAGATAGGCCGCCGGCGCCTGCCAGGCGCTGTCTTCGTCACTGTCCAGCGGCGCATCGAACGCCGTGTCAGTGGACGCCAGACGCCCTTCCATCTGACGCACCGCCTTCTCATCCACGCCCAGATCTTCAGCGACGGCCTTGACCTCTTCGTTGGTCATCCAGCCCAGCCCCTTCTTCTGCGAACGCAGATTGAAGAACAGCTTGCGCTGCGCCTTGGTGGTGGCGATTTTCACGATGCGCCAGTTGCGCAGGATAAACTCGTGCATCTCGGCCTTGATCCAGTGCACGGCAAAAGACACCAGCCGTACCCCCATGGTCGGGTCGAAACGCTTGACGGCCTTCATCAGGCCCACATTCCCCTCCTGAATCAGGTCTGCCAGCGGCAGGCCATAGCCGGAGTAGGTACGTGCGATGTGGACGACGAAACGCAGATGGGACATGACCAGCTGCCGAGCGGCGTCCAGGTCGTTCTGGTAATGCAGACGTTCAGCCAGCTCTCGCTCCTCCTCGGCAGTGAGGATCGGTATTGTGCTCACACTCTGCACGTAGGCGTCGACATTGCGCCCCGGCGAGAGCTGTTCAACAACTTGCAAGCTCGTGCCCATTGAAAGAGTGACCTCTAAACATTCCAGACGGATTCAACCACACCCTCAGACCCGATCAGCCCGCGGAAGTTCCGCGTTCAAGCCGGCCCGGACAGCCATCGGGAGCGGCCACCGAATCGTTACGGCGACCGGAAAAAATAGCGCCTCGGCGCGTAAAACGCAATAGATTGTCTTAACCCGGCTCGATATCCCGCAGGTGACGACCGACCGCGATCCAGGCCCCGCCCAACCCCAGCAGCATGCCCGTACTCAGCAGCGTCAGCGACGCGCCGATTCCCAGCCCCTGCACAACATAGCCGTTGAGATACAGTGTCGCCAGCGCCTGCACCGGCTCGGCGATCAGCGCCAGCGCCAGCTGCGCCAGCAGCCAGGCCAGCAGCGCACCAAACAGGCCGAACCAGACGCCGCTGTAGAGGAACGGACGCCGCACCCAGGCATCGGTTGCGCCCACCATCTTGCTGACCAGAATCTCGTCACGGCGGCTTTCGATCGTCATCCGTACCGTGTTGCCGACCACCAGCAGCACCGTCAATGACAGCAGACCGCCCAGCACCCAGGCACTGCGTTCAGCCAGCGCCATGAACGCCGCCAGCCGCCGCACCCACTCCAGATCCAGCCGCGCCTCCTCGACCTCCGGCAGCTGCGCCAGCGCCTGCTGCATCCGGGTCAGCGCCGCCGGATCGCTGCTGCGCGGGATCAGGGTGATGACCGCCGGCAACGGGTTGCTGTCAAAAAACTCGAGCAGATCATCGAAACGGGTGTAGCGGCGGAAGTCTTCCAGCCCCTTCTCCGGGCTGATCAGCTCCACTGACACCAGATCGTCGCGCAGCAGCAGTTCACGGCTGAGCTGATCGACCCGTTCGGCGCTGAGCGTCACATCGAGATAGAGCGAGATATGCGGATCCGTATCGATGCCGGCGCTGAGTTGTTCGACATTTTTCAGCGCCGTGAAGATGAAGCTCGGCAGCGCCAGCGCGATCGCCAGTACCGCCAGCGTCATCAGCGATGCCAGCGGCGTGCTCCACAGCCGCACCAGCGCCTGACGCGCCACTTCCATATGGTGGCGCAGCCAGCCGCGCATGCGGTCGGCCACGCCGATACGGTGCTGTACGGCCCCGCGTCGTGGTGTTGCACCGCCGCGGCGGCTGTTACGGGGTTCAGCGGCCATCGTCGACCAACCGCCCACCCTGCAGCGTCAGCACCCGGTGGCGCAGACGGTTGATCAGGGACAGATCGTGACTGGCGATCAGCACTGTGGTGCCGATCCGGTTGAACTGCTCGAACAGGTGCATGATGTCCTCCGACAGCGCCGGATCCAGGTTGCCGGTCGGCTCGTCGGCCAGCAGCAATCGGGGTTTGTGGACGATGGCACGGGCGATGCCGATGCGCTGCTGCTCGCCGCTGGAGAGGGTGACGGGGTTGAGTTTTTCACGCGACAGCAGGCCCACCTTGTCGAGCGCCGCACGCACACGCCGCGCCGCATCCACCGGATCGTAGCCGGAGATCTGCAGCGGCAGCGCAACGTTGTCGAACACGCTGCGATCGAACAGCAGTTGGTGGTTCTGAAACACGACACCGATCTGGCGCCGATGAAACGGGATCTGCTTGCGCGGCAGCCGCGACAGGTCCTGCTCGCCCACCCAGACCTCGCCGCGGGTGGGGCGCTCCATCAGCATGATCAGCTTCAGCAACGTACTCTTGCCGGCACCGGAGTGACCGGTCAGAAACGCCAGCTCGCCCGACTCCAGGGCGAAGTTGAGCCCCGTCAGCGCTTCGTGGCCGTTGGGGTAGCGTTTGCCGACATTGCTGAAGCGGATCGCTGTCATACCGGACTCAGTCGAACAGGGCCTGGACGAACTCATCCGCCTCGAACGGGCGCAGGTCGTCCACCTTCTCGCCCACACCGATAAAGCGGATCGGCAGCCCGAACTGCTTGGCGATGGCGAAAATGATGCCCCCCTTGGCCGTCCCGTCGAGCTTGGTCAGCGTAATCCCGGTCACGCCAACCGCCTCCTTGAACTGCTTCGCCTGACTGATCGCGTTCTGGCCGGTACCGGCATCCAGCACCAGCATCACTTCGTGCGGTGCGCTCGGATCGATCTTCTGCATCACGCGCACCACCTTCTGCAGCTCCTGCATCAGGTTGTCCTTGTTCTGCAGGCGACCCGCGGTATCAGCGATCAGCACATCGATGCCCTTCGATTTTGCCGATTGCAGGGCATCAAACAGCACCGATGCGGAATCGGCCCCGGTATGCTGCGCGACGACCGGCACATTGTTGCGCTCACCCCAGACCTGCAGCTGCTCGACCGCTGCCGCACGGAAGGTATCGCCGGCCGCCAGCATGACCGATTTGCCTTCGCTCTGATAACGCTTGGCCAGCTTGCCGATCGTGGTGGTCTTGCCGACGCCGTTGACGCCGACCATCAGAATCACCGCCGGCGTCTTGTCGCTCGGCAGCACCAGCGGATGTTCTACCCCGCCCAGCAGGTCGGCCAGCTCCTCCTTCAGCGCCTCACGCAGCGCCTCCGGATCCTTCAGCTGCTTGCGCTCGACACGATCAGTCAGGCGGGTGACGATCTCGGTGGTCGCCTCGACCCCGACATCGGCCATCAGCAGCAGGGTTTCGATCTCCTCGAGCAGATCATCATCGATCTCTTTGGCACCCAGGAACAGGTTGCCCAGCTGCTCGGTCAGCCCTGCCTTGGTGCGGCTCAGACCGCTCTTGATACGCTCGAACAGGCGCTGCTTGCGAACCTCCGGCTGTTCCTGCGGTTCGGCAGGCTCGGCCTGCGCCTTCTCCGCTTCAAGACGCGCCAGCTCAGCCGCTTCCTGCTCAGCCTTTTCCGCGGCGGCCCGTTCGGCAGCGGCTTTTTCGTCCTGCGCTTTCTGTGCCGCGATGCGCTCTGCCTCGGCCTGCTCTGCAGCAGCCTTCTCCTGCGCCGCGCGTTGCTCGGCCGCTTGCGCCTCGGCCTCTGCCGCAGGCTGCGCTGGCTTGGCGACCGCTTCCTCGACCGGCTCCACCGGCGCCTCGACAGACGCGGCCGGCGCCGTTTCAGTGCTGACCTCGGTGGCGCCGGTGTCGGCCTGTTCAGCCGCACGCGGGGCCGGCTCATCTTCCGCAACCGCCGTTTCGGTTGCCGCCGCAGGCGCCTCGCCCGGCTCCGCCGTTGCGGTCGTCTCAGGGGCTGTTTCAGGCCGTGTGTCAGGTGCAGCCGTGCGCTCGAGCGTCGTGTCCGGCGCGGATGACTCAGACGTGTCACCGCGCAGATAGAAGTAGATGACCAGCAGCAGAATGAAGGCCAGCGCGCCAACGCCATACGGCAGCAGACTGGGGTCCAGGCCGTTGTCGAGCATCCAGGTGTAGAGTGCTTCCATAAATTCTGTAGTATCCAGATGGCATGGGGGCGATAACGCGTCGCGGCAGACGCCCCGTTCTATGACAATTGTGAGCGCGCTATCTTACCATAGCGCTACCATTACCCAACCGCAGGAGCAGAAAAGGCGTTGCCCTCACCCCGCCACAAACCGCTGTTCAATCGCCGCTATCTGATCACACTGGTCTGGATACTGCCGCTGGTGATACTGCTGCTTCATCTGAGCGCCCGTCCTGCCCGCCCGCTGGCTGACGCCGGCTGGAGTCCATCGGAGCAACTCTATTTCCTCAACACGACCGATACCCGTTATCGGCTTGACCTGATCCTGCCTGACACCCCGGCACTGAGTGACGCTGACTGGTACGAAGCCCGGATCAACGACGCTCGGCTGGATGCGCGCCTTGCCTCCCCTGCGCTGCGCGACTGGCTTGACCGTCAGGGCTGGCAGCTCAGCCGGACCCGGGCCGGCGGCTACCAGGCACTGCAACTACAGATGCAGGACCGACCCGAGCGCGCCGCACGCGAAGCGTTTCTGTCCCTGCTTACACAGGCGCCCGCGCTGGACGAGCCCGCCCTGCACAGCGAACTGAGCGCCCGGCGTTATCTTCAACGGCAGGATGCGCAGACGCTGCTGCTGGCGACATTCGGCGCGCAGCTGCCGCAACCGACGCAGCCACCGGCGCCGCTCTGGACCCTCAGCGGCCCGGAACTGGAACTGACACCGGCGCCGCCGCCCACACGCCGCCTGCAGACGTTGGATCACTGGCAGCCCGGACAACTGGAGATCGCCCCCGCCTCGGCCCGCACCGACACCGGCTGGATGCTGATCGGCGAACCCATACCCGCCCCCGCCAGCGGCGCAGCACTGGCGCAGCAGCGCTTCGTCGCCGAAGCCGTGGCCCGGCTGCTGCCCGCCATCGCGCCGGCCGGCGCCGAGTACCGCTGGCGCTGGCAACCGCTGGCCGGCGGCGGCTACCGCGCCCTGCTGCTGCGCAACTGGCCCGACAGCGTTGCCGCCCCCGGTCAGGCCCTGGCCGCGGCGCTGACGGACACAGCGTTCAACCACATCCGTAACAGCCTGCTTGAGCGCTTCAACCAACTGCTCGATGACTCGCCACAGCAATGGCTCGACCTGATCGCACTGTACGGGCTGGCGCTGGACAGCGATGCGCCGTTTCGCGATACACTTGAACAACTGACACCGGATGCAGCGCGCGCGCTGCTCGAACAGACGCTGCGCCCGGAGCACAGCCTTGCCATCCGCCTGACGACAACGGAACCCTGATGCAATGAGCCGCCGCACTTCAGCCCGTCGCCCGCGTACTGCCACTGTCGAAGAATCTTTCGTGCGCATCATCGGAGGCCAGTGGCGCAGCCGGCGCATTCCATTTCTGGCCACCGAAGGACTGCGCCCGACACCGGACCGGGTACGCGAGACCCTGTTCAACTGGCTGCAGGGTGTGACCGATGGCGCGCGCTGTCTCGACCTCTGCGCCGGCAGCGGTGCACTCGGCTTCGAAGCCTTGTCGCGCGGAGCGGCGTCGATGGTATTCGTGGAACAGTCGCGGCAGGTCGCACGCAACCTGCAGGACAATATTCAGCAGCTGAAAATCCAGAATGCCGAAGTGGCGATCGCATCGGCCCTCGACTGGCTCGACAGCCGCGCCACGGACGAGGCAGAGCGGTTTGATCTGGTCTTCATGGATCCGCCGTTTCGGCAGGGCCTGGTCGCACCGCTGTGCGCACTGCTGGAGCGGCGCAATCTGCTGGCCGAACGGGCGATGATCTATATCGAATGCGAGCGCGAACTGATACTGCCGCCGCTGCCGTCAGACTGGGTGCTGTATCGGGAGAAACAGGCAGGGCAGGTCAGTTATCGGCTGTACGAACGCCAGTCGCACGGCTAGAAGCGCCACGGCGCAACGGATCAGAGCATCGACGGCTTGAGATTGCGCAGCCCTTGCAGCTGAATCGCGAGCAGATAGTCGGCCTGCGCGTCCAGATCGTATGACGCCGGTGCCATGATCCAGAGATCGAGCGCTCCGATCAGACTGGTCAGCAGGCTCAACCCGAGCTGGTCGAGATCGAGTTTCTTGCGCAGCTGTTTCTGCTTGCGCGCCTGCTTGAGGAAAAACTGCAGGTGCTGGCGCCAGCTGTCGACCTCGGCATCCAGCAGCGGCCGCAGCGGCGCCAGCTCCGCCGAGCGGGCACGACCGTAATGAAACAGCCGGTAAGCATCCCGCGCCCTGCGCGTGCGAGCCAGCTCACGCAGGCTGCCGCGGACGAAATGCTCCAGCGCCCCCAGCGCATCCTGCTGCACCGCCTGACGCTGCTCCAGATAGTGGCGCTCGAACGGCAATTCGATCTGCTGATAGAGCTGACCAAGCAGATCCTGTTTGTTGCGGAAGTGCCAGTACATCGCGCCGTGGGTGACGCCGGCCGCAGCGGCAATCTGCTTCATTGTCACCGCTTCCGGACCCGCCTCGGCAAACAGCGCCAGCGCCGTATCCAGCAGCGTCTGCCGCGTTGCTTCCGCCTCCTCCCGACTCCGCCTGACCAAGCTTCCTCCTGCCACCCTTGCTACCGACGCCAAGTCGCTGAATTGAAAGAAACTACGCCGCGCACATCGACGAATCAAGGGCGCCTCGCCAATGTCACGAAAATGTCATATCCCCGCTGATCGCGCGCCTTTGCCACCCCGACGCCGACCCGCGGCGAGGCCGCAATCGCCAGTTATTACCTTCCGAGATATAGGGGATTGATTTTTATAACCTTAGTAAAGTTTGCGATTCCATTAATCTATTTGTGCGGCTCTGGCAATTGGGCTAACATCCGCGCCTTAAGGAAGCTTCGATACCGGACCGCGCCCGACATGACGCGCTCCGGCATCTTCGACAGTGTCGCTTAACGTACGAATAGGTCAGCGCCTGTGATGATTACGGTAGTCTACCCCGGGACCTTCGACCCAATCACCAATGGCCACACCGACCTGGTCGAGCGCGCGTCGCGCCTGTTTGACCGGATCATTGTGGCCGTTGCGGACAGCCCCAAAAAAGGTCCGGCACTGCCGCTGGAGTTGCGCGTTGATCTGGCCAGGCAGGCCCTGGCACACCTTGAAGGGGTGGAAGTGGTCGGCTTCGACTGCCTGTTGGCCGACTTCGTGCGCCAGATGAACGCCAGTGTGATCCTGCGCGGTCTGCGTGCCGTATCCGATTTCGAATACGAGTTCCAGCTGGCGAACATGAACCGCAAACTGGCACCCGAGGTCGAAAGCCTGTTCCTGACGCCGGCGGAAAGCCTGTCGTTCATCTCCTCAACGCTGATTCGCGAAATCGCGTCTCTCGGCGGAGACATCGACAAGTTCGTTCATCCGGCCGTGGCCAGTGCCCTGAAGCAGCACTACAACGCCTGAACTTAAACCCAGTCTGTCATTGAGGTAGCCAGCATGGCATTGATGATTACCGATGAATGCATCAACTGTGATGTATGCGAACCGGAATGCCCGAATGAGGCGATCTCTCCGGGTGAAGAGATTTACGAGATCGATCCCAACAAGTGCACCGAGTGCGTTGGCCACTACGACACACCGCAGTGCGTCGAGGTCTGCCCGGTCGACTGTATCCCGAAAGATCCGGATCACGTCGAAACCGAAGATCAGCTGATGGCCAAGTATCAGAAGCTGGTCGGCGGCTGAGCCTGACGGCGAGCGCGCGTGCATGTAAAAACGGCGGCCTCACAAGGGCCGCCGTTTTTCGTTGTACTCTGGTACGCGCGATCAGATCCGAATCCCGGCCAGCCGCTCGCGCAGGCCAAACTCCTGATCCATCCACGCCCCGACCAGATTATCCCCGACCAGATGGTGCGCGTACTGCATATGCAGACAGCGCACCTTGTCCCACTGGGCGATACCGCCGATGCCATAGCGCGCGTAGAGGTCGGTAAAACCGAGTGCGTCGATGCGTGCCCGATCCCGGGCATCCATCAGCTGCCAGCGCAGATCCACATACGCCTGCTGCTGCGCCCGATAGCGCTCGCGCAGGGACGCATCCTCCGCCAGCCGCTGCTCGATCCGTTTCACTGCGCCGGCGGTCTCGATCTCGGCGATCCATTGGTACAGATCGCGTGAGCAGAGCCAGTACAGTGTCGGAAACGGCTTGTCGTCAATCAGCGACCGCATCTGCAACACACCCGGCACGCCCGCCTCGGTTGCCCAGGCGATGGCGGCGATCCCGCGCGGCTTGCGTCCCAGCTGACGCTCGATGATCTGCAGTTGTTCGGCACTCGGCTGCATGGGATGTCTGTTCTCCAGAAATCTATTCAGGCCTCCGGGCCCGGCTTAGCGGGACGGACAGCGGCGCCACTCACACATGGGCGTAGTCGGCCCCCTGCCCCAGCCAGCGTGCGATCAGCGCCTCCATCAGCGCCGGCGCCTGCTCGATCTCGCCAGCGGCACGCTTGACCCGCGGCAGCAGGTCACTGTCGCGCTGCAGGTCTGCGATACGGAACTGCATCATGCCGGTCTGGCGGGTACCCAGCACCTCGCCGGGACCGCGCAGCTCCAGATCCTTCTCGGCGATCCGAAAACCGTCGGTGCTCTCGCGCATCACCGCCAGGCGCTCGCGCCCCTGCTGCGACAGCGGCGCATGATACATGAGCACGCAGAAACTCTCGACCGAGCCACGGCCAACCCGTCCGCGCAGCTGGTGCAGCTGCGCCAGCCCCAGACGCTCGGGGTTTTCGATAATCATCAGGCTCGCATTCGGCACATCGACACCGACCTCAATCACCGTCGTCGCCACCAGCAGATCCAGCTCGGCGGCCTTGAACCGGGCCATGATGTCGGCCTTTTCCGCCGCCTTGAGCCGTCCGTGTACCAGCCCGATGCGCAGCTCCGGCAGCGCCTCGCGCAACGCTTCGGCCGTCACTTCAGCCGCCTGACACTGCAGCGCCTCGGATTCTTCGATCAGGGTGCAGACCCAATAGGCCTGACGCCCTTCACGGCAGGCACCGCGCACGCGCTCGATCACCTCGTCACGTCTCGAATCCGCGATCACGACGGTGTTGACCGGCGTGCGTCCCGGCGGCAGCTCGTCGATGATCGAACAGTCCAGATCGGCGTAGGCGCTCATGGTCAGCGTGCGTGGAATCGGTGTCGCCGTCATGATCAGCTGGTGCGGCGTCTGGCTGCCGTTACGCCCCTTCTCGCGCAGACTCAGGCGCTGATGTACACCGAAGCGGTGCTGTTCGTCGATCACCACCACCGCCAGATTGGCAAACCGTACCTCATCCTGAAACAGGGCATGGGTGCCCACCACCAGCTGCGCCTCGCCGTTGGCGATCCGCTCCAGCTCGCGGGCACGCTGCTTGCCTTTGACCTTGCCGGCCAGCCAGGCGACGTTGACGCCGAGCGGTTCAAGCCACTGGCTGAAGTTGTTGAAGTGCTGTTCGGCGAGAATTTCGGTGGGTGCCATGACCGCCGCCTGAGCGCCATTTTCCAGCGCCTGCAGCGCTGCCAGCGCGGCAACCACGGTCTTGCCGGAACCGACATCACCCTGCACCAGCCTTAACATTGGCACTGGCATGTTAAGATCCCGGGCAACCTCACGGGCTACCCGCCGCTGGGCGCCCGTGAGCTCGAACGGCAGCTGTTCAAGAAATGGCAGACTCAGGTGCCCCGTGGCCTTGAGCACCGGAGCCCCCTGCTCGCGCACGCTGTGGCGGATCTTCAGCAGCGACAGGTGGTGCGCCAGCAGCTCCTCGAAGGCAAGCCGGCGCTGGGCCGGGTGGCGGCCCTCCAGCAGCCGGGCCTGATCGGCATCCACCGGCGGCTGATGCAGATAACGGATCGATTGCCGCAGCTCCGGCAACTTCCATTGTACCCGCAATGTTTCCGGCAACAGGTCTTCGACGATGCCCTTGTCGAGCCAGCCCAGCGCCTGATCCACCAGTGCACGGATGCGCCCCTGTGTCAGCCCTTCGGTAAGTGGATAGACCGGTGTCAGACACGCCTCGACCACGGCCGGGGCATCCTCGGCGATGACGCGATATTCCGGGTGTACCAGTTCCAGCCCGGCCGGCCCGGGGCGCGCTTCACCAAAGCAGCGCACCCGTTTGCCCGCCGCCAGACTGTTTTTCTGTGCCGCGCTGAAATGAAAGAAACGCAGGGTAATGGTGCCGGTACCATCCTGCAGCCGACACAGCAGTGAGCGGCGACGCCCCTGCACGATGTCACTGGCCACGATATGGCCTTCGAGAACCCCCTCGTCACCCGGTCGTAACGAACCGATCGGCAACACCCGGGTACGATCCTGATAGCGCAGCGGCAGATGCAGCAGCAGATCCTGTACGGTTTCGATGCCGAGCCGTTCCAGTTTCAGTGCCAGTGCGGTCCCGACCCCCTTGAGCTCGGTGACCGGCACCGGGCGGGTACCGCCATCGAACATCAGGCAATATCCGCCATCGGTCGCTGGTCATGGCAGGCCAGAATCGCCTGCATCAGAATTTCGATTGCCTGCGGCCGCGGGAAGCTGGCGCGCCATGCCAGTGCCACGGTGCGGGTCGGCTGCGGCGCCTTGAACGGCCGCGTTTCAACCAGATCCCGCGATGGATGGCCCTCGATGGCCGACACCGGCAGCACGCTGGTGCCCAAGCCCGAGGCGACCATCATGCGGATCGTTTCCAGCGAACTGCCCTCGGTAATCGTATGCTGATCGTGGAACGACTGGTTCAGCGTCGGACAGGCTTCGAGCACCTGATCCCGGAAACAGTGCCCTTCGCCGAGCAGCAACATGCGCTCGTCGCTGATACGCTTGGAGTCGATCTCCTTCTCCTTCGTCAGCGGGTGTTCCTTCGGCAGCACCATCATGAACGGCTCGTCGTAGAGCGCGCGTGTCAGCACGTCCGGCTCATGGAACGGCAACGCAAGAATGATTGCGTCCAGCTCGCCATTGCGGATCTTGCCGCGCAGGACTTCGGTGAAATTCTCTTCGATGTAGAGCGGCATCTGCGGCGCCAGCGCCTGCACCTGCGGGATCAGCCGCGGGAACAGATAAGGGCCGATGGTATAGATGGCACCGACGCGCAGCGGCGAAGCGAGCTGGTCCTTGCCCTCGCGCGCCATCTCGCGGATCGCCTCGGCCTGCTCCAGCACCATCTGTGCCTGACGTACCACTTTTTCACCCACCGGGGTGACGCGTACCGCGTTCTTGCTGCGTTCGAACAGGGCGACCCCCAGTTCCTCCTCCAGCTTCTTGACCGCGATCGAAAGCGTCGGCTGGCTGACATAGCAGCGCTCGGCAGCATGGCCGAAGTGCTGCTCCTGGGCCAGAGTGACGATGTAGCGAAGCTCTGTCAGCGTCATGCGGGATCCTCTGTTAAGATGCAGCCAGATCGATGTCAGGAGGTTCAGATGCACAAGACCCGGGTACTGATTGCCGGCTGCGGCGATGTCGGCACTGCCCTCGGCCTGCAGCTTGCGCGGGCGGGCGCCGATGTCCGGGGTTTGCGGCGTACTATAAACCAGCTCCCCGCCCCCATCCAGCCGCTTGCCGGCGACCTCAGCGCGGCAGATGGCCTGCCACCGCTGGCGGCCTGCGACTACCTGGTATACAGCGCGGCGGCCAAGAGCCGCGACCTGAACACCTACCGCGCCGTCTATGTCGACGGTCTGCGCCGTGTGCTCGAGGCGCTGCCCGCACCGCCGCAACGACTGTTGCTGACCAGTTCCACCGGCGTCTATGCACAGCACGCACACGAATGGGTCGATGAGTTCAGTCCCACCGAGCCGGACAGCCCGACGGGCCGGATTCTGCTGCAGAGCGAACAGATCGCGCATGACGCCGGCTGTCCGGCCACAGTGGTGCGCTTCTCCGGCATCTACGGGCCGGGCCGCCACCATCTGCTCGATCAGGTGCGGGCGGGCATCCAGGCGCCTGATTCACCCATACACTATAGCAATCGAATCCACCGGGACGATTGCGCCGGTATATTGGCCCACCTGATCGCACTGGACCGCGCCGGACAACCGCTCGCCCCGCTCTATCTGGCCAGTGACGATGCGCCGACACCGATCAGCGAGGTGATGGGCTGGCTCGCCGAGCAGCTCGGCGTCACAATCACGACACGCCGCCCGGTGCGCCGGGGCGGCAGCAAGCGCTGCAGCAACCTGCGCCTCAAGGCGAGTGGCTACCGCTTTCGCTACCCCGATTTCCGGGCCGGTTTCGCGTCTGTTCTGATGCCGTAATCAGCTGTTGGCGAGTTCGTTCAGCAGCGTACGCTGGGCACTGAAGCGCTCCTCGCCCTCGGCCGGCTGATTCAGCGTGTAGCTGCCATCGGAGTGCAGCTCCCAGCTCTGGCAGTTGTCGCGCAGGTAGTAGTCCAGCTCACTGCGGATCCGCTCGGCGTGCTTGCCATAGAGCTCGAAGCCGGTTTCGACCCGGTTGAGCATATTGCGCTCCATCCAGTCGGCGCTGGAGCAGATCACCGTCGGCTTGCCGGCGTTGGCAAACCAGTAGACGCGGGTGTGTTCGAGGAAACGGCCGATGATCGAGCGTACCCGGATATTCTCCGAGATGCCCTCGAGCCCCGGACGCAGGCGGCACATGCCGCGAATGATCAGATCGATCTGCACCCCGGCCTGAGATGCCTCATACAGCGCCCGAATCAGCTTCGGCTCGGTGAGACCGTTGACCTTGATGATGATGTGGCCGTCCTTGCCCGCCTTGACGTTGCGAATCTCGTTCTGGATCAGTTCGATCATCTTGGCGTGCAGCGTGAACGGCGCATTGTAGAGTTTCTGCAGCTTCTGGATCTTGCCCATGCCGGTCAGCTGCTGGAAGATCTTGTGCACATCCTCGCCGACCTGATCGTCGGCGGTCATGTAGCTGTAGTCGGTATAGAGTCGCGCAGTGCCGGAGTGATAGTTGCCGGTCCCCAGATGGCAGTAACGCACCAGCCGGTTGCCCTCGCGCCGCACCACCAGCATCATCTTGGCGTGGGTCTTGTACCCGACCACGCCGTATACCACCAGACAGCCGGCTTCCTGCAGACGGCTGGCCAGCTGCAGGTTGCTCTCCTCGTCAAACCGCGCGCGCAGCTCGATGACGACCGTCACCTCCTTGCCGGCGCGAGCGGCTTCCACCAGCGCGTTGACGATGTCGGACTTGACCCCGGTGCGGTACAGCGTCTGTTTGATCGCGACCACATCCGGGTCCTTGGCGGCCTGACGCAACAGATCCACCACCGGTGAAAACGACTGGAACGGGTGCAGCAGCAGCTGATCGCCACGCTTGAGCACGGCGAAGATATCCTCGCTGTTCTTCAGCTTGCTCGGCAGACCGGGCGTAAAGGGCTCCCAGCGCAGATCGTTGCGCTCGACCAGATCACGCACGGCCATCAGGCGGGTCAGGTTAACCGGACCATTGACACGGTAGACGTGGGCCGCCGGCAGCTTGAACTCCTCCTGCAGGAAGCTGATCAGGTGCTCCGGCGTGCGGCTGTCCACCTCCAGACGCACCGCATCGCCAAACTTGCGCGAATGCAGCTCGCCACGCAGCGTGCGGGCCAGATCCTCGATCTCCTCGAAATCGAACGACAGGTCGGCGTTACGGGTGATGCGGAACTGGAAGCAACCCTCCACCTTCATGCCGGGGAACAGGCTGTCGGCGAACTCGTGGATGATGGAGGAAAGGAAGATCAGATTGTCACCGCCATCGCACAGCTCGTCCGGCAGGCGAATCAGACGCGGCAGCGAACGCGGCGCCGGGATGATCGCCATACCGGTCTCGCGACCGAACGCGTCCTTGCCATCCAGCTCGACGATGAAGTTGAGACTTTTGTTGACCAGACGCGGGAACGGATGCGACGGGTCCAGTCCGATCGGGCTGATGACCGGCACCACCTTCTCGTTGAAGTATTCCTCGACCCAGGCCCGCTGCGCCTTGGTCCAGGCGCCGCGCCGGCGGAAGTGGATACCTTCCCGCTCCAGCGCCGGCAGCATGATCTCGTTGAGGATACGGTACTGACGATCGACGTTGATATCGCAGATATCGCGGATCTTCTCCAGCACCTTCTGCGGATGCATCGCATCGGGCCCGACCGCTTCGCGACCGTATTTGAGCTGGCGCATCTGCTCGGCGACCCGGATCTCGAAAAACTCATCCAGATTGCTGGAGAAGATCAGCAGGAACATCAGCCGCTCCAGCAGCGGTTGCTCCTCGTCCAGTGCCTGCTCCAGCACCCGCACGTTGAACTGCAGATGACTCAGTTCGCGGTTGATATAGAGCTCGGACGCCTTGAGATCCATCGGCGGCGCCTCGATCGGCTCAATCGTCGGCAGGCTCTCGCGGCTGTCGCGCAACGCGACCGTTGCTTCCAGCGCCTGATCCAGTTCGCCGTTGTCCGCCATCACTTCCACTCCCGTTCCGAGCTCCATATCCTTCCCGCACATAATAGATTAAGGGTTCAGCAACCGCGCCGCTCTGACGGCGAAGTAGGTCAGGATGCCGTCGGCCCCGGCGCGCTTGAACGCCAGCAGTGACTCGAGCATGACGCTTTCCTCATCGAGCCAGCCGTTCTGGAATGCCGCCATGTGCATCGCATACTCGCCGCTGACCTGATAGGCAAAGGTCGGCACCTTCAGCTCCTCCTTCACCCGGCGCACGATATCGAGATAGGGCATCCCCGGCTTGACCATCACCATGTCCGCGCCTTCCGCCAGATCCAGCGCCACCTCATGCAGCGCTTCGTCGCTGTTGGCCGGGTCCATCTGGTAATTGAACTTGTTACCCTTGCCCAGATTGCCGGCGGAGCCCACCGCATCGCGGAACGGCCCATAGTAAGCGCTCGCGTACTTGGCAGAATAGGCCATGATGCGGGTGTTGACGAAACTGCCGTCTTCAAGCTCATCACGGATCTGGCCGATACGGCCATCCATCATGTCGCTCGGCGCCACCACATCAGCCCCCGCCTCGGCATGGGACAGCGCCTGCCGCACCAGCGTTTCCACGGTACGGTCATTGAGCACATAGCCGCGCTCGTCGATGATGCCGTCCTGCCCGTGCGTGGTGAACGGGTCCAGCGCCACATCGGTGATCACACCCAGCTCCGGTACCGCATCCTTGAGCGCACGCACGGCACGCTGCGCCAGCCCATCCGGGTTGTAGGCTTCCTCCGCCAGCTCCGACTTGGCGCTGGCCGGCGTCACCGGAAACAGTGCCACCGCCGGAATCCCGAGCGCCGCCGCTTCGCGCGCTTCCTTGACCAGCAGATCGATACTGAGGCGCTCGATACCGGGCATGGACGCCACCGCTTCACGTTCACCCTTGCCCTCAATCACGAACATCGGATAGATCAGATCATCCGGCGTCAGTCGGTTTTCACGCATCAGGCGGCGAGAAAAATCATCGGCGCGCATACGGCGCATGCGCGTATCGGGGTAGAAGCGCTGACTGTTGGTAAAAGCCACGATCGGTATCCTTATCTCAGGTGCATATTTGACGACAGTTTTGTGACACCGGCATGACGCACGGTCGCCCGTGTCCGGTCGTTGATACCTGCAATGGTAACGCAAAGCACGGCCACTGCGAGCGGTTGCGATACAACTGTGAATCCGATTTTTATTTTTTGATCTGGCTCAATGTTTGACCCCCACAAAAAGGGGGCTCAGGAAAAATTAGGAAAAATCCCTATATCCATAATTTTATGCGTGGTCATAATGGTCCCCATGGATCTCCTGTTCATGGAATGAATGCTGGATGGCCCGGAACGCAAAAAAGGACAGCAGGACGCACGCAGGACGCACATGATTTGCACGGAAAAACGGAAGCCAATAAAGGGGCGTATGACGGAACATACGTCCCTTTACCTTTTTCTGAGCCCGGCCTTCATGGCAGACGCCATTCTCCCCAACCGCTGTATCAACCCGCCGCGATCACCGTAACAGCGTTAGCGCGATTTCCATTGCGGCTGCAATGCCCAGATCAGCGCACAGTGTCATGGCAACGCGCCTGATCGGAGCAGACACCCTGCAGCCGGATGCACCCCGTCGGCGCCCAGCCGCAGGCAATGACCATTGGAGTGAGGGGATATCCGTCGATCGAACGCGGCGCGTGACGTCCCGTGACGCCCGGGTCAGATGATTTTCAGTTCCGGTTGGGACGCCATCTCCGACCAGAGACGCTGCGACAGGCTCTGCACCGGCTCATGACGCCCGGTAAGAATCCAGTCGACCAGCGCCGCGGCCGTATCAGGCCAGGGTTGCGGCGGCGGGTTATCCAGCTGCAGCCAGCCTGAGATCGCCTCCGGGTCAAGCCGCTGCATGATACGGGCATGCCCCAGTACCTCCAGCGCGCGGGCGTTGGCCGCCTGTTCGATCTGATTCGCCAACGGCTTGACCAGCAGCTTCTTGCCGGCCTGAATCGCCTCGCTGCAGAGCCCGAATCCCGCGTTGGCAATGACGCCGCCACAGCGGGCCAGATCGCGCTGGAAACCATCGCGGGAGAACGGTTTGATCTCCAGATTAGGTTCACTGCGCGCACAGTCGACGGCGGCATAGATGATGAAGCGCTGCCCGGGAAAACCCACCAGCGTATAGCGCACATCGTCCAGCTGTTCGAACGGCAGATAGACGAGAATCCGATCCGGCTCACAGGACAGCGGATGCTGAGCGGGTTCGATCAGCGGCGGCAGAATCGGGCCGTCGAACGGATGCCAGTGCACCCCGACCGCCTGCTCGACCGGCGCGATCAGATTCAGCGCCGGCTTCAGCCAGGGCGCACGCTCGATCCCGGGTACCGGGTGGCAAAACGCGTACTGATGGGCGATGCCGACGCTGGGAACGCGCTGGCGGCGGGCGGCCCAGGCGCTGACCGGCTCGAAGTCGGTGATGACCAGATCGTATCCACTCAGATCCAGCGTCCTGACATCGCGCCACAGCCGCAGCAGGTTGTTCCGGCACAGCGTGCGCCCCAGTTGCACCCGCCCCGCCGTCGTCACCAGCGTCAGTCCCTGACGGGTCCGGTAGTCACCGAACGGTTCCATGTTGAAATAGCGCTCTGGTGCGCGGCCACTGAACAGATAGTCGACCGCGACCCCGGCGCGGCTCAGCGCCTGTGCCATCACCCGGGCACGGGTGATGTGGCCGTTGCCGGTACCCTGCACACCATACAGAATCCGCACGCTAGATCGCCTCCCAGAGGTGCAGCGCCAAGACACCCGAGCCAAGGCCCAGCAGCGCTCCGGCGGCAATATCGGTGGGGTAGTGCACGCCCAGCAGCACCCGCGACAGCCCGATCAGGCCGGCAATCGGAAATGCCAGGGGCGCCATGCCGGGATAGTGCGCGCTCAACAGCAACGCAAACAGAAAGGCTGCCGCCGCGTGCCCCGACGGAAAACTGAACGTGTCCGACGGCTCGATCACGGCACGAATGCCGTCAAGCCGGTGGCAGGGACGATCGCGTCGGATGGTGTTCTTGAGCAGCAGATAGAGTGGAAGCTCCAGCGAAAAGGCGAGCAGTCCGGCCTGAAAAAAGGCCGGCCCCTGCTCCGGTTCGAAGAGCGCAAGCCCCAATCCGAGCAGCAGATAGAACAGGCCATCCCCCAGACGCGATACGAAACGGCTCACCGGGGCGAGTCGCAGCTCACGGTGCAACATCTGGCGCCAGTGGAACAGCCGGGCATCGTAAGCGGTCAGTTTCTGCAGTCGCGTCATGGGAGTCATCCGGTTCCGTGCAGCCTGGCGGCATTATGTGCGGTGGTGGATGACAGCCCCGTGACCGGGTGTTGACGCTTTGGTGACGCCACGGCATGCCGTGGCAGGCGCTCAGGGGAGGTTACTGGCGAACCAGCGCGCCACCTGCTCGGACAGCCCACGCGGGTTGTCCCACGGGATCATATGGCCCTCGCCGGGCAGCGGGATCAGCTCAAACGGATGGGTCAGTTTCTCCACCACGCGCTGGCCATACTCGAGCGACAGCACATCGTCGCGATCGCCCTGCAGGATTGCAGCCCGGAAACCGAACCGCTGCGAGACGACCGCGGCACGATGGGTAAACAGGCTGGCCAGCGTACTGAGCGGGTAATCGAACACCACCAGCGGATCGTCATTGATCAGATCGCCGGCCGGATGTCCCGCGAGCAGGGTATCGAAATCCATGAAGCCACGCAGCGGCACCGTCAGCGAGGGGAACAGCTGCGCCGTGCCCCAGGTCCAGTACCAGCCCAGCTGATGCACAATATCCGGCGGCAGCTCCGTCAGCAGCAGCGTGCTGCACAGCACGGCATCGACGCGACTGTCCGCCTCGGCCAGCGCCACCGCCAGCATGGCGCCGATGGAGTAGCCGTACACGCCGACCTTGCCATTGCTGCGCGGCTGCAGCGCGGAAATGACCCGTTCCAGATCGCAGACGGTCTGGGCAACGGTATAGGCGCCCCGCTCACCGGCGGAGTAGCCATGCCCGCGCAGATCCACGGCAGCCACGTTATAGCCGGCAGCGCTGATCCTGCCCAGCAGCTCGGCATACAGCTCCACGTACGTGCCGATACCGGGCAGGAACAGCAGCAGCGGGGCCGCATCGCCATGGTGGTAATACTCGCAGTGCAGCCCTTCGGGGCCGACCTGAAACGCCTCGCGGCGCTGCAGGTAGGCATCGATACCGAGCCGGCGGCGCAGCTCAGCGCGCAGCGCATCGGGCGGTTCATCGAAGGCTACCGGAATCAGCAGATCGGGCGGACGGTTCATGCAGGCTCCTGTCAGGGGATACGGCGCTAGCGCTGGCAGGCGGCACAGTACACGGTACTGCGCTGCCCCAAACGCACCTCTTTCAGTATGCTGCCACAGCTGTCACAGGGCTCGCCAGCCCGGCCATAGACATGCAGTTGCTGCTTGAAATAGCCCGGCTTGCCGTCGCCGCCGACAAAATCACGCAGTGTGGTACCACCCTGTGCAATCGCGCGCGCCAGCACATCCTTGATCGTAGCAGCCAGCGTGCCAAGACGCGCTTTGGATATTCGCCCGGCCGCTCGACGCGGGTCGATCCCGGCCAGAAACAGGGCTTCGTTGGCGTAGATATTCCCGACACCGACGACAACATGACTGTCCATAATCAGTGACTTGATGGCGCTGCGCCGACCCTGACAGCAGCGCGCCAGATAGTCGCCATCGAACGCATCCGACAGCGGCTCCGGCCCCAGCGACGCCAGCAGCGCATGCTGCTCCCCCTGCGCCTGCCACAGCAGCGCACCGAAACGGCGCGGGTCGGTCAGACGCAGCATCTTGCCGCTGTCCAGCTCCAGATCCACATGGTCGTGTTTACCAGGGGCAGCCCCCAGCGGCAGGATGCGAACGCTGCCGGACATGCCCAGATGCAGCAGCATGCTGCCGGTGGCGATGCGGATCAGGATGTACTTGCCGCGCCGTTCCACGGCCAGAATCCGTTCCCCCTCGACGCGTGCGGCCAGCTCCGCCGGCACGGGCCAGCGCAGGCGCGGCTGGCGCACGACGAGCCGGCGAATCCGCTGCCCGTCCAGATGGGGCGCAATACCGGCGCGACTGGTTTCAACTTCAGGCAGTTCAGGCATGACTCCTCCCTCAACGGGCTGGCGGCGTGCGCAGCACGAGATATACCCCGCACACGGTCACCGCCACGCCGCTCAGCGCCAGCGCGCCGAGCTGCTCATCAAACAGCCACCAGGCTTCAAGTGCGGTGACCGGCGGGACCAGATAGAAATAGCTCGCCACCTTCGCCGCCTCGCCCTCGCGGATCATCATCAGCAATAACAGGATGGCCGACACCGACAGGCCGAATACGAGCCAGGCCAGTGCGCCGATCAGCTCCGGGTGCCAGTCGATGCTGCGCTGCTCGAAGCTGAATGTCAGCACCGCCATCGCCAGCGCCGTGGCCAGATACTGGTAGAAAGAACCGGTCAGCAGGTCGACCCCCTGCCCAAAGCGCTTCGGGTACAACGTGCCGATGGAGATACCGACCAGCGCCACCAGTATCGCCATCAGCGCCGCCGGCAGCAGCTCAAACTGCCCCAGCCGGTTGCCTCCGGCCAGCACCAGCGCCACTCCGACCAGTCCCAGCACGAGCCCGAGCCACTGCAGCAGGCGCAGGCGCTGCTGCCACAGCACCCACGCCAACACTGCCGTCAGCAGCGGTTGCAGCCCCACGATCAGCGACGCGATACCGGCCGGCATCTGCCAGCGAATAGCCGCAAATACGCCACCGAGGTACGCCGCATGCACCAGCAGGCCGACCACCATCTGATGCCCGGCCTGCACGGGACCGGGCCAGCGTGCGCGAAACGCGACGATAAGACCTGCGAACACCGCCAGCGTCAGCAGCATGCGGATAAACAGGAAGTTAAACGGTTCTATATGCGGCAGGCCGAACCGGGCACCGATAAAGCCGGTGCTCCAGAGCAGCACGAACAGCAGCGGCACCGCCTGCCGAAACGTAAACGGTAAGGTCATGAATACGCCTTTGCGCGACGACGAAAAAGCGCACTGTGCCAGAGCGGCCGACAAAATTGTAGCGCCGCGCGAGCCGACGTCAGATGCGGAACTGGTCCACCAACCCGTTCAACTCACGCGCCAGCCGCGCCTGTCGGTCCGCATTATCGGCCACTGCCGACGACACCCGGTTGACCTCGTTGGCGGCACCATGGATCGCTTCGATGTTGACGTTGATCCCCGCCGATACCTGATGCTGCTCCTCCGCTGCGCTGGCGATCTGCGTCGCCATATCGTTGATCTGATCGACCGCCTGCTTGATCTGGTCGAACACGCCATGCGCCTCGGCTGTCAGCGCCACCGCCTGCTGCGACCGTTCCTGACTCGCCGCCATCGTTTCCACCACCTGATGCGTCTGATGATTAAGGCGTTGCAGCAGGTCGTTGATCTCTTCGGTGGAGACTTGGGTGCGCTGCGCCAGCGTGCGCACCTCATCGGCGACCACGGCAAAGCCGCGGCCCTGGCTGCCCGCCCGTGCCGCCTCGATCGCCGCATTCAGCGCCAGCAGGTTGGTCTGATCGGCGATCTCGCGGATCACATCGAGCACCGAATTGATGCGTCCGGTTTCCGCTTCCAGCGCGCGCATCTGGGCCACCGACTGCGTCACCTGCTCGCCGAGAGCACGCACGCTCTGTTCGGTACTGCTCATCACCGCCTTGCCGTTATCGCTCGCGGCCTGCCCCGCGGCCGCCGCGTCTGCGGTTCTGGCGCAGCTGCGCGCCACCTCGTCGGCGGTCGCGGACATCTGCGTCGCGGCGGTCATCATGCTCTCGACCTCGGTCAGCTGGTGTTCACTGGCCCGATCCACCGCCGCCGCGCTGCGACTGCCCTCTTCCGAGGCGGCCTGCATCTGCCGCGAGCGGTGATTGATCTGCCCGACCAGTTGCTGAATCGACTCGAGGAACTGATTGAACCAGTGCGCCAGCTGGCCGGTTTCGTCACGACTGGTCACACTCAGGCGACGGGTCAGGTCGCCCCCGCCTTCGGCGATCTCGCGCAGACCGTCGCCGACCTGCACGATCGGCCGGACCAGCAGTCCTGCCAGCCAGAAGGCCAGCGCCACCACCCCCAGCAACACCAGCGCCGTGATACCCAGCGTGGTCCACATGATGCGGTTTGCCGGCGCCATGATCTCCGCCTGCGGCATCAGGGCAATCATGGTCCAGCCCAGCGCCGCTGAACGGTGCACCCGCGCCGCGAAGGCCTCACCGCCGAGTTCGACGTCGGCCAGCCCCGCCTCGCGAACGGCCAGCGCCCGATAGGCACTGCCGGGCAGGCTGTCGACCGCTTTGAAGTTGTGCTCGGGATTCGCTGCATCGACCAGCACCGTGCCGGTATCCTCGATCAGCATCAGATAGCCGCGCTCGCCAAGACGCGCCTGCCGAGCCATCTCGGTCAGGGCCGACAGCGAGACATCCATTGCCATGACGCCATAGCGCTCGCCGGCGGCATTGTCGAAGGTCCGCACCACGCCCATCAGCGTGGCATCGTCCGCTGCCCAGTAATAGGCACCGCTGAGCGCGACCTGTCCCGGGGTCTGCTGCGCCTTCTGATACCACGGCCGCTGGCGCGGGTCGTAGTGCGCGGTCACTTTCCCCTTCGGCCACTGGACATAACCGCCCTCGCGCGTGCCCATGTAGACGTAGGCAAAACCGGGATGGGTGTCGGCAAAACGCTCGAACAGATGATAGATTTCGGCTTCGACACCGCCCTGCGCCGCCGCATCCGCCAGCTGCTCAGGCCCATCGTAGTAGGTGGACAGACTGGCATCGGCGGCGCGCAATTGCGGCGCCCGGGCCAGAAACTCGACGTTGCGCGCGATATCGGCAAAGAAGCTGCTGAACTGACTGTCGATCGCCTCCAGCTGACGCGCGCTGATATCGGCGAACCGCGCCCGGGCCTGCTCCCGCGCCTGCTCGATACTGTAGGCGGACAACAGCAGCACCGGCACCAGAGTCGTGGCCGTCATCGCCGCCACCAGCTTGTGTTTGATTTTCATCGTTCGCATCCGATCAGGTAACAGGTCGTCGCGACCCGGGGCCAAAACGGACTCGACGGTAGCAAACGCTGGCCTGCATCACTTTTCTGTTTCCACCGTTTTTTTGCCTGTTTCTGCCGCACGTTCCGCCCCGTGCTGCCGGCCCGAAACGAAAAAGGCCCGCCAGAAACTGGCGGGCCTTTTCAGAGCGAAGCAAGACTCAATTACTTGATCTTGGCTTCCTTGTAGATGACGTGCTTGCGTACAACCGGGTCGTATTTCTTGAATTCGAACTTGTCCGGAGTGTTACGCTTGTTCTTGTCAGTGGTGTAGAAGTGACCAGTGCCTGCAGAGGAAACCAGTCGGATCTTTTCGCGTGCGCCTTTAGCCATGATTCAGCTCCTCAGACTTTCTCGCCACGGGCGCGCAGTTCAGCCAGAACCACGTCGATGCCCTTCTTATCGATGATGCGCATGCCCTTGGAGGAAACACGCAGACGAACGAAACGGTTTTCGCTCTCGACCCAGAAGCGGTGCCAGTGCAGGTTCGGCAGGAAGCGACGACGGGTCTTGCGCTGAGAGTGAGAAACGTTGTTCCCGGTGATCGGGCTCTTGCCCGTTACCATGCAAACTCGAGACATAGCTTTAAACCTTGTCTTTCAGGGTTAAGTTAACCTCTGTCCGATGTTTATTGAGAGCGAAAAAACCGGCTCTCTCAGGCGGAGCGTCCAATGTTCCGGACAGAATACCGTACCATTAAGGGACAGAAGGCCGCGTATAATACAGAGATGTCGCGGCCAGCGCCAGCTTTTTGTCTATTTATTCACCAGCGCGGCGCAGCGGCGCAGCGGCGCACCGGCGCATTACAGCCAGCCGCGCTCGGCAAACGAGACGCTCTCCCCGTCGCCGACCACCAGATGATCCAGCACCCGCACCTCGACCAGCGCCAGCGCCTGCACCAGTCGATCGGTGATCTGCCGGTCTGCCGCTGATGGCTCAGCGACCCCGGACGGGTGGTTGTGCGCCAGGATCAGCGCCGCGGCACCACGCTCCAGCGCCAGTGCAACAACCTCGCGCGGATAGACGCTGGCCGCATTGATGGTGCCGTAAAACAGCGGCGCGTATTCGATCACCCGATGCCGGTTGTCCAGCAACAGGCAGGCAAACACCTCGCGGCGCTCGTGTCGCAGTTGCGCCGCGAGATACTGGCGCACGCTATCCGGACTCTCCAGTGCCGAGCCCCGCGCCAGCTGCGCCGCCAGATGGCGTCGCGACATCTCCATGACCGCCTGCAGCTGGACATATTTGGCACTGCCCAGCCCCAGCGCGGCACAGAACTCTGCTTCACTCGCCTCCATCAGCGGCCGCAGACCGCCAAAGCGCTGCAACAGCTCACGCGCCAGATCGACCGCACTCTTGCCTTTGACTCCGGTGCGCAGAAAGATTGCCAGCAGCTCGGCATCGGACAGCGCCTGTGCGCCCTTCTGCAGCAGTTTTTCCCGTGGCCGTTCGCTCGCCGGCCAGTCCGTAATCGCCATCACCCACCTCCCTGTGGTTGTGTTCAGCCCTACGCAAGACGTTCCCGGGATGGTATCTTAATTGGCTCCAACAGCCCAACCGCCATCCAGATATCATCGGATACACAGGGTATGCACAGACTTACTAACCGCCGTATTCTGCTCGGCATCACCGGCGGTATCGCCGCCTACAAGAGTGCCGAACTGACACGACAGCTGAAGACGGCGGGCGCCGATGTCCGCGTCGTCATGACCCCGGCGGCAACCGAGTTCATCACCCCGCTGACGCTGCAGGCGCTGTCGGGCAACCCGGTTCACCTGCAACTGCTCGATTCCGACGCAGAGGCCGGCATGGGCCATATCGAACTCGCCAAATGGGCCGATCTGATCCTGATCGCGCCGGCCAGCGCCGACTTTATTGCCCGCCTCGCCGCCGGCATGGGCGACGATCTGCTGACCACGCTGTGTCTGGCCAGCGACGCGCCGATCTGTCTGGCCCCGGCAATGAATCAGGCGATGTGGCGCGATGCGCGCACGCAGCAGAATCTGGCCAGCCTGAAGCAGAGCATCGATATTCGCGTATTCGGCCCCGGCAGCGGTGCACAGGCGTGCGGTGATACCGGCATGGGGCGGATGCTCGAGCCGGCCGAACTGGCCCTGCTGTGTGCCGAGCAGTTCGAAACGCTGGCGCTGAGCGGACGCACGGTGTTCATCACCGCCGGTCCGACCCGCGAAGCGCTCGACCCGGTGCGCTACATCTCCAACCACAGCTCCGGCAAGATGGGCTACGCGCTGGCGGCAGCGGCACGCGATGCCGGCGCCCGTGTACGTCTGATCTCAGGCCCGGTCAGCCTGCCGGTACCGGAGCGGGTCGAGTGTGTCCACGTGGAGAGCGCCGAGCAGATGCTCGCAGCGGCGCTCGACGGACTGGAGACGTGCGATCTGTTCATCGCCGCGGCCGCCGTCGTCGACTACCGCCCGGTCGCCGTCGCCGAGCACAAGATCAAGAAAGGCGCCGATGAGATCATGGAGTTGCGCCTGACCAAGACGCCCGACATCGTCGCCACCGTCGCGTCCAGCCCGCAGCGCCCCTTCACCGTAGGGTTCGCCGCGGAAACCCGCGACGTCCTGGCCTACGCACGGGACAAGCTGGCCCGCAAAAAACTGGATCTGATCGTTGCCAACGACGTATCCGCCGCGGGCATCGGCTTCAACAGCGACGATAATGCGGTGACGCTGATCGGTGCCGATGTCAGCGACACCCTGCCGAAAACCTCGAAACAGCAGCTGGCTCGCCAGCTGATCAACCGGATAGCCGAACATTTCCATGAGCAAACAGACACTTCAGGTCAAGATTCTTGACGACCGTATCGGTCAGCAGTTTCCGCTGCCGGCCTATGCCACCGAGGGTTCCGCCGGACTCGATCTGCGCGCCTGTCTCGACGCGCCGCTGACACTGGAACCGGGCCAGACCGAACTGATCCCCACCGGGCTTGCGATCCACATCGAAGACCCGAATCTGTGCGCAATGATCCTGCCGCGCTCGGGTCTGGGGCACAAACACGGCATCGTGCTCGGCAATCTGGTCGGACTGATCGACTCCGACTATCAGGGCCAGCTGTACGTCTCCTGCTGGAACCGCGGCCGGACCACCTTCACCGTCGAGCCGGGCGAACGGATCGCACAGATGGTGCTGGTACCGGTTGTGCAGGCGGAGTTTGAAGTGGTCGCCGAGTTCAGCGACAGCGATCGCGGCGACGGCGGCTTCGGTTCGTCCGGCCGCCACTGAATACCGTACTGCATTCGAAGGAGCGCACCATGCAATTCGACCTGGACACTTTCGACGCCGGCGTTTTTCGCGCCTATGACATTCGCGGCATTGTCGGCGAGTCTCTGACCGAGCCGCTGGTCTACCATCTCGGCCGCGCCTTCGCGGCCAGCGCCCACGCGCTGGGGATCGGCGAAGTCGTGGTCGGGGCCGACGGCCGCCTGTCCGGCCCGCGCCTGAAAGAGGTGCTGACCGAAGGCCTGCTCGATGGCGGCTGTGACGTGGTCGATATCGGCTATGTGCCGACGCCGGTGCTCTACTTCGCCGCGCATCAGCGCGCACACCAGACCGGCATCATGATCACCGGCAGCCACAACCCGTCCGACTACAACGGCTTCAAAATGATGCTGGCGGGCCATACGCTGTCGGGCGAGGAGATCCAGACCCTGCGCGCACGCATCGAACAGCGCGACTACAGCGACGGCCGCGGACGCCGCAGCGAAGACGATGTCTCTGAAGCCTATCTGCAGCGAATCTGCGGCGATGTGCACGTCACGCGCCCACTCAAGGTGGTGGTCGACTGCGGCAACGGCATTCCGGGGGCACTGGCACCGGAGCTGCTGCAACGACTCGGTGTCGAGATCATCCCGCTGTACTGCGATGTGGACGGCACCTTCCCGAACCACCACCCGGACCCGGGCAAGCTGGAAAACCTGCAGGACGTGATCAAGGAGATCGCCCGCACCGGCGCCGATCTCGGGCTTGCCTTCGATGGCGACGGCGACCGGGTCGGCGTCGTGACCGAACAGGGCAAGGTGATCTACCCGGACCGCGTCATGATGCTGTTCGCCGAAGACGTGCTGTCGCGCAACCCGGGCGCCGAGATCCTGTTCGACGTCAAATGCTCCCGCCTGCTGCCGCAGGTGATCGAGAAGGCCGGTGGCAAAGCCACCATGTGGAAGACCGGGCATTCGCTGATCAAGCAGCAGATGAAAGCCTGTGGCGCTCAGCTGGCCGGCGAAATGAGCGGCCATATCTTCTTCAAGGAGCGCTGGTACGGCTTTGATGACGGCCTCTACAGCGCTGCCCGCCTGCTCGAGATTCTGGCTCAGCGCAGCGACAGCGCCGATGCGATCTTCGCCGCCTATCCGGAAGACATCAGCACACCGGAGATCAACATCCAGGTGCGCGAGGACAACAAGTTCGAACTGGTCAAGGCACTGCAGCAGCTCGACTTCCCCGGTGGCGACGCCTGCCGCATCGACGGCGTGCGCGTTGACTACCCGGATGGCTGGGGACTGGTGCGCGCCTCCAACACGACACCGGTACTGGTACTGCGCTTCGAAGCCGCCAGCGATGCCGCCCTGACGCGCATCCGCAACGAGTTCCAGAGCCGACTGCACAGCGTGGATCCGAGCCTCGACATTCCCGACGCCTGAACCCGCTGCGAACCCGACAAGAGAGAGGAATTCCCATGCCCCTGAACCGAGAACAGGCGATCTCCACCGCCCGCGTACTGTCTGAAGCGATGCCCTACATCCAGCGCTTCGTCGGCAAGACGCTGGTGATCAAGTACGGCGGTAACGCCATGACCGACGAGAAACTGAAAGCCAGTTTCGCCCGCGATATCGTGATGATGAAGCTGATCGGCATCAACCCGATCGTCGTCCACGGCGGGGGCCCGCAGATCGGCAATCTGCTCGAACGGCTGAGTATCGAGTCCCACTTCATCAACGGCATGCGCGTCACCGATTCCAAGACGATGGATGTGGTCGAGATGGTGCTCGGCGGCATGGTCAACAAGGAGATCGTCGGCCTGATCAACGCCGCCGGCGGCAAGGCGATCGGCCTGACCGGCAAGGACGGCGAGCTGCTGCGGGCACGCAAGCTCAAGGTCAAGCACAAGACGCCGGAGATGGAGGCGCCGGAAATTATCGACATCGGCCATGTCGGCGAGGTCGAGCGCGTCAACGTCAAGGTACTGGAGATGCTGGTCAACTCCGACTTTATCCCGGTCATCGCACCGATCGGCGTCGACGAGAACGGCGACTCCTACAACATCAACGCGGATCTGGTGGCCGGTAAGGTGGCCGAAGTGCTGCAGGCCGAGAAGCTGATTCTGCTGACCAACATCGCCGGCCTGCTGGACAAGGACGGCAAGGTTCTGACCGGGCTCTCCACGAAACAGGTCGATGCCCTGATCGAGGACGGCACCATCTACGGCGGCATGCTGCCGAAGATCGGCTGCGCGCTGAGTGCGGTCAAGAGCGGCGTCAACAGCGCGCATATCATCGATGGCCGTGTCGAGCACTCCTGCATGCTCGAGATCTTCACCGACGAAGGTGTCGGTACGCTGATCACGAACCGCAGCCTGAACTGAGGGAGCCGGATGAGCGAGAGACAGCAAGAGCAGAAGATCTCCCGTCGCGAACAGATCCTGCAGGCCCTGGCACAGATGCTGGAGGTCAATCCGGGGGCCCGCATCACCACCGCGGCACTGGCCCGGGAAGTGGGCGTCTCGGAAGCGGCTCTCTACCGCCACTTCCCGAGCAAGGCGCGCATGTTCGAGGGGCTGATCGGCTTCATAGAGGACACGCTGTTTTCCCGCGTGAACCTGATCACCGCCTCCGATGCCGGGGGTGTGCGTCAGTGCGAGCAGATCCTGACGCTGCTGCTGGCCTTCGTCGAGAAGAACCCGGGCATGGCGCGGATTCTGACCGGCGACGCGCTGGCCGGCGAAACCGAGCGTCTGCGCACCCGCGTCAATCAGCTGTTCGAGCGACTGGAAACCCAGCTCAAGCAGATCATGCGCGAAGCCGAGGTTCGCTCCGGGCTGCGCACCGAGATTCCCGCCGGCTCCGCCGCCAACCTGATCCTGGCCACGGCCGAGGGGCGAATCCGCCAGTTCGTGCGCTCTGAGTTCAAGCGCCGCCCCACCGAGCACTGGCCGGAGCAGTGGAGCCGGCTGGCACAGGGGCTGTTCCGCACCTGAACGCCGATTGAGCGGCCGGAAACGGCCGCTTTGCCGCCAGCCGCTGCCACCTGCCCGTTGCGCATGACACAACCGTTGTTGCAGAAAGCGTCCTATCGAGCCACGGCGCGCCCTTTCTACAATGCGGCAATCCTGAACCTGTCTGTGCTGTCAGAATCGAAGCTCTCCGTTAAGGAATCCGTATGCATCATCCGATCAAGGGCCCCTTCGACGGCCGCCCACTCGCATTTACCCTGGCCGTTGCCGCGATCCTGCTGGCAGCGGCCAATCTGCGGGGCGGCATCGTCGTGGTCGGGCCGCTGGTAGACGATATCAAGCGGGGGCTCAACTTCAGTGCCAGCGCATTCAGCATGCTGACCACGCTGCCACTGATCTGCTTCGGCATCGTCTCAGCCATGGTTCCGGCACTGACGCGACGCTTTTCACCGCCGCTGCTGGTATTGGGGGCACTGCTGCTGATCGGCCTCGGCGCCGCGCTGCGGGTCACGCCGGCATTTCTGCTGATTCTGCTCGGGACACTGGCACTGGGCTCAGCGATTGCACTGCTCAACGTGCTGATACCGGGTCTGGTGAAAGGCTACTTCCCGCGTCACCCCGGCGTGATGACCGGCCTCTACTCGGTCACGCTGAGCATCGGCGCCGGGTTGGGGGTCTATCTGGCGGTGCCGATGCGCGACGCCTTCAGCGACTGGCGGGCACCGATGCTGCTGTGGGCCATTTTGCCGCTGATCTGCCTGCTGCCGTGGCTGTACCTGCTGCGGGTCCACGTGCATACCTATCGCCCGAAACAGACCACGCAGAGTCCGTTGTGGCGCAATCCGCGGGCGTGGGCCATCACCGGCTTCATGGGCCTGCAGTCGACCTATTTCTATTCGGTCGCGACCTGGCTGCCCAAACTGCTGATCGATGCCGGCCTGAGCGATGCATATGCCGGCACCGCCACATCGCTGATCAACCTGTTCGGTATCCCGGCCAACCTGCTGGCCCCGATTATCGCCACCCGGCTGCAGGACCAGCGACCACTGGTGCTGACGATTGCCGCGATGGCGCTGATCGGGCTCGCCGGACTGCTGCTCGCGCCGGCGGCGGCACCGGTGATCTGGGCGGCGCTGATCGGTTTCAGCGCCGGTGCATCCCTCAGCCTCGCGCTGACGCTGTTCGCGCTGCGCAGCGAAAACGGCACTCAGGCGGTCGCGCTATCGGCGATGGCACAGTCGGTGGGATATCTGATCGCCGCCTCGGGCCCGCTGGTGATCGGGGCCCTGTACGATCTGGAGAAGAGCTGGCTGCTGCCGCTGTCGCTGCTGCTGGTGCTGCAGCTGATCCAGTGCCTGCTGGGCCTCGTCGCTGCGCGACCCGGCACGCTCAGTCAGCCGTAGCGCCAAGCCGCGGCGACCCGGCGCGCGTCAGCTCTGGTTGTCGCGCGGCGCCGAGACGATATTCAATGCCTTGAGCAGGTTGAGCGCCTGGTAGAGCTGGAAGTCGCGCTCGGCCAGTCCATTGTCACCGTTGCTGCCGGCATCGGCCGTGCCGTTCTCCAGATGCCCGGCCAGATCACGCTCCTTGATCAGATCTTCATGCTGCACATCGGTCAGGCGCCCCTCTTCAACGATGATATCGGGGTGAATCCCCTGCGCCTGAATCGAGCGTCCGTTGGGGGTGAAATAGCGTGCGGTGGTCAGCTTCACGGCACGTTCACCGGCCAGCGGCAGTACCGTCTGCACCGACCCCTTGCCGAAGCTGTCGGTGCCCATCAGCACGGCACGGCGATGATCCTGCAGTGCGCCGGCGACGATCTCCGACGCCGACGCGGAACCGCCGTTGATCAGCACCACCAGCGGCACATCGCCCGCCAGCGTTTCCGGGCCGGCACTGAACTTCAGTTGTGAACTGGGCAGGCGGCCTTCGGTGTAGACGACGAGGCCGCCGTCGAGGAAGGCATCGGCCACATCGACCGCCGCCTGCAGGACGCCGCCCGGGTTGTTGCGCAGATCCAGCACCAGCCCCTTGAGCGGGCGCTGCGCGCTCAGCTCAAGCAGCGCCTCACGCATGTCCTGCGCCGTGTTGAGCTGGAACTGGGTAATGCGCAGGTAGCCGTATTCGGGCTCCAGTTCGCGGCTTTTGACGCTGACCACCTTGATCGCATCGCGCACCAGCGTGACCTCGAACGGCTTTTCGATCCCCTCGCGCACGATGGTCAGCCGGATCTCGCTGCCGATCTCGCCGCGCATCATGTCCACCGCCTCGGTCAGCGCCATCCCCTGCACCGGCGTATCGTCGAGCTTGATGATCAGATCACCGGCCTTGATCCCGGCACGCTTGGCCGGCGTATCGTCGATCGGCGCGATGACGCGGACGAAGCCGTCTTCCATGCCGACTTCAATGCCCAGACCACCAAACTCCCCGCTGGTGTGTACCTGCAGGCTTTCGAACGCTTCCGGCTCAAGATAGGTGGAGTGCGGATCGAGCCCCGCAAGCATGCCGCGAATCGCCGACTGCAACAGCTCCCGGTCGTCCACCGGTTCCACATAGGCATCCTTGATGCGGCCATAGACCTCGGCAAACATGCGCAGCTCTTCCAGCGGCAGGCCATTGGCGCTCTCTGCAGCCCCCGCGTCGGTCGCATCCGGTTGCTGAGCCTGTGCCCAGGGGGCCGCCAGAGCGAGGGCGAGCGCCAACGGCAGACAGGCACGTTTTGCGGGAGCAGTCAGGTTCATAGCGATGTCCTTGTATCAGATTCAACGGCCCGCCAGCCACTGGCCGGGGTCGATCGAGCTGCCGCGATGACGGATCGCGAAATAAAGGCCTGCCGCATCGTAGCCACCGCCGTCGCCGGTGGTCGCAATCACTTCACCCGGGCGTACCCAGGTGCCGGTATCACGCAGCAGGCTCTGATTGTGTCCATACAGACTCATATAACCGCCGCCGTGGTCGATGATCAAGAGCAGACCGTAACCGCGCAGCCAGTCGGCGAACACGACACGGCCGCCATGCACGGCACGCACCTCCCGCCCCGGCGGTGCTCCTATCAATACGCCTTCGTAGGCCAGGTCGTTCACCTTGTCACCAAAACGGCGCGCCAGACGCCCGTCCACCGGCCAGGGCAACTCGCCCTTGAGCGTGTCGAATGCCTGATTCGCGGTTTCAAGCCGGGCCCGGCGCAGAGATTCCCGAATCTGCTCCAGCAGGGTTTCGAGCTGCTGTTGGTTGGCCTGCAGGCTGCTCAGGCGCTGGCGATCCTCACGCTGAGCTGCCTGCAGTTTAGCAAGGCTGTTGGCTCGCCGTTCGCGGGCGGCATCGAGCGCTTGTTTTTGCGCTTCGAGTTCGGCCCGCTTTTGCACCATCGCAGCGTTGGTCGACGCCGCCTGATGACGGGTGCTGTCGAGTGCCGCAAGCTGAGTGCGATACTCGCGCAGCTGTTCGACGAGCCGGGCATTGAGGTGATCGTAGTAATAGAGCAGACGTTCGACCCGGGCCGGATCCTGATCGCCGAGCATCAGCTGCAGCTGCGGTTGTCGTCCCTGCTGATACTGCGCACGCAGCTGGGCCTGGACGCGTTCAGCGCTGGCGGCAAGCGACTGCTCCAGCTGCGCCTCCCGCGCCCGGAGCCCGGACAGATCCTGGTCCAGCCCGGCCAGCTCCTCATTGAGCGCGCGCAGGGATGCGATAACCTGACCGATCTGCTGCTCGCTCTCTTTCAGCGCCTGTTGCAGCTCGCGCTGCTCGCGGTTGCGCGCACCGATGCGCGCTTCCACCTGACTGATCTCGCGCTTGAGCGCGTCGATCTGCTGTTCGGTTGCACGCTGATCGGCCTCGGAGGCCGCCTGGCTGAACAGCGGCAAAGCCAGCGCCACGATGAGCAGCAGAGGTCGCATCAGAGGGCGGGCTCAGTCGATCTGTGCCAGATTCTTACCACTCATCTCGGCCGGCACGGCGATATCGAGCAGGGCCAGCAGTGTCGGCGCCAGATCGCACAGGGCACCATCGGCCAGTGTCAGCCGGTCGGCACGCGGGCCGTCATAGATCAGGGCTACCGGCCAGGTGGTATGAGACGTGTGCGGCTCACCGCTGTCCGGGTTGACCATCAGCTCCACGTTGCCGTGGTCCGCGGTGATCAGCGTCTCGCCATCGACCTCGGCCATGGCGTCGAGCACCCGTTTGAGACACTGATCCACCACTTCCACCGCCTTGACGGCGGCGTCGAACTTGCCGGTATGACCGACCATGTCGCCGTTGGCAAAGTTGCAGACGATCAGATCGAACTTGCGGCTGCGGATCGCCTCGACCAGCTTGTCGGTCACTTCCGGCGCGCTCATTTCAGGCTTGAGGTCGTAGGTCGCTACCTGCGGTGACGGCACCAGAATCCGCTCTTCACCCTCGTAAACCGCTTCCTGCCCACCGTTAAAGAAGAAGGTGACGTGGGCGTATTTTTCGGTCTCGGCGATGCGCAGCTGGGTCTTGCCCAGCGAGGCCAGATATTCGCCCAGGCCGTTGCGGATCGTTTCCGGCGGATAGGCGCAGCTGGCCGGAATCGTTGCCGCGTACTCGGTCATCATCACGTAGTCGGCCAGCTGCGGGCGCACCCGGCGCTCGAAACCATCGAAATCGTCCTCGACGAAACAGCGCGTAATTTCGCGTGCACGATCGGGGCGGAAGTTGGCGCAGATCACGGCATCACCGTCCTCAATCACCCCCTTGGGGTGTCCCGCCATATCGGTGATGACGGTCGCGGTAACGAACTCATCGTTCTCACCGCGGGCATAGGCTTCGGCCAGCGCCTGCTGTGCCGACTGGGCGCGCTGCGGGGCTTCACCGCGGGTCATCGCATCATAGGCCAGCTGAACACGATCCCAGCGGTTGTCGCGGTCCATGGCGAAATAGCGTCCGACAACGGTCGCAATCGCACCGTGGCCGAGCTCACGGAATTTCGCTTCGGCGGCAGCGATGGAGGGCTCAGCCGAGCGCGGCGGCATATCGCGGCCGTCCAGAATCGCGTGCAGATACACCGATTTTGCGCCGCGCTTCACGGCCATTTCGGCGAGGGCAAAGATATGCTCCTCATGGCTGTGTACTCCGCCCGGTGACAGCAGACCGAGAAGGTGCACCGCCTTGCCGGCGCCAATAGCGGCATCCATCGCTTTCACCAGCGCCGGATTCTCGAACAACGTACCATCGTCGATCGCCTTGCTGATGCGGGTCAGGTTCTGATAGACGATGCGACCGGCGCCAATATTCATGTGGCCCACTTCGGAGTTGCCCATCTGCCCATCCGGCAGACCCACTGCCATGCCGGAGGTGCGAATACGGCTGTTCGGATTCTGCTCCAGCAGCCGGTCCCAGGTCGGCGTATTGGCCGCCTGAATCGCTGAAGACGGAGTCGACTCGACGCCGAAGCCATCGAGAATAATCAGGGCTTTGGTTGCGCGTGCTTCTGTCATCGTCACCGGGTTTCATCTTGAGTGGAAGTTGCCGACATTTTACTGGCTAAGCCGGCGTATAGCTAACCGCGCGCAGGCCAAAATCGGCGCCAAGCCTTATGCCGCAAGCACGGTCAATGTATACTGGCCGCCCTGAAGAACAGCCCTCTGCTTACGGATGTGTTATGGACCGTCTGATTGAATTTGTCACTCAACATTACTATCTCGTTGCCGCCTGGGTACTGACGCTGGCGATGCTGCTGTGGACAGAGAGCCGCAAGTCAGGCAAATCGGTCAGCCCGGCCGAGGCCACCCGTCTGATCAACAAGGAAGGCGCAACCGTCGTCGATATCCGCCCGAAAAAGGAATGGGACGCCGGCCGTATCACCGGCGCGCTGAACATTCCGCTGGCCGACCTTGACCGCCGCATCAGCGAAATCAAGGCCGACAAGGAGAAGCCGCTGATCGTCGTCTGCAACATGGGCCAGGCCGCCGGCACCGCAACCCGCAAACTGAAGGCAGCCGGCTTCCGGCAGGCGATCCGCCTGCAGGGCGGCATGACCGAATGGCGCGGCCAGAACATGCCGGTGGTGAAGTCATGAAAGCGGTCGAGATCTATCTGACCCGGTGGTGCCCGTTCTGCACCCGCGCCCGTATGCTGCTCGACCAGAAGGGCGTGCAATACAACGCAATCGATGTGGATGCCGATCCGAGCCTGCGTCAGACCATGCGCGAACGGGCCGGTGGCGCCCACACCGTCCCGCAGATCTTTATCGGCGATACCCATGTCGGTGGCTGCGATGACCTCTACGCTCTGGAGCGCCAGGGCAAACTGGATACACTGCTGGCTGACTGACCAGCGACAATGAAAGGAAAATCGGATGTCTGAGAACCAGAAACAGCCCCAGTTCGCACTCAAGCGCGTTTATCTGAAGGACGCGTCACTGGAAACACCGGGGGCACCCGGCGTCTTCACCAAGGCGTGGCAGCCGGAAGTGAACCTGGATATCAACACCCGCAGCACAGTGCTGGATGAAGAGCACTTCGAAGTCGTGCTGTCGCTGACCGTGACCGTGAAGAACGAAGGCCAGCCTGCGTTTCTGGTCGAAGTGCAGCAGGCGGGCATCTTCCTGCTGGCCGGTCTTGGTGAAGCTGAAACCAAGCACACGCTGGGTGCTTTCTGCCCCAACATCCTGTTCCCGTACGCACGTGAAGCGATCGACAACCTGGCGGCGAAAGCCAGCTTCCCGGCACTGATGCTGGCACCGGTCAACTTCGACGCGCTCTATGCTCAACAGCTGCAGCGTGCTCAGCAGGAAGCCGAAGCAGGCGACAAGCACTGATTCGGCCCCCGGTCAGGAGCAGGTGTCCTGCTCCTGCCTGTCCCAGCGCCGCCGTGACTCAATATAGTTGCGATTAAAGCGGTCAAAATACCCCTCCAGATGGGCTGCCGCCGCCATGTCTCCCTGCTGCTCAAGCAGCGCAATCGCCACTTCCGCCGTACACAGATGGTGTGCCACCGTCGAGCGACGCAGCGCGTAGCGTGACAGGCGCTCGGTACGCGGCTCGATCACCGGCAGATGCTGCAGATAGCGGCTGTGACGAAACATCCGCCGCGCCTGCCGCCAGGTTCCATCCAGAATAATGAAGACCGGGATACGCCCATCCGTCGGTGTCTCTTCGATCATCCGCGCCTGATAGTCCTCTCCGGCCGGGAAGACGATGCAGGGGGCATAGCGCGGGTCCTCGAGCGCGTCGAGCAGTTCCTGCGGCGGATCCAGCCGAGACCACTCAAAAATACGGGTGTGCCGAACCGAATCCAGAATCAATCGACCGGTATTGGTCGGCTTATAGAATTCATTATGGTGGGTCAGCAACCAGAACTGACAGCTGGCGTCCACCTCCCCCCGGTGCGCACAGATGCAGGCCTCCTCAGGCAAACGGCATCCCTCGCAGCGCCGTACACCGGCACCGCGTGCAAGATAGGGCCTGCGTGGCGGATTCTTGATCGCGGACATACTTACCTGCTGAAACTGTATTTGAGGCGCACTATACTGGCTTTTCACCTTTCGACAAGCCGGTAAACAGTGCCCATGGAACGGAACTTCAGCACCCTGATTCCCCCGCAACCGGAAATCCTGATCGCGCTGGCCCACGAACTCAAATCCGAACAGCCGAATCAGAAGCGCATCGCCGACCTGCTTAAAGCCGACGTATCCCTGTACACCACGGTGCTGAAGGCGGTGAACAGCGCCTATTACGGCCTCGCGGTACAGGTCACCTCGGTCGATCGCGCCCTGAGCCTGCTCGGCATCGAACGCGTGTTCAATCTCGTGCGCCTGACCGTGCTGCGCAATACACTGAAGAAAACCGGCCGCCTGGAGCGCTTCTGGGACAGCGCCCGTGAAGTTGCCGAGCTCTCGAGCACTCTGGCTCGTCGGCTGGTTCCTCGGCTAAACCAGGACGACATCTATTCAGCCGGCATGCTGCACGACTGCGGTTTGCCGCTGATGGTGCAGGCATTCAGCGATTACCGGACCTTTCTTACCACCGCAGGCAAGCTCGAACCGGCGGAATTCGAACAGCAGGAAAAGGCACGCTTTGGCTTCAGCCACTATCAGGTCGGCGGCCGCATGGCCGAACGCTGGAACCTGCCACAACAGGTCGCGGATACCATTCGCCTGCAGCCACTGCTGGCAGATGTGCTGACAGACCGTGTTGAGACCGACGAATACACCCGCCACCTGCTGGCGGTGCTCGTGCTCGCGCAGGATATCAGCGCCGAGTACCGCTACTACTGGCGCATCGAACCACGCCAGGAAATGGCCCGCCTGCAGCCCGCCCTCACCTTCCTCGGCCTGTGCGATCACGACTACCTCAATCTGCGCGAGCAACTGCTGGAACAGATGGGCGCCTGAGGCGCCGACAGAGCCCGTATAACGTGCGAGGCAGCCGCTGACCTATCCCATCTTGCGGGCCTTTCTGAGCCGTTCTGCTGCGCTAAAAAGGCCATCCCGCCCTTGGCCGTCGATCTGCCCTGCCCGGTAATTGACCTGCCCGGCCATCTGTGGACAACCCTTTCGTGTAACGATGCGAGCGCCCGTCGGATGCCTGACTGAGAGGCAAGCGCGCTGCTGTCACTGATCACTGACCGACACCGGCTGTGGATAACGCAGAGGGAGTGGAAGGAGCAGGGCTTGGGGCCTGTTGCTTAGGGCTTGGCACCTGGCGCTTGGCGCTTAAACCCCAAAAAGCAAAACGCCCTGACCAGTGCTGATTAGGGCGTCTGTATTAGGTGCCTGGCGATGACCTACTCTCACATGGGGAAGCCCCACACTACCATCGGCGATGACGCGTTTCACTGCTGAGTTCGGCATGGGATCAGGTGGTTCCACGTCTCTATTGTCACCAGGCAAAACT
>JAUWAC010000025.1 GCA_030602245.1 Marinobacterium sp.
GAAGCGCTGGAAACGGATCAAGGGATTTGATCTGCTGGCCCTCGTGGTCAACAACGTGAAATTCAAGGATGGTGAGCAAGTACAGGATCAGTCAGACAGGAACGCCGCCTGAGCCCGTACACCAGATTTGACAATAACTCCGCTGCACTGGCCAGCGACTGAACTTTCACGTTTAATGGTGCCTAACGAAGCACAACCCGCGTTCAACAGTTAAGGACTCGAAATGAAGAAAACCTTACTCGCTATAGCACTGAGCGGAGCTCTGGTTGCCACCCCCGCAATCGCTGCGGAGGAGCTGACCACCGAACAGGAGAAGCTGAGCTACAGCCTGGGTCTGATCCTCGGTCAGAAGCTGAAGCTGGATATCGACGATCTCGACATCGACGCGTTCCGTAACGGTGTGGAAACGGTTTATGCCGGCGAAGAGCCGCTGCTGACCGACGAGCAGATCGGCCAGGTGATGCAGGCGTTCCAGCAGCGCAAGATGGAAGAGCAGCGTGCGGCGATGGCGAAAATCGCCGACGAGAACAAGGCCGCCGGCGAGCAGTACATGGCCGAGAACGGCAAAAAGGATGGTGTGATCACCACCGACACCGGTCTGCAGTATGAAGAGCTCGAAGCCGGTGACGGCGCGAACCCGACCGCTGCCGACACCGTCAAGGTGCACTACCGCGGTACGCTGATCGATGGCACCGAGTTCGACAGCTCCTACGCTCGTAACCAGCCGGTTTCGTTCCCGCTCGGTGATGTGATTCCCGGCTGGACCGAAGGTCTGCAGCTGATGAAGGAAGGCGGTAAGGCGCGCCTCGTGATTCCGGCGGATCTGGCCTACGGTCCCGGCGGCATGGGTAACGTGATCGGCCCGAACGAGACCCTGGTGTTCGAGGTCGAACTGCTGGAAATCAATCCGAGCGAATAAGGTGTATCCGCCCGTCAAAACGGCCGCAGCAGCGGCCGTTTTTTGTTGCAGGCGCTCAGATCCGGACTCAGCGCAGGATGTTGAGCAGGCCGTTGGCACCGATGGCGTAATAACGACCGTCGCTGCCGAAGCTGACCGCCTCCACGCCGGTGCTGGTCGGGCCGTATGCGTCGCGTTTGTGCACACGCCAGCGGCGCAGCTCTTCGCCGTTGCTGACGCTCCACAGCTGGACCATGCCGGAGGCGGTGCCGGTCAGCAGCTGCTCGCCATCGTCGGAGAAGCGGGCGCTGATATAGCTGATGCGGCGCTGCCGGAAACTCTCGTCACCGCTGAGGGTATGCAGAATCTCGCCGCTGGCGGTATCCCAGATATGGGCCTGATCCAGCGTGGCTGAGCTGAAGGCGCGCCGCCCGTCCGGCGACAGGGCCACCGTGTCCACGGTGTTCTCGAAGCTGACGCTGTGCAGCATTTCGCCGCTGGTCAGATCCCACAGGCGTGCGACATAGTCGTCGGCGCCGGTCAGTGCAAAGCGGGCGCTGTCGTCCAGTGCCACGCTGCGCACCCGGGCAGGGTGGCGCAGCGTTTGCCGCAGGCCGCCATTCTTGATGTCGAAGTAGACCGCCTCGTGGTTGGCAAGTCCCAACAGTGCGAAGTCACCGGCCGGTGACAGCCGCAGCGACAGGATTTCCGCGGGGGCACTCCAGAACCAGATCGGCTGACCGTCGTCGAGATTCCACAGCACGATATCCTGACTGCTCGCAGTGGCGGCAAAACGGCCATCGGGGGAGAAATCGCTGGCGACGATATTGGTGTAGTCGCCCTGCTGGTGGTTCCAGTCGTACAGGCGCTCGTTCAGGCGCACATCCCACAGTGAACCGCCGTGGCGGATCGAGCCGACGATCGCATAGCGGCTGTCGGGGGCGAGGGTGGCGCTGTAGGTGCCCTGGCTGGTGTAAGCATGCCAGCTGTCGGGATCGTCGCCACTGCTGCAGGCGCTCAGCAGCAGGGCACAACAGGCGAGGGCCAGCGGGCGGATCATGCCTCTTCGGCGATCGGTTTGTGGGCCGTGTGGAGGATCTCGATCATCTGATCCTCGAGTTCGAAGCGGTCTTCCAGGGTTTCGCCCAGCCGTGACAGCTCGTCGGCGAATTCGCGGATATCGCGCAGGGTCGGATGGTCGAACTGGCCGTACTGATCGTTGAAGTCCAGCGCGGCGTCGGTGGTCGGCTGGATCTTCGGGAACAGCGCCTGCACCTTCTCGACGCTGCCGTCACCGAAGTCGCTGCCTTCGCGCAGCAACTGTTCGTACACTTCGAAGTGGCCGGAGGAGATATAGTCCATCAGCAGGTCGCAGAACAGTGTCAGCTGTTCATTGAGCGGCTTGCCGATCTCGCAGTCGGACAGGGAAAACAGCGTGCTGATCAACCGCTGACGCTGTTCCAGCCACTGATCGATGATGTCACTGACACCACCCCAGCGCTCTTGGGCATTGCGGCATTTTTCCAGCATCGTGATCCCTCCTGTGTGGATGTCGACCCATAGTAATGCCAAGCTCGATTGTGGTGCAACTGCCGCGACGCCGCTGTGCGCTGCCGGTGGCAACCGCTATACTGGCGACCAGTTGAACACCCGGAACGAATGAGGAAAGAGAGCCATGATTCGAGCGCTCGCGCTGTGTTTCGCGCTGTTGATCGGCTGCGCGCCGGTGCTGGTACAGGCCGCCGATGACGACAAGGCCGCCCCCTACGTCAGCTATATCGAACTGAAGCCGTTCGTGACCAATTTCGGCACGCCGGACAACGTGCGTTTTCTGAAGGCGGAAGTGACACTGCAGGTCAGCTCCGAGGATGCGCACTTCGCAGTCAATGCGCACAAGGCGCAGATTCGCAACGATCTGGTATTTCTGTTCAGCGATCAGAGCGAGGAAACGCTGGGCACCGTCGCCGCCCAGCAGGTGCTGGCCGGCGAGGCGTTGAAGGTGATTCAGGACATGTTGCTGGAGGAGGAGGGCGAGCCCTATGTCAGCGATCTGTTCTTCACCAGTCTGGTGATCCAGTAACCGGCGCGGCGGGTGCCGCGCCAGCCGATTATTGCGCCAGGTAGTCGGCGAGGAACTGATCGAATGGCACGCTGGGCTGCGCTTCAAGCTCAGCCTGCTGGGCCAGCGACTGGCGTGAGATTTCTTCGAAACGGGCTGCGGTCTCGGCAGACAGCGGCTCGGCCATCAGCGTGCGACGGTGCGCGCGACTCTGCTCCAGCGCCCAGGCGGTATAGCTTTCGCCCGATTCCCTGACCGCTGCCAGCACGCGGGCCGACGGCGTCAGCTCCGGCGCTTCCAGCTTCGCATACTGCGCATCCACTGCCCGGCGGAAACGGTTACCGCCATCGACACTGTCCATCACTTCAGCGGTGAGACGGACCTGGTTCAGGATCATGCGGCCGCGTTCGGCGACACTGCGCTCGCCGTCCTGGCAGGCCAGCGTCAGACCCGGCTCGCGCCCACGGGTGACGATGCGCTGGTGGTTGGCGGCGATGCGGCGGCACTCGTCGTCCGACACCAGATCGTTGCTGCACAGCAGACAGGTGACGAGGAAGGTGTCGAGAAAATACGCCTGCTCCAGATCGATACCCAGCGGCTTGAGCGGATCGATATCGGTATTGCGCACCTCGATATATTCGACCCCGCGGGCCATCAGCGCATGCACCGGCTTTTCGCCGGAACGGGTGACGCGCTTGGGCCGCACATCGCTGTAATACTCGTTTTCGATCTGCAGCACATTGGTGTTGAGCTGGCGGTAGTGACCGTCCACCTTGACGCCGATCTTCTCGTACGCCGGGTGCGGGGTCCGGATCGCTTCATTCAGTGAACGCGCGTAGGTGTCCAGATGGTTGAAGCAGATATTCAGCGACGACTGCGCCTTGTTGGAGTAGCCCAGATCGCTCATGCGCAGCGAGGTCGCGTACGGCAGGTACAGCGTGTCCGGTTGCAGTGTTTCCAGCTGGTGCGGGCGGCCCTGCATGAAGCTGCGGGACAGCACCGGTGAGGCGCCGAACAGGTACAGCAGCAGCCAGCCGTAGCGGCGGAAGTTGCGGATCAGCTTGAAGTAGCCGGCCGAGCGGAACGCGTCCGTTTCGCCGTCGGCGGCGATCAGGCGCTGGTAGGTGGGCCAGAACGCCTCGGGCAGCGAGAAGTTGTAGTGGATGCCGGCGATCGTCTGCATCATCTTGCCGTAGCGGTGCTCCAGCCCCACCCGGTAGATATGCTTGAGGCGGCCCACGTTGGAGCTGCCATACTCGGCGATGCGGATGTCGTCCTCGCTGGGAATTTCACACGGCATGCTGGCGGCCCAGAGCTCTTCGTCACCGAGGTGGGCATAGCAGTAGCGGTGCAGGTCCGCGAGCTGATCGAGCGCCGCTTCCGGCGTGTCGCACACGGTGGTGATCAGCTCCAGCAGGGTTTCGGCGTAATCGGTGGTGATCTGCGGGTGGGTCAGGGTTGAGCCCAGCGCACGCGGGTGTCCGCTGCGGGCCAGGTGACCGCTGGTGTCGACGCGCAGGCCTTCCTTCTCGATCCCGTGGCTGAGACGGGTCAGAAGCGCCGCCTCACCGTTGGCGACCAGCAGGTCCAGATGTTTTTCCAGGGTTGCCAGCACCGGTCTGACTCCTCGATCCAAAACGTGAAACCGCGCATTATACAGGCCGGATGCGGCTGCGAGCCATGTCTGTGTGCGCCGCGCTGCGCGCAGCTGTTTGCTGCCGTGTGCGTGCCGCCTGCGCGGGCACGGCGCCGCGATCCGATTGTTGGCGTGCCCGGAACTGAACGTTGCGTCAGCGCCGTTTCAGCCCGGCCGCACGCAGCTGGGCCGCGAGGCTGCCTTCTGTGGCCCCGGTCGGTCGCCGTTCCGCTCGGGCCGGTTGCGGCGGGCGCGTATCGGCTTTTGTCGGCTGCCGCTTCATGCTCAGCGCGATCCGTTTGCGCCGCTCATCGACCTCCAGTACCCGCACCTGAACGATCTGACCGCTGCTGACCACTTCATGCGGGTCGCGCACAAAGCGATCGGCCAGCTCCGAGATATGCACGAGACCATCCTGATGCACGCCGATATCGACGAAGGCGCCGAAGTGCGTGACGTTGGTGACAACGCCTTCGAGTTCCATGCCGGCGGCCAGATCCGCCAGTGTCTCGACGCCGTCGCGAAAACTCACCGAGCGAAACTCCGGTCGTGGATCGCGGCCCGGTTTGTCCAGTTCGGCAAACACATCACTGACGGTATAGCGCCCGTAGCGATCGCTGACAAAGCGACTCTGATCGAGTGTGCGCAGCCGTTCCGGTGCTGCCAGCAGTCCGGCGACATCCAGCCCTGCGGCGGCAGCGATCTGCTCGGCCAGCGGGTAGGACTCCGGGTGCACGGCGGAGTTGTCGAGCGGCTCGTCACCGTCGCGGATACGCAGGAAGCCGGCGCAGAGTTCGAACGCCTTCGGGCCGAGGCGTTTCACCTCGAGCAGCTGGCGGCGATTGCGGAAGGCGCCGTGCTGGTCGCGCCAGGCGACGATGTTGTCCGCCAGCCCGGCGTTGAGCCCGGAGACGTACTTCAGCAGTGCCGCCGAGGCGGTGTCTAGGTCGACGCCGACATGGTTGACGCAGGTTTCGACAACGGCGTCCAGCGCCTGTGACAGCTTGCTCTGGTTGACGTCGTGCTGGTACTGGCCGACGCCGATGGAGCGTGGATCGATCTTGACCAGTTCCGCCAGCGGATCCTGCAAGCGGCGGGCGATCGAGACGGCGCCGCGGATGCTGACATCGAGGTCGGGAAACTCCTGCGCTGCCAGCTCCGATGCGGAGTAGACCGAGGCGCCGGCTTCGCTGACCAGCACCGGCTGCAGCGCCAGTGCGGGTTCGCGCGCAGCAAGTGCCCGTGCCAGTTGCTCGGTTTCGCGGGATGCGGTGCCGTTGCCGATGGCGATCAGTTCAACCTGATGGCGCCGGCACAGCTGCGCCAGTGTTGCCAGCGACGCCTCCCACTGCTGGCGCGGGACGTGGGGGTAGATGGTCGTGTGCTCGAGCAGACGGCCGGTGGCGTCGACGACGGCGACCTTGACCCCGGTTCGCAGCCCCGGGTCGAGGCCCAGTGTGGTGCGTGCGCCCGCCGGTGGTGCCAGCAGCAGATCCTTGAGGTTGCGGGCGAACACCTCGATTGCGGCATCCTCGGCCTGTTCGCGCAGCCGTTTGACCAGTTCGTTCTCGAGCTGTGGCTGCAGTTTGCGACTCCAGCACTGGGCCAGCGTGTCCTGCAGCCAGGGTGACAGGGAGGCGCGGCGCAGCTGCCAGTGGCGCCGGATCAGCTCGATGCCGAGGTCCTGCTGACCGTCGGGCAGTTCGAGGCGGTACTTGAGTACCCCCTCCTGCTCGCCGCGCAGCAGCGCCAGTGCCCGGTGCGAGGGAATTCTGGCGATCGGTTCGGCATATTCGAAATAATCGCGGAACTTGCTGTCCGGGTCCGCCTTGCCGCGGGCGGCGCGGGTGCTGAGCACACCCTGCTGCCACAGCGTCGCACGCAGGGTTTCGATCAGATCCGCGGCCTCGGCCAGCTGCTCGATCAGAATATGGCGCGCGCCCTCGAGTGCAGCGGCCACGCTGTCGATGCCGCGCTCGTGGTTGATATAGGCACGGGCGGCGCTGTCGGCATCGGTGTCGGGCTGTTGCAGCAGCTGCTCGGCCAGGGGTGCCAGACCGGCTTCGCGTGCCTCCTGCGCCTTGTTGCGCCGCTTCGGGCGATAGGGCGCGTACAGATCCTCGAGCCGGGCCCGGTTGTCCGCGGCCAGCAGCTCGGCTTTCAGTGTCTCGCTGAGCTGCCCGCTGTCGCTGAGTTGGCGCAGGATCGTGTCGCGTCGGCTCTCCAGCTCGCGCAGCTGTGCGAGGCGGCTGTGCAGTTCGCGCAGCTGGGTATCATCGAGGGCGCCCGTGACCTCCTTGCGGTAGCGGGCGATGAAGGGAACGCTGGCGCCGTCGTCCAGCAGGGCAATGGTCGCGCGGACCCGGGCCGCGTCGACCCCGAGGTCGGCGGCCAGGCGTTGTTCGATCGTCATCGTGGTTCAGGGGACCTGAATAATCTGCATCGAGTTGGTACCGCCATGCACACCGAGCTGCTGGCCCCGGGTCAGCAGCACCGTGTCGCCGCTGCTGATCTTGCCGGCGGCGACCAGTCCCGCCAGCAGTTCGCGGTTCAGGTGCTCTTCGCTGACCGCGGTCGCATCGAAGAACATCGCTTCGACACCGCGGTAGAGTGCGACGCGGCGCATGGTCTGCTCGTTGCGGGTCAGCGCGTAGATCGGCAGGCCCGAGCGAATACGGGACATCCACAGCGGCGTCGAGCCGGACTCGGTCAGACAGATGATCGCCTTGACCGTCGGCAGGCTGTTGGCGGTGTACATGGCCGAGCGGGCGATCGCCTCGTCGGTGCTGGTACAGGGGTGTTCCGGCTGCGTCGGCACCGGGCGTGACAGCAGATGTTTCTCGGCGCCCTGACAGATCCGCGTCATCGCTTCGACCACTTCGACCGGGTAGTTGCCGGCCGCGGTTTCCGCCGACAGCATCACCGCGTCGGTGCCGTCGAGAATCGCGTTGGCCACATCGAACACCTCGGCGCGGGTCGGCATCGGGCTGGTGATCATCGTCTCCATCATCTGGGTGGCGGTGATGACGACGCGGTTCAGTTCGCGGGCGCGACGGATAATGTGTTTCTGCACCCCGATCAGCTCGGCATCGCCGATTTCGACGCCGAGGTCGCCACGGGCCACCATGACGCCGTCACAGGCGAGGATGATCTCATCCAGCGCTTCCGGCGTGGCCACGGTTTCGGCACGTTCGACCTTGGCGATGATTTCGGCGCGGCTGCCGGCGGCGTTGAGCAGGCGGCGGGCCTCTTCCAGATCGGCCGCCGAGCGCGGGAAGGAGACGGCGACGTAGTCCAGATCCAGTTCAGCCGCGACCTTGATATCAAAGCGGTCCTTGTCGGTCAGCGCCGCTGCCGAGAGGCCGCCGCCCTGACGGTTGATGCCCTTGTTGTTGGACAGCTTGCCGCCGATGGTGACTTCGGTTTCGATGCGGCTGCCGTCGATCCGGATCACTTTCAGCTGCACGCGGCCGTCATCGAGCAGCAGGATGTCGCCCTCGCAGCAGTCATCCGGCAGCGCCTTGTAGTCGATGCCGACCTGATGCTGGTCGCCGGCATGGGTGTCGAGTGCCGCGTCCAGCGTGAAGCGGTCGCCCACAGCCAGATCGATCGGGCCCTCGGCAAAGCGGGCGATACGGATCTTCGGGCCCTGCAGGTCGCCGAGCGTGGCCACCGAGGCGCCCAGTTTGCGGCAGGCTTCACGTACCCGTTCAACCCGCTGTCGGTGATCGTCGGCACTGCCGTGGGAGAAGTTCAGGCGCACGGTGTTGACGCCGGCGCGGATCACGTCTTCGAGAATACCGGGTTTGTCGGTGGCGGGGCCGAGGGTGGCGACGATCTTGGTACGTTTCTGCATCGGTTGGTCTCTGGCTGAACGGAGGGGCGCCTGTTCGGCGCGGCGCGACTAAAGTAAGATTCAGCCTAGCCAATTTCAAGTCATGCAGGAAGCGCAATGGGGGAGATACCGTTGCATGGCGGTTGAAACCAGCAGGCCCGTCAGTTCGCTGCGCGCCTACCGACCCGTACTGATCACACTGTTGCTGACGTTGTTCGTGCTGTTGCTGGTGGAGACGGGTGTGGTCAGTCGCCAGCAGGCGATCGAGGAGCTGCAGGCGAGCGCCGAGTCCCATCTCGACCGCTATATGCTCAGCCTGCAGCAGAAGCTGGATCGCTACAAGGATCTGCCCCATCTGCTGTCGACCCATTCCGATCTGCATGCCGCGCTGCTGCCCGGTGCCTCAGAGGCGGAGATGCAGCGCGCCAATCTGTATCTCGAGCAGGTCAACGGCGTCGTCGGCACCACCGATGTCTACCTGATGAACGCCGATGGCATCACGGTGGCCGCCAGCAACTGGGCATCGGAAAAGACCTTCATCGGGCGTGATTTCAGCTTCCGTCCCTATTTTCAGGCCGCCATGGCCGGCCGCGAAGGGCGTTATTTCGCGCTCGGTACCACCTCGAACCGGCGCGGTTACTACTTCTCCTATCCGTTGCGGGAGCAGGGGCGCGTTGTCGGTGCCGTCGTGGTCAAGGTGGATCTGCATGACGTGGAGCGCCACTGGAGCAATCCGCGCATCGACCTGCTGGTAACCGACCCCGACGGCATCATCTTCATTTCGACCCGTCCGGAGTGGAAGTTCCGCGCCCTGCAGCCGCTGTCGCCGCAGGAGATGCAGCGCATCGTCGCGAGCCTGCGTTACGGTGACTACGAGCTGACCGCGCTGGAAGTGCTCAAGCGCGAACAGCTGTCCAGCGGCGCCGAGCTGATCACGCTGCTCGACAGCCGCCAGATCGACAATGAAGCGCTCGATGGCCTGAAGCCGCGCCAGTTCCTGTTGCAGAGCAAGGTCGTGCCCGGTTTCGGTCTGTCGGTGTCGGTACTGGCGAGTCTGGCGCCGGTGGAAGAGGCGATGCTGGGCGCGCTGCTGCTGGTCGGATTCAGCACCGCGGCGGTGACGCTGCTGGTGCTGTTCCTGCTTGCCCGACGCCGTATCGTCAAGGAGCGCGCGCGCTTCCAGCGTCGCGAGATGCTGGCGCTGGAGGAGAACGAGGCGCGGGTGCGGGCGATCATCGACAACACCGAGGCCGGCCTGATCATGCTTGATGCCAGTGGCGCCATCGAGTCGATCAACCCCACCTCGGAGCGCCTGTTCGGCTACACGCTCGCACAGCTGCGCGGCCAGTATTTCAGTCAGCTGCTGGCGCAGGCGGACCGGGCGCTGGTGTGGCGCCACATTCTCGCGGACGAGGCGGAAACGCCGGACCGTCTGTCACTGGAAGCGACCGGGCTGCGTCAGGATGGAACTGAGCTGCCACTGGGGTTGAGCATCAACCGCATGACGCTGGCCAGTGCCCGCCACTTCATTGTCACGCTGCAGGATCTGACCCGGCGCAAGGAAAATGAGCGCCAGCTCAAGGCCGCGCAGGAAGCGCTGGAAACCCGGGTGCAGGAGCGCACGGCGGACCTGAGCCGCGCCAACGCTAAACTGCGCGAAGAGATGGCGCAACACCGCAACACTCAGAACGAGCTGATCCAGACCGCCAAACTCGCGGTGATCGGTCAGATGTCCGCCGGCATCAACCACGAGCTGAACCAGCCGCTGACGGCGATTCGCAACTACGCCGACAATGCGCGCGCCTTTCTGGCCCGCAACCGGCTCGAGACGGTGGATACCAATCTGCAGGAGATCAGCGGCCTGACCGAGCGCATGAGTCGCATCATCCATCCGCTCAAGGAGTTCGCGCGCAAGAGCAGCGGCAGCTCCGAGCTGGTATCGCTGCAGGCGGTGCGCGACGGCGCCATGTCGCTGATGTACGGCCGTTTCGAAAAGGCCGGTGTCGAGATCTGCTGGCCGCCGCGGCTGGCCGACTATTACGTGCTCGGCGACATGCTGCGGTTGGAGCAGGTGATGGTCAACCTGCTCGCCAATGCGCTGCAGGCGCTGGAGGGCAGCGAGTGCAAACGGATCGACGTGAGCGCCGAGCCCTGCGGCAAGCGGATGCTGATCTCGGTACGTGACCACGGCCCCGGTATCCGCGAGAGCGATCTCGACCGTGTGTTCGAACCGTTCTTCACCACCAAGAAGTCAGGTCAGGGCCTTGGCCTTGGGCTGTCGATTTCACATCGCATCATCGAGACCATGGGCGGCGAGCTGCGCGTCGCCAACCATCCCGATGGCGGTGCGGTCTTTACCATCGAGCTGCCCCGCGCCGTGGTGCCGGAGCTGACCATACTGCCTGCGAAGAGAGATAGTGAGCATGACTGAAACCGCCGGTGCCCCGATCATCCTGGTTGATGACGAAAAGCATATCCGGCTCGCCGCGGGCCAGACACTGGAACTCGACGGCTATGAGGTGGAAACGCTGGAGCGCGCCGAAGGGGTGCTCGACAAGATCGATGACGCCTGGCCCGGTGTCATCGTCAGCGATATCAATCTGCCGGGCATGGACGGCCTGCAGCTGATGAAAAAAGTGCAGACCGTGGATCCGGAACTGCCGGTGATCCTGATTACCGGGCATGGCGATATCTCGATGGCGGTCAGTGCGATCCGCGACGGTGCCTATGATTTCATCGAGAAGCCGTTTGCGTCGGAATTTCTGCTCGACACGGTGCGCCGCGCCGTCGACAAGCGACGGTTGACGCTGGAGAACCGGCGTCTGCGTCAGGAGCTGGAAAGCCAGAGTGCACCGGGGCCGCGCATCGTCGGCAACACGCCGAAGATTCAGGCCCTGCGCGAGCTGTGCAAGACCGTGGCGCAGACCCCGGCCGATGTGCTGATTACCGCAGAAACCGGTTCCGGCAAGGATCTGCTGGCGCGTTATATCCACGAGCGCAGCCCGCGGCGGTCGAAGAACTTCGTCGCGATCAACTGCGGCGCGGTACCGGAAAACCTGATCGAGAGCGAGCTGTTCGGTCACGAGGCGGGCGCGTTTACCGGCGCCAAGAGCCGCCGTATCGGCAAATTCGAACATGCCAATGGCGGTACCCTGTTCCTCGACGAGATCGAGAGCATGCCGATGTCGCTGCAGGTGCGTCTGCTGCGGGTGCTGGAGGAGCGGGCGATCGAACGGCTTGGCTCCAACCAGCTGATTCCGCTTGATATCCGCGTCATCGCGGCGGCCAAGGGTGATCTCAAGCGGCTCGCCGAGGAGGGGCGTTTCCGCGAGGATCTGTACTACCGACTCAACGTCGTGCGCATCGACATCCCGCCGCTGCGTGAGCGGCGCGACGACATTCCGCTGCTGTTCCAGCATTTCACGCTGGTGGCCTCGGCGCTGTACGGGCGTGAAGTGCTCGAACTCTCCGCCGAGCGTATGCACAGCCTGTTGCTGCATGACTGGCCCGGCAACGTGCGTGAACTGCGCAATCTGGCCGAGCGCTATGTGCTGCTGGGCGAGTCCTGCACCTTCGACTTCGACAACCGCCCGATCACCGACGACGGCAGCGGCAATGGCCTGACGCTGCCGGAGCAGGTCGAGCGCTTCGAGCGCATGCTGATTCACACGGAGCTGTCGAACCACGGCGGATCGATCAAGGATACGCTGGTCGCGCTCGGGCTGCCGCGTAAGACGCTGTATGACAAGATGAAGAAGTACGGTCTGGACAAGAACGACTACAAGCCGTGACGCCACCCCCGGACCCGGTCGCCGTCACGTTTGGCCGCGCAGTGACACGCAAAGAGCCCGCATGATGCGGGCTCTTTGCGTGTCGGGCTGTGGCCCGGGGCAAAAGTGGCGGAATTCCGCTTGCCGTTGCCCCGGCGCCGGCGGTCAGAGCTTGAAGCGGCTGACCATCTGTTCCAGCTGTTTGGACAGGTCGGCCAGATGCTCCGATACCGACGACAGCTCCTGTGCCCGGCTCGCCGTGGTTTCGGCGCTGGAGTTGATCTCGGTGATGCTCTGCTCGACGCTGGATGCCATCTGCGTCTGCTCGCGCACGGCGCTGGCCACCTGATGGTTCATATCGTTGATGACACGCACTTCCTCGGCGATATTGCTCAGCGCGTTGGCGGTGCGGCGAACCTGCTCGACACCGGCACCGGCGCCCTCGAGTGCGGTGCGCATCACGGCAACGGCGTCCTTGGCGTCGATCTGCAGGTCGCTGATGATCTTGTTGATCTCTTCAGTGGAGTTGTGAGTACGGCTGGCCAGCGTGCGCACCTCATCGGCGACGACGGCGAAGCCACGACCCTGTTCGCCGGCGCGGGCCGCTTCGATCGCGGCGTTCAGCGCCAGCAGGTTGGTCTGCTCGGCGACCTTCTGGATCACCTCGAGCACGGTACCCACATTCTGGCTCTGCGAGTCGAGTCGTTCGATGACGCTGGTGGCCCGCTCGATGCTGGCCTGCAGCTCTTCGATCGCTTCGATCGCGGTCTGGGTCACCTGGGTGCCCTCGGTGCTCTCCTGCAGCGCCAGGTCGGAGGCCGATACGGTGCTTTCGGCGCTGGCTTCGACACTCTTGGTGGCCGCTTCCATCTGTTCCATCGCAGATGCGACCGCGCTGGTCTGCATCTGCTGGCCACGGGCGGCCTCGATCGCCCGGCTGGCGATGCTGTGGATCTGGCTGGAGGAGCTGCTCAGCTTCAGCACCGTGTCGTTGACGTGCTGAATGCTGCTCTGGAAATTGCCCAGCATTGAGTTGAATGCTTTCGACATGCGGCCGATCTCGTCGTCGGACTTGATCTCGATGCGCTGGCTGAGGTCGGAGTTACGCTCAATGTCGTGCATGGTATCGGCCAGCGAGTTGATCGGGCGGATGACGATGCGACGCAGGAGCAGACCGATCAGCAGGATACCGGCGATAAACAGCGCCATCTCCACCAGTGCCACGTTGCGCAGGTTGACCATGATCTGCTTGTCGATCAGGGCAAAATCGTAGGTGACGCGCACGGCACCGAGTACGGTGCCTTCTTCGACCTGGTGGCAGAGCAGGCAGTTGGTGCCTTTATAGTCGCTCAGTGCCTTCATCGGCGTCAGCACGGTCAGGCGATGGCCCTGTTCATCGTCGAGTTCGCGGATGATCTGCTCGCCCTGCATGGCGCGGCGGTCGAGCTCGTCCATGATCACCGAATCCTCGCTGCCCGGTCCGTAGACGTTGCTGACGGCATCGCCGCGGATGATGCGCGCTTCGGTAATCGATTCGTTACTGAGGATCTTCTGCTGCAGCACGCCGCGGTTGGCCATCGCGCCGCTGAGCATCAGCATGTTGATACTGTCGAAGTAGGAGTCGGCCGTGGCCAGGGTGGTGAACTCGGCGACCTCCCGTGTCAGTGCTGTCTCGCTGCGAAAGATGGCGGTCAGCGAGCTGGCGAACACCACCATGAAGACAACGACAAGGGAGAGATTGACTTTGGTCTGGATCGATAAGGCTTTGTTCACAGCTCAGGCTTTCCGCTTAATTGTTGTTGCCCTGGCGGGTGCAAAAGGAAACATGGCTCCTTCCCGCATGTTGCGCAAAATTGTCACTCGATTCAACAGGGAAAAGGATGATCTGACACAAATTAACAACACTCTTTTCTGAGTGATCGGGCCGCTGCAAACAGGGCGGCGGCGGAATTCCGCTGAAATTGCCCGGATGAATGTGTGGAAATCCGCCGTTTTGGTGGCGTCGGTGGCGCTGGTCAGCTCCGGATTTGTTTGTAAGCGCCTCTGTAAATAAATGATTCGTAAATATTTTTCCTGTTTATGTTGAGCTTTTCTCAGGTGTTGGCATCGGGCTTGCTGTAGGTGGAGCAGCACCGTACCCGAGAGGGCGGTGATAACTAGAGACTCAATAACGATAATCGCGAAACGCAACAACAGGAGAAGTTCCATGCGTCTACTGACCGCTGCCGTTGCTACCGTTGCAATGACCCTGGGTGCGCAATTTGCCGCCGCTGCCCCGATTGAAATCAAGTTCTCCCACGTCGTCGCCGAGAATACGCCGAAAGGCAAAATGGCCGTTCGCTTCAAGGAGCTCGTTGAAGAGCGCCTCGATGGCAAGGTGACCGTTTCCGTGTTCCCGAACTCTCAGCTGTTCGGCGACAACAAGGTGCTGGAAGCGATGCTGCTGGGCGACGTCCAGATGGCGGCTCCGTCGCTGTCCAAGTTCCAGAAATACACCACTCAGCTGCAGGTATTCGATCTGCCGTTCCTGTTCAAGGACATGGCCGCCGTTGACCGCTTCCAGCAGAGTGAGACCGGTCAGGAGCTGCTGAACTCCCTGCGCAAGAAAGGTCTGGTCGGTCTGGGCTACCTGCACAACGGCATGAAGCAGATGTCGGCCAACACCCCGCTGCGCGTACCGGCCGATGCTGCCGGCAAGAAGTTCCGCATCATGACCTCCGACGTGCTGCAGGCGCAGTTTGAAGAGCTGGATGCCGTGCCGCTGAAGAAGCCGTTCTCTGAGGTGTTCACGCTGCTGCAGACCAAGGCGATCGACGGTGCCGAAAACCCCTGGTCCAACATCTATTCGAAGAAATTCCACGAAGTGCAGCCGTACATCACCGAAACCAACCACGGTGTACTGGACTACATGGTCGTGACCTCTGCCGAGTTCTGGAACGGGCTGGATGACGATGTCCGTGCCGAAGTGAAGAAAGCGCTGGACGAAGCGATCGCGTACGGCAACCAGATCTCCGGTGAGCAGGCGGCTGCCGACCGTCAGGCGATCATCGACTCCGGCCGCTCCGAAGTGATCGAGATCACCGAAGCCGAGCGTCAGCAGTGGGTTGATGCGATGAAGCCGGTCTGGAAGCAGTTCGAAGATGAGATCGGCGCCGATCTGATCGAAGCTGCGCTGAAGGCCAACGAAGGCTGATCTCTGCTGCACTCTGGCCCGGGCGCGCCGCGTCCGGGCTTCCTTCCGCGGCCGCAACGGCTGCAACGGATGTAGAGGAAAGGCCGGGGTCTCCCCTGTGCGTCTATTGCACCACGGCTGAATAGAGGTTTTACCAATGGCATTTCGTAACCTGGTCACCCAGATCGAGGAGGCGATCCTGTCGCTTCTGCTGGTCGCCATGACCCTGCTCGTGTTTGCCGAAGTGGTCGCGCGCTTCGGTTTCAACGCCGGGATCCACTGGGCGCAGGAAGCAACCCTGCTGCTGTCCGGCTGGTTCGTTCTTTTTGGCGCCTCCTATGGCGTGAAAGTGGGCGCTCACATCGGTGTCGATGTGTTCGTCAAGATGCTGCCGCGTGGCATTCATCGTGCTGTTACCGTATTCGCCATTCTGCTGTGCCTGGGCTATTGCGTGCTGTTCCTGGTCGGCGGCTGGGAATACGTCATGAAGATGAAAATGATCGGCATCGAGCTTGAGGATATTCCGATCCCGAAATGGACCGTATCGACCATCCTGATCATCGGTTTTGTGCTGCTGATCATCCGTTTCATCCAGCTGGGCTGGAAGGTGATCAAGGGCGAAGCCGATGGATTCCACTTTGCCGATGAAGCCGAGGAGAGCATGCACATCGCCCGTGAACTGAAAGAAGCTGAACAGAAGGAGGGCCGCCCATGACCACTGCCATGCTCTTCATCCTGCTGTTCGGCTGCATGCTGATGGGGATGCCGATCGCGATCGCACTGGGTCTGTCCAGCGTGACCACGATCCTGCTGTTCTCCAACGACTCGCTGGCGTCGATTTCGCTGAAGCTGTTTGAGGCGACATCCGAACACTACACGCTGCTGGCGATTCCGTTCTTTATTCTGTCGTCCGCCTTTCTGTCCACCGGCGGTGTCGCCAAGCGCCTGATCAACTTTGCCGTCGATGTGATCGGCCATGTCCGTGGCGGTCTGGCGATGGCATCGGTCATGGCCTGTATGCTGTTCGCGGCGGTGTCGGGCTCGTCGCCGGCCACCGTGGCGGCGATCGGTTCCATCGTGATCGCGGGCATGGTGCGCTCCGGTTATCCGGAATCGTTCGGCGCCGGCGTGATCGCCAACGCCGGTACGCTGGGTATCCTGATCCCGCCGTCGATCGTCATGCTGGTCTACTCCGCGGCCACCGAGGTCTCGGCATCCCGCATGTTCATGGCCGGCTTCATCCCCGGCATCATGATGGGCCTGATCCTGATGATCGCAATCTACATCGCGGCCCGCATCATGAAGCTGCCGTCGCAGCCGTTCCCGGGCATGCGCCAGCTGGCCCGCTCCGGTCTGATCGCACTGGGTGGCCTGATGCTGATCATCATCGTGCTGGGCTCGATCTATGGCGGTATCGCATCGCCGACCGAGGCGGCGTCTGTCGCGGCGATCTATGCCTACATCATTGCGGTGATGGGCTATCGCGATATCGGCCCGCTCAAGGGTGTCGCCTGGCGCAAGGACGGTGAAGGCATGGCCAGCATGGTGCTGCGCAACACCGGCCTGATGCTGCTGGCGATCCCGAAATCGGTTCACCACCCGGAAGTGCGCAAGGTGCTGGTCGACGCGGCCAAGGTGTCGATGATGCTGCTGTTCATCATCGCCAACGCGATGCTGTTCGCCCATGTACTGACCACCGAGCGTATCCCGCACACGATCGCCGAAGTGATCGTCAACTGGGGGCTGCCGGCGTGGGGCTTCCTGATCGTCGTCAACATCCTGCTGCTGATCGCCGGTAACTTCATGGAGCCGTCCGCGATTCTGTTGATCATGGCGCCGATTCTGTTCCCGATTGCGACGCAGCTCGGCATCGACCCGATCCATCTCGGCATCATCATGGTCGTCAACATGGAGATCGGCATGCTGACGCCGCCGGTGGGGCTGAACCTGTTTGTCACCGCCGGCATTACCGGCCGCGACATGGTCTGGGTCATCAAGGCCTGTCTGCCGTGGCTCTGCCTGCTGCTGTTCTTCCTGATACTGATTACCTATATCCCGCAGATCTCGCTGTTCCTGCCGGAATATATCGATCAGCTGAAGGGGTACTGATTACCCAACAGGAGATCCGGGAAGGGGGCTGGATGCCCCCGTGACCGACTTGGCTCCCAGTGAGTGTCACCGCCAGCCTCCCACCTCCCGGGAGCTGGCGGTTTTTTTTGGCCGTCATGCGGCGCTGCGGTGCCGCGCTCAGCTGTCGAAGTGGCGGATCGCCTTGTGTGCCAGCGCGATGAACTGCTCCCGCTCCTCGTTGCTGAGGCCCGGCAGGATGTCGGCCTGCAGGGCCTGAACGATCGGCATGATGCTGTCCAGTACCTGTGAACCAGCCGCCGTCAGCCGCACGTCGCGGGCGCGTCGGTCACGCTGGCTGACACTGCGCGCGATATACCCCTTCTGCTCCAGGCGATCGATGACACCGCCGATGGTGGCGCGGTCGTAACCGATCTCCTGAGCGATGCTGGCCTGATCGATGCCCGGGGCACGCGCGACGGCATCCATCGCGGCAAACTGCACCGGTGTCAGATCAAAACCGGCCTGCTGCATGCGCAGGCTGAAGACATGTGTCGAATGCTGGTTCAGTCGCCTGATCAGGTGTCCGGGCTTCTGCTGTAGGTTCATACACGCTCTCGCAATATTGATCTGAATCAAGGAACGGGCGCACTCGCGCCGGGTGTAAATAATATGTGTACATATTTTTATTGACGTTAAAAAGTAAGTATACGTACTATAAAAAAGTAAGTGTAGTTACTAAATTGACAACCAAAACAAGAAACGCGAGGAAAGACGACGATGCAATATTATGTGGATGGTTTTCGCGGGGGTGATCCGGATCGCAAGGATGCGACAACCCGGCGCCGTGACCGCAGCGAGTTCGCGCCCTTGCCGGAGACAGTCGATGTGCTGATCGCGGGCTGTGGTCCGACCGGTCTCTGTCTGGCCGCCCAGTTGTCGCAGTTCGCCGATATCGACACCATGATCGTCGATCCGACCCCGGGCCCGATCGAGAAGGGCAAGGCCGACGGCATCAACACCCGGACCATGGAGATGTTCCAGGCCTTCGGTTTCGCCGAGAAGGTCAAGCGCGAGAGCTACTGGGTCAACCAGACCAACTTCTGGATGCCGGACCCGGAGAACCCTGCCCACATCAAGCGTATCGGCCGGGTTCAGGACGTGGCGGACGATTCCTCCGAGATGCCGCACATCCTGATCAACCAGGCACGCGTGCACGAACTTTTCCTCGATGTGATGCGCAACTCCACCACGCGACTGGAGCCGGACTACAACTGGGCGGTACGTGATCTGCAAGTCGATACCACCACCGACGAGTATCCGGTCACGGTGACGCTGGAAAACACCGGCGTAAACAAGGGCGAAACCAAAGTGGTACGCGCCAACTACGTGGTCGGTTGCGACGGTGCCCGTTCCAACGTGCGCAAGGCGATCGGCGGCGAGCTGCACGGCGATGCGGCACATCAGGCGTGGGGCGTGATGGATATTCTCGCCAACACCGATTTCCCGGATGTGCGTCAGAAGTGTCTGATCACTTCCGCTCACGAGGGCAACGTGCTGATCCTGCCGCGTGAGGGCGGGTATCTGTTCCGCATGTATGTGGAGCTGGACAAACTGAACCCGGACGAGCGCGTCGCCAACCGCAACTTCACCATCGATGATCTGATCGCCGGCGCCAACCGCATCATGCAGCCGTACTCGATCGATGTGAAAGAGGTGGCCTGGTGGTCGATCTATGAGATCGGCCATCGCATGACCGACAAGTTCGACGATGTGCCCGCCGGTGAGCAGGCAACCCGCAACCCGCGTGTGTTTACCGCCGGTGATGCCTGTCATACCCACAGCCCGAAGGCGGGTCAGGGCATGAACGTGTCGATGCAGGATACCTTCAATCTGGGCTGGAAACTGGCGCATGTGCTGCTCGGTCGTGCCGATGCGAGCCTGCTGCACAGCTATTCCGCCGAGCGCTGGGCCGAAGCCAAGCGCCTGGTCGATACCGACCATGAGTGGGCGCGCATCATGTCGGCCCCGGCCGGCGAGTCGACGCTGGATAACGGCGAGGAGCCGCGCTTTGTGCGTCAGTTCAAGGCCAATCTGGAGTTTACCGGCGGTCTGGCGGTGAAATACGGTGAATCCGCGCTGGTGGGGCCGAACACCTATCAGGCGCTGGCCCGGGGCGAAGAGATCGGCCGTCGTTTCCACTCCGCGCCGGTGGTGCGGGTGTCCGATGCCAAGCAGATGCAGCTGGGTCATGTGGCCGAAGCGGATACGCGCTGGCGCATCTACGCCTTTGCCGGTCGCCACGACAGCTCCGCGCCGGGCTCGGCGATTCACAAGCTGGCCGACTGGCTGGAAACCAATCCGAATTCACCGGTGCTGCAGTTCACCGGCAAGGATGAGGATATCGACGGTCTGATCGATCTGCGTGCGGTCTTCCAGCAGACCTTCGATCAGCTGGCTTACGAGCAGATGCCATCACTGCTGCGTCCGACCAAGGGAAAGCTGGGGCTGCAGGATCACGAAAAGGTGTTCTGTGTCGATCACAAGGGGCTGGGTGATATCTACGACATGCGCGGTATCGATCGCGAACAGGGCTGTATGATCGTGGTGCGGCCGGACCAGTATGTCGCGCACATTCTGCCGCTGGATGCCTATCAGGAACTGTCCGCGTTCTTCGCCGGCATCTACCGTCCGGTTGCGCGCTGAGCCTTGAGCCGATCATATCGCTGCAGGAGCCGGCTTTGTTCGGCTCTTTTTTATGGTTCATCGCAGATTAGCGGGAAGGTGGGAGTGCGGCAGTAAGAAGGGTTAAGGTTGTGTTCGCCAAAACTCGACCGACAACCCAACTACTGCCGACACCATGGATGCTAATCTGCTGAGCCTCTTCTGGGAAGGCTTCGAGCTGGAAAGCTACGA
>JAUWAC010000018.1 GCA_030602245.1 Marinobacterium sp.
CTCGCGATGGACACCCTTGCCGTTCGGCTAGTGGTTCCCCTTGCCGGGCCCACAGAGGACTTGCACCTCCAAGTCATCCGACCGCCACCACGCGCATCGGAACAGCGCCCGTCAAGGCGCTACGCGCCATGCCTGGCGCACCACAGAAACGGCCACCTCAGGGGTGGCCGTTTTCACATCTGCCCGACAGCGGCTGCGCTGTCGGATCCTGCTGCCTCTCGTGCGCTTCAGTGGCGTGCCACCTCACGCATGGTGACGAACTCTTCCGCCGCCGTCGGATGGATACCGATGGTGCTGTCAAAGGTCGCTTTTGTCGCCCCCGCTTTCAGCGCCACGGCGAAGCCCTGAATAATCTCGCCGGCATCGGCACCCACCATGTGGATCCCGACAACACGATCAGTTGCGCTGTCGACGATCATTTTCATCAGTGTACGCTCGTCACTGCCGCTCAGAGTGTGCTTGAGGGCACGAAACTCGGAGCGGTAGACGTCGATCCGCTCAAAGCGCTCCCGTGCCTGCTCTTCGCTGAGCCCGACGGTACCGATGTTGGGCTGACAGAACACGGCGGTCGGAATCAGCTCGTAATCCACGCTCACCGGTGCGCCATCAGCGTACAGATGCCGCACCAGCGCCATCCCCTCGGCCAGCGCCACCGGGGTCAGCTGAATGCGATCGATCACATCACCAATGGCATAGATCGACGGCACACTGCTCTGGAAATTGTCGTCGACGACAATCGCGCCGTTGTCGGCCAGCCTGACGCCCGCCTCCTCGAGCCCCAGTCCCTGGGTTTTCGGCTGGCGGCCGGTGGCATAGAGAATCTGGTCCGCCTCCAGCCGGCGACCGTCGGTGAGCTCTGCCACCAGGGTACCGTCCGGCTGTTTGTCGATGCGCGTGATATTGGTATTGAGGCAGAGGTTGACCCCTTTCTTCGCCACCTCTTGCTGGGTAAATTCACGAATCTCGCGATCAAACCCACGCAGAATCATGTCGCCCCGGTAGACCAGATCGGTGGTCGCGCCGAGCCCGGCGAAGATGCCGGCAAATTCCACGGCGATGTAGCCGCCACCGACGACAATGACGCGACGCGGAAAGCTGTCCAGGTCAAACACCTCATTGGACGTGATGGCGTGCTCACTGCCGGGGAACTCCGGCACGAACGGCCAGCCACCGGTGGCCACCAGAATACGCTCGGCACTGTATTCGCGCCCCGCCACTTCGACGCTGTGCGGCCCGGTCACGCGTGCACGGCCGTCGATGATGTCGCAGCCGGCGTTGCGCAGCAGGTTGCCGTAGATGCCGTTCAGGCGGCTGATCTCGGCTTTCTTGTTGTCGCGCAGGGTCGCCCAGTCGAAGCGGGGCTCGCCGGCGTCGAGACCAAAACCTTTCGCTTCATGAAAGCCCTCGGCGTAGTGAGAGGCGTAGACATAGAGTTTTTTCGGCACGCAACCCGCGTTGACACAGGTACCGCCCAGGTACAGATCTTCCGCAATCGCCACCTTCACGCCACGAGCGGCGGCCATGCGCCCGGCGCGTACGCCACCTGATCCAGCACCGATAACAAACAGATCGTAATCAAACTCAGCCACGCTTTCTCTCCTTAAACACTGTCGCACTTCAGCCCTTCTGTGGAGCGCTAAACCCTAACGCCGGGCCCATGCCATTACCAATTGATCAACTCAAAACAACTAATAGCAAGAATCTATCATGAACCCGCCCGGCCCCGAGCCATTTTTGCTAGTATCCGCTCTCCCAATCGAGTTTCGGAGAGATCTATTGTGGTGAAGCTGGTTTCTTTCAACACCAACGGCATCCGCGTGCGCCTGCATCAGCTGCAAGCGGTGATCGAACGCCACGCCCCGGATGTGATCGGGATTCAGGAAAGCAAGGTGGCCGATGACCAGTTCCCGCTGGCGGAGATCGAAGCGCTGGGGTATCACGCCGAGATCCACGGTCAGAAGGGACATTACGGCGTCTGCCTGCTGTCACGCCGTAAACCGCTGGCGGTGCGCAAAGGCTTTCACACGACGACGAACATGCCCAGCGCCGTCTGATCATCGGTGACTACGAAAGCGATAGCGGGCAGCGCTACACGGTCATCAACGGCTACTTCCCGCAGGGGGAGAATATCGCCCACGAAACCAAGTTCCCGGCCAAGCGCAAGTTCTACGCCGATCTGCTGGCCCACCTGCAATCGGAGCACACCGCCGACGATCCGGTCGTGGTGATGGGGGATCTGAACATTTCGCCGCAGGATATCGATATCGGTATCGGCGAGGACAACCGCAAGCGCTGGCTGCGCACCGGCAAGACCAGCTTCCAGCCGGAGGAGCGCGAATGGTTGCAGCGTCTCTATGACTGGGGGCTGGGTGATACCTACCGCCACTGCTATCCCCAGCGCGACGATCTGTTCAGCTGGTTCGACTATCGCAGCCGTGGCTTTGACGCCGAGCCCAAGCGTGGCCTGCGTATCGACGCCATCATGGCAACGCCGGTCCTGCTCGAGCGCTGTATCGATGCCGGTATCGATTACGAGGTGCGCGCAATGGAACGCCCCTCCGACCACGCGCCGGTCTGGGCCAGCTTCGAGCTCTGACCGGTCGGCGTTACGGGTCCGGCTTGACCACCAGCAGGTCACAACGGACCCGTTCCAGAGCGCGCTCGGCGCTGCTGCCCATCAACAGATGCTCCAGCGCCCCGCGCGGTACATTGCCGATCAGCAGCAGGTCGATCGCGTACTCGTCACAGAACGGCCCCACCCGCTGATGCAGCTCACCTTCGAGCAGATGCAGCTCAGCCGCGCCCGGCTCATGCTGCCACGGCGCCAGCACCGCCTCGAGGCGCTCACGATGCGTCTTTTCCACCTCGCGCTGCAGGTCGGCAAAATCGGTTACCCGGTGTTCATCAAAAATCGCCGACTGCGGCAGCGCATGATAGGTATGCAGCACATGCAGCTCCCCTTCCAGCTGTGCCGCCAGCGCATGCGCCATGCCGAACAGTTTGCCGTCCAGCGCCGCCGGCTCGTTGCGGGGGTGAAACGGATCCAGCGCCACCGCGATGCGCGGATGTGAACACCAGCTGCGCTCCCGCGCCAGCAACAGCGGCACCTCGACCCGGCGCAGCAGCTTCCAGTCGCCGGGCGAGAGCAGATGGTGCAGAAAACCCGCTTCACCCGACACCGGGTAGAGCAGCAGATCCGGCATGAAGCGCTCGCATTTGCGCAGCACCGCCTCGATGCGATCGCTGTCCCAGCTGACATCGGTGCCAATCCGTGCCGAATCGAGCCGAATCCGCTCAGCAAGGCGGTCCAGCCGTCCTTCGCACTGGGTCATGTAGGCATGACGCGCCCGGTTCTGCGCTTCATCCATGCCCGCCACGCCCGGCTCCAACGCGGCCTGATACACACAACAGAACAACTCCAGCTGCCCCTGCGTCAGTGCCAGTCGCGCCGCTTTCTCCAGCAACGCGAGATGCTCACTATCCTCATCGACGCTGACCAACAATTTGCCGAACATGCTGCTCTCCTGTTTTCATCCGTGCGGTATCGGTTTGACCTTTCCTTACAGAATAGTGCCCGACACCCATCCGGCTAGCGACAGGGATCAATTTCGATGCTATATTAGCGACATCTAATTTAGACTATGGAGATCTGACATGACCCTTCATGCCGCACTTCGCCTGATGGCCGGTAGCGTGATCCTGATCAGCCTGCTGATCGGCCACTATGCGCACCCCTGGGGCTACTATCTGACCGCCTTTGTCGGGCTCAATCTGCTGCAGTCGGCCTTCACCAACTGGTGTCCGGCGATGACCGTCTTCCGCAAGCTGGGTCTGCGGGAAGAGCGCTGTGCCCAGGGCATGAGCATCCATCAGGGCGTACACCTCATCGCCGGCGCTATGGTCCTGGTGACACTGGCACTGGTATTCCTGGCCCAACTGCCGCAGGCACTGCTGCTGGTGACCGGCGTGATCGGCCTGAGCCTGCTGCAGTCGGCGTTTACCGGCTGGTGCCCCGCGTTCTGGCTGGCCCGCCTGCTCGGCTTTCGCACCCCGACCACTGCCCGCTGACCCCCGGTGAGCGCCTCATGCGGGCGCTCACGCTTTCATGATAGTATCCCGGCATTGTATGTCAGGGATCTGGCCCATTGCTGAAACTCGCCCGCCTTTACCTGCCACTGTTGCTGCTGTCGCTGCCCTGGGCCGTGGCGCCGCTGTTGAGCCTGCTTGAACCCGCCATGCGGCAGCTGGTCGGCACGCTGCCGCTGCCGCTGTTCGGGCTCGCGCTGGCGTTCGCTGCCGGTTTCAAGCGCGGCCGAGTGGCCCTCTGTGCGATCCATCTCGGTTTCGCAGCGCTGCTGCTCCAGCAGATCGCCCGCGCCGGGCTCGACCAACCCGATGCCTATGTGCTTTACACCCTGCTCGGTCTCACCGTCTGCGTGGTACAGGTCTGGACACTGGTACAGCGGGACACATCGCTGTTCTGTCGCCGCGGTCTGAGCAAGCTGGCACTGACGCTGGCGCCTTACGCAACGCTGGCATGTTTCTGGAGCCAGCCCGGTGAGCTCGCCCCGCTGCTGGTACGCCTGCACCCGCTGCTGCTGGAGCAGGTGCAGCCTCAGCTGCTGTTGTCCAGGGGGGTGGCCTGGCTGGGTCTGCCGATACTGGGACTGTCACTGCTGCTGACACTGACCCGGCGCACACCGGATGAGGTTGCCCTGTTTGGCGCCCTGCTCTGCGTGCTGCTGGCGATGGCGCTGCTGTCTCAGCCTCCGCTGCCGGCGCTGCTGCTGAGCGTCGCTCCGCTGCTGCTGACGCTGTCGGTGATCCAGCACATCTATGCGATGGCATTCGTCGATACGCTGACCGGCGTGCCGGCCCGGCGCGCACTGGAGCACCGCCTGGCCGGACTGGGCCGCCAGTACGCGATCGCCATGCTCGATATCGACCACTTCAAGCAGTTCAACGATACCTATGGCCATGATGTCGGCGATCAGGTGCTGCGCATGGTCGCGACGCAACTGCGCCAGGTCGGCGCCGGCGGCAGCCTGTTTCGCTACGGCGGCGAGGAATTTACCATCGTCTTCAACGGCCGCCGGGAAGAAGAGGTGGTGGCGGCGCTCGATGCCGTGCGCCAGCGGGTCGAACACTACCCGATGCAGGTGCGTGCTCCGCAACGGCCACGCAATGACAAGGCGGGACGCCAGGCCCGTCAGGGCGCCCGCGGTCAGAAGCAGGTTCAGGTCACAATCAGCATCGGTGTGGCATGGCGTGAGAGCGACGAACGCCCCGACATGGTGATCAAACGCGCCGACAAGGCGTTGTATCGCGCCAAGGGGGCCGGCCGCAATCGGGTCATGACCGACGGCCCGGATCCACGGCGTCAGCGTCGTGCCGCCTGACCGGCCTCAGAAGCCGTAGCGCAGCCGCAGCCAGACGTTGGACGCATCCTCGAACTGGCCAAAAAAGGTGTGGGGCGCATCGCCGCCGAAGAGATTGGCACCACCACTCAGCGTCCACTGGTCATCGAGCCGGTAGCTGACGGACGGCCGCATGTAGTAGTCCTGATCGGTGGGCGACCAGTAGTTGAACCAGGACAGGGTCAGATTGTCTCGCATCAGTTTTGACGTCAGCCTCAGCGTGACGACCTGACGCAGCTCATCGGGGCGGTAAGCCGCCGGATCGCTGCGCTCCAGCGCCGCATAATCCTGTATCCATTCCACGTAGTATTGCACCGCTCCGGTCAGACGCGGCACGATCTCGTGCTCATAGCCAAGCAACGCGCGCAGCTGGTCATTGGGTGTGCGCGGATCGTCGCCGTCGCGATCATCGCCGTGATACCACGCCATTTCCGCATTGGCGATGCCACCCGCCAGTGTGCCGCGCACGCTGCCACCGTAGACCTGCAGCGCCGGAAACACCGGCGAACCGCCGGCATCGACACCCATCGGCTGTTTCCAGAAACCATGATACGCGTACAGTGCCCACTCGGTACCACCGACACGCCCGAACAGACGCGCCGCAAACTCCCCGTCCTGCGGGAAGCGATCGGGTTCGTCGGCATCGAGCCGATACGCCGGCGCGGCCACCGCGTGCCCGACCATCGGTGAGAAGTAGCTGAAGCGCTCGCCGTCGATGTAGCGATCGGGCGTAAACAGCGGCGTCCAGACCAGATCCAGGTTGGCCGCATCGCCGTAATAGCTGACTTTGATGCTGGGCGCCGGGGCCTTCAGATACACCTCATCGCGACCGGCAAAGAAGGATTTCCAGTCTTTCGGAAACAGATCGTTCAGAAACAGCATGTCGCCGGTGCCCCAGGTGAGCACCTGCTGCCCGGCCTGCACATCGACACTGGCCAGCGGTGTGAACTGCACCAGCGCCTCGCGCAGATCGATGCTGGGCCCCGCTTCAACCCCATCGGCGTAGAGATCGCCCTGCAGACTATAGTGCAGGCCGGCGCTGTCGCCAGCCCACTCCAGCCGTGCCCGTACCTCGGCCAGCGTCTTGTCATCCGGCAGCGCAGGATCATCCTGAAGACGCCCGCCCAGTCCCAGCTCGTAGAACCCGTGCAGGCGAGGCCCGGTCGACGCCTCACTCCAGGGATCACCGCCCCAGGGGTCATCCCCCCAGGCCGTATCGGCCGGTGCCGAACCGGAGTCCGTTTCGGCGGCCATGACCGGCAGCGCCGTCAGCATCAGCAGGGGCAGCAGTTTCCTCATTCCGGCCTCCGCAGCCATTCCCGAGGCGGTGTTCGCAGCGAGCGTTCGCTGAACACATCATCCGTCAGCCCGATGTTGTACTTCATGAACCCGAACTCCATCGTCGTCTGGCCACCGCCGCGCAGATCGGACACGCGGCTGCGGATGACAGTCGGGTATCCCTGTACGTCACTGACCTCGAGTGCTTCAACCCGGCGGTAGGTTTCACCCTTGCCATCGACGTAGTCGATCCGCGTCGGCAGCATCGTGTTGCGATCGATCCACAGCAGGTAATGGTCGAACTCCACACTCTGGGGGCTGTTGGGTACTGCTTTCAGGCGATAGTGCGTCTCGGTCGTTTCCAGCAGTTCGAACTGGTCTTCCGCCGGGTTACGGCCCGACACATCCTCATAAAAGAAGTGTGAACCGACGAAGCTGGTGCGCTTGTCACCGGCCGAGATCCGCTTGACCAGATCCAGCCCCGGCAGATAGAGCCAGCGGTCGTCATCACGATCCACATGCTTGGCGACCATGAACACCGTGTTGCGCACGTCCGCCGGGCGGCTGAACGCGACATAGAAATGCTGATCGCCACCGTCGGTCACATCCTTGCGCAGAATCGTGAACTGACGCAGCTGCTCACGGCCCTGACCATCGCGGATCACCATCCGCACCTCGCTGCGGCCATCATCGCCCTGATAGTAGGCGGCACGATTCGCCCGATCGACAATCTCGCCCACATCGGTCAGGGCTTCAGCCCATGCGTGCAGTGGCCACGCCAGCGCAGGCACGAGCAACAGCGACGCCATCCAACCTGTAAACGCTCTCATATCATGCCTCCTGTTCGGTTTGGGTGCTCCTGGCCGGTGCGCCAAAGAGTCGACTCGGATTACGAATAAGCGTGATCACCGCCGGCAGCAGCATGATCGTCACCACCGCGGACACCGCCATGATCGAGGCAAGGAAGAACCCGACCGTGACATAGGGCACCAGCGGCGCGACCAACAGCGGCGTAAAGCCGATCGCGATGACGATGGCGTTGCGGCTGATCGCCCGTGACGGGCCCTTGTAGATTTCGCTGACCGCCTCAGGCCAGCTGCCCCGTTCGCGATAGATCGCACGGGCACGCTCAAGGAAGTGAATCGCAAAGTCCACCGACAGCCCCAGCGTCAGCGCCGAGAGCACCGCGATTGGCATATCGTAATCCTTGCCAACGAAGCCGATCAGGCCGTAGATGAACAGGATCGTGACGCTCAGCGGCAACATCGCCAGCAAGCCGATGCGCAGCGAACGGAACAGCACGATCATCATCACCAGCACCATGACGAAGGCGCCGAGCAGGCTGTTGAGCATGCCGTTGACCATCTGATCCTGCCACACCACGTTGATGTAGGTCAGGCCCGCCCAGTGCATGGTGACCCCCTGCGGCAGCGGATGGGCCGCGATGTACGCGTCCACCTGATCGATCACCGCGGTCATATCCTGGTTGTCCCCGCTCTTGAGCTGCAGCCACAGCAGACTCGAGCGGTAATCCGGCGTCACGAAGTGCCACAGATCGTCCGGACGGTGCGACGACTGGTAGCTCAGCAGGGTCTGCGACACCGCACGGGCCGAATCAGGCAACACATACTGGCTCTCATCGCCACCGGTCAGCTCGCGATAGACCGTCTTGACCAGCACCGGCAGGCTGTTGACCTTGCCCACATCACCGGTGTCGATCAGGTGCTGTGACAACGCATCCAGCCAGGCCAGCGCCTGCGGCTGCAGGAAATACTTGGCCGCCACCTGACGCTGCTCCACCTGTTGCAGCAGATCCAGCCAGATCGACTCCTCGTCAATCGGTCGATTGAAACTGGCCTCATCCAGACGCGCCGCCAGCTGACTGGTGTATCGGTCGAAGTCGTCGTGGGCCGCCGCCTCGATCATCGACTCCAGCACCGGCAGCAGCTGCGTACCCTGTTCAGACGCCCGCAGCGACGCTCGCAACGCTTCGTTGAGCTCGTTGATCGGCGCCTGCGACCCTTCGTGTTCGAACACCAGATAGGCGTTATAGGTACCGGAGAAATGCTGGTTCAAAACCCGATCAGCCACACGCAGGCGGTGATCCTCCTTGAACCAGCGCACCGGGTTATCGTTGATCTGAATCTGGCTCACGCCCCAGACACTGAGCACACTCAAGGCGACAAACATCAGCACCAGCGGTCGTGCCCGCGCCACCGAGAAGCGGCCGATGGCGGACAGCAGACGTCCGAGCCGCGTGTTGTCATCCTCATGGATGTTGTGATCCTTCAGCTGGGCCATACGCCGCTGCGACAGACTGACGATATAGGCCGGCACCAGCGTGATCGTCAGCAGGAACGCGAGCAGAATCCCGAACGCCACATGCAAACCGAATATCTGTACCGGCGGGATGGGCGTAAACGCCAGTGAGGCAAAACCCACCGCCGATGTCAGCGACGTATACAGCATCGGCGTAAAGAGATGGCGAATCACCTCACGCACCACCGGCCGGGCATCCTCACCCGGACGGTAGCGGTCGGCAAACTCGGACAGGATATGGACCGAATCGACCACGGCGATCGGCATCAGGAAGATCGGTATCATCGAACTCATGATATGGACGGTGTAGCCCTGCCCGATCAGCGTTCCCATGGTGATGATGACCGCGGCGATCGCTACCAGCATCGGCGCCGTAATCAGCAGCAGACTGCGGAAGAACACCCACATCAGCAGGAAGATCATCAGGCCGGCCAGCGGCGCCGATATCGCCATCTGGATGAACATCTCGACACCAAAGGTGTCCTCCGCCACCGGCAGACCGGCAATGTGGAACTGATCATCCACATTCAGTTCCGCGATCGCACGCTCAATCTGTTGCGAGATGCGGTAGCTCATCGACTTCTGTTCGATCGGTACATAGATCGCGGCCGCGCGACCATCGCCGGATACCAGTGTATTGTCCAGCAGCGGCAGACGTTCGACGGCGGCCCGAATCTCGGCCGCCTGCGCCTGAGTGGTCGGTGCCTCACGCATCATCCACTCGAAGCGAATACTGCCCGGCCCCTCCTGCGTGATGTTGTCAACCCGATCGAGCGCCATCAGATCCTGCTCGATCACGCCGTCGAAGCCGGCGATCTGACCGGACAGCTGCGTCAGTGCCGCCAAAGACTCCGGGTTATAGATACCGGCGGGATCGTCCTCGTTGACGATGCCCACGACGATCATGTCATGCAGCGCAAAACGCTCCTTGACCTCATCGTGGAACACGCGATCCGGCTGCTCCGCCGGCAGCATGTTTTCCGGGTCGGTATCAACCTGAATCGACGGAATCTGCAGGGCCGCCAGCACACAGAGCGCCAGTGTCAGCACGAATACCCAGCGCGGGGACCCGATTGAGAAACTCAGCAGTGGCTCACGCAATATCTTCAAGGCAATCACCTGAAACCTGAGGAACGATACCCGGCATTATATTAGATAATGCTAATACTGCAATCACTGATATACTGTTTGAGCGACTTCAACAGTATGGGATAAAATACAGAAGGCGCGACTGTCATCCCCCGCTTACACAATAAGAGAGCAACAGCCATAATGTTGCGCCGGAGAGCAGTAGACGTGACAGAGATCAAGACAGGTACACCACAGGACAGCGTTTCCGAGCAGCCGATCAACCCGACGCTGGAGCTGATGAAGATGAACGCGTCACGGGCCGCCAAATTGATGAAGGCGCTGGCAAACGACAGCCGCCTGCTGATCCTCTGCCATCTGGACGGCCGCGAGCTGTCGGTCAGTGAACTGAACCGCTGCCTGGATCTGAGTCAGAGCGCGCTGTCGCAGCATCTCGCTGTGCTGCGCAAGGATGGCCTCGTCAAGACGCGACGCGAATCACAGACCATCTATTACTCGCTGGAGGGCGATACCGCCAAGCGGATCATTCACACGTTGCACGAAATGTATTGCCCGGAGCTGCCGGAGCACTGAGCGATCACCCTTCGCTCAGCGCCCGCACACCGAGCCAGTCCTCACGCTCCAGCGCCGGCTGTTCCGCCCTGAACCGGGCATAGAGATCGACCGCCGCCGGCTCCTCCAGCACATCCACCTGAATGCCGTGCTCGCGCAGCGACGCTTCATTGCCGGCAGCGTTGGTCACATCCCCCACCACGACACGGGCAAATCCGCGCATGCGGATCAGCGCCGCGCAGACATCGCACGGGCTGAGCGACGTATACAGCGTCGTGCGACTGAAGTCGACGCGACCCGCATCGCGAATCGCGGCCGTTTCACCGTGATTGTAGGGATGACTCTCCTGCACCAGCGTGTTGTGACCCTTGCCGAGGATGCGTCCGCTGACGTTATCGACGATGACCGCCCCGATCGGACAGCCACCTTCGTCATAACTTTTCCGCGCCAGCAGTGCTGCGATACGCATGAAGTCGGCATCACGCAGACGCTTGACGAACCCCTCATCCATCAGCACCGGCAAGCTGGCGGTGGGCATGTGGGCAATCGCGGCGAGGGCCGCATCGGTGATCGCGCTGTCCTGTGTCAACAAAGTCGTCATCGGTTGTTCAGCTCCCTGTCTGCACATAATCGGTTATCCCGCGCGTCATACGCGCCAGTCACAGCGGCATCCACTGCTGCACCATGAGCATATAACCGGCCGTGCCACCCAGTATGCTGACCAGCGCATTGCGCAGCGTCAGATGCAGCAGCACGACCAGCGCCAGCGCCAGCAGTGACTGCGCCAGCCCCACGCCGCTGACCAGCGGAGTCTTCAACGCATAGACCAGCAGCAATACCATCAGCACCGGCGGCAGAAAACGGCCAAGGAACTGCAGCCATTCATGCTCGGCATGACCGGCCAGCAGCAGGAACGGCAACGCCCGGGTCAGAAACGTCGCCAGTGCCGCGAGCGCGATAAAAGCTAGAAGATACGCAGTCGGTTCCATCGCTCCCCTCCCTTGGCCATCAACAGCAATGACACCGCCAGCAGTACCGAGATCAGCAACATCTGATCGGGACTGATGAACAGCGCGACCAGACCGATCAGCAGCGCCAGCAGAAACAGCAGCGGCTTTCTGACATGGCGGTACTGCTCGAGCGTCAGCACCATGAACAGTGCCGGCAGCGCAAACTCGGCGCCCTCGGTCGGCAACGGCAGCTGGCTGCCAAGCCAGGCCCCCAGCGTGCACCCCAGCACCCAGTACAGTTGATTCAGCGCCGCGATACGCACCTGCAGGCGATCTCGCAGCGACGGCGCCTGACGCTCCAGCGCCGTCAGCAGCGAGTAGGTTTCATCGGTGAGTGCAAAGATCAGGTACCAGCGCCGCCAGCCGCGCAGCCCGAGCCGTGAGATCAGCGACAGGCCGTACACCAGATGGCGGGCGTTGAGCAGAAAGACGGCAACGAACACTTCAAACAGGCCGGCCTGATTCGCAATCAGGCCGACCGCCAGAAACTGGGCAGCACCGGCGTAGATGAAGGCCCCCATCGCCGTGGCCCAGAGCCAGTGATAACCGAGCTCCGAGAACAGCACGCCGAATGCGATGCCCAGCGGTATATAACCGAACAGCACCGGTAGCGACAGACGAAAACCGGACGATGGCAGGGACTCGGATGACATGGGACGAAGACAGCTTCCTGACTGAACGATCAGGCGGACTATACGGAGCCCGGATTACTGCTGCAAGCGGTAGATCTGCCAGTCCTCGGTGGGCTCATTGAGCAGCATTTTCATCTCAATGACCTCCTCCTCGGCGTTGTAGCTGATCCGAAAGCCGAGTTTTCGCGCCAGCGCCTGCATGCCTTTATTGGTCGCCAACGTGGAGCCTGACAGCTCCAGTGTGCCGCGTGAGCGGCAGTAGTCGATGATCTTCTGCATCAGAATCACGCCCAGCCCTTCCCCCTGGAGATCATCGCGAATCACCACCGAAAACTCCGCCCGTACGTTGTCGGCATCGGTCACGGCGCGCACAACGCCGAGTGTCTCGTAGCCCTGCCCGTCGAGACGGGGCGCCGACACGATAAACGCCATTTCGCGGTCGTAATCGATCTGGGTCCAGTTCGCCAGCTCATCATGGGTCGGCACGCCGCGGCTGTAGAAATAGCGCAAACGGATCGATTCCGGGCTCAGACGGTTGTAGAACTCAAGGTGCGCGGGTTCATCCTCGCCACGGATGGCCCGCAGCACCGCCGGGCGCCCGGAACGCTTCAGCGTAATCTCTTCGGTCAGATGTTCGGGGTATGGACTGATCGAGAGCCGCCCCGGCTCGCCGATCGACGCCGCGCAATCCACCGCCAGCAGACCACGCTTGTTGAGCAGCAGAGGATTGATCTCCAGCCCCTGCAGCTCCGGCAGATCGACCAGCATCTCCGAGAGCCTCAGCAGCAGTTCGCTGAGGTGATCGAGATCGCGCTCAACCTGATAGCTGTTCTCGGCGATGATGCGGTACACCCGCGAGCTCTTGACCAGCTCCCGCGCCAGCGCCAGATTCAGCGGTGGCAGCATGATATTGCGATCCGCCAGCACATCCACGGTATAGCCTCCGACACCGAACACCAGCAGCGGTCCAAACACCGGATCACGGGTGATACCGACGTTGATCTGCAACGACTGAAAACCCCGTTTCATCTGCTGCACGGCAAAGCCGAACAGCTCGTCACCGCTGTAATGCTCGCTGACGCGATAGGCCAGCTTGGTGGTCGCGTGGCGGACTTCGTTGATCGAGTACAGATCCAGCGCCAGGTCATGCCAGCGCTGGTGCGCACTGTCGTCGTAGCTGAACGGCCAGGCGTTGGACGCATGCAACGCCTTGACGGCAACCGAGCCCCCCATCTGACGGGCGCAGTCGACCACGCCCGGAATATCCTCGGCGTAGCAGGTATTGGCGGTCGGAATCTCGTACAGGTTCAGCAGCGTGCTCGCTTCGCTGTGCAGCAGATATTGCCGTCCGCTGTCACGCACCGCGGCCAGCAACTCACTGGCACGCTGACGGTTGGGCAGATTCTGGCGCAGATAGGGGGCCGGCGTCTGGCGCATCACACGCTGGTTGCGATAGTAATCAACCATGTGCATGAAGGCGTTGACCGCTTCCTCCGGTGTCAGAAAGGTCGCAATACCGGCCGTATTACAGGCGTTGCGGGCCGCAATCGCCGAGTACCGCCCCATCCAGCAGGTCAGCAGATTGCGTGGTGTCTTGCGCGCGACCTGAATCACCTGCTCAGCCGTTTCGACACTGGGCGCCAGCCGCGTCGGCGCATGGATCAGCAGCACGGCATCGACATTGGGATCCTTGGTCAGCAGACGCGCCGCCTCGGCAAAGCGCTCCGGCGTGGCGTCGGCATTCAGATCCACCGGGTTGCTGACACGCGCCTCCGGCGGCAACAGCTCGGTCAGCGCGCGCTCGGTCTCGTCCGTCAGCTGAGCCATCTGACCACCCTTCTTCAGCAGCCGATCGACCGCCAGAGCGTTCGGGCCCATGCCGTTACACAGCAGCGCCAGCCGCTCACCGCGCATCGGTTTCATGCGCGACAGTGTCTCCAGCGCATTAAACAGCTCATCGGCGGTTTCAACCTGCACCACACCGGCCCGGCGCAGCGCGGCTTCATATACCCGATCCTGATTCGGTATTCCGGGGATCCGCGGCGCCGGATGCTCCGCATCGGTAATAATGCTGGACTTCAGCACCAGCACCAGCTTGTTGCGCGATGCCGCCCGAATCGCCGACACAAAGGCCCGGGCATCACCGATGACGCGGTCCATCTGCAGCAGAATCGCATGGGTCCAGGGATCACGCGACAGGTAGTCCACGATCGACGGCAGATCGACATCAACGCCGTCACCCAGCGTCAGGAAGTGGGAAAAGCCGATCTCCTGACCATTGGCCCAGTCGATCATCGCCGTCCCCAGCAGGCCCGACTGGCCGACATAGGCAACCTTGCCCTTGAGAATATTGACGTGGGAGTAGCTGGCATTCATCTTCGAACCCGGCACCAGCATCCCCATACAGTCGGGGCCAAGAATGCGAATACCATAGGGCCGTGCAGCTTCCCTGACCTCCTCTCGCAGCGCCCGTGCGTGCGAACTCTGATGCAGCGAAAGCCCGCCGGTCAGAATCATCGCCGCTTTCACCATATTGGCACCGAGCTTGCGGATGATACCGGCCACCGCATCCGGCGGGGAGCAGATAATCGCCAGATCCGGCATTTCGGGCAGTTCGGAAACGCCGGCGAAACAGGGCACGCCGTTGACAGTGTCGTAGCCCTTCGAGTTGACCGCCATCAAGGTACCCTCGAAACCACTCTCGAGCAGGTTGCGCAGCACGATGCCGCCCATGCTGTCTTCCCGCTCGGAGGCGCCGAAGACCGCAATGGAACGGGGTTTGAAGAAACGTTTCAGATAACGGGTAGACACAACTCGGAATCCTGACCTGTTCGACACTTACGACGGAGGCTCGCCGGCGACGGCGCGCTGGCAGCGGTTCCGTGTACTATGTCTGAGTCTGGCCCGGGTCGCCAGCCCAATTTTTTCGCACATGCAGCACAAACGCGATTAACCGCGTTATTATTGACGAACAGCAGGGGTGGCGCCCTGCGAAGACGACACTGACGAGGACGCAAGAGGTGACAGGCGGCCCAGCAGCCAGGCACTGCCGCGACTGAACTCGAACACACTCAGGCACTCGTGACAGGCGTACAGGGTGCTCGCGCAGCGCTCAACCAGCGGCTTCATGCGCGCGTGCGGGCTCCGGGCAAAACCGGAGCGAAGCAGGTGCTGACAGTGCCGACAGTGATGCGCCATTACGATCCCCGTATGGATGGGCTATTCTGTAGCTTCATCATTTTGCAACGGGGCCCGCAGGACTATAGGAATATTTCCTAAATAAGCCCCGACAGTGTCCACGCACTCAGCCGTGCGCTGTTCAGGCGATCGACGCAAGGAGTTTCAGCCGCATGTCACACCTGCAGTTCAACGAATTCAAGAACAGCATCGACCGGGTCATCCACGCCTTCGAAGGTCGCTTCACTCAGGGGATCTCCCCGGCCTCACTGACACTGGCCTATATGGACTGGCTGATCCATATTGCCCACTCCCCCGGCAAGATGAACGAGCTGGCCGAGAACCTGTCGCGCAAACACGAGGCGTTTCTACTCTGGAGCGCGCGTGCCGCAGTCGACCCGGATACACCGCCGCTGATCCAGCCGCTGGCACAGGATCGCCGCTTCAACGACCCCGCCTGGTCAACCTTCCCGTTCAATGTTGTGGCACAGGGGTTCTTGATGCGTGAACAGTGGTGGCACTACGCGACCACCGGCATTCCCGGCGTCAGCCGCCACCATGAGAATGTGGTTACATTCGCCGCGCGCCAGTGGCTCGACATGTTCTCGCCGACCAACTTCCCGGCCACCAACCCGACGATCATCAACCGCGCCATCGAAACCGGCGGCAACAGCCTGTATCAGGGCCTGCAGAACCTGCTGGAAGACATGCAGGCGTATATGCTGGGTACCGAGCGCACCTGTGAAGCGTTCTGCGTCGGCAAGAATCTGGCGACGACAAAAGGCGAAGTGGTGTACCGCAACCGCCTGATCGAACTGATCCAGTACGCGCCGACAACCAAGGACGTACACGCCGAACCGATCCTGATCATCCCGGCCTGGATCATGAAGTACTACATCCTGGATCTGTCTGAGCATAACTCGCTGGTTAAGTACCTTGTCGACAAGGGCCATACGGTGTTCATGATCTCGTGGCACAACCCGGATGCCGAAGACCGAGACCTGGCCATGAAGGACTACATCAACCGCGGCGTGCGCGACGCGCTGCGGGCGATCAACCACATCGTGCCGCAGCGCAAGGTGCACGGTGTCGGCTACTGCCTCGGTGGCACCCTGCTGGCCACCACCGCAGCGGCGATGGCACGGGATGAAGACGATCGCTTCCAGAGCATTTCGCTGTTTACGGCACAGACCGATTTCACCGAAGCCGGCGAACTGATGCTGTTTATCGATGAAAGCCAGCTCAGCTACATGGAAGACGTGATGTGGGACCGCGGCTATCTGGATACCAGCCAGATGGCGGGCGCCTTTACCCTGCTGCGCTCCTACGATCTGCTGTGGTCACGGCTGGTCAGCGAGTATCTGCTCGGCGAACGGCCAAAAATGAACGACCTGATGGCATGGAATTCCGATTCCACACGAATGCCGTACAAGATGCACACCCAGTATCTGCGCAGCATGTTCCTGCACAACGATCTGGCCAGTGGGCGCTTTATCGTCGATGACCGGCCGGTATCGCTGCGCGATATCCGCGCCCCGATCTTCTCGGTGGCCACCGAGAAGGATCACGTCGCCCCCTGGCGCTCGGTGTACAAGCTGCACGGACTGGTCAACACCGACCTGACCTTCGTCCTCACCAGCGGCGGCCATAATGCCGGCATCGTCAGCGAGCCCGGGCATCCGCGGCGCGCCTACCGAATGGCCGAAAACAAGCCGGACGACAAGTACATCTCGCCCGACGAGTGGGTCAACCGCTACCCGAAACAGGAAGGCTCCTGGTGGGAACCCTGGTCCGATTGGCTGGCACAGCACTCGAGCGAGCGCGTCGCACCGCCCTCGATGGGCAACCCGGATCAGGGCTTCGCCCCGATATGCCCGGCACCAGGCACTTATGTGTTTGAAAAGTAAGCTTTTATTGGCAAAAAAGGCGGCGACTGCAACGGTCGCCGCCGCTGATAGACTGACACCCGCTTTTTAACGAATTTCGATAGCAAAAATCAATTTACTGCACACTTGAAACCTGCTCTATATTCGCGCCTTAAGAAGGTTTGAAACGGTCCTTCTGCGATCATGACCGCAGCCCCCCGTGGCTGTTAACCGTTAACTCAAGTGTGAGAAGACTGCCGATGGGCACCAAAATTCGTGTCGATCACTCCCTCGACGATCTGGATGACTGGAGCGAACAGATCACCGACGACGAGGAAGTCGCTCAGACCCGTCTCCGTTATAACGGCAAGCGCCGCCGTCAGATTGAAGACCTGATGGAAGAGCGTGCTCTGGCACGCCAGATCAGCGACATCTACGACGAGCGCATCTGAGCCGCCAAGACGCAGACGGTCAGACGAAATCGGCCCGCGGGGAAACCCGCGGGCCGATCTGTTTTCAGGCCAGAGAAAGGGAATCAGGCGGCACAGATGACGTCGCCGTGCTCCTCTCGCTCGATCAGGGCGTGGTGCAGTGCCTTGATCGCCTTCTCATAGTCCTCTTCACGGACAATCGCCTGCATCTCGACCTGGCGCACCGACTGGTGCAGGGCCTGGACGCTGATGTTGGCATCCGACAGTGCCGATACCGTGCGTGCCAGGATACCGGGCACTTTCATATCGGAACCGATCGCGGACACGATCGCGACCCGGTGCAGCTGCACTTCTGCGCCGCTGTACTTCTCACCGATCAGGCGCACCGCGCGATTGATAATCTTGCGGGTACCGGACAGGTAGTAGGTCTGGCTGTTGGCATCGGCGTCGCGGCTGACCACATAGACCTTCAGGTCCTTGAGCAGCTGCAGCAGCTCGATCTCATAGCCGATATCGCCCAGCATGTCCTGATCGAACACCTCGAGGGCGAACACGCCCTGACGGCCGGCGATAATTTCGACACAGGGCTCGGCACTGCAGTAGTCCTGACTGATCAGGGTACCGGAGTGCTCGGGCTCGAATGCGTTCTTGATCCGCAGCTCGATCCCCTTTTCACGCAGCCCTTTCGCCGCCTTCGGATGGATCGCCTCCATCCCGAGGTTGGAGAGCTGATCGGCCACATCGTAGTTGGTGCGCCCGATGGTGACGATGTTCTCCAGCCCGACGATGCCAGGATCCGCGGTACTGAGGTGGAATTCCTTATGAATCACGGCCTCACGGGCGTCGGTCAGCGTCGCAATCTTGCTGAACGTCATTTCGCTGTAGCCCCGGTCGAAGGTGCGCATCAGCCCCTCCTTACAGTGGGTATAGCCGGTGACGATCGGCAGTTCACGCGCCAGATCGATGCCGTCCAGATGCTTCTTCAGCATCTCCTCGAACGGCAGCGGCTCCGGCTCGTGCCAGCCGCTGAGGTCCACCAGACGCGCATTGACACCGGCGCCCTTGAGCGCCAGCACCGTATTGAACGCGCTGTGCGCCTCACCGATTGCCGCCAGCATCTCGCGCACCCGCAGCAGATGGTCGGTCAGCTGGAAATGACCATAGCGACACAGCGCCTGCAGGTTCTGCATACAGCTGCGCGCCCCTTCGATGCGCTCGGTGATGAAGAGATCAGCCTTCTCCCGTGCCGGCGTGTCACCGAACAGCTGCCGGTTCATCGCCAGCATCTCGTCGCTGACCCGGTCGAGCGATTCGTGCCAGCTCTGCTCCTGCTCACCATTGGCAAAGCGGCCGTACACACCGGGCTCACCGGTTTTCTTGTGCTCCAGGAGCAGATTGGTCATACCACCGTAGGCAGATACAACGAAGATACGCTGGTAGAGATCCGCACCGCTCCGCTCACCGATCAGAATCGTGTCCATCAACTCGGCGAAACGACTCATCGAGGTTCCGCCGATCTTCTCGACGCTATGACGGGCAGTTGTCGTACTCTCTGTCTCAGGCATCGACGGCCTCCGCTTCCAGGGGATACACACCGTTTTCGTCATGCACTTCCTTGCCGTGCAGCGGCGGGTTGAAGGCACAGGCCACCTGCATCCCTTCCGGGCCGCCACGCAGCAGGTGACGGTCGTTCTTGTCCAGAATGTAGACGGTACCCGGCTCGATCTTGTAAACCTTGCCGTCTTCCAGCGTTTCGACCTCACCGGAGCCACTGATGCAGTAAACGGTTTCCAGATGGTTCTGGTACCAGATATGGGTCTCGGTGTTCGGGTAGATGTTGGTAATGTGGAACGAGAACCCCATGCCATCATCCTTCAGAGACAGACGGGTGCTGTCCCAGGTATTGGTCTCTGAATAGATCTTGCGGCCGTTCTCGGCACATTCCGCCAGTGTACGTACGATCATGTCGTTAAAATCCTTCGGTTATCTGTTCCGTCGCTCCGTTCAGGAAGCCTTCTTTTCGCGCGCAGCGGTGGCCTTGGCAAACGCCTTGTCCAGCACATCCAGACCAAAGTCGATCTGCGCCATGGTGATGGTCAGCGGTACCAGGCACTTCACCACCTGATCGTGCGCCCCGCTGGTTTCGATCACCAGACCGTTCTCGAACGCTTCGCGAATGATCTCGCCGGCCATCTCGCCGTCCGGACACTCAATGCCGCTCATCAGACCACGGCCTTTCAGCTTCAACGTGCTCGGGCCGTAGTGGCGAATCAGGCGCTCGAGCCCGGCACGCAGGTGCTTCGCCTTCTGCTGTACCTCCTCGGCAAACTCGTCGTTGTGCCAGAACAGCTCGAACGCCCGTGCGGCGGTGACAAAGGCCAGGTTGTTGCCACGGAACGTGCCGTTATGCTCACCCGGCGCCCAGATATCGAGCTCCTCGCGATAGGTCACGATCGCGAACGGCAGACCGTACGCGCTCAGCGACTTGGACAGGGTCACCATATCCGGTTTGATACCGGCTTCCTCAAAGCTGAAGAAAGTGCCGGTACGACCACAGCCGGCCTGAATGTCATCGACGATCAGCAGCATGTCGTGGCGACGGCAAACCGCTTCCAGGTTGCGCAGCCATTCGGCGCTGGCGGCATTCAGGCCACCCTCACCCTGTACGGTTTCGACGATGACCGCCGCCGGGTGATCCAGACCGCTGCTCGGATCGCTGAGCAGTTTCTCGAGATACTCGGTGGTATCGACGCCTTCGCCGAGATAGCCATCAAACGGGACGCGGAAAATATCGTTCAGCGACGTACCCATACCGCCACGATGATGCTCGTTACCGGTCGCCGCCAGCGCACCGCCGGTGACACCATGGAAGCCGTTGGTAAAGGCCACAATGGTGCTGCGCCCCTTGACCTTGCGCGCCAGCTTCATCGCGGCTTCGACCGCATTGGTGCCGGTCGGACCGGTAAACATGACCCGGAAATCGTCCATATCACGCGGCTTGAGAATGTAGTCGTGGAAGTTCTGCAGGAAGCGAGCTTTCGCCGTCGACTGCATGTCCAGACCGTGCGTAATGCCATCGTTGCTGATGTATTCGATCAGCGCATCCTTGAGTTCCGGATTGTTATGTCCGTAGTTCAGAGTGCCTGCACCGGCAAGAAAGTCGATGTAGGTGCGGCCCTCTTCCGTAGTGAGCTCAGCCCCGCGGGCCTGGTTGAATACGACGGGGAACGAACGGCTATAGGAACGAACTTCTGATTCAACCTGCTCAAAAATACTCATTACAAACTCCTGTTTGAGTTGATTTCCTGCTTCACGGCGCCGTGGGCTGGCGGGCTCAGCGTGCATGAATGCGTGGCTGTCGACTGACGACCGGCGCGTTACGACGCCAGCGCTACCGCCAGCTTGAACGGCCCTGCCCGATAGAGCACTTCGTCCTCATGGGCACCGTTGAAGTGGTCGTCGCGCGCAAACTTGACGCTCTTTTCGACCGGCGCACTGAGCGCGGAGAAGAAACGGGCGAACATCGCCTGGGACGCCTTGTTATCCGGTGTAATCGTTGTTTCGATGTACTGCACACCTTCGTCGGACAGGCGGTCAGCCAGCGCCATCAGCATGCGATGACCCAAACGCTGACCACGGGCGGACGGACAGACCGCAACCTGCCACACAAACAGCGTGTCCTGGCGGTTCGGCGGAATGTAGCCGGAGATAAAACCGACCATTCGGCCCTTGTCATCGACCGCGGCGATCGAGGTGTCAGCAAAATCCCCACACTGCAGCAGATTGCAGTACATGGAATTGGTGTCGAGCGGGGGGCAACGCTTGATCAGGTTGTAGACCGCCGCACCATCTTTGGACTGGGGCTTACGAAACTTGATCTTCATCTTGTTGGTATTCATAGCATCCTGAATATTTAGCTTTACGATGGTTTTTATTCTAAAACATATCCGAGCAGCTTAATCAACAACGACCTTAGTTTGCATTTCAAAAAACAGACACGCGCACTAAAAGCCAGATAATACGCCACTTTCCACGTAAAGACCGGACGTCGCCTGTGATTTTATTTTGCTTAGCGTTACAATGGATTTAATGCGATGTGACAGTTTTTTGTTGAAAGGTTCCATGAATCAAGCTAAAAACGCCGCAATTCCAACACCCCGAGCGGAGAAACCCTGGATCACGATGTCGAAAAGTCAGGACGTACTGGTGCTGCTGCGCCAGATCATTCGCGTGACCGATATGCACGACAAACAGCTGAGCCGCATGACCGGACTCACCATGCCGCAGCTGATGACGATGCAGACACTGAATTCCGAAGGCCCGATCACCATCGGCGTACTCGCACGCAAGATGAACCTGGCCCAGGCAACGGTCACCAGCATTCTGGACCGACTGGAGTTGAAGGGACTGGTAAAACGGGAGCGGAGTCAGAGCGACAAGCGCAAGGTGCTTGCCTGCCCAACGCCCGCCGGGATTGAACTGCTGAAGTCGGCACCGACCACGCTGCAGGACCGCTTCATCAACCAGTTCGACAACCTGCAGGAGTGGGAGCAGTCGATGATTATCGCGTCACTGCAGCACATATCCACTCTGCTCGATGCAGACCAGATCGACGCGGCACCGATGCTCGACATCGGCGCACTCGACCGCCCCATGCAGTAAGACCGCCTGTCAGAGCCGCGAACGCACGCTGCCGGCATCCTTCGCTCTGGCGGGCGGACCACAGACATGATTACGCCCGCGGCGCTTGGCCCGGTAGAGACGCTCGTCGGCTCGCTGCATCAGCGCCGCGAAGCTCTCGCCGGGGCGCAACTGAGATACGCCGAAGCTCGCCGTCACGGTACGATCAATTCCGAACGAAGCTGATTCAACCGCCACGCGCAGCCGCTCAGCCAGATCGGCCGCTCCCTTGCCCGAGGTTTCGGTGGCGATAATCATGAACTCCTCACCACCGGTGCGCGCAAGCAGATCGATGCCGCGGATACGCCCGGCAGCCAACGTGGCAAACAGGCGCAACACCTGATCACCGGTCGGATGCCCGAACGCATCGTTGATCTCCTTGAAGTGATCGATATCGCACAGAATGATGGACAGGTCGCGCCGGTATCGGTGCGCGCGACGCACCTCATGCATCAGCAATTCCATCGCCCGCCGCCGATTCAGCAGCCCGGTCAGCACATCGGTGCTCGCCTCCTCAACGAGACTGCGAATCTCCGCGATGCGCCGATAGGCGAAGATACCGAGGTACAGCAACCCGACAACCAGCACACTGAACACAAGCTCGTCGAGCTCCCACGCCTCATGCCCCTGCGACCAGGCGTGCAGACGTTTGGTGATATCGAGCTCGGCAGCCAACAGGAACACGGCAACCAGCAGCACCGCGGCGAGCAGCAGCTCACTGAGGAAGCGTCGAATATCGAGATACTTGTGCTTGAAGTTGCTCAAAACCCCGTCCGATTCAGGCGACAGAAACAGCTATGTGATGGAGTATGGATTCTACCAGCGCCGCCAGCCAGTCGCACGGCGCTCGACTTCTCCAGCACTGACGGACCTGCTATCCTAACCGCCCCGTCAAATCTCCACGCAGGCAGAGCACAAGACACCATGAGCAGATTCTGGAGCCCCGCCATCCAGTCGCTGGTTCCCTATACACCGGGCGAACAGCCCAAGGTCGTCGACCTGACCAAACTGAATACCAACGAGAACCCCTACCCGCCGGCTCCGGCCGTCGAGAAGGTGCTGCACCGGTTTCCGACCGACCGTCTGCGGCTGTACCCGGACCCGGACGCCAGCCGACTCAAGCAGGCGCTCGCGGAGCATTTCGCCTGCAGCAGCGATCAGGTGTTTGTCGGCAACGGCTCCGATGAGGTGCTGGCACTGGCGTTCATGGCCTTCTTCCGCCAGCCGAAACCGCTGCTGATGCCGGAGACGACCTACAGTTTTTACGATGTCTACGCCAACCTGTACGCGATCGAACATCGCAAGATTGCGCTGACCGATGCGTTCCGTATTCAGCTGGACGATTACCCCGTTGAAAATGGCGGCATCATCTTCGCAAACCCCAACGCGCCAACCGGGATCGCACTGCCACTCGATGAGATCCGCGCCCTGCTCGAGCGCAATACCGACAGCGTGGTGCTGGTAGACGAAGCCTATGTCGACTTCGGCGCCGAGAGTGCCGCCTCGCTGGTATCGCAGTATCCCAACCTGCTGGTGGTCCAGACCTTCTCCAAGTCACGCTCGCTGGCGGGACTGCGGATCGGCTTTGCGCTCGGCGATCCGGCCCTGATCGACGGCCTTGAACGGGTCAAGAACAGCTTCAACTCCTACCCGCTCGACATGGTCGCGATCGACGCTGCCTGCGCCTCCCTGTCGGATCAGGCGTATTTCGAGTCCACCTGCCAGCGCATCATCGACACCCGCGAAAGCACCGCGTCGGCGCTGCAGGCGCTCGGGTTTACCGTGCTGCCATCCAGCACCAATTTCCTGTTCGTCAGCCATGACCGCGTGCCCGCTGCCGAACTGATGAGCTATCTGCGTGAACGCAATATTCTGGTGCGCCATTTCAGCAAGCCGCTGATCGCCAACTACCTGCGCATCACCATTGGCACCGATGTGGAGATGGACCGCCTGCTGCGGGCGCTGAACGAGCATCCGCAGCTTGTCAGCGCCGACTGACCGGCCGGCAAGATGCGCTGACGCATGCCAATCTCCGCCAAAGGCCTGACGCACGCCCTGGTTGCCTACGGCATCTGGGGCGGGTTCGGCCTCTACTTTCACCTGCTCGCCGCCGTCCCGGCACCCGAGGTACTGGTACACCGCATCATCTGGAGCGCGCTGTTTGTGTTCCTGCTGCTGCTAGTGCGCCGTCAGCTCGGGGGATTCTGGTCGGTGGTCAGAACCCCGAGACTGGTCGGGCGCCTGTTCATCAGCGGCCTGCTGATCAGTCTCAACTGGGGTGTCTATATCTGGGCCGTGTCACAGGCCCGGGTGGTCGAGGCGAGTCTGGGCTATTACCTGACCCCGCTGGTCAGCGTGTTGCTCGGCGTCCTGGTCCTGCATGAGCGGGTCAGCCGCCATCAGCTGGTGGCGCTGGCACTGGCCATTGCAGGCGTCAGCTACCAGATCTACAGTCAGGGCGGGATTCCCTGGGTCGGTCTGGCGCTGGCATTTCTGTTCGGCTTTTACGGTCTGGTGCGCAAGCAGGTAGAGGTGGATGCCCTGTCGGGGCTGCTGGTCGAAACGGCACTGGTGCTGCCGCTGGCACTGGCGGGGCTGACCTGGTTCGAATTGCAGGGCGGCCACTTCGACACCCACCCGCTGCTGCTGATCGGCGCCGGCGTGCTGACCGCCATACCGCTGCTCGCATTTGCCACCGCGGCACGCCTGCTGCCACTGTCTGTACTGGGGTTCGCGAACTATCTGGCGCCGTCACTGCAGTTCGTCAGTGCCGTGACCCTGCTCGGCGAACCCCTCGACGCCCACACCCTGATCAGCTTCACGCTGATCTGGATCGCGCTGGCCGTGTTCAGTCGGGATCTCTATCGCAATCTGAAGCGGGCCTGACGAGGGCCCGCCCATCACTCACCCTCTACGCGATTGCCGCCACTGCTGCGGGCCACCAGCAGATTCTCTTCGGCCCGCTTCAACATTTCGCGGGCGGTATCCTCAAGCCCACGCAGCCCCGCAACGCCGACACTGGCCGTGCAGCCGAGCTCGCCGGTCGGATAGGGCATCACCATTTCTGCAATCAGGTTGCGCACGCGTTCACCCGCCGCAAGCCCCTGATCATGGTTGGTTTCCGGCAGGAACAGAACCAGCTGGTCGTCACTGTAACGGGCGAGAAAATCGGCCGTGCGCTTGAGTTTGTAAAGACCGGTGACGATCTGTTGCAGCAGCTGGTCGCCGGCATCCCAGCCGTGCTGGTCGTTGATGCTGCTGAAGTCATCGATATCGATCAGCAACACACTGCAGGTCCAGTCGTACCGTTGCGCCTGCGCCACCGTCTGCTCCATCACCGTCATCAGCGCGCGCCGATTGTAGGCGCCGGTCAGCGGATCACGTTGCGCCTGATTGGTCACCTTGCGCTGCAGCTTTTTGCGGTCATTGATATCGCGCGCACTCCAGATCACATCGCCCGAGTCCGTCGCGACAAAACGTGCCTCATACCAGATCGGCTCACGCAGCCCGGCTTCGCGCATCGAGGGCAGATGTTCCGGGCGCAGCACGTATTCGAGCGATTGCGCCACACCGGGCGCCGCCTGAGCCCGTTCGATGGCACTGCGGAACCGCCCCAGCAGATCGACCGGGAACAGTTTTTCGAGTGCGACGCCCGTCACCATCTCTTCGTTAAGCCAGTCGGACTCGCCCGCCCGACAATACTCCACCCGGTCGTCCACGATCACCAGCACCATATCGACGGTGGCGGCGAGCAACGCATCGTAGCGTTCGATCTGGCGTTCGAATTCTTGTGTCATGCCGTTTCTCCCGACCTTATCCTGCAGCTGCACTGCGTCAGGCCACACGGCCTGAACTCCTTCTGCGAAAACTACCGGAAAATAAGGCGATATCAAAGCATTGATCAGACGCATGCCACGACCTGCCAACCCTCTCCAGGCAAGCAGTAACCGTTGTCTAACCCCCCGCTAATATGGTTTTATTCGCTAAAAACCACAGGAGCTTAACGTGGCCGAAAGCAGCCAGGTATTGATGGCAAGGCAGCCAATCTTTGACGCACAGTTGCGCGTCGTGGCCTATGAGCTGCTCTATCGCTCGGACGACCAGCTTGAGATGGCTAATATTCTCAACGGCCATCAGGCAACCTCCAGCGTACTGGTCAACGCCTACACCAGCATTATCGAGCAGCAGGAGCGGCGCCGCCTGCCCGCCTTCGTCAATCTTCCGCGCGAGATGTTCGAGACCGACGCGCTGCCCGCCATGTCGCAGAAGCATCTGGTCATCGAGGTGCTGGAAGATGTCGAGGTGGACGAGACCCTGATCGAATCAGTCAGATTCTACAAGGCGAACGGTTATCGCATTGCGCTCGATGACTTCATCTACGATCCGAAATATGACCCGCTGCTGGCACTGGCCGACATCGTCAAGGTCGACATCATGGCATTGGGGATGCCACAGGTCCGCGAAACCGTCGCGCGCCTGAAACGCTTTCCCCTGACCCTGCTGGCGGAAAAGATCGAAACCCACGACGAGCTTCACGAGTGCATCGCACTCGGCTTCAAACTGTTTCAGGGCTACTTTCTGCGCCGCCCTGAGATTGTCGAGGGCCGGCGTCTCGACAGCAACCAGATGATTCTGCTGCAGCTGCTGGCCGAGCTGAATCAACCGGAGCCCGCCACCGACACCCTGGTGCAACTGATTGAACAGGACCCGGGCCTGACGTTTCGTCTGCTCCGCATCGTCAACTCCGCCGCCATGTCACGCCTCAACAAGATCAACGAGATCCGTGAAGCACTGGTACTGCTGGGGCTGGATGAGGTGCGCAAATGGATCGCCCTGCTGGCGCTGTCGGGCCATAAGCACAAGCCGTCGGAACTGACGCGGGAAACGTTGCTGGCAGCACGCATGTGCGAACTGCTGGTCATGCAGCTGGACATCACATCAACAACGCCCGGTGCAGCGTTTCTGTGCGGGCTGCTGAATCGACTCGATGCCCTGCTTGATATCGAGCGGGAGCAGATGCTGAAGCAGATCAGCATTGGCGATACATTGCGAGAGGCACTGGAGGGCGGCGGCAGCGATCTTGCCGTCGTGGTGCGGCGTACCTACGACTACTGCGATGGCCACTGGAGCGCGCTGAAAGTGAGTGAGCAGCCGATCTATCAGCGCTGTTATCTGGACAGTCTCGAGTGGGTCAACGAGACCATGGCAATACTGGAGGAATGATCGCAGCCCCTGACCCCGTCACGGGCCTGCGATCCTATGACGCCAGTGACCGGCTGACGCTCAGCGCACACCGGACGTCAGCAATTCAACGGCGCTGCGCAGCTCATCGTCGCTGCAGCTCATGCAGGTGCCCTTCGGCGGCATTGCCCCCTTACCGGACTTCACCGTCGCCAGCATCGCATCGACACCCTTTTCAAGCCGCGGCGCCCAGGCCGCCTTGTCATCCAGCTTGGGCGCACCGCCCAGTCCGGCCTGATGACAGGCGCTGCAGTGCTTGTCGACGATCTCCTGAGCAGTCTGGGCCTGTGCCACGGAAACGCTCCCTGCCAGAGCAAGACCCGCGAGGGTCAGGGCTACTTTATTACGCATTCTTGTTCTCGCTCTACCTGTTCCATATCGATTGGGTCGTTCGGCGCTGCCGATTCCCGTTCAACATACCGGTCCGCAACTGAACTGCAAATGACCGGCAACAAAAAAGGCAGCCGTTCAGCTGCCTTTTTCAATTGACGTGACCCGTCGATTACTTCATCGCCCAGCCTGTCACTTCGGACAGTGCCTTGCCGATGTCGGCCAGAGAGCGAACGGTCTTGACGCCTGCATCTTCCAGCGCTGCGAACTTCTCGTCCGCAGTACCCTTACCACCGGAGATGATCGCACCGGCGTGACCCATGCGCTTGCCCGGAGGTGCAGTAACACCGGCGATGTAGGATACGACCGGCTTGGTCACGTTGGCCTTGATGTAGGCAGCCGCTTCTTCCTCGGCGGAACCGCCGATCTCACCGATCATGACGATCGCTTCGGTCTGCGGGTCGTTCTGGAACATTTCCAGAATGTCGATGAAGTTAGAGCCCGGAATCGGGTCACCACCGATACCGACACAGGTCGACTGACCGAAGCCTGCATCCGTGGTCTGCTTGACCGCTTCATAGGTCAGAGTGCCGGAGCGGGATACGATACCCACTTTACCCGGCAGGTGGATGTGACCCGGCATGATACCGATCTTGCACTCACCCGGAGTGATAACACCCGGGCAGTTCGGGCCGATCAGGCGCACACCCAGTTCATCGCACTTGACCTTGCACTGCAGCATATCCATAACCGGGATGTGCTCGGTGATGCAGACGATCAGCTTGATGCCCGCGTGCGCCGCTTCCAGAATGGAGTCCTTACAGAACGGCGCCGGAACATAGATCACGGACGCTTCCGCGCCGGTGGCTTCTACCGCTTCCTTAACGGTGTTGAACACCGGCAGACCCAGGTGCTCAGTACCGCCTTTGCCCGGGGTTACACCGCCCACCATTTTGGTACCGTAGGCGATCGCCTGCTCGGAGTGGAAAGTCCCCTGACCACCGGTGAAACCCTGACAGATGACTTTGGTGTCTTTGTTGATCAGAATGGACATTATTTACCCTCCGCTGCTTTAACCGCCTGCTGTGCTGCATCGGTCAGGCTGGTTGCTGCGATGATATCCAGGCCAGACTCGGACAGGAGCTTGGAGCCCAGATCAGCGTTGTTACCTTCCAGACGTACCACCACCGGCACGTTCACACCCACTTCCTTGACCGCGCCGATGATACCTTCGGCAATCAGGTCACAACGTACGATACCGCCGAAGATGTTAACCAGTACGGCTTTGACGTTGCTGTCTTCGAGGATGATCTTGAACGCTTCGGTAACACGCTCTTTGGTTGCACCGCCACCCACGTCGAGGAAGTTGGCCGGGAAACCGCCGTGCAGAGAAACGATGTCCATGGTACCCATCGCAAGGCCGGCACCGTTGACCATGCAGCCGATGTTACCGGTCAGCGCGACGTAGTTCAGATCCCACTCAGCAGCACGGGCTTCACGGGCGTCGTCCTGTGACGGGTCGTGCATTTCCTGGATGTCCTTGTGGCGATACACGGCGTTGCCGTCGATCACGACCTTGGCGTCCAGGCAGTGCAGGTTACCCTGGTCGGTGATGACCAGCGGGTTGATCTCGAGCAGGGCCAGATCCTTCTCTTCGAACATCTTGGCCAGACCCAGGAAGATCTTGGTGAACTGCTTGATCTGGTCACCCTTCAGACCCAGTTTGAACGCCAGTTCGCGAGCCTGGTAGGGCTGTGCACCGGTCAGCGGATCGATGGTTGCCTTCAGGATCTTTTCCGGAGTCTCTTCAGCAACTTTCTCGATCTCGACCCCCCCTTCGGTGGATGCCATGAACACGATGCGGCGGCTGGAGCGATCGACAACGGCACCGAGGTAGAGCTCGCTGGCGATATCAGTGCAGGTTTCAACCAGGATCTTGGAAACCGGCTGACCGTTGGCATCTGTCTGGTAGGTCACCAGACGCTGGCCCAGCCACTTTTCAGCGAATGCTTTTGCTTCTTCCGGGGAGTCGACCAGCTTCACACCGCCCGCTTTACCGCGGCCACCGGCGTGTACCTGAGCCTTGACGACCCACTTGTCTCCACCAATCTGCTTTGCTGCTTCTGCTGCTGCGTCCGGCGTATCTACCGCGATTCCCTTGGAAACCGGCAGACCATAGGCGGCAAACAGCTGTTTACCCTGGTACTCGTGAAGGTTCATGCTCTAATCCGTTGTTGTATCGGTTATTCATACACCCGCTCACAGATGGGCGAGCGCGTGCGCTTTCATCGATGCGGCCGCGCGCTGCCGGGCTTTTGGCCCGGCCGGCGCGGCGCAACCCTCAGGATTTAACGCTTCTTGCGGTTGGCGATATGAATCGCGTGGTTATCCGCTGCCAGCGCTGCTTCGTGCACCGCCTCGCTCACCGTCGGGTGCGCGAAGACCGTCAGCTGCAGATCTTCGACACTTGCTGCGAACTCCATTGCGATGACGCCCTGAGCAATCAGCTCGGACGCGATACCGCCCACCATGTGAACGCCCAGAATGCGGTCGGTCTCTTCGTCAGCAATAATCTTGACGAAACCTTCGGTGGCGTTGGCCGCCATCGCACGACCGGAAGCCGCAAACGGGAATTTGCCGACTTTATATTTCACACCCTCAGACTTGAGCTCCTGCTCAGTCTTGCCTACCCAGGCCAGCTCCGGGAAGGTGTAGATGATGTTGGGGATGCAGTCGTAGTTCATCGCAGCCTTGTGACCGGCGATGATGTCCGCAACCATGATCCCCTCTTCAGAGGCTTTGTGCGCCAGCATCGGACCGCGGACAGAGTCACCGATCGCGTAAACGCCCGGGGCATCGGTGCGGCAGTTTTCATCAACGAAGATGAAGCCACGCTCATCCAGCTTGACGCCGGAATCTTCAGCCAGCAGCCCCTGAGTCTGCGGACGACGGCCAACCGCAACGATCAGCTTGTCGACGATCAGCTCCTGCTCGCCGTTGGCATCGGTGTACTTGACCTTAACTTCCTTGCCATCAATGATCTCGGTGCCTGTGCAACGCGCACCCAGCTTGATGTTCAGACCCTGCTTGGTCAGCAGTTTCTTGGCTTCTTTGGCGACATCGATATCGGCCAGCGCCAGGAAGTCGTCCATCGCTTCCAGGACGGTCACTTCAGAGCCGCAACGCGCCCAGATAGAGCCCATCTCCAGACCGATAACACCCGCACCGATGATGCCCAGACGCTTCGGCGTTTCGCGGATTTCCAGCGCGCCGGCGTTGTCCAGAATCAGACCTTCGGTCAGCGGGGCCGGCGGAATCTCGACCGGCACAGAACCGGACGCGAGGATCACGTTCTCAGCCGCGTAGGTTGTGGCGTTGCCATCCTTGTCGGTGACTTCAACCTGCTTGTTGGCCAGCAGCTTACCGGTACCCTGCAGCAGCGTAACGCCGTTGGCCTTGAACAGGCCGCCGATACCGCCGGTCAGGTTCTTGACGATCTGATCCTTGCGCTCAACCATTTTCTGGGTGTCGATCTTGACGTTGTCAGCAACGATACCCTGAGCCGCAAAACCGTGCTGCGCTTCGTGCAGCTTGTGCGTGGTTTCCAGCAGCGCTTTGGACGGAATACAACCGACGTTCAGGCAGGTACCACCCAGAACCGGTGCACCCTTGTCATCAACCCACTTCTCGACACAGGCAGTCTTGAGCCCCAGCTGAGCAGCACGAATGGCTGCCACATAGCCGCCAGGGCCCGCTCCGATTACGATTACATCAAATTTATCTGACATTACTTAATCCTGTCCTTACTCTTCACTCGTTCGATGGTGGGTCTGATCAGACATCCAGCAGCATGCGCGCCGGATCCTCGAGCAGATCCTTGATGGTGACGAGGAATTGTACCGCTTCCTTGCCATCGATCATACGATGGTCGTAGGACAGCGCCAGGTACATCATCGGCAGAATTTTCACTTCACCGTTCACGGCCATCGGACGTTCCTGGATCTTGTGCATGCCGAGGATAGCGGTCTGCGGCGGGTTCAGGATCGGCGTCGACATCAGGGAACCGAACACACCACCGTTGGTGATGGTGAAGGTACCGCCCTGCATGTCTTCCATGCCCAGCTTGCCTTCACGGCCGCGCTTGCCGAAGTCAGCGATCGCGGCTTCGATGTCGGCCAGACCCATGCTGTCGGTATCACGCAGCACCGGCACCATCAGGCCACGGTCAGTGGAGACGGCAACGCCGATGTCCTGGTAGCCGTGGTAGACCATGTCGTTGCCGTCGATAGACGCGTTGACCGCCGGGAAGCGCTTCAGCGCTTCGGTAGCCGCCTTGACGAAGAAGGACATGAAGCCCAGACGGGTGCCGTTGTGAGTCTTCTCGAACAGCTCCTTGTACTGCTTGCGCAGATCCATGACCGGCTTCATGTTGACTTCGTTGTAGGTCGTCAGCATGGCCGCATTCTGCTGTGCTTCCACCAGACGCTTGGCGATGGTCGCACGCAGACGGGTCATCGGCACGCGTTTCTCGGTACGCTCGCCCGCCGGAACGCTGACAGCAGCGGCCGGAGCCGCCGGCGCGGCAGCCTTCTGCGCAGGCGCAGCCGGCTTGTTCTTCAGGTAGTTGAGAACGTCTTCCTTGGTGATGCCGCCACCTTTGCCGGTTGCCGGGATCTGGCTGGCATCCAGGTTGTTCTCTTCGATCAGCTTGCGTGCAGCCGGGCCGACCTTGTCGCCGTCCCCGGTTTCACCGGATACAACCGTTTCGGCAGAGCTGGTATCCGCCTGCTCCTTGGCCGGCTCGGCAGCGGCCGGAGATGCCGCAGCACCGGCTTCGAAGATACCGATCACTTCGTCGCTGAGGACAGTGTCGCCTTCGTTCTTGATGATCTCTTTGATCACGCCGTCAGCCGGCGCTACCACTTCGAGAACCACCTTATCAGTTTCAATATCGACAATCAGATCGTCAGCTGAGCAAGCCTCACCAGGCTGCTTGTGCCAGGTTGCAACGGTACCGTCCGCTACGGACTCAGGGAATGTAGGGGCTTTGATATCGATGGACATGCTAATTCCTTTAAATATGGTGCTCGTTTGATTGCTAACGAACTGTCATTAACCGTTGATTGCTTCGTTCACCAGCTGTTCCTGCTGTTCAAGGTGAACAGAGATGTAACCGACCGCCGGCGCCGCCGCATGCGGACGACCCACGCCGTTCAGGTACAGCTTCGGATTGAGCTTGTGCAACACGTTACGCATGTGGTGCTGACTGCAGTACCAGGCGCCCTGGTTCATCGGCTCTTCCTGACACCAGACGACAGACTCCAGATTCTCGTACTGGCTGATCGTCTCCAGCAGCATCTCTTCCGGGAACGGATAGAGCTGCTCGATACGTACGATCGCGACGTCGTCCTTGCCCAGCTCGGCACGGCGGTTGTAGAGATCGTAGTACACCTTGCCGCTGCACATGACGAGACGCTTGACCTGTTTCGGATCCAGCGTATCCACTTCACCGATCACCGGCTGGAAAGTGCCGTCGGCCAGCTCTTCCAGCGTCGACACGGCCTGCTTGTGACGCAGCAGCGACTTCGGTGACATCACGACCAGCGGCTTGCGCAGCGGACGGACGACCTGACGACGCAGCAGGTGGAAGATCTGAGCCGGTGTGGTCGGCACACAGACCTGGATATTGTGCTCGGCACACAGCTGCAGGAAGCGTTCGAGGCGCGCGGAGGAGTGCTCCGGACCCTGACCTTCAAAGCCGTGCGGCAGCAGCATGGTCAGACCGCACAGACGCTGCCACTTCTGCTCACCGGAGGTGATGAACTGGTCGATAACGACCTGAGCACCGTTGGCGAAGTCACCGAACTGAGCTTCCCAGATCACCAGCGCGTTCGGCGTGGTGGTGGCGTAGCCGTATTCGAAGCCCAGCACCGCCTCTTCCGACAGCAGCGAGTCGTAGATATCGAACGCCGGCTGCTCGTCAGCCAGATGCTGCAGCGGGATATAGGTCGATGCATCCTTCTGATGGTGCAGGACGGCATGACGGTGCGAGAACGTACCGCGGCCCACATCCTGACCGGTCAGACGCACCGGGTGACCTTCTGCCAGCAGCGTGGCGTAGGCCAGCGTTTCAGCGAAGCCCCAGTTGGCTTCCATCGCACCGGCGGCCATCTTCTTGCGATCTTCGTAGATTTTCTGAACCTGACGCTGGATCGCAAAGCCTTCCGGAATCTCGCTGGTCTTGTTGGCCAGCTCCTGCAGCAGCTTGAGATCGACCCGGGTGTCGCACTCGAAGCTCCACTGATGGCCGAGGTACGGACGCCAGTCGACGAACAGCTCGGTGTTCGGCTCCTTGACCAGCGCACGGGCGACGTGCTCGCCGTTCTCCAGCTGGCTGCGGTATTCCTTCTCCATCTCCTTCGCCTGCTCTTCGGTAATCACCTTCTCGGCGATCAGCTGCTCGGCGTACAGAGTACGAGTGGTCTTGTGGTTCTTGATCTTGGAGTACATCAGCGGCTGAGTGCCGGACGGCTCGTCAGCCTCGTTGTGACCGCGGCGACGGTAGCAGACCAGATCGATGACCACGTCTTTCTTGAACTCGTTGCGGTAGTCAACGGCCAGCTGAGTCACGAAGCGAACCGCTTCGGGGTCATCGCCATTGACGTGGAAGATCGGCGCCTGAACCATCTTCGCCACATCGGTACAGTACTCGGTGGAACGCGCGTCCTCTTTCTTGGACGTGGTGAAGCCCACCTGGTTGTTGATGACGATGTGGATCGTACCACCGGTCTTGTAACCGCGGGTCTGAGACATCTGCAGCGTCTCCATGACCACACCCTGGCCGGCAAAGGCCGCATCACCGTGGATGTTGACCGGTACAACGGTGTCACCGTTCTTGTCGTTACGGCGATCCTGACGGGCACGCACGGAACCCTCGACCACCGGCGCCACGATTTCGAGGTGAGACGGGTTGAACGCCATCGCGAGGTGGACTTCGCCGCCATCGGTCATGATGTTGGACGAGAAGCCCTGGTGGTATTTCACGTCACCGGAGCTTTCAACCAGCTTCTTGCCCTCGAACTCGCCGAACAGATCGGCCGGGTTCTTGCCGAAGATGTTGACCAGCGTGTTGAGACGACCACGGTGAGCCATGCCGATGACGATCTCTTTCGCACCCTGCTTACCGGCACGGCGTACCAGCGTATTCAGTGACACGATCAGCGATTCGCCGCCCTCGAGGCCGAAGCGCTTGGCACCGGCGTAGCGTGAGCCGAGGTACTTCTCGAGACCCTCTGCCGCCGTGAGGCGCTCGAGGATCATCATCTTCTTCTCGGGCTCGACTTCCGGATGGGCGCGAACCGGCTCCAGACGGGACTGGATCCAACGCTTCTCCTGGGTGTCGACGATGTGCATGTACTCAGCGCCGACAGTGGTGCAATAGGTCTTCTTGAGATCGGCCAGGATCTCTTTCAGCGGCGCTTCCTCTTTACCGAAGAACAGCGAGCCGAGCTGGAACACCGTGTCATAGTCGGCTTCTGACAGCTTGTGGAAACGCGGATGCAGGTCAGGCACATCTTCACGCTCGAGCAGACCGAGCGGATCGATGTTGGCCACCTGATGACCGCGCACGCGGTAGGCGTTGATCATGCTCAGCACACGAACCTGTTTCTTCTCGTGTTCGGAGCTGACGCTGCTCACCGCGGTCGGCTGAGCGCGCTTCTGGTTTTTAGAAAGGTAGAGGAAGTGCTCCCGAATGGGAGAATGGGGAACGTCTTGGGAGATGCTGTCGCCAACCTTTGGGAGTCGGTCGAACTCTTCACGCCATTCTTGTGGAACGGCGTTCGGATCCATCAGATAGGTTTCGTAAAGTTGCTCGACGTAGGAAAGGTTACCACCGTACAGGTGGGCGTTCTTCCACATCAGCTCCATTATGCCGTCTTGCATTATGATATCACCCTGGCTCTGGGGGCCGCCGGCGTGAACAGGGTGCACCATGTCCTGCCCATCGATACCAACGCCCCTGCTGATTACCGATTTGTTATTCAGCTGCAATCTAACGGGTCGCGCGAAATTGCGGGAAATATTTTACGACTTTTCATGCTGCCTTAACACAGCTTGTCGCGAGGGATAATACTAAAGTTCCCTCAAATCCCCCTTTTTCTGCTCCCAAGGCAGCATTGCCCTGTTCCGGACAAAGAAAAAGCGGCACCGGGTGCCGCTTTTCTGGTATCGCCTGATCAGGTCGCCTGCTGTATCAGCATGTTTCTGATCTTGCCGATCGCCTTCGTCGGGTTAAGCCCCTTCGGACAGACGCTGACGCAGTTCATGATACCGTGGCAACGGAAGACGCTGAACGGATCGTCCAGCTCCGCCAGCCGCTCGCGGGTCGCGGTGTCGCGGCTGTCCGCCAGGAAGCGGTACGCCTGCAGCAGACCGGACGGGCCAACGAACTTGTCCGGATTCCACCAGAACGACGGACAGGCAGTAGAACAGCATGCACAGAGGATACACTCGTACAGACCGTCCAGCTCGGCACGCTCTTCCGGCGACTGCAGTCGCTCGATCGCCGGCGCCGGCGTATCGTTGATCAGGTACGGCTTGATCTTCTCATACTGCTTGTAGAACTGAGACATGTCGATGACCAGGTCACGGATCACCGGCAGACCCGGCAGCGGACGCAGCACCAGCTTGTCACCCTCAACCACTTCAGACAGCGGCGTGATGCAGGCCAGACCGTTCTTGCCGTTCATGTTCATACCGTCGGAACCGCACACACCTTCGCGGCAGGAACGACGGTAGACCAGAGTCGGGTCTTTCTCTTTCAGCAGCTGGAGCAGATCCAGCACCATGATGTCCTTACCGCCCGGGATATCGATATGGATATCCTGCATGTACGGCGCATCATCAACTTCAGGGTTATAGCGATATACACTTACCAGCATCGTACCAGCCCCTTAATAGGTTCGAACTTTCGGCGGGAACGGATCCATCGTCTTCGGCGCAAAGTTGACAGCGCGCTTACCGATGCGCTTGTCCTGCGGGAAGAAGACGGAGTGGCACAGCCAGTTCTCGTCGTCACGCTCGGTGAAGTCGTTACGCGCGTGCGCACCACGAGACTCTTTGCGCTCTTCCGCCGCAATCGCGGTTGCTTCAGCCACTTCCATCAGGTTCTCAAGCTCAAGCGCTTCGATACGCGAGGTATTGAAGGCCTGGCTCTTGTCGTCGAGATGTACGTTGGCCACGCGCTCGCGGATCTCCTTGAGCAGTTCGAGACCCTTCTGCATGCTTTCGCCGTCACGGAATACGCCGAAGTACAGCTGCATGGTGTTCTGCAGATCCTTGCGCACGTCAGCCACTTTCTCGCCGCTGGTGCTGTTGTTGAGACGGTTCAGACGCGCCATCGCCGCTTCGATATCGGACTCGGTCGCATCGGCCGCATCATACCCTTCGCGCATCTGCTGCTCGATCTGCAGACCGGCCGCACGACCGAAGACGACGAGGTCGAGCAGCGAGTTGCCGCCGAGGCGGTTCGCACCGTGTACGGATACACAGGCCACTTCACCACAGGCAAACAGACCGTTGACGATCTGGTCTTCGCCGTTTTCGTCCTGCGCGATGACCTGACCACCGATGTTGGTCGCCAGACCGCCCATCATGTAGTGGCAGGTCGGGACAACCGGAATCGGCTCTTTGACCGGATCAGTTGCCGCGAACGTCTTGGAGAGCTCACAGATACCCGGCAGACGGGAGTGCAGCACTTCCTCACCGAGGTGATCCAGCTTCAGGTAAACGTGGTCGCCGTTTTCACCGCAGCCACGGCCTTCCAGAATCTCGAGGATCATGGAGCGAGCCACAACGTCACGACCGGCCAGATCCTTCGCGTTCGGCGCATAACGCTCCATGAAGCGCTCGCCGTCCTTGTTGATCAGGTAGCCACCCTCACCGCGGCAACCTTCGGTGACGAGCACGCCCGCACCGGCAATACCGGTCGGGTGGAACTGCCACATTTCCATATCCTGCGCCGGAACACCTGCGCGCAGCGCCATACCGACACCGTCACCGGTGTTGATCAGGGCGTTGGTGGTCGACGCGTAGATACGACCCGCACCACCGGTCGCCAGTACGGTTGCCTTGGCCTTGATGTAGACGGTTTCGCCGGTTTCGATGCAGATGGCGATACAGCCAACCACCGCACCATCAGCGTTCTTCACCAGATCAACGGCATACCACTCGTTCAGGAAGGTGGTACCAGCCTTCATGTTGGCCTGATACAGCGTGTGCAGCAGCGCGTGACCGGTACGGTCAGCCGCCGCACAGGTACGAGCTGCCTGACCGCCTTCACCGAAGTTCTTGGACTGACCGCCGAACGGACGCTGGTAGATACGGCCGGTTTCGGTACGGGAGAACGGCAGACCCATGTGGTCCAGCTCGAAAACAGCCTGCGGACCGACAGAACACATGTACTCGATCGCGTCCTGGTCACCGATGTAGTCGGAACCCTTGACGGTGTCATACATGTGCCAGCGCCAGTCATCGTTCGGATCGGCACTGGCGATCGCACAGGTGATACCGCCCTGAGCAGAAACGGTATGAGAACGGGTCGGGAAAACCTTGGTTACACAGGCGGTATTGAGGCCTGACTGTGCCAGCTGCAGCGCAGCGCGCATGCCTGCACCGCCACCGCCAACCACGATAGCGTCGAAAGAGAGCGTACGCAGTTTAGACATGTCTTAGATACCCCACAGAATCTGGATGCCCCACACAACGTAAATAAACGCCAGCAGGCCACAAACGGACTGGAACAGGAAACGAGCACCGGTCGCCTTGATATAGTCAGTTGACACTGACCACATGCCGATCCAGGCGTGGGCAACCAGAGACAGCAGCGCCAGCAGCGAGAAGATACGCATCAGCGTGCCTTCGAACAGGCCTTTCCACTGGTTGTAATCCAGATCCGGATTGAACAGCAGGTAACCGATCATGAAAACGGTGTAAGACAGCAGGACGACAGCGGTAATGCGCTGCACCATCCAGTCATACAGGCCGCTGCGACCGAAACTTGTGATAGTAGTTACCATATCCAAACCCCCGCCAGCAGAATTGCGATAACAGCAACGACAATGGTGACTTTTGCTGCCAGACGACCGCTTTCCAGCTCTTCAAAGTACCCGGCATCCATAAACAGATGCTTGATGCCTGCAAAGAAATGGTAAAGCAGTGCTGATACCAGACCCCATGCAATGAGTTTTGCCAGGAAGGACTCCTGGAGCATCTCCTGGGCTTGCGCAAAACCTTCAGGAGACTCCAGCGACAGCCCCAACGCATACACCATGAAGATGGCGCCAAAGAACAGCGCTACACCTGTGATTCGATGCAGGATGGAAGAGATCGCCGGTAGTGGCTGTTTGATTGTTCGCAGATCTAAGTTTACAGGTCTATTTTTGTTCACGGCTCTAGTTCACACTCTTGCGGCCCTGTTGCAAGGCTCGGTTGCTTGGAAGTGCTCAGAGAGTAGTACCTCGAGATGCCTGAAATGCGCTCATATGTTTTGGTTATCCGAGCCATTTCAGGTGCCGGAGTATAGACACTTCGCCCATTGAAAACAACGAACGCAGGCCCGCATTAGCCTTATGTCCAATACCTCGGGCCCCCGGTTTGCCCTCCTTTCGCAGCACCCATAATACGGCCAGAAACGGCGTTGCGGATTAAAAAATTCCTCATGATGCAATGCAGCAAATTAGCCCTTTGGTTAAATTGACAATCCCCGGCCAATCACTATAGTTGTGGCTCACTGTTCGGGAGAGCAGACGATCCTGCGCGCCCCGAAAACAAGCGACTGACAACAAGTCGCAGCTATTACAACCGAATGATAGGAGCCTCGAATGGCTGACAAGAAAGCACGTTTGACAGTCGACGGCCTGGAAGACGCTATTGAACTTCCAGTCTACAGCGGAACGGAAGGTCCGGACGTTATCGACGTTCGCCCTCTGACTGGCCAAGGTCTGTTCACCTATGATCCCGGGTTTGTATCCACCGCGGCTTGCGAGTCAAAACTGACTTATATCGATGGCGCCAACGGTATCCTGCTGCACGCCGGCTACCCGATCGAGCAGCTTGCCCAGCACTCAGACTACCTCGAGGTCTGCTATCTCCTTCTGAACGGCGAACTGCCGACACCGGAGCAGAAAGAGCAGTTCGTCAACACCGTCACCAACCACACCATGGTGCACGAGCAGATGAGCCATTTCTTCAATGGCTTCCGTCGTGACGCGCACCCGATGGCGATCATGTGTGGTGTCGTCGGTGCACTGTCAGCCTTCTATCATGACTCTCTCGACATCAACGACCCGCATCACCGCGAGGTGTGCGCCTATCGCCTGATCGCGAAGATGCCGACGCTGGCCGCGATGTGCTACAAGTACTCGATCGGCCAGCCGTTCATCTTCCCGCGCAACGAGATGAGCTACGCCGAGAACTTCCTGCACATGATGTTCTCGACCCCGTGCGGCGAATACAAGGTCAGCCCGACCCTGGCCAAGGCGATGGACAAGATCTTCATCCTCCACGCCGACCACGAACAGAACGCCTCCACATCGACCGTACGTCTGGCCGGTTCGTCCGGTGCCAACCCGTTCGCCTGTATCGCTGCCGGTATCGCCGCGCTGTGGGGCCCGGCACACGGCGGCGCCAACGAAGCCGTCCTGGTGATGCTGAACGAAATCGGCGACGAGTCGCGCATTCCGGAATTCATCGAGCGTGCCAAGGATCCGAACGATCCGTTCCGCCTGATGGGCTTCGGCCACCGCGTCTACCGCAACTTCGACCCGCGTGCGAAGGTCATGAAGCAGACCTGCGACGAGGTTCTGGCAGAGTTGGGCATCGAAAACGACCCGCTGCTGAAGATCGCCAAGCGTCTGGAGCAGATCGCACTGGAAGACGACTACTTCGTTCAGCGCAAACTGTACCCGAACGTCGACTTCTACTCGGGCATCATCCTGAAGGCGATCGGCATTCCGACCAACATGTTCACCGTGATCTTCGCCCTGTCACGCACCATCGGCTGGATCTCACACTGGAACGAGTTCCACTCCAGCCCGAACAAGATCGGTCGTCCGCGCCAGCTCTACACTGGCCCGAAAAAGCGCGACTATCCGGCCAAGTAACAGGTACCGGATTTAGCGCCAATCAAACTGCCCGCTTCGTGCGGGCAGTTTTGTGTCTGCGCCCCGCCTTTTTCACCGCCACCACATGGCTCCATTCTTTGCCACAGGAAATCAGTGTTGCCGGACCGCAACCGAAGCTCCGACCCTGGCAGACGGGCACGCCGCTGCGCACAGCCGATATCACTTTATAAAGGAAGAAGTACAGCCGCCTCGGGGGAGACGGCTGCGGGGGATCGGCGCTCAGCAGATGCCTGAACGCTCCAGCATGGCGTGCAACAGCACGTTGCAACCGACCTCCAGATCCTTCGGATCGGCGTTTTCGATCTCATTGTGGCTGATGCCATTCTCACAGGGCACGAAGATCATCCCGGCGGGACAGACTTCTGCCATAAAGATCGCATCGTGGCCGGCACCGCTGACGATATCCATATGCGGAACGCCCAGACGCTCGGCACCGGCACGCACTGCCTCGACGCAGTCATCGTGGAAATAGAGGGCCGGGAAGTTGGCGGTCGGTTTGAGTTCCAGCTCCAGACCACTCTCCTCCTTCAGCGTGGCCAGCACCTTTTCCAGCTCGCTGATCATGTGTGCCAGCTGATCTTCTTCCAGATGACGGAAATCGATGCTGACCAGCACCTCACCCGGAATCACGTTACGCGAGCCGGGATAGGCTTCGATATGGCCACAGGTGCCACAGGCATACGGCTGGTGTTCCAGCGCGATACGATTGACCGCTTTGATCACCTCAGCGGCCCCCAACAGCGCGTCCTTGCGCAGATGCATCGGCGTCGGACCGGCATGGGACTCAACCCCTTTCAGCGTCAGATCGAACCACTTCTGGCCGAGACAGCCGATCACCACACCGATCGTTTTCTCCTCGTTTTCGAGAATCGGCCCCTGTTCGATGTGCGCTTCAAAGTAGGCACCGACCGGATGCCCGGGCACCGGCTCGGGCCCTGCATAACCGATGCGCTTGAGTTCATCACCGACCTTCGCACCTTCGTAGTCGGCGATATCATAGGTCTCCTCAAGATCGAACTTGCCGATAAAGACGCCGGACCCCATCATGCAGGGCGCAAAACGCGAGCCCTCCTCGTTGGTCCAGACCGCGACCTCGATCGGGGCCTCGGTGACGATGCCGAAATCGTTGAGGGTACGGATCACCTCCAGCCCCGACATGACCCCAAAGCAGCCATCGAACTTGCCGCCGGTGGGCTGCGTATCGATATGACTGCCGGTCATGATCGGCGGCAGCGAGTCATCCTTGCCGGCGCGACGGGCGAAGATGTTGCCGATCGCATCGATTCTGACCGTACAGCCCGCCTCTTCACACCATTTCACGAACAGATCACGGCCCTGTCGATCCAGATCGGTCAGCGCCAGGCGGCAGACACCGCCCTTGGGGGTGGCGCCGATCTGCGCCAGATCCATCAGTGACTGCCACAGACGCGCCCCGTTGACTCTCAGATTGGTGATACCGGCGCTCGTACCGGCGGCCTTGACCAGTGTTTCTACAGACATGGGTCTATCTCCTCTGCTTATTCCCGGAACGGGTTGCGTGGGTCCTGGGTCCAGTTCATATAGGGCAGCCCGGTATCCTGCGCGACCATGGTGATGCAGTCGTCCACCGGACAGGTGATCTCACACAGGTTACAGCCGACACATTCCTCGTCCTTGACGGTGTAGAGGTTGGTGCCATCGGCCAGCAGCTGCTTGTCGATCGCCTGATGGGAGGTATCTTCACAGGCGATGTGGCAGCGACCGCAGTTGATGCATTTGTCCTGATCGATACTGGCGATCACCTTGTAATTCATATCGAGGTATTTCCAGTCGGTGGTGTTGGCCACCGCCATGCCGCGAAAGTCCTCGATGCGGGCAAAGCCCTTCTCATCCATCCAGCGCGACAGGCCATCCTTCATGCCTTCAACAATGCGGAAGCCGTGCAGCATCGCGGCGGTGCACACCTGCACCGAGGTCGCCCCAAGGCTGATGAACTCAGCCGCACCACGCCAGGTGCTCACGCCACCGATGCCACACAGCAGTTTGCCGTGGGTTTCCGGATCGCGTGCGATCTCGGCCAGCATGTTCAGCGCGATCGGCTTCACCGCCGGGCCACACATGCCCCCGTGCGTACTCTGGCTACCGACGATCGGGCGCGCCACCATGCGATCCAGATCAAGCCCGGTAATGGAGTTGAGCGTGTTGATCAGCGACACCGCATCGGCGCCTCCGCGGAACGCCGCGCGGGCCGGGAAGCGCACATCGGTGACATTGGGTGTCATTTTCACCATCACCGGCATGCTGCAGTACTGCTTGCACCAGCGCGTCACCATCTCGACATACTCCGGCACCTGCCCCACGGCAGCGCCCATGCCGCGCTCCGGCATACCGTGCGGACAGCCGAAGTTAAGCTCCAGACCATCGGCGCCGGTCTGTTCGACCAGTTTGACGATCCGTTTCCAGGACTCCTCTTCGCAGGGCACCATCAGCGACACGATCAGCGCCCGATCGGGCCAGTTGCGCTTGGTGTCCTCGATCTCGCGCAGGTTGACCTCCAGTGGGCGGTCGGTGATCAGTTCGATGTTGTTGAAACCGATCACATCGCCGTTGGGACCGTACATCGCCGAATAGCGTGACGACACGTTTACCGGCGCCGGATCTTCGCCCAGCGTTTTCCAGACCACACCGCCCCAGCCCGCTTCAAAGGCGCGCTCGACGTTGTACTGCTTGTCGGTCGGCGGCGCAGATGCCAGCCAGAACGGGTTGGGGGCCTTGATGCCCGCGAATTCGATACTCAAGTCAGCCATGATTAGTGATCCCCCGCTGCCATCAGATCCTGATGAATAGACTCTGCCGCCTGTTTGCCCTGCTGTACCGCTTCGACCGTCAGATCCTGCCCGAGCCCGGTACAGTCGCCACCGGCATATACGCCGCTCAGTGTCGTGCGCAGTTTCTCGTCGACCAGCAGCTTGCCACCACTGATCTCAAGCGTCGGCGCCAGATCATCGCTCACCATGACCTGCCCGATCGCCTTGAAGATCGCCCGCGCCTGCAGCGTGAAGCTGCGATCGCTATCCACCAGTCGACCGTTTTCGTCACAGGCGGTGCGCACAAACCGCATGCCGGCAACCCGGCCATCGTTATCCAGCTCAATCGCATCGGGGCGCGCCCAGGTGCGGATCTGCACGCCGGCATCGCGAGCCAGCGCCTGTTCATGCCCGGTTGCCGACATCGCCTCTTCACCGCGACGGTAGACCAGATGCACCTCTTCGGCGCCCAGACGCTTGATCTGCACCGCCATATCGATGGCCGTATTACCGGCCCCGATCACCACCGCGCTTTCCGGCACCGGCAGCGTGGTCAGATCGTCGGTTGAGCGCAGCTCCCGGATATAGTCCACGGCAGACATCACTCCGGGGGCCTCTTCATGCCCGAGCGCCAGCGTGCGTGTGGAGCCAAGGCCAATGGCGAGGAACACGGCGTCATAATCGGCCTGCAGCTGGCTCAGCGAGATATCGCGACCGAGGGCCGAACCGTAGACGATTTCAATGCCCCCGATACCGAGCAGAAACTCGACTTCTTTCTGCGCAAAATCGTCGGTCATCTTGTAACGGGCGATGCCGTACTCATTCAGGCCGCCCGCCTTCGGCTGCGCCTCATGAATCACCACATCGTGACCATGCATTGCCAGCCGATGCGCACAGGCAAGACCTGCCGGCCCGGCCCCGACGATGGCGACGCGCTTGCCGGTCGGCTGCGCACGCGTAAAGGGGTGCGAGGACGTATCGGCGTTGTCGGTGGCATAACGCTGCAACAGCCCGATCAGCACCGGCGCGCACTCATCGGCCTTGTTACGGACACATGCCTGCTCACAGAGAATCTCGGTCGGACAGACCCGGGCGCAGCTGCCACCGAGAATGTTCTCGCTCCATATCGTGTGCGCAGCGCCATCGACATTGTCCTGCGCGATCTGCCGGATGAATTCCGGAATATCGATGTCGCTCGGACAGGCGTTGACGCAGGGTGCGTCGTAACAGTACAGACAGCGCGCGCTTTCCAGCGCAGCCTGTCGCTCGGTCAGCGGTGGTGCGATATCGCTGAAGCGCGCCTTCAGCTGCTCCGGTTCGACCTGAGTGGTCTCCAGATGTTTGAGTGGCTCAATCATGCTTTGACAGCCTCTTTCTTCGTTGTAATCGGTTCACTGCCAAATGCATCGGCCGTGCCACCTTTTGACCACGCGGTCAAAAGGTTGACTGAAATCGGCCCGCTTTTCGCATTAACCCACTGAATAAAAAAGGTTACTTTTTTAACCAAACACCTGAAAATTCACCCTTCAGGCCCGCCACGGCGGCGCTTGCTGGAGCAGCATCCGGCACTCAGGCCGACCCGAATTGGCGCCCGGCAGCCCGCACCGGTACCATACTGGTGCACCCGCGAGGGCAGAAAATACCCGCCGAGCCCCCAGATTGAGTGGTACAGACAGAACGCGATGGCAGATAAAAAGACACCGAAACGGGCACGTCGCCCACTGACCGAAATCCGTCAGGACAATATTGACCAGATCCTCAAGGCCGCCGAACGGCAGTTCGCCGAAACCGGCTTTTCCGGCACCACCGTCGCCGCCATCGCCGATGCTGCGGGCCTGCCCAAGCCCAATGTGCTGTATTACTTCAAATCCAAGGAGGGGCTGTATCGCGCCGTGCTGAAACGGATTCTCGAGCTCTGGATGGAGGCGATGCATGATCTGAGTGCCGACGACCATCCCCGCGAAGCACTGCGCGACTATATAGTGCGCAAGATACGCCAGTCCCGGGACTACCCCGATGCGTCGAAGATCTTTGCCGCGGAGATCCTGCATGGCGCCCCCTACATCCGCGCAGAACTCGAAGGCCCGCTGAAGGTCCAGTTTGACGACACCGTCGAGGTGATCCGCGCCTGGATCGCCAAAGGCTGGATGGAGCCGGTCAGCCCCGAGCACCTGCTGTTTACGCTCTGGGCAGCGACCCAGTCCTACGCCGATTTCAGCCTGCAGATGCGGGTACTGCTGGCACGCGACGAGCTGCGCGACGACGACTTTGATAACGGTATCGAGCTGCTGACCCGACTGGTACTGAAAGGCTGCGGCGTTAAAATCGTCTGACCATCCGGTCAACCGCACCAAAACGAGGCTCGACGCTCGAAAGCTGAACACCGTTTCCGGACCGAGCCTCCCTCCCGCCCTTACCCCCCCCGCCATCGACGCCCGCGCCCTGAACAAAATTAACCAAACCTTTTCAATGGTTTATTAAAAATTCGCGCCACCTTTTGTCCAGCTGGTCAAACAATTGCATAGCCGAGACAGGTTTCAAGATCGATTGTGCAGAGGTTTGCAATGGCGCTACTTATCAAGAACGGAACGGTTATCAATGCTGACCAGACACTGAAGGCGGATGTCCTGTGCGACGACGGCAAGATTGTCGCGGTCGGCACTGATCTCGAGGTGCCCGGCGACGCCGAGGTGGTGGATGCCGAAGGCCGGTATGTGATGCCGGGCGGTATCGATCCGCACACCCATATGCAGCTGCCGTTCATGGGCACCGTGGCCAGCGAGGACTTTTACACCGGCACGCGCGCAGGTCTCGCCGGCGGCACCACGATGATCATCGACTTCGTCATTCCCAGCCCGCAGCAGAACCTGATGGAGGCCTACGGTATCTGGCGTGAATGGGCCAGCCGCGCCGTCGCCGACTACTCGTTCCACGTCGCCGTGACCTGGTGGGATGACAGCGTGTACGAAGATATGGGGCGTCTGGTCAATGAAGAGGGCGTCAACAGCTTCAAGCATTTCATGGCCTACAAGAACGCGATCATGGCCGAGGACGAGACGCTGGTGAACTCGTTCAACCGCTGCCTCGAGCTTGGCGCCATGCCCACGGTTCACGCCGAAAACGGCGAACTGGTCTACCACCTGCAACAGAAACTGATCGCACAGGGGCTCACCGGCCCGGAAAGCCATCCCCTGTCCCGCCCCGCCGAGGTTGAGGGCGAAGCCGCCAACCGCGCCATCCGTATCGCACAGGCCCTGGGTGTGCCCTTGTATCTGGTACACGTCTCCTGCAAAGAGGCACTGGACGAAATCGCCCGCGCTCGCCATGAAGGCCAGCGCGTATACGGTGAGGTACTGGCCGGCCATCTGGAGATCGACGACAGCGTCTACCGCAACGAAGACTGGGGCTTTGCCGCCGCCCACGTGATGAGCCCGCCGTTCCGTCCCAAGGAGCATCAGGCAGCCCTGTGGAAAGGCCTTCAGGGCGGCACGCTGCAAACCACGGCCACCGACCACTGCTGCTTCTGCGCCGAGCAGAAAGCGATGGGCAAGGACAACTTCGCGATGATTCCCAACGGCACCGCCGGCGTCGAAGACCGGATGATGATCCTGTGGGATTCCGGTGTGAACAGCGGCCGCCTGACGCTGAACGAGTTTGTTGCCGTCACCTCCGCCAACGCCGCGCAGATCTTCAACATCTATCCGCAGAAGGGCCGCATCACCGCCGGCGCCGATGCCGACATCGTGATCTGGGATCCGCAGCTGAGCAAAACCATATCGGCGCAAACCCACCATCAGAACGTGGACTTCAATATTTTTGAGGGCCGGACCGTCACGGGCGCACCGAGCCACACCATCAGTCAGGGCAAGGTGGTCTATGCCAACGGCGAGCTGTTCGTCGAAGAAGGCGCCGGTCGCTACATCAAGCGTGCGCCTTTCGCCTCTCCGTTTACCGCGCAGAAACGCTACAACGAAGCGCACACGCCCAGCGCCGTCGAACGCGGTTGAATCGCATGCAGGAGTCGAGAATGGATATGACTGTTAAGCCACACCTTCACGCAAGTGCCACTGCCGGCGATCAGAGCGCGCGCAAGATCGTCTCGATCGATGACCTGTCGCTGGTGTTCGAGACCAACGACGGGCCGGTCAATGCACTCTCTCACATCAACCTGGACATCCACGCCGGTGACTTCGTGTCCTTCATCGGCCCCTCCGGATGCGGCAAGACCACCCTGCTGCGCGTCATCGCCGATCTGGAGCGCCAGACGGCCGGCACCATCGAGGTGGACGGCACGACGCCGGAGGATGCCCGTCTGAACCGCCTCTACGGCTATGTGTTTCAGGCGCCGGCGCTGTTCCCGTGGCGCACCATCGCCGGTAACTGCAAAGTACCACTGGAAATTTTTGGTATCAGCAAGGAGCAGCAACAGCGGCAGATCGACAAGTATCTGGAGCTGGTGGGACTGGGCGACTTCCACAAAAAGTTTCCCTGGCAACTGTCCGGCGGCATGCAGCAGCGCGCCTCCATCGCCCGTGCGCTTTGTTTCGAGCCGGAGCTGCTGCTGATGGACGAGCCGTTCGGTGCACTGGATGAGATCACCCGCGACCACCTGAACCTGGAGCTGTTGAAGATCTGGCGCGAGACGCGCAAGACCGTGGTGTTCGTGACCCACTCCATCCCTGAAGCGGTGCTGCTGTCGACCCATATCGTCGTGATGTCGCCCCGGCCGGGTCGTATCGCCAGGATCATCAAGAGCCCGCTGCCCCGTGAGCGCACGCTGGACGATCGCGACAGCCCCGAGTTCATCGCCCTGGCGCACGAAGTGCGCGAGGCGCTGGCCAATGATCACCGCATCAACTGATGGAGGTGGACCGATGTTCAAATCGCTCAGAAACAGCCAGGCCGCCGCACTGAGCCTGATGGTCGCGGTGCTGCTGGTGATCTGGTATATCGGCGCACTCTGGCTCAACAGCGACCTGCTGATCAACGGCTATGAACGGCGCAACATCGACTGGAATTTCAGCCAGCTGGTCGCCGATGCCTACTCGATGCAGCGCCCCCTGCTGCCGACGCCTGATCAGATCGGTGCCGAGCTGTACAAATCGATTTTCGATACCCGGATCGACTCCAAACGCTCACTGGTTTTTCACGCCGGCATCACCCTGTCCTCCACGCTGCTCGGCTTTGCCCTTGGCGGACTGCTGGGCATCCTGCTGGCCGTCGGCATCGTGCATAACCGCACCCTGGAGCGCAGCCTGATGCCCTGGGTGATTACCTCTCAGACGATCCCGATCCTCGCCATCGCCCCGATGATCATCGTCGTACTGGGCGCGCTGAATTTCACCGGCGTGCTGCCCAAGGCGATCATCTCGATGTACCTCTCCTTCTTCCCGGTCACCATTGGCATGGTGAAAGGTCTGCGGGCGCCGGACAAGCTGCATATGGAACTGCTCGCCACCTACAGTGCCAACACGACGCAGCTGTTCTGGAAGCTGCGCTGGCCCAGCGCACTGCCCTACCTGTTTGCGAGTCTGAAGATCGCCATTGCCGCCGCACTGGTCGGTGCCATCGTCGGCGAACTCCCGACGGGTGCTCAGGGCGGCCTCGGCGCGCGCCTGCTCAGCGGGTCCTACTACGGACAGACTGTTCAAATCTGGGCTGCACTGATTGTCGCCGCCGTTCTGGGTGCGTCACTGGTCGCGCTGGTCGGCGTGCTGGAACGCAGGATCAACCGACGCATGGGGATTGCCGCATGAACACTCTTGCCCTGAACCGGTTGCTGATCATCGCCGCCGGAGCCCTGTCACTGATACTGAGCCTTTTCATCACCGCCGCTGACGGTGCCATCTATCAGCAACAGCCGATCTGGCTGGCGCTGATTCCGTTGCTGCTGCTCGGCGGCTGGTTTGCCATGTCACTGCTGACGGATCTCGGTGAACAGGCCGCGCCCGGACTTGCGCGCCGGGCCCTGAATCTCGCCGTACCGGCACTGTTTGCCGGGCTGCTGCTGGCACTGTGGCAGCTGATCGTCACCGGCTTTGGCGTACCTCAGGTGCTGCTGCCGGCACCCAGCACGATCGGTGCAACCTTCTTCGCACAACTCCAGACGCTGGCGCAGGATTTCGCCCAGACCTGGCTGAAAGCGGTACTGGCCGGATGGCTGATCGGCTGTGGCAGCGGCTTCATCGTCGCGCTGCTGATCGATCGCAGCCCGTTCCTGCAGAAAGGGCTGCTGCCGATCGGCAACATCATGTCATCGATTCCGATCGTCGGTATCGCGCCGATCATGGTGATGTGGTTCGGTTTCGACTGGGAGTCCAAGGCGGCAGTCGTGGTCGTGATGACCTTCTTCCCGATGCTGGTCAACACACTGGCCGGCCTGCACGCCAGTGACCATCTGCACCTGAACCTGCTGCACACCTACGCCGGCAACCGACGCCAGACCCTCTGGTATGTGCAGCTGCCGGCGGCGCTGCCGTTCATCTTCAACGCACTGAAACTCAACTCCACGCTGGCCCTGATCGGCGCCATCGTCGCCGAGTTCTTCGGCACCCCGATCGTCGGCATGGGCTTTCGCATCTCCACCGAGGTGGGACGCATGAACATGGATATGGTCTGGGCCACGATTCTGGTCGCGGCGCTGGCCGGCTCGATCAGCTACGGGCTGCTCGCGCTGCTGGAACGAAAACTCACCTTCTGGCACCCCTCTACCCGCTCCGCAGGCTAGAGAACTCCGGATAACACTCTGAAAGCACTAAAGTTTGTCAAAGCAGGAGTACAAAGGATGAAAACACGTTTGGGATCTTGGGTCGCCGGCTGCACGCTGGCCCTGTCGGCATTCTCCACTACTGTGGCACAGGCGGCCGACCCACTGACGCTGCAGCTGAAATGGGTCACTCAGGCCCAGTTTGGCGGCTACTACGTGGCGCTGGACAAGGGGTTCTACGAGGAAGAAGGACTGGATATGACGATCAAGCCGGGCGGGCCCGATATCGCCCCGCCGCAGGTGATCGCCGGTGGTGGCGCGGACGTCATCGTTGAATGGATGCCGGCCGCACTGGCATCCCGCGAGAAGGGCCTGCCGCTGGTCAATATCGGTCAGATTTTCAACAAGTCCGGCATGATGCTGACCTGCCTCAAGTCCGCCGGCATCGAGCAGCCGATGGACGTCAAAGGGAAAACGCTGGGCGTCTGGTTCTTTGGTAACGAGTACCCGTTCCTCGCCTGGATGTCCAAGCTCGGGATCCCGACCGATGGCAGCGAAGGCGGCGTTACCGTGCTGAAGCAGGGCTTTAACGTGGACCCGATCTTCCAGGGCCAGGCGGACTGTGTCTCGACCATGAACTACAACGAGTACGGCCAGGTGCTGGACGGTGGCCTGACACCGGAAGAGCTGACCGTGTTCAGCTATGAGGATCAGGGCGTGGCCATGCTGGAAGACGGCCTCTACACCACCGAAGAGAAACTGGCCGATCCGGCGATGGTCGACAAACTTGCCCGTTTCCTGCGCGCTTCGGTCAAGGGCTGGAAGTGGGCCGCCGAGCATCCGGAAGAAACGGCCGAAATCGTGCTCGAGTACGACGATACCGGTGCCCAGACCGAGGATCATCAGGTCCGCATGGCGAAAGAAATCGCCAAACTGCTGCAGGGCAATCCGAAAGAGATCGGCTATCTCGACCCGGCTGCATTCGATCGTACGGTCGATATCCTGCTCAGCGGCGACTCAGCTCCGGTCATCACGAAAAAACCGGAAGGCGCCTGGACCCACACCGTATACGAAAAGTCCGGCCTGTAACGCAAAACGTCGCCGCAGCGACAACACCGCAACAACCCAAAAGTCCCTGCCGATGGCCGGGACTTTTTCATACGTAGCCGTTAAACGCGCTGACCTGCGCAGCAGCGGCTACAGCTGACTCAGCACCGACTCGGCACTGCTGACCTCAAATGCCTTCGGCGCTTCCAGCAGCAGCCGGGTAACCACACCGTCATCGATAATCATCGCAAAGCGACGCGCCCTGACACCGCCGAAGTCGCCGGTTTCCATCTCCAACCCCAGCTCGCGGGTAAAGCTCGCACCGCCATCGGCCAGCATCTTGATCGCGTGCGCCCCCTCCGTCTGGCGCCACACGCCCAGCACAAAGGCATCATTGACCGCCAGACAGGCGATCAGATCCACCCCTTTCGCCTGCAGCACCGCCGCATGATCGATGAAGCCGGGCAGATGACGCTCACTGCAGGTCGGCGTAAACGCCCCCGGCACCGCAAAGATCACCACCTTCTTGCCCGCACACAGCTCGTCCGCCATCACCTCGTGCGTGCCGTCATCATCCACCATCGTCAGCTTCACATGCGGTATACGATCACCCTCTCGAATCATCTCGACCTCCCTCACATTCTTTTCCGGCGACCCGGCGACCCGGCGATCCGGCGATCCGGCGCCCCGGTTCTGCTTATGGCTACAGGCTAGATCAGAAACGAGAGGTGCGCATCAGGGACAGGGGCGGCGCAAGGCGGGAACAAAGCGGCCGGCCGGGGGCGACAAACAAAAACAGCGGGCCGCTTTCGCTAGACATGATGTTTTGACCTGCCCTACCTCAACGCTCGTGGATTACCATGGCCGTTGAGCAAACAAACCGAGTGGCAGAGCCACATTGAGGAGGGCAGGCATGAAGGAGTTTAACGCAACCGACGTCAGAATCGAGACC
>JAUWAC010000006.1 GCA_030602245.1 Marinobacterium sp.
AGCGCTGGAAACGGATCAAGGGATTTGATCTGCTGGCCCTCGTGGTCAACAACGTGAAATTCAAGGATGGTGAGCAAGTACAGGATCAGTCAGACAGGAACGCCGCCTGAGCCCGTACACCAGATTTGACAATAACTCAAAGTTGTTGAGTTGCAGTATCCCTGCACGAGACGGTGCGCCGTGTCGCATCTCCGACATTTCATCTGAGTTCGCAAGCAGTTGCAGGGTGTCCACAGTGAAGCAGAACCAGCCGGTTACACAGATCGAAGAGGATTATTCGGCGTCGTCGAATATTCTGTCGACGACGGATCTCAAGGGAAAGATCACCTACGTCAACGACGACTTTGTCAACATCAGCGGTTTCTCGCGCGACGAGCTGCTGGGCAGCAACCACAACATGGTGCGGCACCCGGACATGCCGCCCGCCGCGTTCAAGATGCTGTGGGACCGGGTGCGCAGCGGTGGTTCCTGGATGGGGGTGGTCAAGAACCGGTGCAAGAACGGCAATCACTACTGGGTCGATGCCTATGTCACGCCGATCGAGCGCAACGGGCAGATCGACGAGTACCAGTCGGTGCGGCGCAAGCCCGAGCGTGCGGTCGTGGCGCGGGCCGAGAAACTCTACGCAGCGCTCGGCGCCGGCAAAACGCCGGCCTGTCTGCGTGGCTGGCACCTGTCGTTGTGCCTGCGCCTGATACTGGTGGCACTGCTGCCGATGCTGGCCGGGGCCGTGGCGACCCATTTCACTGCCACCCTGCCTGAACAGCTCGGCCTCTGGGCCGCCGTCGCGTTGCTGATGGTTGTCGGTATCCGCTGGACGCTGGCGCCGTTGCGTGAGCTGGTACAGAACAGCCGCACGCTGATCAGCGACCCGGTGGCGCAGTATGTCTATACCGGGCGGATGGACGATATCGGCCAGCTGCGACTGGCGATGAAGATGCTGGAATCGGAAACCGCCGGGCTGATCGGGCGGATCTCGGATTCCTCCAGTGCGCTGACGTTCGGCGTGTCGGAGTTGAGTACGGCGGTGCAGCAGTCGCAGGACGGCGTGCGGCGCCAGTTCTCCGAAACCGATCAGGTGGCCTCCGCCGTCAACGAGATGAGCGCCAGCATTCAGGAAGTCTCCCGCAGTGCACAGAACAGCTCGGAAGCGGCTGCCCGGGCACTGGAAGAGGTGACGCAGGGCAAGAGCGTTGTCGATGACAGCGTTGGTGCGATCCACGGCCTGAAGGAGGAGATCGCCGCGGCGGCCAAGGTGATCGGCGATGTGGAGGCGAGCAGCCGCAGCATCTCCGGCATTCTCGACGTGATTCGCGAGATCGCCGAGCAGACCAACCTGCTGGCGCTCAATGCGGCGATCGAAGCCGCCCGGGCCGGTGAGGCGGGACGCGGGTTTGCCGTTGTCGCCGACGAGGTGCGTTCGCTGGCGACCCGCACCCAGAGTTCGACCGAGGAGATTCGCGGCATGATCGATCGCCTGCAACGGGGTTCGGCGCGGGCGGTCGAGGCGATGGACGCCGGACAGAGCCGTGCTGACAGCTGTGTTGCCCACAGCCTGCATACGGCGGAGTCACTGGATACGATCCTCGAATCGATACAGCTGATCAGCGATATGAGCGCTCAGATCGCCACCGCCGTTGAGCAGCAGAGCGAGGTGGCGGACGAGATCAACCGCAGCGTGTTCAACATCCGCGACATGTCGCAGCAGAATCTGAGTGCCGTGGAGCAGAGTTCGGAAACCAGCCGCACCATGCTCGGCATCGCCACCGGCTTTGGCGAGCTGGCGCAGCAGTTCTGGGCCAGCCGTAACAAGCAGGCATAGGCCCGGGCTTCACTCGCGGGCGGCGCGGCGCAGTCCGTAGCGCTCGATCCAGCCAAGGCCCGCGGCCGTCTCAGCCGCTGGCAGGTACTCGGCACTGACCCAGCCCTGATAGCCGCACGCCTCGATCAGCGCGAACAGGGCGTCCCAGTCCATCGCGCCGGAGCCGGGTTCGTGGCGACCCGGGACATCGGCGATCTGGATATGGCCGATCAGCGCGCGATGGCGCGGCAGGTCGGCACTGATCGCCTCGCCCATCCGCTCGCGGTGGTACAGGTCGTACTGCACGCGCAGGTTCTGCGCGCCGACCTCCTGCACGATCGCCACCGCCTGCGCCATGTCGGTCAGCAGAAACCCCGGAATGTCGTGGTTGTTGATCGGTTCGATCAGCAGCTCGCGCCCCGCCTGTGCCAGCCGTCCCGCCGCATACGCCAGATTGGCCGTGAAGGTGGCCGTGGCCACCTCCCGGCTGACGCCGGCGGGCGGGACGCCGGCCAGGCAGTTGAGGCGCGGACAGTTCAACACGCGGGCGTACTCCAGCGCCAGTTCGACCCCCTGCCTGAACTCCGCCACGCGGGATGGATCGCAGGCGATGCCGCGCTCGCCGGCCTCCCAGTTCCCCGCGGGCAGGTTGATCAGTACCTGTTCAAGCTGCAGACGCTCGAGTGCCTGCGCCTGCCGGGCGGCCGGCCAGGCGTAGGGGAACTGAGTTTCCACCGCCGTGAAGCCGGCATTGGCGGCGGCTTCGAAACGCGCCATGAACGGCAGTTCGGTGAACAGCAGCGACAGGTTGGCGGCGAGGCGGATCATGGCGGGCTCCTGATCGGTATCGGGGCGTCGGCTCTCGGCTCTCGGCTCTCGGCTCTCGGCACGGGGCACTGGGCTCTCGGCACTGGCATTGAGGGCGGCCGGCGCGCTAAGTTGGGAGCAGACGATTATGCGATGCCTGTGCAGATCGAACAAACCTCATGACAGGGATACCGACCGATGAAGATCCTGATCGCTCCGGACTCATTCAAGGAAAGCCTCGATGCGGCGGCTGTTGCGGCCGCGATCGCCGCCGGCTGGCGTGCGGTGATGCCGCAGGCCGAGCTGCTGGAGCTGCCGCTGGCCGATGGCGGTGAGGGCACCACCGCGGCACTGGTGGCGGCCACCGGCGGCGAGCGGGTCACGTGCAGGGTGACCGGGCCGCTGGGCGCGCCGGTTGCCGCGTTCTGGGGCCGGCTGGACCCGCAGCGTGCGGTGATCGAGTGTGCCGCCTCCTCCGGGCTTGATCTGATCGAGCGCTCACAACGGGACCCGTGGCGTGCCACCACCCGCGGACTGGGCGAGCTGATTCTGGCCGCGCTGGATGCCGGCGTGCGCGAGATCATCGTTGGTCTGGGTGGCAGTGCCACCAACGATGGCGGGGCCGGCATGCTGCAGGCACTGGGGGCGCAGCTGCTCGATGCCGGCGGCGCGCCGATCGGCCCCGGTGCCGCGGGGCTTGCCACACTTGCGTCGATCGATCTGTCGACGCTGGACCCGCGCCTTGAACAGGTGCGCTTTGACGTTGCCTGCGATGTGGATAACCCGCTGACCGGGCCTGAAGGTGCTGCCGCGGTATTCGGGCCGCAGAAGGGGGCCGATGCTGCCCTGGTGGCCGAGATGGACAAGGCGCTGGCGAATTATGCACAGGCGATTGCGCGCTGCACCGGCCGCTCGGTGGAGCGGATTGCCGGTGCCGGCGCGGCCGGCGGTCTCGGGGCGGCCTTTCTGGCCTGCCTCGGCGCGACCCTGCGGCCCGGAATTGAGATCGTGCTCGACGCGGTGCGACTGCAGGAGCACCTGGCCGGTGCGGATCTGGTGATTACCGGCGAGGGACGCATTGATGGTCAGACCGTGCGCGGCAAGACTCCGGTTGGTGTGGCGCGGCTGGTACGCCAGTCCGGCGTGCCCTGCATTGCGCTGGGCGGCGCGGTACCGACAGACCCGGAGGTGCTCGAGCAGCTTGCGGCTGAAGGCATCGCGGCGGTGTTCCCGATTCTGCCCGGTGTGGTTACGCTCGATCAGGCGCTTGAGGGGGCGGCCGATAACCTGCGGGCGAGCGCACGCAATCTGGCGGCTCTGTTCCAGCTGCGGTAACGCGCCGTTGCCGCCGACGGCGCAGATTGACCAGCAGGGGGGCGCCCGTAGCCGGGTCGGGCAGAATCTCGCACTGGACACCGTACAGCTGCTCGACCAGTGCCGGCGTCATAATGTCGGCCGGTGCGCCCTGAGCGATGATGCGACCTTCGCGCATGGCGATCAGGCGGTCGGCGTAACGGCAGGCGCTGGCGAGATCGTGCACCACCATCGCGATGCTCTTGCCGTGGCGGCAGGCGAGGTGGCGGATCAGTTCGAACACCTCGATCTGATGCCCGAGATCGAGCGCCGACGTGGGCTCGTCGAGCAGCAACGTCGGCGTCGACTGCGCAACCGCCATCGCGATCCAGGCGCGCTGGCGCTGACCGCCGGAGAGTTCGTCCAGCACCCGCTGCTCCATCCCTTCCAGATCGGCGGCGCGGATCGCGCGCTGCACGGCGCGCTGATCCTCCCGCGACCACTGGCTCAGCCAGCTCTGATGAGGCTGGCGACCAAAGCGGACAAGGTCAGCCACCGTCATCCCTTCCGGCGCCGCGGTATCCTGCGGCAGCAGCGCCAGCTGACGTGCCACCTGCCGTGCCGGTAAACGGTGGATATCCTGCCCGTCCAGCAGGATGCTGCCGCCGCGGGGCGCCAGTACCCGCGCCAGCGCATTCAACAGCGTCGACTTGCCGCAACCGTTGGGGCCGACAATGGCGGTGACCCGGCCGCGCGGCAGCTGCAGCTCAAGGCCGTCGATGATCACCCGCTCACCGTGGGCGACGACCAGTTCGCGGGCTTCAAGTGGCGACAGACCCGCCGGTGCGGCGGCGTCGAGGTTGGGGGGCACAGCATTCATGGCTGACTCCTGAACGAGGGGTTCAACAACATCCACAGCAGATAGGGGCTGCCGATCAGCGCGGTGACGATGCCGACCGGGATCTCCAATGGCGCCATCAGCAGGCGACCGGCCAGATCGGCCAGCAGCATGATCAGGGCGCCGCTCAGTGCCGACGCCAGCAGCGGCACTGAGCGGTGCCGGCACAGGGTGCGGGCGACCTCGGGGCCGAGCAGCGCCACCAGCCCGACCGGGCCCGCCACGGCGACCGCCAGTCCGGTCAGCACCACCGACAGCGCCAGCGTCTGCCGGCGCACCCGGATCAGGTTGATGCCCAGACCGATGCTGACCGCATCGGACACCTGCACCAGCTGCAGTGCACGGCTCAGGCGCAGCGCCAGCAGCAGGCCCGGCAGCAGAGCTGCGGCAAGCAGCACCGTGGCCTGCGGCTGACGTGCGTTGAGGCTGCCGACGGTCCAGGGGAAGGCCGCGTTAGCGTCGTCGATCGCCACCTGACTGAGCATGAACTGGGTGAGAGCACCGGCGATCGCCCCGATCCCGACCCCGGCGATGATGAAGCGGTAGCCGCGCGTGCCGCTGCTGCCGGCCAGACCGAACGCCAGTGCCGCCGCCGTGGCCGCGCCGACCAGAGCCATGGCCGAGGGCGCCAGCGCGATCCCGGTGCCGACCACCGAGGCCACGGCAAAAGCGGTGGCGGCATTGTCGATGCCGATGATGCCGGGCGTGGCGAGCCGGTTGCGGGCCAGCGTCTGCAGCAGACAGCCGGCCAGTGCGAAGGCCGCTCCGGTGGCGATGCCGGCCAGCACCCGGTGCAGGCGCAGCTCACGCACCACCAGCTGGTCCAGTGCCGGTCCGGCGCCGCTCAGAGCGCGCCAGACGTCGGCTGGCGTCAGGCGGACCTCGCCCAGCGCGAGGCTGGCGACGGCGGTCAGCAGCAGACACAGGATCAGCATCAGATTGACCGCCAGTGCACGGCGTGGGATCAGCAGGCTGCAGTCGCACCCTGGCAGGCGCAGGCGCAGCAGCCAGAACCCGGCCGGCGCCTGATGGCGGGGTGGTGGGCGCCGGTGATGCGAGCGGGCACGTTGGGGGGAGTGGTAGCAGACAGGCATGGTCGTGTTCCTACAGGGTTGGCAGGCGCCGGCCACGGATGAGCAGCAACAGCACCGGAGCCCCGACCAGAGCCGTCAGCACGCCGAGTGGCAGCTCGGCAGGTGCCACCAGCAGGCGGGCCAGAATATCAGCCGCGATCAGGAGCACAGGGCCCAGCGGCAGGCACAGCCACAGCGTGCGCCGGATGTCGGGGCCGGCGAGGGCGCGGGCGATAAACGGCACCACGAGGCCGACAAATATGATCGGTCCGGCGACGGCGGTTGCCGCCCCCACCAGCAGCGCGACCGCCATGACGGCCAGCAGCCGGACCCGCCCCGGATGATGGCCCAGCCCCTGTGCCACCCGCTCACCGAGTGCCAGTGCCGCCAGCGGACGTGCGATCAGCAGCACCAGCACCAGTGCCAGCAGCAACGAGGGCAACACCGCATACAGGGTGGCCGGATCGCGCCCGGCGAGGCTGCCGATAATCCAGAAGCGGATTTCATCGGCGCTGCGCTGATCGAGCATCAACAGCAATGACATCAGCGACATCAGCAGGCCGGTCAGCGTCGCGCCGGCCAGTACCAGCCGGATCGGGTCGTTGCCGACGCCCTGGATACGTGCGGCGGCGAGTACCAGCAGGCAGCCGATCAGGGCACCCAGCTGTGCCACGTGCACGGTCAGCGTCGCGGCGCTGGCCCCGGCCAGCAGTGCCAGTGTCACGGCAAAGCTGCTGCCGGCACTGACGCCAAGCAGGCCCGGCTCCGCCAACGGGTTGCGCGCCAGTGTCTGCATCAGGGCGCCGGCCGCGCCCAGCGCGACGCCGACGGTGAGGCCGATCAGCGTGCGCGGCAGGCGCAGTTCGGTGACGACAAAAGCGGCCTCAGCGCTGCCGCCGCCGAGCAGTACCTGCAGCGCGTCGAGCGGGCCGATCTCGCCGGCACCGAGCAGCAGGCTGGTGACGCAGATCGCCACCAGCACGGCGCCGGCGGCCAGCAGCAGGACCGGCAGCGGGCGCGTATCGCGACGGCTCATGGGGTCAGACTGGTGGCCAGCTGATCGAGCCGATCCAGCAACGCCTGTGCCGCCAGCGGGCCACTGGCGCTGGTCCAGATCTGGCCATCGACCGTGACGACACGGTCGTTTTTAACCACGGCGAGACGGGCAAACGCTGGTGATTGCCGTGCCGCATCCAGTGCCGCCTGGCCTTCGGCGTCCAGCGTGGCCAGGAACAGCCAGTCGCGGTCGATCAGCGACAGCTTCTCCTGGCTCAGCGGTGAGCTGTGCGGACGTCCCGGCTTCACGATGCCGGCATCCTGCACCTCGAAACCGGCGGCTGCGAGCAGCGTGGTCGAGAACAGGCTGGGCGACATCACCATCGCGCCCTGTGGCATCCAGCGCACCAGCGTGGCGCTGCGTGCATCCGCTGCCAGTCCGGACTCAAACCGCGCCCGCAGCGCCGCGATCCGGGTGTCGATCGCGGCCAGCACCGCCTCCATTTCTGCCGCGCGGTTCAGTGCGCGGGCATAGATGCGGCTCTCCTGTCGCCAGCTGTCGGGCTGGTAGCGGGGCACGGCCGGCACGATGGTGGGGGCTACCGCCGACAGCAGCCGGTACTGCTCCTCGCTCAGATTGGGCGGTGCCAGAATCAGATCGGGACGCAGGGCGATCACCGCTTCCAGATTGGTTTCGCGGGCGCTGCCGACCAGCGCGATCTGTGGCACCCGGGGCTGGATGTAATCGGCCACGCCTGCTCCGGCACGGGTCAGCACGGCGCCCAGCGGGGTGGCGCCGACGGCGACCGCCGCATCCAGCGCGCCCTCGTACAACGTGACCACACGTTGCGGGTTGTCATCGACTTCCACCGGACCAAAACGGGTGTCCAGGGTCTGGGCTGACGCCAGCATGGCCTGCGTCAGCAGCGCCGCACCGAGCAGACCGCGGGACAGCCGGCGCAGACGGGTGATAAACGGGATAGGGCGCATCGGGTTCTCCATTGTGCTGGGCATTCTGTTGCGTATCGGGGGATCAGAAGCTGACGTTCAGGGCCATCCAGTAGCGGCGGCCGTCCGCCACGTAGCCGTACTCGTCGTAGTCGATGTCCTCATCGAACAGGTTGTAGATACCGGCCTTGAGTGTGGCGGCCCGGGTCAGCCGGTAGCCGATGCCGGTATCCAGCTGGGTGCTGGACGGTGCCACGATGCTGCTGCTGGAGGGGCCGGTGGTGGGCTGGCTCTCCTTGCCGCGGTAGGTCAGGCGGGCCCAGCTGCTCAGGCGTGCACTGGCCTGCCAGTCGAGACCGGCATTGAACAGGTGGCGCGGCAGCTGGGTCAGTGGCTCGCCGGCGTATTCACCGCTTTTCTGCTCCGAGTCGGTGAAACTGTAGCTGGCGTTCAGGGTCAGATCGCGGCGCAGTGCCATCGACAGGCTCAGCTCCAGCCCCCGGGTGATCGCCTCGTCGACATTGACGCGGTAGGTCGGGTCGGCACCGAACGCGTTGGCGCCATCGGTGCAGAGGGTGGCCGGGCAGGCGATCCGCGTGATCTTGTCATCGAAGCTGTTGTGGAACAGGGTGGCGGACAGATCCAGATCGTTGAAGCCGTTGTAGTGCAGGCCGATCTCCTTGCTCAGCGATGTCTCGGGTTTCAGATCCGGGTTGCCGTAGATGTTGCCGCCACGGCTGATCTGGCCCCAGTCCGGGGTGATCTCACGCAGGTTCGGCGAGCGATAGCCGGCCGAGACGCCGCCCTTGAGAATCCACTGGGGTGAGAGCTGGTACACGGCGTACAGACGGGGACTGATGTTCTCGCCGTAGTTCTCGTCATGGTCCAGACGGGCGCCGCCGGTCAGGATCAGGCGGTCGGTCAGGCTCCATTCATCCTCGGCGAACAGGGCCCACTGGCTGTTTTCGATGCGCGTGCGATCAGAGATCTGGTTGGTGGTCTGATCGTGCAGTGCCTCCTTCTCGAAGCTGGCGCCCAGTGTCAGCATGTGGGCGTATCCCAGCGGCGCGACGAGGCTGGTTTTGGCCGAGGTGTTGCTGATCTCGATCTGACGCCCGTGGTTTTCGGTGGTTTCGTACTGCAGGTGGGTATCGGTGGTGCCGATGCCCCAGCGGCCGGTGTGCGACAGTGCCACGTGCCGGTTGGTGTGCTCGGTGTACGTATCGGTGCAACCACCCCGGCAGCCGGTGGTCGGGGCCGAGGCGCCCATCAGCGAGACCCGTTCCTGATCGGTAATGCCCGCTTCCAGCGTCAGGTCATGGTTCTGCTGTGGCGTCAGGGTCAACCGTGCGGTCAGACTGTGCAGATCCTTCTCCTCCATGCCGTTGAGAATCTGATCCCCCTCGCGCTGATAGAGGCGGCCATAGAGCTGCAGGCCGGCGCGCGTCTCGACCAGCGGTCCGCTGATATGGAAGCTGGTCTGGTACGCGTTGCCGGAGGCCGGATCCTCCTGCAGTGTCACATCCTGCTGCACGTTGCCGTGCCACTCATCCTGAACCTTGCGGGTGATGATGTTGATCACGCCGCCCATCGCGTCGGAGCCGTACAGTGTCGACATGGGGCCGCGGACGACCTCGATCCGCTCGATCGCGTCCAGTGGCGGCAGCCAGTCGGTTTCGACGCCGGCGCTGCCATTGGGGCGGCTTTCGCGGCTGGATACGCGCTTGCCGTCGACCAGCAGCAGGGTATAGGCGGCGGGCATGCCGCGCAGGCTGATATCGGTACCCTTATCGCCGGCCCCGCCGCCGGTCACGGTCACACCGGGCACGCTGCGCAGGGCGTCGGTCAGATCGGTGTAGGCCCTGTTTTCCAGCGCCTCGCGGGTCAGGACGCTGATCGATGCCGGGGCTGTGGTCACCGCCTGCACGAACCCGGCGGCGGTTACCACGAGTTCATCCAGTTGCACACTGTCCTGCGTGAAACTGTCCTGCGCGAAGGTGACACCTGAGAGCAGCGCAAGTCCCAGTCCGAGGGTATGAGCGGCGGTGGGTCTGAGTGCGATGGGGTCTGCCATGAGTTCTCCAGTCCGTGAAAATATCGTAGTGCTAATGATAATGGTTCGCATTACGTGTTGGCAGGTGGTACAGTTGCACGCGCCGTTGCGCAGAACGGAACGCGAGGGGATAGGTGCATGTTTGATCTGAAAGAACTGGAAGCCTTTGTATCGGTCATGGAGACCCGTAGCCTGACCGAGAGTGCGCGGCTGCTGGCGCTGCCGAAGTCCACCATGAGCCGGCGTATCCGCCAGCTCGAATCGGTGCTCGGGCAGACGCTGCTGCGGCGGGAGTCGAACAGACTGATTCCCACCGAGGCCGGGGTACTGTTCAACCGTTACTGCGAGGAGATTCTGCGGCTCGCCGCCACCGGCTGTTCGGCGCTGCAGGAGCTGCGCGAAGAGGTCAGCGGGCAGCTGGTGGTGCAGTGTCACGATGCGCTGCTGCGCGCCTGGTTCTCACCGCTGGTGCTGGATTTTCTGAGTCGCCACCCGGGCGTGGAACTGAAGCTGAGAAGCCGGGTGCTGGCGCCGGGCTGTGAGCAGGATCAGGGCGTGCATGTCTGGCTTGGCGACGAGCCGGACTGCGGTTTGCGCGCTGAACGGCTGGGATCGCTGGCACAGGGGCTCTATGCCACGCCGGATTATCTGCGCCAGCGCGGTGATCCGCGCCACCCGCGTGAGCTGGCCTCCCATGTCTGGATCGAGCGGGAAGGCCGCGATGCACAGGGGATGGAGCTCTGGCATGCGCAGCAGGGCAGCTATCGGGTGCAGTCGACGATGGCGCGGCTGACGGTGGACCGACTGTCGTTACAGATGGATGCGATCGTGCATGCAGGCGGTCTCGGATTGCTGCCGCACTGGCTGGTTGCCGGGCGTCAGCGCCACCACCCGGGTACGCTGACCTGTTGCCTGCCGGACTGGCAGGGGCCCGAGCTGGGAATCTGGCTGCTCTATCCACACGGCCAGCTGCCGCGGCGCACGCAGGCGTTTCTGAGCCATGTGCGTGAGTCGGTGCCGCCGCAGTGGCGCAGTGGTCAGGTGGCGCCGGTCTGTGTTGCGCCGCCCGGCTGATGTAAAGCGGGGTAAACGCGCATTTCCCGCATGGCGTGGATCTTAACCTGAAGGACAGGAATGCCGGCTGGCGAGAGACGCGTGGAAATGCCGGCAGCTCTGACGCGGCAGTGCCGTCGCGTCGGGCGTCGGGCAGGGCTGAGCAGCGGACAAAAAGAAAGGCAGACGGCTTCACCGTCTGCCTTGTGGGTGGTGCGCGATCGGACGCTCAGGCTTCAATCAGTACGCCGTCGAAGAAACGGCTGAGGCCAGCATAGTCATCCAGCGGCAGGACGTCGGCGACGTACTGGTCCGGGCGCACGATGACGATACAGCCCCTGGATTTATCGATGCCGCGCATGTCGTAGATGTTCTTGCCGCCGCCGGACGATAGCGGACGGTTGTCGGCGCAGAACACCTTCTCGTGGTCGATCAGGCCGTACTTGCCTTTGCGCGGCGTCAGCACCGGGTGCAGGGTGTCGCGCTCGATCTCGTGATGGTGCTGCTGGAACACCGCCCGCAGATCGATCACCGCATCCGGGTCGGCGTCGGCCGGGGTGTACTTCTTCAGCGGTGAGTTGGCGTCGTTGGCCAGGTAGTCGCACAGTGCCTTGACGCCGCACTCGGCGGACATCGGGGTCTGGTTGCCGGCAAAGGCATAGACCCGATACGCGCCATTGGCGGTGTGGCAGTGGCCCAGCTGAACCGGCTTGGCATCGCCATGACGGATCACCGGCGCGGAGTGGAAGCGCTTGCCGACGACAAGGCCGCTGGCCAGGGCCTGATGCGTGCCCTCACCGACCATGATCGACGGCCGGTACTGAATCGATACCCCGGCGGTGTATTCGCCGAACAGCTGGAAGTAGCGCTGGAACTCGGCCGGATCGACCCCGTCCGGATTGTCGGCTGACTTCGGTTTGGCGCTGAACATGCGCGAGAACTCGCGATCGAAGTCGATCAATGCCTGACCATACTCGCGACGTTCGTCGGAGTAGGTTTTCAGAATCTTCTCGTCGGCACGACCGGTCAGCACATGGGCCAGCTTCCAGCCCAGGTTCCAGGTATCCATCACCGAGGTGTTCAGCCCCTGACCCGCTTTCGGGCTGTGGGTGTGGCACGCATCGCCGGCAAGGAACACGCGAGCCGGGCGGCCCTCTTCGGAGTCATCGAAGGCGGTGGTGATGCGCTGGCCGATCTCGTACACGCTCCACCAGGCCACCTCCTTCACGTCGATGGTGTAGGGCTGCATGATGCGGTTGGCCGCGGCGATCAGGATCTCCGGTGTCATCTGGTCGCGCGCCACGCGTTCGTTTTCCTTCAGCTTGTCCAGCTCGATGTACAGACGCACCATGTACCCGCCTTCACGCGGGATGATCAGCATGTTGCCTTCGTTATTGGAGTGGATCAGCGATTTCAGACGGATGTCGGGGAAGTCGGTGTTGAGCAGCACATCCATGACGCCCCAGGCCTGATTCAGCGCATCGCCGACCAGTTCCTTGCCGATCGCAGTGCGCACGCTGGAGCGTGCGCCATCGCAGCCGACCACGTATTTGGCCCTGATGGTTTCAACTTCCTGCGTGTACTGGGAGTAGTTCACCAGACGCTCGATGCGCGCGGTGACCGGGTACTCGCCGCCCTGCGGGTCCACCTCAAGATCGAGCAGTTTGCGCTGGTAGTGCGGCTCCAGTTTCGCGGCGCTCCGGCGCATCACGTCGAGGAACATGTCATGCACACGGGCTTGGTTGATGATCAGATGCGGCATCTCCGACAGATCATCCGCCACGTCCTGCACCTTGCTGCTGCGGGCGATTTCGTTCGGCTTCTGTTCGGACGGCTTCCAGAACGCCGCTTCGTTGACCTGATACGCCTCCTGAATGATCTGGTCGGCAAAGCCGTAGGCCTGGAACATCTCCATGGTGCGGCAGGCGATACCGTCGGCCTGGCCCACCAGCAGGCGGTCGTCCTTCTGGTCGATGATCGCGACCCGGATACCCTCAAACTGGGTCAGCTGAGCGGCCAGGTTCAGACCCGCCGGACCGCAGCCGACGATCAGGACATCCACTTCCTGCGGCAGCGGACGCTTGATGGGCGGCGGAACGACCGCGTCCTGCGGATCGGAAAAGCGCGGATCACCCGGATGAAAGCCGTTGAGATGGAACTGCATGGCGTTGAACTCCTGCTTGTTATGATCGGGGTCAACTTTATTTGTAATAAGGTATAAGTAAAAATAGCTTTTTGTTTTCAGACTTAAAGAAACTGAATAAATGAATCCTAACCTGTTGAAGCAGCTGGCGATCGTCGTCAAACAGGGCTCGCTCAGTCGCGCCTGCGAGCAACTCTATGTGACACAGCCAACGCTGACGCGCAGCATCAGGCAGTTGGAGATGAAGGTCGGTGCCCCGGTGCTGATCCGCACCCGGTACGGCGTCACCCCTACCGAGATTGGTGCCCGACTGGCGCGGATCGGCGAGCGGATTCTGGCTGAGAGCGAGCACGGCGACGAGGTGATCCGGCAGTGGCACAGCGGCTACCAGAGCGAATTCACGATCGGGATCGATCCACTGTGGGAGTTCGCCACCGTCGGGGAGATGACCGACAGCCTGCTGCTGGAGAAGCGCTACGTGTTCCATCTGCGTACCGGCTCGGCGGCGATCCAGATCGGCCTGCTGCAGGAGGGACAGCTCGACTTCCTGCTCGCACCGGCCCATCTGACCGTAGCGCAGGGGACGCTGGAACGGGAGCTGCTGTTCCGTGACCGCTCCGGCGTGTTTGCCGGTCGGCGCTCAACGTTGGTCGGCAGCGCACAGCCGGTGCCGCGTGAGGTACTTGAACAGCAGAACTGGATGATCGCCGGTGCCAGTGCCGGCTTCCTAGACGGTCAGGGCGAACTGGCAGGCCCTCGCGCCGCCCGCATCGCGCTGACCGGCAGCATCCGCACCGTCATTCACCTGCTGAATACCACCGATATGCTGGTGCGCCTGCCGGCACGCCTTGCGTTGATGACCGGTGAAATCGCGCCGGAACAGCTCATCGACGTCGAGGGTCAACCCGGCCCACGTCGCGACATCGCCCTCTGGTCCCAGACCGAACGCGCCGAACGCCCGGAGATACTCAAGGTACGCGAACTGATCAGCGATTTCGTCAAACGGATCGACGCCCAAAGTCCGACGTTTGGCCTGGCGTTGTAGCCAGATCAGAGACCTGGTCAGCCGGCGCCGGCGAGATGCCGAGGAGAAAGTGAAAAAGCCGGCACCTTTCGGTTACCGGCCTTTTCTGAATGCGGTAGCGGGGGCTGGATTTGAGGCAACGACCTTCGCTTGGCATTTATGGAGAGCTGAGCCCGACGAGCGACTGGCCGGTTTGCTTCTAATCCGCACAAACAAAAAAGGCAGATCGGTGAGTACCTGATCTGCCTTCTTAAATTTGGTAGCGGGGGCTGGATTTGAACCAACGGCCTTCGCCCGGCTTTTATGAAGAGCTGAGCCCGACGAGCGACTGGCCGGTTTGCTTCTAATCCGAACAAACAAAAAAGGCAGATCGGTAAGTACCTGATCTGCCTCTTAAAATTTGGTAGCGGGGGCTGGATTTGAACCAACGACCTTCGGGTTATGAGCCCGACGAGCTACCAGACTGCTCCACCCCGCATCAACGTGGTGCGAACTATACAGATCCCCTGTGTGGCTGTCAAACTATACAGCCAGAAAAGATGGCTAAAGCTGTGTCGTCAGCCGCATCGTGCACTGAACGGGAGCATTCAGGTTGAGCATTACACCGGACTATTACATCGGCCTGCCGCAGTGGCATCACCCGGCCTGGCATGAAGGGCTGCTGGCGGGACGGGATCGCAGTGCGGCGCTGGCCGGATATGCACAGAGTTTCAACTCGGTTGAGGGGAATACGACGTTTTACGGGTTGCCGTCGCCGGACACCGTGCAGCGCTGGATACAGGAGGTGGCGGCGCCGTTTCGGTTCTGCTTCAAGTTCCCGCGCACGATCAGTCATGATCAGGGGCTGCACCACACGGAGTCCGAGCTGCAGACATTTTTGCACCGCCTTGATCCGCTGGCGGACCGTCTCGGGGTGCTCTGGCTGCAGCTGCCGGCCGCTTTCGGTCCCGCTGAGCTGCCGTTGCTGGCGCGCTTTCTGTTGCAGTTGCCGGCCGGCTTCAGCTTCGCTGTCGAGGCGCGCCATCCGGCGTTTTTCGAGCGCGGTGATGCCGATCGCCGGTTCAGCGAGTTGCTGGCTGCCAGTGGGGTGAACCGGATCGCGTTTGATACGCGCGCGCTGTTTCGGGATCCGGCGGATGATCCGATCACGCGCGAGGCGTTATCGGCAAAGCCGCGCTTGCCGTTGCGGCCGGTGGCGACGGCCGGGGCACCGATGGTGCGACTGATTACGCCGCTGCAGCTGGAACTGGGTGACGACCTGCTGGCCTATTGGGTGGCGCGGGTACTGAAATGGATCGACGAGGGGCGCACGCCCTGGCTGTTTTTTCATACGCCGGATTGCGCACGGGCGCCTGAGCTGGCAGCACGGTTTGCCGCCAGATTGCATGCGGCGCGGAATGTGCGGGGGTTTAGGCCCTGGCCGGCACCCGTGGTGGCGCAGCCGGGCCTGTTCTGAAGCCGGTGGAGATCAGTGCAGCGCGTTGGGTTGCGCCAGCGTGAACGGCGGGATTGGTGCGATGAAGCGCTCGTCGTCTTCGGTGCGCATCTCGTAATGGCCCTGCATGCTGCCGACTTCGGTGGTCAGCACGGTGCCACTGGTGTAGCTGAAGCTCTGGTCCGGCTCGATCAACGGCTGCTCGCCAACCACGCCTTCACCCTCGACCTCCTGTACCTGCTCGTTGCCATCGGTGATCAGCCAGCGGCGGCTGATCAGCTGGACCGGTGCCGGATTATGGTTGGTCACCGTGATGTGATACGAGAACACGAAGCGGTGCGCCTCCGGGTCGGACTGTTCCGGCAGGTAGGCGGTCTCGACATCGATCTGTATGTTGCGGCCGTACTCGAAAGGGTCCATCGGAGCTCAGTGTTCCTCTTGTTGCTGTTCGCTGATCGCATCGCTGATCCGAATGAAGTCTTCCAGCGGAAGACGCTCCGGACGCAGCTGCGGGTCGATACCCAATGTTTCCAATGTGGAGGCATCGATCAGCGGTTTCAAGTTGTTGCGCAGCGTTTTGCGGCGCTGGCTGAAGGCGGTACGCACCACCTCCTGTAGCTTATGCACGTCCCGGGCCACCAGCGGCAGTTGGTCGTAGGGGGTCAGCCGGACGATCGCGGAGTCCACTTTGGGCGCGGGCTGGAACGCCCCGGGCGGAACCTTGAACAGTTTTTCGACCCGGCAGTAGTACTGCGCCATGATGCCGAGGCGGCCATAGTGATCTTCCCCGGGCTGCGCCGCCAGGCGGTCGACCACCTCGTTTTGCAGCATGAAGTGCATGTCGCTGATCTGGCCGGAAAAACTGAGCAGGTGGAAGATCAGCGGCGTCGAGATGTTGTATGGCAGGTTGCCGACAACGCGCAGTGGGCGGTCGTCGGTGCGCAGGCTGGCAAAGTCGAACTTGAGCGCATCCGCTTCATGGATCTGGAAGCTGTCTTCATAACGGAAGAACTTGGTGCGCAGCACCGGGATCAGATCCCGATCCAGCTCGATGGCATCGAGTGCACCGGCTTCCTGCAGCAGTTCCTCGGTGAGGGCGCCCAGGCCCGGCCCGATCTCGACCAGGTGCTGTCCGGGTTTGGGGTTGATCGCACGTACGATGCGGCGAATGATGCCGGCGTCGTGCAGAAAGTTCTGGCCAAAGCGCTTGCGCGCCTTGTGCATGATCGGTTTTTTGCTCATCGGGTCGTGTCGTGTTTGCGTTGGCCGGCCGCCATGCGACCGGCGTAATCGATGGCGGTCAGCAGGGAGCCGGTATCGGCGCGGCCACTGCCGGCCAGGTCGAGAGCGGTGCCGTGATCGACCGAGGTACGGATGATCGGCAGGCCCAGTGTGATATTGACGGCGCGGCCGAAGCCCTTGTACTTGAGGACCGGCAGTCCCTGATCATGATACATCGCCAGCACGGCGTCGGCCTGCTTGAGATGATGGTCGGTAAACAGTGTGTCGGCCGGCAGCGGGCCGATCAGTTCCGCCTCGACCCGCTCGCGCAGGCGCTGCAGCGTGGGGATGATGACATCGAGCTCTTCCCGCCCCATGTGGCCGCCTTCGCCGGCGTGCGGGTTGAGGCCGCAGATCAGGATGCGTGGCCGCGGGCAGGCGAAGTAGCGCTGCAGATCGCTGATCAGCACCTGAATCACCTGTTCCAGCAGCGCCGGCGTGATCGCGTGCGGTACGTTCGCCAGCGGCAGATGGGTCGTCGCCAGTGCCACGCGCAGCCCCTCGGTCGCCAGCATCATGACGACCTTGTCGGCGCCGGTCAGCTGTTCGAGAAACTCGGTATGGCCACTGAACGGAATGCCGGCGTCGTTGATCACGCCTTTATGTACCGGGGCCGTGACCAGTGCATCGTAGCGCCCGCTCAGGCAGCCGCGCGCCGCTTTTTCCAGCGTATCGAGAACATACTGCCCGTTGGCCGGATCGAGATGGCCCGGGGCACTGACGGGGCCGGTCAGCGGGACCGGATCGATGTACAGCTGTCCCGGCGGCGTTGCCCGGGCAGGTGTGGCCGGATCAAACGGCAGCAGTTCGAGCGCGAGTCCGAGCTGCTGCGCACGTGCACTCAGCAGGTTCGGATCGGCAATGGCGATCAGCTGGTCGGCATGGCCCTGCTGTGCGATCTGAATGCACAGGTCAGGGCCGATGCCGGCCGGTTCGCCCGGTGTCAGGGCAAGGCGGTAGGGGTGGCTCACGTGTTGTCCGGCAGTTTGCGGTCGATGTAGGCCTGCGCGCGGATCTCGCGCAGCCAGTTGTCGAACTCTTCGCTGAACTTGCGCTGGCGGATCGCGTTGCGGGCGGCGGCTTCGCGCATCTCGGCGGCAAAGTCCTGTGTACGGCGCTCTTCGACCTGCAGAATGTGCCAGCCGAAGCGAGATTCGAACGGCGCACTGATCTGACCGATGTCGGTTTCGTTCATCACCTGTTCGAACTCGGGAACCATCTGGCCGGACTGGGTCCAGCCCAGCTCACCCCCCTGAGAACCGCTGGCCGGGTCGTCGCTGTAGCGACGTGCCAGGTCGTCAAATGGCTGACCGTCCTGCAGGCGCTGGTAGAGATCTTCCGCCAGCTGGCGGGCCTGGCTGTTGGTGCGGATCTCGCTCGGTGCAATCAGGATGTGGCGCACGCGGGTCTGCTCGATCAGGGTGTCGCCGCCACCGCGTTTTTCGCGCAGGTGCAGAATGTGGAAGCCGGCCGGGGTCCGCACGGGCTTGCTGTACTGACCCGCCTGCAGCGGCCGCACGGCGGCTGCGATATCTTCGGGCAGTTCGTTGACTGCGCGCCAGCCGAGGTCGCCGCCGTTGAGGGCGTTGCTGGCATCGGAGTTGGCGATGGCGAGTTCTTCAAAGGACGCGCCCTGTTGCAGTTGCTGGTACAGCGCCTCAGCCTCTGCGCGCGCGCGCTGGATGATCTCCGGCGAGGCGTTCTGCGGGATCGAGATCAGCAGGTTGCTGAGCAGGTATTCGCTGTTGTCGCGCGCACTTTCGTTCGCCAGATAGTTCTGGATCTCCTGCTCCGAGACGCTGATGCGGCGGTTGACGTTGGCCTGCTGCACGCGGGCCAGCAGCATCTCCTGGCGGATCTGCTCGCGCGCCTGTGCATAATCGCGCCCCTCGGCGATGAGGGCTTCGCGGAACTGGGCCAGTGTCATTTGATTCTTGTCGGCGATGTTCTGCAGCGCCGCGTTGAGCTCCTGTTCGCTGATACGGATGCCCTGACGGTCGGCAATCTGCAGCTGGATGCGGTCCATGATCAGGCGCTCCAGTACCTGCTCGCGCAGCACCCGGTCGGCGGGCGGCTGGGCGCCCTGGGCGCGGATCTGCTCACGCACCAGTTCGGTACGTGATTCCAGCTCGCTCTGCAGCACGATGTCGTCGTTGACCACGGCGACCACCTGATCGAGCAGTTCGGCGGCCTGAGCCGGAACCCACCAGAGCGTGGCCAGCAGTGCCAGCAGATAGCGGGGCAGTACCTGCTTAAAAGTTCTCATGCGCGTCCTCATCTTTGCCGGTGATATCTTCCAGGAATTCGCGTCCGCCGCTCTGGCCGACATTGCCCAGGCCGCGCAGTACGAATTCGAGGAAGATGCCGGTGTCTCGTTCGAAGTTTTCGTTATTGACGATGGCATCGGTGTCATCAACCCACTGGCGACCGGTCAGACGAACCTTCCAGCAGCAGGTGCTGTATTCGACCCCCAACAGGGTTTCCAGGTTCTCTTTGTGCAGCAGGTCCTGCTGAACACGCCCGATGGCCCCCCAGGCCGGTGACAGCGGCCAGCGGAAGGCGAAGTCGGTCTGGCGCACCTCGTTAGTGTCTAAAATGGTGTCGAAACCGGAGTTGTCGCGGTAGCTCAGGTAGAGCAGGCGTGTGTCATCTGGCTGGTACATCAGGCGGTAGTTCTGCTGGACCATCTCGAAATCTTCTTCGTCCAGCTCGCTGTCATGCGTAAAGCGCAGAGCCGGCGTGATGTTCCAGCTCGCCAGCAGGGCCAGGTTGGAGCGTTGCTCGGTGCCGTCCTCGTCACCCGGGCGCAGGCCCGTGTCTTTGTCACGATCCTCGAAATAGTACGCCTGGGCAATGCCGGCACGGGCCTGTTCGATACCGGCGCCGTTATAGAACGCGCTGCTCAGGGCCAGTGTTGCCTGGCTGGTGCCCGCAACTCGGTCATTGCCACTGTAGCCGGTTTCATGGAACAGGTTGTAATAGCTGAGAGCAAGCTGCGATTCAGGGGAGTCGAAAAGCGGCAGCTGAGACTGGTCTTCGCTGTCGACGCTGATCAGTTTAATGCGCGGCTCCAGCGTCTGGGTCAGGCTGTCGCCATAGTCGCGCTCAAGACGGATGCCGCTGTCGACACTGAAGATCGGCACGCTGAGATTGGGCGAGCTGCCCCAGCTGTCGGGCTGGTCGCTGAGATCGTACTGCGAGTGCCACCAGGTCAGGCGCGGCTCGAACCAGGCCCAGGGGCGCTCCCAGCGGTAGGAGGCTGACGGGCGCAGGTGCAAGCGACCGCCAACAGTCCTCCTACGTTCGGTCAGGTCTTCGTTGTTGCGATCGAAGTAGGCGTACTCCGCCAGATAGCGCAGCTGGGCATCGCCGCCCAGGGCACTTTCGCGACCGCTGAACAGCAGTTGCGGGATCCGCTCGTAGGGTTCGGTGCCGCCATCGATGGTCTGGTATTGGTGTACCCGGCCGGTGAACTGCCAGGTATCCGCCTGATAGCGCACCTCGCCGAGCTGATCCAGATCGTCTTCGTTGGTGATCTCCAGATTGGTGGTATCCAGATCGTCCAGATAGTCGTCATCGCTGATGCTGCGATAGTCGATCCGCGTGTACCAACGCGGCTGCGGGTTGCCCGTATGGGTGAACCCCAGTGCCCAGCGGCTGTCGCCGAACAGGTCATCGTCCGGCATGTAGGCGGTACTGAGCTGGTTCATCGACCAGCTGTTCAGGTAGCGCAGCTCGTTTTCGAGCACCAGTCCGCGCTTGCTGACATAGCGCGGCGTAAAGGTATCGTCGATATTCGGCGCGATATTGAAATAGTACGGCGTGGCGATGTCGGCGCCGTCCGTGTCGGAGTAGCCCAGGCTTGGATAGAGGAAACCGGAGCGCCGCCGATCGTCGATCGGGAAATAGAAATAGGGCAGATAGAACACCGGCACGTCGGCCACTTCGAAACGCATGTGGCGCGCTTCGCCATACCCCTCGTCGGTGTGGATCTCCAGCTCGGCGGCGCGGATCGCCCAGTCGTCGTTGCCCGGTTCGCAGAAGGTGATGCGGCCGCGATCCATGACGAAGCGCTCATCGCCGAAGCGGGACAGCCGGGCGGACTCGCCGCGCAGATGCTGCTGGTGCAGCACAAACTCGGCATCGTTAAAGCTGGCGTTGGCCTGATTCAGGTCCGCTTCGGCGCTATCCGCCAGCAGCAGCATGCCCTGTTCGCGATAGCTGACATTGCCGGCCAGGTAGGCCTGACGCTGTTCCGGGTAGTATTCGGCGCGATCACTGCTGAGCAGGCGACCGCCCTGGCGCATGTTGATGCCACCCTCGAGTTGAGTGACGCCGCCGAGGACGGTGGTCGAGCGCAGCGCTTCGAGGAAAATGGTCTGCTGCTCGGCCGCGCTGTTGGCCTCCATCAGGCCCAGATCCGGCTCCCGGTATTCGCCGGGGCAGACCCCGCCGTAGGCGGCATCGCCCGGGCCATAGGTGTACCAGTCGAGATAGTCGAACGATTGCGACACCGGACGGCTGCTCGTGCTGCCGGCGATCATCGGCTGGTTCAGGTTGCTGTTCTGACGGCAGCGCCACTGGCCATCGATTGCGGCACACTCCCACAGGTCATAGCCGGCGCCGGCAAAAGTTTCGACAGCGTCGCCAGACGTCCCGCCGCGGCTGTCGGCCACCGCCGTCGTGCGCTGGTCGGGGCCGGCGCACTGCCAGCTGCCGTCGACGGCCTGGCAGTCCCATTGAGAGCTGGCGGTACGGGTATTGCGGGATGTGGCGGCGGTGGCGGTCGCCGTCCGCGTCGGCTGACGGACCGGGCGCACGGCCGGTCGGCTGGTGCCGGGTGCGGGGGTTGCCATGGGCGCAGGGGTGACGGCCACCGGCGCGCGGGTGTCGCGGTCTTCGGCGACCTGTTCCGGTACCGGCGCGGGTGCCGGCGTGGTGGTTGTCTCTGCGCGCGCATCGCGCGCACTGTCCGCGCTGCGTTCGACGCTCGCCTCGGGCTGATTCATCAGCTCTTCGTTGACTTCACAGTCCCATTCGCCGGCTGCATTCAGGTTACAGTTCCAAAGCCGCTCATCGTTGGCAGCGTGGGCCTGGGCAGCGCTGAGCGCAGCCGCAATGGCAAGCATCAGCTTGAAGGAGCTGGATCTGTCAAAGGGCATCAGGTCGCTTTCCGTGTGCGCGAGAAGGCGGCCGGTTTCTTGCCACCCCCGAAGTCGAGTACCATATCGAGCTGTGCATGATACAGCTGTTACGGGCGCCAATGCCAGACCTCGGGCGCCGTTCACGGCTGCCGGACGGAGGCTGTCATGCGCGGCGTCTGGTGTGCGACCGGGTACTGTGCCCGACCCCGCATCGGGCAGTATCAAACTTCTTTTCCGGTCCCTGTGCCGGAGCGTTTCGAGGACAGTGTCAGAGATGGCTGAGCGTCGGCGGCTGCTTTCACAATGGGTCATTGAACAGGCTGGCCGGCTCGGCCTTGGGTTGACGTCCGCAGCGCTGGAGCCGGTCTCCGGCGATGCGAGTTTTCGACGCTATTTTCGCGCGCATGGCGAAACGGCCGGACGTCGTACCAGCTGGATCGCGGTGGATGCACCGCCCGATAAGGAAGACAGCCGTCCCTTCGTCCGGATCGCCGATCACTGGCATGCGGCGGGGGTTCGTGTGCCGACGCTGATCGCGACCGATGTTGAGCAGGGCTTCATGCTGCTGGAGGATTTCGGTGACCGGCTGCTGTTGCCGGCGCTGAATGATGCCGATGCCGATCGGTTGTACGGTCGTGCGTTCGCGGCTCTGCACCGGATTCAGTCGGTCGCGGCCGATACATTGCCGCCCTATGACGAAGCGCTGCTGCAGCGGGAGATGGGCCTGTTCAATGAATGGTTTGTCGAACGGCTGCTCGGTCTCGAGCTCAGTGCCGAGGAGCTGGCGATGCTGGATCGGGCGCGCAGCGATCTGGTCGACAGCGCGCTGAGTCAGAACCAGGTCAGCGTTCATCGTGACTATCACGCCCGCAACCTGATGCTGCTGGATGACGACGGTCTTGGCATCATCGATTTTCAGGACGCGGTGCGCGGCCCGGTCACCTACGATCTGGTCTCGCTGCTGCGCGATGCCTATATACGCTGGCCCGATGCGCGCGTTGCGCAGTGGGTCGAGCAGTTCCGGTGCGAATTGCAGGCACGTGGCATGACCGATGCGACCGCGGCACAGTTCCTCGCGCAGTTCGATCTGATGGGCGTGCAGCGGCAGCTCAAGGTACTGGGGATCTTCTCACGCCTCTACCTGCGTGATGGCAAGGCCGGCTATCTGCCGGATATGCCGCGCACCTTCGGTTATTTGTATCGGGCCTGCGCGCGCTACCCCGCGATGGCGGGGCTGCACGCCTTTCTCAAGCACCGTATCCTGCCGGCGATGGCGGCGCACCCGTTGTTTGACGAAACGGCCCTGATGGCGGAGCTGGCCTGAGTATGCGTGCGATGATTCTGGCGGCGGGATTGGGCACGCGCATGCGCCCGCTGACGCTGACCACGCCGAAGCCGCTGCTGCCGGCCGGTGGCAAGCCCCTGATTCACTACCACATTGAACGACTGGTGGCGGCCGGTGCGACCCGGATCGTCATCAATCATGCCTGGTTGGGCGAGCAGATCGAAACCGCCCTCGGCGATGGCAGCCGGTTTGGTGTCGAGCTGTGCTACTCGGCCGAGCCGCACCCGCTGGAAACCGCCGGCGGTATCCGGCGCGCGCTGCCGCTGCTGGCGGATGCCGAGCAGGACAGCTTTGTGGTCGTCAATGGCGATGTGTTTACCGATCTGCCGGCCGAGCAGCTGGCGCGCCTCGAGCTGGCCGCTGATGACCGCGCGCACCTGATGCTGGTCGATAACCCCGGCTGGCACGCCGGCGGCGATTTTCACCTGGATGAGGCCGGGCGTGTGCATGAGCAGGGTGAACCGCGGCTGACGTTCGCCGGTATCAGCCGCCTGCGCGCCGATCTGTTCCTGCCGTTGGTGCCGGGGGAGACTGCGCCACTGGCGCCCCTGCTCAGGCGCGCCATGGCGCAGGGTGTGGTGGCGGGCTCCCGGCTCGATGGCTGGTGGGATGATATCGGCACCCCCGAGCGGCTCGCCGCGCTGGATCGACGCCTGCGTCAACAGACAGAGCAATAAGGAGTATCAGGATGACAGGAGCGGAATCGCTCGGACAACAGCTCTATCGCCACCGCACCGGGCTTGCGATCGGTGGGCTGATCGGGCTGTTCAGCGGTGGCTTTGTCGGGCTGCTGGTGGGCGCCGGCCTTGGTTTCTGGGTCGACCGGGCACTGCGCCGGGGCGTCACGCGGTATCACCCGCAGCAGCTGTTTTTCCGCGCCACCTTCTGTGTCATGGGCAAGCTCGCCAAGGCGGACGGTCGTGTATCCGAGACCGAGATTCGCTACGCCGAGGAGGTGATGACGCGGATGAATCTGGGCGATGAGAAGCGGCGCGAGGCGATCGATTGCTTCAACGAGGGCAAGCAGCCGGCGTTCGATATCGCTCAGGTATTGCGCCCACTGGCCGCGCTGATGCGCCACCGCAGCGCACTGAAGCTGATGTTCGTCGAAATTCAGTTGCAGGCGGCGATGGCCGACGGCGAGCTGAGCCCCGCCGAGCAGACGCTGTTGTCACAGATCTGCGCGCAGCTGCAGTTTACCCAGGCGGAGATGCAGGCGCTGGCCAACCGGATGCGTGCCGAGCAGGCGTTTCGCGAGCAGGCGTGGCGTGCACACGAGCAGCCGGGCACGTTTTCGCAGGCGTCACTGGAGGATGCGTACGGTGTGCTCGGTGTCAGCCCTTCGGCCTCCGATGCCGAGGTGAAAAAGGCATGGCGCCGCCTGATGAGTCAGCACCACCCCGACAAGCTGGTCGCCAAGGGGCTGCCTGAGGAGATGATGCAGTTGGCCAAGGAGCAGGCACAGGAAATTCAGGCGGCCTACGATCAGATCCGTCGCGCCCGCGGCATGCGCTGAACAGGCCGACCTCTCAGTTGCGAGGCAGGCCCGGTGGCGTCTGCCCCGCAGGGGCGGGCACCCGGTTGTCCGCGACCGCCTTCTCCGCTGCCAGCGGTTCCAGAATCCGGCTGCGAATCAGACCGCGTGCCGAGCGCGTAAGCCAGGGCATCTCGTTGTTCCAACCGGTGAAGGGCGCCGCAATCCGTGACTGATAATAGCCACTCAGTTCCGCCCGGCGCGCCTGCGCTCGGCGTACCCGCGCATCCGGAGCCGCTTGTGGATAACCCGGCAGGGGCTCGTGGAACAGGTCGATCACGCGGGTGCCGCCGAGCCGGGACCAGAGTTGATCCAGATTCGGGGCGTCGGCCTGCTCGTCCGGCAGCGGGTCGATCAGCATCAGTGCCAGATTCAGCTCCGGGTGCTCCGTCACATACTGTGTCGCCCAGGGGGCCGCGCGGCCAAAGGCGACAACGATCAGTACCTCGGTCGGTGTCTGGCGCAGTTCTTCAAGCGCCAGATCGACGCGTTCCTGAAAGCGCTCGGCAAACGGTGCGGCGGGGGTCGTTGCCGCCGTTTGATCGGTGCCCGTATCGCGGTTGCCGGCGGCCGGTGCTGCGGCGCTGGTGCCGGTCGCTGCCGACGCGGCACCGATCGATTTCATTACCGGCAGCGTGCGCTCGGGTACTGGGGGGCGATCCGGTGGTGGCGGCTCGACGGCCAGTGTCAGCCAGCCGTTGCGGGCGAGATCGAAGCGCAGTGCCGCTGCCTGCTGCAGCCATGCCGGTCCAATGCCGGGGTCCGGCAGTAACAGCACGGCGCCGGTGGGCTCGGCCTGCTCAGGTTCCTGGCGCAGGGCATGAAAGCGCTGCGTACCGGCTTCCAGCGTCAGCACCACGGTGTCGGCCGGCAGCAACCGACGCAGCTGTGACGCCATCGGCAACGCACCGGCCTCATGCCGCTCGATGCTGTAGAGCAGGGCGGTATCGGTGCCGGGGGCGTTGGCTGCGGGCGTGTCGGGCGCCGCGTCGTCAGCGGCGTGGCTGAGTGCGGCCGGCGTCAGCGTGAGCAGGCAGGAGAGTGCAAGGCGAGCCAGATTGGTACGGTTCATGGCCGGATTATCGACCTAAGCGGCAGTGGCGGCAAGGTATCCGGGCTGAACAGCCAGCGCAGCTTTTGTACAATAGCGCCTTTCTTCAGCCAATCCCCTGCGATGAACCCTATGACTGACTACAAGATTGCTCCTTCCATTCTCTCTGCCGACTTCGCCCGTCTGGGGGAGGAGGTTGACGCGGTGCTCGATGCCGGTGCCGACATCGTGCATTTCGATGTGATGGATAATCACTACGTACCCAATCTGACGATCGGGCCGATGGTCTGCAAGGCGCTGCGTAACTACGGCATTGAGGCACCGATCGACGTGCATCTGATGGTCAAGCCGGTGGATCGCCTGATTGGTGATTTCATCGACGCGGGTGCGACCTACATCACGTTCCATCCGGAAGCGTCCGAGCATATCGACCGCTCGCTGCAGATGATCCGTGATGGCGGTTGCAAGGCTGGGCTGGTGTTCAACCCGGCGACACCGCTGCACTATCTGGATCACGTCATGGACAAGCTCGACATGATTCTGCTGATGTCGGTGAACCCGGGCTTTGGGGGGCAGAAGTTTATCCCCTCGACGCTGGATAAACTGCGCGCCGTGCGGCAGCGGATCGATGCCTGCGGCCATCCGATCCGGCTCGAGGTCGATGGCGGAGTGGGCATCCAGAATATTGGCGAGATTGCCGAGGCCGGCGCCGATACCTTCGTGGCCGGCTCGGCGATTTTCAATACCGCCGATTACCGTGACACCATCGCCCGCATGCGCGCGGAGCTGGCGCGGGTGGCAGGATGAGCCTGCCAGCGCTGGCGCTGTTCGATCTTGATGGCACGCTGGTGGACAGCGTGCCGGATCTGGCCCGTGCCGTGGATCAGATGCTGCTTGCGCTCGGACGCGAGCCGGCAGGCGAGGCGCAGGTACGCGACTGGGTGGGTAACGGTGCCGAGATGCTGGTGCGGCGCGCGCTGGCCGGCCGCCTCGAGATCGATCCCGGTCAGGCGCCTGACGAGTTGCTCGGCGTGGCACTGGATCTGTTCAAGGCCGCCTATGCACAGGCCAACGGGCGTACCAGCCGGGTCTACGATGGGGTTGAGGCGCTGTTGCAGCACTACCGTGCCGCGGGTGTGCCGATGGCGGTCGTGACCAATAAGCCGGGGGCATTCACACAACCGCTGCTGGATCGACTGCGACTGGCCGACTACTTCGCCGTGGTCGTCAGTGGCGATACGCTGGCGCAGAAGAAGCCGGATCCGGCGCCGCTGCTGCACGCCTGTGAGCAGGTCGGGGCGCCGACAGCTCAGGCGTTGATGATCGGCGATTCACGGATTGATGTGGAAGCGGCCCGGGCGGCCGGCTGCGCCGTGGTCTGTGTCAGCTATGGCTACAACCGGGGCGAGCCGATCGCCAGTGCCGGTGCGGATCGGATTGTCGACTCGCTGGCCGAGCTGATCGATACCCCGTTCCTGCTCTGACAGCAGCTCGCGGGCGCGGTGGGTGATGGCCTGCACGCCCGGGTGGCGAATCTGGCGCTCCAGCGAGATCGCGTAATAGCGCTCGCGGATCCCCTCAAGGCGGCCGATCAGCTCAACGCCGTGCTGGCGTTGCAGCTCCGACTCCAGTACCGAAGGGCCGCAGAACAGCCCTGTGCCGGCCTGGCCGAAGGTGTCGATCAGGGCGCTGTCGACACACTCGACCCGTACGGCCGGGTCGATCTGGCGTGCGCGCAGCCATTTCATGATCGTGGCGCCGGCGACGGTATCATCGGTCGGCAGCAGCAGCGGGGCACCGTTGAGGCTGTCAGGAAAGCCGGGGCGATAGCGCGCGGCCAGCGATGGAACAGCAAACATGCTGATACCGGTCTGACCGAGCAGGTGGTTGTAGGCGCGGACGTGGGCACCGGCATCGATTGGACGGTCGGCCAGGATCAGATCGACCCGGTTGGCGATCAGGTCACCCAGCAGCGACTCCATCGACCCCTCGCGACACTCCAGCCGAACCGGCTCTTCCAGTTCCAGCGCCGGTGCCAGCAGTCGGTAGGCCACGCTCTTGGGCACCACGTCGGCGATGCCGACAGCACAGCGTCGGTGCGGTGATTCGGCATGGTACAGCTGGCGCTGCATCGCCTCGCCGAGGCTGAAGATCTCCTCGGCGTACTCAAGCGCCTGACGTCCGGCATCCGTCAGCTCCAGTCGTCTGCCGCGGCGCTCGAACAGCTCGATATCCAGCATCTCCTCAAGGGTTTTAAGCTGGCCCGAGATGGTCTGCGGCGTCAGGTTGAGACGCTCGCTGGCACGGGCAATGCTGCCCTCCTGAGCCACTACCATGAAGTAACGCAGATGCCGAAAGTTCAGGTTATGAATTTTCATTCGAAATTATCGAATAGATAAGGGATTAAATTCGACTTTTATAAAGGTTTCGCTTCACTATACTGGATCTTGCTCATGCAGTCTCCCCCCGAGACTGGACTGTTCGATTCCCGGTATGTGAACGGACAATCGGCTTTTATCACACACATTTCACCCCGCCTCCGTGCGGGGTTTTTTTATGTACAGGATGTACGGTACACCGCGGGCGCATGGATGCGCAGGAGCTGTGCCGGTGTCTTGTCCCGGCGGCGGCTGGAGTGTTGGGCTGGGAGTGACTGCAAAGCCCCGACGCAGATGCGGCGGGGCTGTGGTGCGATCTTCGCGCGGTCGGCTACATCTGTGACTGCAGATAGTTCTGCAGTCCGACCTTGTCGATCAGGCCCAGCTGCTTTTCGAGCCAGTAGGCGTGATCTTCCTCGGTGTCTTCCAGCTGGCGACGCAGCATTTCGCGGGTCTGGTAATCCTTTTCGTCTTCACACAGATTGATGACCTCACGCAGGTTTTTCACCACGCTGTACTCGGTGTTGAGGTCGTTGCGCAGCATTTCCGGTACATCCTTGCCGACGTGAATCGGTTCGCGGCTGACCAGATCCGGCGTGCCCTCAAGAAACAGAATGCGCTGGATGATCGCTTTGGCGTGCCCTTTTTCGTCTTCGAACTCATGGGCGATACGCTCGTAGAGCCTGGTCAGTCCCCAGTCGTCGTACATCTCGGAGTGGATGAAATACTGATCCATGGCGGCCAGCTCGCCGGCCAGCAGTCGGTTCAGTGCGTCAATGATTTTGCTGTTGCCCTTCATCGTGTCACTCCTTTTCGATCGCGGACTGCAGATAGTTTTCGATACCGGTTTCGCGGATCAGATGCTGCTGGGTTTCGATCCAGTCGACATGGGCTTCTTCCGCCTCAAGGATCTCCTCGAGCAGGTGGCGGGTGACGTAATCGCCGGCCGCCTCGCACTCGGCGATTACGTCGCGCAGCAGGTTGATCTCCTCATGCTGCAGATCCAGGTCGCACTGCATCATTTCGGCGGCATGCTCGCCGATGCGCAGCCGTTCGAGCTGTTGCAGGTTCGGCAGCCCCTCGAGAAACAGGATGCGCTCAATCAGCTCATCCGCCTGCTTCATATCAAGGAGCGATTTGCGATAGGCGGCGTGGTTGAGTCGTTCCAGCCCCCAGTTCTTGTACATCCGTGCGTGCAGGAAATACTGGTTGATGGCGGTGAGTTCGAGCGTCAGCACCCGGTTCAGCCGCTTGAGAATGGCGGGATCGCCCTGCATGGGAGGCTCCTTTTGCTGTACGTGAAGGCGCCCCAGGGATGGGCGCTGACGATGAGTATAGCGAACGGCGTGCGCGAGAGCGGGATCAGGCCGGTACGGCGATGCCGGACTGTTCGCTGGCCAGTGTCTGTTTGACGATTTGGCGCGCGACACAGGTGCATTTGCCGCACTCGCTGCCGACGCAGAGCTCGCGATTCAGATCGCGTACGCTGCGTGCGCCCCGGTCGATGGCTGTGCGCACCTGACCTTCGGTGACGTTGTTGCAAATGCAGACATACATCGGTGAACCTCCGCCTGATAGCCTGGTTAACAATATTTGTAATGATAATAGTTCGTATTATCAAAAATGCCAAGTGCGGCTGCAGCGCCTGCACGGATCTGCCAGCCGTGGTGCGGCAGCCGGTGTGTCGCGCGCCGCTGACGGCGCGACAATGGCTACAGAGCAATCGGGATACCAGTTGTGCAGGCTGTAGCGAGAGGAGCGGAAAATGCTGGCGGATCAATTGCCTGCAATAAAAAGAGGCGACCACTCCGGGGAATGGTCGCCTCCTGTCGCGGTCGGTAAGCCGACAGTCTGTCGGTTTACACTCAATCGCAGAGGGCGTCGAGCTTCTGCTTCAGAATGCCGTTGACGGCGCCGGGGTTGGCCTTGCCGCCGGTGGCTTTCATCACCTGACCCATGAAGAAGCCGAGCATCTTGCCGCGCTTCTCGGGTTCGGCAGCCTTGTACTGCTCGACCTGTTTGTCGGAGCGCGCGATCACCTCGTCGACGATCTTTTCGATCTCGCCGGTATCGGTGACCTGCTTGAGCCCCTGGGCCTCGATGATCTCATCGGCGCTGCCGCCCTCGCTCCACATCAGTTCAAACACTTTCTTGGCGATGTTGCCGGAGATGGTGTTGTCCTTGATGCGGAGCAGCAGACCGCCGAGCTGCGCGGCCGATACCGGGCTTTGGGTGATGTCGGTGTCGTGCTGGTTGAGGTATTTGGCCAGCTCGCCCATGACCCAGTTCGCTGCCAGTTTGGCATCGCCGCATGCGCCGGCGACCTGCTCGTAGTAGTCCGCCTGCGGACGGTAGGCCGAGAGCACACCGGCATCGTACTCGGACAGGCTGTACTCGTTCATGAAGCGGTCGCGGCGGGCATCCGGTAGCTCCGGCAGGGTGGTGCGGATCGCCTCGATGTAGCTGTCATCGATCACCACCGGCAGCAGGTCGGGGCAGGGGAAGTAGCGATAGTCGTTGGCGTCTTCCTTGCTGCGCATGCTGCGGGTTTCGTTGCGCTCGGGGTCGTACAGGCGGGTTTCCTGTACCACGCTGCCGCCATCTTCGATCAGGTCGATCTGGCGTGCCACTTCGCTGTCGATGGCGCGCTCGATGAAGCGGAACGAGTTGATGTTCTTGAGCTCGGTGCGGGTGCCCAGCTTTTCCTCACCTTTCGGGCGCACGGAGACGTTACAGTCACAGCGCATGGAGCCTTCCGCCATGTTGCCGTCGCAGATGCCGAGGGTGGTGACGATCGCATGGATCTTGCGGGCATAGGCGGCGGCTTCCTTGGCGGAGCGCATGTCCGGTTCGGACACGATCTCGATCAGCGGCGTGCCGGCACGGTTCAGGTCGATACCGGACATGCCGTGGAAGTCTTCATGCAGTGACTTGCCCGCGTCTTCTTCGAGGTGGGCGTGGTGGATGCGCACCCGGCGCTGTACACCGTCATCGGTTTCAATGTCGACGAAGCCCGGGCCGACGATCGGCTCCGCCAGCTGCGTGGTCTGGTAGCCCTTGGGCAGGTCCGGATAGAAGTAGTTCTTGCGCTCGAACACCGAACGCTTGCCGATCTCGGCGTTGACCGCCAGCCCGAACATCACCGCCATGCGCAGGGCGTTCTCGTTGAACACCGGCAGGGTGCCGGGCAGGGCGAGATCGACGGCGCAGGCCTGAGTGTTGGGTGCGGCACCGAACGCGGTGCTGGCGCCGGAGAAAATCTTGGTCTTGGTCGAGAGCTGGACATGAATCTCCAGCCCGATGACAACTTCCCATTCCATCGTATTCAAACCTCTCAGATGCCGGCCGGTGCCTGTTTGTGCCAGTCGGTCGCCTGCTGGAAGCGGTGGGCGACGTTCAGCAGTTTCGCTTCGGCGAAGTAGTTGCCGATGATCTGCAGGCCGACCGGCAGGCCGTCAACCTGGCCGCAGGGGACCGACATGCCCGGCAGTCCCGCCAGGTTCAGCGACAGGGTGTAGATGTCTTCCATATACATGCTGACCGGGTCGTTGCTCTTCTCGCCGATGCGGAATGCCGGGTGCGGCGTGGTCGGTCCCATGATGACATCGACCTCTTCCAGCACCCGGATAAAGTCCTGCTGAATCAGGCGGCGGATCTGCTGTGCCTTGTTGTAGTAGGCGTCGTAGTAACCGGCGCAGAGCGCGTAAGTGCCGACCATGATGCGGCGCTTCACTTCGGCGCCGAAGCCTTCACCACGGCTGCGCTTGTACATGTCCTCAAGGTCTTTCGGGTTGTCGCAGCGGTAGCCGTAGCGTACGCCGTCGAAGCGGGACAGGTTGGAGGACGCTTCTGCCGGCGCGATGATGTAGTAGGCCGGGATGCACAGCTCGGTGTTGGGCAGGCTGACCTCTTTCACCGTGGCGCCCAGCTTTTCAAACTCGGCCACGGCGGCGTGCACGCGCTCGGCGATCTGCGGGTCCAGTGTCGCGCTGAAATACTCCTTCGGCAGGCCGATCTTCAGGCCCTGCAGCGGTTCGTTCAGCGTTGCGGTGTAGTCCGGCACCTCGCGGTCGAGGCAGGTGGAGTCCATCGGGTCGAAGCCGGCCATGACGTTGAGCATCATGGCGCAGTCTTCGGCAGTGTGTGCCATCGGGCCGCCCTGATCGAGCGATGACGCGAATGCCACCATGCCGTACCGGGATACGCGGCCGTAGGTGGGCTTGAGACCGGTGATGCCACACAGGGCCGCCGGCTGACGGATCGAGCCGCCGGTGTCGGAACCGGTTGCGGCCGGTGCCAGGCGCGCCGCCACCGCGACGCCGGAGCCGCCGGAAGAACCGCCGGGTACGCGCTCAGGATCCCACGGGTTGCGTGCCGGGCCGTAGTAGCTCGATTCGTTGGAGGAGCCCATGGCGAACTCGTCCATGTTGGTCTTGCCCAGCATCACGGCGCCGGCCTGCCTGAAGCGGGCGACGACAGTCGCATCGTACGGCGAGATGAAGTTGTCGAGCATCTTCGAGCCGCAGCTGGTGCGCACACCCTTGGTGCAGAACAGATCCTTGTGCGCGATCGGCAGGCCAGTGAACGGGCCCGCCGTGCCGGCTGCGATGGCGGCGTCGGCGGCCCTGGCTTCGGCCATGGCCTGTTCTTCGGTGACGGTAATGTAGCTGTTGTACTTGCTGTCTTCGGCCTTGATGCGTTCAAGCCAGGCGCCGGTCAGCTCTGTGCTGCTGAATTCGCCCTTTTGCAGCCCGGCGGCCAGCTCGGCCAGAGTCTTGTCAAACATGATGGTGGCTTCCTCGAAAAAGGGGCGGGATTACTCGATCACCTTCGGGACCAGGAACAGGCCCTCTTCGACGGCGGGTGCGACTGACTGCAGCTGTTCACGCTGATCGGTCTCGGTGACGTCATCGGCACGCAGGCGCTGTACCGCATCGAGCGGGTTGGCCAGCGGCGCGACATTTTCGGTATCCGCCTGCTGCATCTGGTCGACCAGATTCAGGATGCTGGAGAGGTTCTCGGTGTAGGCCGGAATATCGTTTTCGTCGATCTGGAGACGCGCCAGATGAGCAATACGTTCCACGTCGGATCGGTCCAGAGACATAAGTCCGCTTCTCGCTGTTAGCCGGGTTCAGAAAAGAGGGTAGAGGGGCGCTAAGTTACCATATTTGTTCCTTGCCCAAAATCCCCGCCGTTGTTAGAGTTATCGGCTTTCAGGACTACCTGGGCGGCCCCTTGGACGGGTGTCGCCGGTTGCAGGCAAACCTTCAGGGTACCCACTTCTCATGTTCAAGAAAATCCGCGGTATTTTCTCCAGCGACCTGTCCATTGATCTGGGCACCGCTAACACCCTCATCTATGTGCGCGACCGGGATATCGTGCTGAATGAACCCTCGGTTGTTGCGATCCGTGTTCAGGGCAACCAGAAGTCAGTTGCAGCGGTTGGCGCCGACGCCAAACGGATGCTGGGGCGTACGCCGGGCAACATCACCGCGATCCGGCCGATGAAGGACGGGGTCATTGCCGATTTTCACGTCACCGAGAAGATGCTGCAGTACTTCATCAGCAAGGTGCATGACAACTCCTTCCTGACGCCGAGCCCGCGGGTGCTGGTCTGCGTGCCCTGCAAATCGACTCAGGTTGAACGCCGCGCGATCAAGGAATCGGCGATCGGGGCCGGCGCGCGCGAGGTGTATCTGATCGAGGAACCGATGGCCGCTGCCATCGGTGCCGGTATGCCGGTGGACGAAGCCAGCGGCTCGATGGTGGTGGATATCGGTGGCGGTACCACCGAGATCGCCGTGATCTCCCTGAATGGCATCGTCTATGCCGAATCGGTCCGCGTCGGCGGTGACCGTTTCGACGAGGCGATCGTGACCTATGTGCGCCGCAACTACGGCAGCCTGATCGGCGAGGCCACCGCCGAGCGGATCAAGCAGGAGATCGGCACCGCCTATCCGGGCACCGAAGTGTTCGAGATCGACGTGCGCGGGCGCAATCTGGCGGAGGGTATTCCGCGCAGCTTTACGCTGAACTCCAACGAGATTCTGGAAGCGCTGCAGGAACCGCTGTCGTCGATCGTACAGGCGGTCAAGAGTGCGCTCGAGCAGTGTCCGCCGGAGCTGGCGGCCGATATCGCCGAACACGGCATCGTGCTGACCGGCGGTGGTGCGCTGCTGCGCAACATCGATCGTCTGATCAGCGAAGAGACCGGTCTGCCGGTCATCGTCGCCGAAGACCCGCTCACCTGTGTCGCCCGCGGTGGCGGCAAGGCGCTGGAAATGCTCGACAAGCATTCGTTTGAATTGCTGACCTACGAATAATAATCGTCGACCCGTTTCGCATCCCCCGCCGGCCCGAGGGGCGGCCGGGGCGAGGGCAAAACCGGAGGTCCGTTATCAAGACAATATTCCGAGGGGGGGCACCGCGTGCCCTCTTTGTCGTTCTGATACTGATGGCGTTGCTGCTGATCGTCGCCGACCTGAACTGGTCGAAGATGCGCGAGGGGCGTGCCTGGCTGTCGCTGGTGGTGACGCCGTTGCAGTGGCTGGTCGACCTGCCCTCGCGTGCGGCGGATAATCTGTCCACCGTGTTTGTCAGCCGTGCCACCCTGATCAGTGATAACGAGCGCTTGCGCTCGGAGGCGCTGTTGCTCGAGCGCAAGGTGCAGCAGAACGCGGCGCTGATGGCCGAGAACATTCGCCTGCGCGAGCTGCTCAGTGCCAGCCGCCGGGTACAGGAACCGGTCAAGCTGGCCGAGCTGATCGGCGTCAATCCGGATCCGTTCCAGCACGAAGTGATTCTGAATCGCGGCTCCGAAGACGGCGTCTACTCCGGCCAGCCGGTACTCGATGCCGGCGGCGTTATGGGCCAGGTGGTGTCCCTGTCGCACTACACCTCTCGGGTGATGCTGATCACCGATGCGCGGGCGGCGATTCCGGTGGAGGTCAACCGCAACGGCTTTCGTGCCATCGCGCTGGGCAAGGGCGTGCTCGACGAGCTGGAGCTGGAACATGTGGCCGATACCGCCGATGTGCGCGTCGGTGATCTGCTGGTGACATCGGGGCTGGCCGGGCGCTTCCCGCGCGGCTATCCGGTGGCGGAAGTGACCGAGGTAATCCGCGACCCCGGGCAGCAGTTCGTGCAGGTGCGTGCGCGCCCGGCGGCACGGCTCGACAAGAGCCGTCATCTGCTGCTGGTCGAGCACGAGGCGCGGCCGGCCGAGATCCCCCCGGAGGCGGCCGATGAGTGACGAGCGCGCCGGTGGCGGGCTGATCATTTTCGGAACCTTTATTGTCGGGCTGGTGCTGAGCCAGATTCCGATGCCAGACATGCTGACCTGGGCGCGTCCGGCCTGGGTGTTGCTGGTGCTGATCTACTGGGTGATGGCGCTGCCGCACCGCATCAGCCTGGGCAGTGCTTTTGTGCTCGGTCTGGTGATGGATCTGGTGCGGGGCAGTGTGCTCGGGCTGAATGCCCTGTCGATGACGATCATCGCGTTTCTGGTGCTGGTGCTGTACAAGCGCATGCGTATGTTCCCGCTCTGGCAGCAGTCCGGTCTGATTCTGGTGCTGGTCGGCATCAATCAGCTGCTGTTCCACTGGATGCAGGGAATCACCGGGACCACCAGCGACTCCCTGTTGTTTCTGTTGCCGGCGGCGATCAGCGCACTGGTCTGGCCGTGGCTGTTCCTGCTGCTGCGCAGTATTCGGCGCCTGTTCCGTATCAGCTGAAAGGAGACCTCATGTCCGATCTGATTCTTGCATCCGCCTCGCCCCGTCGTCGCGAGCTGCTGGAGCAGATCGGTGTGCCGCACCGTGTGGTGCCGGTACACCTGGATGAAAGCGTGCGTCCCGGCGAGTTGCCACTGGATTATGTCGAACGGCTGGCGCGGGAAAAGGCGCAGGCCGGCTTTCTCACGGCGGGCGCGGTGGCTCCGGCACTGGGCTCGGATACCGCGGTGATCCTCGATGGCGAAATACTGGGCAAGCCACGCGATGAAGAGGATGCCGTACGCACGCTGCTGCGTTTGTCGGGGCGACGCCATCAGGTGATGACCGGGGTGGCTGTTGCCGATGGGGAACAATGTCTGGCCGACGTCGTCATAACCGAAGTGAGCTTTGTTGCCTTCGATGAGGCCACCGCGCGCGCCTACTGGGCCAGTGGCGAGCCCTGCGACAAGGCCGGCAGTTACGGGATTCAGGGGCTGGGCGGCGTATTGGTGGAGGCGATCAGTGGCAGTTACTCGGCCGTCGTCGGTCTGCCGCTGGCCCAGACAGCTGCGCTGTTGCAGCGGTTTGGTATCGAGGTCTGGCAACCGCTGCGGCACGGGCACAGAGCATAGACACAGAACAGAGCGAGCAGTAAGGGAAGCGGCATGGGTGAAGAGATTCTGATCAACTTTACGCCGATGGAAACGCGGGTCGCGGTGATCGAAAACGGCATGCCGCAGGAGATCTACGTCGAACGCGTCAAGCGGCGCGGCATCGTCGGCAACATCTACAAGGGCAAGGTGGTCCGCGTGTTGCCCGGTATGCAGGCGGCGTTTGTCGATATCGGCCTCGAGCGCGCCGCCTTCATCCACGTCGACGAAGTGGTCGATCAGAGTCAGAGCGGCGAGCGCGGCAGTGTTTCGATCGCGCAGGTGCTGCGCGAAGGGCAGTCACTGCTGGTGCAGGTGACCAAGGACCCGATCGGAACCAAGGGCGCGCGTCTGACCACCCACCTGTCGATTCCGTCACGCTATCTGGTGCTGATGCCGGGCAGCTCCCATATCGGCGTGTCCCAACGCATCGAAGACCCGGAGGAGCGCGAACGTCTGCGCGGCCTGATTCAGCAGCTGACCTCGGAAGAGGGGGAAGAGAGTGACTGTGGCTTTATCCTGCGCACCGTTGCCGAGCGTGTCAGCAGTGCCGAGCTGGCGGCGGATATTCAGTTTCTGCGCCGGCTGTGGGATTCAATTCAGGCCCGTATCGCCAAGGCGCAGGCGCCGGCGGCCGTTTACGAAGATCTGCCGCTGAACATGCGGGCGCTGCGTGACATGGCGCACGCCGGCGTCGAGCGGATCCGCATCGACTCCCGCGAAACCTACCAGCGGGCGGTCGATTTTGCTCGCTCTCTGGTGCCCGAAATCGAGGAGAAACTGGAGTATTACCCGGGCGAGCGCCCGATCTTCGATCTGTTCAATGTCGAAGAGGAGATCCAGAAGGCGCTTGGCCGCAAAGTGGAACTCAAGTCCGGTGGCTACCTGATCTTCGACCAGACCGAAGCGATGACCACCGTCGATGTGAACACCGGTGCCTTTGTCGGTCATCGCAATCTGGAAGAAACCATCTTCAAGACCAATCTCGAGGCGGCGACGGCGATCGGCCGGCAGCTGCGTCTGCGCAACCTCGGCGGCATCATCATCATCGACTTCATCGATATGGAAGATGTGGATCATCAGCGCCAGGTGCTGCGCACGCTCGAACGCGTGCTGGAGAAGGACTACGCCAAGTGCAAGGTCACCGGTGTGTCTGAGCTCGGGCTGGTCGAGATGACGCGCAAACGTACCCGTGAAAGCCTCGAGCAGGTGCTCTGTGAGCCCTGTCCTCAGTGCGAGGGACGTGGCTCGATCCGCACTGCCGAGACGGTCTGCTACGAAATTTTCCGCGAGATTCTGCGCCAGCACCGCGCCTACGACACCGAGGGCTATCTGGTACTGGCCAACCAGCGAGTCGTCGATTATCTGCTCGACGACGCCTCCGATCATGTGGCCGAGCTTGAAGTGTTCATCGGCAAGACGATTCGCTTCCAGGTCGAGCCGATGTACAGCCCTGAACACTTCGACGTCGTTCTGCGCTGAGGATCGCACCGCTCATGCTGAAAGCATCGGTCAGGCATCTCAGCTGGTGGAGCCTGATGCTGGCGATGGTGCTCGGGCTGGTGCTGCTCGGTCTGCGCGTCGGCTTGCCCCGTGTTGCCGATTATCGCAGCGATATAGCGCTCTGGCTTGGCGCGCGTCTGGGCGTCGAGCTGGAACTTGGTCGTCTTGAGGCCGGCTGGTCCGGCTATTATCCCACCCTGGTCGCCGGTGATATCCGCGTACTGAGTGCGGCCGACAGCGGCCCACGCGTTGCGTTGCAGGTTCAGCGTCTCGATCTGCAGCTGGACCCGTGGCGTTCGCTGCTGCGCTGGCAACCGGTATTTCAGCAGCTGCATCTGAGCGGTGTCAGGGGGCGTTGGCAGCAGCGTGACGGGCGCTGGCTGCATCGCCCCGGTGTCGGGCAGGGCAGCAGCGGGCTGACCGCCAATGGCTGGCAGACGCTGCTGGCGCTGGCGCTGAGCCAGCCGGAGGTTCGCGTCAGTGATGCGATGCTGGAGCTGGCACCGGAGCAGGGGGCGGTGCGCACGCTGCGCGGCATCCACGCCTTGCTGGAGAATCTGGATCAGCAGCATCAGCTCAGCGGCGAACTGCGGGTGGAGGAGCTGGGCGAGGACACGCGGCTGGCATTTGCGGTGCAGTTTGAGGGCGTGCCGACCGATCCGCTGCACGGGGAGTTTCCATTCTATCTGAAGCTGGATTCGCTGGGGCCGGAGCTGTTTCATCTGGTCGATGTGGAGCTGCCGCTGACACAGCTGCGTGCCGGTACCGAGTTCTGGGGGCTGTGGCGCGACGGACGGCTGACGTCGTTGCAGGGACGGCTCGCCGTCGGCGCGCTGGAATACGGTGAGGCGGCGCAACAGGTCAGCCTGAACAACAGTTATCTGGATTTCGCGCTGCTGCCGAAACAGCAGGGCTATCAGCTGCAGCTGAACGATATCGTGCTCAATACCGCCGACAGTCGGCTGGAGCTGGCACAGCTGCTGCTCGAGGGGCGCTGGCGTGACGGTCGCGTCGTGCCCGAGCGTATCGCCGTGCCGCAGCTGGAGCTGGCGCCGCTGACACAGTGGCTGTCCGGACAGCCACTGCTGCCGGAGTCGATTCGCACGACACTGGTGGCGCTGGCGCCACAGGGGCAGCTCGCCAACCTGACGCTGGCGTGGCCGGAAACAGGGGATTGGCAGCGGGCGCAGTTGCGTGCGGATGCGCATCGGCTCGGAGTCGAAGCCTATTTCGGTGCGCCGCAGATTCGGGGGGCCTCCGGTCTGATCGAAGCCTCCCTGCAGGGGGGGACACTGCATCTGCAGTCTGACGATTTCTCACTGCACTTTCCCAAACTGTACCGCGATGGCTGGCAATTCACGCGCGCGGATGGCCGCATCCACTGGCAGCTGCGCCCGGGGGCTGCGCTGATCAACAGCGAACTGCTGCATCTGGGCGATGACAGCGTGTCGGCAGCGGGACGCTTCAGCATCGATATTCCCTACGCGCGGGAGCAGCAGACCGAGCTGACGCTGCTGATCGGCATGACCGATAGCGATGGCCGTCAGGCGCAGCGCTTCACACCGCCGCGGGAAGTGGGCGAGGCGCTGCATCACTGGCTCGGTCAGGCGATCGAGGGCGGTCAGGTGCGCCAGGCGGGCTTTCTGCTGCACGGCGGCACCCGCCGGTTGGCGTCACGGCAACCGCCGAGTGTGCAGCTGTTCTTCGATATCGGTCAGGCGCGCCTGAATTACGATCCGGCCTGGCCGGTGGTGTCCGATGCTGACCTGTTCCTGTATATCCGTAACGGCGATCTGCGCGTGGACCTGCGGCAAGGTCGCGTCATGGACTCAGATATTCGCGGTGGCTGGGCCTACAAACCGCTGCACCAGGATGCGCTGCAGGTCGTTGCGCAACTGCAGGGGCCGGCGCAGGATGTGCCGGCGCTGCTGCGTTCTGAACCGCTGAATCAGAGTGTCGGTCAGGCGCTGGGCGACTGGCAGCTGGAAGGGCAGCTGGAGGCGCTGCTGGAACTGTCGATTCCGGTCAGGGGCGATGCGCGGACACCGATGGTATCGGTCGATGCCCGGCTCAGCGATGGCGTCATGGGCTCAGCGGCGCTGGGCTTGCAGATCGAGGCGCTGAATGGGCCGTTGCGCTATGGCAGCGCGACCGGGCTGGCCGGAGGTCCGTTGCAGGGACGTCTGCTCGATCATCCGCTGCAGGGCTCGATCGCAACCGATGAGGGGGGTACCCGGATTGCGCTGGGCGGGCGGGCGCCGCTGGCGGCGCTCAAACAGTGGCTGGCGCTGGATGCGCTGCGCCCGGTCACCGGCGAGCTGCCGTACGAGGCCCGGCTGCAATTGTGTAACGGGCGCGCGGATTGTCAGAGCCGGTTTGAGCTGCACTCGGATCTGGACGGCACGGCCGTGGATCTGCCCGGCGGGTATGGACTGGCGGCGGATCAGCAGGGCGCGCTGCAGCTGACGCTGGCGCTCGACAGCCGGCAGCTGGATTTCAGCTACCTGAATCGCCTGCACGGACGCTTCGATCTGGCGGCGTCAGACACCCGTGGCACTCTGCGTTTCGGTGCCGGCACACCGAGCCTGTATGACGGCAACGGGCTGCGTATCGAAGGGGCGTTGCCGGTACTGGACGTCAGTGATCTGGTGGCGCTGCAGGCGCGTTTCAGCGTGCAGAGCGACGTTCAGGAGCAGAGCGGAGCGTCGGCGGCAGATGCGCTGGGCGGTCTGCGCCAGCTGGATCTTGAAATCGGTGAACTGCACGCCGGGGCGTTGCGCACCGGCCCGCTGACGGCGCGCCTCGAACCGGCGGCGCAGGGCTGGCTGCTGCAGCTGGACGGTGAACAGGTGCAGGGCGAGGTGCGGATGCCGACGGCGCAGCCGGTGGCGGTCGCGTTGTCGCGGCTGAGGCTGCGCAAGGCCGAAGCGGTAGCGGCCGAGCCGCAGCCGGAGAGGGCGCAGGATGACGCCGAATGGACCCGTTTCGACACGCTGCCGGAGATCGACCTGAATATCGGTGAGCTGATCTGGGATGGCCGCGCGTTGGGGCGCTGGCAGGCGCAGCTGCGCCCGGATGGGGATCATCTGCGTATCCGTGGCATCGAGGCGATCATGGGGCAGCTGGCTCTGCGCGGCGAGTTGAACTGGCTGCAGGGCAGTAACCCCCATACCGGTCTGACGCTGAAGGTTCAGGGCGAGGATATCGGCGAGCAGCTGGTGCAGTGGCAGCTCGACAAGGTGCTGGAAAGTGAACAGCTCGACGCCAGTCTGCAGCTGGAGTGGCCCGGCGCCCCCTGGCAGCTGAAAGCCTCGGGGCTCGATGGCGCGGTACAGTTCACACTCAAGGATGGGCGCCTGATCGAGTCCGGCAACAGCGCCAATCTGCTGCGGGTGTTCGGCATTCTGAACTTCAATACGCTGGGGCGTCGTCTGCGGCTGGATTTCAGTGACCTGTTCAAGAAGGGGGTGGCCTTCGACCGCCTGCAGGGGGATTACCGTATCGACAACGGGGTCGCCCACACGGTGGAGCCGTTGCAGATGCAGGGGCCGTCGGCGAACCTGCAGGCGCGCGGTTCACTGAACTTCAGCGACGAAACCGTCGACAAGGAGATGGAAGTGGTGCTGCCGCTGACCAGCAATGTGCCGTTTGCGGCGGTGCTGCTGGGCGCCCCCCAGGTGGCCGGCGCCGTGTTCCTGATCGACAAGCTGATCGGCGACAAGCTGGAGCGGGTGACCACACTGCGCTATCGCATCAGCGGTGACTGGGGTGATCCGCAGGTGGAGCTGCAGACCCAGCCGCCGCAGCCGGCCGGGCAGCCGTAAACAGGGCTCAGTCGCGCTCGCTGATCTCACGCAGGTAGCGGAACAGCTTGCGCGCCTGAGCCGGCGGTTTGTTCTGATCCCGCTCCTTTTTCGCATTGCGCACCAGCTGACGCAGATGTTGCACGTCCACCTGCGGGTGCTCCTCGATGTAGGCCTGCAAGACGTCGTTGTCACCTGAAATCAGCCGTTCTCGCCACTGCTCGAGGGCATGAAACAGCTGGTTGTGGGCGGCCGAGGCGGAGTCGAAACGGTCGACCGCCTCGCGGATCGCTTCCGCATCGGCAGTGCGCATCAGTTTGCCGATAAACTGCAGCTGGCGTTTGCGTGCCCCGTGCGAGCTGATCCGGCGCATCTCGGCCACGGCGTTGGCCAGGCGCTCGTCCATCGGTACCTGCGCCTGCTGGTCCGGGCGCAGTTCGGTGATCCGTTTGCCCAGTTCCTGCAGGGCTTCCATTTCGCGTTTGACCTGAGAGCGGCTTGGCGGCAACTGTTCGTCGTCAAAGCCGTGCAGGTTATCTGTATCGAAGTCGCTCATCGTCTCAACCAAAAAACAGGGTCGCCAGACCCAGAAATGCAAAGAATCCGACCACATCGGTAATCGTGGTCAGCAACACGCTGCCGGCCAGCGCCGGATCGATACCGGCGGCCTTCAACGTCATCGGCAGCAGGGTGCCGGCGATGGCACCGGCCAGCAGATTGATGACGATGGCCAGTGCGATCACCAGACTGACGGTGGTATCACCAAACCAGACACTGGCCACGACCGCAACCACCACGGCCCAGAGCAGGCCGTTCAGCAGGCCGGCTATGAGCTCACGGTTGAACAGCCAGCCGATGTTGGCGCGTTCAATCTGTCCCAGCGCCTGACCGCGAATTACCAGCGTCAGGGTCTGGCTGCCGGCGATGCCGCCCATCGACGCGACAATCGGCATCAGCACCGCCAGTGCCACGACCTGTTCCAGTGTCGCTTCAAACAGGCCGATCACGGCGGAGGCGATAAACGCGGTGATCAGGTTGATGCCCAGCCAGACCGCGCGGCGGCGGGTGGTACGCAGCACCGGGGCGAACGTATCGGCGTCGTCGTCGAGACCGGCCATGCTCATCAGGGAGTGGTCGGCATCCTCGCGGATGACGTCGACGACGTCGTCGATGGTGATACGCCCGAGCAGTTTGCCGTGCTCGTCGATGACCGGCGCCGAGACCAGATCCTGATCCTCGAACAGACGCGCCACCTCCTGTTCCGGCATGTCGGCCGGGATGCCGTCCAGCTCGGTATGCATGATCTCACGCACCATCACCTGCGGGTCAGCGGTGAGCAGTCGGGTCAGCGGCAGCGTGCCGATATAGGAGTCCTTGCGGCTGACGACGAACAGGCTGTCGGTGGAGTGCGGTACCTCGTTGTGACGGCGCAGGTAGCGCAGTACGGTCTCGACGGTGATGTCGGGCCGGATCGTCACCGTATCGGTGTTCATCAGGCCGCCGGCGGTATCCTCCGGGTAGGAGAGCAGCTTCTCAACGCGCTTGCGGTTCTGCTTGTCCATGATCCGCAGCAGCTCTTTCATGACCCGTTCCGGGAGCTGCTGCAGGACGTCTGCCATGTCGTCGGAGTCGAGCCCTTCGGTCACCAGCAGCAGTTCGCTGGCATCCATGCGGCTGAGGATATCGGCCTGCACATCATCGCCGAGATGTTGCAGTACCTTGCCTTCGTTCTCCTTGTTGAGCAGGTTCCAGAGGATCTGACGTTCCTTGGGGGGCGTCTTTTCCAGCAGACGGGCGGCTTCGGCCGGGCGCAGCCCCTTGTTGAGCATGAAGCGGAGCTGGCGGAGTTCTTCACTGCCCAGGGCGCTGGAGAGAAGATCGAGTTGACTCGGGTTATCCTGCGGGTTGCTCATGGGCGCGCGATCGCTTCAACTGGGGTGACACGGGGGTACAGGCAGTATAGCCGGGGCGGGAGGCGCCTATTCGGGCTCGTCGAAGCGGTTGTTGATCAGGGTTTCGATCGCCTCCATCGCTTCGGTTTCGTCTTCGCCGGCGATACGGAAGGTCAGTTCAGTGCCCTTGGATGCGGCCAGCATCATCACGGCCATGATGCTCTTGCCATCGACCACACGCCCCTGCTTTTCGATCTTGATCTCGCTGGAGTAGTGACCGGTGGTGTTGATCAGCTTGGCCGCCGCCCTGGCATGCAGGCCCAGCTTGTTGATGATAGTCAGCTGCTTCTCGATCATCTTGTCCTTGGCTCAAGCGGGGTCTCAGGTCAATTCGCGGTGGCGAACGTGGACATTATCCATAAGTTGACTGAAATGGCCAGCCAGCACGTCGGCGATATAGACGGAGCGGTGCTGGCCGCCGGTGCAGCCGATGCCGACGGTGACATAGCTGCGGTTGTTGCGACGGAAGTGAGGCAGCCAGCGCTCGAGAAAGTCGCGGATGTCGCCGACCATGTCGTCTACTTCCGGGTTGTGCTTGAGAAACTCGATGACCGGCGCGTCGCGGCCGGTGTGCTGGCGCAGCTCCGGCACCCAGTAGGGGTTGGGCAGCATGCGTACATCGAAGGTGAAATCCACATCCAGCGGGACGCCGTGCTTGAAGCCAAAGGACTCGAACTGCAGTGACAGCGACTGTTCGACCCGGTTGGCGATGCGCAGCTTGATGGTATCGCGCAGCTCGTACAGGCTCAGGCGGGTGGTGTCGACACGGATGTCGGCCAGGCTTGCGATACCGCCGAGCAGTTCGCGCTCGTAGGCGATCGCTTCCTGCAGGCCGGCCTGGCTGTCGGACAGCGGGTGTTTGCGCCGGGTCGCACTGTAGCGCTTCAGCAGGGTCGGCTCCGACGCGTCGAGATAGAGGATCTCGCAACTGAGATCGCCGCGCTGGCCGAGTTCCTGAATAATCTGGGGGAATGCGTGCAGGTTGCTGATCAGGTTGCGGGCATCGATGCTGACCGCCAGCTGCTCGGGGTGGTCGGGATCAAGCAGCATCTGTTCGATCAGATCCGGCAGGAGACGGGCGGGCAGGTTGTCGATGCAGTAGAACCCCACATCTTCCAACGCCTGCAGAGCGGTACTCTTGCCGGAGCCGGAACGGCCGCTGATCACGACCAGTTTCATCAGGACGCCTGCTGGCTCGCGAGGCTGACAGCGGTGTCGTAGAGCTGCTGCGAGCGTTCGCAGCGGCGCAGCGATTCTCGCACACTCTCCTGGCTGAACAGCTCGGCCAGTCCCGCCAGTGTCTGCAGATGTTCCTCGGCGCCATCTTCGGGGACCAGCAGGAAGCAGAGCAGGTCAACCGGGCGGTTGTCGATCGCGTCAAAATCGATCGGCTCGCCCAGTGTCATCAGCAGGGCGATCGCCTGCGTGCAGTCGGGCAGGCGGCAGTGGGGGATCGCGACCCCTTCACCGATACCGGTGCTGCCCAGCCGTTCGCGGTTGAGCAGGCTGCTGAAGATCAGATCTGCCGCGGGTGTCCCGGGCTGGCCGGCGAGGGTTTCGCTGGCCAGTTCCAGGACCCGCTTCTTGCTGAACGCCTCGGCATGGCAGAGTGTGCGGGGTTCGGTCAGCAGTTCAGTCAGGTTCATTGTGTGACGGGTGCTTCCGGTTACTTGTGCGCTTTCATCTTTTCTTTGTGCTTGATGATCTGGCGATCGAGCTTGTCGATCAGCCCATCGATGGCGGCGTACATGTCGTCGTGTTCATGGGTGGCGAAGATCTGTCCGCCGGCAAGGTGGACATCGGCTTCAGCCTGCTGACGCTGCTTCTCAACGCTAAGAGTCACCTGGGCATTGGTGATGTTGTCAAAGTGGCGCTCAAGCTTGTCGAACTTGGTGCGGACATACTCGTTGAGGGCGTCAGTCAGTTCGACGTGGTGGCCAGTGATGTTGATCTGCATACGTATTCTCCTTTTATTGCACGCTTTTTTATCGTGCTTGCAATTCAATTAAACCAGACGCTTGCGTTCATTAGAAGGCGGAATCGCCATCGCTTCGCGATATTTGGCAATGGTCCGCCGGGCGACGTTGATTCCCTGTTCATCCAGCAACTGAGCGATCTTGTTGTCGCTCAGCGGCTTGGCCGGATTCTCGGCGGCAACCAGCTTTTTGATCAGGGCGCGGATCGCCGTCGAGGACGCGGCGCCGCCGTCTGAGGTGCTGACATGGCTGGAGAAAAAGTACTTCAGCTCGAAGATGCCGCGCGGGGTGTGCATGTATTTTTGCGTGGTGACGCGTGAGATCGTTGACTCGTGCATCCCGACCGCTTCGGCAATATCGTGCAGAACCATCGGCTTCATCGCCTCCTCGCCGTGCTCAAGGAAGTCGGACTGGCGGGCGACGATTTCGGTAGCCACCTTGAGCAGGGTGTCGTTGCGGCTGAGCAGGCTTTTCAGGAACCAGCGCGCCTCCTGCAGGTGGTTTTTCAGGAAGTTGTTGTCGGCGCTGTTGTCGGCGCGCCGGATCAGGTCGGCATACTGCGCGTTGATGCGCAGCTTGGGGGCGGCGTCCGGGTTCAGGTTGACGACCCACTCGCCCTTGACCTTGGTGACCACGACGTCGGGAATCACGTACTCCGACTGACTCGGGTTGATCATCGCGCCGGGTTTGGGGTTGAGTGACTGAATCAGGCGGATGATCGCCTGCAGCTGATCCTCACGCACACGCATGCGACGCAGCAGGGTCTTGTAGTCGTGGTTGCCGAGCAGCTGCAGATACTCTTCGACCAGCTTCAGCGCTTCATTCAGCCAGGGCGTGTCCGGGTCGAGCTGGCGCAGCTGGATCGCCAGACACTCGCTCAGATCGCGCGCGGCCACGCCGGGCGGATCGAACTGCTGCACGCGGTGCAGCACGGCTTCGATCTCGTCCAGATCCGCTTCGCCGAACGCGTCCGGCTGCTGCTGCTGGAACTGCTCGAGCAGTTCTTCGGTGCTCAGGGTCAGGTAGCCGTCCGGCTCGATACCGTCGATGATCGCTTCCGCCACGAGGCGGTCGTTATCGCTCATCGGGGTCAGGTTCAGCTGCCAGATCAGGTGATCCTGCAGGGTTTCGTCGCGGGTGTCGTTGTCGCCCGGTTCCCAGTCGTCGTCACGGGCCGGGGCTGAGCTGGCCGGCGTGGCCTGGAAGGTATCGTCCCAGGAGCTGTCGGTGGTGAGCTCGGAGGGGATGTCGTCACTCCAGCTGTCTTCGGCGCTGTCTTCGTAGCTCTCTTCGCGCTCGCTGGTATCGCTGCTGTCGCTGGCGTCTGCGCGCTCGCTGTTGTCGTTTTCGGTGTTGCCGTCGTCACTGCCGGGCAGGTCGTTGTCCTCTTCGCTTACCTCGAGCAGCGGGTTGCTCTCCAGTGCCTGCTGGATCTCCTGTTGCAGATCGAGCGTCGACAGTTGCAGCAGACGGATCGCCTGCTGCAGCTGCGGCGTCATGGTCAGTTGCTGGCCGATTTTAAGCTGTAGGGATTGCTTCATATACGCGACTTGCCATTACTCAATCGAATTGGGCGGTCAGAGCCTGAACTGCTCACCGAGATAAGCCTGGCGCACCTGCTGGTTGGCCAGAATCTGCTCCGGTTCACCCTGAGCCAGAATTCCGCCGTCACTGACAATATAGGCGCGCTGGCAGATATCGAGTGTCTCGCGAACGTTATGATCGGTGATCAGTACACCGATACCGCGATCCTGCAGGTGGCGAACCGTCTGTTTGATATCGCCAACCGAGATCGGGTCGACGCCGGCAAACGGCTCATCGAGCAGAATGAAGGCCGGCTCGGTTGCCAGCGCGCGCGCAATCTCGACGCGGCGACGCTCACCACCGGACAGCGACATCCCGGTATTGTTGGCCAGGTGCGTGATGTGGAACTCCTCAAGCAGCTCCTGCAGGCGCTGCTCGCGCTGCGGTTTCGACAGCTCCTTGCGGGTTTCCAGTATCGCCATCAGGTTATCGCGCACGCTGAGCTTGCGAAAGATCGACGCTTCCTGCGGCAGGTAGCCGATACCGCGGCGGGCGCGGCCATGCATCGGCAGGCGCGTAATGTCATCGTCGTCGATGCGGATCTGGCCGTGATCGGCTTTGATCAGGCCGACGATCATGTAGAAGCAGGTGGTTTTGCCGGCGCCGTTGGGGCCGAGCAGACCAACCACTTCGCCGCTGCTGATCGCCAGTGATACATCACGGACCACCTGACGACCCTTGTAACTTTTGGCCAGATGCAGGGCTTCCAGCTGTTTCATTGGCCGGCCCCGCCGTCATTTTTCGGCTGGATCACCATCTGGACGCGGGTGTCACCGCTTTCGCTGCTGTAGGCATCGACGATGGCGCGGTCCATGTTGTAGACGATGCGCTGGCCGGTAAACACATCCTGGCCCTGCTCGACCCGCGCCTGTTCCGTGATGGTGACTTCCTGGGCATCGACACGGTATTCCATGCGCAGGCCGTAGGCGTAGGTGATCGGGTCGCTGGCGCGCGGCTGCTGCTCGAACTCGGCCGGCGTGCCGACCGACACGATCCGGTTCACGTCGCCGGCGGCATTGCGGTAAAGCTCAACGCGGTCGCCGCGGATCTTCATCGTGCCCTGTTCGATATTGACGTCGCCGCTGTACACGGTCACACCGGTGTTCTCGTTGATGCTGGCGCTGTCGGCGCTGATATGGATCGGCTGGGAGGCATCTTCCGGCAGTGCCAGTGCCGGTCCGGCAAGACTCAGCGTCAGTGTGCAGATGGCCGCTTGCAGCAGAGGGTTAAGGCGCATCGTATCTACCCTGTACGTTGGAAAGCATCTCGACCCGGCGTTCGTCGAAGTAGACCTCCAGCCCCACCGTGTCGGTGCGGTCGTTGCCGCGGGTCAGTGTCGCCGGCGCATCGGTGCGGGCAAAATCGCGCGGCGGGTAGAGGTTCAGGGTGCTGGTGGTCAGCACGCTGCCGGGCCCGGTTTGCGGATTATGGTGAACCTCGACATCCCCTGCAAGCGCAATCTGACTCTGGTCATCCTCTATCCAGCCCTCGTTGGCCCGCATTTTGTATGCGCCGCCATCGTCGGTGGGCTGGGTGGCGGTGGGTGCCACCAGCTCGCTGCCCTTGCGCTGCGGGAAGTGGCGCAGTTCCGGTGTTTGCCAGCGGTAGTCGATATCGCCATCCCGGTTCCAGTAGGTCGTGGTGGCGTCGCGCATGAAAAAGTCGAAGCTGGATGGCGTGTCCAGGGGTTGGTCGGGTTCGGTGCTCAGGTCGGTACCGGCAAAGCCCCAGTAGAGCAAAACCGGCGTGACGGTCGCCAGAGCGAGCAGCAGGCGGGCGCGGGCAGACGACAGCACTCAGAGGTACTCCTCAAGCAGGCGGTCGAGTTTGCCCTGTGCCGCCAGAATCAGCTCGCACAGCTCGCGCGCCGCGCCGCTGCCGCCGGGCAGGCGCGTGCACCAGTGTGCCTGTTCCCTGACGCGCCAGTGGCCGTTGGGGACGGTGGCGCCGAAGGCGACGCGCCGGATCGCGGCCAGGTCCGGCAGGTCGTCGCCGATGTAGGCGGTGCGGCTGGCATCGAAGCCGGTTTCCTGCCACAACTCTTCGAGGGCGACGATCTTGTCTTCGCGGCCCTGGCGCAGATAGTTGATACCGAGCGCTTCGGCCCGCAGTTCAACCTGCGGCGAGCGGCGGCCGGTGATGATGGCGCTTTTGATGCCGCCGCGCTGCAGCAGCTTGATGCCCAGACCGTCGAGGATGCTGAACGACTTGATCTCGCGGCCGTCGGCAAGGAAGTTGAGCTGGCCGCTGTTGAGGATGCCGTCGACGTCGAACACCACCAGCCCGATATGGCCCAGCCGTGCCCGCAGGTCGTCATTCAGTTCGTTGAGTCGCGGTGCGTCCAGCATCAGATGACCCCCGCCTTGAGCAGGTCGTGCATGTTGAGGGCGCCGACCGGGCGCTGTGCGGCATCGGTGACGATCAGGGCATTGATCTTGCGGCTCTGCATCACCTGCAGCGCCTCGGCGGCCAGAATGCCGCCGCGCACCGTGGTGCACTCGGCGGTCATGACCTCACGAATCGGCGTCTGTTTGAGATCGATCTCCTGATCGAGTGTGCGGCGCAGGTCGCCGTCGGTGAAGATGCCGACCAGCGTGCCCTCGCTGTCGGTGACGGCGGTCATGCCCAGGCGCTTGCGCGTGACCTCGAGCAGGGCATCGCGAATCGAGGTGTCCTGATCCACCTGCGGGATCTCGGCGCCGGTGTGCATGATGTCATCGACGAGCAGCAGCAGGCGTCGGCCCAGTGCGCCTCCCGGATGGGAGAACGCAAAGTCCTCGGCGCTGAATCCGCGTGCTTCCAGCAGGGCGATCGCCAGTGCATCGCCCAGCACCAGCTGAGCCGTGGTGCTGGAGGTCGGTGCCAGTCCCAGCGGGCAGGCTTCGCGATCCACCGGAATGTGCAGGCTGACGTCAGCGGCCCGGGACAGGGTCGATTCCGGCTTTGCCGTGATGCTGATCAGCGGTGCCTTCATGCGCTTGATCAGCGGCAGAATCGTCACCACTTCAGCGGTCTCGCCCGAGTTGGAGAGGGCGACCACGACGTCGTCGCCGGTGATCATGCCCAGATCCCCGTGGCTGGCTTCGCCCGGATGGACGAAAAAGGAGGGGGTGCCGGTGCTGGCCAGCGTGGCGGCGATCTTGTTGCCGATATGCCCCGACTTGCCCATGCCGGTCACGATGACGCGGCCGCGGCAGCCGAGCATCAGTTCACAGGCGCGGGTGAAGCGCTCGTCCAGGTGGCTGAGCAGGTTTCGTACCGCATCCAGCTCCAGTTCGATGGTGCGTTTGCCGGTGCGGATAAAGTCAAAGGCGGTCATGGGTTCGGGCCAGTCCTCAGTTAAGGTTTTGCTAAGGCGCTACAGTTTACATCAGTGTGGCAGGGGGGCACAGCCGCTGGGCTGCGTGCGTTTTGCTCAGTTCACGTTTAGGGGCGACAGTGCTATATTGATGCGCTTTCAAAGGCTCTGCGAGGCGCGCGCGACCGCAGCAGACGGAACTGAACATGAGGCTCTCACGCCAGCTATGGATTCACTGAGCGACACGATCATCGATATCCGCGGGCTTACCTTTCGTCGCGGATCGCGCACCATTTTTGATGACATCAGTCTGCAGGTGCCGCGCGGCAAAGTGACGGCAATCATGGGGCCGTCGGGCACCGGCAAGACCACGTTGTTGAAACTGATCGGCGGCCAGCTGAAGCCGGATGCCGGCCAGATTCTGCTCGACAACGACAACATCCCGACCCTGAGCCGCAGTGAACTGTTCATCGCCCGTGAACGCATGGGCATGCTGTTCCAGAGCGGGGCCCTGTTCACCGACATGACGGTGTTCGAAAACGTCGCCTACCCGATCCGCGTCCACACCGATCTCGCTGACGACATGATCCGTGACATCGTACTGATGAAGCTGCAGGCGGTGGGGCTGCGTGGCGCCGCTGCACTGATGCCCAGCGAGCTGTCCGGCGGTATGGCGCGCCGCGTGGCGCTGGCGCGAGCCATTGCACTGGATCCGGATATCGTCATGTATGATGAGCCCTTTACCGGGCAGGACCCGATTGCGATGGGGGTGCTGGTCAACCTGATCCGTCGCCTCAATCAGGCGTTGGGCCACACCAGTATCATCGTCTCGCATGACATCACCGAGACGCTGGGTATCGCCGATTACGTCTATGTCATTGCCGATGGTCGGGTCATCGCGCAGGGGACGCCGCAGGAGCTGGCCGATGTCGATTCCGACAAGGTGCGTCAGTTCATGCAGGGGCTGCCGGATGGTCCGGTGCCGTTTCACTACCCCGCCGCGGATTATCTGCAGGAACTCTTGAAGGAAGCACAATAAATGCTGGATTGGATACAGTCGCTGGGCCATACCGGCCTGTCGCGCCTGGCGGCGTTCGGGCGTGCCGGTCAGCTGCTGGTGCAGGCGCTGGTTGCAAAGCCGGCGCCGGTGATGATGTTTCCGCTGCTGGTGAAGCAGCTGTACTTCGTCGGTGTGCTGTCGCTGATCATCATCGTCGTGTCCGGTGCCTTCATCGGCATGGTGCTGGGGCTGCAGGGCTATACGATTCTGGTGGACTACGGCTCCGAGCAGGCGGTAGGGCAGATGGTGGCGCTGAGTCTGGTGCGTGAGCTGGCGCCGGTGGTGACGGCGCTGCTGTTCGCCGGTCGGGCCGGTTCCGCGCTGACCGCCGAGATCGGCCTGATGAAGGCCACCGAGCAGCTGGCGAGCTTCGAGATGATCGGCGTCGACCCGCTGCGCCGGATTATTGCGCCGCGCTTCTGGGCCGGCTTCATTTCGATGCCGATCCTGACCGTGATCTTCTCGGTTGTGGGGGTCTGGGGCGGTGCGATTGTCGCGGTTGAGTGGCTGGGCATCTATGACGGTTCGTTCTGGGCCAACATGCAGCAGGCGGTCGATTTCCGTGAAGACGTGCTCAACGGGGTCATCAAGTCGATCGTGTTCGGTTTCGTCGTGACCTGGATCGCGGTATTCGAAGGCTATGACTGCGTGCCGACGTCCGAGGGAATCAGCCAGGCCACCACCCGTACGGTGGTGTTTTCATCCCTCGCGGTGCTCGGTCTCGACTTCATTCTTACCGCGTTAATGTTTGGAGAACTCTGAAATGCGTATGCGTACAATGGAGATCAGCGTAGGCTTTCTGATGCTGGCTGGTTTTCTGGCACTGGTGGTTCTGGCGCTGAATATCAGCGGGCTGAGCCTGGCCGGACAGGGTGGCGGTTACAAGGTGTATGCCCGATTTGAAAATATCGGCGGCCTGACAGTGCGTTCCAAAGTGTCCATGTCCGGCGTACAGATCGGCGAGGTCACCAACATCCGGATCGATACCGATCTGCTGATGGCCGAGGTGGAGATGACGATCCGTGATGATGTCGATTATCTCAGCACCGACAGTTCGGCCCAGATTCTGACCTCGGGTCTGCTTGGTGAGCAGTATATCGGCATTACGCCGGGGGCCGAGGACGAAACGCTGCAAGATGGCGACCGCATCCGCGATACCCAGTCTGCACTGGTGCTCGAGGAGCTGGTCGGCAAGTTCCTGTTCAATAAGGTGAGTGAATGATGATGAGCGTGCGCAATCTGGTATCCGCCGTCCTCGGCGGGCTGCTCCTGCTGTTGCCGTTGGTCTCCCAGGCGAACGCGCAGCCGTGGCAGGAAGCCAGCGGTGTCATGGAACAGGCGACCCGCGACATGCTGGCAATCGTTGAAGACGAAACCCTCAGGCAGCCGGAAAATCTCGATCAGATGATGAACGAAGTCGAGCGCGTGATTTCGCCGGTGGTCGATTTTCCGTATATCGCCAAGCGGGTGATGGGCAAGTATTACCGCCGTGCCAGCGAAGAGGAGATGGCGCGCTTTACCGAGGTGTTCAAGACCACGTTGCTGAGAACCTTTGCCAAGGCCGTGGTTGGCTTTGAGTTCGAAGGCTACGAGATCGTACCGCCGCATGCCGACAGCCCGGAAGCGGACAAGCAGGTCGTCACCGTCAACGTCAGCTCCGGCAACGGTCAGACCTACGTGCTGGTCTACTACATGCTCAAACAGGACGATCGCTGGACCCTCGTCAACGTGATGGTCGATGGCGTCAACCTGCGCCTGACGTTCAAGAACCAGTTTGCTGATCTGTACCAGCGTCATGATTCGATTTCCGCCGTTATCGACAGCTGGGAATCGCAGGTATCCGTCGATACGGCTGATGGAGCGCGTGGCAGTGACGAAGGCTGAGCAGACCGAACCGGGGGTGATCGTACTCAGGGGCGACCTGCTGTTCAGCACGGTGACCCGCCTGCGTCACCAGCTGGAAACCCTGCTGCGCCAGCAGCAGGGGCGCTGTGTACTCGATTTCAGCGGTGCCGGCCGGGTCGACAGCTCTGCGCTGGCGCTCTGGCTGGCCTGCTGGCGCGAAGCACGGCGACTCGGTATCGAGCTCAGCGTTCGCGAACTGCCGGCCGATCTGAAATCGATCGCTGATCTGGTCGGTCTCGACGAGGCGCTTGGCTGAGCCAGACTGCCTGCGGCGGTGCCGGCGGCCGGCATCGCCTTCAGTCCCCCTTTTCGTTATCATTCCCCACCTGTTCGACAACAACCTCACTGCGCATTTCGGAGTTCCGCATGCAAGCTGAAGAAGTGAAACAGATCATCGAGCGTGAGCTTGAGGGTTGCACCGTCCATACCACCGGCGAAGGCTGTGATTTCCAGGTGACTGTGGTGGGCGAGCGGTTTGCCGGTCTGTCTCCGGTGAAAAAGCAGCAGCTGGTGTACAGCTGCCTGACCGACCTGATCGCCAGCGGAGCGATCCATGCCGTCTCGATCAAGACCTATACCCCCGAGCAGTGGGCTGCCCTGCAGTAACAACGCGCGCCTGACAGGATCACCTGATGGATAAACTGATAATAGAGGGTGGCGTCCCCCTGAAGGGGGAGGTGCGGATCTCCGGTGCCAAGAACTCGGCACTGCCGATTCTCGCCGCAACCCTGCTGGCCGATGCGCCGGTGACGATCTGCAACCTGCCGCATCTGCACGATATTACGACCATGCTGGAGCTGCTGCGCCGCATGGGTGTCGAGCTGATGGTCGACGAAAAGCTCAGTGTCGAGATCGACCCGCGCCCGATTCACGATCTGTGCGCGCCCTATGAGCTGGTCAAAACGATGCGGGCGTCGATCCTCGTGCTCGGCCCGCTGCTGGCCCATTACGGCAGTGCCGATATTTCGCTGCCGGGTGGGTGTGCCATCGGCAGTCGACCGGTCGATCTGCACATCCGTGGCCTCGAAGCGATGGGCGCCGATATCCGCGTCGAAAACGGCTATATCCGTGCCCGTATGGACGGTCGTCTGAAGGGCGCGCGCGTGTTCTTCGACACCGTGACCGTGACCGGTACCGAGAACATCCTGATGGCGGCGACGCTGGCCGATGGCGAGACGATCATCGAGAACGCGGCCCGCGAACCAGAGGTGGTAGACCTGGCCGAGTGCCTGATCGCGATGGGTGCTGATATCGAAGGCGCGGGCACCGACACCATCACCGTGCGAGGCGTTGAAAAGCTGCACGGCTGCCGCTTCCCGGTCATGGCGGACCGGATCGAGACCGGTACCTATCTGGTCGCGGCGGCTGCCACCGGTGGGCGGGTGAAATGCCTGAATACCCGGCCGGATACCTTCGATGCAGTGTTGCAGAAGCTCGAAGAAGCGGGCGCGACCCTGGAGGTGGGCAGCGACTGGGTCAGCCTGGATATGGAAGGGCGGCGGCCGAAGGCGATCAGCCTGACAACGGCGCCGTACCCGGCGTTCCCGACCGACATGCAGGCGCAGTTCGCGGCCCTGAACACCATCGCCAGCGGCGTGGGTCGGATCAAGGAAACGATCTTTGAAAACCGCTTCATGCACATGCAGGAGATGATCCGCATGGGCGCCGACATCACCATCGATGGCAACACCGCCATCATCGAAGGTGTCGAGAAGCTGCAGGGGGCCCCGGTGATGGCGACCGACCTGCGCGCTTCGGCGAGCCTTGTGATCGCGGCGCTGGTTGCCGAGGGCGAGACCCTGATCGACCGCATCTACCACATCGATCGCGGTTACGAATGTATCGAAGAGAAACTTCAGCTGCTCGGCGCGCGTATCCGTCGCGTACCGGGCTGATCGAGCGAATGATCGAAAGAAGAGACCGATGAAAGAACAGCTGACCATCGCCCTGTCCAAGGGGCGCATCCTGAAGGAGACGCTGCCGCTGCTGGCAGCGGCCGATATCGTGCCGGCGGAGGATATTTTCTCCAGCCGCAAGCTGATCTTCGATACCAACCATCCCCATATCAAGCTGGTGGTGATCCGCGCCACCGATGTGCCGACGTATGTAGAGTATGGTGGCGCCGACATGGGGGTGGCGGGCAAGGATGTGCTGATGGAACATGGTGGCGAGGGGCTGTATGAGCCGCTCGATCTCGAGATCGCCCGCTGCAAGCTGATGGTGGCCGGCATGAAGGGCGCCGAACCGGTGCGCGGACGCATGAAGGTGGCGACCAAGTTCGTCAACGTGACCAAAGAGTACTTCGCCCGTCAGGGCGCCCAGGTGGACATCATCAAGCTGTACGGGGCGATGGAGCTGGCGCCGATCATGGGGCTGGCGGATCGCATCGTCGATATCGTCGATACCGGCAATACCCTGCGCGCCAATGGACTGGAACCGATGGAGCACATCGCCGATATCAGTTCACGGTTCGTGGTCGGGCAGCCGTCGATGAAGATGAAGTATCGTCAGATTCAGCCGATTCTGGATCAGCTCGGCGCGGCGGTGGCCGCCAAGCGCAAACAGGAGGCAGAGGCATGAGCAAGCTGGATATTATCCGTCTCGACAGCGGCCAGAGTGATTTCGAACAGCGCCTCGAACAGCTGCTGGCGTGGGAAACCGTGTCGGATGGCGGCGTCAACGAGATCGTCAACGAGATCATTGCCCGCATTCGCGCCGAGGGTGACAAGGCGCTGGTGGAGTACACCAACCGCTTCGATCGCATGCAGGCGGCCAGCATGGCCGAACTGGAAATGGGGCAGGCGCGTCTGCAGCAGGCGCTCGACGGCCTGCCGGCTGAACAGCGGACCGCGCTGGAAACGGCCGCGGCACGGATTCGTGCCTATCACGAGCGTCAGCTCGCCGGTTCCTGGCAGTACACCGAAGACGACGGCACCATGCTCGGGCAGCAGGTGACACCGATGGACCGTGTCGGTCTGTATGTGCCGGGCGGCAAAGCCGCGTATCCCTCATCCGTCCTGATGAATGCGCTGCCGGCCCACGTCGCCGGCGTCGAGGAGATCATTATGGTGGTGCCGACACCGGACGGTGTCGTCAACGAACTGGTACTGGCGGCCGCGGCGCTGGCCGGTGTCAGTCGCGTGTTTACTGTCGGCGGCGCTCAGGCCGTGGCTGCACTGGCCTATGGTACCGAGACGGTGCCGCGGGTGGACAAGATCGTCGGTCCGGGCAATATCTTCGTGGCGACCGCCAAGCGTGCCGTATTCGGCGCCGTCGGCATCGACATGATCGCCGGTCCGTCGGAAATTCTGGTGATCTGCGATGGCCAGACCGACCCTGACTGGGTGGCGATGGATCTGTTCTCGCAGGCGGAGCATGATGAGGACGCGCAGCCGATTCTGGTATCGCCGGATGCCGACTTCATCGACCGGGTGCAGGCCAGCATCGAGAAGCTGCTGCCGACGATGGAGCGTGCCGACATCATCGAGGCGTCGCTGACCAATCGCGCCATCCTGATCAAGGCGCAGGATCTGGCGGACGCCGCGCGAATCAGCAACCGCGTTGCACCGGAGCATCTGGAACTGTCGGTCGAGGACCCGGACGCACTGCTGGCACAGATTCGTCACGCCGGCGCGATCTTTATGGGGCGTTACACGGCTGAGGCGCTGGGCGACTACTGCGCCGGCCCCAACCACGTCTTGCCGACCTCCGGTACCGCGCGCTTTTCATCGCCGCTTGGGGTCTATGACTTCCAAAAGCGCTCGTCGCTGATCAAGTTCTCGGCCGAAGGCGCGTCGGAGATGGGTAAGGTGGCATCGGTGCTGGCACGGGGTGAGGGGCTGACCGCTCACGCGCGTTCGGCGGAGTACCGTATCAAATCCTGATGCCGTCCTGGCCACAAAAAAGCACGCCGTTGAGCGTGCTTTTTTGTGGCCGGCAGTCGTGATCGCGCCATCAGTTGACGTTGGCCGGGCGCTCGCTGGTGGTGACGACAATATCCTGCTGCTGGCCATCGCGGTAGATGGTGAAGCGTGCGGTTTCGCCGGGCTTGAGGCGTGCAATCGCATTCATCGTGCTGTGGCCGGCATCGGTAATCGGGTTGCCGTCCAGTGCCAGCAGGATATCACCGGGCTGCAGGCCCGCTTCATGGGCCGGGCTGTTGCGGTAGATGCCGGCGATGATCAGGCCGCGCTGATTCGGATCGAGGCCGAACGACTCGGCCAGTTTCGGATTCAGCGCCTGCGCCTCGACGCCGACCCAGCCGCGCACGACGCGGCCGCGCTCGATCAGATCCTGCAGTACCTGCTGAACCAGATCGGACGGGATGGCAAAGCCGATCCCTTCGGAGCCGCCGGACTTGCTGAAGATGGCGGTGTTGATGCCCACCAGATTGCCGGCCGGGTCGATCAGTGCGCCGCCGGAGTTACCGGGGTTGATCGCCGCATCGGTCTGGATGAAGTCCTCGTAGGTGCTCAGCCCCAGCCGGTTGCGGTCGGTGGCGCTGATGATACCCTGCGTCACAGTCTGGCCGACGCCAAACGGGTTGCCGATCGCCAGCACGACATCACCGACACGCAGCTGATCGGTAGGGGCCAGGGTGATGTCGGGCAGGTCGCTGAGACTGATTTTCAGGACCGCGATATCGGTCGGGGGATCGGTGCCGACGACACTGGCAACCGCTTCGCGGCCATCGCGCAGTGCCACGATGATCGAGTCGGCGCCGGCGATGACATGGTTGTTGGTGACCACGTAGCCCTGCGGGCTGATGATGACACCGGAACCGAGGCTGGCGTGCACCTGCTCTTGCTCCGGTGGCGTGTCGGAGTTGAAATAGGGCCGGTAGAGGGGGTCGTTGAGCACAGTGTCATCGGCCTCGACACGGGTGCGCGTGTAGATGTTGACCACGGCCGGTGCGGCCAGATCAACGGCATCGGCGTAGCTGTGCGGGCCCTGCTGGGATGGCGCGCGATTGCTGACTTCACGGATCTCGACGCGGGTCTTTGACGATCCCGTCAGTTCCGGATAGAGCTGCAGGATCAGTGCGGCGGCGAGAATGCCGGTCAGAATCGGCCAGCCCAGGAATGACAATATGCGCATCTGAATGATTACGGCTCTCTCGGGGAGTGGTGATCGAATCCTGTTCTGAACCCGCGATTATACGGATAGTTGTTCGTAAATGGGAAACCGCTATGACTGAAACCAACGGCGTCGAAACCGCCGAACTTGTGCGCTACTGCGATCATCTGCTGCAGAGTGACCGTTTCCGTGACTACTGCCCTAACGGCCTGCAGGTCGAAGGGCGCGACCGCGTTGCCCGCATTCTGACCGGCGTGACGGCCTGTCAGGCGCTGCTGGATGAAGCGCTGGCGTGGCAGGCCGATCTGGTGCTGGTTCATCACGGCTACTTCTGGAAGGGCGAGCCTGCCGCCGTGACCGGCATCAAGCGGCGCCGGCTGAAAACGTTGCTGGAGAACGATCTCAATCTGCTGGCCTACCACCTGCCGCTCGATGCGCACCCGGAACTGGGTAACAACGCGCGACTGGCCAAACTGCTTGGCATCGAAGTACAGGGTGGGCTGGAGCCGGAGAATCCGCTCAGCATCGGTAATATCGGGGTTCTGTCGCAGGCGCAGTCGCTGGCGCGTCTGAGCGTGACCATCGAGAAGGTCCTGGGGCGGGCACCGCAGACGATCAGTGCCGGGGAGCGCCCGATCCGCCGGGTTGCCTTCTGTACCGGCGCTGCTGACAGGATGATCGAGCAGGCCCATGCGCTGGGCGCCGATGCGTTCATCAGCGGTGAGATATCAGAGCCGGTGGTGCACTTCGCCCGCGAAGCGGGTATCCACTATATTGGCGCCGGTCATCATGCGACCGAACGCTACGGCGTGCAGGCACTGGGTGAGCACCTGGCACGCCGGTTCGGGCTCGAGCACCGCTTCGTCGATATCGATAACCCGGTCTGACGCGCCGTGCGGCGTCAGCTGCGAGCGCTGTCCGGCCGGCGCGGTTCGGCTGCGTCGTCGGTGTCGGTCGGTGTGGCCGGGTCCACCGGCGGTGCCGGTACCGGCTCCTCCTCCGGTGCGTCGCGTTTGACGCCGTAACGGTCGGACAGCGTGCCTTCCTCATCGGGCCGCTTCGGTGCATAGTCGCGCGGCGGTTCCGGCTGCTGCTCGCTGTCTTCGTTGTCGACCGCATCGGTCACGGTCGGAATCTCCTGTTGTGTCAGGCGCGGCTGCAGCGCGGCCTGCAGCGCCTCGGCAGGGTGGGTGTCACTGCACAGGGTCTGGGCGCCATTGGCCAGATGCTGATGCACGCGGCGGTACTGTTCGGTCAGGCCGTTGACCAGTTCTGCCGTGGTTTCAAAGTGAGTGGTCACCTCTTCCCGGTAGCTCTCGAGCTCGGCGCGCGTGCTCTCGAGCTCCCGCGACATCTGTTGCTGCTTCTCCGTGCTGCCGCGGCCGAGCAGATAGCCGATCACCAGGCCGACGGCGACGCCGACCAGCGCCAGAATCCAGATATTGCTTGTATCCACGTGTTCTCCTTTCGAGTCGCGAGGCGTTCGGTCAGGTCGGCCGGAATGCCGGGCCGATCATCCCGGGACGCCGTTACTGCCCCAGGCAGGTTGCTGCCCTTGCAAGGATATGACAATCCGCTGGCGCTGCCTATTACCGCCGGCTTCGACTTTCGCTGCGTGCGCGCTCCAGCTGCTGCGACAGCGTATCGACCTGAGAGGCGATCAGCTGACGGGCGGTGGCTTCGTTACCGGCGCGGATCGCGTCGAGCAGCGCCTCATGCTGGCGGATGATCAGGTCGCGCTCCGGATAGCGGAATACCACCATGTTGCTGACCGGTTGCAGTCCTTCGATAACCGCGTACATCACCAGCCCGAGCAGACGGTTGCCGGTGGCGTTGACCAGTGCGCGGTGAAACGCGACATCGGCGGCACAGAACTGCTCCGGCTGGGACAGGCACTCCTTCTGCCGCGCCAGCGCGCGTTCCAGTGCGGCGATGTCGTCGTCGCTGCGCATCCGTGCCGCGAGGCCGGCGCACAGCTGTTCCAGTTCGTGGCGGCACTGAATGATCTCATCGAGCGACAGGCTGTCGAGACCGACCAGCAGGCGGATTGCGCTGCCAAGTCCTTCGCCGAGTTCGAGAATATCGGGTCGGTTGATGAAGGTGCCGCCCGTGGGGCCGCGCCGGGAGCGGATCAGGTTCTGGGCCGCCAGCCGTTTGAGCGCCTCGCGGATCGTCGGACGCGAGACGTTGAAGCGACGGGCCAGCTCCTCTTCGGTGGGCAGGCGGTCATCGGCACTGAGGGTACCATCGGTGATGGCGGCACGAATCTGATCCGCGATCTGGCGGGGCAGGTTCTGTTGATTGACGGGGTTGAATTCCACGCTCTGACTCCCGGGGCCAACCATCGGGCCCACGACTATGCTGGTATCAGGTCAAGTATTTCACAGACGGGGATAATTGTTAATTTGCTTGACAAATAAGCGGTGCTTCGCGACGCTACGTTAAATTGTAAGACAAATTGGTTATTCGGCGTACAAGCGGAATGGGAGGTGGAAACATGTTCAAGGCCCTGATTGTCGATCAAGTCGACGGTGCAACCAAAGCCGAGATTCAGCAGCTCGAGGAGACACAGCTGCCCGAGGGGGATGTGCTGGTCGCGGTCAGTTACTCCTCGCTCAACTACAAGGATGGTCTGGCCGTAACCGGCAAGGGGCCGATTATCTCTTCGTTCCCGGCGATTCCCGGGATCGATTTTGCCGGCAAGGTACTGGAATCAAACGACCCGCGTTACGCACCGGGTCAGCCGGTGGTGCTGACCGGCTGGGGCGTTGGCGAGCGCCACTGGGGCGGCATGGCACAGAAGGCCCGGGTCAAGGGTGACTGGCTGGTGCCGCTGCCCGAGGGCATGAGCGAGCGCGACGCGATGGCGATCGGCACGGCGGGCTTTACCGCGATGCTGTGTGTGATGGCGCTGGAGGAGGGCGGTGTCCGTCCCGACAGTGGTCCTGTACTGGTGACCGGCGCCTCCGGCGGCGTTGGCAGTGTTGCGGTCGCCCTGCTGGGTAAACTCGGCTACCAGGTGACGGCGGCCACCGGGCGCACCGAAGAGAGTGATTACCTGCGCAGTCTCGGCGCCAGTGAGATCCGCTCGCGTGATGAGATGAGTGCGAAGTCTCGCCCGCTGGAGAAGCAGCGCTGGGCCGGTGTCGTCGATACGGTCGGCGGGGCGGTGCTGGCACGGGCGCTGGCCGAAACCCACTACAACGGTACCGTTGCCGCCTGTGGTCTGGCAGGCAGCCACGAGCTTAACACCACCGTCATGCCGTTCATTCTGCGCAATGTGCGTCTGCAGGGGGTTGATTCCGTCGTCTGCCCTGCCCCGCGTCGCGCGCAGGCATGGCAGCGACTGCAGCAGGATCTGGAGCTGTCCCGCCTTGGCGAGGTGACACAGGAGATCACGCTCGAGCAGGTGCCCGACTATGCCGCGCGCATTCTGCGGGGCGAGGTGCGCGGGCGTACCCTGATCCGGGTCGAGGACTGAACGGCTGAAGCCACGGGCAACCGGCGTATAATCGACGTTTTGTCGTGACGCCGGAGGCTCGATGTACCGCCTGATATTGTTGCTCGTAACGCTGGTGTGGTCGCTGCAGGCACCGGCGCTGGAGGTGCGTGACGGCAGCGGTCGCACCATCGAGCTGGCGCAGCCCGCCGCTCGTATCGTCGCGCTGGCACCGGATCTTGTCGAGAACCTGTATGCGATCGGCGCGGGTGAGACCCTGGTCGGCCGTATAGCCCATGCCGACTACCCGGCTGCGGCCCGGCGCGCAGCGCTGGTCGGCGACTATCAGAGCTTTGATGCCGAAACGATTCTGGCGCTGCGGCCCGATCTGGTATTGGCGTGGCAGGAGGGCAATCCGCCCGAGCGCCTGCGCCAGCTGGAGGCGCTGGGTCTGGTCGTGGTACGGCTATCGAGCCTGAGCATCGAAGCGATTCCCGCCAATCTGCGCCTGCTCGGGCGACTGACCGGGCGTGATGCCGAGGCCCGCCGGCAGGCGGAAACCTTTACCCACCGCTTGCAGCAGCTGGCGCCGGCGCCGGGTGCCGATCGGCCGCTGCTGTTTTACCAGCTGTGGCCGGAGCCGTTGCTGACGGTCAGTGACGGTACGCTGATCGGGCAGGCGATTCGTTTCTGCGGCGCCGACAACCCCTTCGGCGCCCGTCCGGAACTGGCCCCGCAGCTCAGTGTCGAGGCCGTGATCGCGGCGGCGCCGGATCTGATAGTCGGTACCGACGAAGCCGGCGATCAGTGGCGGGCGCGCTGGCTGCACTGGCCCGGCATTCCTGCCGTGGCGCAGCAGCGGCTGGTGACACTGCCGGCCGATCTGTTGCACCGGGCCACACCGCGCTTTCTCGATGGACTGGCCGCACTCTGTGACGCCGTACAGGCGGCGCGGGCGGAGTGAGGCGCGCGGCTGCCGATCAGGCTTTCGCGCACGGCCCCTGTTTGACTGTATCACCCTACGCTTTAGAGGCTTATACTGGGAGCCAGGCTGCTGATTTCCAACTGCAAATGCAGGTGCTAAGGACGGTGCCAGGACTGACAGGTACGCGTGAAGTTGAAATACCAGGAGACGTTGAACGCCGTTTACGCCCAGCTTGATCGCCTGGGCGATCTGCCGATTTTCAGTGCCACCGTGAACCGGATTCGCCAGATCAGCTCGTCGCGTGAGAGCGATGCGATGGCGCTGGCCATGGCGGTGATGAAGGACGCGAACCTGTCGGCCAAACTGCTCAAGATTGCCAATACACCGCACTACAACCGTGGTCACGGCAACATCAGCGTGGTGTCCCGCGCCGTCGTGCTGCTGGGCTTCGAGCGTATCCAGAACCTGTCGATGACGCTGAAGCTGATCGAAACCTTCAGCGCCGATGAGCCCGGTACCGGGATGGACAATCTGCTGGTCAGCGCCTTTCTCAATGCCGCGATGGCGCGCGAGATCGCGATCCGTTCCGGCGCGATGGATATCGAGGAAAGCTATATCTGCGGCCTGCTGTATCGGCTCGGCGAAATCATCGTCGCCTACACGCTGCCGGATCGCTACCGGCGCATGCTCCGGCTCAGGGCTGAGGGCGAAGAGGGCTGGGATCGGATTCAGCTGCGCGAACTGGGCGGTCATTTCAGCGATATCGGTCAGGATCTGACGCAGAGCTGGGGCTTTCCCAAGAGTGTGGTACAGGCGATGGATCCGATGAGCGCCGAACAGTTGAAGCCATCGCACCGGCTCAACCATCTGCTCGCGGCCGGCTGTCACGATCTGCTCGAACTGATCTACTACCGCGATACCGGGCGTGAACTCGACTACGGCAAGCGGATGACACAGATCGCTCAGTGCACCGGCCTGAATCAGGAAGAACTCGAGAGTGCCGTCAGTGACTCCTTCCGTCAGGTCTGTGATCTCAGTATCGAATACGGTCTGCCCGCCAAGGGGCTCAAGCCGCCCTATCGCGGCAGCGGTGACGGGGATCTGGACGAGCTGTCGCGCAAGCTCGCCTTTTACATCAGCTCGCGCAGCGAGCAGTTCCGTGCCGCGGAAGAGGCCGCACAACCGCAGCCGGAGGTGGCCGAGAGTGCCTCGCAGGATCAGCTGCAGCTTGATTATCTGGCACGTATGAACGAGATGCTGGCATCCGGTGCCTCGGCGACGGCCATTATCGAAACCGCCATCGAGGCGATTGAGCGCTGCTCTCAGCTTGAACGAATCGCGTTTTGTCTGCTCAGTGCCGACCGCAGCCGTTTGTCGGCGCGGGTGACGCGCGGGGTGGATGCGGAAGCGCTCAGTGACAAGATGCAGCTCAGTTCAAAGGAGCCGAAAGGCCAGCTGTTCGTACGCCTGGTGGAGCGCGGCAACACGTTGCTGGTATCGGATTGCACCGAGCAGGGCTGGGCGGAACGCCTGCCACCGGACCTGATCCGTACGCTGCGCCCGGCCGGCTTTGTGGCGGCGCCGATCCGGGTCGGTGATCGACCGATCGGACTGTTTTACGCCGATAACGTCACCCCCGGCAAGGTGGTGGATGAGTTGGCGTTTCGTGTCTTCAACCAGTTTCTGGTGCAGGCGCGACTGGCGCTGGAAGTACAGCGCCACAAGGACACAAAGCAGGAAAAGTCGGCCTGAGCGGTCGCCCGTCACGGCACGGTCGGGACGCGCTGACGGGTTACTGCGTGTCCTCATCCTTGGTGAAACCCTCGACGAACGCGCCCGTATCGCGCCACGCCTTCTTGCCGATCTCCAGTGCCTTCTGAGCCCCCGCGCCGGTGCTGCACGCCGCGCGCTCAGCCATGCAGCGAGACTCGCAGCCCAGTCGAGCCGCCTTGTCACCGAAATGCTCGATGCTGCAGCGTGCTTCGCACAGGGTTTGCTCGGTCGCGCAGTCGGCCTGTGCTGACAGTGGAGCAAGGGCAGCCATGGCACTAAGAATCAGCAGTCTGATCTTCATCGGGTTCACTCTCCTGCGTGGGTCGGGAACGGCTTTGCCGCGGCTGCCAGAGTATTTCGCTGCCGCCATCGCGCCGGGCCAGCAGGCGGGCGTAGACGAACAGCAGGTCGGACAGCCGGTTCAGATAAGCGATTGCCAGAGGGTTGACCGTTTCCGTGGCCGCCAGTTCCACCATGCGCCGCTCTGCCCGGCGACAGACCGCACGGGCCAGATGGGCCTGCGCGGCCGCGCGATTGCCGCCGGGCAGGATGAACTCCTGCAACGGCGGCAGGGTCTCATTGCGGCTGTCCAGCTGCTCTTCGAGCGCCTCCAGACAGCTCGCATCGATCACCCTGTACTGCTTGTCGGCAACCGCCAGTTCGCCGCCGAGGTCGAACAGATCGTTCTGAATCCCGAGCAGCTCCGGGTACAGCGGGTCGCCCGGCGAGAGTTCGGCCACCAGCAGGCCGAGCAGGGAGTTCAGCTCATCCACATCGCCCAGCGCTTCGATGCGCGGGTGACTTTTGGCCACCCGGTTGCCGTTGGCCAGTCCCGTGGTTCCCTTGTCGCCTCTGCGTGTGTAGAGGCGGGTCAGGCGATTGCTCATCGTGATCTCCCTGCTCGCTGTGCGGTCCGCTGTCAGAAAGTGTAGCCGAGGCTCAGCAGCAGATTGCGCTCGGGAGCGGGATAGTAAGCGCCGATACCCGCATATGCATAATACTCTTCATCCAATAGGTTGTTGACCGTCAGCTGCCCATTCCAAGGGCCGTTGTGCCAACTGAGGGAAGCATTGAGCAGCAGGTCGGGGTCAAGGCGTTCCTGCCGGTTGGCGTCGTCCCACGCTGGGTAGCGGCTGCCGGTGTATTGCAGATCGGTATACAGATTCCATTGGCGGTTGAAGCGGTAGTTGCTGAACAGGCTGAACTGGTTATTGGCGACGTAGGGTACTTCGTTGCCTTCGAAGGAGCCCGAGGTCATTTCGCTGTGAGTATAGGTGTAGGTACCGCCGATACGCAGGGCCGGGGTCAGCTGATGCTCGGCGCTGAGGATCAGACCGCGGCGACGGGAGCTGTCCAGGTTGATGTTGGCAAACTGGGCCGCGTCATACAGGATCTCGTTGTCCAAGCTTAGATCGAATAGCGTCGCTTCGATTCGGCTGGTGGGACCTGACCAGCTCCAGCCGAGTTCCCAAGAGACGCCTTCCTGCGGTTCCAGGAAGTCAACTCCGGCCAGTGTCCAGCGATTTTCATCGGCGGTGGCAAAGCGAAAGTTCTCATCACGGCGCAGGAAGATACGCTGCTGGTCCGAGGGACGCCAGGTGATGCCGAACTCCTTGACGAACACCGAGTCGTCGTGGCTTTGGTGGCTGTTCAGGTCACGGTCTTCGACGTCGCTGTGACGGGCGCCGAGGGTCAGTGACCAGCGTGGCTGCAGTGGCAGCTGCAGGCGCAGATAGGCGGCTTCGGTTTCCTGGGTGATCGAGCTGCCATCGGTCTGATAGTCGCTGTCGGTCAGATCGACACCGGCGGTCAGTAACAGGGTGCCAGCGGGCAGCTGCCAGGCACCCTGCAGGCGCGGTGTCAGCGACTCGATGCGCAGGTCCTGGTTGTAGTAGTCGTCGTAGTCGTAGTCGTAGTCGTCGCGTCTTAGGTAGCCCTCGCCGTTAGCATCACGCTGGCTCCAATCGGCGCTGAACTCCAGGTGATCGCTCAGTGACTGGTCGATGAACAGGCGGTCGAGGCGGATATCCTCGTTGAAGTAGTCATCGGGCCTATCGCTTTGCCGACGGTCGCTGTCGACCTGGGCGCGACTCAAGGCGCCCGGCAGGCGCTGGTTGTTGTTGATCCGCTCGTGGCTGTAGCCGATTTCGCCGCTGTCATGGCGCCAGGAGAGGCTGGCGCTGGCCTGATCGAACGCCGTATCACTGTTGTCCCGGTAGCCGTCGCGGCGCTGTCGATCGGCGGCCAGCGCGATGCCCAGCCCCGAATCGTCACGGTGGCTGAAGCGTCCCTGGACACGGTTGTGGTCGTAGCTGCCGGCACTGACGCCGATCTCGCCGCGACTGCCGTCGATATCGCGGGTGATGATGTTGATGACGCCGCCGACAGCGCGCTGGCCGTAGAGTACGCCGGCACTGCCGTGCAGGACTTCGATCCTCTCCACTTCGGCCAGGCTGATCGCCGCCAGATTGGGGGGCTGCAGCGATGGCGTGTTCAGCGGGCGGCCATCGACGAGAATCAATACGTTCTGGCCGACGTTTTCGCCGAAACCGCGCATGGAAACCACGCCGTCGCCGGGGTTGCCGGTGTAGTTCTGGCTGATCTGCACCGCACCGCTGGCACGCAGGGCCTCGACCACGGACTGGGCGCCGCTGGCTTCGATCTGGGCGCGACTGATGACATCGACCTGCCCGGGGGCGGTGCCGGCGGGCTGTTCGAAACGGGTGCCGGTGACGATGACGCTGAGCGGCGCCTGTGTCTGACGGTCGGTGGTGGTTGCGTCGGCCGCAACGGCGTTCAGGGAAGCAACGGCTATGGCCGCTGCCAGCAAAGAGGGAGCGTGAAAATGCATGGAGTACCTCGTCGATGCGCCCACCGCGCATGGCGTTAGTGATCTGGCAGGGCCGGTCTCCGGGCTCAGGTGTGGGTCGAAACGCTCGACCCGGCGTCATCCCTTCCCGGCCGTTGGCCAGTGGTTGTGATGACACTCAATCCTTTACCGTTGCGGGGGCAGCGCTGGAGTTGCACCAGACTTCCCGATTATCCCGGCCATGCCGGGCACCCATGCCGCGAGCGGGAGCGGACAAAGCCGTCGCTCCCGGCGCGCATTCTAGAGAGCGCCCGGTATGGGCGCAAACAAATGTCGCTCAACCGGGCATGAAGAGGGTTCAGGACAGGGTATTGCGGGCCGGGATGACGATGGCCGGGTCGGGGGTGATCTCGATCTCCGGGTTGCGATCCGGGTAGGGCAGATTGCTCAGGATATGGCGCATCGCATTGATGCGGGCGCGCTTCTTGTCGTCGGAGCGGATCACCGTCCAGGGTGCGTCGGCGGTGTCGGTGTGGAAAAACATCGCCTCTTTCGCCTCGGTGTAGGCGTCCCACTTGTCCAGTGAGGCCATGTCGATCGGAGACAGCTTCCAGTGCTTGAGCGGATCTTCGCGCCGGGCCTGAAAGCGACGGAACTGCTCTTCGCGGCTGACATCGAACCAGAGCTTGAACAGGCGGATGCCGCTGCGCACGAACATCTTTTCCAGCTCGGGCGTTTCGCGCATGAATTCGAGGTATTCCGACGGTGAGCAGAAGTTCATCACGCGCTCGACACCGGCCCGGTTGTACCAGGAACGATCGAACAGCACGATCTCGCCGGCGCAGGGCAGATGCTTGATGTAGCGCTGGTAGTACCACTGCCCGCGTTCGCGCTCGGTCGGTTTTTCCAGTGCGATGACACGGGCGCTACGCGGATTCAGGTGTTCCATGAAACGCTTGATGGTGCCGCCTTTGCCGGCCGCGTCGCGCCCCTCGAACAGGATCAGGATTTTCTCGCCGCTGGCGCGTACCCAGTTCTGGACCTTCAGCAACTCGATCTGCAGATCGAGCTTGAGGGCTTCATATTCGTCCCGCTTCATCTTTTTCGGGGTTGCTGTTTTATCGCTCACGGGAACTCCTGTCGCGCATGTTGTTGCCCTCCAGTATATGAATATCGTGCAGCAGACGCTCGTTGATGGGCGCGGCGATGCCATGCCGGCGCGCCTGTTGGCACAGGTAGCCGGTGATCTGATCGATCTCGGTGCGCCGCCCGGCGCTGATATCCTCGAGCATGGAGGAGCGGTTGGCGGCTGTTGTGCGGGCTACGGTGCGGACCTGATCGATCAGTGGCGTGTCGAACAGGGCGCGACCGGCGGCCTGTGCAATGGCCTCGATTTCAGCGCACAGGGCGCGCAGTCTGGTGTCGTAGCCGGATTCGAGCAGGGTGCCGTTCGGGCAGCCGGCCAGCGCCGTCAGCGGGTTGATGGCGGCATTGATCGCCAGTTTCTGCCACAGGGTGCGCTCGATATCGTCGGACAGGTGCAGCGGATGCGCGAGCCGATCCCAGCCGCCGGGCAGTCCGCGAGCCGCTGCTGTCATTGGGCCGATCCGGGTTTCGCCCTCGCCGGCCAGACGCAGATGAAAAGGGCTGAGGCGGCGTACGCCGGAGGTGGTCGTGCCGGCCCAGATGGCCAGTCCGGGCAGCCGCTGGGCCAGTGCCTGCTGCTGGCCGCAGCCGTTTTGCAGCAACAGAATTTCGCTGCCGGCGTGCAGACGTGGCAGCACCCGCTCGAGCGCAGCGTCGGTGGCGTAGGCTTTGGTGGTGATGAGCAGGTGATCGATCGCCGACGTGCCGGCGGCAGGCTCGGCATCGACGGCAACCGACTCAGTACCCTGTCCGGTTTCCAGTACCAGTGTGCGGCCACCGGTGTCGAATGCCTCCAGCTGTTGCGTGCTGCGCAGCAGTAACGTGGTCGGGATGCCCGCCCGTGCGAGGCGGGTGGCAAACAGGCCGCCAATGGCGCCCGCGCCGAGAACATGCCAGCGCATCAGCTGTCTCCTGTGACCCGGAAAAGCGCTATGATAGCGGCCACCGTTCGATCACTGAACCCGTTTTATTAGTGAACCCTCAGGAGACAGAGATGCCCTCATTCGACATCGTATCCGAACTCGACATGCATGAAGTGACCAATGCCGTGGACCAGGCAAACCGCGAGATCCAGCAGCGCTATGACTTCAAGGGGGTGAAGGCCGATTTCGCATTGCAGGACGAAACGGTGACGCTGACCGCCGAGGTGGATTTCCAGCTGCAGCAGATGCTCGACGTGCTGCGCAGCAAGCTGACGGCGCGCAAGATCGATATCAAGTGCATGGAGGTCAAGGAGCCCGATGTCAGCGGTGTCAAAGCGACCCAGCAGGTGCTGCTGCGGCAGGGGCTGGATCAGCCGATGGCGAAGAAGATCACCAAGCTGATCAAGGACAGCAAGATGAAGGTGCAGACGCAGATTCAGGGCGACAAGGTACGCGTGACCGGCAAGAAGCGTGATGACCTGCAGCAGGCGATCGCGTTGCTGCGCGAGGCCGATATCGAGCTACCACTGCAATTTAACAACTTCCGCGACTGACCTGCGCAGGGTCGTGACACCGGGGCGGCGCTCAGTGGCGCGCCCCGGTGTCAAAGCGACAGTTTTCGCAGCGCTCCGTTTCGCTGCATGCGAGCAGAAACAGCTCGCGCAGCAGCTCCTGCTCCCGCCCCTGACAACAGCAGAAATCCTGCGGATTGAGCAGGCCCGACTCCAGCATCGGTTTTAATTCCTCGCTGTGCCAGTGCAGTACGACGACGCCACTGTTACGCAGCGTTACCCGCAGTTCCGGCTCCTTGCGCTCGAGCCAGGCATCGATCTGATAGGTCATGAGCAAACTCCCGTATGTGATGACGTGTATAACAGCGAATGGATCGTGTTTTAAATGTAATGATAATCAATATCATTTGCAACAACTATCCATCGCGACCGGGAGTCGTGCGATTCAGTTGTGTCGTGCTGTGGTGTTGGGTTCGGCCTGACCAGGTTCGGCCTGACGCGGCTCGGCCTGACGCGGCTCGGCCTGACCAGGTTCGACCTGACGCGGCCCGGCCTGACGTGGCCCGGCCTGACGTGGCGCGACCTGACGCGGCCCGACCGGCTCCGGGTCAACCGGTGGCCGCTCGGCGGTGCGGGTGTGGCGCGCTGCCAGTATGATCAGCACCAGCACCGGCAGACCCAGCAGCGCCGTGCCGGTGAAGAACGCCGGATAGCCGATGCTGTCCACGGCGACGCCGGAGAAGCCGCCGAGGAATTTCGGCAGCAGCAGCATGATTGAGCTGAACAGTGCGTACTGGGTGGCGGAGTACTGGATGTTGGTCAGTGCCGACAGATAGGCCACGAAGGCGGCCGTGGCGATACCTGCGCTGAAGTTATCCAGCGACACGACCAGCATCAGCAGCTCAACGACCGGGCCGTTCAGCGCCAGCAGCGCGAACAGCAGGTTGGTCAGCGCGGCCAGCAGTGCACCGCTGAACAGAATCTTCATCACGCCGAAACGGTTGACCAGCACGCCGCCTGCCAGTGCGCCGATCAGCGTCATCGCCACGCCGAATACCTTGGTCACGGCGGCGATCTCGGCCTTGCTGAAACCGATATCGACATAGAATACGTTGGCGATCACCCCCATCACGATGTCGGCGATGCGGTAACTGCCGATCAGCGCCAGAATCAGCAATGCCTGCCAGCGGTAGCGGCGAATGAAGTCGGCGAAGGGACAGATCAGCGCAACGTAGATCCAGCCGGCCACGCGGGTCAGGCGCTCGGGCAGGTGAGCCCGCTCGGCGCTCCAGCGCTGCACAGCAGCTTTCTGGGCCTCCAGCTCGCTGTTTTCCGGTGCCGGGGGCTCCCGCGACGCCAGCGTGGTCAGAATACCGGGCAGCATCAGCGCCGCCATGCACAGGTAGGCGATCAGCCAGGGGCCGTGGGTGTACTGACTCTCGTTCGGATCGAACAGGGCCGCGATCGCCAGCACACCGGCGGTGGCGGTGATCATCGCGAGCCGGTAACCGACCATGTAGGTTGCCGCCATCGCGGCCTGCATGCGCTCGTCGCCGGACTCGATGCGAAAGGCATCGACCGTGATGTCCTGTGTGGCCGAGCTGAACGCGACCAGTACCGCCATCAGCACGCTGATCTCGAGTTGCCGGGCCGGGTCGTTCAAAGCCATGCCGCACAGGCCGGTCATGACGCCGAGCTGGGCCAGCAGCATCCAGCTGCGCCGCCGCCCCAGCCAACGCCCGAGCAGGGGCAGGCTGACGCGGTCGACGATCGGCGCCCAGGCCCACTTGAAGGCGTAGGCGAGGGCGACCCAGGAAATGAAGCCGATGCTGCTGCGCTCGATGCCCGCCTCGCGCAACCAGAACGACAACGACGAAAAGACCAGCAGCAGCGGCAGTCCGGAGGAGAAGCCGAGAAACAGCAGGGTGATCGGACGGGGGCTGAGGTAGAGGGCCAGAGCGCTGGTCCAGTGGCGCGAGGACGTTGCTGACATGCGGAATCCGGTTGGCTGCTAGGGCAAAGATGGCGCTCCCATTGTCCTGCCCGGTGTCAGGAAATCAAGCGGCCGGCCAGGGTCGGTCGCAGGCGCCGGATATGAAAACGCCCCGTGAGACGGGGCGTGGCGTGTAACCGCGGTGGGCGTCAGATGCGCAGAGCGCCGTCGACTTCGAAGCAGCGACCGCTGACGTAGTCGTTTTCGAGGATGAACGCGACCGTGCGGGCGATCTCGTCCGGCTGACCCAGACGCTTGAGCGGGATCTGCGCTTCGACCTTCTGGCGCGCTTCTTCTTTCATCGCCATGACCATCTCGGTACCGATATAACCCGGTGCGATCGACGCAGCGCGGATACCGTAGCGTGCCAGCTCCTTGGCCCAGGTCACGGCCATCGCCTGTACGCCGGCTTTGGTGGCGGTGTAGTTGGTCTGGCCCATGTTGCCGGAGCGGGAGATGGAGGAGATATTGATGATGCAGCCCTGAGTTCCGAGCTCGATCATGCGGGCAGCGGCTTCGCGGCCGCACAGGAAGGTACCGGTCAGGTTGACCTTGATCACCAGATCCCAGTCCTCCATCGACATCTTCTTCACGACCTGACCATCCTTGACCTTCACGAACAGGCCGTCGCGGGTAATACCGGCGTTATTGACCAGACCGTGCAGGCTGCCGAAATCGGCGACCACGTCGTCAAACAGTTTTTCCACCGCCGCTTCGTCGCTGATATCAGCGATGTAACCGCGTGCTTCGGCTTTCTTCTCGGCGCACAGGCCGATGGTTTCATCGAGGCTTTCCTGATTGACATCGACCAGCGCAAGCCTGGCGCCTTTCTCGGCCAGGTTGAGTGCCATGGCACGCCCCAGACCGCGACCGCCGCCGGTGATGACGATTACTTTGTCTTTCAAATCCATAACGCCTGTCCTCTCCTTACAAGGATTCAACACATCTGTTGTCGTTTCTTATTGTGGGTGCCGTTGAAGCCATTGTGCGACGCGATATGCTGCACTGCAACACGATATGGCAAGCATGAAAAAAAATCCGTTTCCCGACATGACGCGGCAGCGCCGACTATCGCCCATTTCGGCCCATTGTGCAGTGCGACCTTAGTGCAGTTTTTGACCAGTCGCTGGCAGCGTTACCGTTGCCGACGACAGTCTGGTACGCTTTGCGCTGAAATATTCAGTTGAGGTCATCATGCGTTTTCTGTTTCTGCTGTTCGTCATCGTACCGATCATTGAAATCACGCTGCTGATTCAGGTTGGGCAGGCGATCGGTGCCTGGTACACGGTAGGACTGGTACTGCTGTCGGCATTTATCGGCGTCAACATGCTGCGCCATCAAAGCCTGGCCACGCTGAGCCGTGCGCAGCAGCGCCTTGACCGTCAGGAAGTGCCGGGGCAGGAGATGGTCGAAGGGATCATTCTTGCGGTGGGTGGCGCACTGCTGGTGACGCCGGGCTTCGTCACCGATGTGATCGGGTTCAGCTGTCTGATCCCACCGCTGCGTCAGGCGTTCGTGCGGGTGCTGATGAGCCGCTTTACGCTGATCGTTGCGGCACGAACATCTGCTCAGGGCGGCCCGTTCGGTCCCCACGCCGGCCCTCAGGGGGGGGCGCACCGTCAGGGCGACGTGTTCGAAGGCGAAGTGGTGGAGCGCGATCCTGACGAGCAGCCACCCTCGCGGAAAAATCTTCCCTGACCCCCTTGAATCCCTCCCGCCTCTCCCCCACATAACCAGCATCGGGTCGGCGGCCTGATGATCACACCAGCGAAAGGCAAAAAAATTTTGCTTTTCGGTGTTGAAATCCCGACCGGTGCTCCCATAAAGGAAAGCACCGGATTTTTGGGGCCGATCCAGGTTCCAGCCAAAAACACCAACATCGCATTGGATCCTAGAGACCAGGAGAACAACCAGATGAAAATTTGTCCACTTCACGACCGTGTAGTAGTTCGTCGCAGTGAGGAAGAAACCACCACGGCGAGCGGCATCGTTCTGCCGGGTTCTGCTGCCGAGAAACCGAATCGTGGTGAAGTCGTCGCCGTCGGTCCCGGTCGCGTACTGAACAACGGTGACGTTCAGGCGCCGTCTGTCAAAGTGGGTGATAAGGTCCTGTTCGGTCAGTACGCCGGCTCCAACACCGTGAAAATCGGTGATGATGAGCTGCTGATCATGCAGGAAAGCGAAATCTACGGCGTACTGGAAGACTGATCGTCGCTATTGATCGCTGCTAAACGTCAACAAATACAGAATTACAGGGTATAGGAATAATGGCTGCTAAAGACGTACGTTTCGGTGATGATGCTCGTCAGCGCATGCTGGCCGGCGTGAACATTCTGGCTGACGCGGTTAAGACCACTCTGGGCCCGAAAGGTCGCAACGTGGTACTGGACAAGGCTTTCGGTGCGCCGACCGTTACTAAAGACGGTGTGTCTGTCGCCAAGGAAATCGAACTGAAAGACAAGTTCGAAAACATGGGTGCGCAGATGGTCAAGGAAGTGGCTTCCAAGGCCAACGACGTCGCCGGCGACGGTACGACCACTGCGACTGTTCTGGCGCAGGCGATCGTGAACGAAGGTCTGAAGGCTGTTGCTGCCGGCATGAACCCGATGGACCTCAAGCGCGGTATCGACAAGGCCGCTGCTGCCGTTGTCGAGCAGCTGGCTGAAATGTCTTCTCCGTGTGAAGACTACAAAGCGATCGCTCAGGTCGGCACCATCTCTGCCAACTCCGACAGCGAAGTCGGCAAAATCATCGCGGAAGCGATGGAAAAAGTCGGCAAGGACGGCGTGATCACCGTTGAAGAAGGTTCCGGCTTCGAAAACGAGCTGGATGTGGTCGAAGGTATGCAGTTCGACCGTGGCTACCTGTCGCCGTACTTCGTCAACGAGCAGGAAACCATGACCTGCGAACTGGAAGACCCGTTCGTACTGCTGGTCGACAAGAAAATCTCCAACATCCGTGAACTGCTGCCGGCACTGGAGCAGGTCGCCAAGTCTTCCCGTCCGCTGCTGATCATCGCTGAAGACGTTGAAGGCGAAGCGCTGGCGACTCTGGTCGTCAACACCATGCGTGGCATCGTCAAGGTCTGCGCGGTCAAGGCGCCGGGCTTCGGTGACCGTCGCAAGGCTATGCTGCAGGATATCGCCATCATGACCGGCGGTCAGGTGATCTCTGAAGAGGTTGGCCTGAACCTGGAAAGCGTGACTCTGGATCACCTGGGTACTGCCAAGCGCGTCAACATCACCAAGGAAAACACCACCATCGTCGGCGGTGCCGGCGCCAAGGCTGACATCGACGCTCGCGTTCAGCAGATCCGCGTTCAGATCGAAGAAACCTCTTCCGACTACGACCGCGAGAAGCTGCAGGAGCGTGTCGCCAAGCTGGCTGGCGGTGTGGCTGTGATCAAGGTTGGTGCGGCGACCGAAGTTGAAATGAAAGAGAAGAAAGCCCGCGTTGACGACGCTCTGCACGCAACCCGTGCGGCTGTTGAAGAAGGCGTGGTACCGGGCGGTGGCGTTGCTCTGATCCGTGCGCTGAGCAAGATCGAAGGCCTGGAAGGTGACAACCACGACCAGACCATCGGTATCAAGCTGGCGCTGAAAGCGATGGAAGCGCCGCTGCGTCAGATCGTCAGCAACGCTGGCGGTGAAGCCTCTGTTGTTGTCGACACCGTGCGCAAGGGCGAAGGCGCGTTCGGCTTCAACGCTGCCACCGAGCAGTACGGCGACATGCTGGAAATGGGTATCCTCGACCCGGCCAAGGTGACCCGCTCTGCACTGCAGGCGGCTGCATCCATCGCTGGTCTGATGATCACCACCGAAGCGATGGTCGCTGAGCACCCGGAAGACAAGCCGGCGATGCCTGACATGGGCGGCATGGGTGGCATGGGCGGCATGGGCGGCATGATGTAAGCAGCCCTCCCATGTGCCTGTAAGGCCCGGAAAGCCCCGCGGTTGCGGGGCTTTTTCGTTTCTGGCAAACCTGCTAGTGTCGGTGGCCTGTTGTTGCACTGTACGGAACCCGAAAACGATGAGTGAACGTAAGGAGCCGGGGCTTAATCTGTCCGGGCTTGATGTGGATACCTCGGACGCGGTGCCCGCCGGCCGACCGGCCGCCGTGCCACCGTCCCCTGTTGGGGAAAAGCCGCGTGGCGGAAGCCTGCTGCTGACCCTGATCCTGTTGCTGCTGGCCGCCGGCGGTGCCGGGCTGGGCTACTGGACCGCAGGGCTGAAACAGACGCTGGATCAACAGCAGGCGGCGTTGACGCAGGCGCAGGCGCGTCTGGCCGAGATGGAGCAGCTGCTGGAACTGACCAGCGACAGCGCCAGTCAGGCCGGGCAGACGCTGATGGGGCGGATCGGTCAGCTGGAGAGTCAGGCCAACGACAAGTATGCCCATTTCGACTCCGAGATCGCCAAGCTCTGGACCGTGTCCTATCAGCGCAACAAGCCGCAGCTGGAAGAGCAGAAGAAGGCGCTTGAGGCGCAGCAGGCCGAGCTCTCCGAGCTGAAGCAGCAGCTCGCCAGTGACAGCAAACGCGTTGCCGTGCTGAGCGGCCGTGTGGATAAGCTGGCGGGGCTGGAGCAGCAGCTGGCCACGCTGGACAAAGCGCTGAACAGCCTGCAGAAGGCACTGAGCGAGCAGGCCAGCGAGTTGCAGAAGGTCAGCAGCGATGCCGGTTTTGCGCTGTCGCTGGAAAAGGATGAACGGGTGGCCGCTGATCGTGCGCTGGATGGGCGCATCGAGCAGCTGGCGCAACGCGCCACCAGCGGCTCGGATCTGGCCAGTCGTATCGCGACGATCGAGCAGTCGATCCAGGCGATCGATGGTTCCCGGCGCCAGTTCAATCAGAGCCTGCTGCAGCTGAGAGAACAGGTGGCGCAGCTGCAGCGCCGTCTCGGCGGCTAACCTGAGCAATCGACTCGGATTTGCGTATCAACCGCTGTGGCGGCACAATAGCGCGCTTGACAAGAGGGTCTGACTTGCCGCGATGAATATTCGCGCCTTTTTTGCCGTGCCGATACCGGATCGGATCGCCCGTGTGCTGGCGGATTATGCCGACACGCTGTGCATGTACGATCGCGGTCTGGATGCCCACTGGGTCGATTCCACGAGCTATCACCTGACGCTCTGTTTCCTGAACGAGATTACGCTCGATCAGGTGCAGGCGCTGGAGCAGGCGGCGCGGGATGCCGTGGATGGCGTGTCCGGTTTCCGCATCCCGCTGGATACGCTGGATTACTACCGCGTGAATCCGCATCTGGCACTGGTGGCCGCCCTGACCAGCGAGCCGGCGCCGCTGGTGGAGCTGCAGCAGCGGCTGGCGCGCGCGGTGCTCCAGTGTGGCGTCGACTATCATCAGCGCGGCTTCCGTCCGCATGTGACGCTGGGGCGTCTGCCGGCGGAAAACCGTTTCGAAGTACCGGAACAATGGCCGGTGCTGAACGAGCTGGCGCCGGCGAGTTCGGTGGTGCTGTACCAGAGCCGCCCCGGCGAGCGCGGGTCGATCTATACCCCTCTTTTCGAGATACCCCTGTCCGCATCCGCGGACAGCCTCTGAACCCAAATACGTTGTCTACCATGCGAACGCCCGAACTCCTGTCCCCGGCGGGGACGCTCAAGAACATGCAGTACGCTTTCGCCTACGGGGCGGATGCGGTCTATGCCGGTCAGCCGCGCTACAGCCTGCGCGTGCGCAATAACGATTTCACCCACGCCAATCTGGCGGAGGGTATTCGTATCGCCCACACGCTGGGCAAGAAGTTCTTCGTGGCCAGCAATATCCTGCCGCACAACTCGAAACTGACCACCTATATGCGCGATATCGAGCCGGTGATCGAAATGGGGCCGGATGCGCTGATCATGTCGGATCCGGGTCTGATCATGATGGTCAAGGATCGTTACCCCGAGCTGCCGATTCATCTGTCGGTGCAGGCCAATACGATGAACTGGGCGGCGGTGAAGTTCTGGCATCGCGCCGGCATCGAGCGCGTGATCCTGTCGCGTGAACTGTCACTGGAGGAGGTGGCCGAAATCCGCGATCGCTGTCCGGAGATGGAGCTGGAAGTGTTCGTGCACGGTTCGCTGTGCATCGCCTACTCCGGACGCTGTCTGCTGTCGGGCTATATCAACCACCGCGATCCCAATCAGGGCACCTGCACCAACGCGTGTCGCTGGAAGTACGATGCGCACGAGGCGAAGGAGGACGAGTCCGGCGATGTGGTGCCGGTGCTGCAGTCGTTCGACCCGGCCGAAGCCGGTGCCGCGACCGGCAGCCCGGCGCTCGGCGAAGGGCAGCCCACCGATAAGATCTTCCTGCTGCAGGAAGAGTCGCGTCCGGGCGAGTACATGCCGGCGTTCGAGGATGAGCACGGTACCTACATCATGAACTCCAAGGACCTGCGTGCGATCCAGCATGTGCACAAGCTGGCTGAGATGGGCATCGACTCGCTCAAGATCGAGGGGCGCACCAAGTCTCACTACTATGTGGCGCGCACGGCGCAGGCCTACCGGCAGGCGATCGACGATGCCGTGGCCGGTAAACCGTTCGACAAGGGGCTGATGGATGTGCTGGAGAATCTGGCCAACCGCGGTTACACCGAGGGTTTCTATCGCCGCCACGTGCACGACGAGTATCAGAACTACGAAACCGGCAACTCGGTTGGTGTGCACCAGCAGTTCGTCGGCGAGGTGGTGGAGCACGACACCCAGCGCGGGATGGTGCAGATCGATGTCAAGAACCGGTTTGAGAAGGGGGATACGCTGGAGCTGATGACGCCGGCAGGTAACCGCCGTTTCAAGCTGTCGGAACTGTACGACAAGAAAGGACAGGCGACAGATGCGGCTCCGGGGTCGGGTCACCGCGTCAGCATCCCGCTCGATATCGATACGGATCTGCGTTACGCCCTGCTGATGCGTGACCTGCCCAACGCGCCGGCGCGCTAGTACGAACTGTTCCCGGATGGCATCATCTTGAAAGGGGGCAGCCCCGGCGCGGGGCTGCCCCCTTTGTCGATTACCGCTTCAGGGTGAACGCTTGAACGATCTTGCCGATAAATACCGCTTTTTCCGCGCGCTGCGCCCGTTCTCGTTCGGCGTCGCGCTGACCACCTGCCTGATCGGTATTACCGCGGCCTGGCAGGAACAGCTGCTGATACCGTTCAATGCCGTGCTGGTCGTCATCGGCGGCCTGCTGCTGCAGGCGGGCGTCAATCTGATCAACGATTACGCGGATCTTGAATCGATCAGCGCCGGGCCCGACGGTCGCGTGGCGCGGGCGCGTATTCTGCGCAACTTTCGCACCGGACTGGGCTGTTTTCTGCTCGCCACGCCGCTCGGGCTTTATCTGGTGGCAGACCGTTCGCTGGCGCTGCTGTGGCTGTTTCTGATCGGCCTGGCCGGCGCACTGGGCTATACGCTGCGACCGGTCAATTACAAGGCGAGAGGGCTGGCCGTGGTGCTGGTGTTCTGGCTCATGGGGGTGCTGATGGTGGCGGGCAGCTACGTGGCCGCCGGTGGCGCGCTGAGCCCGGCGATTCTGGCGCAGTCGGTGCCGATCAGTCTGCTGGTATCGCTGTTGCTGCTCAGCAACGAGCTGCGCGACTATGAGTCCGACCGGGCTCAGGGGCTGGGCACCCTGACGGTACGGATCGGTTACCGGCCGGCACGCCTGATCTACCTGCTGCTGCTCGCGGGGGCGCTGGTGTCGGTGCTGGCGCTGTGGATAAGTGGCCTCATCGCGCCGCCGTGGCCGCTGCTGCTGGTGTTGCCGTTCGCCTGGCGTCCGCTGCGTTTCCTCGATCGCCCGGCAGCACAGCGCAAGCCGCTGACGCCGGCTACCGGACAGCTGGTGATGGTGTTCGGCCTGCTGTTCTGCCTGACGCTGCGCTGAACAGCCCCCTCCGTTAGTCGCATGGCCGCAGTCATCGTCCGCCCAACTGGTGTATAATCCAGCGCCAGATCGTGGGGTGCCCTGTCAAAGCCTGGATAGCGCCCTCATACCAACCAGAGCCAGCATGGCCGAATCCTAACGGCCAGCGCCAACGGCCCAGTCTGAATGGAGAGTCCCGAATGAGCGTTATTCGCCAGGATGATTTCATCAGCAGCGTTGCAGATGCGCTGCAGTTCATCTCCTACTACCACCCGATCGATTTTATTCAGGGTGTGCACGAAGCCTACAAGAAGGAGCAGAACCCGGCGGCGAAAGACGCCATGGCCCAGATTCTGATCAACTCCCGCATGTGTGCCGAAGGCCATCGCCCGATCTGTCAGGATACCGGTATCGTCACCGTGTTCCTGAAGGTGGGTATGAATGTGCAGTGGGATGCGAAGATGTCCGTGACCGATATGGTCAACGAAGGCGTGCGCCGTGCCTACACCCATCCTGACAACGTGCTGCGCGCGTCGATCCTCGCAGATCCCGCCGGCAAGCGTCAGAACACCAAGGACAACACGCCGGCCGTGATCCACTACGAAATCGTCGAGGGCGACGAAGTGGAAGTGCACGTGGCGGCCAAGGGTGGCGGTTCCGAGAACAAGTCCAAGATGGTGATGCTGAACCCGTCCGACAGCATCGTCGACTGGGTGGTCAAGACCGTCCCGACCATGGGCGCTGGCTGGTGCCCGCCGGGTATGCTGGGTATCGGTATCGGTGGTACCGCTGAAAAGGCTGCGGTGCTGGCGAAAGAGTCGCTGATGGACCCGATCGACATCCACGAGCTGCGTGAGCGCGGCCCGCAGAACCGTGTCGAAGAGCTGCGTCTGGAGATCATGGACGCGGTCAACGCACTGGGTATCGGTGCGCAGGGCCTTGGCGGTCTGACCACCGTGCTCGACGTCAAGATCAAGGATTACCCGACCCACGCGGCCTCACTGCCGGTGTGCATGATCCCCAACTGCGCTGCGACCCGTCACACTCACTTCAAGCTGGACGGCAGTGGCCCCGCGGTGCTGACGCCGCCGAGCCTGGACGAGTGGCCGGAAGTCACCTTCGAAGTCGGTGCCAATACCCGTCGCGTGAATCTGGACGAGATCACGCCGGAAGCGGTGAAAGAGTGGAAGGTCGGTGAGACCATCCTGCTCAACGGCAAGATGCTGACCGGTCGTGACGCGGCGCACAAGCGCATGGTCGAAATGCTCAACAACGGTGAAGAGCTGCCGGTAGACCTGAAAGGCCGCTTCATCTACTACGTCGGCCCGGTCGATCCGGTGCGTGACGAAGTGGTGGGTCCGGCGGGTCCGACCACGTCGACCCGCATGGACAAGTTCACCCGTCAGATTCTGGAAAGCACCGGTCTGCTCGGCATGATCGGCAAGTCCGAGCGTGGCCCGGTGGCGATCGATGCGATCAAGGACAATCAGGCCGTGTACCTGATGGCAGTCGGTGGTGCGGCGTATCTGGTGTCCAAGGCGATCACCAAGGCCGACGTCATTGCCTTCCCGGAACTGGGCATGGAAGCGATCTACGAGTTCGAGGTCAAGGACATGCCGGTCACCGTCGCGGTGGATACGTCCGGCGAATCGGTGCACAACACCGGCCCGGCGAAGTGGAAGGACATCATCGCGCACAGCGCCTGATCCGACCCGCGCGAGGGCATAAGAAAGCGGCTTTCGAGCCGCTTTTTTGCGTTTGAAACAGGGGCACTACTTTCGGCCCGGGTGCATAGCAGCAGCGGATCGGGTCGGAAGTAGTAGAGCCTGCCCGGGCGGTGCCTCCTATAGTCGGGAACTGTGTGATAAACCCGATCGAGGAAGGTGAGAGTAATGGCCGTACGTCAAACAATGGGATGGATATTCGGGGGGCTGCTGGCCGCCCAGGGGCTGGCAGTGCCGGCACAGGCAGATGAAGCGGCAATGGCCGCCGCCGGGCGCGCCGTGTTTCAGAAGTGCGAAGCGTGCCACGCGCTGGACCCGAGCAAAAACGCGTTCGGGCCCAGTCTGCACGGGGTGATCGGACGTGAGGCGGCGTCGCTGCCGCGGTTCCAGTACTCCGAGGCGCTGAGCAACTCGGGACTGGTGTGGACAGAGGAGAATCTGCGCAAGTGGATCGCCGATAATGATGGGTTGGTCCCCGGTACCCGCATGCGCCATGTGTCGATCACGGATCCGGCGGAGCAGGATTACCTGATCGCGTTCCTCAGAACGCTGACACCCTGAACCGGTTTCAGGCGGAAGGGGGGCGCGGTGGCAGCAGACCTTCCGCGCGCAGCCGCGCCTTAAAGCGCTTCATCACCGGGCGCGAGATCATCGTTTCTGCCAGCACGCGCTGTTCGTAGATACGTTCGATCAGCGCTGCAGGCAGAGCCGCGGTGTCCGGTCTGATCCCTTCCCGGGCGGCCCTTTCCAGGGCGGCCCTTTCCAGGGTGGCCCCTTCCCGGGCGGCCCGACCTTCGGCGATCAGTGCATGCAGGGAGCCGCCCAGTCGTTCGCCGTCACGCCCGCGGCAGTGGTGGTAGAGGATTTCGGTCAGCGCCTTGTCCTCGCGGTTCATCTTGCACTTGCCATCGAGGATCTTCAGCATCAGGGCGATGACGCAATCGATTTCGGTTGCTGACAGCGGATGATTCCGCAGCCACTGGTCCGCCGGTATCAGGGGGCTCATGCGGCCGCTCCCGACATCTCCAGCCCTCGGAACCCGGCGCAGTGCTCGAATACGTCCAGGGTCGGCGCGCAGTTGCGAAAGGCGCAGAACTTGGCCACCAGTTTGGCCAGTCCCTTGATATCGCGTCCGCTGGCGCCGGCAAAGTGCCGTGCGAGGCGCGCGGGCATGTCGGGCTCCAGCACCAGTCCGAACTGCTCGGCCATCACCTGCCAGATGCGAACCCGCTCATCCTCGGCGGGGTGCTGGTAGCGCACCATGGCGATGCAGCGGGAGATGATCGCCTCATCAATGTCATCGATGCGGTTGGTGGTCATAAACAGCAGGCCGTTGAAATATTCCAGTACGCGCAGGAACACGCCGACCACCGCGTTCATGGTCAGGTTGTCGTCGCGCCGCTTGATGTAGACATCGGCTTCGTCGATCAGCATCACCGCGCCCCAGCGCTGCGCGCGAATCAGCACCTCTTTAAGGTTCTTCTCCATGTCGGCCACGTTCAGCCCCAATTGCCCGGAGTGCACGCGGTAGAGCGGACGGCCGATGATCTCGGCGTAGACCTCGGCGGTCAGCGTTTTGCCCACGCCGGCCGGGCCGCTGCACAGCACCGTGGTGCCGCCGGATTTGCCGTCGATAATATCGTCCAGCAGCATCTCCATCTCGGCGGTGAGGATGTCGATCAGGTCGGTATGTGCCTTTGGCAGCACCAGTTTGTCCTTGAGCTGCGGCTGATAAAGGTAGGGTGTCAGGTTATCCACATGCACCCAGAGGTGGTGGTGCAGCTCAAGGTGGAACATGAGGATGTAGCCGTGCACCGGGATGCGACTGAACAGGTCGGGCGGCAGCGCCTGCGCCAGTGCCAGGATCTGCTGGTCGACGGCGTCCGAGAAGCTCGACTGGCGTTCGATCCGTTTCACCAGTGCACTGAGAACCCGGCCGCTCTGCTGCAGGGTCAGTTCGCGCTCTGCCAGCACCTCCTCATCGTTGACCAGCTTGGCGGCGCCACCGCTGGCCGACAGCACCACCCGCGGTTTGCGGCCCCAGTCGGTATTGCGATGGCTGGCGCCCGGGTCTTCCGCGTAGACGCCGGTGCCGGTGCCGGAGAACTGTTCGCCAACGTTGGCACGCCATTCCAGATAACGTGCATGGGTCGAGTCAAAGCGCTCCAGCAGGGGCGTCGTCTCACGCAGGTAGCCCTTGGTGGCCAGCAGCTCCGCCAGCGATTGGCCGTGCAGGTCGCGCTCGGCGATGATCAGCTGCCGGGTCTGCAGTTTGCCGCGACTGTTGGCTTTGAGGTCGATCACGATGCGCGCCTGCTCCTCGCTGCCGGCCGGGGTGTGATCGATGCGACTGACCACCCAGGGCAGAAGGGTGCCGCTGCCTTCGAGCCGAAACAGCCAGCCACGGCTGGGGCCGTGGCTCAGGTAGGCGATCAGATCCGGCAACAACTGTTCCAGATCGTCGGCGACACGGGGCACGGTCGGGTCGATACAGGCGTCGCGCAGCGCCTCCAGCTGGGTCTGTTTGCCGCGACCGTCGGGCACTGCGCGGTACAGGTCGATCAGGACTGCCAGCTGTTCGGTGCTGAATGCCTGAAACGGAATCTCCACCCGGCTGGCCAGCCGCAGCTGCTCCTCCCAGTGGCAAAGCTCGGGACAGGTCTCGAATAGGCGGGTTGCGACGCTGCGTTCGATCTGTAGTTTCACCCTGTTCTCCTCGACGGCGGCATGGCGGGCGCATGCCGTTGGCAACAGACATGCGCATGACTGACAGGACTATGGCAAACGACGTGCCGTCTTTAACTGTCTGATTGAAAAGGAGTGGGGCGTTGTCGGGTTGTGCTGTTGGCGACAAACTGTCGGGCGCCGTGCAATGACCCTGTTGGGGTGAGACGGGGGCGCTTTGAGATCAGCGGGCGGCGGTCTCCTTGTCTGCCTGGCAGTGGGTGTTGCGGCCACCGGCCTTGGCCCGATACAGCGCGCCGTCGGCGTTATGCAGCACCGTTTCCAGCGAATCGCCACGGCTGGCCAGGTAGCTGCCGGCGCTCAGCGTCGGTTGCAGAGGCATATCCTGTTGCGGGACATCGATACGCAGTGCTGCCACCGCCTCACGGATGCGCTCGCCGAGCTGGGCCAGCAGTTCGGCATCGTCGGTTTCGACCATGACGAGGAACTCATCGCCGCCCCAGCGCGCAGCGCAGTCGTAGCGGCGCAGCAGGACGCGCAGTTGCTGCGCCACCGCGATCAGTACCCGGTCTCCGGCCTCGTGGCCGTAGCGATCGTTGATCTCCTTGAACTGGTCGAGATCCAGCCAGATCAGGCCGAAGCGACGGCCGTCACGTGCCAGATGCTGCAGCTGAGCCTCGAGGCGCTCCTGCATGCCGCGCCGGTTCAGCAGCTCGGTCAGAGCATCGGTCTTGCTCAGTCGCTCCAGCGCTTCGGTGCGGTTCTGGACCTGTTGCTCCAGCGTTTCCCGGGAGTCCTGCACTGCACTGGCCATGGCGCGAAAGTACTGCATCAGGCGGCCGATCTCGCTGGCCGGACGGCGTGTTTCCAGCCGTGAGGGATAGTGGCCGCGGCGAATGTCGTCCATCGCGTGTTCGAGACGGCCCAGCGGACTGATCAGGAAGTGGTTGAGTGCCTGATGCAGGATCAACAGGGCCAGCAACAGCATGATCGCGAAGGTGACCAGAATGCCGCTGAAGCTGCTCAGGGGCAGCACGACGGACAGGTCCAGCAGCGTGACTTCATACCAGTCGATCTCCGGCAGGTAGGCGATACCGGCCAGATGACGGCGGCCGTCCTCGAGGGTGACAAAGCGTGTCAGAACCCGGTCCGGCTCCTGTTGCAGACGGCTCATGATCTGTTTGATCGCTGCGCGGTCCTGCGGATCGGGCAGCAGGTTGCTGAGCGTGTTCTTGTCGGCGGCCGCCTTGGTGATGCTGGCAAAATCGATCAGGCTCTGGTCGCGGTACAGCTGTATCGCGCCTTCATGGTCGGTGAACAGGCTGGTGATGCCGGGCTCATGCTGATCGACGACGCGGTTCAGGAACTCGGTCAGATCAAGACCGGTGCCGACGACGCCGAGGATGCGATCGCCGTCGCGCATCAGTACGTCGATCCACAGCTTGGTGACGCCGAGTTCCACGTCCGGGTTTACGTTCAGGTGCATGTCGCGGTTCTGCTCGATGATGTCGAAGAACCAGCGGTCGGCGTCCCGCTCGGGGTCAAGGGTGTAGCGATACTGCCGGCCGGCATACGCGTTGGCGGCGTTGTTGTGGTAGTACTCACCGGAGTCGAGCAGGGCGACGAAGTAGCTGTGATCGCCGAAGTTCTGCCGGTAGGCTTCCATCTCTGCGATGGCGCGGGCTTTGAGTTCCGGGTCGTTCGGGTTGCTGGCCCACTCTTTCAGCAGACGGGAGCGGGCGAACTGATGGGACAGGGCAATTTCGCGCAGGATCGGTTGCAGTGCCCGTGCCTTGTCGTACAGTACCTGTTTTTCGGCATAGCGCACTGCCCATTCTTCGACGATCGATTCGGACAACTGACGTACCAGGCCCCAGACGATCGCCGCGGAGATCACGAACAGGGCGATCGTCAGCAGCATAAAGCGGGGTTTCAGATTCATCAGGACTCCCTGTCCACAGGACGTCAGGTCGGCGGCAACAGGCCGATAATAGCAGCGATTTCATCACCTTGAACACTATCTGAACAACAGATCGCACAGGAAACGAGGGCGAAGGACGTGTTTAAAACAGGGCGAAGCCGCAACAAAGGGCGGCGCAGCAGGGGCGGACTGAGCAGGGGCGCGCGGCTCAGGCGCTGGCTGTTGCGTGCGCTGCTGATCGCGTTGACGGGGGCGCTCGGGCTGCTGCTGGCGCTGCTGCTGTTGTTTAAATATGTCGATCCACCCACCTGGAGCTGGCGCATCCATCGGGCCCTCAATCCACCCGCCGGTTACCCGGATCAGGTGTGGCACCGCTGGGTCGGGCTGGATGCGATACCGCTGTCCGTGCAGCTGGCGGTGGTGGCGTCCGAGGATCAGCGTTTTCCACTGCATGGCGGGATCGATACCCACGCCATCGGAGAGGCGATTGGGGACGCGCTGGAAGGGGAGCGCCTGCGCGGTGCCAGCACGCTGACGCAGCAGACCGCGAAGAACCTGCTGCTCTGGCCCGGACGGGACTGGCTGCGCAAGGGGCTGGAGCTGCCACTGGCGCTGGCGCTGGAGCTGATCTGGGGCAAGGCTCGTATTCTTGAGGTGTACCTGAACATCGTCGAGTTCGGTCCTGGCGTATACGGTGTTCAGGCCGCCGGGGAGTACTGGTTTGGCACGCCGGTGGAGCGGCTCAGCGGCTGGCAGGCCGCACGACTGGCTGCGGTGTTGCCCAATCCCTGGCAGTACCGGGCTGAACCGCCCGGCCCTTACATACTCAGGCGCAGTCGATGGATTCAGCGCCAGATGGCGCAACTCGGCGATAACTGGCTGGCGCCGATTCGACGCGACGGCGTGATCCCGGCGCAGCGGTAATAACCGAGCAGACTGGTCGGAAAGCGAGCAGGCTTAGGCTATAATGTCGGCCCTGCGTAAACTCTGACCGGTTCTCTCCATGCCCCACGCGACATCCACCCTGCAACGTGTAACCCCGATTCAGCAGCTGGCCGCTGTTCAGCCCCGGCGTGAGCCTGCGCCTTTCCTGCCGATGAGCCGTGCCGAAATGAAGCGGCTCGGCTGGGACAGCTGCGACATCATCATTGTCACCGGCGATGCTTATGTGGACCACCCGTCGTTCGGCATGGCGATCATCGGCCGTCTGCTGGAGGCTCAGGGGTTCCGCGTCGGCATCATCGCGCAGCCGGACTGGCACAGTGCCGATGCGTTCAAGGCACTGGGGCGGCCCAACCTGTTTTTCGGCGTGGCGGCCGGCAACATGGATTCGATGATCAACCGCTATACCGCCGACCGCAAGAAGCGTTCAGACGATGCCTACACGCCCGGCGGTCAGGCCGGCAAACGGCCGGATCGCGCCAGTCTTGTGTACAGCCAGCGTTGCCGTGAAGCCTACAAGGATGTTCCGATCATCCTCGGCGGTATCGAGGCATCGCTGCGCCGGATCGCGCATTACGATTACTGGCAGGACAAGGTGCGTCGCTCCATTCTGCTCGATGCCCGGGCCGACATGCTGCTGTACGGCAATGCGGAGCGCGCCGTCGTTGAACTTGCTCACCGTCTGGCCGCCGGGGAGCCGATCGACAGCATTCGCGATATTCGCGGTACCGCATTCGTGCGCCGGGACACGCCGCCCGGCTGGATGGAGATCGACTCGACCCGCATCGACCGTCCCGGCAAGGTCGACAAGATCATCAATCCCTACGTCAACACCCGGGATCTGCCTCAGTGCCAGCTGGAGACTGGCCGCGAGGGCGGCGAGAGTGTTCAGATGGCCGCCGACGACGAGGTGCAGATTCTGCACATCGAGCCGCGGGTCCGACTGGATCGCAGCAAAACCGTCATTCGCCTGCCGTCGTTCGAGAAGGTCAGCAAGGATCCGGTGCTCTATGCCCATGCCAGCCGCGTGCTGCATCTGGAGACCAACCCCGGTAATGCCCGTGCGCTGGTGCAGCTGCACGGCGATCAGGAAGTGTGGCTGAATCCGCCGCCGATTCCGTTGACCACCGAGGAGATGGATTACGTGTTCGATCTGCCGTACGCGCGGGTGCCGCACCCGGCCTATGGCGATGCCGAGATCCCGGCGTACAAGATGATCCGCTTCTCGGTCAACATCATGCGTGGCTGCTTTGGTGGCTGTACCTTCTGTTCGATCACCGAGCACGAAGGCCGCATCATCCAGAACCGCTCGCAGGCCTCGATCATTCGTGAGATCGAGCAGATCCGCGACCGTGTGCCCGGCTTTACCGGTGTGATCTCCGATCTGGGCGGTCCGACGGCGAATATGTACCGGCTGGCGTGCAAAAGCCCGGAGATCGAGGCGGCCTGTCGCAAGCCCTCCTGCGTGTTCCCCGGCATCTGCCAGAACCTGAATACCGACCACTCCGCACTGACGGCGCTGTACCGGGCCGCACGCAAGCTCAAGGGGGTGAAAAAGATCCTCATCGCCTCGGGGCTGCGCTATGACCTGGCGGTCGAAGACCCGGAGTACGTGCGTGAGCTGGTGACCCACCACGTCGGCGGTTATCTGAAGATCGCACCGGAGCACACCGAGCGCGGGCCGCTCGACAAGATGATGAAGCCGGGCATCGGCACCTACGATGCGTTCAAGCGGATGTTTGAACGCTTTTCGGCCGAGGCGGGCAAGGAACAGTATCTGATCCCGTACTTCATCGCCGCGCATCCAGGCACCACCGACGAGGATATGCTGAATCTGGCGCTGTGGCTCAAGCGCAACGGATTTAAGGCGGATCAGGTACAGGCGTTCTATCCCTCGCCGATGGCCACGGCCACGGCGATGTACCACTCCGGGCGCAACCCGCTGCGCCGGCTGAGCTACAAGAAGAGCGCCGAAAAGGTGGAAACGGTCAAGGGGGAGCGCCAGCGCCGTCTGCACAAGGCGTTTCTGCGCTGGCATGACCCGGAGAACTGGCCGTTGCTGCGCGAGGCGCTGACGCAGATGGGGCGTGCCGATCTGATCGGGCCCGGCGAGCACCAGCTGATCCCCGCCGAGCAGACCGCAGACGTCTATCAGGCGCCGCGGCGCAAGAACTCCAGTAAGTCATCCCGCGCCGGCAAGGGGCGGGTACTGACGCAGCATACCGGCTTGCCGCCGCGTCACGACGGTGGTGTAAAGCCGCGCTCCGGGGGCGGACGCAAACCGGGGCGTTCGAGCACGACCAGAAGCAAGGCGCGTAGCCCGCGCAAGGCACGTCCCGTCTGAGCGGTGCGCCGGGTTCGCAAGCCCGGTCTGCGGCCGTCGGACCGGGCAAAGCGGACACGAAATTGGCGTAATCAGGCCATTGTATTTGGTCGAAACTGGAGTATGATGCCGAAAAGGTTGCATTCCGGTCGGCAACTGTTCGTTGCTTGAAAAAGCGCTCGAACAGGCTATTTTCAGAAATAGCAGGTTAAATAGACCGGACCCGCCAGCGGGTATGCTGGTTCGGAGTTACTTTTAGTTTGATGCTACACACAGTTCGCGGGCTTTTGACCGCAAGGCTTTATAAAAAGCTTCATATACTGCCGGTACGATCCAACTGTCAGGGACCGACGGCCTTTGAAGCGACTGCCACGCCCTTCATGTTCGGCCACCCGGCCGCCGTTCTCCGTTTGACTCAAGCATTCGATGACGTTGCCCGTGCGCTTTTGCGCCCGCGGTTGTCCGTTTGCGTGTCCGGTGTTCAGGCGTAGGGACGAAGGCAGGGCGATTCAGGGGCTGATGCAGCCAGACTGCATCACACGATGTTCAGCACCCGCGGGTGAAGCCACGCGCGGTTGCCGGAACGCAGGCCGGTACATGGGGTGCCGGTTTGCACGCGAGATTAAGGAGCGATAACCGCATTCGTTCCCTGACTCGTGAAAAATCGGTTCGGTGCATTTGGTGCCGAACCATTAGAAGTCGCCAGTCAGATGACTGGCATGAAAGAAGAAAGAAAGAGGCAAAACATGTCACAGCTCGTAACCGGCACCGTTAAGTGGTTCAACGATGAGAAAGGCTTCGGCTTCATCCAGCAGGAAAACGGTCCTGACGTATTCGTTCATTTTCGTGCAATCAACGGCACTGGCCGTCGCACTCTGCACGAAAACCAGCAGGTTACTTTCGAAGTAACTCAGGGTCAGAAAGGCCCGCAGGCTGAGAACGTAACGGTCGTTGCCTAACCGCTAGGCGATACCGTCCCCAGGAGGGCGGGCGCCCTGGCGCCTGCTCTCCCTGCTTTTACCTGTTGTTCCGCACCATCCCGCCAGCCCGTTCGGGGCGATCTTTTTACGCCGACTTAATCTATCCGCTCTCGTGGACAGCGCTCTTTATCCACAGTCGCGGCTGTTGTCTTTGCCTGTGTCACGCAGGCAGCTGAGTAGTGCTGCCGTCAGTGCGTCGATATCCAGTTGCGACCGGCTCAGAATCTCCACCCGTGAATCCCGCCGCCAGCTCAGCGGATAGACGCTGGCTGCATCGGTGGACCTGTTGTAGCCGAGCCAGGCATGTCCCAGACGCAGCGCCGCCTTGATCCGCAGCGTACCGTCGAGGGCATCAAGCAGGGCGCGCGCACGGTCCGCATCGAAACAGTCATCGACGTGAAACAGCCAGCTGCCGGTATGGATGCCGTCACGCTGTTCTGTCACGCATGTGGGGCGAGCAGGTCTGGCGGCGTTGTGCTCATCCGCGGCGGCGCTGTTCGCAGCGTCCGTGCCCGGCATGAACGCGCGTGCTTGAGCCGACGGTCGTTGGCGGGCGGTCGGCAGCTCGAGCAGCGCCGGGTCGAGGGCGCCGTGCACCGTACTGACCCGGCGCGCCTTGGCGGGGTAGAAGCTGTCGGCCAGCCGCTGTGCTGCTGCAAGCTGCGCACGGCTGCACAGATCGGTTTTGTTCAGCACCAGAATATCGGCCAGTTCGAGCTGGTCGACGAATACAGGGTGGTGACGCGTCTGCGCGTGTTCCAGCGAACGTGGGTCGAGCAGGCAGATAATCGCCCGCAGATCGATGGTACTGGCGAAGTCGGGACCGGCCAGCAGCGCAATCAGGCCGGCGGCGTGACCCAGACCGGTGGGCTCGATCAACAGGCGGTCGGGGCGGGTACGCAGCAGTCGCGTCAGCGCGACCCGCAGCTGAGGCCCCTGTGCACAGCACAGGCAGCCGCCGGGAATCTCCTGTATCTGAACGGCATCGTCGTGCGCAAACAGCGTCTGGTCGATGCCGATGCGGCCAAATTCATTGACCAGCACGGCCCAGCGCTGGTCGGCAGGCTTGCTCGCCAGCAGTTGATTGATCGCGGTGGTTTTGCCACTGCCGAGATAGCCGGTGATGATGTGGGTCGGCACCGGGCGCAGAATATCGATGGTCAGCTCCTGAAACGCAACACGGGGCGCGCCATTGTGCCGTTGTGGCGCGGTACCGGCAAGCCGCTCAGGCGCGCCTGTCTGTGTCAGGCGTTGGCCGTGTCAGGCGCACTCTTTTTCGAATCGTCGCTTGGCTTCGAGGTAGCGCGGCGTGGGGCCGATATCCTCGTACACCGGCTCGTCATCCTCGACGCGGATGATGCGTGTGCCGGCTCGGTATGGGAGTTTTTCCTCCACCTCGAGCAGGATCCGGTGCAGCAGCGTGGCACTGACGTCGTCGACACTGAGACCATAGACTTCGGCCAGCGCATGCAGACGCACCAGATCATCATGATCGATCTTCAGCGTCACTTCGCGTTCTTTGGCAACCTGGCGTGCGCGGTGCTCAAGCTCGTCGAGGAGGGCGTTGATGTGTCGTTCAGGCATGGCGGCGTGTCTCCCGGCAGTGTGACGGACGACAGCCCCGTTCGCGCCGATGCGGATGAGCGGGGCTGCATGCCTTCAGCATAGACGAGCGCACAGCCCCCTGCACGGCTGGTTATTTCTTCAGAAATCCACGACTTTGCAGAAATGGCAGCATGTGCGGCCGGGCTTCCCTGGCCAGCATCCCGGAGATCTGCTCGCTCCAGCTCATCTCCTTGTTACCGCCGGTACGGGTGCGATAGTACTCGCGCACCTCGGCGTCGTACGCGGCGATCCGCTCGCGGTCGGCGCCATCATCGTAGCGATCCTGCTTCAGTACGACCGGCAGCGGCAGGCGTGGTTTGATCTCCGGGTTCTGGTCCGGATAGCCGAGGCAGAGCCCGAATACCGGGTAGACCAGCGCCGGCAGTTCGAGCAGCTCGGCGACGCGCTCAGGCTGGTTGCGCAGGCCGCCGATGTATACCGCGCCAAGGCCGATCGATTCGGCCGCGACGACAACATTCTGGGCAAACAGGGCGCAGTCGAGGGAGGCGGTCAGGAACTGCTCCGTGAAGCCGGACTGCATCGGCGCATCGTGCATCTCGCACGCCAGCTGGTGACGCCGCATGTCGGCGCAGAAGACGAGGAAGCGGGCGGCGCTGGCGACATAGGCCTGGTTACCGGCACATTCGGCCAGCTGCTCGCGCAAGGCCGCTTCATCGACCTGAATGACGGTACACGCCTGAATGAAACTGGAGGTGGCAGCGGCCTGACCGGCTTCTACCAGGGTGTTCAGCGTGGTCTGGTCGATTGGGTCCGGACGGAACTTGCGAATGGAGCGGTGCTGTTTGAGCAGGTCAATCACGGCATTCATCGATTGGTCCTCTGTGGATTCAGTCGAAACCGCACATGATGCCTGCTCAGGACAGCGGCCGCCAGTTGCAGCGGCGCACCGTCATGTTCCGGATTTCAGTCGTTGCGACCGGCGTGCAGCAGGCCCAGCATCGCCTCCGCCATGGCGTCGGACAGGCTGATGCGATTGCTCGGGTGTGGCACTGCCTCGCAGGTGACCACATCCGCGACCGCGCTGAGCCGTTCCCACGCATCGCCGGCAAACAGGCCATGCACGGCAATGATGCTGGCGCGCGGCAGTCCGGCTGCGCTCAGGTGCGCGAGCGTTTCCAGCATGGTGCGACCGCTCGAAATGATGTCATCGACCAGCACCGGGGTGTGCTGCTGCCAGCGCTCCAAATCGGGCAGCGAAACCTCGACATCGTAGTCGCCGTGGCGCTGTTTGGTCAGGATCTGCCAGGGCGCGCCGGCCAGCTCTGCCACCTCGCGCACCCACTGCTCGCTTTCGCTGTCGGGGCCGATCAGCAGTGGCTGTTCGATGTGCGCGCCGATCCAGCGCGCGATCATCGGTGCGGCCTGCACGACGCGGCTGTTCAGGCTGTAGATCTCGTCCAGCGAATGATAGCGGTGCAGGTGCGGATCCACCGTCACCAGCAGGTCGAACGCGTTTGACAGCACGCGTGCGAACGGGCGCGAACTGACGCATTCGCCGGGCTGGAAGCGCTTGTCCTGGCGCATGTAGGGCAGGTAAGGGGTGATCAGCCCGATCCGGTTGGCGCCCAGGTCGCGCAGGGTGTCGGCCAGAAACAGCAGTCTCAGCACGCGCTGATCCGGCTGGAACAGGTTGCAGAAGATGACGCAGTCATGGCCGGCGACGTCGCTGTGTACGCGCAGGTAGCTCTCGCCATCCGGGAAGTGACGCTGTTCCAGCTCGCCGGCACTGGCGTTCAGGGCGCGGCACAGGCGGCTGCCGAGATCGGGGTCGGAATCCAGATTGAACAGAATCGGGGTCATGGGGTTGTCTCGCAGGCTTCGTCGCTGAGCGTGAGGACCAGTTTGTGGTCGGTCAGATAGTCGACGGCATAGTTAAGTTCCCCGGCGTTCTCCGCGTGGATGGTCAGCAGCGGCTGGTACTGCTCGACCCGGTCGCCGATTTTGACATGGAGCTCGATGCCGGCGGCCGGGTCGGCCGGCGCGCCGGCCAGTTTGGCGATCTTCGCCAGTTGGCGGTTATCCACACCCATCACCGTACAGGCATGCGGAGCCACCAGTGCGTAGCGATAGGGCGCCACCGGCGGCACTCGCAGCCCTCCCTGGGCGTCGCAGATCGCATGGAATTTGTCCCACGCAGCGCCGGAGTCGAGCACTTCGCGGGCCCGTGCCTGTCCCTGCCCTGACTCTGCAGCACCCACCATGTCCAGCATCGCACCGGCGATCAGAATCGCGCGTTCGCGCAGATCGGTCGGCGCATCGGGTTTGTTTTTCAGTACCGCGAGGATATCGCGTGCCTCCAGTGCCGGGCCGATACCGCGACCCACCGGCTGGCTGCCGTCGGTCATCAGCACATCGAGTTCGAGTCCCAGATTGCTCGCCACGACCTTGAAGCTGCGTGCGAGGCGGTCGGCTGCGGCCTGACTGCGCACTTTGGCCGACGGCCCGACCGGGATGTCGATCAGGACGTGGGTGGCGCCGGCAGCCAGTTTTTTCGATAGCACCGAGGCGATCAGCTGGCCTTCACTGTCGATGTCGAGGGCGCGCTCGACCTGAATCAGCAGGTCATCGGCCGGGCTGAGCCGGACCGAGCCACCCCAGGCCAGGCAGCCGCCCTGATCGCGCACGACACGGCGCATCTGTTCCAGTGTCAGGCTGACATCGGTCAGCGTTTCCATGGTATCGGCGGTGCCGGCGGGGGAGGTGATTGCGCGCGAGGAGGTCTTGGGGACGGTCAGGCCACAGGCGGTCAGGATCGACACAACGATGGGCGTGGTGCGGTTGCCTGGCAGGCCGCCGACGCAGTGTTTGTCGATCACCTGCTCCAACCCCCAGTCGATGCGGCTGCCCGCCTTCACCATGGCGTCGGTCAGTGCCGTGATCTCGCTGTCACTCAGGGCATCGTCGCCACAGGCGGTGATAAAGGCGGCCAGATGGACATCGGCATAGCGCCCCTCGACGATGTCGTTGACGATACTCTGCAGCTGCAGTGCGTCCAGCTCGTGGCCATACACCTTGGCGCGCACATAGGAGAGCGACTGAACCGGGCGCGGGTGCGAGAGCCAGACTTCGGCATTGGCGTGCAGCTCAAGACGTTGCCACGCGGACTCGGAAAAACCGGCCTGATCGGGCTCGAGCAGATCGGAGCTGACCATGTTCAGCGACGCGATGATGTGACGGCCCTGGCAGTTGACGAGGATACGGGACAGACTTTCGAAACCTTCCGAACGGCAGATCGGGCTGTCGGCACGCAGGTAGAGGGTGGGTTCGTGATGGGTGTCGATGCCCAGACGGCAGGCCTTCAGTGGCGCCATCTTTTCCGGGGTGAAGCTCATGGGGGCGGGTCCTTTGGGTTTTTCATTTCATCTTAACGCAAACCGTCGCCCGGGACAGTCTCCCGGCCGCGGTCAGGGACTGTTAGAATGGCGCTCTTTCGTCAACTGGTTTTCAGGATCGCCTTTCATGGAACGTAGCTACCGCCTGGTTCTCTCATGCCCCGATCGCGTGGGCATCGTCTCGATGGTCAGTAACTTCATCTCCAGCCACGGCGGTTCCATCACCGATGCCAATCAGCACTCCGACCCGATCAGCGGATACTTTTTCATGCGGGTCGAGATCAGTGCCGCGACGCTGCCGTTCACGCTCGAGCGTCTGCGTGAAGCGTTTTCGCCGATCGCGAGTTCGTTCGACATGGAGTGGAGCATCACCGACTCCAGCGTGAAGAAAAAGGTCGTGCTGATGGCCAGCCGTGAGTCACACTGTCTTGCTGACCTGCTGTATCGCTATCACAGCAACGAACTGTTCTGCGAAATCCCCTGCGTGATCTCCAACCATGAGGATCTGCGCGACATGGTGGAGTGGCACGGGATACCCTACTATTGCGTACCGGTGGACCCGACCGACAAGGCACCCCACTTTGCCCGTGTCGATGAACTGATCCGCGAGCACGAGGCCGACACCGTCGTGCTGGCGCGCTACATGCAGATTCTGCCGACGTCGGTGTGCGCCCGGTACCCGCACCGCATCATCAACATCCACCACAGCTTCCTGCCGTCGTTTGCCGGTGCACGCCCCTATCATCAGGCGTACGAGCGCGGCGTCAAACTGATCGGTGCCACCTGTCACTATGTGACGCCGGAGCTGGATGCGGGACCGATCATCGATCAGGAGGTCACACGCGTCAGTCATCGTCATCTGCCGGATGAAATGGTGCGACTCGGACGCGATGTGGAGAAGCTGGCACTGGCGCGCGGATTGCGCTGGCATCTGGAGGACCGGGTGCTGGTCCATGGCAATAAGACCGTGGTCTTTGCCTGAAGCGGTGCCGGCGCTGCCGTCGTCTTGACGGGTGCGCTACCATTGAGATGTCGAACAACCGAAGCGGGAGTCTCCCAGAACGATGAGTTTCACCTTTCCGGAAAAGCCGATGCTGGTCTATCCGTCGCTGGCGCGGCGGGTCGGTGTCGAACCGGCGTTGCTGCTGGGCCTCTACCACGAGGCGCTGGAGCGCGATGGCATGACCGACGAAAGGGGGCGTACCGAACTGCTGCTGTCACAGACTCAGCTGCGAACGCTGGCGCCCTTCTGGGATGAGGCGCGTGTGAAGCAGCTCAGCGATCAACTGGTGGCGGCAGGGCTGCTCGAGATTCAGTGGGGCAGTGCCGGTAATCTGCGTGTGCGCATGCCCACGGCGGCTGCGCCGAGTCCCGCCGCGACGGATACCGCGGCAGCCGTGTCGGAGCCGGTACGCCGTATTCCGGTGGTGGATGAGCCACCGCCGCGTCCACGCCCGGCCCGTCAGACCAATCTGGCGCAGCGGCGCGGACCGGCGCCGACGTTCGGCGGCAGCATCGGCTGGCGCCGGCACAAGGATGAGCTGGAAGAGATCTTTGAACAGGCGGAGCAGCGCAACCAGAAACTGCAGCCGATGTTCATCGGCTGGCAGCCGTCGGAACTGTTCCACCAGCTGTTGCCCCGCTATGCGATACCGGCGGATTTTGCCGAGGGTTGTATTGACGAGTTCGTGCTCTACTTCCTCGACAAGGACCGCAAGGAGAGCAACTGGGATCAGAAATTCCTGGCTTGGGTCAAACGCGAGTGGGTCAAGAAACAGACACAGGATGCACGGGAGAAGCGCTATCAGCAGGAGCGTGAATCCAACATGACGGGGAACGGCCATGAAAACGCCCGACCAGATTCTCGAGAAAAGCGCAAACGGATTACCGCAGCCACGATGGACATCAAGAACATCGACTGGTGAACGCGGGGTGCGTGAGCCCGCTGCCGGCTACGGCGATGGCCGCGAACAGAGCGCGACGATTCCGAATGAGACCAAAACGCTGGTCAATATGATCTTTGCCCGTTTCATGGCGATCTACGGGCACAAGTTCAAAAGCTGCTTTGAAACCGAGGATGAACTGCGTATCGCCAAGCGTGAGTGGGCGCTGAGCCTACGCGGCTACGGTGAGCGCGAGCTGGTTGCGGCGGTCAACCGTTGCAAGGAAACACTGGCGTGGACGCCGACCATTTCCGAGTTTCTCGCCATTCTGCGCGAGATCGGCGGCGATTTCGGGCTGCCCTCCACCCGTGATGCCTATGTCGAAGCCTGTCTGCACGCGCAGCATCCGCGTGAGCATCAATGGAGTCACCCGGCCGTGTACTGGGCGGGACGCAATACCGGCTGGTTCGAGCTGCGCAGCGAAGACGAGGAGCAGGTACTGCCGAAGTTCAGCTACCAGTACGACGTGCTCTGTCGCCGGGTGCGGCAGGGCGAAGAGCTGGAGCTGCCGGTGCTGCCGGCGATCGAAAACAAGCAGGACAGCACCACCGCCCGCTTCATGCTGGCGTTTGCCGAACAGCACAAGCTGGCGCCGGAGTACGCGTGCGACCTGCTCTATTACCTGACGCTGCCGCGCGGCAGCAAGGTGCGTCAGCGGCTCAGGCAGCAGGCGCAGGCCCGGGCCGATGCCGATGGGCTGGCACTGCAGCTGCCCGACGCGCCGGGGCCGGTGGTTTAACCGATCCGTTACTCAAAGTGCTGTCCGAACATCTCACCGATCGCGCGGCTCAGCTGCGCACTGCGATCCGGGTTGCGAAACGCATGCAGAATCAGGGCCCGCAGCGCCGGCATGAACATCAGATCGGCCAGCACCCGGCTGAAGCCTGCCTGCCCGGCCTTGCCGGCGGCGAGCTGCTCGAGAAACGGCTGTAGCACCTCAGGGGCCTGCAGCGTCGATGTGGCCCGTGTCGCGATCGCGACGATCACCTCCGCCTCCAGCGCATGTGCACTGTGCAGCACTTTGAGTACCTGCTGTTGCTTGAACGTTTCGTCGGCACAGTTCGACAGTCCGCGCACCAGTGCTGCGATGATCAGCGGTTCCGCGGTGTCCGCTGCCAGCAGCTGATCCAGTCGGCGGGCCAGTGCATCGCGCACCGCCAGCGGTATCGCGCAGTGCTCGAGCAGGGTTGCGATCGATGCCAGCGCCGGCAGGGGCAGTTCATCGATCCGCGCGGCCAGCACCCGGGCGTGATCGCCCTGATCGAGGCGCACGATAAAGTCGGCCAGCCCCTGCAGGCCCAGGTCGGTCCAGCGTTCCAGCGGCAGCTGTCCGTGCAGGTAGGCTTCGGCATCCTCATAATAGGGCGAGGCGTGATTCCCCATCGCCTGGGCGGCGAGGGCGTGGAACATCGCCATCTTTTCCTGATCCGGCTTGAATGCGAACGGATTGTCTTTCAGTGCATCCTCTTCCAGCACGCCCTGCTGATGGTTGACGGCATTCTGCAACAGGCGGGCGACCAGATCGTCACGGGCCGCCTGTACCAGATAGCCCTGCTCATCAAGCGGCATCTTCAGGAACCAGATCGCATTTTCGTGGCGTGCCTTCGGGTTCCAGATCAGGATGCCAAGCCAGGCGTGATGCAGAAAGGGCTCCGGGTAGGGCACCTGAGCCCGCTCGATCTTTTCGAAGCGGTCGGGGCTCAGTTTGCTGATACGCCGTCCCATGTCGAACAGGCGCACGGCGGCGCCGGCATCGCGCAGCAGATGGATCAACAGCGGCTGGGGGGTATCCTGAGTGGCTGACATGAACGCTCCTGGCTGATCGGGACTGGGCGGATTCTACCGTCGTTGCGCTAGCGGGGCCAGCCGACCCTTTTCGCCCGCCGCGCAGGGTGGGGGGAACGATCTGAGGCGGAGTTGGTGATACTATTGCCAGCTGCATGGCATCGAGCGCGGACAGCGTGCACTGCTGTGTACCCAGGAATAATCAGAGGAGTTGTCGGCCCGGCCGCTGCTGGATGCGGCCGCCCGCGTTTGAACCAAGGAATTACCCGTGCTTGAAGCTGTCTGGATCGTATTCGCCTTCGTACTTGGTATCGGTGTCAAAATGGTGGGGCTGCCGCCGCTGATCGGTTATCTGGCGGCAGGGTTTGCCATTGTCGGCGTCGGGCAGGCGGCCGGCATTCCGGTCGAAGGCACCGAGGTGCTTGAGCACATCGCGCATCTGGGCGTGTTGCTGCTGCTGTTTACCGTCGGCCTCAAGCTCAAGGTTCGCAATCTGGTGCGGCCCGAGGTCATCGGCGGCGGGGTGATGCATTTCGGGGTGTCGATCCTGCTGTTTACGCCCGGTATCCACCTCGTGATGGGGCTGGACTGGTACACCTCGCTGATGCTTGCGGTCGCGCTGTCATTCTCCAGTACGGTGCTGGCTGCAAAGGTGCTGGAATCCAAGCGCGAGCTGCGCGCGTTTCATGGCCGAGTCGCGATCGGCATTCTGATCGTGCAGGATCTGCTGGCGCTGCTGGTGATGGCGCTGGCCAGTGGCAAGACGCCATCGCTGTGGGCGCTGGTGGTGTTCGGGATTCCGCTGCTGCGCCCGCTGCTCTATCGCCTGCTGGATGTCAGCGGGCACGATGAACTGCTGGTGCTGCTGGGGCTGTTGCTGGCGCTGGTGATCGGCGGCAAGGGCTTCGAGAGTGTCGGGCTCAGCTCCGAGCTTGGCGCGCTGGCGTTTGGTGCACTGCTGGCCAACCACAAGCGGGCCGGGGAGCTTTCCAAGGCACTGTGGAGTATCAAGGAAGTGTTCCTGGTCGGTTTCTTCCTGCAGATCGGCATGGGCGGGTTGCCGGATGGCGGGGAGCTGATGTTTGCGCTGGTGATGGGGCTGCTGCTGCCGCTGAAGGGGATCCTGTTCTTCTTCCTGCTGCTGCTGTTCAAGCTGCGCGCGCGCAGTGCCTTCCTGTCCGGGCTGAGCCTGACCAATTACAGCGAATTCGGCCTCATTGTCGCCAGTATCGTGCTGCCGCAGTGGCTGATTCCGCTGGCGATCGCGGTATCGATCTCGTTCCTGGTGTCGGCGCCGCTCTACCGGGCCGCGCATCCGCTGTATGAGCGCCTGAGTCATCGTCTGGTGCGCTTCGAGCGCTCAGGTTTTCACCCGGACGAACAGCCACTGTCGCTGGGGGATGCGCAGATCCTTGTCGTCGGTATGGGGCGCACCGGTACCGCAGCCTATGACCATCTGGCACAGAAGGGGCTGCCGATGATGGCGCTGGATTCGGATCCGGCCAAGGTTGATGCGCACGTGGCAAAAGGGCGTCACGTGGTGTTTGCCGATGCCGAGGATGTGCAGCTGTGGAAAAACCTGACAGCCCCGGCGTTGCGCTACGTGATTCTGGCCGCCAGTGATGTGGAAGCGAAGATCACGGCGGCGCGTCAGCTGCGTCAGTCCGGGTTTGACGGTGTTATCGTTGCCCACAGCATGTTTGCCGATCATGCCGAGGCGATCACCCGGGCCGGTGCCGATCATACCTACCAGACGATGGCGGAAACCGGTGTCGGTCTGGCCGAGCACGTGTTTGCCGAGGCGCGTCAGCGCGCGGAGGCGATCGAAGGGGCCTGAGGGCCCCTGGTATGCGAGTCAGCGGCCGTGGTTTAGCGGGCCTCGGTGACGGCCTTGTCGAGCTGCCCGATCAGCTCAAGCAGGCGGTCGGTGTCGGCGTCCATCTGTCGGTAGATCTCTTCCGCCATCGGGGCCACGGCACAGGTCTCCGGCAGCGGTATCCGCTCCAGCACCATGTGCTCCAGCCGGGGCAGCAGCAGCCACTGCACCCACTCGTGGAAATTAAGGGTGTCGACGCAGAACGGCTGCTGACTCATCAGTGCCTCGGGGGCAGGCATCTGCTGCGACCAGAGATCGAGCGCGCGCATCTCGCGCTCGATCTCCATCAGCAGTGACAGAATCTGTTGACGTTCACTCACCGCTGCTGCCTCGCAACTTTCAGCGTGTCCGCGATCATGAACGCCAGTTCCAGCGACTGGTCGGCGTTGAGGCGCGGATCGCAGTGGGTGTGGTAGCGCTCGGCCAGCGTTTCTTCTGTCACCTGATAGGCGCCGCCGATACATTCGGTGACCGCGTTGCCGGTCATTTCGAAATGCACGCCGCCGGCGTAGCTGCCTTCGGCCTGATGGACTTCGAAGAACCCTTTCATCTCGTGCAGGATTGCGTTGACGTTGCGCGTCTTGTAGCCGTTGGACGCCTTGATCGTGTTGCCGTGCATGGGATCGGAACTCCACACCACGTTGGCGCCCATCGACTGTACGGCGCGCACCAGCGGCGGCAGCTTGTCGAGGATCTGCTCGGCACCCATGCGCGCGATCAGGGTGATGCGGCCCGGGGTGTTGTCGGGGTTCAGGATCTCGAGCAGCCGGCGCAGGTCATCAGTGTCGGTGCTGGGGCCAACCTTGATGCCGACCGGGTTGCGCACGCCGCGCAGGAATTCGACATGGGCGTGGTCGGGTTGGCGCGTCCGGTCGCCGATCCAGAGCATGTGAGCCGAGCAGTCGTACCAGTCGCCGGTCAGGCTGTCGCGGCGGGTCAGGGCCTGCTCGTAGTTCAGCAGCAGTGCCTCGTGGGAGGTGTAGAAGGCGGTTTCCTTCAGCTGCGGCGTGTTGTCCGGCTTCAGGCCGCATGCCTTCATGAAGGCGAGCGTCTGGTCGATCTGTGACGCCAGGTGTTCATATTTCTCGTGGGCCGGGCTTTGAGCGACGAAGCCCAGATTCCACTTGTGTACCTGATGCAGGTCGGCAAGACCGCCGCCGGCAAAGGCGCGCAGCAGGTTCAGCGTGGCCGAGGCCTGATGGTACGCGGCAAGCAGGCGCTGCGGATCGGGGGTGCGCGCCTGTTCGGTGAATTCGATGCTGTTGACGATGTCGCCGCGGTAGCTCGGCAGTGCGACGCCGTCGATGGTTTCGGTGTCGGCGGAGCGCGGCTTGGCAAACTGGCCGGCCATGCGTCCGATCTTGACCACCGGGCAGCTGCCGGCGAAGGTCAGGACGATCGCCATTTGCAGAAGCAGCTGGAACGTGTCCTTGATCTTGTTGGCGTTGAACTCGGCGAAACTTTCGGCGCAGTCGCCGCCTTGCAGCAGGAAGCCGTCGCCGCGGCTGACCGCCGCCAGCTCGTCCTGCAGCGAGCGAATCTCGCCGGCAAATACCAGCGGCGGGTAATTGGCCAGAGTGGTTTCGGCCTGTGCCAGTTGCTCAGCATCCGGGTAGGTCGGCTGCTGCTTGATCGGCTTGTCGCGCCAGCTGTTGGGGCTCCAGTTCTGCATGATAAGGGTATCCGTTGGTACTTCTTGGTATGGGAAAGCAGCGCTAAGTGTATGTGATTGCGCCCGGCAAACAAAGGCACTGCCGGTGTCGCGCCGGAGCCGTAGCTCAGGAGGCGGCGCGGATTCCGGCCAGATTGCGGAAGGTGATTTCGCGTGCGGTATTCAGGAAGTCGACCATGAAATCGGCATCCTTCTGGTCTTCGCGCATGGCGGCATAGAGCGTGCACCAGAGGCCCTTTTCGCCCAGTGGGCGGGCGGCGACGTAGTCGCGTTCCAGATATTCATGCAGGGCCCAGTTCGGCAGGGCGGCGACGCCGCGACCGCTGGCGACCAGCTGGACCATCATGACGGTCAGCTCGGCGGTGCGTACCTCGGCCGGTTCGACGTTTTCCGGGTCGAGAAAGCGGGTGAATACATCGAGCCGTCCGGTGTCGACCGGGTAGGTGATCAGTGTTTCCTGTGCCAGATCCCGCGGGTGGATGAACTTGCGCGCAATGAGGCGATGCTGTCGTCCCAATGCCAGCACGGATTCATAGCTGAACAGCGGCACGTAATGGATACCGGTACGTGGCTCCGGGTCTGACGTGATGACCAGGTCGAGGTCGCCGCGGGCCAGCGCCGGCAGCGGCTGGAATGTAAATCCGGTGGAGAGGTCAAGCTCCACCTCCGGCCAGTTCTGGCGGAAATGGTCGATGGTCGGCATCAGCCAGTCGAAGCAGCTGTGGCACTCGATGCAGATGTTCAGGCGTCCGGCGGCGCCACCGGCCAGACGGGCAATGTCGCGTTCGGCGTTGCGGATCATCGGCAGCAGATCGTCAGCCAGTGCGAGCAGGCGCTGGCCGGCGCTGGTGAAGCAGATCGGCTTGGTCTTGCGGATGAACAGGGAACAGTTGAGGCGCTCTTCCAGATCCTTGATCTGGTGGGAGAGGGCGGACTGCGTCAGATGGACTCGCTCGGCGGCTTCGACAAGGCTGCCTGCGTCACGCAGGGCCGCGAGGGTTTTCAAGTGACGTAGTTCTATCATGCCTGACTGACTCTCTCTGATCCTGACCCCGAATGCCGGGTGCTGAACGCCAGTATAGTCGGCCGGCTGGGGTCTGGCGAGAGCCGGCCGCCACCGCACTGGCGGGCGGCCGAAGCGATTACTTGCTGGTGACCAGCAGGAACTCCAGCAGTGCCTTCTGCGCATGCAGGCGGTTCTCTGCCTGCTGGAAAGCGACGCAGCGCGGGTCGTCCATCATGTCTTCGCTGATCTCCTCGCCACGGTGAGCCGGCAGGCAGTGCATGAACAGTGCATCCTCGGCAGCCTGATCCATCAGCGCGGGGCTGACCTGATAGCCACGGAACTCTCGCACGCGCTGGCGCTGCTCGTCTTCCTGACCCATTGAGGCCCAGACATCGGTGCAGACCAGATCGGCGCCGGCCACGGCTTCTTCCGGGCTGTTGAAAACGCGTACGCGATCGGCGTTTTTCAGCACCAGCTCCGCATTGGGGGCGAAGTCTTCCGGACAGGCGATGTTCAGGTTGAAATCGAACTGCACGGCGGCGTTGATATAGGAGTTGCACATGTTGTTGCCATCACCGACCCAGGCCACGGTCTTGCCCTTGATCGAGCCGCGCAGCTCGAAATAGGTCTGCATGTCGGCGAGCAGCTGGCACGGATGGTAGTCATCCGTCAGTGCGTTGATGACCGGCACGCGCGAGTGGGCGGCGAAGGTTTCGACCAGCGCGTGGCTGAAGGTCCGGATCATCACCACATCGACCATGCTGGAGATGACGCGGGCGCTGTCCTCGATCGGCTCGCCACGACCCAGCTGGGTGTCGCGCGGCGACAGGAACATGGCGTGGCCACCGAACTGCGCCATGCCGGTCTCGAACGAGACGCGGGTCCGGGTCGAGGCTTTTTCGAAAATCATCGCCATGACACGGTTTTTCAGTGGCTCGTAGATCTCGCCTTCATTGCGCATCCGTTTCAGCTCAACGGCGCGCTCGATGATGCCTTGCAGCTCTGCCGGCGTCATGTCCAGCAGGGTCAGAAAATGTCTTGTGCTCATAGTTTCAACAGGCGGCAAGCGCCGCCGGTTCCAGAGGTCTGATTGGTTGAAGGTGTCCGTGCGTCAGGCGCTGCGCTCTTCGCCGGCGTAGACGCGGATCAGCTGGGACACGGTATTGATCATGAGGTCGGCCTCGTTCTTGCTCATGATCAGCGGCGGCAGCAGGCGCACCACGCGACCGGCGCCGGTAACATTCATCAGCACGCCCTTCACCTTGGCCAGTACGGCCAGCTCGGAGCCTGCTTCGGTCAGCTCGATACCGATCATCAGGCCCTTGCCGCGGATTTCGCGGATGTAGGGCTGGTCGCCAAGCTGGATGCGGAACTGCTCGACAATGTACTGGCCGAGCTCGTCCGCGTGCTGACACAGGTTTTCAGCGCTGATGGTGTCGATCACCGCCAGCGCGGCGGCACATGCCAGCGGGTTGCCGCCATAGGTGGTGCCATGGGTGCCCGGCGTAAACAGCTTCGCCGCTTCGCCGCGGGCCAGGCAGGCGCCGATCGGGACGCCGTTGGCCAGCCCTTTGGCGGTGGTCACGACATCCGGCAGGATATTGTTGTGCTGATATGCGAAGTAACGGCCGGTACGCCCGTTACCGGTCTGGACTTCGTCCAGCATCAGCAGCCAGTCGTGCTCGTCGCAGATGGCGCGCAGCTGATTCAGATAGTCGGCGGCCGGGATGTGGACGCCACCTTCACCCTGTACCGGCTCGACCAGAATGGCGACGATATTCGGGTTCTTGGCCGCCACCTGGCGGATCGCCTCGACATCGTCATACGGCACCCGCACGAAGCCGCTGACCAACGGCTCAAAACCGGCCTGGGCGGCACGGTTGCCCGTGGCGCTCAGCGTTGCCAGCGTACGTCCGTGGAAGGCGTTTTCCATGACGATGATGGTCGGGGTATCGATCCCTTTCTGGTGGCCGTAGCGGCGCGCCAGTTTGATCGCGGCTTCGTTGGCTTCGGCGCCGGAGTTGGCGAAAAATGCGTTGTCCATGCCGGAAAGCGCGGTCAGCTTCTCGGCCAGCTGGGTCTGCAGCGGAATGGTGTACAGGTTGGAGCAGTGGATCAGGCGGGACGCCTGGTCGCTGATTGCGCGCGTAACCGCCGGGTGGGCATGGCCCAGGCCGGTGACCGCGATGCCGCTCAGAGCATCCAGATATCGGTTGCCGTCGGTGTCGTAAATCCACACGCCTTCGCCCCGCTCGAACGCGACCGAAAGCCGGTTATAGGTGTTCATCAGTGGCTGTAACGACATGGAGCGATTCTCCCTTACAACGCAAAAAGGCAGCCAGAGCTGCCGAAAAAACGGACATTCTATGTGGGGGTTCGGTTTTTGGCAACAAGATGACGCCGGTACGCATCGAGCTGTCGCAACGGCGGGGTTGAAACGTCGGCGGGCGTCCCCACTATACAGTGACAGCAAGCGGCCGGCCGTGCAGGGAGTTCTCTTAACCTGAGTGTACTGCTAGGATATAGGCCATCGTCAGCGAGCGCTCGGGGTGTGGGTCCCGGGTGCTGAATCAACAGCAAGGTGTAACCATGAGCGTAGTCGATACCATTAAGGAGCAGATCGAGAGCAACCCGATTCTGCTGTACATGAAAGGCACACCCCGTTTTCCGCAGTGCGGTTTTTCGTCGCGGGCTTCGGAGGCGCTGGTTGCCTGTGGTGAGCGCTTTGCGTTTGTCAACATTCTGGAAGCGCCGGAGATTCGTGCCGAGCTGCCCAAGTACGCCAACTGGCCGACGTTCCCGCAGCTGTGGGTCAACGGTGAGCTGATCGGCGGCTGCGACATCATTTGCGAAATGGCCGAGAGTGGCGAGCTCAAGGCGCTGGTGTCTGAAGCGGCCAGGCAGCAGGCACAGGATGACGCCGCCGACGCCTGAGATCGGGCGGCGGTGATGGGGCGCTGCTGTCGTATGGCGCCATTGAGTCGCGCTATTGCAGCGATAGCGGAGCTCTATTAGTACACGCACTCTTATTAGGGTAATTTTTTGCAAGCGCTCGATGCGCAATGCGCTGAAAACATCCAAACGAACCAAGGAGAGTAGAGAATCATGGGCGTACTCGTAGGTAAGAAAGCACCGGACTTTACCGCTGCTGCTGTACTGGGCGATGGCAGCATCGTCGATTCCTTCACGCTGAGCGAAGCGATCAAGGGCAAATACGGTCTGGTGTTCTTCTATCCGCTGGACTTCACTTTCGTATGTCCGTCTGAGCTGATCGCGCTGGATCACCGTATGGATGCGTTCACCGAGCGTGGCGTTGAGGTGATCGGTGTTTCCATCGATTCTCAGTTCACCCACAACGCGTGGCGTAACACGGCGGTCAAAGATGGTGGCATCGGTCCGGTCAAGTACACGCTGGTCGCCGACACCAAGCATGAGATCTGCCAGGCATACGACGTTGAAGCGGATGCCGGTGTGGCATTCCGTGGTGCGTTCCTGATCGACAAGGAAGGCACCGTGCGTTCTCAGATCGTCAACGATCTGCCGCTGGGTCGTAACATGGACGAGCTGATCCGTCTGGTTGATGCGCTGCAGTTCCACGAAGAGCATGGTGAAGTCTGCCCGGCGGGCTGGAACAAGGGCGACAAGGGTATGGACGCATCTCCGGATGGCGTTGCCAAGTACCTGGCCGAAGAGTCTGACAAGCTGTAAGCGGTTTGTCCGAGACACAAAAAACCCGCGCGCGCGGGTTTTTTTGTACCTGTCGGCAGGGTTCAGTCGCGGGTGGCCAGGACCATTTCCCAGCCGCCAAGATCTTTCCAGCGGTTGACGATGGTGCAGAACAGCTCGGCGGTCTTCTGGGTGTCGTACAGGGCCGAGTGCGCCTGCTTGCCGTCGAAGTCGATGCCGGCAACCTCGCAGGCGCGCGCCAGAACGGTCTGGCCGAACGCCAGTCCTGCGAGCGTTGCGGTATCGAAGGTCGAAAACGGATGAAACGGGTTGCGTTTGATGTCGGCGCGTTCGGCGGCGTTAAGAATGAAGCTGTGATCGAACGCCGCGTTGTGGCCGACCAGTACGGCGCGTTTGCAGTCGTGCGCCTTGATCGATTTGCGGATCGGTTTGAAGATCGACTCGAGGGCTTCCTGTTCGCTGACGGCGCCGCGCTCCGGGTCGAACGGGTCGATGCCGGTAAACTCCAGAGCCGCCGCTTCCAGATTGGCACCCTCGAAGGGTGCGACCTGGTAGTCGAAGCTCTTGTCGATGATCAGGTAGCCGTTTTCGTCCATCGTCAGGGTGACGGCGGCGACTTCGAGCAGGGCGTCGGTGCGGGGGTTGAAACCGGCGGTTTCGACATCCACGACGACGGGAAGAAAGCCGCGGAAGCGGTCGGACATGGGGTGCTTGAGGTCGGAGGACAAACCGGATCCTTAATTCCTTGGGGGTTGCGGGAGAGCGACTCAACGCGCATTCTATCAGCCGGCGCCCACAGGGCCAATTGAGCCGGGCGGGCAATCCTAAAGCCCTGCACGGCGCGGCCGATAAGTTTCTGGTCAAGGGATGATGCCCCGCCTCGTCGAGTATAGAGTGTGAGATCCGTCTGCATGCGTGTCTGTCTGCTGTTCATGATGCTTTTACTGTCGCTGCAGCAGGCGTATGCCGTGACGTTTCGGGCCTCGGTCGATGAGTCGCGCTGGGAGATGGAGTCGTCCCGTTTCAGCTGCCGCCTCCGTCAGGAGGTGCCTTCCTATGGTGTTGCGACCTTCGAGCACCCGGCCGGCGAGTCGGTCCGCTTTGCCCTGACGCCGGTGCAGAAGCAGCAGATCACCGGCAGTGCGCGCCTGATCGCCGAGGCGCCTCCCTGGTTGCCGGGCGTGGACCCGCAACTGCTCGGTGTCGTGCGTGCCGATGACGATAACGGTGTTATCGAGGTGCCGCCGGAGCTGGCGCAGAACATGCTCGCTGCGCTCTATCAGGGCATGATTCCCACGTTTAATACGGATCAGTGGTATGGCACGCCGGAGCTGCTCAAGGTCGGCATTTCATCGGCCAATTTTCAGTCTGCCTATACCGACTATCTGAACTGCGTGGCCGGCCTGCTGCCGGTGAACTACCGCCAGGTCGCACGGACCGCGATCCTGTTTCCGTCGGCGCAGTCCAGTCTGTCGGATGCCACCCGACGCCGGCTTGATCTGATCGCGCTCTACGTCAATGCCGATGACAGCGTGCGCACGCTCTATGTCGATGGTCATTCCGACAACCTCGGCCGGCGTCTGCTCAACCGTGATCTGTCAAAACAGCGTGCGGAAGCGGTGACCCGCTATCTGGTGCAGCAGGGGGTGCCGGAAGATCGGATCGTGACGCGTTACCACGGGGAGCGTTACCCGGTCGTGCCCAATACCAGTGCCGAGAACCGAGCCCGCAACCGCCGCGTTACGGTCCGACTGGAGCGCGAAGAGGGGACCGAGCCCGGCGCCTGACGGGGTGGTTCTGCGCGTGCAGCGCTTCTGCTATACTTCCGCGCTTTCCCGCTTTCTTGCTCCGGCCAACAGGGCGGCCGGAGTGCTGTGATCTGGAGTCGCAAACATGTCCGATATCAAGAAGGTCGTACTGGCCTACTCCGGCGGTCTGGATACGTCCGTGATCGTCCGCTGGCTGCAGGACACCTACAACTGCGAGGTGGTGACCTTCACCGCCGACCTGGGCCAGGGTGAAGAGGTGGAGCCGGCGCGTGCCAAGGCGCAGGCACTGGGTGTCAAGGAGATCTACATCGAGGATCTGCGCGAAGAGTTCGTGCGCGATTACGTGTTCCCGATGTTCCGTGCCAACACCATCTATGAAGGTGAGTATCTGCTCGGTACCTCCATCGCCCGTCCCCTGATTGCCAAGCGGCTCGTCGAGATCGCCAATGAGACCGGCGCCGATGCGATCTCTCACGGCGCGACCGGCAAGGGTAACGACCAGGTGCGCTTCGAGATGGGTGCGTACGCGCTCAAACCCGGCGTCAAGGTCATCGCCCCCTGGCGTGAATGGGACCTGAACTCCCGCGAAAAGCTGATGAACTACTGCGAGACCCACAACATTCCGGTGGATTTCGCCAAGAACAAGAAGAAGTCGCCGTACTCGATGGATGCCAACCTGCTGCACATCTCCTACGAGGGCGGCATTCTGGAAGATCCCTGGGCCGAAGCTGAAGAGGATATGTGGCGCTGGAGCGTGTCGCCGGAGCAGGCGCCGGATCAGCCGACCTATCTGGAGCTGACCTACCGCAAGGGTGATATCGTTGCCATCGACGGCCAGGAAATGTCTCCGGCCGAGGTGCTGACCTACCTGAACAAGGTGGGCGGTGCGAACGGCATCGGCCGTCTCGATATCGTCGAGAACCGCTTTGTCGGCATGAAGTCGCGCGGCTGCTACGAAACCCCGGGGGGCACCATCATGCTGGCGGCGCACCGTGGTATCGAGTCGATCACGCTGGACCGCGAGGCGGCGCACCTGAAAGATGAGCTGATGCCGCGTTACGCCAAGATCATCTATAACGGCTTCTGGTGGTCAGAAGAGCGCAAGATGCTGCAGCAGATGATCGACTACAGCCAGCGTAACGTGAACGGTGATGTGCGCGTGAAGCTGTACAAGGGCAACGTGTCGGTTGTCGGTCGTCGTTCTGAAGAGAGTCTGTTTGACGAGAGTATCGCGACGTTCGAAGACGATGCCGGCTCTTACAATCAGAAGGACGCTGAAGGCTTCATCAAGCTCAACGCCCTGCGCATGCGCATCGCGGCGAGCAAGGGGCGCAGCCTGCTGGACGACTGAGCCGTCCTCGTGCTCCACACCGGGACCCGCCGGCCTTTGGCTTGCGGGTCTTTTTGTATCCGAATGCATGCCGTGCGTTTTGCTAATTGGCTGATTCCCATGCTACTTTTGCCAAAATTTAGCCGTCGCTGAGGTTATGGACACGCTCTTCTCGGGAAAGTCGACGCTGATACTCGACAAACAGCTGGAGGACCTGCAGTCCCTGCGCTCTATCCTGGGAAGCCTGGGTTTCGGTGAGGTTCAGGTGGCCTCTTCGGTGAACATGGCCCTCAGCATGCTGCGCGAGCAGCCGGTCGATGTCTGTTTTCTGTGCTACGAGCTCGGCCGTAACGAGAAGAACGGCCTGCAGCTGCTGCTCGAGTTGCAGGCCGAATCCAGCCGTCTCTATACCAGTTGTTACGTGCTGGTGATCGAACCGGAAAAGTCGGAGCTGCTGCTCGGCTCGCCCGAAAACGCCCCCGACATCTATATCTCCAAACCCTATGACAAAATCCGGCTGGGTCAGCGGCTGGAGAAGCTCGTGCGTCTGAAACAGAGTGTGCGGCCGGTGGAGCGGCTGCTCGATCAGGGCGCCTGGCAGGAGGCGATCGACGAATGCGAACGGCATGAGAAGCTCTACCCGGGTCTGCGGGTCTATCTGCAACGGCTCAAGGGCGTCACGCTGCTGCGCCGCAACGAGCCGGAGCGGGCGCTTACCATCTTTGCTGAGCTGCTCGAGGGGCGCGATCAGCCCTGGATCCGGATCGGGTTGGCGATCGCGGCCTGCCGTGCCGGCTGGTTCGACCGGGCGCGGGAGCAGCTCGATCAGGTGATCGCGCAGCAGCAGATCTGTGTCGAGGCCTTTACCTGGCGTGCGCGCCTGCACCGGCTCGAGGGCGCCTGGTCCGAGGCGCAGGGGTTGCTGCGCCGTGCCGTGGTGTTGCAGCCGACCGTGGCCGTGCTGCAGGGAGACCTTGGCAACCTGGCCGCGATGAATGGCGATACCGGGTTGGCGATCGATGCGTTTCGTGCGGCGATTCGCTACAGCCGCTATTCCGCCTTCCAACACCCCGATTATTACTTCGGGCTGGTCCGGATGCTGATGCAGCGCATGAGCAAAAAGGACGGCGATGCGTCGCGAGAGGCGGTCGAAGAGTCGATCCGCATGCTGGAGCAGGCGCAGCGGGATTTTCTCGACGTGCCGGTGATTCACTTCCGTGCCCGTCTGATTGCCAGCGAAGTCTACCGCGCGGTCGGGGATCAGCCGTTGGGGGATCAGGCGGCCAATGAGGCGCTGCACCTGTTTCGCGAACTGACGCTGGATGAACAGGCGATGTGGCTTGATCAGCTGATCGAGGGGGTCGAGCAGACCGCCGCCGCCGAGCGTGCCCGGGCCGGGCGTCAGGAGCTGACCCGGCAGATGGCGCAGCTGCAGTGGGGGCGTGCCAATCTGCGTGGCATGATGCAGTACCGCAACGGTGAGCTCAGCGAGGCCTATGAGTCGTTCGCCGGTGCCTGGCAGCAGCAGCCGGATAACGCCAGTATCGGCTTGAATCTGGTGCAGACGGCACTGGAGCTGGCGCGCCGTGGCCAGGCGCTGAGTCGTGACCGACTGGCGCTCTGTGATGAAACGCTGTACCGGATTCAGTATGCATCCCTGACCCCGAAACAGCAGCAGCGTTACATGGGGCTGGCGCAGCGGCTGGCCGAATACGTCAAATCACTCTGACCGGTTCTGCTGCCGGCGTGCGCCGCTCAGAACAGACCCTCGTCCTCGTCGCTGAGGAACAGACTCTGATGCTCGTCCGCGTCTGAGCGCTCTGCGCTTTCACCGTTTTCCTCCCGTACCAGATTACGTGCCAGCCGGCGGCTCAGCAGTTTTTTCTGCGCCGCCATCGGCAGGTCGGTAAAACGGATCAGGTGGTGCCCGATCAGGGTGTCGATCAGGTCTTCGAGGATGCGGATGGTGGACTTGTCGGATTGATCGAGGAAGGCGTCCGGGTCGAAGGCTTCATCACTGTTCAGCGACAGAAACGCCATCACTTCCGGGTCGCGCAGGCTGACTTCACGGGCTCCGTCCCGCGGAGTTTCGGTCAGGCCGGTGACCCGTCCCTCGCCGTCGAAAAACGCATAGAGCATTACCCGGAATCCTTCCTGGCCGTGGGGGTAGATAAAGTTTAAACAGCTGTTAGTATTAACCGTCCCAATAGTAAGGTCAACGAGTATGGATGCATCGCACGACCCGCTGTTGGACTGTCTGGTGCTATTGGCCCAGCAGTACAAGCGGCCGACGTCTGCCGAGGTTCTGGCGGATGGATTACCGCTGGTCGATCATCGGCTGACGCCGCAGTTGTTCGTGCGTGCCGCTGCCCGCGCCGGGCTCGCCGCGAAGGTGGCGCCACGGCGCCTCGAGCAGCTGTCGTCGCTGCTGTTGCCCGTCGTACTGATTCTGCGCGATGAAGGTGCCTGTATCCTGCAGGAGATCGATCGTGATGCCGGTGAAGCGGTGGTGCAGCAGCCGGAAAGCGGCGGCAGTTACCGCATTGCCCTGACGGAGCTGGCGCAGCAGTACAGCGGCTATCTGATTTTCGTGCGGGCGGAATACAATCCGGACGGCAGTGCCAGTCGGGTGCTCGATGGTCGCTCCGGGCACTGGTTCTGGGGCACGCTGAAACGCTCCACACGGATCTACCGCGATGTGCTGCTGGCCAGCTTCCTGATCAACCTGTTCGTGCTCGCCAACCCCCTGTTTGTCATGAACGTCTATGACCGCGTGGTGCCCAATGGCGCGGTCGAAACCCTCTGGGTGCTCGCGATCGGTGTCCTGATCGTCTATCTGTTCGATTTCGGTCTCAAGATGCTGCGGGCCTACTTCCTCGAGGTGGCGGCCAAGAAGTCCGATGTGCTGCTGTCGGCCCAGTTGTTCGAAAAGGTGATGCGGTTGCGCTATGACCGTATGCCGACCTCCGTCGGGGCATTCGCCAGCAACCTGCGCGAGTTCGACAGTATTCGCAACTTCCTCAGCTCCACCACCAACACGGTGCTGATCGACATACCGTTCATGTTGATCTTCATCGCCGTGATTGCATTGATCGGCGGGCCGCTGGTCGTCGTGCCGGCCGCCGCGGTGCCGGCTATCGTCATCTACGCCCTGATCATTCGTCCCCGTCTGCGGGCGGCGGTGGAGCGTACCTTTGCTTCGAGCGCACAGAAAAACGGTACCCTGGTCGAGTCGCTGACCGCGATGGAAACGGTCAAGACGCAACGCGCCGCGAGTCCGCTGCAGGAGCGCTGGGAACAGGCGGTCGGCTACATCTCGCGCTGGGGGTTGCGCTCGCGCATGTTGTCCTCGTCGGTGGTTACCTTTGCCGGCTTTGTCACGCAGCTGTCATCGGTCCTGATTGTGATCGGTGGTGTCTATCTGATCATGGAACAGGAGCTGTCGATGGGCGCCCTGATCGCCTGCGTGATTCTGTCGGGACGCGCGATTGCGCCGATGGCGCAGGTGGCGAGTCTGATCATCCAGTATGAGCAGTCGGCCAAGGCGCTGCGCACGCTGAACGAGATTATGGAGCTGCCGGTCGAGCGGGAGGAGGGGCAGCACTTTGTGCATCGTCCCAAACTCGAGGGGAACGTCGAATTTCGCAATGTCAGCTTCAAATATCCGGGCGTCGAGCATGCGGCGCTGGAAAAGGTGTCGTTCCGGATCAAGGCCGGTGAGCGGGTGGCGATGATCGGCCGCATCGGCTCCGGCAAGTCGACAATCGAAAAGCTGCTGCTGGGGCTGTACCAGCCCACCGATGGGGCGATTCTGCTCGATGGCGTCGATATCAACCAGATCGATCCGGTGGATCTGCGCCGTAACACCGGCTATGTGCCGCAGGACGTGATGCTGTTCGCCGGCAGCGTGCGTGACAACATTCTGGTGGGGTCGCCGCGCGCATCCGATGCCGACATGCTGCGCGCGGCACGGCTGGCCGGTGTCGATCAGTTCGTCAATCTGCACCCGTCCGGCTTCGATATGCCGGTGGGTGAGCGCGGGCAGGCGCTGTCCGGCGGGCAGAAACAGTCGATTGCGATCGCGCGTGCACTGCTGCATCAGCCGCAGCTGCTGATCATGGACGAGCCGAGCAACTCGATGGATAACGCCTCGGAGGAGCAATTCAAACGTCAGCTCAAAAGTGTCATCGAAGGGCGCACGCTGCTGATGGTCACGCACAAGATGTCGCTGCTGACGCTGGTTGATCGCCTGATCGTCATCGATCAGGGGCAGGTGGTGGCCGACGGGCCCAAGGAGACCGTGCTTGAGGCGCTCAAGCAGGGCCGTCTGCAGGTCAGGCGCTAGGGAGCGGGGTCGAGATGATGCGTAAAGACGTACAACCGCGCCCCGAGGATCTGGGCTACACCTCGAGCCTCAGTGAAGCGATTCTGGAGCAGGCGCCGCGGGGCGCCAGCGCACTGCTGTGGGCGATGGCACTGTTCATTTTCGCCGCGATCGCGTGGGCTAACTGGGCGACGCTGGACGAGATTACGCGCGGTGATGGCGAGATCATCCCGTCGCGCCAGCTGCAGGTGGTACAGAACCTGGAAGGGGGAATCATCTCCCAGATCCTGGTGCAGGAGGGCGACCTGGTCGAGGAAGGCCAGGTGCTGATGCGGATCGAAGACAAGCGCTTCGTCGCCTCGGTCGAGGAGAACCGGGTGCGGATGCTTGAGTTGCGTGCGAAGGCGGCACGACTGGATGCCGAGGCCAACGATCAGTCCCTGCAGATGCCGGAGGGCTTTCCGGCCGAATACCAGTCGCTGGTTGAGCAGGAGGTCAAGCTGTTTGCGACCCGCAAAAGCGAGCTGGAAGCGAATATCGCGGTCCTCAATGAACAGCGTCAGCAGCGCGAGCAGGAGCTGCGTGAGGCGCAGTCGCGAATGGATCAGGTGCGCCGCAGCTACAACCTGCTGCTGCAGGAGCTGCGGATTACCGAGCCGCTGCTCAGCGAGGGGGTGATCTCGGAGGTCGAGTATCTGCGCCTGAGGCGTCAGGTCAACGATCTGCGGGGTGAGCTGTCCAGCATCGAGCTGAGCATGCCGCGAATTCGCTCCACCATCGAAGAGATTGACCAGAAACAGCGTGAAATGGAGCTGCAGTTCCGCAACACGGCACGCGCCGAGCTCAATGAAGTACTGGCGGAACAGGCGCGCCTGCGCGAAACCCTCGGCGGCATGGTGGACCGGATTCGTCGCACCGAAGTGCGGGCGCCGATCAAGGGCCGCGTCAAGCAGCTGCTGATCAATACCATCGGCGGCGTCGTGCGGCCGGGCGATCCACTGCTGAATATCGTGCCCTGGGAGGACCGCCTGCTGGTCGAGGCGCGAATCCGGCCGGCGGACATCGGCCAGCTGCGGGTCGGGCAGGATGCGGTGGTCAAGGTCAGTGCCTATGACTTCGCGATCTATGGCGGGCTGCCGGCAAAATTGATCTATATTTCGCCAAGTACCATCGTTAACGAACAGGATGAGACGTTCTATCTGGTGCGTCTCGAAACCGAACGGCCGTTCCTGGGGGATGATCAGAAAATGCCGTTGATCGCCGGTATGACGGTTTCGGTGGATATACTGACAGGTAAGAAAACGGTGCTTCAGTACCTGCTGAAACCGATCACCCGGGCGCGGGAGCGCGCTCTGACGGAGCGATAGGCTATGGAGATCTTCTGTATCGTCGGGCGGGACGATATCGCTCAGCGCTGGGCGCAGGCGCTGGGTACGGAGCTGACTCGTCTTGAACCGGCACTGTCCGCGGCCGCACTGCCTGGCAGCGGGGTCTGTCTGGCCCACTGGGGCTCGCTGACCCAGGCGCAACGGGAACTGCTGCTGACGCACGCCCACCATCACGCTTTGCTGCTGGTTGTGTTGACCGACCATCCGCAAACCCAAGAAGGGCGGGAGCTGGTGCGCCGCGGCGTCAAAGGGTACGGCAATACGTTTATTACGTCTGAACTGCTGCGCGAACTGATCGCGGCGGTGAAGGCGGGCAACATCTGGGCCGGCCCCGAGGTGTTGCAATCGGTCTTGCGCGAGCTGCTGGAACAGCTCGAGCCTCCCGCACAGACGCTGTGTGAGCGGTTTGGCCTGAGTGAGCGTGAGCATGAGGTGCTCGATGAAGTGATGACGGGTGCCAGCAACAAGGTGGTAGCCAGACGGCTGGACATCACCGAACGCACGGTGAAAGCGCATATGAGTGCTATTCCGAGCAAGACAGGTGCGCATGATCGTGTGGAATTGATTCTGATGGCTCAGAAGGCTGAGCTGAACGCTGTCTGATACAGGGACAGGCCAAAACGGATAGGGGAAAGAAAATGGCGTTGAAGCAGTCTATGCTGGCGGCCGCGCTGGCCACAGCAATGGTCGGACAGGCCATGCCGCGACCGTACAGGATGTGGTGAAGGAAAATCTCGAGACCAACCCGAAAGTGGCGCGCTCCATTCAGGCTTACCGCGCGGTGGCTAAGGAAGTGGATCAGGCCAGGGCCGGCTACCTGCCGACTGTGGATGCGACCCTGGGCTACGGATATGAGTGGACGCGCAAGGAAGTCAATGGCAACGAAGATACGGATCTGAATCGCCGTGAAGCGCGCCTGAATATCAACCAGATGCTGTTCGATGGTTTCGCAACGCCCAGCGAAGTGAAACGACAAAAGGCGCGTATGGCCTCGGCGGCGAGCGCAGCCAGTGACACGGCCGAGAACTATGCGCTGGAAGCGGCCCGCGCCTATCTGGATGTGCTGCGCCGTGAACAGCTGTTGCAGCTGGCCAAGGAAACGCTTTACAACCACGTGCGTATTTACGACCAGATCAAGCGCCGTTCCGAGTCGGGACTGGGCACCATGGCGTCGATCCAGCAGGCCGAAGGGCGTCTGGCGCTGGCCGAAGTCAACGTGCTGGCGGCCGAAAACAACCTGCGTGATGCGCAGGCCAACTACCAGCGCGTCATCGGTTCGCCGGCACCTGAGAACCTCGAACCGCTGATGGAAACCGAGCTGCAGCTGCCGGCCACATTCGAGGAAGCGCTGGCTACGGCCAACGAAAACCATCCGATCGTCGGCGTCGCGCAAAGTGACATCGAGGCGACCTACGCGCAGCGTGATGCCGCCAAGAGTCGGATGTACCCGCGTCTGGATCTGGAGATCGAACGGCGCTGGGACGAAAACCTCGATGGCATCGAAGGTGACGATGAAGATCTGACCGCGATGCTGCGCCTGCGTTACAACCTGTTCAATGGCGGTGCCGACAAGGCGCGCATTCGTCAGACCGAGTACCAGATCGGCGAAGCGCAGGAGATTCAGCGTGACTCGATGCGTCAGATTCGTCAGAGCCTGGAGCTGTCCTGGAACGCGTACGAGATCCTGACTCGCCAGATCACCTATCTGCAGCAGCACGTCGCCTCCAGCGAACAGACCCGCGATTCCTACAAGAAACAGTTCGACATCGGCCAGCGCTCGCTGCTTGACCTGCTCGATACCGAGAACGAGGTGTTCTCGGCCAAGAACCAGCTGGCCGAAGCTCAGCTCGACCAGCAGATCGCCAAGCTGCGCATCCTCAACGGCATGGGTAAATTGCTGGATGAAATGGGGATCGAGCTGCAGCTGGACGAAGCGGTGGCGATGGCAGATGAAGCCGGCATGGCGGACCAGTCGGCTGAGCAGGGCGAGGCGCCAACCGACGGCACCGATCAGGCCGCCAGCGCCAGCTGAGGCCGATTGCATAAGCCGGGGGCGGTGGCTAAAATCCCGCCCACCTGGGTTTTGCCTGAGAGGGTTGCAGGGCTGCAACCCTCTTTTCGTTTCTGACCCTCATACCGTTTCATAAGGGCGCCGATGAAATCGCACAAGATACTTCAAGCGCCGATCCCGATGCGCTGGGTCGGTCCTCTGCGGATCAGTGGCAACGTGCTCAACGACGAACTGAGCGTGCCGCTGGCGACCTACGAGACGCCGCTGTGGCCTTCGGTCGGGCGCGGTGCGCGGGTCTCCATGCTCTGCGAAGAGGGTATCAAGACCACCCTCATCGACGAGCGCATGACCCGCTCGATTCTGCTGGAGGCCCCGGACGCACTGGCGGCCCATCAGGCGGTCGAGTCGATCAAGGCGCGCCGCGACGATCTCAATGCCGTCGTCGCTCAGTCAAGCCGCTTCGCGCAGCTGATCGACATACACAGCCAGATCGTCGGCAATCTGATCTATCTGCGCCTCGAGTTTACGACCGGCGACGCATCCGGGCACAACATGGTGACCAACGCCGCTGACCGGCTGTTTCCGTGGCTGCTGGGCGAATATCCACAGCTGCGCTACAGCTCCATCTCGGCCAACTACTGCTCGGACAAGAAAGCGACGGCGGTGAACGGCATTCTCGGCCGCGGTAAATACGTCGTCAGTGAGATTCTGATTCCGCGTGCGTTGTGCGAGCGGCGCCTGAAGACGACGCCGGAGAAGATCGTTGATCTCAACATCAAAAAGAACCTGATCGGCACCCTGATGGCCGGCGGGTTACGCAGTGCCAACGCCCACTACGCCAACATGCTGCTGGCCTTCTATCTGGCCACCGGCCAGGACGCGGCCAACATCATCGAGGGCTCGCAGGGGGTTGTGCACGCGGAAGTCCGCGATGGCGATCTTTACTTCTCCTGCACGCTGCCAAACCTGATAGTCGGCTCCGTCGGTAACGGCAAAGGCATCGACTTTGTCGAGGACAATCTGGCTCGGCTGGGGTGCCGCGAGCCGCGTGAGCCCGGAGCCAACGCCCGTCGACTGGCCGCGATCTGTGCTGCCACGGTGCTGTGCGGGGAGCTCTCGCTGCTGGCGGCACAAACCAATCCCGGCGAGCTGATGGACGCCCATATTCGACTGGAGCGGTGATGAGCGATCGCAGCGACGATCAGACCAACGAGCGCAAGATCGAGCATATCCGCGCCATCGAACGGGATCCGGCCACCGACCGTGACGGTCGCTGGTTCGACCGCATTCTGCTTGAGCACCGTGCGCTGCCGGAGCTGTCACTGGCCGCCGTGGATCCGCAGGTCGAATTTCTTGGCAAGCGCCTGAGCTTTCCATTGCTGATCTCGTCGATGACCGGCGGCGATCACGAGCAGGTACGTCGTATCAATCGCAATCTGGCGCTGGCGGCGGAGCGCTGTGGCGTTGCGCTGGCGGTCGGCTCGCAGCGGGTGATGTTCCGACAGCCGTCGGCCCGTGAGAGTTTCGAGCTGCGCTCACTGGCGCCGAACACGGTGCTGATCGGCAATATCGGTGCGGTACAGCTGAACTGCGGCTTCGGCATCGACGAGTGTCGTGAAGCGGTCCGGGTGTTGGGTGCGGACGGTCTCTACCTGCACCTGAACCCGTTGCAGGAAGCGGTGCAGCCCGAGGGCGACACCGATTTTGCGGGTCTGGTCGAGCGCATCGGCGTGATCGTGCGCAGTCTTGAGGTGCCTGTGCTGCTGAAAGAGGTTGGCAGCGGGCTGGCACCGGCTGATATCGAGGCCGGTTTTGCGCAGGGCGTGCGCCATTTCGATATCGCCGGCAGTGGCGGGACGTCCTGGAGCCGGATCGAACACCATCGTCGCGCCGATGGCAGCGATATCGGCTTGCGGTTTCAGGACTGGGGCGTGCCGACGCCGCTGGCGCTGAAACGCGCCGAAGCCTGGTCTGAGCGCGCGACGCTGATCGCCAGTGGCGGCCTCAGAGATGGGATTGATATGGCCAAATCTGTTATACTCGGCGCCTCGCTTTGCGGTATGGCAGCGCCCTTCCTGCGCCCGGCCAGCGAGTCTGTCGAGGCCGTGGTCGAGGCGATTGAACGCCTCCGACGTGAATTTGTAACGGCGATGTTTCTGCTCGGTACGCCCGATGTCGCGAGCCTTCGCAACAATCGGGCGCTGATTGTAGAAGAGCGGTGAGGATCCAAGCCAAAGATGTCCGTGGGTATAGACGAAATCAGTTTCTACACGTCCAGCTACTACTTTGATCTCAGGACGCTGGCCGAGGTCCAGAACACCGATCCGGAAAAGTACTACGTCGGGATAGGTCAGGAGAAAATGGGCATGGCGGCCCCCGACGAGGATGTGGTGACGATGGCAGCCAACGCCGCGTTGCCGCTGATCGAGCGGGTCGGCCCTGATGCTGTCAGCACGCTGATGTTTGCCACCGAAACCGGCATCGACCAGTCCAAGGCGGCCGGGGTGTATGTGCATCGCCTGCTCGGGCTGAATCCGAACTGCCGTGTCGTTGAAATGAAGCAGGCATGCTACAGCGCCACGGCGGCGCTGCAGATGGCCTGTGCGCTGGTCGCACGTGATCCGTCGCGCAAGGTGCTGGTGATTGCATCCGATATCGCCCGCTACGACCTCGATACCCCGGGGGAGGCGACGCAGGGCTGTGGCGCCGTGGCGATGCTGATCAGCGCCAATCCACGTCTGGTCGAGATCGACCCGGAAGTGGGCAACCATACCGAAGACGTGATGGACTTCTGGCGCCCGAACTATCGCACAACGGCGCTGGTGGACGGCAAATACTCGACCAAGATCTATCTCAAGTCGCTCAAGCGCGCCTGGGAAAACTTCCGTGTTGCGAGCGGGCGCCGCTTCGATGAACTGAGCTATTTCTGCTACCATCTGCCGTTCACGCGGATGGCGCAGAAGGCGCATCAGCATCTGGCCAAGCTGAACAAGGCCAGCCTGAACGCGGAGCAGATCGAAGATCAGATCGCCCCGACGCTGAACTACAACCGCATCATCGGCAACAGCTATACCGCGTCGATGTACATCGGTCTGTGCTCGCTGCTGGAGAACTGCCGCGAGGATCTGGCCGGACAGCGCATCGGCTTCTTCAGCTACGGCTCCGGCTGCGTGGCCGAGTTCTACAGCGGCAGCGTCGTGGCGGGCTACCGTGACTGTCTGCATGTGCAGCGTCACCGCGACATGCTCGAGCAGCGCGAATCCCTCGGCTACGAGGAGTATCTGAAGCTCTATCACTACCCGGATTTCCGTGACGGCGAAGAGCATGAACTGCCGCATGTGACCCGCGGCCGCTTCCGCCTTGCGGCAATCTCACACCATAAGCGCGAATACGTGCCCTGCTGATGCGCGTCGCCTGCGCCCCGGGCAAGGTGATCCTCAGCGGCGAGCACGCGGTCGTGTACGGTGCGCCGGCGCTGGCGCTGGCGGTGGATCGCCACATGCGGGTCTACTACGAGCCCGACCGGCTGCCACGCCTGAGCTGGCACGCGCAGGAGCGCACTCATGTGCTGGGGCTCGACAAGTTCGCCGCGCTGCGGCGGCGGCTCGATGCCCATTTCGAGCGCTACCTGCGCGGTGAGCTGTCGATCACCGACATTCTCCGCAAACCGGCGGAGCTCGCCTTCTACGCCGTTGACATGGCCCGCATGCTGTCCGGTCTGGACAGCATTCCCCGCGGCAGTGTGCGCATCGATTCCGATATTCCGATCGGCGCCGGGATGGGGTCCTCGGCGGCCCTGATCGCGGCGCTGCTGACCCTGTTCGGTCATTTCGATGACCGCGATCAGCTGATCCGTCAGGTACACCACTGCGAACGGCTGCAGCATGGCCGGGGCAGTCTCATCGACGCGGCGACGGTCTGCAGCGGCGGTCTGGTGCAGCTGCGCGATGGCCATATCAGTCGTCCGCCTCTGGCCCCCCAAGGGTTGGGGCCGGGCTGGTTCTGGGTCTTTACCGGGACGCCGGCGGCGACGACCGGTGCCTGCGTCGAACGGGTGCGTCAGGGCTTTGGTCAGTCGGCGATCTGGGATGAGTTCGCGGCCCTGACCGCGGCGATCGAGCAAGCGCTGGCGGATGCGCGGCCGTTGACGGAACTGATCCGGGCCAACCACCGTCTGCTGACCCGGATCGGCGTGGTACCGGCGCCGCTGGTGCGGTTTGCCGAACAGGTCGAACAGCGCGGCGGCGCGGCCAAGGTCAGCGGTGCCGGCTCCGTGTCGGGCGACAGTGGCGGTCTGATGCTGGTCTGGCTGCCAGAGGGCACGCTGGCGCAGCTGCAGCTGCCGGACGATTGGCACTGGGGAGAACTGAAGGAGGAGCCGAACGGTGTGCGCATCCTCGACGATCAGGGTTAGCGCACCCGGCAGCATCATGCTGCTGGGCGAGCACGCGGTGCTCAGGGGGGCGATGGCGATCGCCTGTGCGGTGGATAAGTATATCCATGTGACGCTGGTGCCGCGCAGCGATCGCCTGGTCTGTGTCGAGAGTGCGCTCGGCGACTACCGGGCCAGTCTCGATGAGCTGCCCGATGCGCCGGCACTGGCGTTCGTCGTCGCGGCGCTGCGACGCTGGCGTCCGCGCCTGCCGGGCGGCTTCACGCTGCGCATCGAGTCGGAATTTTCCCATACCGTCGGGCTGGGTTCCTCCGCCGCCGTGGTGGCTGCCAGCTGTGTTGCGCTGGCCCGCTTTGCCGGTGAGACGCCGACGCCGGAGTGCCTGTTTGACGAGGCATTGGCGGTGATCCATGACGTGCAGCAGGGGCGTGGTTCCGGTACCGATCTGGCCGCGAGCCTGTATGGCGGTCTGATCGCCTACCGCGTCGAGCCGCGCCAGCTCGAACCGTTGCCGGGGCTGCCGCCGCTGGGGCTCTGGTATGTCGGGTACAAGATGAAAACGCCGGCGGTGCTGGCGCTGGTCGAGGGCCACGCGGCTCGCTACCCTGAACTGTACCGCGGGCTCGATCAGCTGATGGCGGACTGCAGCGAGCGTGCGGTGGCCGCGATCCGCGCGCAGGACTGGCGTGCCCTCGGCGAGCTGATGAATCTCTATCAGGGGCTGATGGACGCGCTGGGGGTCTGCGACCGTCAGCTGGCCGCGCTGGTCTATCGTCTGCGCGAGGGCGAGGGCGTCTTCGGCAGCAAGATCTCCGGATCCGGGCTGGGCGACTGCGTCGTCACGCTGGGACATGATCCGGCGCTGCAGGCGCCTGGTGAGCCGATCGATATAGCGATCTCGGCGTGCGGCGCGCTGGCCGCACGCTGAACGCACTGCGACAACGAACATCGAGGTCACGATGAACAGAGCCGAACTGATCCAGCAATGGTTGCCGCACGGACCGCAACCGATCGCCAGCGAAACGCATTTCGCGCCGAGCAATATCGCGCTGTGCAAATACTGGGGCAAGCGCGACAGTGAGCTGAACCTGCCGGTCAACGCGTCGCTGTCGGTGTCGCTGGATACGCTGGGCACGCGTACCGCGGTGGAGCCGATCGATGCCGACGCGGATGAGGTCTGGCTCAACGGCGAGCGGCAGGCGCCGCAGAGTCGGTTTGCCCAGCGTGTCAGCGGCTTCATCGATCTGTTCCGGGTCCATCATCCCCAGACGCGCCTGCGCGTGCGTACCGAGAACAATATTCCCACCGCCGCCGGACTGGCGTCGTCCGCGTCCGGCTTTGCGGCACTGGCCCGGGCCTTGAATCAGGCGTTCGCACTGGAGCTGTCGGCGACCGATCTGTCGATCCTCGCGCGACTGGGCAGTGGTAGCGCCTGCCGCTCGCTGTTCGACGGCTTCGTCGAGTGGCAAATGGGCGTGCGTGACGACGGCCTGGACAGCCACGGCGTGCCGATCGAGGCGCGCTGGCCCGGCCTCAGCATCGGCCTGGTCAAGGTCGATGAGCGCGAGAAGAGCGTCGATTCCCGTGCCGGCATGCGGCGCACCAAGGAGACCGCGCACCTCTACCAGAGCTGGCCACTGCAGGCATCCACGGATCTGATCCGTCTGCGCGAGGCGATCAGTGCGCGCGACTTCGGCCTGCTCGGCAGCGTCGCCGAGCAGAACGCGCTGTCGATGCATGCCACCATGATCGCCTCCTGGCCGCCGCTGCTGTACTGGCAGCCGGACAGCGTTGCCGCGATGCAGAAAGTCTGGCAGCTGCGCAACGATGGGCTGGCGCTGTACTTCACGATGGATGCCGGACCGAACCTGAAGCTGCTGTTCGAACAGGACTCGCGCGACGCGGTGCTCGAGCATTTTCCAACGCTGGAGATCGTGCAGCCGTTCGGAGTCTGAACGGGTGAGCAGCGGCTTCGTTCTGACCCGGCATCAGCGCGACCATAACGACGCCATCGAGCTGAGCTACTGGCTCTGGACTGCGGACGGCGCGCGCAGGGCGGATGTAACCGGCAGCGACGCCGTATTCTTCGTGCGTGCCGAGGACAGCGCGCGGATTCAGGCGCTGCTGCACGATCTGTCCGGCTGGCGTCTGCAGCCGCTGGCACTTGCGGGCCTTGATCAGGCGCCGGTGGCCGGACTCTACTGCCGTACCCTGGCGGTCTGGCGAGAGGCGATCGCCCGCCTGCAGCAGGCCGCTATCCCGATGATGGAGGAGGACATCCGCCCGGTCGATCGCTACCTGATGGAGCGGTTCATCCACGCCGGTGCCGAGGTCATCGATCATCCGGCCGGGACGCGGCTCAGACCTGCCCGCGTGACACCGACGTTCCGCACGCTGTCGCTGGATATTGAAACCACCCTGCGAGCCGATCGCATCCTCTCGGTGGCGCTGCAGGGGCCGGGGCTGGAGCGGGTACTGATCAACGGTGCGGCGCCCGAAGCCGAATGGATTCGCGGCTGCGGGGATGAACGCGAACTGCTTGAACAGACTGTCGCCGCGATCAACCGTTATGACCCGGATATTCTGATCGGCTGGAATGTAGTCGGCTTCGATCTGCGTGTGCTCGATGCGCGGGCCCGGGCCCTGGGCGTGCCGCTGACGATCGGTCGTGAGCCTCAGCCGATGCTCGTTGATCGGGCCCAGAACGGGCGCTGGTTCGCGCGCATCCCGGGGCGGGTGGTACTGGACGGTATCGATACCCTGAAGGGCGCGACCTGGCGGTTCGAACGCTACGGTCTCGACTTCGTTGCGCACGCGCTGCTGGGACGCGGCAAGGCAATAGACAAGACAGATGACCGCGGTGCTGAAATTCAACGCCTCTATGCTGAAGATCGCATGGCGCTGGCACGTTACAACCTCGAGGACTGCCGGCTGGTCAGCGAGATATTCGAGGTGGCCGGGCTGATCGATTACCTGATCGAGCGGGCACGCCTCACCGGCCTGCCGCTGGACAAGGTCGGCGGTTCGCAGCAGGCGTTCGACACCCTCTATCTGCCGGCGCTGCACCGGCGTGGCTACGTGGCGCCGCCGTACGCCTCGGGCCGCGCGGACCTGTCGATCCCGGGCGGTTTTGTCATGGACTCGGTACCGGGCCTGTATCGCCATATTCTGGTGCTCGACTTCAAAAGCCTGTACCCGAGCATCATCCGCACCTTCAAGATCGACCCGTTTGGACTCAGTGTCGGCACCCGCGCCGACGCGCCGGAAGAGGATCTGGTACCCGGCTTCAACGGGGCGATTTTCTCCCGCTCGCAGAATCTGCTGCCGGGCATCATCGAACAGCTGTGGCAGGCCCGCGACCGGGCCAAGGCGGAGGGCAATGCACCGCTGTCACAGGCGATCAAAATCCAGATGAACGCCTGCTACGGTGTGCTGGGCTCGCGCGTCTGTCGCTTCTTCGATCAGCGCCTGTCCGGCTCGATTACGCTGCGCGGTCATCAGATTCTGAATCAGACCGCCGAGCGGATCGAACAGCATCATGGCCATCGCGTGATCTACGGCGACACCGATTCGGTGTTTGTCTGGCTCGGCGATGACTGGCCGGACCGGGATACGGCGGCCTATGGCGAAGCGCTGGCGCGGGCGTTAAATGACTGGTGGGCGCAACAGCTGCGCGAACGGTTTGCGCTCGACAGCGCACTTGAGCTGCAGTTCGAAGCCCATTACGAGCGTTTTCTGATGCCGCGCATGCGCCACAGCGACAAGGGCAGCAAGAAGCGCTACGCCGGCCTCAAACGCCAGCCGGATGGTACGACGGCGCTGGTGTTCAAGGGTCTCGAATCGGTCCGAACCGACTGGACGGCGCTGGCGCGAAGGTTCCAGCGCGAACTCTACGCGCGTATCTTTGACGACCGCCCGTGGCAACCGCTGATTGAGGAAACGCTGACACAGCTGCGCGCAGGGGGCTGCGATGATCAGCTGGTTTACCACCGGCGTCTGCGCCAGCCGCTGGATGCCTACCAGCACAGCCAGCCGCCCCATGTGCGGGCGGCACGGCTGCTGGAGGCGAAGCGGCGCGAGGAGAACTTGCCGCCGGCCTATGCCGTGGGCGACAGCGTGCGCTATCTGATGACCGTCAACGGGCCGGAGCCGCTGGAGCTGTTGCGCTCGCCGATCGATTATCAGCACTATGTCGATAAGCAGCTGGCACCGGTGGCCGACACAATACTGCCGTTTATCGGCGCCCGCTTCGAGACGTTGTCGGCGCCGCAGATCGATCTGTTCTGACGCGGATCGAGTAGAAGGGAATCAACCACGCCTGCGTGGGTCCAACAGGCTGCAGACAGAATGAGACCGACATGACCGACCCCGACCGCAACCGCCGTCGCATGGCCCGCCTGATGACCCACCTGACCTGGGTGGCGATCCTCGCGTTGCTGACGCTCTACTTCAATCGCTATATCGAATCCCGTGATAATCCCAACGCGACACTGGCGCTGGTCGAGGGCGGCGCTGCCGAGGTCGTGCTGCAGAGCGATCGGGCCGGGCACTATCAGGCCCCGGGCCGCATCAACGGCCAGCGGGTGCGCTTTCTGCTCGATACCGGCGCCACGACGGTGAGCGTGCCGGCGGATCTTGCGCAAACGCTCGGGCTCGAATGGGGGCGGCCGCTGCAGTCGATGACCGCCAACGGCACGGTCACGGTCTACCGCACGACACTGGCGAGCGTCACCCTTGGCGGCATTCAGATGCGCGATGTGACGGCGACGATCAACCCGGGGATGCAGGGCGATGTGGTGCTGCTCGGCATGAGCTTCATGCAGCATCTGGAACTGACCCAGCGCAATGGACAGTTGACCCTGCGGTTGCCCGCAGACGGTTGACGTTGGCGCGCGCCAACCCAGCGACTAGTCTGGAAACAGACCCGTCGCTGGAGACACTGCCATGAAACGCCTACTGCTGTTACCGCTGCTGCTGGCCCTGCTGGCCGGCTGTGCATCCGTACCCATGTCATCGCTGGACGAGGATGATCGTGCCAAGCGCTTCGATACAGACCCGCAGTACGCCAATATCTACCTCTATCGCAACGAGAACTTCGGTGGTGCGATCGCCATGCCGGTGAGTCTGGATGGGCAGATGGCGGGCCGAACCGGGCCGAACCGGGCCGGGCCGAAAACCTACTTCCTGTGGACCGTCGAGCCGGGACGGCACGAGATCGTCTCCCACACCGAAAACGATGCCCGGCTGGTGCTGAATACCGAACCCGGACGCAACTACTTTGTCTGGCAGGAGGTAAAGATGGGGATGTGGACGGCACGTTCTCAACTGCATGAAGTCAGTGCCGAGCAGGGCATGGCGGGTGTGGCCGAGTGCAAGCGGGCGCAGAGCACTCTGCCCTGAGCCCGCCCGGTGTTACTCGTCGTGCAGCAGGAAAATCACCAGACGGCGCGGTCCGTGTGCGCCCATCTGCAGTCGCTGCTCGATGTCGGCACTGCGTGAGGGGCCGGTGATCAGGTTTACGGTACGCGGCATCTGGCCGCCGGTGGCCTGGCGCAGCTTCTGCCAGGCGTCCTCGTAGGGGCCGACGATGGTACTGGCGGCCAGCACGACCAGATGGGTGTCGGGCAGGAAGTTCAGCGTCGTGGGGCTGTCGCTGCCCGAATAGAGCATCAGCGTGCCGGTTTCCGCGATGCCGCAGAACGCGTTGGTCAGGCTGGCGGCATCACCGACTTCGGCCGGGCGCTGTTCGCGTACCAGTCCGTTGCCCGACCAGGCCAGATCGGTCAGGTTTGCGTCGCTGGCCATCACCAGCTGATCGATACCGTTATCGGCGAGCCAGCTTTCCACGGCGCCGGCGAGCTCCGAACGGTGCTGCAACTCCACCAGCTCGGCGGCGCTTTCGATCGCCATGTCGATGAACAGTTTGAGCCGTTGCGCCGTGGGCAGCTGGGCCCGCTGTGGGATCAGATTGGCCGCACGGGCGTCAAGGCGGGCGCGCACCGCTGCACGGCGCACGTCGTCACTGGCCTGCACACGCAGGCCGCTGCGGATACGGTTGAAAATCTCGGCTTTGCTCATCGGTTGCGCGCCTCCCACTGCTGCATGAACGTCTTGCCGCTGGGTGCCGGCAGATCACGGTGATCGGTCCAGCCGCCGGCCAGCGGCAGCTTGCCGAGACGGCCTTTCTTGCCGGCCAGCAGCCGCAGTACCCAGTTACCGCTGCCGGCAAACCAGCGATACAGCGCCGGTCGGCGGGCGAAGAAACTCCAGAATTTCAGGCCGTAGCGGACGCCGGCCGGACTCAGGTGCTGCTCGAACTCCCGGTCGCGCCAGTGCCGCATCAGCTTCGGCAGCGGAATGCGAACCGGGCATACCTCCTCGCACTTGCCGCAGAAGGTCGAAGCGTTGGGCAGCAGCCCGGCGTTTTCAATGCCGACCATCTGCGGCGTCAGTACCGAGCCCATCGGTCCGGGGTAGACCCAGCCGTAAGTCTGGCCGCCGACGGCGCCGTAGACCGGGCAGTGGTTCATACAGGCGGAGCAGCGGATGCAGCGCAGCATCTCCTGCAGTTCGGTACCGACCATGTCACTGCGGCCGTTATCGACCAGGACGACATGGAACTGCTCCGGACCGTCCTGATCACCGGGGCGGCGCGGGCCGCTGGAGAGGGTGTTGTAGACGGTGAACTCCTGCCCGGTGGCCGAGCGGGCGAGCAGGCGCAGGAACAGGGTCATGTCCTCGAGTGTGGGCACCACCTTCTCGATCGAAGACACCACAATATGGGTTTTCGGCAGCGTCTGCGTCAGGTCGCCGTTGCCCTCGTTGGTGCAGATGATCGTCGAACCGGTCTCGGCGATCAGGAAGTTGGCACCGGTGATGCCGACATCGGCGGCGACGAACTGCTTGCGCAGCATTTCGCGTGCCTCCTGCATCAGCACGGCCGGATCATCGCTCCTGGGGCGCTTGTGGTGCTCATGGAAGGCGGTGGCGACGTCGTTCAGCGTCAGGTGGATCGCTGGCGCCACGATATGACTCGGGTGGTCACCGCGCAGCTGCAAAATGTATTCGCCGAGGTCGGTTTCCACCGGCGTTACGCCGTGCGCTTCGAGATAGTCGTTGAGCCCGATCTCTTCGCTGACCATCGACTTGCCTTTGGTGACGGTTTTCGCCCCCTGTGCGCGGCAGATGTCGAGGATGGTGCGGCGGGCATCGTCCGCGCTGCGGCACCAGTGCACGGTACCACCGTTGGCGGTGACATTGCGTTCGAACTCCTCCAGATACAGATCCAGATGTTCGAGGATATGGTTTTTCAGGTCGCGCGCCTGATCGCGCAGCTGGTCGAATTCGGGCAATCGCGCGACAGCGGCGGCGCGCTTACCCGGAAAACCGGCCTTCAGATTGCCAAGCGCCTGCTGCAGGTTCGCATCCTGCAGCGCGATACGGGCGGCCTGTTTGAACTCGGGACTTCTGACTTCCATCGCGGCCTCCTTATGCGCGCTTTTCAGCGCCGATCGGCGGGGTATCGAGCATGTCGGCGAGCACCTCGACCACGTGACGGGCCTCGACGCTGACGCCGTCGCGCTTGAGTTTGCCGGCCATGTTCAGCAGGCAGCCCAGATCGCCGCCCAGCAGCAGCTCGGCGCCGGTGGCGCGAATGTTGTCGCTCTTGTTGCTGACCATCCGGTTGGAGATATCCGGATACTTGACGCAAAAAGTGCCGCCAAACCCGCAGCAGGTTTCGGCTTCCTCCATCTCGCACAGCTGCACGCCCGGCATGTTCGAGAGCAGTTCGCGTGGCTGGCGCTTGATGCCGAGCTCGCGCAGGCCGGAGCAGGAGTCATGGTAGGTGACCTTGCCGCTGAACGAGCCTGACAGCCGCTGCGGATCCAGATGCTCGGACAGGAAGCTGGTGATCTCGAATGCGCGCGCCTTGAGTTGTACGGCGCGCTGATGCCAGGGGTCATTGTCGGCGAACAGCTCGGGGTAGTGGTGCAGCATGCCGATACAGGAGCCGGAGGGGCCGACCACGTATTCGAAGCCATCGAACGCCTCGATGGTCTGGCGTGCGATCGCCGCCGAGTCTTCACGGTCGCCGGAGTTGAAGGCGGGCTGGCCGCAGCAGGTCTGGCGGCGCGGCACCTCGACATCGAAACCGGCCAGCTCCAGCAGTTTGACGCTGGCAAACGCGACCTCCGGGCGGAACATGTCAGCCAGGCAGGTGACGAACAGGCCGACGCGGGGACGGGGGGTAGCCATGAGTGCTTATCTCTGCAGTTCGTATTGTTGGAATGTGCATTGAAAGATAGGCGAGGGGGTCGATATTGGAAATCGGATTCGGCAAACTGGTCTGACCATGGCAGGGCGGGATATTCGGTGACTGAATCGAACCACGAGACGACAGGGGCAGGCGGGCGCAGCGAAACGCTGTACCGCCATCTGCGTGAACAGATCGTCAGTGCTGCGCTGCCGCCGGGCGCCCGGTTGCCCTCGGAACGTGCACTGGCGCGTGAGCAGGGGTTGTCGCGGGAGATGGTACGCGGTGCCCTGTCCCGGCTCGAGGCCGGTGGTCTGATTACCTCGGCGCAGGGGCGGGCCAGCCGGGTCAGAAATCTGCTCGAACCCCATCTGCAGCTGCCGCTGGAGGGACTTGGCGATGATCTGGATTTTCAGCTGCAGGTGATGGAGGTGCGGGCCCTGCTCGAGGGCGAATGTGCGTGGTACGCGGCGCAGCGGGCCAGTGATGCGCAGCTGGACGCGCTGGCGGAGGAGTACGCCCGCATGCACGCACGGGAGCAGGGCGAAACCACCCTGAGCAAGGCCCGCGCCGACCTGCGTTTTCACATGCTGATCGCCGAGTCGAGCCATAACCTGCTGCTGATCTCGTTCAGCCAGCTGTTCTATGCGCGCTACTTCAATGCGATCTACGGTGTGCTGTCGCGCACGCTGAAAAAGTTCGGTCGCTATCCGGAGGGCATTCGCAGCCACCACGCCGGCATTCACCGGGCGTTGCAGGCCCGGGATGCCGAAACGGCGCGGCGCATCGCGCGCGAACATATTCTCTATACGCGCGCGCTGCTGGAGGAGTGTTAATCCGGCATGACGCCCAGTGCACGCAGCGAGTCGAGGGTCAGGTCGAGGCAGTGACGGGCGCGGCTCAGCAGCTGGTCGATCTGTTCGCGGGTGATAATCAGCGGAGGGGCCAGTACCATGCGGTTGCCACAGGCGCGCATCACCAGACCGTTGGCGAAGCAGTGATCGCGACAGATCGTGCCCACGTCCAGATCGGAGGCAAAAAAGGTTTTCGGTGCTTTCGACTGCACCAGTGCCATGCCTGCGACCAGCCCGACACCCTCGATATGACCGATCAACGGATGGTCACCGAGGCGCTCGCGCAGCTGCTGCTGGAACCAGGGACCGGTGTCGTCGCGCACGCGGTCGATGATGCCTTCAGCCTCGAGCAGGCGCAGGTTTTCCAGCGCCACGGCGCAGGCGACCGGGTGCCCGGAGTAGGTAAAGCCGTGGCCGAACTCACCGCCGCCTTCGATCAGTGCGTTGGCGACACGGTCACCAACCGCCACGGCCGAGATCGGCTGGTAGCCGGAGGAGAGTCCTTTCGCCATCGACATCAGATCCGGCTCGATGCCGAAGGTCTGACTGCCAAACCAGTTGCCGGTACGACCAAAGCCGCAGATCACCTCATCCGCGACCAGCAGAATGTCGTACTGGCGGCAGATGCGCTGAATCTCGGCCCAGTAACCGGGCGGTGGCACGATGACACCGCCGGCCCCCTGAATCGGCTCGCCGACGAAGGCGGCCACGTTATCGGGGCCGACCTCGAGGATTTTGGCTTCCAGCGCGGCGGCGGCTTCCCGTGCGAAGGCGTCCGCTGACAGCTCCCCGCCCTCGCCATACCAGTAAGGCTGACGGATATGTTCGATGCCGGGCAGCCAGGGGCCGCCCTGTTTGTGCATCGCCGCCATACCGCCCAGGCTGGTGCCGGCAATCGTACTGCCGTGGTAGGCGTTGTGACGGGCGATCAGCACCTTGCGCCAGGGCTTGCCGGCGACTTCCCAGTAGCGTCGCACGAGCCGGATGACGGTATCGATCGCTTCGGAGCCGGAGTTGGCGAAGAAGATGTGATTCAGATCACCGGGTGTCAGCTCGGCGAGCCGGCTGGCCAGTCGGGTCGCGGGCGCGGTGGTGGTCTGAAAAAAGGTGTTGTAGTAGGGCAGCTGCTGCATCTGGCGGCTGGCGGCGTCGACCAGTTCCTGACGGCCATAGCCGATATTGACGCACCAGAGTCCCGACATGCCGTCGATCAGCTGCTGGCCCTCGGTGTCCCACAGGTAGATGCCGTCGGCGCGGTCGATGACGCGGCTGCCGCGGCGATTCAGCGCGGCGCTGTCGGTGAACGGGTGCAGATGATGTGCGGCATCCTGCTGGCGCAGCTCAGTGTCGCCGCTATCTGCCGTGTTGTGCTGTGCATCCATGGTAAATCTCCGTTGACTGACCGCTCCACAATAACGCCTCGGCAGGGCTGGCGAACAGTCCGGGCGCGCGATATGTTGTCGGATATCAGCAAAGCTTCGGGAGCACGCATGAAGATAGGGATTCTGGCAACCGGCATCACGCCTGCGGAACTGTTGAGCCAGCACGGCTCGTATGCGGACATGTTTATCGACATGCTGGGGCCGCGGGCGCCGGGCATGACGTTCGAGGTGTTCGACGTGCGCGAGGAGCGTTTTCCGGACAACCCGGAGCAGTGTGACGGCTGGATCATTACCGGTTCCAAGTGCGGTGTGTATGACGATCTGCCCTGGATGCGCCGCCTGAAGGTGCTGATTCGTGAGACCTACGAGGCTGGCCGACCGCAGGTGGGTATCTGTTTCGGCCACCAGATCGTCGCGGCGGCATTTGGGGCGCCGGTCGCCAAGTCCGAGCGCGGCTGGGGTGTCGGTATTCATCGCTACGACATCGTCGGCAGCCATGGCTTCCTCGATGCGGGCGAACCCTCGTTCCGTATCAATGCGATGCATCAGGATCAGGTGCTCGAGGTGCCGGCGCAGGCGCAGCTGCTGGCGACCTCTGCATTCTGCCCCTGTGCCGGCCTGGTGTACGGCGATCGTATCCTGACGCTGCAGGCCCACCCGGAATTCAGCATCGATTACGAGCGTGCGCTGCTGCTGGCGCGGCGCGGCAATGCGGTGCCGGAAGCGGTGGCCGATGCAGGGCTGGCGACCCTGGACACGGATCGGCCCACCGATACGCCCCGGGTGGCGCGCTGGATTCTGAATGTCCTGCGCTACCCCGAAACGGGTCGTGAACAGAATGAACAAAAAGGTGTTTAAGGTCTAAAAACTCCTTATTTGCGTTAACTTCAGCGTCACGGATGGGCGGACTAAGGTTTCGGCGTGATCGGGGTGCTCCGGCAGCCCGGAAGATCCGCCGTAACAGTCCCCCCTGAGCGGATCTTCAACACTAAAACAATAATGTTGGAGAAGACGCATGAAGCAACGTCCCCTGCGCAAGCTGATGCTTGCCACCTCTCTGGTTTTCGCTACGTCCTCAGCCATGGCTTTCGAGCCGGAACGCACCGCCGAGTGCATCGCGCCCGCCAACCCTGGCGGTGGCTGGGACTTCACCTGCCGCAGCGTCGGCAAGGTGCTGACTGATCTGGGTTACATTGAAGGCAACGTTCAGACCGTCAACATGCCGGGCGCCGGTGGCGGGGTTGCGTTTGCGCACACCCTGTCCAAGCGTGAAGGCGACAGTGCGCTGATGGTGGCGGCGAGCACCGCGACCACGACCCGTCTGGCGCAGGGCCAGTTCCGCGGCATGACCGCCGAGCAGGTCAAATGGGCCGCCGCGCTGGGGGCTGACTACGGTGTCATCGCCGTGGCGCAGGACTCACCCTACAAGACTCTGAACGAGCTGATGGATGCGATCAAGGCGGACCCGCTGTCGGTTAAATTCGGCGGTGGCAGTGCGCTTGGTGGCTGGGATCACCTGAAAGTGCTGATCGCCGCGAAAGCGGCCGGCGTGACCGAACTGCCGAAGATCAAGTATCTGGCCTATAACGGTGGCGCCGAGGCGATCACCCAGGTGGTCGGTGGCCATATTCAGGGCTTTACCGGTGACGTCTCCGAGGTGCTCGGCTTCGTGGAATCCGGCGATCTGCGCGTGCTCGCGGTACTGGCCGAAGAGCGTCTGCCGGGTGAGCTGGGCGGCATGCCGACCGCCGTTGAACAGGGTATCGACGCGGTGGCGCCGAACTGGCGCGGTTTCTACCTGCCGGCCGGCATTCCGGATGATGCCTACGAGTGGTGGACCCAGACCTACGACAAGCTGTACGCCAGCAACGAATGGAAGCAGGTGATGCAGCAGAACGGTCTGATGCCGTTCCACAAGTCCGGTGCGGAGTTCGAAGCCTTCGTTCAGCAGCAGGTGAAGGATATTCGTGAACTCTCCATCGAAATCGGGCTGATCAAATGATCGGCGATCGCATCCTGGGAATCCTGATGCTCCTCCTGGCCGTCTCGTACGGCTGGGAGGCCAGTCAGTTCCCCGAGCCGTTCGGTGGTGCCGAGGCGGTCGGGCCCGAGACGTTTCCGCTGCTGCTGGCGGTAATTCTCGGCGTGTCCAGCCTCTACCTGATCGTCAAACCCGATCAGGACCAGCCGTGGCCCGGTGTCAGGACGCTGCTGGATCTCGGTTTTGTGCTGGCGGTGCTGGCGATCTTCTCTGCCATGCTGGCCCCGGTCGGGTTCGTGATCTCCACGACGCTGATGGTAGGCGTGCTCTGCTGGCGCATGGGTGCCCGCCCGCTGCCGTCTGTGCTGACCGGCGTGAGCAGTGCGGTGGTGGTGTATCTGCTGTTCAACTTTGTGCTCGAGCTGCATCTGCCGGCCGGCATCCTCAAGCTGAGTTAAGGAGCCGAACTGATGGAGACTCTGAATTTCCTGCTGCAGGGGTTTGCCGTCGCGTTGACGCCTGAGCACCTCATGTTCGCGGCCATCGGCGCCATCCTCGGCACCCTGATCGGTGCGCTGCCGGGTCTGGGGCCGGCCAATGGCGTCGCGATTCTGATTCCGCTCGCGTTCAGTCTGGGGCTGTCGCCGGCCGCATCGCTGATCATGCTGACATCGGTCTATGCCGGTGCCATGTACGGCGGGCGTATTTCGAGCATCCTGCTCAATATCCCGGGTGACGAGCCGGCGATGATGACGACGCTCGATGGCTACCCGATGGCGATGAAAGGCAAGGCCGCCGAGGCGCTGGCCATTTCGGCGATTGCATCATTTATCGGCAGCCTGCTGGCGACCATCGGTCTGATCATCCTCGCCCCGATTCTGGCCCGTTTCGCACTGCATTTCGGCGCCGCCGAGTACTTTGCGCTGTTCGCGCTGGCGTTCGCAACGCTGGGCGGGATCACCGGCAAGAATCAGGTCAAGACGATTGTCGCCGCCTGTCTGGGTCTGATGATCGCCACCGTCGGGGTGGATATCTCGACCGGCAACCAGCGCTACACCTTCGACATTCTGGAGTTGTACGAAGGGGTCGACTTCATCATCGCTATCGTCGGTCTGTTTGCGGTCAGCGAGCTGCTGTTCTTCATCGAAAAGCATGTCGGTGAAGGGCTGGCGGCCGCGAAGCTGAACAAGCTGAACCTGAAGATGAGCGATATCCTGCACGTGATTCCCACCAGCCTGCGTGGCTCGGTGCTGGGCTTTATCTCCGGCGTGCTGCCGGGAGCCGGCGCGTCGCTGGGCAGCTTTGTCAGCTATACGCTGGAGAAGCGCGTGGTTGGCAGCAAGGGGCAGTTCGGTGAGGGTGATCCGCGCGGTGTCGCGGCGCCGGAAGCGGGTAACAACGCGGCGGCCAACGGTGCACTGGTGCCCATGCTGACGCTGGGTGTGCCGGGCAGCGGTACCACGGCCGTGCTGCTGGCGATGCTGATTTCACTCAACATCCAGCCTGGCCCGATGCTGTTCACGCAGAACGCCGAGCTGGTGTGGGGTGTCATCGCCGCGCTGCTGGTCGGTAACCTGATGCTGCTGGCGCTGAACATTCCGATGATCGGGCTGTTCGTCAAACTGCTGAGTATTCCGCCGAAATACCTGATGCCGGTGGTGACACTGGTTGCCGCGGTCGGTATCTATTCGATCAGCAACAGTGCGTTGGATCTGTACTTCATGGTCGGCTTCGGTCTGGCGGGCTACGTGCTGCGCAAGCTGGAAGTGCCGCTGGTACCGGTCATTCTTGGCATGCTGCTGGGGCCGGAGATGGAGCTGAACCTGCGCCACGCGCTGGCAATCTCCGATGGCGACTGGACGGCGCTGTTCTCCAGCGGTCTGAGTCTCACCATCTGGTCGCTGGCCTTCCTGGGGCTTGCACTGCCCTACATCGTCGGTCCGATCCTGCGTCGCCGCATGGAGAACGCACGTGCCCGACTGGAAGTGCCGGAAGAGGGCGACTGATGGCCTGAACGCAACCGTCGTTGGTGCACCTGCCGGGCGATTCCGGTTCCGCTCGCCCGGTACTTTTTCGCCACCCCACGCGACTGTCGTGGTGGTGGCTTTTTTACGTTCGGGGTTCACCGGGCCATGGGCGCGCCCGGCGATGGCGTTCAGCGTTTGCGGTAGCGCCGCTCGGGGCGACCGATACTGCCGTAACTGATGTCGGCTTCGAGCTCCTGCTGCGATACCAGATACTCGAGATAGCGTCGCGCGGTGGTGCGGCTCGAGCCGATACGTTCGCCCACCTGCTCGGCACTCAGTGCCTCGGCGCTGGCGTGCATGGTCTGACAAACCTTGTCCAGTGTCAGCGCATCGATCCCCTTGGGCAGCCGGGTTGGCTGGGGTGTGGGGACGGTGTTGTTGCGTTGCATCGCGCGCGGCATCAGGCCGTCCACTGTCTGCTGACTCAATTGCTGCAGGTCGCGCAGCCGCGCCAGATGTGTCTGATAATTGGTGAGCGCCTGCTCGAGGCGCTCGTACACCAGCGGCTTGAGGATATAGTCGAACACACCGCAGCGCAGCGCTTCGGTCAGGCTGTCGACCTCCTTGGCGGCGGTAATCAGAATGACATCGGTCGGGTGGGAGGCCGCGCGCAGCTCGCGCAGCAGCTCAAGGCCGCTGCCATCGGGGAACTGGATGTCGAGTAACACCAGATCCGGCTGCAGGACTTCGATCAGCTCCCGTGCATCCCGGGTCGTGTGCGCAATGCCGCGGATCTCGAATCCCGGGACGCGCTCGACGAAGCGGCGCTGGATCTCCGCGATCTGCAGGTCGTCCTCGGCGATAACGATGCCAAGTGGTGCGGTCATCGGACGTTCTCCTTGGGCAGGTAAAGCGTGAAACGGGCGCCGCCGTCGCTGCGGTTTTCGACCACGATCTCACCGCCGAGCTGGCTGACGCCCTCCTTGACCAGATGCAGGCCGATACCGCGGCCCTGCGCCTTACGGCTGAAGCCCTTGTCGAACAGGTGGGGACGGTCCTCATCGGCGATACCGGGACCCTGATCCTCGACTTCGATGATCAGATCCTGGCCGATATCGGTCATCGACAGGGTGACGGTGTCGCCATTGGTGCTCAGTGTGGCGTCGAAGGCGTTATCGAGCAGGTTGCCGATCAGTGTCACCAACCGTTCCGGCGTGATGCCGGCGGGCAGCGGGCCAAGCTGACTGTCGGGGTCCACTTCGAGGCGCAGGCCAAGTTCATGGGCGCGGTTGAATTTGCCGAGCAGGCAGCCGGAGACGACCGGATCGTCCACCGAATCCACCAGCCAGCGCAGCAGTGCCTGATGGTCGCGGGTTTCCTGGCCGATCAGCTCCAGCGCCTCGTCGTTGCGGTCGAGCTGAATCAGTCCGGCGATGGTGTGCAGCTTGTTGGCGTATTCGTGGGCCTGACTGCGCAGGGTTTCCGCGTATTGGCGGATGCGGGTGAGCTGACGCGACACCATGGCCAGTTCGTCGCGTTGGCGAAAACTGGCGACGACACCGGTCAGCTTGCCTTTTACCCGGATCGGCACCCGGTTGATGATCAGGCTGCGGCCGCGGATCGTCATTTCGGTGTCGAACTCCGGCGCGCCGCTCTCCAGCAGAGCCGGCAGGCGGCTGTCCGGCAGCACCTCCCGAATCGGGCGCCCGGCCAGCGGATGGCCCTCAAGCCCCAGTGTCTCAACGGCGGCCCGGTTGAACGTGGTGATGCGTCCGTCGGCATTGATGGCGATGATTCCTTCGCGCACGGATTCGAGGGTGGCGTTGCGCTCCTCGAACAGCGCGGCGATCTCGTGCGGCTCCAGGTCGAAGATGGCGGCGCGGAAGCGGCGTGCGATCCAGCTTGCAGTCAGTACCGACAGGAACAGCAGCAGTCCGGTGACGATGATGACGATGCGCTGATACTCCAGCACGGTCTCGTCAATCTCCCGGGTCAGATAGCCGATCGAGACGACGCCGACAACATCGCCGACATCGTTGAACACCGGCGCCTTGCCGCGGATCGACGGACCGAGGCTGCCGACGGCGCGGGAGATGATGGTGCGGCCTTCCTTCAGCACGGCATAGTTGTCACCACCCACCATCGGCTTGCCGATGCGGTCGGGCAACGGGTGGGCGAGGCGAATGCCCTCGGTGTTGCCGATCGAGATGAAACTGGCATCGGTGGCGTCGCGCAGCTCGCTGACGACCGCCTGTACCGCCGCGCTGTCGTTGGCGGCGACCGCTTCGCGGATAGACGGCGTTTGCGCGATCATCGAGGCCAGCTGCACCGCGCGCTGAGCCATCTGTTCTTCCAGCGAGTCGGCCAGGTGGCGCAGGGCGAAGCCGCCGAGCAGGGCGGCCTGCAGCAGGACCAGCAGGCAGAGCACGATCATCAGGCGGGTGCTGATACGCAAGCGAATTCGGGGCATGGCAGCTCAGGGCGTTTTTGAATGATTATTGTGCGGCCATTGTACTCCCGCGCACGGGGTTTGTCCGCCGGGCCGCTGGTCGCAGCGGGCTGGCGGCGCTATACTTGCGCGTCTTGTTTGGTACCGACGTACCTGTTTCTGCACCGAACCGACCTCTTATGTGACCTGTCGTAGGGGCCACCACTAAGCTTTAAGGATTACAGATGCCTGTCATTACCCTTCCCGATGCGAGCACCCGCGAATTCGATCACCCCGTCAGCGTGTACGACGTTGCCGCCGATATCGGCACTGGCCTCGCCAAGGCTGCGCTGGCCGGCAAGGTAGATGGCGAGCTGGTGGATACCAGCTATGTGATTGACCGCGACGTGCAGCTGGCGATCGTCACCGCACGTGATGAAGAGGGCGTCGATATTATCCGCCACTCCTGTGCCCATCTGATGGCGATGGCGGTGCAGGAGCTGTTCCCGGGGGCGCAGGTGACGATCGGCCCGGTGATTGAAGATGGCTTCTATTACGACTTTGCCTACGAGCGCCCGTTCACGCAGGATGATCTGGCCAAGATCGAGCAGCGCATGAACGAGCTGGCCAAGGCGAACCTCGAGGTCAGCCGCTCGATCATGGCGCGCGACGAAGCGATCGCGATGTTCGAGCAGATGGGCGAGAAGTACAAGGTCGAAATCATTCAGGATATCCCGGGTGATGAGCCTCTGTCGTTCTATCGTCAGGGTGACTTCATCGATTTGTGTCGCGGCCCGCATGTGCCGTCCACCGGCCATATCAAGGCGTTCAAGCTGATGAAGGTGGCCGGTGCCTACTGGCGCGGCGATGCCAAGAACGAAATGCTGCAGCGGATCTACGGCACGGCCTGGGGCGACAAAAAGGCGCTCAAGGAATATCTGCACCGTCTCGAGGAAGCCGAGAAGCGTGATCATCGCAAACTCGCCAAGCAGCTGAACCTGTTCCATCTGCAGGAAGAAGCGCCGGGCATGGTGTTCTGGCACCCGCATGGCTGGACGCTGTACCAGCAGATCGAGCAGTACATGCGGGCCAAGCAGCGCAAGCATGGCTATCAGGAGATCAAGACGCCGCAGGTGGTTGAGCGCACCCTGTGGGAAAAGTCGGGGCACTGGGACAAGTTCCACGAACAGATGTTCACGACGCACTCCGAGAGCCGTGACTTCGCGATCAAGCCGATGAACTGCCCGTGCCACATTCAGGTATTCAACCAGGGGCTGCGCTCCTACCGTGAAATGCCGCTGCGCCTGGCCGAATTCGGCTCCTGCCACCGCAATGAGCCCTCCGGCGCGCTGCACGGCATCATGCGTGTGCGCGGCTTCGTGCAGGACGATGCTCACATCTTCTGTGGCGAAGACAAGATTCAGTCCGAGGTGGCGGCGTTTATCGAGTTTCTGCACGAGGTGTATGCCGACTTCGGCTTCACCGACATCATTTACAAACTGTCGACTCGTCCGGAGCAGCGTGTCGGCTCCGACGAGATCTGGGACAAGGCCGAAAAGGCGCTGGCCGATGCGCTGGACGCCGCCGAGCTGGACTGGGAAGAGCTGCCAGGAGAAGGCGCCTTCTACGGGCCGAAGATCGAATTCTCGCTGCGTGACTGCCTCGGCCGTATCTGGCAGTGCGGGACGATTCAGGTCGACTTCTCGATGCCGGGCCGTCTCGGTGCCCAGTTCGTCAACGAGCAGGGCGAGCGTGAAACGCCGGTCATGCTGCACCGGGCCATCCTCGGTTCGTTCGAGCGCTTCATCGGTATCCTGATCGAGCATTACGCCGGTGCGCTGCCCACCTGGCTGGCGCCGGTTCAGGTCGCGGTGATGAACATTACCGACAAGCAGGCTGACTTCGTGAAGAAAGTCACGGAACGCCTTGAAAATGACGGATTCCGCGCCGTTGCGGACTTGAGAAACGAGAAGATCGGCTTTAAAATCCGCGAGCGTACTTTACAGAAAGTGCCCTACCTGCTTGTAGTAGGCGACAAAGAAGTGGAGTCCGGATCCGTTGCAGTGCGTACGCGCTCCGGTGAAGACCTCGGCACGATGTCGGTTGACGCCCTCCTGGATATGCTGAAAGCGGACGTAAGCCGCAAAGGGCGTCAGGAATAAAATTCGTCAGGAGATATAGCTATCAGGCGTGATAACAGGCGCGGCGGTCGTCAGAACCTGCCGCCAATCAACGATAACATCCGTGCACGTGAAGTCCGTCTCATTGGGGCGGACGGTAACCAGATTGGTATCGTTCCGATTGAAGAGGCTCTTGAGCATGCTCAGGAGGCTGAGCTTGACCTCGTACAGATCTCCGAGGCTGATCCCATCGTCTGTAAGATCATGGACTATGGCAAGCATCAGTACGAGATGAAGAAGAAGGCAAATGAGGCTAAGAAGAAACAGTCTCAGATGCAGGTCAAGGAAGTGAAATTCCGTCCCGGTACGGAAGAAGGGGATTATCAGGTAAAACTGCGCAACCTGGTACGTTTCCTTGAAGCCGGGGACAAGGCCAAGGTGACCTTGCGTTTCCGTGGTCGTGAGATGGCCCATCAGGAGCTGGGTATGCAGCTGCTCAGGCGTGTCGAGGCTGACCTCGAAGGCTTGGGTGTTGTAGAACAGCAGCCGAAGATGGAAGGTCGCCAGATGGTGATGGTCGTCGCCCCGAAGAAGAAATAGTCAGCGATTCCACCAGAACCCGCGCTGTCGCTCTGATGAACGATAGTGTGGGTTTTGTTGATTCCGGCTGGCACATTACAAACGAATGCGTGGAGATTGAGAATGCCTAAGATCAAAACTGTCCGCGGTGCGGCAAAACGTTTCAAGAAAACTGCTAACGGCATCAAGCACAAGCAGTCCTTCAAAAGCCACATTCTGACCAAGAAAAGCACCAAGCGTAAGCGTCAGCTGCGCCCGATGATGCAGGTGAATGCCGCTGACCAGGCTCTGGTCAAGCGCATGCTGCCGTATCTGTAAGCTTTAGTCCGAATCAACTTTATATCAGGAAGGAATTGCTATGCCTCGCGTAAAACGTGGTGTACAGGCTCGTGCCCGTCACAAGAAAATTCTGAAACAGGCTAAAGGTTACTACGGCGCTCGCAGCCGTGTGTTCCGTGTAGCCAAGCAGGCGGTCATCAAGGCCGGCCAGTACGCTTACCGCGACCGTCGTCAGCGCAAGCGTCAGTTCCGTGCCCTGTGGATCGCGCGTATCAACGCTGCTGCCCGCATCAACGGTCTGTCCTACAGCCGCTTCATCGCCGGTCTGAAAAAGGCCAACATCGAGATCGACCGTAAGGTTCTGGCTGACCTGGCTGTAAACCAGCAGGCGGCTTTTGCTGCGGTGGTCGAGAAGGCCAAGGCAGCCCTGGCCTGAGGCGACACCCGCCTATTGGTAGGTAATTGAGCAGATCAAATAGGGGAAGGGTGCAAGCTCTTCCCCTATTTTTGTTTGGAGCCGGACATGGAAAATCTTCAGGCTCTCCTGACGGAGGGCAAACAGGCGGTCGCTGAGGCCGACAGCGTCAAGGCGCTGGATGACGTACGCGTTCAGTACCTGGGTAAGAAAGGTCATCTTACCCAGTTGCTGAAAGGGCTGGGCAAACTGTCCGCCGAGGAACGCCCTGCTGCGGGTGCCAAAATCAACGAAGCGAAGGATGAGCTCGCAGGCGTGCTGAACGCACGCAAGGATGAGCTCGAGCGTGCGGCGCTGGAGCAGAAGCTTGCATCCGAAACCGTGGATGTGACGCTGCCCGGTCGTGGTCAGGCGCTGGGTGGTCTGCACCCGGTGACGAAGACACTGGAGCGCATTGAAGCGTTTTTCGGCAGCATCGGTTACAGCATCGCGGAAGGGCCGGAAATCGAGGACGATTACCACAACTTCGAAGCGCTGAACATTCCGGCGCACCACCCGGCGCGGGCGATGCACGATACGTTCTACTTCGATGCCCACCGTCTGCTGCGCACGCACACCTCACCGGTGCAGGTGCGGACGATGGAAAGCCAGCAGCCGCCGATCCGGATTATCTGCCCGGGCCGCGTCTACCGCTGCGATTACGATCAGACCCACTCACCGATGTTCCATCAGGTTGAAGGGCTGCTGATCGACAAGGAGATCAGCTTCGCGGACCTGAAGGGGACGCTGGAGCAGTTCCTGCGCGAATTCTTCGAGGAGGATGTCAAGGTACGCTTCCGCCCCTCCTATTTTCCGTTCACCGAACCGTCCATCGAGGTCGATATCGACCGCGGCGACGGCAAGTGGCTCGAGGTGCTCGGCTGCGGCATGGTGCACCCGAAAGTGCTGGAGATGTCCGGCATCGATCCGGAAGAGTATACCGGCTTTGCCTTTGGTATGGGCGTTGAGCGTTTTGCGATGCTCCGCTATGGCGTTGATGACCTGCGCCTGTTCTTCGAAAACGATCTGCGCTTCCTTGGCCAGTTCCGTTGATCGACCGTACCCAGAACCCAGAGATTTCAGGACAGCAGCATGAAATTCAGTGAACACTGGTTGCGCGAACTGGTGCAGCCCGAAATTGATACCCAAGGCCTGGTCGATCAGCTCAGCCTGTCGGGGCTCGAAGTGGACGCCGTGGAGCCGGTCGCCGGCCGCTTCAGTGGTGTCGTTGTGGGGGAGATTCTCAGTGCGGAGCAGCACCCCAATGCGGACAAATTGCGAGTCTGCACCGTATCCGATGGCAGCGAGGAATATCAGGTCGTCTGTGGTGCGCCCAACGCCCGGGCCGGCATTCGAGTGCCGTTCGCAAAGGTCGGCGCCGTGCTGCCGGGCGATTTCAAGATCAAGAAGGCGAAGCTGCGTCAGGTTGAATCGTTCGGCATGCTCTGTGCCGAAGATGAACTGGGCCTGTCCGACGATCATGGCGGCCTGATGGAACTGGCGGCAGATGCGCCGGTCGGTACCGATCTGCGTGAATACCTGAAGCTGGACGACCAGATCATCGACGTCGACCTGACGCCAAACCGGGGTGACTGTCTCAGCCTCGCCGGCATGGCGCGCGAAGTCGGCGTGCTGAATCGGGTTCCGGTGGCGGACATCCCCTGTGAACCGGTGGCTCCGCAGATCGACGATCAGATTCAGGCGACCCTGAAGGCGCCGCAGGGCTGTCCGCGCTATCTGGCCCGCGTCATTCGCAACATTAACCCCGGCGTTGCCACACCGCTGTGGATGCAGGAGAAGCTGCGTCGCTCCGGTATCCGCGCCATCGATCCGGTGGTCGACGTGACCAACTACGTGCTGCTGGAGCTGGGTCAGCCGATGCACGCCTTCGATCTGAACAAGCTCGAAGGCGGCATCCAGGTGCGCATGGCGCAGCAGGATGAAGAGCTGACGTTGCTCGATGGCCAGAGTGTGAAACTGAACGCCGATACGCTGGTTATCGCCGATGACCGCAAAGCGGTTGCGATGGCCGGTATCATGGGCGGTGAGGACAGCTCGGTGAGCAGCGAAACCCGCGACATCCTGCTCGAGAGCGCGTTCTTCGCGCCGCTGGCGATTGCCGGTCGCGCGCGCAGCTATGGCCTGCATACCGATTCCTCGCACCGCTTTGAGCGCGGTGTCGACTGGCAGCTGCAGCGCCGCGCCATGGAGCGTGCAACCGCGCTGCTGCTCGATATCGTCGGCGGTCAGCCGGGCCCGATCACCGAAGCGGTGGCGGATGAACATCTGCCCACGCGCGAGACGGTGCGTCTGCGTCATGACAAGGTGACATCGATGCTGGCGCTCGAGCTGCCGGCGGCGGAAATCGAAGGTATTCTGACCCGTCTCGGGCTGACGCTGGAACCTGCTGGCGAGCGCAAATGGCGGGTGACGGTGCCGAGTTATCGCTTCGATATCAGCCTTGAGGTGGATCTGATCGAGGAGATCGCGCGCGTCTACGGTTACAACAACCTGCCGGTGCGCACGCCGAACGCGGAGCTGCCGATTCCGCCGATCGCTGAGGCGAAAGTCGGCCTGACCCGTCTGCGCAGCCACCTGATTGCGCGCGGTTATCAGGAAGCGATCACTTACAGCTTCATTGAAGCCGGCCTGTCCAGGCAGTTTGATGATGTTCACGAGCCGATGGCGCTGGCCAACCCGATCTCTGCCGAAATGGCGGTGATGCGTACCACGCTCTGGCCGGGGCTGGCCAAGGCGCTGCAGTACAACCAGCACCGCCAGCAGCCGCGTGTACGCCTGTTCGAAATCGGGCAGCGTTTCGTACCCACTGCGGAGGGTCTGGAACAGCAGAACGTCGTCGCCGGTGTCGTATCAGGTTCGCGCCATCCGGAAGGCTGGAACGGTGGCAACGACAAGGTCGATTTCTTCGACATCAAGGGCGATGTGGAGTCGCTGCTGGGCCTTGGCAGCTGTGCCGGCGAGTTCACCTTTGTGGCTGAGCCGCATGTGGCGCTGCATCCAGGACAGAGTGCGGCGATCAGGCGTGGCGGTAAAACCGTTGGCTACATCGGCGCGCTGCACCCGTCGCTGCACAAGTCGCTGGACCTGACCGGGCCGGTATTCCTGTTCGAAATCGCGCTTGATGCGGTTGTGGATGGACGCGTCGCACGCTTCTCCGAGCTGTCGAAGTTCCCGGAGTCGCGTCGTGACCTCGCGGTACTGGTCAGCACCGATACGCACTTTGCCCAGCTGCGTGAAGTGGTGGAGGAACACGCCGGCGAGTACCTGAAACAGGTGACGCTGTTTGACGTCTATCAGGGCCAAGGTATTGAACCGGGACGAAAAAGTCTGGCTCTGGGCTTGACCTGGCAACATCCATCACGCACTCTTAATGATGAAGAAATAAACAGTGCAGTGAGCGCTGTTGTCTCGGCTCTGAGTGAAAAACTGGGGGCTGCGTTAAGAGACTGACAGGCCATCGAGAAGCGCATGCTAGGCAGCCGTTGCAAGACGCCGCCCGGGCAGAAATGGCCGACACAGCGGAATCCATGCGTTAACAATGAACCGTACGTTCGTTGTTAACGCAGCAACGGCAACGCAGGCCGCTTCTCAAGCGCCTGCCAAGACAGGGTGAATGTCATGAGCTCGTTGACCAAAGCGGATATGGCTGAGCGCCTGTTCGAAGAACTGGGCCTCAACAAGCGTGAAGCGAAAGAGATGGTGGAATCCTTCTTCGACGAGATTCGCGCGAGTCTGGCGTCAAACGAGCATGTGAAACTGTCCGGCTTCGGCAACTTCGATCTGCGCGACAAACGCCAGCGTCCGGGCCGCAATCCCAAGACCGGAGAAGAAGTCCCGATCTCGGCGCGCCGGGTCGTGACCTTCCGTCCGGGCCAAAAACTCAAGGAACGCGTAGAAGCCTATGCCGGACAGCAGCCCAACTCAGACTGAGCTGGCTCCGATTCCCGGCAAGCGCTATTTCACCATCGGCGAAGCCGCAAAACTCTGTGACCTGAAGCCGCACGTGCTGCGCTACTGGGAGCAGGAGTTCGAGCAGATTCAGCCGGTCAAGCGTAACAATCGTCGCTATTATCAACGCCAGGATCTGTTGCTGATTCGTCAGATCCGCAGCCTTCTGTATGAGCAGGGTTTCACCATCGTCGGTGCGCGCCAGTGGCTCAGTGGTGATGAGGCGGGGGACGATGCGCGGCGCTATCGCCAGCTGCTGCGCCAGACCATCACTGAACTCGAGTCGATCCGCGACCTGCTAAAAACGGTTCGATAAAAGCTTCACAAGATCAAACCCTTAATGTAGTATTCGCATCTCTTCGAGGCCCTTGGGTCTCCGCCTAGTCGGGGCGTAGCGCAGTCTGGTAGCGCACCTGCATGGGGTGCAGGGGGTCGCAGGTTCAAATCCTGCCGTCCCGACCATTACGATCAATAAGTTATCTCGATCTTAATCCTCCAAATTTTCCAGTTTTTCCAACTTGTCCGGAATCTGTCCGGAAGCCGGTGCGACAGGTAAGATGGCGTCCGTGAGCGTTATCGGTTCTCAGATTCAAGTATTCGGCTAATGCCTGATTAACGCGTTGGCTTTCCTGCTCCATGTGGCCGGGATTCTGCTATTCAGGGTTATTTGGAAAAGGTGTTGTTAGTGGCGACTCACGCGATGCGGTTCAGCCTCCAAAGGGCTATGCGGTTTACATAAAATGGGCTGCGATAACCTTTGGTCATGCGGGCGTGTAGGGCTCTTTGGCTTCACTGCTGCGGGCTTTCGGTGAGAATACATTGAGGCGATAACGAAACGCGTGCCCTGCAAAGATGGACTTGTCAATATCCGGAAATTTCGTGAGTGTGCGGACTCGGCGGGTCTACGCCCTCGCGTGGGCAGGGTGTCCCGGATAGAACCTACCGAGGGGCGGCGCTCGATGGCACCCGCTTGTATGTAACCGTCAGCGTTCCAGGTGGCTTAACAATGATCAGGCCAAGGATGATCAGCAGCCCTATACCGAACAGCGGTATCAGGCAGGTGGCCAGGATGAACGAGAGACACCCCCAGTTCCCTGGCTCCCACATCTGGTTGGTAGGCTCGAAACCCTCCTGCTCCAGCTGCGCGGCCTCCTTCTGGAACTCGGCTATCGCTGCTGCCTGTCGCCCACGGTAGCCACGAACCAGAGTAGTCTGAGAGGCCCGCGCTTCGATCTGCGCTTGTCGTGGTGCTGCCTTGGCTGTTTCCAGTGCGGTGAGGATCTTGCGGAAGGTGTGCTTCTTGGATGCTGGCGCGGGGGGCTCTGGCTGCTTTCGGGCGCGCTGCTGGTTGGCGGCCACCTTTGCATAGTAAGCGCCACATGATGGGCACTGATCGGCTGGCGCTGTTTCGTTTGGCGTTCTGGTGTAGCCGCATCTGAGACATTCCTTGTACTTCATCGCTCCATCCTTGATGTCGTTGCTGTGTATTCCCGTATAGATCTGATCACACTATAGTCGGTGCGCCTCTACTGTCCATCGCGCAACCGGTTGGTGTTAACGCCGATGTAATACTGACCCCCTGACGCCGAGGCAAAATTGACCCCCTGGGCGATAATGGCGGTTTTGAGCCGCCGAGATGTTGACCCAGGAGCAAGCAGTGGAGATCAAAGTGTTGGCCCGTCAGGGCTATG